>CAVZWE010000026.1:0-636949 GCA_963778925.1 uncultured Alphaproteobacteria bacterium | reverse complement strand
GCAAAGGTCACACGTTCGAATCGTGTCGGGTGCGCCATTAAAATCAGGCACATCTGGATTTTGGCTAAAGCCAATTTTTGCCCGGGTAAGCATCGGATAAGCAGTGGAACCGGTTTCGAGACCCTGAGGGTCACGAAGCGCCGGGCGGCAAAAAAGAAGATCCTTCATTTATCTACCGCGCCGTTCGCCTGCGCGCCATCCGCCTGGGTAGAACGTGACGCCAGTTCTTACGTTTCCACCAAGATCGGAATGTTAATGGCGTTGGCGACCGGAGTGTAGATGTCGGTCGCAGGCGTCATAATAGTAGCGACCAAAGAGTAATGTGTGCTTTTCTCATAACCCTTGAGATTGGGTCGCTTGTTCCACCATCCGTAGGTCGGATAGACAGCGATGTGCCCGCGCGCCGCTAGATCAGCAGCCTCGCCGGTCCAGACATTGGAGCGCACCGATCCGAGGGCGGACAAGGGGTGATTGCTGGGGATCAGCCAGCTGCCGGTTTCATTGAGAGGATCATCGTCGTAATCGTCCTCTCGTGCCGCCTTATTGATGCGCTTCTGGAATTGGCCAAGCGTCTCGCGGGCGCGCTTTACGTCAAAGCGGAGGCCGTGGGATTGATAGCCATATTTCGTAGACCAACCGCGCGCGCCGGGATTGGGTTCGACAAAATACGACAACGTCACCTTCAAGCTAACTTCCGTGTTCTGCAAGTCCGCGAGCGTGTCCATCGGCCATGGAAGAGCATGGAGTCTCATCTCGCGCGTCTTTACAGTTGCGCCCTCTTTGTGGAACGGTCGAATTGAATCCTGAGCGATCAAAGTCAGGGAATTGTCAGCGCTCGACAGGAGCTGGCGGACATTTGGAACACCGAAGCCGAAACAACGGACCAGGGCAACCAAGTCTAGCCTCCCCTGCCCATCCGTACATCGCCGCAACATGGCCGGCGTCCAGGCACCCGAATGAACCATCAGGGCGCGGATAGCTTCGGGCGTCAGTCGAGGGTATTTGGCCGAAAGCATCGAAGCGAGCCGCGCCGCCAATGCGGTCGCGGCGCTCGTATCGCCAAATGTCACAAGCGGCTTATGGAGAGCGAAGTCGTGCGGCGTGCTCAAGAGCAACAGTGCATCGTCGATATAATCAGGCTCCGCGTGATCCGCATGGAGAGCCATATTTCCGGCCTCGAGGACAAGATCGGGTTTGATGGGCCATTTGGTGTCCGACCAAGTCATTGATGTACAACTGGCCGGAGCCAGATCGCCTGCACTCGCAAGTGGCTGCCAGCCGGGATACTTGGCCTGATCAACTAGCGCCTTCTCGGTATAGCCGCCAATTGTGAGAGCATTCCATGATTGGGCCGGATCATGAACGGCGTCGGTCATGTTGGCGACGGGATAGTTGCGGCGCTCGGCGCGAGCCGTGTTCCCCGCCGAAACAATCATGAGCCTCCGTTGTCCGTCGGTATAGCCGGAGGTCAATCCATCCACTGCAGCCGACCACGAAGACGGTCGGCCTCGGTCCCGGTCATCTGAAGTCGTTACCGCCATGCAATAAATGCGGCGACGATCCGGTGTCACCTCAACGCGGCTGACGCATTCATGGGTGACCGCTCCATAAAGCTCTTTCGGGTGCGGATCCGCATCATTGATGAGCTTCACCGATTCAAGGCGGTGGGTGAGCGTGATGGCTTGGCCGCTTGCAAGAGCCTCGGTGAGATCCCCATAGACCGCAAGACCAGCCATCGGAGTTCCGTGTCCGAAGCGGTCTGCCGTCCCCCAGTTTGGATTGTAGGTGTGTATGTCGTTGTCGTGCGTGACCGGGCGAAGGAGCGGGTGCCCATGATTGAGGCCGGTATCGAGCAAACAAAGGTAAGGCGCGCTATCGGCGGGAGCAGTCGCACGGTTAATTAAGTTATCAACCCATGCCTGCTGGTCGATAGCGGTCATGTCGGTAAAAAAATCGGCGGTCGACTTGGCGAGCCGCACTTCGGCGATTGCGCCTAGAATATCATTCGAGCGAGACAGATTTTCGCCCTTGCCGTGAACGAGAACGATCGTGCGATCGATGAAGACAATCTCCTGTGAGCCAACCGTGAGGCCGAATTTCTGCGCGTGCTCTCGCAGGCGCGCGACGTGATCGATTTCATCGTTCCCGCGCAGCCATACTTCCCACATCGTGTCTTGTTGCGCGTCAGGATAGAGCTCGGGCAAATCGGTCCACAAAGCTTCTAGGGCGGCGAGTTGTATATCGGAGATGCTGGCGACCAGATCCTCATTCTTGGGCCGGGTCAGGCCCGTCTTTTTCGAAGGCTTGGTATCCTCGTTGCGGTACGCGGTGATCTTCTTGAGGAAATAGCCAAGTTTGCCATCCGGCACGAACACGGTTGCCTGCACCTGCCCATCAGCACGGCGGCGAACGGCGCAGAGCTCGATACCGCTTTTGGTGACATCGAGGCTTTCAAATTTCAATTCAAAGCCGGGCGCGCTTTCAAATATGAGATAGACACCATTCCCTTCGTCCACGCCTTCGGCTTTTTGCATAGCGACCCGCTCGGTTGCAACCGGTTCGGCCTCATGAATCCGGGCAAGCAAATGGTCAGCGTGCTCCGCTCGGCCACGCTGCGGAAGCGCAATGCCTCCGCGCCCGGATTTGGGGCTGGTGAACGGTTCGGATGATGCAACAGTGGGAATGAAAATATGGGGATGGAGCCGTGGCCCCTCGTCAGCCATTAGTCATCCACCCCCTTCTTGCTCAAAGTCATACGACGTTCTTTGAGCGCGGCACTGATATCAGCCTGAGTTACGGCCTCGCGACCGCTGATTACAACGTCCTTGATGGCATCCTCGCATGCGCGCGTGACATCGGCGTAACTTAGCCCTGTCGCAATCCTCGCAGCGACGGCCCAGTTGATCTTCTGCGGATTGAAGCCGGTCAATCTGGATTTCAAGACGAGCTTGATGCGCTCAGCGTTAGGAAGTTCAAATCTGATGACGTCGTCAAAGCGTCGGAACAGCGCCCGATCGAGGAGCGCGATGTGGTTTGTTGCTGCGATGATCAGGCTGTCTGAATGATCTTGCTCGACCATCTGCAAGAAACTGCTGACTACGCGGCGAATTTCTCCAACATCATTGCCAAGGCCGCGCTCCGAGCCAATGCTATCGAACTCATCGAAGAGATAGACCGCACGCGTTTGTGCAATCGCGTCAAAGACGAGACGCAGCTTTGCCGCGGTTTCGCCCATAAATTTCGTGATTAATCCGTCGAGGTGCACCACGAAGAGCGGCAAGCCCAGCTCGCCGGCCAAAGCAGAGGCTGTCAATGTCTTGCCGGTACCTGGCTTCCCAACCAGCATCAACTTGCGCCGAGGCGAGAGGCCATGACTGCGAATCGGACGAATGGATTTGTGCTCGCGAATGACCCGTTCAAGTTTTGCCGATGTGACAGGGCTTAGCACCATGTCCGCGATCTTCGTTTTCGGATAAGTAACGGAGAGAAGATCAACCAGCTCGCCGCGTGGACGGTTCAGCGGGATCGGGGCGGTCGGAAGCGAAGTCCGCGCCTTGGCTTTGTCGATGAGCGCGCGCAATTCCTCTGCAGCCTTGCCGTGCCCCTGCCGCGCTTCGTTTGCGGCGATTTGCATGGCGACCGAATAGAATTGAACCGAGTCACCCTCCGCATGAGAAGCGAGCAAGGCTTTGATTTGGTCAGCTATCGGCATGGCACGTGGCTTTTCTTCTGTTGTCGATTTTGCACAACTTTTGGATGTATGCTAGGCATTTTTCACTCACCATGCCGATATCATTGGAATCAGCGATTTCCGTCTACTAATCAAGGCGAAGCGAACCGGCACGATAACTCGCGCGGCGACCATAGTATCGAGAACGTTAAGCTACCATCTTTATGATCCTGTAGACGGCAATCTCCGGGGGAAAGAGCCATTAAAGGCACGAGATTGCTCCTGGCATCCCTTTCGCGTCGAATCAGATGGCGCAACCAACAGAAAGCGAAGCCGACATGAACGAGCGACTTGAGACGCTGAAAAAGGCGCGTGAGCGCATGGCCGAGGACCGCGACGCCTTCGCAAAGACGCTCGCCGCGCCGTTCGACCGCGACAAGGCCGAACGCGCGCGGATCAAATTCATCGAGACCCAGGTCTTGATCGACGCCATCGACCGCGCCATCGCGGGCGAAGAGAGCGGGCCGGCCGCGACGGCGTAGGCCCGCTCAGCACGGGATCAGCTCTGGCAGCACGCCGCCGCGCCCGGCGCCGGCGCATACTGGTCGCGCAGCCGCAGCCAGTCCATCGGGTAGGGCAGGCCCTCCTCGTGGCGGCCGAGCGGCGTCAAGTCGAGGTAATGATAGGCGGCGTTCATCATGTCGAGGCCGCGCGCGAAGCAGGAATAAGTGTGGAAGATATTGCCCGCCTCGTCGCGGTAAAACACGCTGATGCCGGGCGCCTCCCCGACGCCGAAGCCCGAGGTGCCGAAATTATAGACCTTGGCGCCCGACTTGATTTCCTCCGGCGTAAACGAGACGGCGTAGTCGTAATTGAAGTCGTTCGCTGCCGAGGAATACCAGTCGAAAGTCCAGCCCATCCGCGCCTTGAAGTCGTCAAGCTTCGGCAGCGGCGCACGCGAGATCGCGACCAGCGTGGTGTCGCGCGCCGCCAGATGCGGGATCATGCGCTCGAAGCCGTCGGCCCAGAACGAGCAGCTCTTGCAGCCTTCGTTCCAGTCAGGCGCGAACATGAAATGCTGCACCACAAGCTGACTGCGGCTTTTGAAAAGATCGGCCAGCGTCGCTTTGCCATTGGGCCCGTCGAACACGTAGGCCTTGTCGACCTTGACCCATGGCAGCGCGCGCCGCTCCTCGCTGAGCCGGTCGCGGACGCGGGTGTATTCCTTTTCATGGGCGAGATGGGCCTTGCGCGCTTCGATCCATTGCTGGCGCGAGACGACCTTGTGGGGTTGCATGATCTGCTCCTCTGTTGGACGCGTTTCAGGCGATGTATTTTTCAAGCTTGTCGAGCGCGCCGATCCAGCCCCGCTCATGGCCCTGGCGGGCGGCCTGGTCGAACAGCTGTTCGTGCTGAAGCGTGAGCAGCGTGCCGTCGCCGTCGGGCTTGAGCGTGACCGTCACCACCGATTCGCGTTCCGGCGTCGAATGCCAGGCCCAGCTGAACACCAGCCTCGCGTTCGGCACCACCTCGCGATAAACCCCGCCGACTTCGTAATATTCGCTGTCGGTGTTGAACCTGACGCGGAAGCGGCCGCCGATCCGCGCATCGATCTCTGCCCGCATCGAGGCAGGCTTGGCATCTGCGCGTCCGAACCATTGAATTATTTTTTGCGGGTCGGTCCATGCCGCGTAGACTTGCGCCGGCGGGGCATTGAGACGACGTTTGAAGGTAAGGCTCGGCCTGGTGACGTCGGCGGCAGCGCTTGATTTGGTCGCCATTCTTGTTCCTCCACGAAAGCAGCAAGTCGGTCGAGATTTTCGGACCAAAAGCGCTGGTAGCGATTGAGCCAGTCCATCGCCTGCTCCATCGGATCGGCGGTCAACCGGCACGCGACGACGCGGCCGGTCTTGGCGCGCGCAATCAGGCCAGCATCCGACAGCACGTCGAGATGCTTCATGATCGCGGGCAGCGACATCGCAAATGGCTGCGCCAGATCGCTCACCGAGATGCCGTCGCGTCGGCGAAGCCGCGCCAGCAGCGCCCGCCGCGTCGGATCCGCAAGCGCGGCAAAGGTACGGTCCAGGGCCTCATCGCTAAACTTAACCATTCGGTTTAGTATAGGCGCATCCAAACAAAGGTCAAGTAGCGAGCAGCGCCAGACTGAATTTAGGTGCGAACATCTGCGTCGCCTCACATGCAAAACAAGGCGACTTCAGGAAGGTTCCCGCCACAGTCACTCCACATGGGCGCCGGCGAACTTGACCACCTTTTCCCATTTCTCGGTCTCGGCCGCGATCATGGCGCCGAATGCGTCGGGCGCGGAGATCAGCGGCTCGCCGCCGAGCTCGGTCAGACGCTTCGCCATCTCGGGCTCGGCCAGTATGGCGTTGATCTCCTTGTTCAACTTCTCGATGATCTCCGGCGGCGTCTTCTTCGGCGCGCCCACGCCGAACAGCGCGCTCGCCTCGTATCCCGGCACGGTCTCGGCGATCGTGGGCACGTCCGGCAATTGCGAGGACCGCGCGGCCGTGGTCACCGCCAGCGCGCGCAGGGAGCCCGAACGGATATGCTGGATGATCGAAGGCATGTTGTCGAAGATCACCTGCACCTGGCCGCCGAGCAGGTCGGTGATCGCCGGCGCCGCGCCCCGATACGGCACATGCTGCATCTTGGTGCCCGACATCGCCATGAACAACTCGCCGGACAGGTGCACCGAGGTGCCGTTGCCCGATGAGGCCATGTTCACCTTGCCCGGATTGGCCTTCACATAGGCGATGAACTCGGCGACCGTCTTGGCCGGAACGTCCTTGGCGACCGTCATTACGTTCGGCACGCGATTGAATGATGCGACCGGCGCGATGTCGCGGATGAAGTTGAATTTCAGGTTGCCGTAGAGCGAGGCGTTGATGTAGTTGGCGGGATTGACGAGCAATATCGTGTAGCCATCCGGCTCCGCATTGACGACCGCCTCGGTGCCGATGTTGTTGCCGGCGCCGGGCTTGTTCTCGACCACGAATTGCTGGCCGAGTTTCTCCGACAGCCGCTGGCCGATCAGCCGCGCCAAAATGTCGGTCGCGCCGCCCGGCGGATATCCTACCACGAAGCGGACCGGCCGCGCCGGATAGTCCAGCGCCGAGGCGCTGCCGATCGACATGGTGGCCGAAATGCCCAATGCGATCAGAAAAATTCCGGCGCGGCGTGAAATCATACGGTTTCTCCCCTGTCCCGAATCTGAGGTCCGGTTGGTACTGTTGAATTGACGATCGATCCGCGTTGTAACAAACAAAGAATGTTACGGCCAGTCCGGCAAATGCGCACCGAATCGCGACCAAAGGATGAGTTGATGTCTGTCAAAGTAACCGCGCTCGATCATCTCGTGATCAATGTCGCCGATGTGGCGCGCTCAGTCGGATGGTACCAAAAAGTCCTTGGCATGGAGGTCAGGGTTTTCGACCCTGGCCCGGGCAAGACGCCGCGGACGTCGCTGGTGTTCGCCAACCAGAAGATCAATGTGCGGCCGCGCAATGCCGACAAGGTCGAGTGGTTCACCGCGGACCATGAAACCGCAGGCAGTGACGATCTCTGCTTTCTGACATCGAGCACGCCCGACGAAGTGGTCGCGCATCTGAAATCCTGCGGCGTGGCGATCGAGGAAGGCCCGGTTGCAAAACAAGGCGCCCGCGGCACGCTGAGGTCGGTCTATTGCCGGGATCCGGACGGCAGTTTGATCGAGATCTCGTCGTATGAGGATGGCGCATAGTGCACACAGCCGTCATCCTGAGGAGCCGCGCCGTTGCGCGGCGTCTCGAAGGATGGGCCACGGGCTCCGCCGTCATCCTTCGAGGCTCGCGAAGACGCTCGCACCTCCAGCGATAACGGCAAAGCCGTTACGCAGGGATGACGAACCTCGATTGCCTGCCGCGCGATCCGGTGGCAGAAAGGCCCCAAGAAAAATGCCAGCGCAGCTGGCAAGGGAGAGACAGCATGCTGGGACCCGGGTCTGGAAAGCAGACGCCAATTAAATTGGCCCGCGACACTGCGTTCGCCGTTTTCGCTGGCCTTTTCCTCACGCTGCCCGCGGACCCCGCCTCGGCGCAAACCGCCGACACCGTGCTGTTCAACGGCAAGATCCTCACCGTCGACCGGGATTTTTCGGTGCGAGAGGCACTGGCCATCGGCCAAGGCGAGGTGCTGGCCACGGGCACGTCGGCCGCGATGAAGAAACTCGCGGGCGAAAGAGCAAGACTGATCGATCTCGGCGGCCGCACCGTGATTCCGGGGCTGACCGACGGACACATTCACGGTATCCGCGCCGCGCTGACGTTCGGCACCGAGGTCAACTGGATCGGCGTGCCTACCCTCAAGGAAGCGCTGGAAAAAATCCACCAGGCCGGCAAGACTCAAAAGCCCGGCTCCTGGATCGTGGTCGCCGGCGGCTGGACCGAAGAGCAATTTGCCGAGAAGCGGCGGCCAACCGTCCGTGAGGTCGTCGAGGCCGCGCCGGACAATCCGGTCTACATCCAGCACCTCTATGACTGGCTGCTGCTGACGCCGAAGGCGATGGAGGCGCTCAATATCCATAGCGATGCGGACGTGACCCCCGGCGGCAAGCTCGAACTTGACGGCGACAACAAGCCGACCGGCGTGGTGATCGGCAACGGCAACACGCTCGGCAAGATCTTCGACCACCTGCCGAGGCCCACGCTCGACCAGCAGGTCGACGGCTCCAAAAGATTCTTCCGCGAGATGAACAGTCTGGGGATTACCGGCATCGTCGACGGCGGCGGGGTCAGCATGTATCCCGCCAATTACCAGGCCGTGTTCAAGCTGTGGCGCGACCGGCAACTCACCTTGCGCGTCGCCTATCATCTCTGTGCGCCGAAGCCCGGCAGCGAGCTTGCCGATCTGCAGAACCTGACGCAGCTATTGCCGCAAGGATTTGGCGACGCCATGCTGCATTTCAACGGCCCCGGCGAAATTCTGATCTGGGCCGACTGGACCGACGGCGACATCACGCCCGACGGCAGGGCAAAACTGGCGGAGCTGCTGCGCTGGGCCGCCTCGAAGGGCTATACCATCCAGCTGCACTGGAATCCGGACCGCACCGTGCATGACCTGCTCGATGTCGTCGAAGACATCAACAAGGATTACCCGGTGCGCGATCTGCGATGGACCGTGCTGCATCTGTATAACGCCTCCGAGGACAATCTGAAGCGGATGAAATCGCTGGGCTTGATCTGGGGCGTGCAGGACGGTCCGTATTTTGGCGGCGAACGGCTGCAACGCGACGTCGGCGCGGAAAAGGCCCTGGGATTGCCGCCGATCGCGACCGCTTTGCGTCTGGGGTTGACGGTTGCCGGCGGCACCGACGCACACCGGGTGTCGTCGTACAATCCCTTCGTCGCGCTGCAATGGTATCTCGACGGCACCACGATCGGCGGCGTCAAGACCCGCGGCGATGCGGAAGCCCCTAACCGCCGTCAGGCGCTTGAGATGTACACCCGCAATTCGGCCTTCATGGCCAATGACGACGACAGACGCGGCACGCTCGAGCCCGGCAAATTCGCCGATCTGGCAGTGCTGTCATCCGACTATCTGACGGCGCCGGTGAGCGAGATCGGCAAGATCCGGTCGCTGCTGACGATGGTCGGCGGCAAGGTGGTGTATGCAGATCGAGCCGTTTGCGCAGCTTGCACCGCAGCCTTGATATATTCGTCGTTGCTGCGAGCCAACGGGTCGCGCGAATGCGCGCCCGATGACAGGCTCCGCGAAGCAATCCAGCGAAGGATGGATTGCTTCGTCGCAGAGTTTATCATCGGGCCGGCCTAAGGCCGGACCCGTTGGCTCCTCGCAATGACGTTAAGCCTCAGCCAAATCAATAGGTGCCCAGCGCCACCGGGCGGAAGGCCTGCAGCAGATGATGGTCGAGCTTGCCGCCCATCTCTTCCATCATCGCAAACGCCCTGGTGTGGGTAAACGGCAGCCGATAGGCCCGCTTCTCCACCAGCGCGGCGTGGATATCGACGATCGTCGTCAGGCGCACGATGTCGCTGATCTGGGCGCCGCGCAGGCCATTGGGGTAGCCGGTACCGTCGAGGAATTCATGGTGATGCAGGACGACATCCAGCATCTCCGGCGGAAAGCCGCCTTGGGCTGCGAGCGCGTCATACCCCAGCCGCGGATGTTTGCGAACGACGTTCATTTCCTCCTCAGTCAGCTTTCCCGGCTTGTCGAGAATCGCCACCGGGATGAACGCCTTGCCGACATCGTGCAGCAGCGCGGCCCGCGTCAGACGGCGCTGGTCGTCCTCGCGCATCCCGAGATGATGCGCGAACGCCACCGCAAAACCGGTGACAAACAGGCAGTGGCGATAGGTCTCGATGTGATGGCGGCCGACGATCCCCAGCCATTCACGCAACGAGGTCTGCTTGATGGCCCTGAGAATCTTGGTTTCGGCATCCTGAATATCGCTCAATGTCAGCGGCGTTCCCGCCGGAAGCCTCTCGAATATCTTGACCATCAGCGCCTGCGCCGCGGCAACGCCGGTGTTCAAGGCCTTGCCGCTGGCGGTTGCGTCAAACCTGATGGTGTCCGGAAATGCAGCGCGGATGCGTTGCAGGATAGCCTCCGGATTGAACGGCCGCGCGATGGTATCGGTTGCGCCCAACGCCCAGGCCTGCATTGAACCGTGGTGAAGATTGTCGGCGAGAACGAACAGCCGCGGCACGGAGCGGTACGCGTCCGCGCGCAGCTTGCTGCGAACCTGTTGCACGCTCTCGGGCGAGCGCAGGTTGATATCGACTACGATCCCGGAGAAATCGGCGTCCGGAGTTTCGGGAATGTCCGATGTCGAGATGGTATCAACTTCGCCCACGGACTGCAGGATGCCGGCCAATTCGCTGCTCCGATCGCTCCGATCGGAAGCCAGCAGCAACCGGCGTTTGGACGAAGTCTGGGTGGCTAGACTGGTCATGATCCCTCATCGACCGGTGGTGACGGCCGCGCAGCCAAGACTACCCGATAAGGGACTTTCTTGCGCTTAAGGGACATTGTGAATGATGGTTTAATCTTGAGCGTACAATCTGAATGAATGTTCCGCTCGCATAAAAAATCCGCCGGAGGTGACGCCTCCGGCGGATTCTTGTTACGCTATCGCCTCATGCCTTGCTCATCGCCGCCTTCACCGCATCCGCCGTGATCGGCAGCGAACGGACGCGGGCGCCGGAGGCATTGAAGATCGCGTTGCCGAGCGCGGGCGCGATCACGGTTACCGCCGGCTCGCCGACACCGGTAGCTTTTTCACCGTTAGCGATGACATTAACCGCAACTTCCGGCATCTGACTCATCCGCAGCGGCGTGTAGGTGTCGAAGTTGGTCTGCTCGATGCCGCCGTCCTTCAACGTCGCCTTCTCGTACATCGCAAGCGACAGCCCCCACAACGCCGCGCCCTCGACCTGGGCCCGGATGTTGTCGGGATGCACCTGGGTGCCGACGTCGGTGGCCACGGTCAGCTTCTTGACCTTGACCTCGCCACTTGGCGCGACCGCGACATGGGCGACGCACGCGGTCCAGCTTGCGCTCGCCCTTTCCTGCGACGAGACACAGGCGACCCCCATGCCTTCGCCCTTCGGCAGTTGCTTGGTGCCGTAACCGGCCATGCCCATCGCCGCGAGCAGGGTGTTGCGCAGGCGTTGCGCACCACCGGCATTGGCGCCCTTGCCGTCGAGCATGTCGATACGGTACTGCGCGGGATCCTTGCCGACCGCGTGGGCGAGCTCGTCGACCATGCTTTCGACCGCCCAGAAGGTCCAGCCGGGCGCCACCGACCGCAACTGGCCCGACGGGGTGGCGTTGTGCGCCATCTCGTTGAGGATGGCGCGGACGTTGTGATTGGGCACGGTGTAGAAGAAGTCCGCGCCGTTCACGGTGAAGCCGTCGAGGCCGCCCTTCTTGTCGACCGAAGGCGTGAGGAAATCGGGAATTCCCCAGCGCTTGGTCGGCCATGCGCTGACCACGTCGTGATTGAGCGCGATCAGTTTGCCGTCGCCATCCAGACCCGCCTTGATCTTCTGGAGCGTCAGCGGACGCGAGAAGTCCATGGTCATGTCGTTTTCGCGCGAGTAGATGACCTTGACCGGCTTGCCGACGGCCTTGGCCGCCTGCACCGCCGGCACCATCATGTCGGCATCGAGACGCCGGCCGAAGCCGCCACCCAGCCACATCTGGTGCATCACGACGAATTTGGGATCGACCCCGGCAGCGCCCGCCGCGATCGCGCCGGAGCGCGTCGCGAACTGGTTGCCGGAATAGAGGTGCCAGATATCGCCCTTAAGCTCCGCCGTGGCATTCATCGGCTCCATCGGCGCATGGATGTTGATGTTGGTGGTGTATTCCGCCTCCATCACCTTCGCCGCGGTGCCGAAGGCCGCCGCGGTATCGCCGTCCTTGACGAAGAACAGCCCGGAATCGTCGAGGCCCTGCAAACGCTTGGCTTCGGTGAGCAGCGATTCGCTCGACAGTTTGGCGTTGGGTCCACCGTCATAGCTGATCTTCAGCGCGTCGGCGGCCTTGCGGGCGTTGGCATAGGTATTGGCCACCGCCACCACCCAGCCGCTCGTGGTTGCGGTCTTGTCGTCGAGGATGACCGCCTTGATGAAGCCCGGCACCTTCTTGGCTTCGCTGTCGTCGACCGATTTGACGGTGGCGCCATAGCGCACCGGCGGCGTGACGATCTTGCCGTACACCATGCCCGGCAGCATGACGTCGATGCCGTATTTGGCTGACCCGTTGGTCTTCGAGGGAATATCGAGCTGCGGCACCGAAACGCCGATCATGGTGTATTGGTCGGGCGTCTTGAGCTTGATGGCCTTGAGTTCGTCGGGCGTAAAGGTCTTGGTGATCTTGCCGCTCTTGACGATGTCCGCGAACGTTATCGACTTCTTGGTCTTGGGATGGGTGACCACGGAATCCCTGACCACCAGCTCGTCCTTGAAATAGGGCGGCAGGCCCATCGCCGAGGCGGCGGCCTCCGTCAATGCAATGCGCCCCGCGGCACCCGCGCGGCTCATGGCATCGAAGTTCATCATCGTGCTCCAGCTGCCGCCGGTGATCTGCGCGCCGAGCACGGGGTCGTTGTACTTCGGATCGTTGGAGGCAAGCTGAACCCGCATGTCCTTCCAGCTGGCGCCGAGCTCTTCGGAGATGATCTGCGCCATGGTGGAAGCAATGTGCTGGCCCATGTCGGCCTTGCCGCAGGTAACCGTGACGATCCCGTCCGGCGCGATCGAATACCAGACGCTGGGATCGAAATTGCCGGTGGCGGCGAACGCCTGGTTCACGCCGGGGACGGCGGAATAGCCGAGCGCCAGGCCCGCGGCGGCGGTGCCGACGAGGAACGAGCGGCGGCTGAGGTCGGCGGGTACGTTCGAGGTGATTTTCACGTGCGTATTCATGTGGCCCTCCGCTCGGTTCCGGCGTTGGAGGCGGTGCGCATTTCGGATGCGGCCCGCATGATCGCCTTCTGAATGCGCGAATAGGTCATGCAGCGGCAGAGATTGCCGTCCATGTGCGCCACCACTTCGTCCTTGGTCGGGTTGGAATTCTTCGACAGCAGCGCCGCGGCCTGCATGATCTGCCCGGACTGGCAGTAGCCGCATTGCGGAACCTGCTCGGCGATCCAGGCCTTCTGCAAGGGATGGTCGCCTTTGGCACTGAGGCCCTCGATGGTGGTGATCTTCTTGCCGGCGACGTCGCTGATCGCCGTCTGGCAGGATCGCACCGCTTCGCCATTGACGTGAACCGTGCAGGCCCCGCACAGCCCGGCGCCGCAGCCGAACTTGGTGCCGGTCATCTGCAGTTGTTCGCGGATGGCCCAGAGCAGCGGCGTATCGGGTGCCGCCTCGACGGACATATTCCGTCCATTGATGTTGAGATTAGGCATTCGTCTCTTCCCCTGCCGGTGCATGATGCCGCTTACGGCGACAACTCACTTATCAAATGGTCTGACACCCACCGGGTCGATGCCAACCTTGCGCGGCAGAATGATCGTGTTCCATTCCGGAGGCAATCCAATTTGGAATGGAGCGCAGAGAAATAAATCTGCGAAATGTCCATTGTGCGTTGCGGCAGACAACGAATTTGGAGCGGTGCCGGCCCCCAACACCGCCGCGTCTTGCGGAAAACCAATCGGATTCGGCCCAAAAAAATGTCCCCTCTCCGAACGGGAAAGGGGACATTACCAACCAGCAGCGCAAGTCGGACTACGCCTTCAACTGGTCACCTATCGGCAGTCGGCGGATACGTTTGCCGGTGGCGGCGAAGATTGCATTCGCCAGCGCCGGAGCGAACGGAGCGATCCCCGGCTCGCCAACGCCCGTCGGATGCACGTCGAGCCCATGCTTGATGATATGGACATTGGTCTCGAACGGTGCATCGGTCGCACGGGCCAGCTTGAAGTCGTCGAGGGTGGCTTGCTGAACCCGGCCGTTCTTGAAGGTGACTTCGCCATAGAGGGCAAGGCTTGTCCCCATCACGGCAGCGCCTTCGCACTGAGCGCGAATGCGTTCGGGATTGACCGCAAAGCCGCAATCGATCGCAGTGTCGACGCGCGGTATGGTGATCTTTCCCTTGCTGTCCACGGCCACTTCGACCACCGTCGCCACATAGCTCACGAATGAGCGGTGGCCGGCGATGCCCAGCCCATGGCCGGGCGGCAGCTTGCGTCCCCAATCGGCCTCCTTGGCGGCCACCTCGATGACATTGCGCAGACGCGCGGTGTCGATCGGGAATTCGCTGGTCGGCTCGCCGTAGTTCCAGAACTTGTCGGTGGTCTGGCTTGCGACGTCGACGATGCGGTCTGCGCCGATCAGCTCAAGCAGGTAGTCCTTGGGGTCCTTGCCGGCCGCATGCGCGAGTTCCGCAACGAAGGATTGAATCGCGAAGGCGTGCTGGACGTTGTAGACCGACCGGAACCAGCCAATGCGCGTATGCGCCTCGGCCTTGCCCGACTCGATCCGCAGGTTCGGGACATTGAACGGCGTATCGCTGGCACCGAAGCCAAGCGGGAACAGATCCATGCGATCGACACCATCGGCGAAGGTCGTCATGAAGCTTTCGGAGTGCGCCCGGTGTCGCCACGCAACGACCTTGTTGTCGGCGTCAAGCCCGGCGTCGAGACGCTCGTAGCCGGAGGCGTGATAGTAGTCGTGCTGCAGGTCGTCGTCGCGAGTCCACACTACCTTGACCGGCGCACCCATCGCCTTTGACAGCACCGCGGCTTCGACGACGAAGTCGCACTTGGACTTGCGGCCGAAGCCACCGCCAACAAGCGTTACGTTGACCTTGACGTCCTCATCCTTCAGTCCGAGTCGCTTGACGACATAATCGTGCGCTGCCTGAGGCGACTGGGTGGGCGCCCAGACCTCGCATTTGCCGTTGGCGTAGCTGGCAGTAGCTGCCGGCGGCTCCATCGTGGCATGGGGCAGATGCGGCACATAATAGTCGGCGGTAATCACCTTGGCCGCCGATTTGAGCCCGGCTTCGACGTCGCCGCCGTTGCGGTAGATCTTGCCCGGTTCTTTCGACGCCGCCGCCAGCGTCGCGTAGTGTGTACTGGAATCGAAAGTGCCGTTCGGCCCATCGTTCCAGTCAATGTTCAGCGCCTCGCGGCCCTTGATCGCAGCCCAGGTGTTCTCGGCGATCACGGCGACCCCACCCACCGGATGGTAAAGCGGCGGTCCCGCCGGCGGCGGGTCGATCTCGACCACCTTGAGGACGCCGGGAACCTTCAACGCCGCGCTGGCGTCGAATCTTGTGACCTTCCCGCCGACGACCGGCGGGCGGGCGACAACCGCGTACTTCATCCCGGGCATCACCACGTCCTGGCCATAGCGCGCCTTCCCGACCGTGATGTCGTAAAGGTCCGTAATCCTGACGTCGCCCTTGCCGATATAGCGAAAATCCTTGGGATCCTTCAGCTTGACCTTATCGATCGCCGGGGTCGGCAGAGCTGAAGCGGCGGCGGCGAGTTCGCCGTAGCCGAGTTTCTGGCCGGAATCCTTGTTCACGACCTGATTGTTCCTGGCCTCGACCTTGTCGAGCGGCACCTTCCATTGCGCCGCCGCAGCCATTTCGAGCATCAGGCGCATGGTCGCGCCGCAGGCGCGCATGGGCTGGATGAAGTGCCTGGTGCTGCGCGATCCATCGGTATCCTGGTTGCCGTATTTGATCTCGTCGCCAGGCGCCTGGACGATCCGGACCTTGTCCCAGTCGGCCTCCAGTTCGTCGGCCACGATCATCGGCAGGCTGGTGCGAATGCCGGTGCCCATTTCCGAGCGGTGTGTGACGATGCTGACGATCCCGCTCTGATCGATCGCGATGAAGACGCGCGGATCGGAAACGACGCCGCCATGCATGGCGGCCGCGCCGGTTTCATAGGCCCGTGCCGTGCCCTGCATCAGGCGGGTGGCGAATACGAAGCTGCCGCTCGCGACGACACCCTTGAGAAGTCCACGACGGCTTACATTCTCGAAAGCACCTGGTGTTTTTGCTATGTAGGTCATGTCAGACTCCATTCGCTGTAAGTCTGACGGCGGCGATGATGCGCTGATAGCAGCCGCACCGGCAGATGTTGCCGTCCATCGCCTCGCGGATCTGTTCGTCGGACGGTTTCTTGTTACTGGCGAGCAGCGCCGCCGCCGACATGATCTGGCCGGCCTGGCAAAAACCGCATTGCGGCACGCTGAGTTCCCGCCATGCCTTCTGGACCGGATGGTTGCCGTCGCGGTCGAGACCCTCGATCGTCGTCACGGCGACGCCCTCGATCGTCGACATCGCGACCGAACAGGAGCGGACCGGGTTGCCATCGACGTGCACGGTGCATGAACCGCAGGCGCCCGTGCCGCATCCAAACTTGGTTCCGGTCAGCTGCAGTTCGTCACGCAGGTACCAGAGAAGCGGCATCGATGGATCGCCATCGAATGCTCGCGCGTCACTATTTACCTTGAATTTGACCATGGTATCCCTCCTGGCGGTGGTTGATTTTGACCAACCTTATGAAGCAGCCTAAGCAAGGAACCTGGATCTGTATGACGTCGATCCGTGTTCCGTTGCATCTATTGGTCTGGAAGTTGCGTCTATAGGTCCGGAATAGGACGCTTGGGTGCTCACCAGACAATCGCACCTCATCCAATCGGCGCACCTCATCGAATCGGAATGATTCAATGCGCCGCAAACTCTTTGATTTGAATTTCAGGCCTATTTCAGGCCTTGCTAATTTCAGGACTAGCCGTTGTCGCCGGCGACACGTTTTGATTTCACGTCTCACCTCCCGCACGCGGTCAGTTCAACGAACTGCTTCATTCCTGTCAATAGATTTCGGTCCCACACCTGCCCACTCAAGCGGGTAAAGAGCACTGCACAATAGCGCTTTGCGGTGCAGCAGCACCGTGCGGCGTGGGCATCCTCCTACGCCGCTCCGGAAATCATCGTCGGCCCGCGACGCCGCCTAATTGCATTCGGGCTTTCCCTTGATGGCCTTGAGGAACGCGATGATGTCCCGGCGCTTCTGCACATCGCTCATTTGAAACAACATGGTGTGCTTCACTTCCCTGCCGTTGACCTTGTCAAGGAAGGCCTTGGGATCGCCGATATACTCGAGCAGATTGTCGTCGGTCCACGCGATATTCTTGTCGTGAGCGCCGATCATGCCCTCGGAATATTTGGTGAAATCGGAACTGACGCCCGCCGCCGATCCGTATATTTCGTGCAAATTCGGTCCGGTCGGCCGCGACGGCTTGTCGGCCTCGAAAAGGTGGCAGGCCCTGCACACACTGGATGCCGATTTCCCTGCCTCGGCATCGGCAGGAAGCGTGCAGTTCGCCCACGCGTCGCCAGCGGCAACCACGCTGAGCGAGGCGAAAGCGAAGATAAGTGATCGTTTCATTGACGTATCTCCCCGGTTGCCCGCACGCGATGCCGCGGCGGGGGTTGGTTAGGAATTGAGGGTGATGCAGTCTCCGGTGGGGTGGGTAACTCCCCTCGGGCGTTGGATCGAGCTGGAATTAGGGTAGAATTCCTTTCAGGAAGCCGCCAGGAAAACGTAATGCCAACAATCGATCGGGACGGAGTCAAGCTCCATTATGAGGTCCACGGCAGTGGACCCACGCTGTTGCTGACTCACGGCTATTCATCGACATCGGCGATGTGGCAGGGCCAGATCGAAGCGCTGTCGAAGCATCACAGACTCGTGGTGTGGGACATGCGCGGCCACGGCCGGTCCGATTACCCCGACGACCCGGCGGCTTATAGCGAGGCCTTGACCGTTGCGGACATGGCCGCACTGCTCGATGCGGTCGGCGCTGACGAAGCCATCGTCGGCGGGCTTTCGCTCGGGGGCTACATGTCGCTGGCATTTCATCGCGCGCATCCGGAGCGGGTGAGCGCACTTCTGATCATCGACACCGGACCGGGTTTCAAGAAAGACGACGCCCGCGAAGCCTGGAACAAGCGCGCCCACGAGACCGCCGAGCGCTTTGAGCGCCAAGGCCTCGCGGTTCTCAAATCGGCAAGCCCGGAGCGCTCGCGCGTCAGCCATCGCGATGCGTCGGGCCTGGCGCGCGCCGCGCGCGGCATGCTGACCCAGCGCGATGCCCGCGTAATCGAATTGCTACCTAACATCAGGGTACCGGCGCTGATCGTGGTCGGCGCCGACGACACGCCGTTCCTCGCCGCCTCCGACTACATGGCCGCCAAAATTCCCGGCGCGCAAAAGGTGGTGATCCCGGCCGCCGGCCACGCCGTCAATATCGACCAGCCGCAGGCCTTCATCGACGCGGTGTTGCCATTCCTCGCTGGGCTTGACGCGAAACCGAAGCAGAAGGCCGCCGCATCATGAAGCCGTCAACTGCAGCCTTCGTGATCGTCGCCGTTTCCGTCATCAACCCTGGACCCACGAACGCCGAACCGATTGGCGCCCGCCGGCGTTCCGCGGTCGCCGCCCTTCACAGCGACCCTGTCGAACAACACGCCCTTGGCGTTCGGCATGGATGTGGAAGACGTCTCGCGTGCGCTGGGAGAAAAGCTCCGCTACATCAGCGGCCGCCCGGGCGACGAAATCTATTTGGCATTCCGCAACCTCGGCGGCAGCGGATTGTTCAATCATCACGACCGGCTCTATCTGCAATTCCGCAACGGCAGATTGGCCGGCTGGAAGGGCGATTGGGGTCACAACTGGATGTGGCAATAGCGGGCGGCCCACGCAGCATGGGGTTTTTTGCGAAGCATTTGAAGTAAGGCGCGCGACGACCGGGCGTGATTTCTCTGTCGTCATTCCGGGATGGTCTGAAGGACCAGACCTCAGATGTGCAATTGCACATCGCGGAATCCTTGGATCCCGGGTTCGCTCGCTTTGCTCGCGCCCCGGGATGACGAAGTACTTCGTACTTCGTCAGAACCAGCGTTCGCCGACCAGCACCGTATCGCCGGGGCTCATCGAAGTGCCGAGCGGTACCACGACGCGCATCGGGCCTGAATTGTCGGTGTGGGTGAGCGTGACGCGGTCCCGCCGGGCGCGCGGCGAGAAGCCGCCGGCGATTGCCACCGCACTCTCGACGCTCATATTCGGCACATAAGGATATTGGCCGGGGGCTGCGACCTCACCGAGAATGAAGAACGGCCGGTAGGATTCGATCTCCACCGCGACCGATGGCTCGCGGATATAGCCATTGCGCAGTTTGGCGGAGATCTCGGAAGCCAGGCCCGCCGGCGTTCGTCCGCGCGCCGGCACCGAACCGATCAGCGGCATGGTAATGGAGCCGCCGGCATCGATCGCGTAAGTGTTGGTGAGGCCGTCCTGGCCATAGACCACGACCCGCAGTTTGTCGCCGGCGTCGAGCTTGTAGGCCGCATCATGGACGGGCGGCATCGGCGCGGCTGTATAGGCAACGGGGCTCGGCGCGTAAGCGCGCCGCGGCGTGGCGGCAAAGGCATTGCGGAGCGTGCCGGTGGCGCCAGCGGAATCCGCGACATCGGATGGCGGCGGGGCCGGAGCGTAGGGTTGTCCATAAGCCAAGGAATTGAGATCGTTTGGCGGCGGCGCCATCGCGACCGGACCCGGCGTACGTATGCAGCCCGACAGCGCGAGCGCGGTCATGGCGGTAATGATCGGCAATCGAAACGCGCGCGCAACCCGCACCTTGGCCATCCCTCATCGCGAGACAGCCCAAGTTTTGCACCGCTTATAGTTAACAAACCGTTTTCGAAAAGCCCTTCGCCCCGCCCTTGCGGGGAGAGGAGAGAGAGAGAGAGAGAGAGAGAGAGAGAGAGAGAGAAAGAGAAAGCAATCAGGCGCTGACGCTGGCGCCGATCGGGCACGACACCCCGGTGCCGCCAAGCCCGCAATAGCCGGCCGGATTCTTGGCCAGATATTGCTGGTGATAGTCCTCGGCGAAATAGAATTCGCCGGCAGGCGCAATCTCGGTGGTGATGGCGCCGAGCCCTTTGGCCGCCAGCGCCTTCTGATAGGCTGCTCTTGACGCATCGGCGGCTTTGCGCTGCGCCTCGCTGAAGGCGTAGATCGCGGAACGATATTGGGTGCCGACGTCATTGCCCTGGCGCATGCCCTGCGTCGGGTTGTGACTTTCCCAAAAAATCTTCAACAGCTGCTCGTAGGAGATCTTCTTCGGATCGAACACCACCAGCACGGCTTCGGTATGACCGGTGCGGCCCGAACAAACCTCCTCGTAAGTGGGATTCCTGGTATGGCCGCCGGCGTAGCCCACCGCGGTGGTGTAGATGCCGTCGCGGAGTTCCCAGAATTTGCGCTCCGCACCCCAGAAGCAGCCGAGCCCGAACACCGCCTGCTCCAGGCCTTGCGGATAAGGCGGCTGCAGCTGGCGGCCGTTGACGAAATGGCTCTTGGCGGTGGGGATCGGTTGCGCGCGGCCCGCAAGCGCCTCGGCCGCGCTCGGCAATGCAGTGGTTTTGCGCATGAACAGCATTGGTTACCTCCCAACGGGATCGACGGACGAGAAATCTCTGTCTTGATATATGTCTTTACGTCGGCAGCCACAGCCCCGTTACGCCGGGCACCCGCAAATCCCGCGTTCCCGTCAGTTCCGCGAATAGCCGATCAACGGCTTGCGGGGCCGGAACAGCAGCATCAGCAGAATACCCAGCACGCCGAGGACGGCAAAAACCGGCTGGTCCAGGATCACCTTGACGACGCTGGTCCAGAGCCAGGGCGCATTGCCCTCCACCCAGGCGCGGAATGCCTGCTGGCTGGATTGATGGATATCGTTCCAGAATTGACCGAACCGGGTGAAACGCAAGGTTTGATCGGCGACCCAGCGCGCGCCGTCATAGACCATGAAGATAAATCCGCCGGCCAGCAGCAATAGCCCCACAAGTCGGAAAAAACCGCGGATCATGCGTCACCTTATACCTGTCGCGCCCGAAACGCTGCCAGCCATTACCGGGGCAGCCGGGGAAATTCAACCTCATCAGCACCTTATCGCCGCTTTCGAAGCGCCCTTCCCGGCCCTTAAAAAGCCCACCAGGCGTTGACGCTGCAACAGGTGCCCTCTATAAGGGCGCCAATGGCGGCGGGCGCAATCCCGCCGCCGCTGTTCTTTGAGCGGCGCCGTCATGCGGGCATTGGCTTGCGGGGAATGGCAACCTCAGGGACATCGGGAAATCAACACCAGCGTCGATCACGCATTCGAACGGCCGGCGCCCGGCCACCTCGCGATCGGTCACTGCCGAAGGATAATTGAGAATATGGCCAATACGACTTCCGCCAAGAAGGCGACGCGCAAGATTGCCCGCCGTACCATCATCAACAAGTCGCGCCGCACCCAGATGCGCGGCGCGGTCCGCATCGTCGAAGAGGCGATCAAAAGCGGCGATCGCGAAGCAGCGCTGAAGGCGATGTTGCGCGCGGAGCCGGAGCTGATGCAGGCAGCGCAGCGCAATATAATTCACAAGAACAATGCGAGCCGGAAGGTTTCGCGGCTCGCGCATCAGATCGCCAAGCTGGCGAAATGAACTGATCGAAAATGTAATCGGTCAAAAAGCCCGGCAGTGCCGGGCTTTTTTCTTTTTGTCGCGATCTTGCTCCGCGGCTTGCCGCGTGCAGCTTTCTCGCGCCCGTAATTTCACGTGATGCAATTCCGCCGCACCTGAAACTTCGACGCAGCGCAAGCGGTGATTATTTCGGTGCACGCTACCGGGCTCATGCACTCGGGAGTCGGCATCGCCAGATTTGCCGGCCACAGGGGTTACCCTGTTTCGACGCGCAAAAAAATGTGCGCTTGTTTAGTCACTTATCGGCATAGCGCAGAGCAGCACTTCGAAAAGCCAGGGGCGGCGCGGGCAAAAGTTAAGGAAATGTGACTTTATTTTTGGCGTTCGACGAAAATGTCACAGTCGCCGTTCGCATCGATTCTTCAATCAGATTCAAAACCTTGCTGTTGAAGACAAGAGTCACCGCCTGATTTTGCGCAGGCGAAGTCAGTTTTTGGGCTCTCGTGCCGAATCATTTCCGTTGCGGGAATTAGGGCATGATGTATCTCTAAGAGTGCTCGCGGCGCCCCCTCTTGAGACCAGCGCGGTTTAAGGAACGGGGCGGACGTGCAAATCGGCGGCGGTGTGCGCGTTGGCGACGCTTTCCAAGCGATTGTCGGATGATACCTCATAGCAATATGAGGAATGCGGTTCTGTGTCGAAATTTCTCAAGGCGGGGCATTCGTGTCTCGTTCGCTTCGAGCAAGAGAGATGCGTACGGTCCAGCCGAAAATCGCGGCGAAGGCGAAGCAAGTGGGCGGGTTGAAGAAATGGACGGGCTGAACGAAGCGGCGTAGCGACTGAACGATTTTGCTGTTTGGACGCGGCCGACCGAACTTGAAACACGTGAGATGACAACTTGCCGTGGGCAATCACGGCGAGACGGGGAGGTTGCATGCTTTACGGAATCATCGCGGTATTCGATCAAATGCCATTTTCAAACGATGCCGTATTGGGCGCCCTGGACGCGGCCTGTGCACGGCCCCCAACGAGAACTCCCGACGGACCGGCGAGTACGGGCTGACCTCGCGAACGCTTCTCTTCCAACCGCTGATCTGACCAACGGCGTTTTTGCCGAACGCTGGATCTGTGGCCGGGATGAGGCTTCGCTTGAGGTCGCGCCGTGGCAAGAAACCTGCACGGCGCTTTCACAAGGCAACTTACTCTTCTCTACGGAAAAGTTTTCAGCCAATGACAAATATTGAACAGGATCGCTGGTCACGCGTGAAAGGGCGGTTGCGCTCGAGTGTGGGAGAGGACGTGTATACGAGCTGGTTTGCGCGAATGGACCTCGAGAGCGTGCAGCAGGAGAGCGTCCACCTTTCGGTTCCGACCCGGTTCCTCAAGAGCTGGATCCAGACGCATTATGCCGAACGCGTTCTCACCTGCTGGCAGGCCGAGATGCCGGAAGTGCACCGGGTCGACCTCACCGTGCGCTCGGCGATGCGATGCGCGACGCCGGTAAAGGAGGCCATCGCCGCGCTCGACCCGCGCCGCATCGAGCGCTCCGATGGCCGTGCCCGCGCCCGAGCTGCGCGCGACCGCGATCGCGCCGGTTTCGGCCAACCACGACGCGCTCGGCGGTTCGCCGCTCGATCCGCGCCTGACCTTCGGAAGTTTCGTCATCGGCCGCTCCAACACGCTGGCCCACGCCGCGGCGCGCCAGGTGGCCGAGGGCCGGCGCGGCGACAGCGTGATGTTCAATCCGCTGTACATCCATGCCGGCGTCGGCCTTGGCAAAACCCATCTGCTGCAGGCGGTAACCTGGGCCGGCAATTCGGGCAGCGAACGCAAGGTGCTTTATCTCACCGCCGAGAAATTCATGTACGGCTTCGTCGCGGCGCTGAAGACCCAGACTGCGCTGGCATTCAAGGAGGCGCTGCGCGGTATCGATGTGCTCGTGATCGACGATCTGCAGTTCCTGCAGGGCAAGTCGACCCAGGCCGAATTCTGCCATACGCTGAATGCGCTGATCGACGCCGGCCGTCAGGTGGTGATCGCGGCCGATCGTCCGCCTTCCGACCTCGAAAGCCTCGACGACCGGGTGCGCTCGCGGCTGGCCGGCGGCCTGGTGGTCGAGATGGGATCGCTCGGCGAGGACTTGCGGCTTGGAATTCTGAAGTCGCGGGTCGCCGCCGCACGCACGCATCATGCAAGCTTCGACGTGCCGGAACCGGTATTGGATTATCTGGCGCGCACCATCACCCATAATGGCAGGGATCTCGAGGGCGCGATCAATCGCCTCTTGGCGCACAGCAAGCTCAACGCGCAGCCCGTGACATTGGAAATGGCCGAGCGCGAGGTGCGCGACCTGATCCGTCCGCAGGAACCCAAGCGCATCAAGATCGAGGACATCCAGCGCGTGGTCGCCCGGCAATATAATGTCAGCCGCTCCGATCTTTTGTCTTCGCGCCGCACCGCAAATGTGGTCCGCCCGCGCCAGGTCGCGATGTATCTGGCGAAGACGCTGACGCTGCGTTCGCTGCCCGAGATCGGCCGCCGGTTCGGGGGACGCGACCACACCACGGTGCTGCACGCCGTGCGCAAGATCGAGGCCCTGGTCGCAAAGGATACCGCGCTCTCCGAAGAGGTGGAATTGCTGAAGCGCCAATTGCAGGAGTGAGCTGCGGCTTTTTCCCGGGCGCAGCCGTCCAGCCGCCCCGGCGAACGTCGGGACGCAGACGCCGCCGCCCTCATTGAGGCGCTGTGGCAGTTGGCTTTTGCAAAAATCAGCACCGCGGGCCATAGGTCCCGGCGGGCGAACGCCGGGACGACCCGTGCGCCTGGGATCGTCCCGCAAAACGTGGGAAAGGGCCCCCGTTTCCCTTGCGCTCAAGGCCCATCCGCGCCACCTTGCGGTCCCCCCGCGGGTTTGATCAAATCCAGCTCGGATCAGGCTTTTCGGGTCTCAAACGCCGCGGCGTGCCTTTCGGCCGCCCCGGCTTTTCCATCTTAGGATCAGGCGGGCATTGCTATGAAGGTTACCGTCGAACGCGCGCAACTCCTGAAATCGCTGGGCCACGTGCATCGCGTGGTCGAGCGCCGCAACACCATTCCGATCCTCGGCAACGTGCTGGTGCGGGCCGAAAACGCGCGGCTGTCGCTGAAGGCCACCGACCTCGACCTCGAGGTGACCGAAACGCTGCCGGCGGAAACCGCAACCGGCGGGTCGACCACAGTGCCGGCCCATATGTTCTACGACATCGTGCGCAAACTGCCCGACGGCGCCCAGATCGTGCTGGAAGGCGACGGCGACCGCTCGGTGCTGGCGATCCGCGCCGGCCGGTCGCGCTTCACGCTGCAGACGCTGCCCGAAAACGATTTTCCGGATCTTGCCGCCGGCGACATGACGCATTCCTTTACGCTTGCCGCTGCCGACATGAAGCGGCTGATCGACCGCACGCAATTTGCGATCTCCACCGAAGAGACCCGCTACTATCTCAACGGCATCTATCTGCACACCGCCGGCAGCGCCAAGGCCGCGACCTTGCGCGCAGTCGCAACCGACGGCCATCGCCTGGCACAGATCGATCTGCCGTTGCCCAAGGGCGCCGCCGGCATGCCCGGCGTGATCGTGCCGCGCAAAACCGTCGGCGAGGTGCAGCGCCTGATCGAGGACAACGAGGCCGAGGTCGCAATCGAACTGTCGCAGGGCAAGATCCGCTTTACCATCGGCAATGTGGTGCTGACCTCGAAACTGATCGACGGCACTTTTCCGGACTATGGTCGCGTCATCCCGCAGAACAACGACAAGGAGTTGATCGTCGACAAGAAGGATTTCGAGGCCGCCGTCGACCGCGTCTCGACGATTTCGAGCGAGCGCGGCCGCGCGGTGAAGCTGGCACTGTCCGCAGGCAAGCTGGTGCTGTCGGTAACCAACCCGGATTCCGGCAGCGCGACCGAAGAGCTCGAGGTCGAATACGCCTCCGACCCGCTCGATATCGGATTCAATTCGCGTTATCTGCTGGATATCGCAGCCCAGATCGAGGGCGAGGTCGCAGTGCTCAAACTGGCCGATCCCGGTTCGCCGACGCTGGTGCAGGACAAGGATTCCAAGGGCGCGCTCTACGTGCTGATGCCGATGCGGGTGTAGGGGATCTTACTGTTCGCACTGCTGCTGACTAGATTGCGTCATGGCCGGGCTTGTCCCGGCCATCCACGTCTTGGAGCCAGCAAGGACGTGGATGCCCGGCATGAAGCCGGGCATGACGAGAGAATAGTTCTGCCATGACCGCCTCCCGCATCCACCGCCTGACGCTGACGCACTTCCGCAATTATCGCGCGGCGAGCCTTGAGACCCGCGGGGATGTCGTGGTGCTGGTCGGGCCCAACGGGGCCGGCAAGACCAATTGCATCGAGGCGATCTCGTATCTGTCGCCGGGACGCGGCTTGCGCCGGGCGACGCTGGACGATGTCGCCGACAATCAGGGCGATGGCTCCTGGGCGGTATCCGCCGAGGTCGAAGGCGCGCTTGGGCTGGCAACGCTCGGCACCGGCATCGACGCGCCCGGCAGCGATGGTCCGGCCACCAGCCGGCGCTGCCGGATCGACCGCGAGCCGGTGAACTCGGCCACCGCCTTCGGCGATCACTTGCGCATGGTGTGGCTGACGCCCTCGATGGACGGACTGTTCCTGGGCGCGGCCTCGGAGCGGCGGCGGTTTTTCGACCGGCTGGTGCTGGCGATCGACAGCGAACATTCCAGCCGCGTCGCGGCGCTCGACCGCTCGTTACGTTCGCGCAACCGGCTGTTGGAGGTGCGCAATTACGACGACCATTGGTGCGACGCGATCGAACGCGAAACCGCCGAACTCGCGGTTGCGGTCGCGGCGACGCGTGGCCAGACCGCGGCGAAACTCGCAGCGATGCTGCGTGCGCGCGGCGAAGCTTCTGCCTTTCCATCCGCAGAAATCATGCTCGACGGCTGGATGGAAAACGCGCTGACGAGCGAGCCCGCGACCGCCGTGGAGGATCGTTACCGCCAGATCCTGCGCGACAGCCGTGCCCGCGACGCCGCGGCCGGCCGCACGCTGGACGGTCCGCATCTCACGGACCTGCAGGTGATCTACGCGCCGAAGCACATGCCCGTCCGCGACGCCTCGACCGGCGAACAGAAGGCGCTCCTGATCGGGCTGGTGCTGGCGCATGCCAATCTGGTCGCGGAGACGGCCGGCATCACGCCTTTATTGCTGCTCGACGAGGTGGTGGCGCATCTCGATCCGGACCGGCGCAGGGGGCTATTCAACGAGCTTGCAAAACTCGGCGCCCAGGTCTGGATGACCGGCGCCGACCCTGCGGCATTCACCGACATCGGCGCATCCGGCGAGATTTTCGACGTCGATTCCGGCCGGATCACCCGCCGCGGATGAGCGGGCGGCGATGTCATTGCGACACGTTCGGAGATCGCGGGCCGCCAAGCACCTGGTCGATGATGGACTGCACCAGGAACACCGATCCTTTTTCGGTCAGGTGCACCTGATCGCTGGCGGAAATATCGCCGGCGGTGGCGCCGATGCGGGTCAGACAGCCGCCCGCGTTGCACATCGCGTCCCACGCGGAGACGAACTCCGCGCCGAACGGGACGAGCCTGTCACGCAAGGCCGGACCAGAGCGATCGGCCTCCGCGCCACCGGATCGCTCAGGGATCAGACGATGGTGCAGCATGTAATAGCGCAGCACCTCGTTCGGCAGTCCGCGCTTCCACCAGGGCACCGAGCCGAGAACAACGACGCGCGCGCCGGTCTGCTGCTTCAGCGCGGTCACCGTCTCGGCCACGCCGTCGAGATATCGATCCCAGGTGCTATGCAGCAGCACGATGTCGGGCCGCAACTGCCGCGCCATCGACAGGATCCTGTCGTTGATCGCGCGGCAATTCGGCGTTCCGGCCACCTCGGTGTTGAGCGCCGGAATGCAGGAACTGGAGGTAAACTGCGCGATACTGAAGGCGTGGGATTGCTGCGCCTTGCGCAGGCCCGGCACCAGCGCGCCGGCAGTCGAATCCCCCCAGACCAGGATCAGCGGCCGCCGATCCCGATCGACGCAGCTGTCGGCGAACGTCATCTCTTGGCTGAGATCGAGCAGGCAGTCGTGGAGCCGCCATTGCGAGGATTGTTCCGGCACATCCGCCATCGCGCGAATTTCCGGCGGTAGCCGAAAATCGAACCCGCGCCCCTCGACGACCACACCGCCGAAGGCTGCGACCAGCACCATGCCGACACAAAGAGTGGCAAGCCGGAGCTTGCTCGGCCGGCCGAAGCGAAAGGGGAGCTCGACAAACCGATAGGTCAGCCAGGCCAGCAGCACGCTTCCCAGGAGAATCAGTTCGCGCTCCGGCAGCGTCAGCGACCCGAATTTTATGATCCCGAAGAATACCAGCAGCGGCCAGTGCCACAGATAGAGCGGATAGCTGATCAGCCCGATCCAGACCAGCGGCGGGCTGGCCAACACGTGGCGGCATCCCCACGCCGCCGGCGCGGACAACAGCAATGCGCCGCCGGTGACGGGCAAGACGGCCCACCAGCCAGGAAATGCGCTGTGGACGTCGAGAACAGCGGCGGCCACGACAATCAGCACGAGCCCGGTTGCGGCGCGCCGGTTGCTCGCGGCGCCGGTTTGATCGGTCCGGCTCCAGCTCAGCGCCAATGCCGCGCCGGCCAGCAATTCCCAGGCTCGCGTGAACGGCAAATAGAAGGTCGCCACCGGGTTTGGGCCGATCAGCGCCGCATTGAGCGCGAAGGAGGTAACGCCGATAACTGACGCCACCACCAGAAGGCGCATGCGCAGGCGGGCGGCAAGCATCAGGATCAGGGGCCAGAACAGGTAGAATTGTTCCTCGATGCCGAGCGACCACAGATGCAGCAGCGGCTTCCTGGACGATTCGATGTCGAAATAGCCGGACTGCAGCAGCAGTGCGATATTCGAGAAAAACGCAGCGCTGGCGAATACATCGGCGCTTAGCTGCGCATAGGCCGCCGGCAGCATCCACAGCCATCCCAGGACCAGCGTCGCAAAAAGCACGACGATCAGGGCCGGAAAAATCCGCCTGATCCGCCTCGCATAGAAGCTCGCCAGGCTGAAGCGCTGCCGATCGAGCTCACGCGCGATGATACCGGTGATCAGAAAGCCTGAAATCACGAAGAAGATATCGACGCCGATGAAGCCGCCCGGCATGGCATCGGCGAAGGCGTGAAAATTCACCACCAGTATGACGGCGATGGCCCGCAGCCCGTCAATATCCGGCCGATATCGATCTGAGGGCGGGGACAACATCGGCCGGTCCATCAACTGCTGGGCTCACTTCTCTAGCAGGTCTCCGGCGCGCTGCCATCGCAGCCGACGGCAGGTGTAAATTGGCGCCTTCGGGGACCGGAAAACGCCGCTCGAATAGCGCTTTTGCGAGGCTTCCGAATCGACATCCGGGCGCCTTGAAAAACCACTAAAAAATCCCATTTATTCAATAGCTTGTTGACAGAGACTTTGCGCTAGGCGCGTTGCGCCTTTCATGGCACAAATAAATGAATCAGCGCCTGTTTTGCGCCGCTGATTCGGGACATCCTCGAAGGCCTCACATGACAGAACCTGCCCGGCAAACGATCGCCGACACAGAGCATTCCATTCCTATCGAATATGGCGCGGAATCGATCCGGGTGTTGAAAGGCCTTGACGCCGTGCGCAAGCGGCCGGGCATGTATATCGGCGACACCGATGACGGAAGCGGCCTGCATCACATGGTCTATGAAGTCGTCGACAACGCCATCGACGAGGCACTCGCCGGCTATGCCACCAAGGTAGAGGTCGTGCTCAATGCCGACGGCTCCGTCACCGTGCGCGACGACGGCCGCGGCGTTCCCGTCGACATTCACAAGGGTGAGGGCATTTCGGCAGCCGAGGTCATCATGACCCAGCTGCATGCGGGCGGAAAATTCGACCAGAATTCCTACAAGGTGTCCGGCGGCCTGCATGGCGTCGGCGTTTCCGTGGTCAACGCGCTGTCGAGCAAACTGCAATTGCGGGTCTGGCGCGACGGCAAGGAGCATTTCATCGAATTCGCCCATGGCGACGCGGTGGCGCCGCTCAAGATGGTGGGTGAGGCCAACGGCAAGCGCGGCACCGAGGTGACGTTCCTTGCTTCCAAGCAAACCTTCACCAATGTCGAATACGACTTCGCCACCCTCGAGCATCGGCTGCGCGAACTCGCATTCCTGAATTCCGGCATCAACATCGTGCTGTCCGACATGCGCCACGCGGTCGAGAAGCGCGAGGAGATGCATTATGACGGCGGCGTCGAGGAGTTCGTCAAATATCTCGACCGCAACAAGAAGCCGATGGTGCCCGCGCCAATCATGATCAATGCCGAGATGAACGGCATCGGCGTCGAGGCGGCGCTGTGGTGGAACGACAGCTACCATGAGAACGTGCTGTGCTTCACCAACAACATTCCGCAGCGCGACGGCGGCACGCATCTGGCGGGCTTCCGCGGCGCGCTGACGCGCCAGGTCAACGGCTATGCCGACGCCATCGCCAAGCGCGAAAAGATCGCGCTGACCGGCGACGACTGCCGCGAGGGCCTGACCGCGGTGCTGTCGGTGAAGGTGCCCGATCCGAAATTCTCCTCGCAGACCAAGGACAAGCTGGTGTCCTCGGAAGTCCGCCCGGTGGTCGAGAACGTGCTGAACGAGGCGCTTGCGGCGTGGTTCGAGGAACATCCGGCGGAAGCCAAGGTTATTGTCGGCAAGGTGGTGGAGGCGGCGGCCGCCCGTGAGGCCGCGCGCAAGGCGCGCGAGCTGACGCGGCGCAAGGGCGCGCTCGATTACGCCTCGCTGCCCGGCAAGCTCGCCGACTGCCAGGAGCGCGATCCCGCCAAATCCGAACTGTTCATCGTCGAGGGCGATTCGGCCGGCGGCAGCGCCAAGCAGGGCCGTAACCGCGAATTCCAGGCGGTGCTGCCGCTGCGCGGCAAGATATTGAACGTCGAGCGCGCGCGCTTCGACAAGATGCTGGGCTCCGAGCAGATCGGCACGCTGATCACGGCATTGGGCACCGGCATCGGCCGCGACGATTTCGATCTCTCAAAGCTGCGCTACCACAAGATCATTCTGATGACCGACGCCGACGTCGACGGCGCGCATATCCGCACCCTGCTGCTGACGTTCTTCTTCCGCCAGATGCCGTCGCTGATCGATGGCGGCTACCTCTATATCGCGCAACCGCCGCTCTACAAGGTGAACCGCGGCAAGTCCGAGCAATACCTGAAAGACGAGCGCGCGCTGGAAGATTATCTGATCGAAACCGGCCTCGATGACTGCATCTTCAAGCTGGCGTCCGGCGAGGACCGCAAGGGCCGCGACCTGCTGGCGCTGGTCGAGGACGCCCGTGTCATCCGCAACGTGCTGCACAATCTGCACAGCCGCTATAACCGCAAGGTCATCGAGCAGGCGGCGATCGCCGGTGTGCTGAGCCCGAGCATCATCGGCAATGTCGAGACGGCCAACGCGGCCGCGGGCTATATCGCCCGGCGGCTCGATGCGCTGGCCGATGAAGTCGAGCGCGGCTGGACCGGACGCTTCACCGAGGGCGCGGGTTTCCTGTTCGAGCGCACCGTGCGCGGCGTCAAGGATGCCGCCATCATCGACGATGCGCTGCTCGGCTCCGCGGATGCCCGCAAGCTCGACGAATATGCGGCAAAACTGCAGGAAGCCTATCCGCGCCCCGGCCTGTTGCGCCGCAAAGACACGGAGACACCGATTCACGGCCCGGTCTCGCTGTTCGAAGCGGTGACCGATGCCGGCCGCGAGGGTGTGAAGCTGCAGCGCTACAAAGGCCTCGGCGAGATGAACCCGGGCCAGCTCTGGGAAACCACGCTCGACACCAACGAGCGCTCGCTCTTGCAGGTGAAGATCAAGGAGGTCGACGAGGCCGACGACATCTTCACCAAGCTGATGGGCGACGTGGTCGAACCGCGCCGCGAATTCATCCAGGACAATTCGCTCAGCGCCAACGTGGACGTGTAGCCCAGCAGGGCGTGGCGAATTACGTCCACGGCCGTTGCATCGACCCGCAAAGGCGCGTCGCGGAAATTGCGATTGCGATGAATTTACTGCCGCTTTCCGGGCATAGCGGACATCGCCGGACTTTCCGCTGGCAGGACCCGGCCGCGAATGACCCCATTACGGCCATCGGTGCGGTTTGTTCCGATCAAACGCGGCAACAATAAGCCGCCTTGAAGCCGAACCAAGTCGGCCGTGGCCAAATGCCCGGAATCATTAAAAAAACGTTTCGCGCCTTGCATCGACCGCGCAGCGATACGCATCTATTGATTTTCTCTTCAGGAAGGGGTTCCATTTCATTTCCTGACAGGCCGAGCGTACGCCATGCCCGCCGGAGCCATTACAAAACAGGCGGCCCACCTTCCGAAATGGGTGGAAGCTCATTTGTGTTCCAGGCATGGGCCGGTGGGCTCGTCCGCCGAAAGCCGCCATGCGGCTGTACTGCTCGTCGACATCGCCGGCTTTACCGCGATGACCAACCGGGTCTCCGCCGACGGCGCGGAGGGGCTCACGAATTTCATCAACGATTGCTTCGCCGTTCTAACGGACGTCATTGTCTCACATTCAGGCGATATCGTCGCTTTTGCCGGTGATGCGATCCTGGCGGTGTGGGATAGCAGAGATCCTGCTGAAGCGGCCGCCCTTGCCGCGCGATGCGGGCTTGCGCTGCGAAGTGCAATGGCAGCGTCAGATGACACGGACCGAATCGGTCACCGCACCGCGATCGAACTGGGACAGGTGTCTTTTTGCAAGCTGGGAGGCTGGCGGGGGGACTGGCACTACGTTACGGTTGGCGACCCATTTCTCAATATTGGCGCAGCGTATCGAAGAGCTGAGATCGGCGACGTCGCACTTTGTCCAAACGCCGCGGCTCTCCTAGCCGACTGCAGCGAAGTCGAGCCGGCACCATACGGGATGCGTCTGCTCCGGATGCGGCAGCAGCAGGATATGGTGGTTGCGCCACCCTCGACCCAACCGTCGACGGCAAGCATCGAACATCAATGGCGTGATGAGGGTGCCTGGGTCGGCGAATTTCGCACGCTCACGGTTGTTCGCATCGGCCTCAACGAACTGTCGTTCAAAGATGATTTCCTGCCCGGGATCCAAAACCTGGTCTACGAGGCGCAGCAGGTGGCGGAGCGCCTGGAGGGAACAATTCATCAGGTCCTGATGGACGACAAGGGCCTCACCGTCACGCTCATTTTTGGACTTGCACCCTTCGCCCACGAAGATGATCCCCTGCGAGCCGTGGAGTCAGCTCTCAGGCTTCGGCGTCAACTCGATGCCAAGAGGATTGCGACCTCGATCGGAATCTCGACTGGACGGCTATTCTGCAGCAATTATGGCGGGAGGCATTGCAAGACCTACGGTGTTTTTGGGCAGGCTATGAACGTTGCAGCCCTGCTTGCAGAGGCGGCGCAGGGCGATATTGCGTGTGACTCGACAACCGCCCAGGCGGTAGGTCGCCGGATCGCGTTCAGCCTGCTGCCGCAAATTCATCTCAAGACCGGTAACGTGTCGATGCTCGCGTTCAGCCCGATCGCCCCGGCTGAAGAGCCCCACCACCATTCGACCAACGGGATGATTGGCCGCAACAGCGAACAGGCGATGCTCAGGGGCTGCCTTGACGACGTCGCGGTCGGGGCAGGAAAGCTAGTCCTCGTGTCCGGTGAAGCCGGCATCGGAAAATCGCGCCTGCTCGAAGATTTTGTCTCGTCGGCTGAAGCAAGGGGCGATGTGGTCCTGTTCGGAAGTGCGACCGCTATCGAGAAATCCACCCCTTACTTCGCGTGGCGAACGATATTGCGGCAGGTCCTCAAATTCAAATCCGGCATCGACGCCGCCCGGATCCGCGCCGAACTGGCGAGGTCATTGTCAGGGGAGGTCTCCCTTCTAAGCTGGCTGCCGCTGCTCGACGGCATCATCGCGCTGGGGTTTACGGAGACCGATTTCACCGGGCAAATTGTCGGTTCGGCTCGCGCCACGGCCATTGAAGAGCTGGTGGTTTTCATTCTTCGGAAGTCGGATGCGCGAATCCTGGTGCTCGAAGATCTGCATTGGTTCGATGGTCCGTCCATCGACCTGCTCGGAGCAGTCGCGCGGCGACTTCCGGAATTCCTGGTGGTCGTCAGTCAGCGGACACTGACAACAAGGATTGCGGACGAAAATCTTCGCGCCGATCTGGTGCCATCGCTTCAAATTCGTCTCGATAGACTCTCCCGTGATGAAGTCGAACTGATCCTGAAACAGCGTCTCAGAGCCAGTGATGTTCCGTCTCAGCTCATCAAGATCATCTATGACAGCGCAAACGGAAATCCATTTTATTGCGAAGAACTCGTACTGGCGCTCCGCGACACCGGCCAGATCCAGGTGTCGCGTGGCGTCTGCATTTTCGACGAGCGAAACTACTCGATCACGGGACTGTCGCTGCCGACGAGCGTCGAGCGCGCGATCGTAAGTCGCATAGATGTTCTATCCGCCGACGACCAGCTGCTGCTCAAGGCGGCCAGCGCGATCGGTGAATCATTCTCGGTCGACCTGCTCGAGAATGCCTTTCCGGAATTGATTGTATCCAGCAAGGAAGAGTGCGTCAGACGACTGGTCGAGCATGACTTCCTGCAGCCCGATCCGGAGTCCCGGCCGCTGTCATTCGTATTTCGGCATTCGATAACGATGGAGGTGGCCTACAATCTGCTGTCGTTTGCCCTGCGGCGAACTCTCCATGAGCATATCGCAGCCTTCATCGAACGCTTTTATTCGGACGATCTGCAGCCGCATTATGCGCGGCTCGCGCGACATTGGGAGCTGGGAAATGACCTCGTGCGAGCGCTGAAATATCTCGAACTCGCATCGCAGGAATCGCGCAACAGTTACGCAAATCGCGAGTCGATAAAATACGCCGAGAAAATGTTCGAGCTGACCCAGCGTGCGTCGCTCCCGATCGACGCCAGCCGAAGGGCCGTCTGGGAGGTAGTCCTGGGGGACGCCTATCACGAGCTTTCCGACTATGAGAACTCGGCCGAACACTATGCTCGCGCGATGCAGCTTCTGGGCCGGCGCCTTCCTTCAAGCAAGGCAGGCAAAGTCGGCGCGCTTGCCTTCAACGGCTCGACGCAGTTCGTTTCCCGAATCCTCCCGGCAAAGGCAGTGCACCTGGATGAGACAAAGCGAAGCGACATTCAACTCATGTCGCACATCTACGAGTACCTGTCGGAACAGTACTTTTTTCAAAACGATTCTCTTGCTGTGCTCAATGGCACGCTGGCGTCGTTGAACCTGGCCGAACGATCCGGCGCCGCACCGGAGACTATTCGTGGATATACTGCGCTGGCGCTCGGGATGGCGATGTCGGGCCTGGTAAGAGTTGCGCGCTCCTACGGAACCCGGGCCCGGCGATTGGCCGAAAGGCATGGTTCGCTGCCGGACATCGCCCGGGTCGAGCTGGTCCTGGGCGTTCTCGCCTATGGCCTGGGGAAATGGAGTGACGCCGAGCAGCACGCGGACAAGGCGCAGGGGTTATATCAACGGCTGGGCGACCGCGCGCGGGCGCAAACCAGCGAAACGATGGCGATCTTTGTTGCGATCCTGCGTGGAGACATCATGCGGGCCAATTCACTCCTCGCCGATCTGTATTCCGACATATCGACCGACTCGTCCATGCAGGTACGGGCCTGGAGCCTGTCGGCCAGGGTGCTGATCGACACCATTCTGGGAAGCACCAGTGCGCAGCATTTGAATGGATTGAGGGCGATCGCGGGAAGCAAATTGATCCGTACCGATCAGCTTCTCTGCTTCGGGATCGCAGCTCAGGGGTATCTCCAGAGACAGGAGATCGACAGCGCCCTCGAATTTGCGGAACGCGGACTCGCGGTTTTGCAGGAATGCGGCGTCGTCTGGGGTGGTTATGTGTTTGGAGCGGCAGGTATCGCAGACGTCTTCCTCAGCCTTTGCGAAGGAGCGCACGATTCCCGCGGCAGTCGCCAGCATATTCAAAGCCAGGCCGATCTCGCATGCCGTCAACTGTCGCGGCTTGCCCGAACGTCGCCGATTTGTCGTCCTTACGCCCTGCTGATGCGGGGGCGCGCCTCGCTTCTGGCGGGCCGGACAGCTAGAGCGCGCAGTGAGTGGGAGCGAGCCGCCGCGGCAGCAGAACTGCTAAACATGCCCCGTGAACAGGCCCGCGCGATCTACGAAATCGGAAAAAACAGTCCGGTCGATGATCCGAGCCGGCAAAAATATCTCGGCAAAGCCTCCGACATCTTTGGTCATCTGGGCGCCGTCGGAGAGCTTGCCCAACTGATGCGCGCCCAAAACCATCAACCCACGGCCGCAGCTCGCAGGGGGACGCCTTGGCCAAACGAAGAATCGTGATCGTCGGTGGCGGCATAGCAGGTCTTAGCGCTGCGTTCGAACTGACGCGGACGCCGGAACTGCAGGCAAGGTACGATGTCACGGTCTATCAAATGGGGTGGCGAGTCGGCGGAAAACTTGCCAGCGGCCGCGACGGCTACGGTCGCAACATCGAGCACGGCCTGCACATCTGGTTCGGGTTTTATGAAAACGCCTTTCGTCTGATGCGCGAAGTCTACAAGGAATGGCGCCCCCCGCCCGGACAGAGGATCAAGAAACTGGAGGACGCAATCCGTGCGCAGGCTTTCACTCCAATCGGCAACGGGATCAAGACGAATCCGGCCTGGTTTGATGTCACGTTCCCGTCCATTGGCGGCGCGCCCGGCCGGGGTAATGTTGATCTGAGCCTTGCAAGTTGCATGGTCGGCATCCTGGCGTTCCTCGGCAGGTTTTATGATGCCACGCTGCGCGCGAATCCGGGTTTGCAGTCGATAGCGCCCGAAATATCAATCGATCGGCGGGTCGCTCGCAAGCTGGCCGTCGCTCAGGCAGCCCCTGCGAAAATTACGATCGGCGACTATCTCCAACTTGCCGCCAGGCAATCGGCGTGCTTCGACGAAGGGGCTCCGTGGGCGAGCTCTGACGATATCGAGCTTGTGCTGACTGCCCTCAGTACAATCTCTTCCGCGGTCAAGCAGGCAGGTTTTTCGGCGATACCAGATGGCGAATTTCTGACGCAAGCGCTGGAACTGGCGGCAGCCTTCGTCACGGGACTGCTGACAGACGTTTTCCTGGAACAGCGTACCATCCACCAGATCGACGAGGAAGATTTTCGTGACTGGCTTGTCCGCCACGGCGCGGCGCAGCCGCTGGTCGATGATTCGCCGCTGGTAAAGGCGCTGTACGACACCATGTTTCAATATCCCGGCGGCAAAATCGCCAAGGCGAGTTATGGCGCGGGTACGGCAACTCAGGTGCTGTTGCGGATGCTTGCGACGTATCGGGGCTCCGTTGCGTGGGAATTGCAGGCGGGCTCCGGCGAAGTCGTGATTGCGCCGTTGTTTGACGTGCTAAGGCAGCGGGACGTGAAATTTCAATTCTTTCACAAACTGACGGATATTCGCCTCTCGCCAGACGGTAAATCTGTCGGTTCCCTGCTATTCGATCGACAGGTCGAGCTGGAGAACCCCAAGGCCGAATATGAACCGGTTCAGCCGCGCTGCGGCCTGCGCGGTTTTGGATCTTCGCCTGATTGGACGCTGATCAAAAACGGGAAGAAGCTGGAGCGCGACGGTGTCGATCTAGAGTCTTTCTGGTGTAATCAAAGCGTCGAAACGGTTCCGGTCGAGCGCGGTGGCGATTTCGCTGAGGTGATTCTCGCCATACCAGTAGGCGCCTTGAAGGATCCCTGCCAGGAACTCATAACGTCGAGTGAACAGTTCAAGGCGATGACCCAAAAACTGCAGTTGGTACCCAGCATCGGGGTGCAACTATGGAGCACGTGCGACCTCTGCGGGCTGGGTTGGCAGAAGCCGAAACCGGCGCTGGTATCCGGGCCGGAGCCATTGGATATCTGGGCCGACATGTCGCAGGTCCTTGCGTATGAGCCGGCAGGACCGAAATCACTTCACTACCTCTGTGACGTTTTTCCAACCGAGCTCTATCGCGAGCCGGCCAATACAACGGGCGTCCAGGCGAAGGCGCAGCATGAAGCCCGTCGTCTCGCTCGCCGGTGGTTGGAGGATCGGGCTCACGCCTTGTGGCCGAACGTCGCCCAACCTGGAACGTTCAACTGGGACGCGCTATTTGTCTGGCAGAACTCAACCGGATTAAACCGGTTATGGGAGCAATACATCCACGCGAATATCAACCCTTCCGACTGTTGCGTGGCGACGGCGGCGGGTACCAGCGCCTGGCGCCTGAAAACGGATGGAGCCGGGTTCGACCATTTGTATCTCGCCGGGAGCTGGATCGACACCGGCTTCAACACCGAATGTGTGGAAGCCGCGGTGATGTCGGGAATGCAGGCGGCTCGCGCCATTACCGGGGAAGAACGGTCGATACCGGGAGAAAGGTTTTTACATGCCCCGCTGGAATATCTCGGACCGTGCGACCTGTTGCGCCGGTATGTCCTTTCCAGCCCATAGGATGATCAAGGGGTCAGTGAACAGATGCCAAAAAAGAATGTCGCAATCCTGGGAGGGGGAATCGCCGCGCTCAGCGCAGCCTTTGAGTTGACCGAGCTCGATCCCACCGGCGATCAGTTCGATATCACGATCTACACGATCGGCTGGCGTCTCGGCGGCAAAGGTGCCGTTGGTCGAAATCAGGCCGAGCGCGATCGTGCGGAGGAACACGGGCTGCACATCTGGGCCGGCTTCTACGACAATGCATTTAATCTGGTCGACCGTTGCTATCAAGCACTAAGGGCGCGGGGAGACACACCGCCATTTGGATCTCGCGCACATGCATTTGAAGGCCTCGATCATGCGGTGCTGATGGAACCGAAGCCCTACCCGACGGCCGGCTGGGAGTGCCCCTGGTACGTCCATCTGCCACCGAATGACGCGACACCCGGCACGTCCAACGATTCGTTCTTCACGCTGGTAGACTACCTTCAATCCCTGGTTCGGAGTTCCGCGGCGCAATTGCGCGGGTTCGACTCCCATCAGTTCCTTGACGATTGGCCTGACGGGAAGCGACCGGCTTGGCTAACCGACGCGGAAAAAAAGATGACGCCTTTGAACATCACCGAAGGCAGGATCAACTTGCTTCCTGCGGACCCGAGAGACATCAGCCCTGATCAGAGCGAAAAGCTTCAGACTTTGCTCAAAGCTGTGCTCACGCAGCTCAAGAAGGTCGATCTTGCGGGAAATGATGCTCGGCACGTGTACATCCTCTGCGAAATCGCGCTCGCGCTCGCGTTCGGCATATTGAAGGACGGAATTATTTGGTGGGGATTCGATTGCATCGACGATCAGGAGTGGACCGACTGGATGACGGCAAATGGCTGTCGTGGTGACAGCCTTGGATCGGCCATCGTCCGTGGCTGCTATGACTATGTATTCGGATTTTTGCACGGAAAGAGAGACGTTGCGGCTGGTACCGGCACACGCTTGCTGCTGAAATTCGTCTTCGCCTACAAAGGGTCGTTTTTCTACGTCTTGCGCGCAACAATGGGAGAGCTGCTATTTGCGCCGATCTACCAGGTTCTTTGTGACCGTGGCGTCAAATTCGAGTTTTTTACGCGAATTGACAGTATCGAGCTATCCACTGACGGAACATCCATTGAAGCGATCCAGATCACCAAACAGGCGACGGTGAAGCACGCGCCGTACGATCCCCTGATTTCGATTGGCGATGGGCAATACGGCAGCTTGCCGAGCTGGCCGTCAGAACCGAAATACGGATTGTTGATCGAAGGGTGCGAGCTCAAAGGGGCGAAGGTAGATCTCGAATCCGCATGGACCGACTGGAGAAATGTCGGCTGTCGAACGCTCACATGCGGCAACGAGTTTGACCTCGTCGTGTTGGGTATCGGCATTGGTGCCTTCAAGACGATCTGCCGGAGCCTGATCGACCGGATCCCGGCCTGGAAGGAAATGGTCGATACCGTCAAGACGACGCCAACAATTGCATTTCAGGCCTGGACTACCGTTCCAACGCCCGAGTTGGGCTGGGATTTCGAGCAGACCGTACTTTCCGGCTTCGCGAAGCCTCTCGATAGCTGGGGCGACCTCAGTCTGATGTTGCCGCTGGAAAAGCAGAATGGTGGCGATTTCCCCGAAGGTTTGGCTTATTTTGTCGGCACTTTCCCGGAGCACGGGTCGGCTCCTTCCACCGACCCGCATTTTCCGCGACGTGAACTTGCCCGCGCCCGAAAGATGACGCTTGATTGGATCAAGTGTGATCTGCCTGTTCTGTGGCCGAAGCTTCGTTATCTAGACAGCATAGACTGGAAGCTATTCTTTGATCCCTGCGGGCGTGAGGGGGAGGATCGTCTCGAAGCTCAATATCTGCGGGTAAATATCAATCCGTCGGATCAATATGTGCTATCGGTTGCGGGCAGCGTATTCAAGCGCATGCGCGTCGACGAATCCGGTGTGGACAATCTTTACCTGGCGGGGGACTGGGTTCGAACTGGAATTAACGCAGGTTGTATTGAAGCAGCTGTCATGGCGGGTCGCGCTGCGGCCAGCGCAATCACAGGAGTAAGTATTCCCATGCCAAACTCCACAGATTTCAACGACATCGATTTGCCGACTGCCTTGCTGCCGGCACTCGAATTTCTGCGCAAGGTAAGCCGCCGAACCATCGCCGGGGTCGGCGAGATCGAGGCATTTTGCGTGCTGGAGTCCAGGCCATGCCACGCCGTGCAATCAATGCTTCCCCCTGGACTCAAGTTGTATGTGCCGCCGCCTCCGAAAACGAATTCGAGGTCGCTGGCGGAGGACAAGGAGCACGCGACGGCGAAGGAGGAGGCGGCAGAGAAAATGCATAACGTCGTCCTTATCTTCGGGCGCCAACGCAATGTGCGTCCCGGTCTGCTGCCGTTCGGTGGCGCAAATTATGTTGAAATCACTCAGCTCATTCCGAACGTTGAACATTCGGACATCGCTGCTCTGAAGGGCGTTCCGTTCAGCTTTATGCCGAACCTGCTGTTGGATTCGTTGCCGCCCGTAATTGTCGGCCAGAACCTCTATGGGTTCAACAAGCAGCTTGCGGGCGTTCGCGCCGACGGGGACTCTTTCAGCGTGCGCAGCTCGGCTGGAACGATGAGTGCGTGGTTCGAGCGCAGCGGGTTGCCTGGGAACATCTCCACATACAACAGTATTTATGCTATCCAGGATCTGCTGGAGCGGCCCCTGATCGGGGTCAGGGCGGACGGCAGCTTTATCTATTCGGTGCTGAATTTTGGACTGAATGGCGCGGCTTTTCAGCCCGTCAAGGGAACCATCAGCATCTGTCCGCCCTTTGTAACGAAGGCCAGCACGTTCGATCTCAAACCTTTATCCGACCACGACCAGAAATATCCCTGGGGGTTCCGCTTTATCAGTCGCTGGAGCTTGACGCTTCCGTTTAGTTTTCCGTCGGGACAGTCCAACGCGTCCACGCAGAATCTTCGTCGCGTCACGGCCGAGTATACTGATGCGTTAATCGGTCGAGTGCCGTTCCGACGTCAGTGAACGGCAAGTAACAGCCGCTCGCGGCGCCGTTGCTCTCCGGCTGCGAAGCCGGCCTTCGCAGAGAAGCGTTTGAGTTTTGGCGCGAAATATGGAGGAAATGGCAAAGACAAATTGTATCGGATACTCCGCTGGATCAAAAAGTTGGTCGTAATTAGTCGTTCTTTTGCGTGGACGAGCGACGCCGCTTTAGCTCTCTGGCAAAGGGTGCTGAAGATCATACGAGCCCATCAGACTCGCTCAAGAGACATAAGGATGCCAAACGACGGCGACCATCACCCGCATCTCGTCGTGACGGTTCACGGAATCCGGACCTTTGGACAATGGCAGGAAAGGCTCGAAGCCCTTGTCCGTGGCGAAGCCAACGCGGAAATTGAATTTGCAAACTACAAGTATGGGTATTTCTCGGTTATTGCGTTCATTGTTCCGTTCTTTAGATGGCTTGTAGTTCGCAGGTTTCGTGTTGAGTTGATCAAGCTCTGCACGGACGCGCGACGCACCCGCATCGATTTGGTCGGACATAGCTTTGGAACTCACATAATCGCATGGGCTGTCGCCGGGCTCCCCCCAACGGTCACCCCACCGATCCACACAATTATACTATCCGGCAGCGTGTTGCGGGCCGGATTTCCGTGGCGCGATCTGATCAAGCGCAAGACAAAACGCGTCGTCAACGATTGTGGAACCCGCGACGCGATTCTCCTGTTGAGCCAATTCTTCGTTCTCTTCACCGGCATGGCGGGACGGACGGGATTCAGCGGCTTGACCGGGGAGGTCTTTCGAAACCGCTATTCCGTGTTTGGTCACGGTGGGTATTTCGAGGATAATCAGGGACGCCCCTCGGATTCTTACATGAAGGAGAATTGGCTACCCCTGCTGATTTGCGATGAACGGATTCCCGAGTTTGATCATCGCGAAGCCTCCGCAATAGAGGGTTTGGTCACGGCGCTCGCAAACAACAGTGAGCCGATAAAGCTGTGCCTTTACGCAGCTCCCTTTATCGCACTTTCATGGTGGATTTACGGTTTGTACCTCAACGCTGAAAGCCAGCGGCTGGAAGCCGAGCGCCAGCGCGATCTTGCCTATACCACCGAATCTCGATTTTTCGCCGACCTGGCTCGCCAGCGGATTGATACCGATGCTGTTACCGCGGCTCTGATTGCGATCGAGGGTTTGCCCGACCCGTCGAGCGGGATTTCGCGGCCCTTTGTCGTCGCTGCCGAGAGGCAGTTGTACGATGCAATTCAGTCGCAGCGGGAGACCTACCTGCTGCGGGGACCGACATCTGCGCGTCGGGTTCAGAACCTCGGCAATCGACGGATTCTTGGGACGTTCGAAGACGACTCCGTCCGGGTGTGGAGTCTCACGGAGCCTCGGCCGCGCTTGTTGTTTTCGACCAACCCCGGCGAGGCCACCGCAACAGTTTCGAGCGTCGACGGCCGCAGAATAATAACCGTTTCGAGGGATCACGTCGCGAGAATTTGGGACACCGAAACTGGACGCGTGATTAAAGAGATACCGGGAGTGCTGGAGCACAACGGCTTCGTCTTGAGCGCTGACGGTCGCTATCTCGCAACCATATCCGAAACCGCATCTGGAGAGCTGTGGGATCTGGCAACCGGGCAGCATCTGGTTACGCTGGACGGCCCGGTAGGGCGACTTGAGTCGCCCGCTTTCAATCAAGATGCAAGTCTGATCGTGGGAGTTGATCCTGCGGGCACATCCGAAGTTTGGGATGTCAGGTCAGGCGCGAAAAGGATCAGCATCGCCAACAACGTCGCGGTCCAGGCATTCTTCATCTCGAACGGAAACCGGGTTCTTGTGAGGGAACATGGCGGCATCATCGCCGTCTTTGACGTCCAAACCGGCAAGCAAATTTCGTTGGTCCAAACCGAATATCATACAACGGATATCTTTGCAGTCAGCCAGGATGGAACGAGAGTAGTTGTGATGGGTCAATCCTTTGTCGAACGGCAACCTGACCGACATGTGGAATACCTGCTTTTTGACACGAGTAACACCAACGAGCCTCTCGCCAGCATTGTAAAGTATCATGGATACGAAGAGGATATTAACGAGCACGACATAAAACAGATCGCATTCAATACGGGCGCTGATCGTGCCGTCGTTTTGCAACAAAACGCTGAAGCCGTCTTGCTGGATCGTGCTGGCAAGATCATAAGCTCTTTTTTTTCGCGTTATGCGAGCTTCAGTCGGGATCGGAAATGGGTCGTCAGTATCTCCGCCGTCGAAAACGTGGCGGAGGTCAGAAATGCGGAGACTGGTGAGCTCACAATGGCAGTTCCTTTGGGAGATCTCCCGGCGACCAGTTCAGAAATAGATGACAACCTGGAATTCATGTTCACGGCGGATAAAGACGGCACGATTCGGGCCTGGAAATGCGGAATTCTGCCGAAGGATTTCAAGATCAACGCGCTCGTTGAAGAAGGTGAGGACGGCGATCCGAATACAGGCATCTCGGAAATCCAGTTTAGTCCAGATGGACAGACGCTGGCAGTAGCGAGCCCGCCCCGCTGGATTCTTCGTCCCATGTCCTTTATGCGTTCCGGAGACGTATCCGTCTGGGATTTGCGCTCCGGTATCAGACTGGCGTCCCTTAGGCGAGAGCCGGATCAGGCACGCGACATAACGTTGGCCTATAGCAAAGACGGCAAGCGTATCCTGATAAAGAGCCCCGAGCATCCTCCGATCATTTGGAATTGGCAGACGGAACCTCTTCGACAGATCGGATCCAAAGAACCCGAGCTTACGGCTGACGCGCTTGCCGATCTTGGCCAGAGTTTCAAATCCCCGACACAGGTCGGGCCCGGAGTCACGGTTCGATTGGACAGCGATGGCCCTGTCGCTCTGGACGCAGGGGGTCGAAGACTGCCCATGGGCACGTGGAAGCCAGCCGACGAGATTGAGATGACAGTGGTGTCACCCGACGGTCAGCGATTGGCCGTGGCCGATAGATCGACCTCCGTCGCAATACTGCGACTTTTCGGCAGTTCCACCCTCCTCATGGAGTTGGCCAAAATTGCGATGCCGCGCTGTCTGACTCCGCAGCAAAGAAAGCGATATCGGATGGGACCGATTCCGCCTCGCTGGTGCATTACGGGACCAGGCCGAGAAGGCGAACAGGACTCCGCCAAGTGGTCGGGCGTTTGGCCCTATGACACGAACATTTTTCGGTCCTGGCTCGTCGCGGCGGACAGCGCCCGGTCACGTGGAGCGTCACGCTGGGAAGCGATATCGACGCGCTTGGCTGGAGGGCCGTCCCCCATCGTGCTACCGACCTTTCCGGTAGACCAGGCTGGCCAGTAACTCTGGTTTGTCCAGACCAATGAGGACCTTGATCGTTGCGCCACATGTCTGAAACCGGCGCATCGCGACATTCCACTTCGCCGTAGATTGGGGTCAACCAACTACGTCATCTGAGTCAGGGTTATGCATTATAGCTATCTGCGCCATCATTGATATTGCAGCGGAACTTCCAACAGATGAGCAAGCTTCATGCATGACCCAACAGGCCACCCGGCGTCCCCTGTCCAATACATGGTCGAAGGGGGACACAGGCTGGCGGGCACCATCGAGCCCTCCGGCAACAAGAACGCGGCGCTGCCGATCATCGCCGCGGCGCTGCTGACCGAGCATCCCGTCACGCTCAAAAATGTCCCGCGCATCCGCGATACCGAAACGCTGGTGGAGCTGATCCGGTCGGTCGGCGCGTCGGCCGAATGGCAGCACCGCAACACGCTCGCGATCCATGCCAGGAACATTCGCGCTGCCGATCTCGATCCCGTCCTGTGCGCCCGGATTCGCGCCTCGATCCTGCTGGCGGGACCGCTGCTGGCGCGCTGCGGCGAGGTGATGCTGCCGCCGCCGGGCGGCGACGTCATCGGCCGGCGGCGGCTCGACACGCATTTCCTGGCCTTCGAACAGCTCGGCGCCAGCGTCACGGCATCCGACCGGCTTCAATTCCGCAGCGCCCGCCTCAAGGGCGCGGACGTCTTCCTCGACGAGCCCAGCGTGACCGCGACCGAGAACGCGTTGATGGCCGCGGTGGCGGCGCACGGCACCAGCCATTTGCGCAACGTCGCCTCCGAGCCGCATGTGCAGGACCTCGCACATTTCCTGGTCGCGCTCGGAGCGCGCATCGAGGGCATCGGCACCAACACCATGGTCGTGCACGGGCCGGCGACACTCGGCGCCGTCAGTTACTCGATCGGGCCTGATCACATCGAGGTCGGCTCCCTGATCGGCCTTGCCGCGGTGACGCGTTCGCCGCTCCGCATCGCGCGCGCCGGCGTCGCGCATCTGCGCTCGATCCGGATGGGCTTTGAACGGCTCGGCATCGTCTGCGAAGCCGAAGGCGACGACCTTGTCGTGCCTGACGGGCAAACGCTCAAGATAAGGGACGATGTCGGCGGCCATGTTCCAAAACTCGAGGATCAGCCGTGGCCGGCCTTCCCTGCCGATCTGATGTCGATCGCCATCGTCACCGCGACGCAGTGCGACGGCGTGATCCTGATGTTCGAGAAGATGTTCGAGTCCCGGATGTTCTTCGTTGACAAATTGATCTCGATGGGCGCCCGCATCGTGCTGTGCGACCCGCACCGGGCGATCGTGGCCGGGCCGAGCCGGCTGCGCGGCGCGCCGATGACGTCCCCCGATATCCGCGCCGGCATGGCGATGCTGCTGGCCGCGGTGTGCGCCAAGGGCGTCTCTACCATCAACAACGCCGACCAGATCGAGCGTGGCTATGAGCGCATCGACGAGCGGCTGAATACGCTCGGCGCCAGGATTACCCGCGTGCCGGCGCGGGCGGGCGAGGGCTGATCGAGAGATCGGGCCCGTGCCGCCACGCTTTCGTCCCGCGGCAATGCTAGTGTCGACCCATGACAACCCTTGACGAGATCGAGCAGGCGCCGGTCGCCGGCCATCACCTCGCCGCCGAACTGACAGAGACCCTGAAGCTGGCGATCCCGATCGCGCTGACGCAGCTCGGGCAGATCGCGATGATGACGACCGATCTGGCGCTGGTCGGGCGGCTCGGCGACGCGGCCATCGCTGCGGCGGCGCTGGCCTCGACCGTGTTCTTCGTCAGCTTCACATTCGGCATGGGGCTGGTGTCGGCGGTGGCGCCGCTGGCAGCGCAGGCGTTCGGCGCCCGTAGCCCGCATTTGGTGCGGCGCGCGCTCCGCACGGGATTGTGGGCCGCGCTGCTGATCGCGCTGCCGGTGATGGCGTTTCCGCTGCGCGGCGAGCAGATCCTGCTGGCTCTTGGCCAGGCGCCCGCGACCGCACGTCTTGCTCAACAATATCTGTTCGGTCTGGTCTGGGGCATCGCGCCGGCGCTGTGGTTCCTCGCGATCCGCGGCTTCATGGGCGCGATCAACCGGCCGGAGCCGGTGCTGTGGATCACGCTGGTGGCGATCCCGGCCAATGCACTCCTGGTCTATCTTCTGATCCACGGCGCCTGGGGCCTGCCGCGGCTGGAACTGTTCGGCGCAGGTCTCGCCACCTCCATCGTCAATTTCGGCACATTCCTGGCCGGCCTTTGGTTTGCCACCTGCCGCCGGCCGTTCAAGAAATATCACGTGCTCGCTCACATCTGGCGTATCGACTGGCTGCTGATGCGACAGTTGATCGTGATCGGCGCACCGATCTCGATCTCCTTCCTGCTGGAATACGGGCTGTTCGGCGCCGCCGCACTGCTGATGGGCCTGATCGGCACGACGGCGCTGGCGGCGCATCAGATCGCGCTGCAGGTCACCGCCATTCTGTTCATGGTGCCGTTCGGCATCAGCATGGCGGCCACCGTGCGGGTCGGACACGCGGTCGGCCGCAACGACGCCGGCGCCGTCAGGCGCGCCGGATTTGTCGCGACACTGCTCGGCATCGTCCTCGTCGCCGCGCTGACGCTTGCCGTGATCGCGGGCCGCTTCGAGATCGCACTACTATTCTTCGGCGAGGCCGCCGGCAGCGCAGGCGACGCCATCGCGCTTACCGCTATCCTGCTCCTGGTCGGCGCGACGTTCTTTATCGCCGACGGCATCCAGACCATCGCCGCAGGCGCGCTGCGCGGCATGAATGACACGCGAATCCCGCTGTTGTTTGCCGCGATCAGCTACTGGCTGATCGGATTTACCGCTGCCTGGGGGCTCGCCTTCTGGACCGGACTCGGGGCGGTCGGGGTCTGGATCGGACTGTCCTGCGGGACCGCGGTCTACGCGCTTCTCCTGGTGCTGCGCTTCCGGCGGCTGGCAAGGCGTCTGGAGTTCGCAAGGATCGTCGGCGCGGATTGATCGCTTGGCGCGCCACGATCCGCCCTTTTTGGGCCTATCCCCCCGAATACTTCCATAGCCGTTCTCCGGCACCTTGGAGCAGAGTTTCCATTCTTGCGAGATTTTCGTATTCGTAGATTCGCACGCCTGCGGGGAGTATCGCCTGCTCCGCCTTTCTCATCAGAAACGGGACGCTGCTCCGGCCCCGAATGAAATAGACCGAGGGCTTTCCAAGCGCCACCGCGAGGCCCGCCTCGAAGAGCACGCTCGATACGATCTTGTCAGGGTAGACCAGCATGAAATATTTGCTGCGGCGGAGCGCCTCGAGGTCTTCACTAAGCGAAAAATCCTCGGCCTCGAACTTGTCCTTCGTTTCGAGGTTGCGGCCCGCGTAGAAAACCGACCTGAATCTACAATAATCCTGCAGCCATTTCTCGATCTTTAGGGCCTGATTACGATAGTCCTGATACTGCTCCTCGGTGTCCAGTCCGGCCATCGCCATCGCCAGAAACACATCGTGTTCGAAGCGGGCGAGACAATTTTTCACCTGATCGCGCACCCAGCCATAGACCGGCGAGTCCTTGCTCTTCGGTTTGACAACGTCGGTATGCGTACCGACGGCTATTTTCTTCTGCCGCGTCGGCAGTCCGATGCCGGCGCTCAGTTCGTCGACCCAAAAATCGGACGCGCCCATAACCGCGAACGTCGGGATAACGGGCTTGTCATAGGAGACGGCGTCGCTATCCAGCAAGAGGTGATCTTCAAACGTCCTCGCGATATCGAGCAGCAGCCGTCCATGCGGCTTCAGCGCGTCTGCGTCGGGCGAAACCCAGCTCAAGGCGCGCGGTACGCGCAATGAGCCCAATTGTGGGGAAGCAAGCAGGAACAAGCCCGCAATCCGGTCCAGCAAATCCATTCGTCCATCGTGGATGAAACGCGTGATGAGGGCCTTGCACAGGATGCCCCCCATGCTGTGCCCCACAAGGACAATGTCGCGATAGTTCGCGAGTTCGTCGCGGAGAATGCCCGCGAAGACGTCGGCTTCGCGATCGAGCGGAATTTGCGCGCCGAACCTGAGCCGCCGCCATAGCGTCTCGTATTGGTAAAGGCCGACATCGACATCGGAAACATCCTCGAAGATAAATTTGGGAAAGTTGCCCCAGGTCGAATTCTCGCCATAACGCGAGCCACCGAGGCCGTGAACGAAAATGACGATGCGCGTCGCCGAGCCGCCGTTACGCCGATGGACGACAATGGACTGATCGGCCACCTCATCGAGGTTGGCCGGCTCGGCGAATTGATCTTGCGATATGGTTTTCATGCTCTCACCTCGCTCGCATCAACGTAAACGCAACCGCCACTTCTCCCTTTGCAGAGAGGGAAGAACCAAGCCGCAAGCTGGCGGCGTCTTGTGTTGGCAAATCTCTCCAATTGATACGGCGTCCGGTATCGCCCGACGCCGTCACGCTTTCGAGGTTGCCCGGATTGACCGGCTGTCCGCCAAGGAACACCGATAACTGGTTGGCGATGCCGAACGCGGCCGCCAGCCCGACCTTCCCCGTCAACCTGCTCATGTCCGTCTCCCCTCCGTCTCCCCCGCGCACCGGCACCGCGAAGTCTGTGGTTGCATCGTATACCGCTGCAACTTTTGTGGCACTTTAAAATTTGACCCCGACCGGGCCGACCTCGTATCTTTGCCGCGCGGCGATGCGTAACCCTCTTCCTGGCACCATATGCGTCATGGGAAGCGGCCGATGCCGACCGGGATACCCATGACGTTATCCGTTGACTTATTTTTTTCGTTCCGCAGCCCCTACAGCTATCTCGCGCTGCCGAAAACCCAGAAACTGGTGACCGACTACGACGCGACCGTGAACCTGCGCCCGGTCTATCCGCTCGCGGTGCGCGTGCCCGGCTTCTTCAAGCGCACCAATCCGCAATTTGCCCGTTACGTCGTGCTCGACTCCAGCCGCGTCGCCGAACGCGAAAACATCCCGTTCCGCTTTCCCCGCCCCGATCCGATCGTGCAGGACATGGCAACGCTCGATGTCGCCGAGCATCAGCCTTACATCCACCGGTTGACGCGGCTCGGCGCCGCGGCGCAGCTTGAGGGGCGTTCGCTGAGCTTCGTCGATGCGATCAGCCGGGTGTTATGGGACGGCACGGTCAAGGGCTGGAACGAGGGCGATCACCTCGCCAGTGCCGCGGCGGCGGCCGGCTTCGATCTCGCCGCGATGGATGCCGCCGTAACGTCCGATCCCGATCGCTATGAGCAGGTCATCGCCGACAACGAAAATGCCCACGCGGCCTCCGGCCATTGGGGTGTGCCGACCTTCGTGTTCGAGAACGAGCCGTTCTTCGGCCAAGACCGCATCGAGCTGTTGATCTGGCGCATGGAAAGCAAGGGGCTGACCCGCCGCAGCCGATGTTGACGGAGCGCTGCGAGCGCCGTACCAAAATCGGCACGCAGGAACGAACGAGGCAACGCCATGGCCCATGAAACCGCAACGCTGGCCGCCTATGTCGCGAATCTGAAATTCGAGGATATCCCGGGCGAGGTGCTGGCACGCGCCAAGGTGCTGACGCTGGATTTTCTCGGCAGCGCCATCCGGGCGCGGCGCGACGCGGAATCCACGCCGTCGCTGTTGAAGATGCTGGAAGCGCTCGCGCTCGATGCCAAGGGCGAATCCACCGTTTTCGGCGATGCCAGAACCTGGACCCCGGCGGTGGCCGCGCTGCTCAACGGCGCACTCGGCCACTCGCTTGATTTCGACGATACGCACGCGGATTCCTCGCTGCATCCGAGCGCGCCGGTGGTACCGGCCGCATTCGCGGTCGGCGAACTCACGGGCGCATCGGGCCGCGACGTGCTGACAGCGATCGTGGCGGGCTATGAAGTGTGCTGCCGTCTCGGCAACGCGCTCGATCCGACTTCGCATTACGCGCGCGGCTTTCATCCGACCGCCACCGCCGGCACCTATGGCGCCGCGGCCGCGGCGGCAAAACTGTTCGGGCTGTCGCAAGCGCAGATTATCGCCGCCTTCGGCGTCTCCGGCAGCCAGGCCGCGGGCTCGCTGCAGTTCCTCGTCAACGGCGCCTGGAACAAGCGCTACCAGGTTGGCGCTGCCGCGATGAACGGCGTGATCGCGGCCACTTTGGCGCGCAACGATTTCGTCGGCGCGACCGAATCGGTCGAGGGCAGGCACGGCCTATTGGTCGGCTACACCGACAACGCCCATCCCGACAAGGCGGTCGCGGACCTCGGCAAAATTTACGAGACCATGAAGATCGGCGTAAAGCCCTATCCGAGCTGCCGCTACACCCATGCTGCGCTGGATGCGCTGATCGCGATGCGCAGGGAGCACAACCTGACGCCGGACCAGATCCGGCGTGTCGAGATCGGGCTGCATCGCAATGGCATCACGCTGACCGGCGACGCCGTCACCAAGCGGCATCCGACCTCGATCGTCGGCGGCCAGTTCTCGATGTTCTTCACCGGTGCGGTGGCACTCGACCAGGGCCGCTTCGGCTGGGACGATTACGAGCGGCTCGGCGACGCCGCGGTGGATGCGCTGGCCGACAAGTTCGACGTGGTGCAGGACGACCGCCTCGAGATCGGCCGCAGCCACCCGTTCGGTGCGCGCGTGAGTATTGTAACCGACGACGGCGTCCACGAGCGGCTCTATGCCGACCCCTCCGGCGAGCCGAATTCGTTTCCGGACGCGCAGGCCATGGCGCAGAAATTCCTGACGCTCGCCCGCCCGGTGCTGAACGGCCGCGCCGATCAGCTGGCGGACGCGATCCTGTCGCTGGAGCGTTTCGATCGCGTCGCGACCGCGACGCAGCTCGGGCGGCAGCAGGGCGCGGCTTAGTTCCCGGCGGCAATGTGCCCCTTGCCGCCGGTGGCGGCGATCACGTCAACGACAAGCTGGAACACGCCGTCGCCATCCAGCGGCCAATTGGGCGAAGTGCCGAGCCGAACGATCACCAGCCGTTCGGAGGGCACGATGATCACATATTGCCCGATGGTTCCCTTGGCGAAGAAGGCATCGCGCGGGAGGCCGTGTTCGATCCGGTAGTTCGCACCATAACTGTCGCCGCGATTGGTCCAGAAGCCCGCGCCATATCCGACCCAGGCGTTCGGCGTTGGCGACGCCGAGTAGTTCACCCATCCCTCCGGCAGGATGCGCTTGCCGCCTGCGACACCGTCATCGAGATAAAGCATTCCAAACCGTGCCCAGTCGCGCGCAGTTGCGAGCATCTGGCTCGAGCCTTCCGGCGTGCCGGCAGCGTCGAACTCAAGGGTTACGTTGTGCATGCCGAGCGGGCCGAACAATTCCTGCCGCGCAAACCGCAGCACGTCGGCGACACGACCGCCGACCGCGTTGCGGATCAGATGCGAGAGAATGACGGTGTTGCCGTCATGATAATTCCACGTGCTGCCCGGCGGGGTTTCGAGCTCGATGCTCTCGGCATAGGCGGCCATGTCGGATTCCATGAACTTCATGCGGTTCACCGGCTCCAGCGCCGCGCCGAGCGAGGCCGAAAGCGAACTGCCGAGCGCAAGGCCCGCGGTATGACGCAAGAGATGGTCGATCGTGATCGCGTGCCGGGGATCACTGGCCGCTTGCCAGGCTGCGACCGGCGCGGGCTGATCGAGCGCAAGCTTTCCCTCTCGTATCAGAATTCCGGCCAGTGCCGACATCACCGACTTCGTCGCGGAGAAACCGAGGATCGGCGTGTCGATCCCGTAACCCTCGGCATAGCGCTCCGCGACAATGCGGCCATCGCGAACAACGATCACCGCCTTGGTGCGGCGGAACGGCGGCTTGTCGGGCTCGGCGAACGCACGGTCAATTGCTGCCGCAAGCTTTGGGGTTGCCGGCGCAACCAGCGAAGGCCCGGCAATGTCAGGCAGCAGCGCCGGTTGCGGCCTGGATTCGGCCGCCGGCAACGCGGCATCCTCGACCACGCCACCGTGGTCGAGATAGCAACCCAGTCCTTCGCGATACACGGCGTGGCTGCGGCCGAGGCCGAGCAGCGTCACCACGACATCCCCGCGCGCCCGATCGACCTTGTAATCGAGTGCCCAGCTGAGCAGGCCGGCGCCGGGCATCGCGGCCGTCGTCTCGGTGAAGACCCGCGCGGGATCGACCCCGGAAACAAAAGTCGCCGAGCACAGAATGTTGGCAACAAAGCCGGTTGCCACCTTTGGCACGTCGCGGGCGCGCGCGGCGGTCAGGACCAGCGCGGCAAGCGCGGTTGTCGTTGCGAGAATGAGAATGAGACGTCGTCGAGTCATGGCTTCCTCCGGCACAGATGCGTGCCAGCCATCAACCCGAACCGGCCGGCGACCGCTCGCCGGATTTGGAATTCGCGATGGCCGAAAGCCGCAAAGCCTCGCCGAATCCGAAATAGACTATCTATCCCAAGGTGTTAGACCAGCTGCGCGCGGGCCTCGTTGAGCCGGCGATATTCGGTCGGCGTAACGCCGGTAGTCGCCTTGAACGCCCGATTGAACGGACCGAGCGACTGGAAACCGGCATCCATCGCGATGGTAATCACGGGCACCTCGGCCTGCGAGGGATCGGCCAGCGCCGCCTTCGCCTCCTCGATCCGGTGATTGTTGAGGAAGACATTGAAATTGCGGTAACCGAGCTGCTGGTTGATCAGGCGCCGCAATTTATATTCGGGGACTGTGAGTTTGGTGGCAAGCGTTCCGATGGTGATGCCCTCATGGCGATAGATGCGCTCGTCGGACATCAGGCGCATCAAGGCATCGATCAGCTTTCGATCCGAGGTGCTCGATTCACCGGAAGCGACGGCCGCGGCGGCCGGTCTTTCCGCGATCGCAAAGATCGTCTCGCCCTTGACGCGCAGCAGCGAAACCGCGATCGCGATCACCACGACTGCCAGAATTGCGCCGTTCACGGTCGCCAGAACATCCGGCGAGCCGCTTACGGGAAGCAAAAACTGCACGACGGCGTTGACGACGGCATAGACGGCGGTCGCAGCCACCACCAACACCCGCAACCGCCGGCGCTCCTCGACCAGATCGGCCGACCAGGACGCCACGGTCTGGCCAATCGCCAGTGCCACGAAACCCGGCGAAATGACGGTGATGGCGACGGCGAATATTCGCGGCTCCAATGTCTGCGCCGGCACCAGCACCAGACAATTGACAAGGCTTAGAACCGCCGCCGCGACCCATGGCGCGGCATGCCAGCGGCGCAGCTTGAATGCATCGTCGAACAGCACCCGCGCGAACAGCCAGAACACCACGACATTGCCGGTGGAAATTGCGATCAACACCGCCTGCCAGGGCGCCACCGGCGGCGCAAACCCTGACGCCGCGGTCAAGGCATGGGCTGCCGAACCCAACGCAAAGGCGATCGCGAGACGGCCGGCGGCAAGGGTTCTGAAATCACGCAACAACAACGCCGCGAGCAGCAGCAACAGCGTTGTGGTGCCCGCGCCTAGCGCCAGGTTGATTTGCGGCAGCATCAGATCACGATTTCCGATTGGTCGTGCGACGGCTAGAGTCTAGTGCAGGCCGTCATCCTTTTCAATTTGCGGCAGCGGGAAGGTTTTGCCACTTGCTTCGCAATGTCACCCACACATCCGCGGCATGGCCGAACAGATCGATCTCGCGTCCTTTTTCAGCCCCGAGCCGTCGTGCCACGGCTTGCGAGGCGGTGTTTTCGCAATCGATGCAGTGCATGATCCGGTCGAGTTCGAAGGTTGCGAAGCACCAGTCGATCGAGGCCTGTGCCGCCTCGACCGCATAACCCTTGCCGCGAAATTCGCGGGCGATCCCCCAGCCGACTTCGAAGCCGGGCCAGCCCGGCGGAAACCACGGCCCGACCCTTCCCGCGAATTTGCCGGTGGATTTTTCCTCGACCACGAACATGCCGACGCCATGCAGCGCCCAATGCCCTGACATGACCGCCGCGTTGCGCCAGCCCGCGAGCTCGGTGGTGACCGGCTTGCCATCGGCGGCGATGAATCGCGCAGTGCCGGGATCGGACAACATTGCCGTGTTCGGCGCGACATCGGTGCCGCGCCATTGCCGCAGGATCAGGCGCTCGGTCTCGATGACGGGGCCGTTGGTCCGGGCAAGCGTGGCCCCGGGCTTGAGCGCGGGCAACATCGGTTTCTGTCCTGTGAGTCGTCCCGGCGAACGCCGGGACCCATACTCTGTATCCTATCGTTTGCCCATATGGCAGACGCATTCTGCAACAATACTCGCCGGTGGTGATAGGTCCCGGCGCTCGCCGGGACGACGTTTGGGTAGTGTGTTATGATCGCCAGCAAAAAGATGGAGGCCCCATGAGCTGGATGCCCACCAACGATCCCGTGCTCGGCGACACAAAATCCTGCGACGCGCTGGAGCTGATCATCGTGCCGCGCAAGCGCGACCTCGGCGATGGATTTCAAGTGCGCCGCGCGCTGCCGCACGGCAAGCGGCAGATGGTCGGCCCCTTCATCTTCTTCGATCATTTCGGCCCGGTGCAGTTCATGTCCGGCAAGGGCATGGACGTGCGGCCGCATCCGCATATCGGGCTTGCCACCGTCACCTATCTGTTCGACGGCTCTATCATGCACCGCGACAGCGAGGGCAACATCCAGGAGATCCAGCCCGGCGCGATGAACCTGATGACCGCCGGCCGCGGCATCGCCCATTCCGAACGAACGCCGGACCTGCAGCGCCGTGACGGCCAGAAGATGCTGGGCCTGCAGAGCTGGATCGCGCTGCCCGCCGCATCCGAGGAAATCGCGCCATCGTTTCAGCATTACGCCGCCGCCGATCTGCCTGTCGTGGCGGAGCGCGGCTTTACCGCGCGCGTCATCGCCGGCAGTTCTTTCGGCGTGAAATCGCCTGTTACGATGGTGTCGCCATGGTTTTATACCGAAGTGACCGCCGGGCAAGGCGTCGGCGTGCCGCTCGACCCCGACCATGAAGAGCGCGCGATCTATCTGGTCGACGGCGAGATCGAAATCGCCGGCGATCGCTATGAGGGGCCGCGCCTCCTGATCTTCCGGCCCGGCGATCGCATCACGGTCAAGACGCACACAGCCAACGCGGATGATGTTTCTCGGCGGCGACGCGCTGGAAGGCCCGCGTCACATCTGGTGGAATTTTGTCTCGTCCAGTAAAGAGCGGATCGAACAGGCCAAGGCGGACTGGAAGAGCGGCCGCTTCGCCGCCGTCCCCAACGAACATGAGTTCATTCCGCTGCCGGAGTGAGCTATCCCCCACCTATCGTCCGCCGCTCGCGCTCACGCGCCGCCGCTTCCTTTTTCGAAAGTCTGTCCCGATGACCACCATGCTCGCCAGCGACCTGCCTTTGCCTCGGATCGGGCGCGGCAAGGTTCGCGATATCTATGCGGTCGGCGACGACCGCGTGCTGCTGGTGACCACCGACCGCATCAGCGCCTTCGACGTGGTGATGGCCGAGACCATCCCGATGAAGGGCGCGGTGCTGACCCAGATCAGCGCCTGGTGGTTCAACGAGCTCGAGGGCGTGGTCCATCACCACATGATCAGCGCCGACACAGAGGAGATCATCGAGCAAGTACCGGCGCTGCAGGGCCATCGCGCCGAGATCGCCGGGCGCGCGATGCTGTGCCGGCGCACGACGGTATTTCCGATCGAATGCGTGATCCGCGGCTATCTGTCGGGGTCGGCATGGAAGGAATACGCGGCCCACGGCACGCTGGCCGGCGAGAAGCTTGCGCCCGGCCTGCTCGAGAGCGCAGAACTGGAGCCCGCGATCTTCAGTCCGGCGACCAAGGCCGAGACCGGGCATGACGAGAACATCACCATCTCCCGGATGCGCGAGATTCTCGGCGACGAGGTGACCTATACGCTGGAGAGCATGACGCGGGCGGTCTATAGGCTCGGCGAAAAACTCAGCCGCGACCAGGGCATTATCATCGCCGACACCAAATTCGAATTCGGCCGCGACAAAGACGGCCATATCATCCTGATCGACGAGGTGATGACCCCCGACAGTTCGCGCTTCTGGGCCGCGGATGCCTACAGGCCAGGCCAGCCGCAGCCGAGCTTCGACAAGCAGCCCTTGCGCGATTATCTCGACGCCGAGCGCCGCGCCGGCCGCTGGAACGGCGAGGCGCCCGCGCCCGCTTTGCCGGCCGAGGTCGTTGCCGCCACCAGCAAGCGCTATCTCGAAGCCTACCGCCGCATCACGGGGAGCGAACTTAGCTTCTCCCTCGCCCCGCTTTAGCGGGGCGAGGTTAAGTTAGGCCAGTTTACAAACGAAAAAAGCATCACAGGGAGTGCAGACATGACCGAGGCCGATACCGTACTGGTCGAACGCGATGGACCGGTGACCATCGTCTCCATCAACCGCCCGCATTGCCGTAACGCCGTCGACGGCGCCACCGCGCGAAAGCTGTTCGATGCGTTTTTGGCGTTCGATGCCGATGCGCAAGCCACGGTTGCGGTGTTTACCGGCACCGGTGGCTTTTTCTGCGCCGGCGCCGATCTCAAGGCCGTGGCCTCGGGCGATCCCGACAAGAAGCGCGAGATCGGCGGCCACAACTCGATCGCGCCGATGGGGCCGAGCCGGCTGCGTCTGTCAAAACCCGTGATAGCGGCGGTGGAAGGCTTTGCGGTGGCCGGCGGCATGGAACTGGCGCTGTGGGCCGACATGCGCGTGGTCGCCGAGGACGCCACCTTCGGCATCTTCTGCCGCCGCTTCGGCGTGCCGCTGATCGATCTCGGCACCATCCGGCTGCCGCGCCTGATCGGCCATTCCCAGGCCATCGATCTCATCCTGACCGGACGCCCGGTGGGCGGCGCGGAAGCGCTGCGCATGGGACTTGCCAACCGCCTCGTGCCCAGGGGCGAAACGCTGAAACATGCGATCGCGCTGGCGAAGGATATCGCGGCGTTCCCGCAGACCTGCCTGCGCGCCGACCGGCTGTCGGCGCTGCGGCAGTGGGACCTCGAAGAGGAAGAGGCGATTGCCAACGAAATGCGCGGCGGGCTTGCGGTCATCGCCTCAGGCGAAACGCTGTCCGGCGCGGCGCGCTTTGCGTCCGGCGTCGGACGTCACGGCGCGTTCGGCGTGACAAGCAAATAGCGCTGTTGGAGTCGTCCCGGCGTTCGTCGCAGGGCGACGTTAAGGGATTAGGCATCTTCAAGCCGCATCGCGGTCAGGGCCGATCGATCTCATCCAGCGCGAGCAACAACGACGCGACGCGGTTGGCGGAAGAGGCCCACTCGGCAAGACGGGCATAATTGTCGGTGAACCAGTTGAACGCGCCCTGGACGACGACGAACGCGGCCGCGGCCTGAACCACCTCTCCAAGGGTCATCAGGTCCGCGAGATATTTGGGAATACACAACAGCAATCCGATGACCGGGGTTATCAGGAGACTCGAATAGGTCACCACCGTCATCCGCATCAGCTGCCACATATAGATCCGCCAGATGGCGATCACCGCTTTCAATGCCGCGCCGATGACGTGGCGCGCATCCCGCTTGCCGTCCGGCAACGCGGTCCCTTCCCCGCTCTCGCGCAGGTGGGTTCCGATCGACCGCAAATCGGCCTCCGTCCGTTTGTTTTCCTCGATCACGCGCGTCAGGTGGCGGGCGATCAGGACGATGGTGGCCGAAAGCAGGACGGAATAGGCGATCACTGCGACGACGAGGTAGCCGGGAATGGTCAGGACCAAGCCGCTGACGTTGACGGCCAGGCTACCTCCCACCGACCAAAGAATTCCGATGAACGTGATGGCATTGAGCAGCGACGAGAACAGCCCGAGCGCAAGGTCGACCGGCGCATCGGTTGCAACCCTGGCATCCTCGGCGATGCGGAATTCGGGAGCTTGATGGTCTGCCGTCGCCGACCCGAGCCGGACATAGCGATCATCCTTCAGCCAGTAGTCATAGAGGTGGTTGCTCAGCCACTCGCGCCAGCTGCGCTGCATGGTCATGCGGGCCCAGACCGAGACGACCGTGAGGGTGAGACTGGCAGCGGCCAGCGGCACAAACCGCAACGCCTGGGCCCAAAGTCCGGTAGCGTCCCGGCGCCCGATCGCGTCGAAGAAATCGCGGTTCCAGAAATTCAGCGCATATTGCGTCAGCAATTGCAGCAGCACGGTGGCGATCAGCACGCCAACCAGCAGCCATGCCCGCCACGCCGATGGCCCCCGCCAATAGCCGGAGGCGCTCTGCCAGAATCGGGAGAGAAGCAGCTTCTCGGCCGGAGCAAACCGGGTTTGATACAGCATGTCTTGATACAGCCGGCACCGGCCGCGCGATGACACCGAACGACGCGCCCGGCCGGAATGAACATCAAGCAAAAATACGCGCTCTGAAGGCCGCCCAATTTGACCTGAGTCAAGCGCATGATCACGGACCTGCCGGAGACATTTTTTGCGTTTCGACCGATCGCGTGCTGAGATGCCTCATTTACGGGGATCAAGAAGATGACGGCACGCATTCCGGCAGCCGACGCGAAGACGTTTGTCACCCGCAATTTCCGTCTGCAAAGCGGGATCGTCATGCCGGCCGTGACCATCGCCTATCGGACGCTGGGCCTTCTTGCGCCTGATCGCAGCAACGTGGTGCTGGTCACGCATGGCAACACCAGCGGTCCGCAGATGATCGATCCGGATGGATCGACGGGAGAAGGAAGCTGGAACGAGATCGTCGGCCCCGGCAAGGCGGTCGATACCAACCGCTTCTTTGCCATCTGCCCGAACATGCTGGGCTCGTCCTACGGATCGACCAATGCGGCGAGCATCGATCCGGCGACCGGCAGGCGTTACGGACCCCGGTTTCCCGATATCACGGTGGGCGACATTGTCGCCACCCAGCGCGCGCTGCTCGATTCTCTCGGCATCGAAAGACTGGTTGCGATCGTCGGCCCGTCCTATGGCGGGTTCCAGGCCTTGCAATGGGCGGTCGACTATCCCGGCACGATGAAGGGGATTGCGGCCATCGTCACCGCACCGATGGTGCCGCGGGAGCGCGCCGACGGAAATGTGGCGCGCCTGCTGGCAACCCTGTCGAAGGATCCGAACTGGAACGGCGGCGACTATTATGATGGCGATGGCGTGCTGGAGAGCATGATCCAGATCCGCATCGCCACGCTCAAGACCTACGGCATCGAGACCCGCCTGAGAGATACGATGTCCGACCCCGAAGCCATCGAGGCGGCGATCCGCGACGAGGCCACGCGATGGGCCCAAGGGTTCGACGCAAATTCGCTGATCATTCTGGCAAAGGCGCTGCGCGGCTTTGACGTGACCGCACAATTCTCAAGGATCACGTCGAAGGTTCTTTATGTACTGTCCCGGACCGACAGGCTGTTTCCTCCGGAGCTTGCGCCCGCCGTGATGCAGGCGCTGAAGGCCTCAGGCGTCGACGCCGACTATTTCCTGCTCGACAGCGACTACGGTCATTCGGCGTCCGGCCGCGACGCGCATAAATGGGCGCCGCGGCTGCGTCAGTTCATGGATGGGCTCGGTTAAGCGCAACCCGTCTATCGCGGCTTAATCACAGATCTCGTCATGCCCGGCACTCGGGTCCGGCTTTGCCGGCCCGAGCACAGGCCCATTGTGCCGGGCATCCACGTTCTCCCCTTTGGCTGCTGAATTAAAGACGTGGATGGCCGGGACGAGCCCGGCCATGACGAATGCGAATGGTGGAAATCGAAGTCCTAAATCCCCGCCATCATCACATATTTGATCTCGACATATTCTTCCATGCCGTGATGGGAGCCCTCGCGGCCGAGGCCGCTTTCCTTGACGCCGCCGAAGGGTGCGACTTCGGTGGTGATCAGGCCGGTGTTGACGCCGACCATGCCGGACTCCAGCGCTTCGGCCACCCGCCAGACCCGGCCGAGATCGCGCGAATAGAAATAGGAGGCAAGGCCGAACGGAGAGGCATTGCACATCGCGATCACGTCGGCCTCGTCCTTGAAGCGGAACACCGGCGCCAAGGGCCCGAAAGTTTCCTCCTGCGACACCAGCGCGTCGGGCGCGACGTTCGCGAGCACGGTCGGCTCAAAGAACGTGCCGCCGAGCGAATGGCGCTTTCCGCCGGTGACGATTTTCGCGCCGCGCTTGACCGCGTCCGCGATGTGTTTTTCGACCTTGTCGACCGCGGCCATGTTGATCAGCGGGCCCTGGGTCACGCCTTGCTCGGTGCCATCGCCGATCTTCATCGCCGCGGCTTTCTTGGCGAGCTTTTCCACGAATTGATCGTAGATCTTGTCCTGGGCGTAGATGCGGTTGGCGCAGACGCAGGTCTGGCCCATGTTGCGATATTTCGAGACCATGGCGCCGTCCACCGCGGCATCGATATCGGCGTCGTCGAACACCACGAAGGGCGCGTTGCCGCCGAGTTCGAGCCCGAGCTTCTTCACCCCGACGGAAGCCTGCTGATACAGAATCTTGCCGACCTCGGTCGATCCGGTGAAGCCGACGAAGCGCACCGCGGGATGCTCACACAGCACCTTGCCGATCGTCGGACGAATTGCCGGTGAGGATGTTGAACACGCCCTTGGGCACGCCGGCTTTTTCCGCCAGCGCCACCAGCGCCAGCGCCGTGAGCGGGGTTTCGTTGGCGGGCTTCAAGACCACGGTGCAGCCGGCGGCAAGCGCCGGCGACACCTTGCGGGTGATCATCGAGCACGGAAAATTCCACGGCGTGATCGCGCCGCAGACGCCGATCGGCTGGCGGATCGCGAGCAGCCGCGCGTCCGGCCGCTGCGTCGGTATGGTCTCGCCATAGACCCGGCGCGCTTCCTCGGCAAAGAACTCGACATAGGCGCCGCCGATATCGACTTCGCCGAGCGCCTCGGCGAGCGGCTTGCCCTGCTCCGAGGTCAGGATCAGCGCCAGGTCTTCGCGATTGGCGATGATCAGGTCGAACCATTTGCGCAAGATATTGGAGCGCTGCTTGGCGGTGAGCTTGGCCCAGGCCGGAAACGCGCGTTCGGCGGCTTCCACGGCCTGGGTTGCTTCCGCCGTGCTCAGCTTCGGCACCTTCGCCAATTCGACGCCGTTGACCGGATTGGTGACGGGATTGGCCGGCGTGCCGACCCAGGCGCCGTCGATATAGCAACGGTCGCGCAGCAGCGAGGGATCCTTCATGCGGTCGCGCAGCGACGGCGCGGAGGCTTGCGAAGTGCGGGCAGCAGCGGTCGGGGTCATGGCGTTACTCCTCGGATTTTCTGGCTTTGATCCGAGTATAGGCCGAAACCGGCCGCAATGCACCGGCCGCAGAAGCGCGGCAGATTCAAGCAATTTTGACGGCTGCAACGCTGCTCGTCATTCCGGCATGGTCCCAACGGGTCCGCGCAAGGCGCGGCCCGATGACATGGCTCCGGACCATGAGCCGGAATTCAAATCAGGCCGCGCCGCTCATATAGGTTTCGCGGCGGCCGATCATGCGCTCCGCCGCGGACTTGGCATCCGCCTTGGTCGACGTCGCGCAGGTGCGATATTCGAGGTCGGGCATTTGCACCGGTTCGCGCCGTCCGAACCATGATTTGGAACCGACCGCAAGCTGCGACAACGCCTGGGCGACATTGTCGACCGCACCGAACGAGTGCAGCGCACCCGTTGCCGCATAGCGGACTTCGTAGATGCCCGGCGTGATCGGTGCCTCGATATTTTCGCCGCGCCCGGCCCGGGGATACCGTTTCCATTCGCTCCAGGTCGAAATCATTTTGGTCCTCTGGCGGCATCGAAAGCCGCAAACATTTTTGTCAAACTATCAACTGGGGATCGCCGTTTTTACTGCGATCTGAACGCCTTACTCGGGAAATCGTTGGCCGAAACCAACCCCTGCAACATATCGTGGATATCCGCTGCGGTCACCGGCGATGCAAGCTAATTCACCGCAAATTGTGGCGGGGTGTTGCAGTTCTGTCGCCCTATCGTCACCCTTTCGTCGCCTTTCCGGCAATCCGCACGAAATCGTGACCATGACGCCTCCGCCGCTTCGCCGGTGCTTGCGGGAAATGGCGGCCGGTAGGAAGATCGGCCACTTCAAAAAAATCAGGGAGGTGACCCATGCAAAGCAAAGCTCAGATCGATCAGGTCCTGCGGCAGAAAAGCGACGCCAAGGAAATTCCCGGCGTGGTCGCAATGGCCGCCAACAGCAAAGAGGTAATCTACCAGGGCGCGTTCGGCAAACGCGACCTGTCCAAAGACGACGCCATGACGCTGGACAGCGTGTTCTGGATCGCCTCGATGACCAAGGCGATCACGGCCGCCGCCGCGATGCAACTGGTCGAGCAGGGCAAGCTCTCGCTCGACGGGCCGATCGACAAGGTGCTGCCGGATCTGGCCTCGCCCCAGGTGCTCGAAGGTTTCGATGCCAGCGGCGAACCAAAACTGCGGCCGGCGAAGAACCCGATCACGCTGCGCCATCTGATGACCCACACCGCCGGCTTCTGCTACGACATGTGGAACGGCGACATGGTGAAATATCTGGAGAAGACCGGTACGCCCGGCATCACCAGCTGCAAGAACGATGCGCTGAAGACGCCGCTGATGACGGACCCCGGCACGCGCTGGGAATACGGCATCAATATCGATTACGTCGGCAAGGCGGTCGAAGCGATCAGCGGCAAGCGGCTCGATGCCTATTTGCGCGATCATCTGTTCACCCCGCTCGGCATGACCGATACCGCCTTCAAGATCGGGGAATCGCAACGCAAGCGTCTGGTCGCCATGCACGGGCGCGGACCCGACGGATCGCTGGCGCCGATGCCGTTCGAACTCGAGCAGGATCCGGAATTCCACATGGGTGGCGGCGGGCTCTACGGCACCGCGGGCGATTACATCAAGTTCACCCAGATGATCCTCAACAAGGGAAAAGGCAACGGCAACCAGGTGCTGAAGCCCGAGTCGGTGGCGATGATGGGTGAGAACCACATCGGCGAACTCACCATGACCAGGATGACCTCGGCAGTCGCGTTCGCCACCAACGATGTCGATCTCTATCCGGACATCGTCAAGAAATGGGGGCTCTCTTTCATGATCACGACCGCCAAGACGCCGGAGGGCCGCAGCTCCGGCAGCCTCGCCTGGGCGGGACTCGCCAACACCTACTTCTGGATCGATCCGGCGCGCGACGTTAGCGGCGTGATCCTGATGCAGGTGCTGCCGTTCGTGGACCAGAAATGCGTGGAAGCCTATGCCGGCTTCGAGCGTGGCGTCTATGCCGGGCTCGATGCGGCCGGCCAGAAGGCGGCGTAGGCGATAAGATGAACCCGAGAGCGCCGACAGGAATTCGTCATGGCCGGGCTTGTCCCGGCCATCCACGCTTTTAAGGCGGTGCTGCGGGAAAGAACGTGGATGCCCGGGACAAGCCCGGGCATGACGGATACTCTCCACCCCACGCATGGAGAAGCCAACTTGACCGACATTGCGGACAGCTATGTTTGCGGCATCGCCGATGCGCCGCTATTGGGCAGCACCATCGGGCGCAGCCTCGATCAGGCGGCGCGGCGCTGGGGCGATCGCGAGGCGCTGGTTTCGCCAAGCCACGGCGTCAGGTGGAGCTGGAATGAATTGACCGAACGGGTCGATGCGCTGGCCGCGGGCTTTCTCGCGCTCGGCCTCGAACGCGGCGCGCGGATCGGCGTCTGGTCGCTCAACCGTCCGGAATGGACGCTGACGCAGTTTGCCGCCGCCAAGGCCGGGCTCATTCTCGTCACCATCAATCCCGCCTATCGCCTGAGCGAACTCGAATTCGCGCTCGCCAAGGTCGGATGCGCGGCGATCGTCACGGCCACCGCGTTCAAGACCTCCAACTACATGGAGATGCTGAACACGCTGCTGCCCGAGCTTGCGAAATCGCAACCGGGCGAACTGCGCGCGGCGCGGCTGCCGCAATTGCGCGCGGTGATCCAGGTCGGCGGCCCGGCCTTTCCCGGCACGATTGCGTTCGAAGAGGTGACGCGCATGGGCGGGCGCGCGCCACCGCGACGCGCTGGCGGCGCTCGCCGAAACCCTGCAGTTCGACGATGCCGTCAATATCCAGTTCACCAGCGGCACCACCGGTTCGCCCAAGGGCGTCACGCTGACGCACCACAACATCCTCAACAACGGCTATTTCGTCGGCCGCGCGATGCGGCTGACCGAAGCACGACCGCATCTGCATTCCGGTGCCGCTCTATCACTGTTTCGGCATGGTGATGGGCAATCTCGCCGCCGTCACCACGGGCGCGACCATGGTCTATCCCGGCGAGGGGTTTGATCCCCTGGTGACGCTGCAGACCATCGAGCGGGAAAAATGCACGACGCTGTACGGCGTGCCGACCATGTTCATCGCCGAACTCGACCATCCCGAATTTGCAAAGTTCGATCTGTCGTCGCTGCGCACCGGCATCATGGCCGGCGCGCCCTGCCCGATCGAGGTGATGCGGCGCGTCAACGAGCAGATGAACATGCGCGAGGTGACCATCGCCTACGGCATGACCGAGACCAGCCCGGTCAGTTTCCAGAGCGCCACCGACGATCCGCTGGAGCGACGGGTGTCGACCGTCGGGCGCATTCATCCGCATGTCGAGGTCAAGGTGGTCGATCTCGAAGGCCGCGTCGTGCCGCGCGGCGAACGCGGCGAGCTCTGCACCCGCGGCTACAGCGTCATGCTCGGCTATTGGGACGAGCCGGAAAAGACCGCCGATGTGCTCGATGCCAATGGCTGGATGCACACCGGCGATATCGCCGTGATCGACGCGGAAGGCTATTGCAACATCGTCGGCCGCATCAAGGACATGGTGATCCGCGGCGGCGAGAACCTCTACCCGCGCGAGATCGAGGAATTTCTCTATCGCCATCCCAAGATCCAGGACGTGCAGATCTTCGGCGTCGCCGACGATCGCTACGGCGAGGAGCTCTGCGCCTGGATCAGGACGCGACCGGGCGAGACGCTGACCGCCGAGGAGGTCCGCGCCTTCTGCCAGGGCCAGATCGCGCACAACAAGATCCCGCGCTACGTCGAATTCGTCGACGAATTCCCGATGACCGTCACCGGCAAGATCCAGAAATTCCTGATGCGCGACGCGGTCGAAGAGAAGCTCGGATTGAAGGCGGCGAAGACGGCGTGAAGCTCCGGTCACCTCGCCCCGCTCTGTGTCCGCCGACGCCCGCCTTCTGGCGAAGGCGGATGCGGGGAGAGGTCAGGCGCGCTCTTCGCGCGCGCGGGTGAGGGCGAATTCTCCGCGAGTCCGCTTGCTGAGACAGCCCCTCACCCGGACCCTCTCCCCGCAAGCGCGGGGCGAGGGAGATAGACATGACCCCGCATTCTCGCGACTCGATCCGCCCGAGGTTTGCTTGGGTAGTCTCGCGCCATGAAATCAGAGGGCGCGGGGAATGCCGGATGCGCGCTGCGCCCGCGGTCTCGTGGGCGAGGTGAAGAAAGCCGCGCACACCGGCACAGCCGATCCCTGCGGACGGTTTGGCTCAATCCGCACGACGCGCTGCTCCGATGTGCCGGCCCGGCTCCATTCGCTCGTGCAGCACACGCACGATTTCGACGAGTCCGGGACTGAGGGCGCGGTAGAAGATCACATGAACCGGCTCGCCAACGGGTGCCTCGCGGCTTTCGTTGCGGCTGTGCCGGATGTGAAAGCAGCGAACCCCGGCGGATAGTTCGCTGCGGTCCATCGTCGACAATCCCCGCGGCTCGGCCGCTATCCGCCGCATCGCCGCCGCCAGCAGGGCGCGGTAACGGAGCGCGCCGATCCGTGCATTCCACTGCCTCGAAATCGATCGATGACCTGATCGCAAACTGGTCAGGCAAAGAAAACGAGCAATGTCGGCTGCTCGTCGGTATGCAACGTCTGCCTCAGGACGAACTGAGGATTGGCTTGGCAAGCGCGACCGCCGAAGAGTCGCTCGATAATCAGGCCGTCGCGCGGTTGAAGCGTAAGCTCGCGGAGGATCGTCGGCTTCAGTTAATGCTGGGAATGCCGCCCAGCGCTGTCGAGGCCGGCCTTCGACGCCTTTCTGCGCAGCTGAAAACAGGAAAAGTGATCGTCGAGCTATTCTTGCAGCACCCGCTGCACGCCAAGCTGTACCTTTTTTTCCGGCCCGACCCGAACAACCCAATCACCGGCTTTCTGGGGAGCAGTAATCTCACCTTATCGGGCTTATCGAAGCAGGGTGAGTTGAACGTAGACGTGTTGGACCACGATGCGACCACCAAGCTCGCAAAGTGGTTTGACGATCGCTGGTCCGAGCATTGGTGTGTGGACATCACCACAGAGCTCATTGGAGCCATTGAGCAGAGCTGGGCGCGCAGTAACGCTCGATCCGTACCTCATTCGTCAAGATGGCCTTCATCTTGCACAGGCACGCGCGCCTGCCCAGGCGTCGGACTGCATCGATTGCCCGACCAGAAAGATTTGTTCGACGAGCAGGCGTCCTCTTCGGCGTGCAAGGTCGATAATGCCGATCTCGCATCAACGAAATCGCTTCATTGCTGCCTTGGTGACGAGGTGGTTTTCGCTTTTTCTCACCGGTGGATCTCGTTGCTCGCCAGAGATCGCGACTGGGGCGAAGAATACCGACAGCTTCTTCAAGTCCGATGCTCTCGCCGCGAGCTGCCCCGACCACTCCACCTCTCCCGAAATTCGCGCTTCGCCATTCCAAGACGTGGATGCCCGGGCAGCAAGCCCGGGCATGACGGTGGAGAGATACTCCGCTCAACCTACACCGGCAATCCGTTCTGCTGCGCCAGCTCCTTCAGCGACACTTGCGGCCGCGCGCCGATGTGCTGGATCACTTCGGCGGCTGCCAGCGCCCCCAGCCGGCCGGACTTCTCATGACCGGCGCCGCGCACCAGGCCGAACAGGAATCCGGCGGCGAACAGGTCGCCGGCGCCGGTGGTATCCACCATCTTCTCGATCGGAAATGCCGGCACCGCGGTGACGCCGTCGGTCGAGGCCACCACGCAGCCCTTCTCGCTGCGGGTGACGACGCCGAGACCGACATCGAGGCGCAATTGCTTCAGCGCGCCTGTCGAAATCCGAGGTCTGGTACAGCGAATGCAGCTCAGTCTCGTTGGCGAACACCAGATCGACCGTGCCGCCCCGCATCAGATCGAGAAATTCGCCGCGATAGCGATCGACGCAGAACGAATCCGACAGCGTCAGCGCGACCTGGCGGCCCGAATCATGCGCGATCTTCGAGGCCTTGACGAAGGCGTCCTTGGCGTTCTTCGGATCCCAGAGATAACCTTCGAGATAGATGACGCTCGATGCCGCGACCTGGGCGGCGTCGATATCGCCGGGCATCAGCTCCTGCGCCGCGCCGAGATAAGTGTTCATGGTGCGCTCGCCGTCCGGCGTCACCAGGATGTAGGAGCAGCCGGTGGCGGGACCATCGGCCGCAGGCCTGGTCTCGAACGCAACGCCTGCCGCGCGGATGTCATGGGTATAGAGACGGCCGATCTGGTCGTCCCTGACCTTGCCGACATAGGCGGCGCGCGCGCCCAGATTGGCGATCCCGACAATGGTGTTGGCCGCCGAGCCGCCGGACATCTCGGTCGCGGGCCCCATATCGCGGTAGATCGAAGCTGCCCGGGCCTCGTCGATCAGCGCCATGCCGCCCTTGGTCATGCCGTGAGCGGCCAGGAAACCCTCGTCGGTCTGCACCAACACGTCGAAAATCGCATTGCCGATCCCGAGAACGTCGTATTTCGCTGAGCTCATTCACCAAGTCCTGTTGCGGCAATTGCGCTGGTGCGGGAAATCCGCTCCAAACCGGTTCGACGCAGGTGCAGCGGCCTATCACGATCGACCTAGTGCCGTCGATTTGAAGTTCCTGCACTGGATGCCGCGAGTTCGCAACAGGAACTTCAAATCGAGAGCGGCACTAGAATTATGAATTGGTAGTGCCCCTTTGTTTCCGGAGTTCGTATCAGAGGCTCCCCAAGACATTACGAACTCCGGAAACGGGGCGCTACTGCCAGCAAGCGACGCCTCCGAGTGGATCGATGCGATGAAAACGATCAGTTTAAATTCCCCGGACCTCATCCTGAGGAGCCCGGCAGAGCACAGCGAAGCCGGGCGTCTCGAAGGATGGCGGCTTGCACGGTCGTCTGTGGCCATCCTTCGAGACGCATCGCTCACGCGATGCTCCTCAGGATGAGGTTCAGAGTTGATACCGATATGCTCCCGAACGTTGGAAACACGGTACTAGAGCCTTCATGATCCGCTCCTTCCTCACCGTCTCCGTCGGCACGCTGGCCTCGCGTTTGCTCGGCTTCGCCCGCGATTCGATGATCGCGGCGCTGCTCGGCGCCGGCCCGGTCGCGGATGCGTTCCTGGTGGCGTTTCAACTGGTCAATGTGGTGAGAAGGCTGTTGACCGAGGGCGCGCTGAATGCAGCGCTGGTGCCGGCCTGGCTGCGCGTGCGCGAGGCCGACGGGCACTGTGGCAGCCGCCGCCTTCGCAGGGCGCGTGCTGGGCACCGTCAGCGCCGGCCTGTTGGTGGCGGCGGCATTGATCGGCCTGTCTGATGCCGTTTGTCATCACCGCGCTGGCGCCGGGCTTTGCCGGGCATCCGACGCTGCAGCTCGCCGTCGACGATGCCCGACTGATGCTGCCCTATCTCGCCTTCGCCGGTCCCGCCGCCGTGATGATGGCGCTGATGAGCGCACAAGCATCAGATTCGCGCTCACGGCATTCTCGCCGCTTCTGTTCAACATCGCGCTGATCGCGGTCATGATCGCGCTGCTCGGCTGGCGCTGGGATGCCGACCATGCCGCGCTGGTGATCGCCGGCACGGTCGGGATCGCCGGGCTGCTGCAACTGGCGATCCTGCTGCTGCGCCAAAGTGGCGCCAGCATCGCGACGCCGCTGCGCATCTCCTTCGGTCCGGATATCAGCGGCTTCTTCGGCAAGGCGATCCCCGGCATGATCGCGAGTTCCGCACCGCAATTGCTTGTGGTCGCCGGCGCCATCATCGCGTCGTCCTCGCCGTCGGCGGTATCGTGGCTGTATTTCGCCAACCGCCTGATCGAACTGCCGCTCGGCATTGTCGGCGTCGCCATGGGCACCGTGCTGGTGCCCGAACTGACCCGTGCGTTGCGCGGCGATGACCGGGAATCGATGATGCACGCGGAGTCGCGCGGCCTTGAACTCGCGGTCGGCCTGGCGCTGCCGGCGACATTGGGATTGATCGTGTTGAGCGAACCGGTGGTGCGGATGCTGTTCCAGCACGGCGCCTTCACCGCGTCGGATACCGCCGATACCGCGCAGGCGCTGATGTGGCTTGCGCTCGGCCTGCCCGCGCATGTGCTGGTGAAAGCGCTGTCGCCGGCCTTCTTCGCGCGCGACGATACGCTGACGCCGCTGTGGGCGGTGCTGAAGGGATTTGCGGTCGCGATCGTCCTGGCCGTCGTGCTTGGCCGGTTATTCGGCGCCGGCGGAATCGCGGCGAGCATCGCGTGCGGGGCCTGGAGCAGCGCGCTTTCGCTGATCCGGCGCGGTGCGGCGACCTTCGGATTTTCGATCGATGCCGCGGCGCGCCGGCGGCTGCCACGCATCGTCGCGGCGGCGCTGGCGATGGGCGGGATATTGTGGCTGGCGGCGCGGTTGGTGCCGGCGCTGGAAGCCGGTGCGCATGGCCTCGCGCAGGGCGCACTTCTGCTGCTGCTGATCGCAGCTTCAATCGCGATTTACGGCCTGCTGCTGGCCCTGTTTGGGGTAACCAATTGGGGCAATGCGGTTAACGCGATCAGACAAACCGCGCCCGCCGACTTGCGCGACTGAGGCCCGCATGGCATTGGGACGGCGCGCTGCGCCTTTTGGCATTGGATGGCGCGAGACAGGCACGCGCGGGAAGCTGACAATGGCATTCGTTGAACGGGTTTTTTCGGGCGTCCAGCCGACGGGTAATCTGCATCTCGGCAATTACCTCGGCGCGATCGTCAACTTCGTCAAGCTGCAGGAGGCCCACAACTGCCTCTATTGCGTGGTCGACATGCACGCGCTGACCCAGCCGGTGGAAGTGTGGGGCGGACCTGCGGAACTGGCGCGCAATACCCGCGAAGTGGCTGCGGCCTTTATCGCCTCGGGCATCGACCCGAACAAGCAGATCGTCTTCAACCAGAGCCAGGTGTACGAACACGCGGAACTGGCCTGGATCTTCAATTGCGTGGCGCGGGTCGGCTGGCTCAACCGCATGACCCAGTTCAAGGAAAAGGCCGGCAAGGACCGCGAGAACGCCTCGGTAGGTCTCTATGACTATCCGGTACTGATGGCAGCCGATATTCTGGTGTATCGCGCTACCCATGTGCCGGTCGGCGACGACCAGAAGCAGCACCTCGAACTGTCGCGCGACATCGCGCAGAAATTCAACAATGATTTCGGCGACTCGATCCGCGGCCACGGTTTTAACGATGGAATGTTTTTTCCGCAGCCGGAGCCGCTGATCACGGGTCCTGCGACGCGGGTGATGTCGCTGCGCGACGGCACCAAGAAGATGTCGAAGTCGGATTCGTCGGACAATTCGCGCATCAATCTTACCGATGACGCCGACACCATCGCGCAGAAAATCCGCAAGGCGAAGACCGATCCGGAACCGCTGCCGTCGGAGGAAAAGGGGCTCGAGACGCGTCCCGAAGCCGACAATCTGGTCGGGATCTATGCCGCGCTGTCGGGCCGCAGCAAGTCCGAAGTGTTGAGCGAATTCGGCGGCGGGCAATTCTCGAATTTCAAGAATTCGCTGGTTGAACTCTGCGTCGCGAAACTGTCGCCGATCGCCTCCGAGATGAAGCGGCTGGTGGCCGACCCCGGCCATGTCGATCGGATCCTGGTCGACGGCGCCGACCGTGCCCGCGCCATCGCCGCCGAGACCATGAAGGCTGTCAAGGACATCGTCGGCTTCGTCCGCAAACGCTAGGCTGCGGACTCAGCGATCGTGATGCCAACATGAATCGGCGAGGGATTATTGGCGACCAGGTGGGTGCCCCTGGCAGGTCAAGCTAATTTTGCGCGTGATTGGGATATGGGTCTTCGCTGCAAGTGGCGAATTGAACTACTCGCCCGTTACACACGGTGGCCTTCCGAACTCGGCTGGGCGGAAGGCCCAATTTATAATCATTTAGCTCCGTCTTCATTCCAGCCATCGCCTCCGGCCTCCCTTGCAGCCAAGGCATAAACCTTAACCGGCAAGCTTAACCAACCAGTTTTGTTGTGCCGTCAGTCTAACAAGCTATTTTGCGCCGCGTTGTTTTGCTTATTTTTTTAGTGGAGGCTTAGTGATGGTGCAGTTGTTACGAAGACCACGAGCCTTGAGTGATTTGGAACACCAAATCGCGAAAGAGATTCAGGGAATCGCGGCAGAGATTCAAAAGAACCCGCATCGTTCCGATACAAAGCCGTCGGAAGTGGATGCACCAGCTCTGGCGATGCCGGACTATGTCGAGCATCGCGAAGGGACGACGGAGATCGGCAGGCTATCCGCGGAAGCCATTGTAGGCGAATACGAAATTGCGGCGAAAGAGATCGAGGGGATGGGCGCTGAACTGATCGAGCGTGTGAAGCATTGCGAGACGATGGCCCGCGATGCGCTCGCCGTGACCAAGGAGCTCAAGGAAATTGCGGCACGCTATCGGGAGGAAGCCAGGCGCGTCTTCGTTGAAATTGAGAATTGCTCGCTAGCGATGGTGGAAGTTCGCAACACCTGCACCGAACTAAGGGAAAAGATCGCCGTTTCGGCCCCGACAGAAAAGCCAAAGCCCAAAAAGAGGTTAGCCTGACTCACCCTCACATGACATGTCCCGACTGGCGTCGGGACGGAGAGGAATGATGGCCACGACGGTTGGGAAACCATGACCTTCCGCGCACCGACATTGCGCAGCTTGACGGAACGCGCCAGCAACGATCCGCAGCGCATGAGAGCACGCAAAACCGAGGCCAAGATCATGGAGATGATGCCGGCAAATGCGTGGCTATCCTGTACAGCGGTGTCGTGGTTGATCGACGCTGCGGATGCACGCAGGACTTCGCGCGAGGCTTGATCGCCTTGTTCGCGACGGCAAGATCGAACGCGAGCGTGAGCAACGCGGTCACGGGTTGGTGTATTTGTACAGGAGGCCTGAAACGTCCACTCCGGTCCTGCAAGAAGCGGCGCAATTGAGGGCGCTGATCTCCGATCTCAGACAAACCATTCGCAACTTCGCAATCGTCATCGAAACGAAAAAAGACCGCGCCCGAGATATCAGGGCTCGCCGAGACAATCTGCTTGCGACGATCTCTACCCTGGAGACCTATTTGAACGATCTTGGCTGTTGAATACCGGCATGAGCTACGAGTTTGAGAGCGAGCGAGAGCACGAGACTGAACCGGTTCGCGACATCGGGACGCTCCGGCGTAGTCGCCGCACGCCTTTCGTGATCTACATTGTATTGGCATTGATCGGGAGCAGCGCTGCATTTCTCTTGTGCGTCCTCGACGATTTTGCAATCTTCAAACCAGAAGCGGCACCTCAGGCCGTGTCTTGGAAGGTCTTTGACGAGTACCAGCAGGCAGTAGCAGGGAACCTACGGCGTTATGGCGGGATGCTTGAAGCTCAGGACGCCGAAATTAAACGACTGTCCGATCAGGTTTTGCATCTCACCATGAAGATGGATTCGCTCGAGAGCCGCGCACGTGACGCGCAAGCCGCAATCTCGCCGGCTCCGAAGGCAGCTTCCAAAATGCCAGCAGCCAAGCCGCGCATATCTAGGGGTGGCGCTCCACTGCCCCCTGCGCCCGAAGAGAAAAAGTAGCTATCTCGGGCAGGGCCGCTGTAATCCACAGCGGCCTTTCCAATGCTTCGACCTACCCAGTGCAGCCAACCCAAAATCTGCAAGAGACGGTGCCGATTTTCGTGCTATAATAAAAGCGGGGCAGGCCGAGAGACGCGATGCCGTTTCGTCTCGCATTTGCTCTTTTGTCGATGGCGGCGCTGCTGGTTCATCCCTATGACGCCGTGTCGCAGGATCTGCTGCGCTATGTCGACCTCAACAGTCCAGAAATGTCGACATCGGAGATGACGCGCGCGGAGGTCGACGAGCTTCTCAAGGCTGTTCCTCAAGGCCCCGGGGACCAACGCTCTGCAGATTTGGAGGGAAAGCGGCTGTCCCACCTCGATCTCTCGGGCCTCGACTTCTCCGGCAGAAATCTTCGCCTGGCAAAGCTCAACCGGACGGATCTGAAAGGCGCGCGCTTCGATCGGGCTATCCTGAACCAGGCCTGGCTGATCGACGCGGATTTGACGGAGGCGTCCCTCGTCAAGGCATCGCTGCTGAGCACGCAAATGCAACGCGCCAAGCTTGGCGGTGCCGATTTGAGCGGCGCGCGAATAACCGCAGATCTTTCGGGTGCCAGCATGATCGGGGCCAAGCTTGCCGGCGCCGATTTGAGCGCGGACATGCACAACCAATCGATGGGCCTGATGCGTGGCGTGCTCAAGTCCGCCGATCTCAGGAATGCGGACCTGAGCGGCGCTAATCTCTCGCGCGCCAATCTCGAATTCGCGAAGCTGCAGAACGCCAATCTGGCGAACTGCAACCTCAATCACGCCGACCTTGCGGGAGCTGACCTATCCAACGCCAATCTCGCCGGCGCCGATTTAACCGAGACCGACCTCAATTCGACGCTCTTGCCGAGCGTGGCCGCGCTCTCCGAGGCCCGCAATCTGGACAAGGCCTGGAACTTGAACTTGGCGCGGCGTCCACCATGACAGATTTGATGCGAAGTCCGGAAGTGGCACTTTTCGGACCTCGCGCGTCCGACATATGTCCGTAGTGCACTCCAAAGCGGCTTCCACCAATGCCTATGGATTCATGACTTCACGCCCTGGTCTGCCATCATTGACGCAGCGCAGCGCGCTCCCGACGCCGCTTGTCTGATATGGCTGCGCCGTGGCAGCATGCGGATTGCTTGGCGCAGCATCGGGACATGCATGACCACCCAGCGACGAAGCTACGAGACGGGTCACAAGCCAAAATGTCTGGTTATCGTCGACGACACCGCGGAATGGGACCGCGCCGTCTACTATGCCAGCCGCTGGGCGATCCGCGTCGGCGGCGGGGTGGTGATGCTGCGCATCATCGAGACCGAGGACCAGAACCAGCAATGGCTGGGGGTCGCCGAAGTCATGCGCGCGGAAGCACATGAGGAAGCCGATGCCGCGCTCGATCGCGCCGCCGGCCGCGCCAATGGCATCGCCGCCATCACCCCGGAGCGTGTGATCCGCGAGGGCGACCCGACCGAGCAGATCCTCGACGTCATCGACAAGGACGTCGATATCGCCATGCTGGTGCTGGCCGCCAATCCGGGGCCGGAAGGCCCCGGTCCGCTCGTCACCATGGTGGCCGGCGCGGCCGGCTCGTTCCCGATTCCCGTCACCCTCGTATCCGGCGATTTGAGCGACGCGGATCTCGACGCCCTGTCCTAGCCGCCTGATTCGACGGCCAAATCACCGCCCTGCGCCCTTGATCGTGCATCCGGCGTCGCCATCTGCTAGATGTCACTCACGCGCCGGCCTTGAACCGGCGACGCCGGAGAAAACCATGTTCATCCAGACCGAAGCCACCCCCAATCCCGCCACCCTGAAATTCATCCCCGGCCGCACAGTCCTCGACGGCGGCACCCTGGAATTTACCAGCCGTGAGGCCGCGGTCCGCTCGCCGCTCGCCGAAAGGCTGTTCGCCGTGCCCGGCGTCACCAGCGTGTTCTACGGTTCCGACTTCGTCACCGTCACCAAGGACGCCAGCGACTGGCAGCATCTCAAGCCCGCGATCCTCGGCGCCATCATGGAGCACTATATGTCGGGTGCCCCGCTGTTGGCCGACGGCAGCGCCGGCAGTGACGAGGCCGCCGATGAGGACGGCGAGTTCTATAGCGAGGCCGACGCCGAGACAGTCGAGATGATCAAGGATCTGATCGAAACCCGGGTGCGCCCGGCGGTCGCCAATGACGGCGGCGACATCACCTTCCGCGGCTTCAAGGACGGCATCGTCTATCTCAACATGAAGGGCGCCTGTGCGGGCTGCCCGTCATCCACCGCGACCCTGCAGCACGGCATCCAGAACCTGCTGAAGCATTTCGTGCCCGACGTGGTCGAAGTCCGGCCGATGTGATTTTGGGAGCGGCGAATAGTGAGTAGCGAATGGCGAATGGCAGCTTCTGCTGACTTTCTATTCGCTATTGGCTACTCGCCAGTCGCCCGCTCTCCATGCTGATCCTCGCCATCGATACTGCGCTCGATGCCTGCGCCGCCGGCGTGCTGGACACCGATGCCGGCAAGCTGATCGCGCAGGAATCAGAAGCCATGAAGCGCGGCCACGCCGAAGCGCTGATGCCGCTGATCGCGCGGGTCATGAAAGCCTCCGGCATCGCATTCGCAGGCCTCGATCGCATTGCGGTCACCACCGGCCCCGGCAGTTTTACCGGCTTGCGCGTGGGTCTGTCCGCCGCGCGCGGTATTGCGCTCGCCGCCGATAGACCGGTGGTCGGGCTGACCACGCTGAGCGCCTATGCCGCGCCGGTCGTCAGCCAGAACCTCGATCAGCCGATCATCTCGGCGATCGATGCGCGGCACGACCATGTGTATTTTCAGGTGGTCAGCGGCAATGGCGGTTCGCTGGTCCCGCCGCGGGTAGCCCCGATCGAGGAGGCGCTCGGCGCGACACGGTTCGGCGCACCGCATCTGGTCGGCAACGCCGCCAAAATCCTGGCCGACCGCTGGCCGGCACAGGCGCCGCCGCCATTCAAGGTCGAGGCGGAGGTCGCACCGGATATCGCCTGGGTGGCATGGCTGGGCGCCGCGGCCAGTCCGGATACCGCGCCGGCCCGCCCGTTTTATCTGCGCGCGCCCGACGCCAAACCTCCAAAGGGGGCGCTGCCAGGAGCCGTGCAGCCGTCCACGTCATGATGGTTTGGCTCTCCGAACTGTGGAACGGCGGCACGGCGGTCGTCGAGCCGGCAACGCTCCGCGATGCGCCGAAACTCGCGCAGCTTCACGGCGCGTCGTTTCACCGTGGCTGGGGCGAAGCCGAATTCGAGGCCATGCTGACCGAGCGCGACACGCTGGTTCATCGCCTGAGGCTCGGCCGCAAGGTGATCGGCTTCGCGGTGTCGCGGATGGCGGCGGACGAGGCCGAAATACTGTCGATTGCGGTAGCCGCGAGCCACCGCGGACGCGGCCTGTCCCGCAACCTGTTGCTGACACATCTCGGCCATCTGGCCGGCCGCGGCATACGTACGGTGTTCCTCGAGGTCGAGGAAAACAATCAGCCGGCGCGGCGGCTTTACCAACGGTCTGGATTTACCGTCGCCGGGCACCGGGAACGCTATTACCAGCAACCCGGCGGGGAACAATTGAACGCGCTTCTGATGCGCCGCGACTTGTCGTAGAGCCCGCGCGGTGGCACAACAACAGGCCTCACTGCTTCAGGCTAAACCCATGACCATTCTCAAATCCACGCCCGCGCTCAAGGCCACAGGTATCGAAGCCCGCTGCGCCGCCACCGGCATGCGCATGACCGAACAGCGCCGCGTCATCGCGCGCGTGCTGGCGGAAGCGGCCGATCATCCCGACGTCGAGGAACTGTATCGCCGCTGCGTCGCGGTCGACGACAAGATCTCGATCTCGACGGTGTATCGGACGGTAAAACTGTTCGAGGACGCCGGCATCATCGAGCGCCATGACTTCCGCGAGGGCCGCGCCCGCTACGAGCAGATGCGAGAAACCCACCATGACCATCTGATCAACCTGCGCGACGGCAAGGTGATCGAATTCACCAACGAAGAGATCGAAAAGCTGCAGGCCGAAATCGCCCGCAAGCTCGGCTACAAGCTGGTCGACCACCGGCTGGAGCTTTATTGCATTCCGCTGGAGGACGACAAATCCTGAGCCATAAGCGAAAGCCTGGCCCGGACTTGATCCAGGGTGGGTACCGGTTCGCGTGAAGAAAACGCGTCAAAACAAAGACCGGAATTTCGGTCTCGTCATTTTCGATTGCGACGGCGTCCTGGTCGACAGCGAGGTCATTTCGTGCCGCGCACATGCGGCGATCTTGACCCGCCATGGCTATCCGATCACGGCCGATCAGGTACTCGACCGCTTTCTCGGCGTATCGGACCGCGAAGCAAGAATGATTGTCGAGGCCGAACTCGGCCGCAGCCTCCCGGTCGATTTTGAAGCACAGGTGAAACAGGCGGCGTTGCGGCGCTACGCCGACGATCTGCCGATGATCCCCAATGTCGGCGCGGCGATCGGTGCAATCGAGTTGCCGAAATGCGTGGCATCGAGCGGTACACCTGAGAAAATTCGCCATGGCCTCACTCGTGCCGGGCTCTATGACTCTGCTGGCGCCCCACATTTTCTCGGCGACGCAGGTCAAGCGCGGCAAGCCCGCGCCGGACCTGTTTCTGTTTGCCGCCGAGCAAATGCGGATCGCGCCTGAGCGGTGCGTCGTCGTTGAGGACAGCTTGCCCGGCATCGCCGGCGCACGGGCTGCCGGGATGACGGTGCTTGGCTTTCACGGCGGCAGCCATTGCCGGCCAGGTTACGAGGACACGCTGCGCGCCGCCGGCGCCCAGGTGACATTCGACGACATGCGGCAATTGCCTGATCTGATCGGGCGGACAGGGGCTGCGGCCGTCGCGATCTAACCGTTGCTCCCCGTCATTCCGGGATAGTCCCAACGGGTCCGCGCAAAGCGCGGCCCGATGACAGGCTCCGGACCAGACCTCAGATGTGCCCTTGCACACCGGGGAATCCTTTGGATTCCGGGTTCGATGCTCGCGCATCGCCCCGGAATGACGGTACCAACCGCTGGATTTTCACCCCTTTAGCCTATATTTGAGGCCTGCGCCGCATTGGCGCCACCTCCGCACAGCATTCAGGTTCCATGAAGCCGCCGCGCAAGCTGCATATCAAGTCCTATGGTTGCCAGATGAATGTCTACGATGCGCAGCGCATGGTGGACACGCTGGCGGGCGAAGGCTTTGTCGAGACGTCAAGTGTGGACGATGCGGATCTGGTGATCCTCAACACCTGTCACATCCGCGAAAAGGCCTCCGAAAAGGTCTACTCCGAGCTCGGGCGGTTGCGCGCCGTCAAGGACGAAGCCGCGCGCAACGGCCGGCAAATGAGTATCGCGGTGGCCGGCTGCGTCGCGCAGGCCGAAGGCCAGGAGATCATCCGCCGCGCGCCGGTGGTCGATGTCGTGGTCGGCCCGCAAAGCTATCATCATCTGCCGCAACTGCTGGCGCAGGCAAAAAGTGAAGGCCGCGCGCTGGAGACCGAATTTCCGGTCGAGGACAAATTCGGATTTTTGCCGCCGCCGCGACCCGATGCGATTCGCGCCCGCGGCATCTCGTCTTTTGTCACCGTGCAGGAAGGCTGCGACAAATTCTGCACCTTTTGCGTGGTGCCCTATACGCGCGGCGCGGAAGTATCGCGGCCGGTCGCGAGGATCATCGACGACGTGCTCCGGCTCGCCGATCATGGCGTCCGCGAAATCACGCTGATCGGGCAGAACGTCAATGCCTATCACGGCGAAGGACCGGACGGACGGACCTGGTCGCTGGGGATGCTGCTGCATCGCCTCGCCGATATTCCCGGCATCGCTCGGTTGCGCTACTCGACCAGCCATCCCCGCGATGTCGACGACACGTTGATCGAGGCGCACCGCGATCTCGCCTCGCTGATGCCGTTCGTGCACCTGCCGGTGCAATCCGGTTCCGACCGGATTCTTGCGGCCATGAACCGCAAACATACCGCCGATGATTACCGGGCCGTTATCAACCGGTTTCGTGCCGCGCGCCAAGATATTGCTTTTTCATCGGATTTTATCGTCGGCTTCCCCGGCGAGACCGAGGAAGATTTCGCAGGCACCCTCGCGCTGGTCATGCAAATCGGATACGCTGGCGCCTATTCGTTCAAATATTCGCCGCGGCCAGGCACGCCGGCGGCGGACATGCGGGAGACGGTGTCAGCGGCTGAAATGGACGAGCGATTGGTGCGGCTTCAGGAATTGATCGACAGCCAGCAATCGGCCTTCAATGCGGCTGCGATTGGCAACACCGTGGATGTGCTGTTCGAACGCCCGGCCCGCAATCCCGGCCAGATCGTCGGCCGCACCGCCTATCTGCAGCCGGCGCATGTGATGGCGCCGCCCGACATCATCGGGCAGGTTCTGCCGGTGCGGATCGGAAGCCTCGAGCGCTACAGCCTGCTCGGCGAACTCGCGTCCCCTTCTCGTGCGCGGCCCGGCCAACCGGCTTTTTCGCAAACACCCCCTTCTCCAATCACGCCACCTGAAATGACCGATTCTTCTCAAACGAGAATGGGAGCCTGAACCCTTGCCAAAAAGCGCATCGGATTCGCCTTCGCTTGCTCCCAGCCGGAAACTTGACCGCGATATGCAAATTCCACCCGAAACGCAGGTCGTCATCGACTTCGATGACAATCGGGGGGCATCGGCGCTGGTCGGACCTTACGGACAAAACCTGGCGCTGATCGAACGCCGGCTTGGCGTCGTGGTCGATTCCCGCGGCAATCACATCACCATCGCCGGATCGCGCGACGGCTGCGACGCCGCGCGGCGCGTGCTGGAAACGCTGTATGCGCAGGCGACCCAGGGCCACGATCTGGCGCAGGGCGACGTCGAGGGCGCGATCCGCGCCATCATCGCGCAAGGCTCGCTGTTCGAATTCGACGCCAAGGCGCTGAAATCGTCGTTCGAGACCATCAATCTGCGCAAGCGGCCGGTGCGGGCGCGCACCGCCGCCCAGGACTCCTATATCCGCGCGCTGAAACGCCACGAACTGGTGTTCGGCATCGGTCCCGCCGGCACCGGCAAGACCTGGCTTGCGGTGGCGCATGCCGCGCAATTGTTCGAGCGCAAGGAGGTCGACCGCATCATCCTGTCGCGGCCCGCGGTCGAGGCCGGCGAGCGGCTCGGCTTTCTGCCCGGCGATCTCAGAGAGAAGGTCGATCCGTACCTGCGGCCGATCTATGACGCGCTGTACGATTTGATGGATTCCCGCATCGTCGAGCGCGCGCTGCAGGCCGGCGAAATCGAGATCGCGCCGCTCGCCTTCATGCGCGGCCGCACGCTGACCAACGCCGCCATCATTTTGGACGAGGCGCAAAACACCACCTCGATGCAGATGAAGATGTTTTTGACGAGGCTCGGCGAGAACAGCCGCATGATCATCACCGGCGATCCCTCGCAGGTCGACCTGCCGAACGGCCAGACCTCGGGGCTTGCGGAAGCCGCCAAATTGCTCGACGGCGTCGAGGGCATCGCGCAAGTGAAATTCACGGCCGAAGACGTGATCCGCCACGAACTGGTGGCGCGAATCGTCGCGGCTTACGAAGGATTGCCGCAGCGGCCGGCAGCCAGCAGGCCTTGATGCGAAAACTTGCCGCCGAGCGCGCGCCGGAAGCGATTTCGGAGCGCAAAAGAAATTCCGGAGCGATGGCGCAATTTGCCCTTCCCATGACCGAGGTTCTGGTGGTCGCCGATGGCTGGCAGTCCGAGCCCGACGCCGAGGCCGTGATTCATCGTGCCATAGCTGCCGCGGCCGAGGTCGTCGATGCCGATGTCGGCGACGCCGAACTCGCGGTCATGCTCACCGACGACGCCGGAATTCGCACCCTGAACAGCAACTGGCGCGGCATCGACAAGCCGACCAACGTGCTGTCGTTTCCGGCCCTGCCGCCGGCCGGCCCCGGCGGTCCCGACGATGCGCCGCGCATGCTCGGCGATATCGCCATTGCCTTCGAGACGACGCGCAAGGAAGCCGACGACGAACAAAAGCCGTTCGATCATCATCTCAGCCATTTGGCGGTGCATGGTTTCCTGCATTTGATCGGTTACGATCACGAAAAAGACGACGACGCCGGGACCATGGAGTCTCTCGAAGCGGAGATTCTGGCACAGCTCGGCATTCCCGACCCCTATGCGGATCGGGAGCGGATGGACTGAGATGGCGGACTCCGAGCCGACCCACGACAATCCGCGCAATACGCGCAACCTGCCGGCCGTGGTGCCGCAAGGCGAAATCATGCGCCCGGTCGCCGAGAACTGGCTGACGCGCGCGATCCGCACCCTGTTCGGATGGAAGCCCGGATCGGTCCGCGACGATCTGCAGGTCGTGCTCGACGCCTCCACGCCGGATGAGGTGGGATTTTCGGCGATCGAGCGCACCATGCTGCGCAACATCCTCGGCCTGCACGAGCGGCGCATCGCCGATGTCATGGTCCACCGCGCCGACATCATCGCGGTCAAGCGCGACATCCCGCTCGGCGAATTGATGAGCCTGTTCGAAAGCGCGGCGCATTCGCGGCTGGTGGTCTACAACGAAACCCTCGACGATCCCGAAGGCATCGTGCATATCCGCGATCTGCTGGCGTTCATGACCGCGAAGGCGCGGGTATCGGATAGCAGCAGGGCCAAGCGCAAGAAGGCGCTGCCCGCCGGTCTCGATCTGCGCGCCGTCGATCTGGCGCTGCCGCTTGCGCAAGCCAACATCATCCGAAAGCTGCTGTTCGTGCCGCCGTCGATGCGGGCGATCGACCTGTTGGCGCAGATGCAGGCCTCGCGCATCCATCTGGCGCTGGTGGTCGACGAATATGGCGGCACCGACGGCCTGGTGTCGATCGAGGACATCGTCGAACAGATCGTCGGCGAGATCGACGACGAGCACGACAGCGACGAGCCGCCGGCGATCGTGCGCCAGGCGGATAATTCCTTCATCGCCGATGCCCGCGCCAGCCTCGACGACGTCCGCTCGGTGATCGGCGAGGAGTTCGTGACCGGCGAGGCCGGCGAAGAAGTCGAGACGCTCGGCGGCTATCTGGTGACCCATGTCGGCCGCCTGCCGGTACGCGGCGAAGTCATTTCCGGCCCCGGCAATTTCGAGATCGAAGTGCTCGATGCCGATCCGCGACGCGTCAAGCGCCTGCGGATCGCCACACGCAAGGAACGCCCCGCGCCGCGTGCGCCGCGCGAGCGAAGCCGCCGCGACGCCGCGCCGGAGGCGGGTCCCGTCCAGGCCAATGACAATGCAAGCCCGCCGCCCGGCGACGGAGCCGGCTCGCAGTGATGTCAATGGATAAACTCCGCGCCGCCGGCCTTGCGATCATCCTGTCATGGGGATGGAAGCGCGCCGCCATTGCGCTGGTCGCAGGCGCGCTGTCGGCGCTGGCGATGGCGCCGTTCAATGCCTGGCCGGTGCTGTTCCTGACCTTTCCCGTCATGGTCTGGCTGATCGACGGCGCCGGTGCCGGGCGTCTGGGCGGCATCCCGGCGGCAGCAATGTCGGGCTTCTGGTTCGGGCTCGGTTATTTTGTCCCCGGGCTATACTGGATCGGCAATGCGTTCCTGGTCGATGCATCGACCTTCGCCTGGCTGATGCCATTCGCCGTGCTCGGCCTGCCCGCCTATCTGGCGCTGTTTACCGCCCTCGGCTTCGCACTGGCGCGCCTGCTCTGGACCAGGAATGGCTCGCGGGTGATCGCGCTCGCGGTGAGCCTGACGGTCAGCGAATGGCTGCGCGGTCACCTGCTCACCGGCTTTCCATGGAATGCATTCGGCTACGCGCTGACCGAACCGCTGGCGCTGGCGCAGACCGCGTCGCTGGTCGGCCTGTGGGGCCTGACTTTTCTGAGCGTGGCGATCTTCGCAAGCCCGGCCGTGCTGATCGACGGCAGTTCGCGCGGACGCCAACCATGGCTCGTGCCTGCCATGGCGCTGGTGCTGCTCGTCGCGATGGGGATTTTCGGCGCCGTTCGCCTGGCGCTGCAGCCGACTGTTGCGGTTGCAAACGTCAAGCTCCGCATCATGCAGCCCAACCTGCAGCAGGACGTCCGGTTCAACTACTCCGCCAAGGCGGAGGTGATGCAGAAGTATCTGACGCTGTCCGATCGCGCCTCCGGGCCGCAATCCACCGGCGTGCGCGACGCCAGTATCCTGATCTGGCCGGAATCGGCCTTCCCGTTTTTCCTGACGCGCGAAGCCGATGCGATGGCACAGATCGCCGAGCTGTTGCCCAAGGGCACCGTGCTGATCACCGGTTCGGTGCGTGCGCCCGATCTGCCGCCCGGCGCCAGGATCACGCGCGCCTACAATTCGATCTATGTCATCGACCACGACGGCAGCGTGCTGTCGGTTTACGACAAGCTGCACCTGGTGCCGTTCGGCGAATATCTGCCGTTTCAGAACTGGATGGAAAAGCTCGGCTTCGAGCAGCTGACCAGGGTTCAGGGCGGATTCATTGCGGGCACGCGCCGCCGCGCGCTCGCGGTCCCGAATGCGCCGCGCGCGCTACCGTTGATTTGCTATGAAGCGGTCTTTCCCGGCGACGTTGCGGCGCGCGACGACCGCCCGGGCTGGATCGTCAACCTGACCAATGACGGCTGGTTTGGAATCTCGACCGGCCCCTACCAGCATCTGCAGCAGGCGCGGCTGCGCGCCATCGAGGAAGGACTGCCGGTGGTTCGCGCGGCAAACACCGGCATTTCCGCGGTCATCGATCCCATGGGGCGAATTGTCGCGCGTCTCGGCCTCGGCGTCGAAGGCGTGCTGGATTCCAGCCTGCCGGCCGCGATCGCGCCGACCGTCTACGCACGCAGCGGCGACATTCCCGCAAGCATTATCGTCGCCGCCGCCATGATTTTCGTCGTGCGGCGGCGCGCCGCGAAGCGGACTTCCTGACGCCTGCATATTCATGTTCTTTTTCTGCTGTCGGCAGAAATGTCGACCAGCGGAAATCCACCAGTTGACAGACCGACGCTGCAATTCGCATTCTGTTGCGGTTGCCAGGAATACGTCCAGTCAGTTCATTGCTCAAAGCTGCATCCTCCCCGACCCTCCGAGCAGGATTTGACGGTGTTGGCGTCTGAGCCATACTTCGTTTTGCTTGATCCCGCAGGCGTGATCCCAGGGAGTGACGGAAATGTCGAAAGCGCCCAACCCTGTTGACAAATATGTCGGCAGTCGCGTGCGCATGCGCCGTATCATGCTGGGCATGAGTCAGGAGAAACTCGGGGAAGCGTTGGGCCTCACATTCCAGCAGGTCCAGAAATACGAGAAGGGCACCAACCGGGTCGGAGCCAGCCGCATTCAGCAAATCTCCGAAATACTGCAGGTCCCGGTCTCGTTCCTGTTCGAGGGAGGACCCAGCGGCATCGCCAGCGCCGAAGGTTTCAGCGAAGGGACTTCGCCGGCCTACGTTTCGGATTTTCTGGCGACCACGGAGGGTTTGGCGCTGACCCGCGCGTTCACGCGCATCACCGACGCCAAGCTCCGGCGCAGCATTGTCGATCTGGTCGAGCAGATCGCCGCGCGCGAAGCCCCCGACAGGCGCTGAGCTCAGTCGTTTTGGTTTGAGCGACGCCGCAATCTGCAATATGCCATGATTCCGGGCGCGCATTGGCGCGAACCTCGGATGTGCAATTGCACATCGGGAAATCACCATCGCAGGCAGCCACATGCTGACGACCGCCAATCCCTTCGATTCCAAAGCCATCCTCGAAGGCATCCGCCGCTGGGTCGAAATCGAGACGCCGACGGAAGCGCCCGATCAGGTCAACAGGCTCGCGACCATGGTCGCGGAGGGCTACCGCGATCTGCCCGCCACGATCGAGCGCGTCGCGGGACATTCCGGCTGCGGCGATCATCTGGTGGCGCGTTCGTCGTGGGGCCAGGATGCGCCGGGAATCCTGGTGCTGAGCCATCTCGATACGGTGCATCCGCTGGGCTTCATCGAGCGGCTGCCGTTTCGGGTAGAGGGCGACAGCGCATTCGGCCCCGGCATCTACGACATGAAGGGCGGCGCCTATCTCGCCTACCATGCGTTCGCGCAGCTTTGCGCAGGCGGCGAGCGTCCGCCGCTCGGCATTACCCAGCTCTACGTCTCGGACGAAGAGATCGGCAGCCCGACCTCGCGCGCGCTGATCGAGGCGGAGGGACGCAAGGCAAAATATGTGCTGGTCACCGAGCCCGCCCGCGACGGCGGCAAGATCGTCACGGGACGCAAGGGCGTCGCGCGTTTCGAGATCTTCGTGCAAGGCGTTCCCGCCCATGCCGGCACGCGGCCCGAGGATGGCCGCAGCGCGATCCGCGAGCTTGCCAATATCATCCAGACGCTGGAGGCCATGAACGATCCGAAGCGCGGCGTGACCGTCAATGTCGGCGTCGTCAAAGGCGGCACGCGGCCGAACGTCATTGCGGAGGAGGCCTATGCCGAGGTCGACATGCGCGTGCCCTCGATTGCGGATGCCGACGAGCTCGTCCCAAAAATCCTCAGCCTGAAATCGCGCAGCGAAGGCGTCAGCGTCAAGGTGACAGGCGAATTGAACCGGCCGCCTTACGAGAAGGGCAATGCCGGCGCCGCCCTCTACGAACACGCCAAGACGCTCGCCGCCGAAATCGGCTTCGATCTGGTGGACACCTCGACCGGCGGCGGCTCCGACGGCAATTTCACCGCACCGCATACCGCAACCCTCGATGGCCTCGGCGTCGACGGCAAGGGTGCGCATACCCATTACGAGCAGATGTACATCTCGTCGATCGAGCCGCGGGCGCGGCTGTTGCATCGGCTGTATCAGACGCTGCGATGAGCGTGCGCGCGATCCGGCCAAGCGCGAGGCATCGTCCGGCGATGGCGCCGCTCATCCGCACGGCTCGTTCTTCGGGCGGCGCAAGGGCCACAAGCTCCGTCTGCACCAGGCCGACCTGATCGAGCACCTGCTGCCGCGGCTTGCGCTCGACATCGGCCAACCCGGCCCGTCCGATCTCGCGCTTCTGTTCGACCCGCCGTCCGACGAGGTCAGGCTTGAAATCGGATTCGGCGGCGGCGAGCACCTGATCGCGGAAGCGCGCGCCTTTCCGGATACCGGCTTCATCGGCTGCGAGCCCTATGTCAACGGCATGGCGAAGATCCTGACGCAGATCGAAGCGCATAACATCGGCAATATCCGCCTGTTCGCCGGCGATGCCACCGAGCTATTGGCATGGGCGCCGGCGCGCTCGCTGGCACGGATCGATCTGATCCATCCCGATCCCTGGCCGAAGCGGCGGCACTGGAAGCGCCGCTTCGTGCAGGACGCAACCGTTGCCGCGATGGCGCGCGTCCTCAAGCCGGACGGCGAATTTCGCTTCGTCAGCGACATCGACGATTACTGCGCCTGGACACTGGCGCATCTTTCGCGCTCGTCCGATTTCGCCTGGACCGCGGAGCGCGCCGCCGACTGGAAGCTGCCCTGGGCCGATTACACCATGACGCGCTACGGCGCCAAGGCCGAGCGCGAAGGACGTCAGGCGGCGTATTTGCGATTTCGGAAGCTGGGGTAAGGCGGCGCGACAAATTCAATTTCGTCATGGCCGGGCCTTGTCCCGGCCATCCACGTCTCCTTGTTTGCGAGAAGGAAGACGTGGATGCCCGGCACAAGGCCGGGCATGACGGTTCACTTCGCCTCCCCCATCCGCGCCTTCCTGCACATCGGTCGCTTCCCACACCATGCGCTTGCCGCGCTCGCGGCCCAACAGTTCGATCGGATCGCGGTTGTCGATGTGGCCGAACTGTCCCTTGTAGACGCTGTAGCCGCAGAGTTCCTGCAGCCGCCGCGGAAACCGCCGCGCGGTTTCCAACGGGATACCCAGTTGCAGGTTTTCCTGCTGCCGCATCCAGCCCCAGCAATAGGCGCAGGAGAATGCAAAACGTCGCGCGTCGCTGTTGTTGGCGCCGCCGCCATGCCAGAGCGCGCTGTCGAACAGCATCACGCTGCCGGCCGGCATCGTCGCAGTGACGGCATCGTAATGCCTGCCGTATTCCGGCGAGGAATCGAATTTGTGGCTGCCCGGCAGGATCCGCGTCGCGCCGTTGTCATCCCTGAAATCCGACAGCGCCCAGATCGCATTGATCGTGATCGGGATGTGCGGACGCGGCAGCGGAATCAACTGCGTGTCCTCATGGATCGGCTGCGCCTCCTGGCCGGGACCGAGCACCAGCGAGCAGAACGACGACAGCAGGCATTCTTTGTCCAGCACCCGCTCCACCACCGGCAGCACATTTTCATGCAGCGGCACTTCCCAGAAAAGCTCGTCATAGGTCAGGAGATTGTTGATGCGGACGGTCTTGAAACCTTCGAACGAGGTTTTGGCGCAGCCAAGACCGTGCTCGCGCTCGGTGCGCTCCAGCGCCGCCTTCAATCCCTCGACCAGACCGGGATCGGCGGCACGCTCGATCACCGTAAATCCGTCGTCGCGGATCTTGTCGGCATGCAGTTGAATGGCGACGTCCGTCAGCATTGCTGGTCTCCCGAGCCGGCGCTGTGCTCGCGCCGTTGCGATCAGCTTAGCGCACGGCTTTAGTCATTGCGAGCCAACGTGCCGCAGCAATGCGCGCCCAATCACAGGCACCGCGACGTAATCCAGAGCCGTTGGTGCAGCATGACACGTGGACTGATTTGCCCGACGGGCAAATCAGTGAATTGGCTGTCACTTGCATGTCCAGCCCCTTTTGCAAAAATATTCTGATTTTCCGAAGACCCAAATCAGTCTATATCCGCAGCCGTCCCGTCCCACAGAGGGGCGGCTCGCGATCGTCACGGACGCGGGGCGGGATGCGGTGGACGCGGATGGTGCCAAAGACGAGAGCACTTGAAGCGGACGGCAAAGCCGTGTGGTCCTGACACCCCGACGCTGGTGTCAAGTCTGCGCTAAGACGCGCAGGCGACGGTGGCAAAAGAGCCCGGTCACCGGGGAGAGCACAGAATAAGCCGTAAACCATTGCGCGGGGAATGCTGGGTGTTTCCGGTGTGACCGTGGTGACTACGCTTGTGTGCTTTTATCACTTTGCACACAAGGCTGCGGGCGCATCGTGCGCCCGGCATTCCCTGCGCCCTCTGATGTTTCAGAAGGCCGAATGTTCATAGCAAAACTCGCGCGAAACGCGCGGCGAGATTGCGAAGTCGCGGGCGCGAACACCGCGGCGGTTTGCGGCGAATGGTGGCCTCGGCAACGATCAGGATCGCATCGTGGCGGTCGCCGCGGGTCCGGAGCCGTCTCCCGGCAATTGAGGCAAACTCATGAACGAAGAATTAGGTTTGAAACGACGTCTTAAGGGGCGCAAAATTGCGGTTCGCGGGCATAGCGGGCCTTGCCGGATCGCGGAAAAACCGCTATATCAGCCGCAACTTATGGTTCTCATACGATCGCGTATTGAGAGTGGGCCCCCCGGGACCCGCTCTTTTTTATTACCTGAACAAGCCCGCCGTCGTCAGACGCCGGGCCCGTTGCAGGCCCGGCCTCAACCCAACGCAAGTTAGACCGCTTTTGACCCTGGATATGACCGATCCAACGACTGGTTCCGTAGATACCGATCTGCTTGCCGAGCCGCGCCTGGTTGTCGAGCCGGGCATGGCGGCGCGGGTGTCGGCGGTCGCCGGCCCGGTGTTGCAGGGAATGGGTTACCGGCTGGTGCGCATCAAGATTTCAGGCGAATCCGGCTGCACGGTGCAGATCATGGCCGAGCGGCCCGATGGATCGATGCAGATCGAGGATTGCGAGGCGATTTCGCGGGCGCTTTCGCCGGTACTCGACGTCGCCGATCCGATCGATCGGGCCTACAGGCTGGAGATTTCCTCGCCGGGTATCGACCGGCCGCTGGTGCGGCGTTCCGACTTCGAGCGCCATGCCGGCCATCTCGTGAAGATCGAGATGGCGGTCGCCCATCAGGGCCGCAAGCGGTTCCGCGGCACGCTTGGGGGTGTCGCGGGCGATTGCGTGCGTTTACATCGCGATGACACACGGCCGGGCGAAGATGCCGATGTGATGCTGGCGATGGAAGATATCGCGGATGCCAGGCTGGTGCTGACCGACGAGTTGATCGCGGAATCGATGCGGCGCGGCAAGGCCGCCGAGCGCGAGCTGCGCCAAAGTCTCGGGCTCGCGCCGCCGCCCCCGCCATATGCGAAGAAAAGCGACCTTTCGAAAAGCAACAAGCCGAAGCCGAAATTGAAGCCGGAAAAGAAGCACGCACCGAAGAATACCAAGGAACATCGTCTCGCCGCGGAAAGACTGCGTCGGGGCGAAATCGACCCCACCGAAGGAGACTAGAGCCATGGCAGCTGTCAGCGCCAACAAACTTGAACTGCTGCAGATCGCAGACGCGGTTGCGCGGGAAAAATCGATCGACCGCGGCATCGTGATCGCGGCGATGGAAGACGCCATCGCCAAGGCGGCGCGGGCCCGCTACGGCAGCGAGACCGACGTTCACGCCGAGATCGACGCCAAGAAGGGCGAGTTGCGGCTGTCGCGCCACATGCTGGTGGTCGAACAGGTCGAGAACTCCGCCAACCAGATTTCGCTGGAAGACGCCCGGCGCGCCAATCCCGGTGCGCAGATCGGCGACACCATCGCCGACACCCTGCCGCCGCTGGAATATGGCCGCATCGCCGCGCAATCCGCCAAGCAGGTGATCGTGCAGAAGGTGCGCGAGGCCGAGCGCGACCGCCAGTATCAGGAGTTCAAGGACCGCATCGGCGATATCGTCAACGGCATCGTCAAGCGCGTCGAATATGGCAGCGTCATCGTCGATCTCGGCCGCGGCGAGGCCATCATCCGCCGCGACGAGATGCTGCCGCGCGAGGTGTTCCGCAACGGCGACCGGGTCCGTGCCTATATTTTCGACGTGCGGCGCGAAACCCGCGGCCCGCAGATCTTTCTGTCGCGCACCCATCCGCAATTCATGGCGAAACTGTTCGCGCAGGAAGTTCCGGAAATCTATGACGGCATCGTCGAGATCAAGGCGGTGGCCCGCGATCCCGGCTCGCGCGCCAAGATCGGCGTGATCTCGCGGGATTCCTCGGTCGATCCGGTCGGCGCCTGCGTCGGCATGCGCGGCTCGCGCGTGCAGGCCGTGGTCAACGAGTTGCAGGGCGAGAAGATCGACATCATCCCGTGGTCGCCGGACATCGCGACCTTTGTCGTCAACGCGCTGGCGCCCGCCGAGGTCGCCAAGGTCGTGATCGACGAGGACCGCGAGCGGATCGAAGTCGTGGTGCCCGACACCAACAACCAGTTGTCGCTGGCGATCGGCCGGCGCGGCCAGAACGTGCGCCTCGCCTCGCAGCTGACCGGCTGGGACATCGACATTCTCACCGAGCAGGAGGAATCCGAGCGGCGCCAGGCCGATTTCGAGAACTCCACCCGGGTGTTCATGGAATCGCTCAACGTCGACGAAGTGGTCGGCCAATTGCTGGCGTCGGAAGGCTTCACCTCGGTGGAGGAACTGGCGCTGGTGGACGTCAAGGAACTGGCCGGCATCGAAGGCTTCGACGAGGAAACCGCGAACGAACTTCAAAGCCGGGCCCGCGAATATCTGGAACAGCTCGAAAGCGAGCTTGAAAACAAGCGAAGGGAGCTCGGTGTGGATGATGCTTTGAAGACGGTACCCGGCGTGACCTCGAAGATGCTGGTGAAATTCGGCGAGAACGACATCAAGACGGTCGAGGACCTGGCCGGTTGCGCCACCGACGATCTGGTCGGCTGGACCGAGCGCAAGGAAGGCGGCGAGCCGACCAAGCATCCGGGCATTCTCGATGCCAACGAGGTCTCGCGCGACGAGGCGGAGAACATGATCATGCAGGCGCGCGTCATCGCCGGCTGGATCACCGAGGCCGATCTCGTCAAGAAGACCGACGAGGCCGAGGTCACCGAAGAACAACCGGTCTGACGCGTGTTCCGCAAAGAGCTTGCCCTCGGACTTGATCCGAGGGTGGAACACCGGTTTTGCGCGACCGTAACGCGCAGATGACAGGAGCCATGTCGCCCGCATGCTTGCCAGTGCCGACCCCGATCTCGACAACGGACCGCGGACCGACAGGTCCGCGACGATGCGGATGTGCGCGGTCACCCGCGAGGTGCGGCCGATCGACGGTCTGATCCGGTTTGTGGTTTCCCCGCAGGGCGAGGTGATGGCGGATCTGAAACGCAAGCTTCCCGGCCGGGGAATGTGGATTTCAGCCTCGCACCGGGCGGTTGCGGAAGCCGCCCGGCGTCACCAGTTTAGCAAGGGTTTCAAGCGCGACGTGCGCGTCGCGCCGACGCTGGCGGCAGATACCGAAAACTTGCTGGTACGGAGCGCGGTCGAAGCGCTCGCCATGGCTGCCAAGGCCGGCCAGGTGGTATCCGGCTTTGCCAAGGTCGAGGACGCGCTGAAGTTGCGGCAGGCTCGGGCCCTGATCCATGCCTCGGACGGGGCGGCGGACGGAATCCGGAAATTAGACGCGATCGCCAGGCAAAATGCCGGGATTAACGATGATTTGCGGGAATTCCCGGTGGTCACGGCGCTGACGTCGGAACAATTGGATTTGGCACTGGGCCGGTCAAATGTGATACATGCTGCGCTGCTCGCGGGCCCGGCGAGCAAGACGTTCCTGTCGCGCAGCCAACTCCTGGTCCGATACCGGATGGCGGATGACGACAGGACTACCGGCAATGCGGCCAAGAATTCGCCGATACAGACTGTGCGGACACGCACAACGCAACAGGATTAGGACTTTCTGAATGGTCGATAAAGCGCCTGGCGACAGGAAATTGAGTGTCCCGAACAAGACCTTGACGCTCAAGCCGCGCGTCGAGACGGGCACCGTGAAGCAGAGCTTCAGCCATGGCCGCACCAAGCAGGTCGTGGTCGAAAAGCGCGGCAAGCGCCGCGTCGGCGGCGACGTGCCCGCAACCGAAACCCATGCGCCCGAGCCGGTGGTCGCCAAGGCGGCGCCGGCCAAGGCGCCGCTCGCCCGTCCCGCGGCAGCGCCGCCGGCCGCGCCGCGCCGCGCGTCGGGCCTGGTGTTGCCGACCCTGACCGAGGATGAGCGCAGCGCGCGCGCCAGTGCGCTTGCCGATGCGAGGGTCCGCGACGTCGAGGAACGGCGGCTGGCGGAAGAGGAAGCCAAGCGCCGTAACAGCAAGGAAGGCATCGAGCAGGCCGAGCGTGAGGCCGCCGAGGCCCGCCGCAAGGCCGAGGAAGACCGCCACCGGCATGACGAGGAGGCCAAGCGCAAGGCCGAACTCGAAGCCAAGAAGCGTTTCGGCGAAGCCGAAGCCCGGGCTGCAACCGCGGCCCGCGCCGCGCTGCCCGCCGCCCGTGCCCCCGGTATCGCCGCCGACATCAGCGATGAAGACGAAGGACCGCGCCAGGTCCGCCGCGGCCCCGGCGGCGCCGTCCGCCCGGCCGCGCCTCCGAAGACCACCGCCAAGCCGGCGCCGCAGAAGCAGCGCGGACGCCTGACGCTGGTCACCGCGCTCAATGCCGATGACGTGCGCGAGCGCTCGATCGCCTCGTTCCGCCGCCGCACCCAGCGCCTGAAAGGGCATGCGTCGAACGAGCCGAAGGAAAAGCTGGTCCGCGAAGTCATCATCCCGGAAGCCATCAATATCCAGGAACTCGCCAACCGCATGTCCGAGCGCGCGGTCGACGTCATCCGCCTGCTGATGAAGCAGGGCGCGATGCACAAGATCACCGACGTGATCGATGCCGACACCGCGCAGCTGATCGCCGAGGAAATGGGCCACACCGTCAAGCGCGTGGCCGCTTCGGACGTCGAGGAAGGCCTGTTCGACATCGTCGACGATTCCACCGATACCGAGCCGCGTTCGCCGGTGGTGACCGTGATGGGCCACGTCGATCACGGCAAGACCTCGCTGCTCGACGCGCTCCGCCACGCCAATGTGGTCTCGGGCGAAGCCGGCGGCATCACCCAGCATATCGGCGCCTACCAGGTGACCTCGCCGGAAAGCGGCAAGAAGATCACCTTCATCGACACCCCGGGCCACGCCGCGTTCACCGCGATGCGCGCGCGCGGCGCCAAGGTCACCGACATCGTGATCCTGGTGGTCGCGGCCGACGACGGCGTGATGCCGCAGACCATCGAGGCGATCCATCACGCCAAGGCGGCCAAGGTTCCGATGATCGTGGCGATCAACAAGATCGACAAGCCCGACGCCAGGCCGGACCGGGTGCGTACCGAACTGCTGCAGCACGAGGTTCAGGTCGAATTGCTCGGCGGCGACGTCGTCGATGTCGAGGTCTCCGCCAAGAACAAGACCAATCTCGACAAGCTCTTGGAGATGATCGCGCTGCAGGCCGAACTGCTCGACCTCAAGACCAATGCGGCACGTCCCGCCGAAGGCACCGTGATCGAAGCCAAGCTCGATCGCGGCCGCGGTCCGGTCGCGACCGTGCTGGTGCAGCGCGGAACATTGCGGGTCGGCGACATCGTCGTCGCCGGCGCCGAGATGGGCCGCGTCCGCGCGCTGATCTCCGACCAGGGCGAAGCCCTCGACGAGGCCGGACCTTCGGTGCCGGTCGAAGTGCTCGGCTTCAACGGGCCGCCGGAAGCCGGCGACCGCCTTGCGGTGGTGGAAAACGAAGCCCGCGCCCGCCAGGTCACGAGCTACCGCGCCCATCAGAAGCGCGAGAACGCGGCAGCCTCCATTTCCGGCATGCGCGGCTCGCTCGAGCAGATGATGTCGCAGCTCAAGACGTCGGGCCGCAAGGATTTCCCGCTGATCGTGAAAGCCGACGTGCAGGGCTCGCTGGAAGCGATTTTGGGATCGCTGGAGAAGCTCGGCACCGAGGAAGTCGCAGCCCGCATCCTGCATGCGGGCGTCGGCGGCATCTCGGAATCCGACGTGACGCTGGCGGAAGGTTTCTCGGCCGCCATCATCGGCTTCAACGTCCGCGCCCACAAGGAAGCCGCCGCCGCGGCCAAGCGCAACGGCATCGAAATCCGCTACTACAACATCATCTACGACCTCGTCGATGACGTGAAGAAGGCGATGAGTGGCCTCCTGGCGCCGACGCTGCGCGAGACCATGCTGGGCAACGCGCTGATCCTGGAAGTGTTCAACATTTCCAAGGTCGGCAAGGTCGCGGGCTGCCGCGTCACCGACGGCACCGTGGAACGCGGCGCCAATGTCCGCCTGATCCGCGACAACGTCGTCGTGCACGAAGGCAAGCTGTCGACCTTGAAGCGCTTCAAGGACGAGGTGAAGGAAGTGCAGTCCGGCCAGGAGTGCGGCATGGCGTTCGAGAATTACGGCGACATGCGGGTCGGCGACGTCATCGAGTGTTATCGCGTGGAGACGATCCAGCGCTCGCTGTGAGTCCAAGTCTCACAAGAGGGCTGATTTCCTGACTGAAAATGCGGCGTCATGGCCGGGCTTGTCCCGGCCATCCACGTCTCACCTGATTCAACAAGAAGGACGTGGATGCCCGCGACAAGCGCGGGCATGACGATTTTGAGAAGCAATAATGCCCCGCCACCACCAGAAAAGAAGTTCCGCCGCCGGCGGCTCGCAGCGTCAGTTGCGGGTCGGCGAGACCGTGCGGCACGCGATCGCGGAGATTCTTTCGCACGGCAGCGTGCACGACCCGGAACTCGAGGGCCACATCGTCACGGTGCCCGAGGTGCGGATGTCGCCGGACCTGAAACTCGCGACCATCTACGTGATGCCGCTCGGCGGCCGCGACACCGACGTCGTGATCGCGGCGCTGGAGCGCAACAAGAAGTTCCTGCGCGGCGAGATCGCGCACCGCGTTAACCTGAAATTTGCGCCTGATGTCCGCTTCCGCGTCGACGAACGATTCGATGAAGCGGAACGAATAGAGAAATTACTGCGAACACCTGCGGTGCAGAGGGACCTCGCGCCGGATTCGCAAGACGGGGAAGAGTGACCTGATGACCGTGACCACCGCAAACAGCGCATTCGAGGCGCCGACCGGCGATTCGGACGGCGCTGAAAAAAATATTTCTTCGAATGCGCATCACGAGGACAATCGCGCGCGGGCCGGCAAACAGCCGCGCCCCAATAGCCAGCCGCGTCGCGACAAGCGCGACGTCCACGGCTGGGTCGTGCTCGACAAGCCGATCGGCATGACCTCGACACACGCGGTCGCGGTCGTGAAGCGGCTGTTCCAGGCCAGGCGCGCCGGCCACGCCGGCACGCTCGATCCGCTCGCCTCCGGCGGTCTGCCGATCGCGCTCGGAGAAGCCACCAAGACCGTTCCGTTCGTGATGGACGGCCGCAAGCGCTATCGCTTTACGGTCTGCTGGGGCGAGGAGCGCGATACCGACGATACCGAGGGCCGGATCGTCAAGACCAGCGAGACCAGGCCGTCGGCCGAGGCGATTTGCGAGCTGCTGCCGCGGTTCACCGGGGTCATCGAGCAGATCCCGCCGCAATACTCCGCCATCAAGGTCCAGGGCGAGCGGGCCTATGATCTGGCGCGCGACGGCGAGACCGTCGAACTGAAGCCCCGCCCGGTCGAGATTCACCATTTATCCCTTGTGGAACAACCGGATAGCAGCCATTCGGTGTTCGAGGCCGAGTGCGGCAAGGGAACCTATGTGCGGGCGCTGGCCCGCGATATCGGCCGAATTCTCGGCTGTTACGGCCATATCTGCGCGCTGCGCCGGACCCTGGTCGGCCCGTTCGGGGAATCCGACATGATTCCGCTGGAACAGTTGGAGGCTTTGTGCGATAGAGCCGCGTCTGGCGAGGGCAGCCTCGCCGACGCGCTTTTGCCCGTTGAGACCGCGCTGGACGACATCCCGGCACTGGCCGTCACACGGGCTGATGCGGCAAGGCTCCACCGGGGCCAGGCCGTTTTGTTGCGCGGACGGGATGCGCCCAATAGTAGCGGCACAGTCTATGTCACGGTGGCAGGCCGGCTTCTGGCCCTCGCCGAAATTGGCAATGGCGAACTCATCCCCAAGCGCGTGTTCAACCTGACCGGACTGACTGCCAGTTCGGCTCGCAACAACGAAAGTGTTTGACGATGTCGATTACCGCCGAACGCAAAGCGGAAGTCATCAAGACGAATGCCAACAAGGCCGGCGACACCGGCTCGCCCGAGGTTCAGGTCGCGATCCTGTCGGAACGCATCAACAATCTCACCGGGCATTTCAAATCCCACGTGAAGGACAATCATTCGCGCCGGGGCCTTTTGAAAATGGTCGCCACACGCCGTTCGCTGCTTGATTACATCAAGCGCAAGGACGAGGCGCGTTACAAGGCGCTGCTCGAAAAGCACAACATTCGTCGCTGAGTTGAAGTTCACGCGCGCATGTTGCGCGCGTTTTCGCATGTTTTTCGAGAATCGCACTTCGATTTCCGAAAAGTAATCATGCGCAAGTGCATGATCCGGAAAAGTGGATACCGGTTTTCCGAAAAGATCATGCAAAACACAGACGTCCAGCAGCAATCCGGCCGCTGGGCGGGGCAAGATGCCCGTACTACCGAAAGGATGGATGCCATCCGAAATATAAAGACCATGGCAGGATCGCCGGACGCTGATCTCGAATTGCGATCAGCGTCCCGCAATCTTGCGCATGGTCTTTGTGTTTCTGGGGTCCGTTCGTTCGAGAACCCAAGAAAGAAGATCTAAATGTTCAATATTCATTCAGTCGAGATCGACTGGGGCGGCCGTCCCCTCAGGCTTGAAACCGGAAAAATCGCCCGCCAGGCCGACGGCGCCGTGCTTGCCACCTATGGCGAGACCGTGGTGCTCGCCACCGTCGTTGCCGCCAAGACCGCCCGCGAAGGCGTCGACTTCCTGCCGCTGACCGTGGACTACCAGGAAAAGACCTACGCCGCGGGCCGCATTCCCGGCGGTTATTTCAAGCGCGAGGGCCGTCCCACCGAGAAGGAGACGCTGGTCTCCCGCCTGATCGACCGCCCGATCCGCCCCCTGTTCGTCGAGGGCTGGCGCAATGAGACCCAGGTGATCGTGACGACGCTGTCGCACGACATGGAAAACGATCCCGATATTCTGGCGCTGGTGGCCGCCTCCGCGGCGCTGACGCTTTCGGGCGCCCCCTTCAAGGGTCCGATCGGCGCCGCGCGCGTCGGCTTCGTCAATGACGAATATGTGCTCAACCCGACGCTGGACGAAATGGTCGAAACCCAGCTCGACCTCGTCGTCGCGGGCACTGCGGATGCCGTGCTGATGGTGGAATCGGAAGCCAAGGAACTCAACGAAGACATCATGCTCGGCGCCGTGATGTTCGGCCACCGGCATTTCCAGCCGGTGATCCGCGCAATCATCGAACTCGCCGAGAAGGCCGCCAAGGAGCCGCGCGACGTCAAGATCGTCGACGAGAGCGTGCTGGAGAAGGAAATCCTCGCTTTGATCGAGACCGATCTGCGCGCGGCCTATGCCATTCCGGTCAAGCAGGACCGCTACGCCGCGGTCGGCAAGGCCAAGGAAAAGGTGATGGCGCATTATTTTCCGGAAGGCCAGGAGCCGAAATACGACAAGCTGCGCATCGCCGCCGTGTTCAAGGAACTGGAAGCCAAGATCGTCCGCTGGAACATCCTCGATACCGGCAAGCGCATCGACGGCCGCGATTCCAGGACCGTCCGCAACATCATCGCGGAAGTCGGCGTATTGCCCCGCGCCCACGGCTCGGCGCTGTTCACCCGCGGCGAGACCCAGGCGATGGTGGTGACCACGCTCGGCACCGGCGAGGACGAGCAGTACATCGACGCGCTGTCGGGAACCTATAAAGAGACGTTCCTGCTGCACTACAATTTCCCTCCCTACTCGGTCGGCGAGACCGGACGCATGGGCGGCACCAAGCGGCGTGAAATAGGCCATGGCAAACTGGCCTGGCGCGCGATCCACCCGGTGCTGCCGCCGCATCACGAGTTCCCCTACACCGTGCGGGTGGTCTCCGAGATCACCGAATCCAACGGATCATCCTCGATGGCCTCGGTCTGCGGCGCCTCGCTGGCGCTGATGGATGCGGGCGTTCCCCTGAAGCGGCCGACGGCCGGCATCGCCATGGGCCTCATCCTGGAAGGCTCGCGCTTTGCGGTGCTGTCGGACATCCTCGGTGACGAGGATCATCTCGGCGACATGGACTTCAAGGTCGCCGGCACCGAGGCGGGCATCACCTCGCTGCAGATGGACATCAAGATCGCCGGCATTACCGAGGAGATCATGAAGGTCGCGCTCGGCCAGGCCAGGGAAGGGCGTATCCACATCCTCGGCGAAATGGCGAAGGCGCTGACCGCCGCGCGGGCCGAACTCGGCGAATACGCGCCGCGGATCGAGACCTTCAAGATTGCGACCGACAAGATCCGCGAAGTGATCGGCACCGGCGGCAAGGTGATCCGCGAGATCGTCGAGAAGACCGGCGCCAAGGTCAACATCGACGACGACGGCACCGTCAAGGTCGCTTCCGCCGACGGCGAATTGATCAAGGCCGCGATCAAGTGGATCAAGTCGATCGCCTCCGACCCGGAGCTCGGCCAGATCTATGACGGCACCGTGGTCAAGGTGATGGAGTTCGGCGCGTTCGTGAACTTCTTCGGCGCCAAGGACGGCCTCGTCCACATCAGCCAGCTCGCCGCCAACCGCGTGCAGAAGACCTCCGACGTCGTCAAGGAAGGCGACAAGGTCAAGGTCAAGCTGCTCGGCTTCGACGATCGCGGCAAGACGCGCCTGTCGATGAAGGCGGTCGACCAGGTCACCGGTGAGGATCTCGAGGCCAAGCAGAAGGCCGAGCCGGCGCCGCGCGAAGCCGCCGGCGAGTGATCGCTTGCGGCCATCCGCAAGACAATGAAGGGCGGCTTTCCAGCCGCCCTTTTTGCTTGGCTGCTTGCAAATTGCTTGGCTGCTTGCAAAACCCCTCAGCGCCGCTTCCTGCTCGCCGTCGCCGGCGGCGACATATCGAGGCTCTCTTTCACCACCTCGCCGAGCGCGGCAAAATCCGCCTTGCGCGGCGAGGTGCGGCGGAACACGAGGCCGATTCTGCGGCCGGGCTCGGGGTGTTCCAGGCGCAGGAATTTTACCCGCTCGTCGCGCCGCTCGACGTCGGCGGCGATCTGCGGAATCAGCGTGACGCCATAGCCGCCCGCGACCATCTGCATCACCGTGTTCAGGCTGCTGGCGCCGAACACGGTGCCGGCGCCGGCGGTGCTGCGGCCCCGCGCCGCCGTCGCGCAGAACGCGAGCGCCTGATCGCGCAGGCAGTGGCCGTCCTCGAGCAGGATCAGCCGGCTCTGATCGATGTCGGTAGCCGCTACCCGCGCGCTCTCCCTGCGCGGATCGCTGGCGTGCACCGCCAGCAGAAACAGATCCTCGAACAGGGAAATCGTATCGATGTCGGCCTCGCCCACCGGCAAGGCGAGCATCGCGGTATCGAGCGCGCCGCTCTTGATGTCCTCGACCAGTTGCCTGGTCTGGGTCTCCCGCAGCTCCAGCCGCAGTTCCGGGAACCGGGTTTGCAGCGTGGGAAGAATGCGCGGCAGCAGATAGGGCGCCAGCGAGGGAATCACCCCGAGCGTCAGCCGTCCCGTCAGCAGGCCGCTACGATGGCGGGCAAAGTCGACCAGATCGCGCGAGGCCGTGAGCACATCTTCGCCGCGGCGCGCGATTTCGCGCCCGACATCGGTCAGCATCACGTCACCCGGCCGCCGTTCGACCACGGCGACGCCGAGGCTGCGCTCGAGATCGCGAATCTGCATCGACAGCGCCGGCTGGGTCACCGCGCAGGCCTCGGCGGCGCGGCCGAAATGGCCATGTTTGGCCAATGCCGAGAGATAACGAAGCTGTCGGAGCGTAATCATGATCTTCGATAAGTTAAACTGATCGACAGCTCAAGACAATTCGACTGGACCTGATGTTAGATATCTTCCAAGGTGGCGTCCCAGCGAATTTGGCGAGAGAGGCACCAACCCCGCGGATCCGGAATGACGTGGTTGTTCCGGGTCAATGCGTCTGCGGTTTCCCCCTTGTCAAATGCGCGCCCTGCCCCACCTGCCGGAAGGAACAACAGCCATGGCTGACCGCCGCCAATTCACGACCGGCACCGTGGCGCGCTTCTCGCAGCCGGCGAATCCGATGCGACCGATGCGAAGCTCGGCGTGCGGCTTGGCCCTGAAATTCCAAACGCGATAGGAGAAGAACATGGACGCAAAGACTGACGATAGCGCCGGCAAGTGCCCGTTCACTGGCGGTACCCACGGACCCAGGAACCACGACTGGTGGCCAGAGCACCTCGATATCGGCGTGCTCCATACGAACGCGCCCGCGGCCGATCCGATGGGTGAAGCGTTCGACTATGCCAAGGAATTCGAGAGTCTCGACCTTGACGCCGTGATCAAGGACCTGCGTGCCTTGATGACGGACTCGCAGGAGTGGTGGCCGGCCGACTTCGGTCACTATGGCGGACTGTTCATCCGCATGGCGTGGCATAGCGCCGGTACGTACCGCATCACCGATGGTCGCGGCGGCGCCGGCGCCGGTCAGCAGCGTTTCGCGCCGCTCAACAGTTGGCCGGATAACACGAACCTCGACAAGGCGCGCCGCCTGCTGTGGCCGATCAAGCAGAAGTATGGCCGCAAGATTTCCTGGGCCGACCTGATGGTTCTCGCCGGCAACGTCGCCCTCGAATTGATGGGCTTCAAGACGTTCGGCTTCGCCGGCGGCCGCGCCGATGTGTGGGAGCCTGAAGAACTCTATTGGGGTCCCGAGGGCACGTGGCTGGGCGACGAACGCTACAGCGGCGAACGTCAGCTGGCGGAACCGCTCGGCGCGGTGCAGATGGGCCTGATCTACGTCAATCCGGAAGGCCCGAACGGCAATCCGGATCCGGTTGCTTCAGCGAAGGACATCCGCGAAACGTTCTTCCGCATGGCGATGAACGACGAAGAGACCGTGGCGCTGATCGCCGGCGGTCACACTTTCGGCAAGACCCACGGTGCCGGCGATCCGTCGCTGATCGGCGTCGAGCCGGAAGGCGCCGCGATCGAGGATCAGGGCCTCGGCTGGAAGAGCAAGCACGGCACCGGCTTCGGCGCCGACGCCATCACCGGCGGCCCCGAAGTGACCTGGTCGCAGACACCGACGAAATGGAGCAACCACTTCTTCGAGAACCTGTTCAAGTACGAATGGGAGCTGACGAAGAGCCCGGCCGGCGCGAAGCAGTGGAAAGCGAAGGGCGCCGAGGCCACGATTCCCGACGCGTATGACAAGTCGAAGAAGCATATTCCGACCATGCTGACCACGGACCTCGCGCTGCGCTTCGACCCGGCCTACGAGAAGATCTCGCGGCGCTTCTACGAGCATCCGGACCAGCTCGCGGACGCTTTTGCCCGCGCCTGGTTCAAGCTCACGCACCGCGACATGGGGCCGATCGTGCGCTATCGCGGCAAGCTCGTGCCGAAGGAAACGCTGATCTGGCAGGACCCGATCCCCGCCGTGGACCATCCGCTGATCGGGGAGCAGGACATTGCGGCCCTGAAGGCGAAAATCCTCGCGTCCGGCCTGTCCGTTTCCCAGCTGGTCTCGACGGCCTGGGCTTCGGCCTCCACGTTCCGCGGCTCCGACAAGCGCGGTGGCGCGAACGGCGCACGCATTCGCCTCGCGCCGCAGAAGGATTGGGACGTGAACAATCCGCCTGAATTGGCGAAGGTGCTCTCGAAGCTCGAAGCGATCCGGAAGGAGTTCGGCAAGAAGGTGTCGCTCGCCGACCTGATCGTTCTCGGCGGCAGCGCCGCAATCGAGAAGGCGGCGAAGGATGCCGGTCTGACCGTGACGGTCCCGTTCACGCCCGGCCGCATGGACGCGTCGCAGGAGCAGACCGACGCCGCCTCCTTCGCACCGCTCGAACCGCGCGCTGACGGCTTCCGCAACTATATCAGCGGCAAGAGGCTGTTCATGATGCCGGAGGAGGCCTTGGTGGATCGGGCGCAACTGCTGACGCTGACAGCACCCGAGATGACCGTGCTCGTCGGCGGCCTGCGCGTGCTCGGCACCAATGCCGGCAACTCCAAGCACGGCGTCTTCACCAAGAAGCCGGAAACGCTGACCAACGACTTCTTCGTCAACCTCCTCGACATGAGCACGGAGTGGCGGCCGGCTGGTGCCGATGGCGAGTACGAGGGCCGCGACCGCAAGACGAAGGCGGTAAAATGGACCGGCACACGCGTCGACCTGATCTTCGGGTCGCATTCCCAGCTCCGTGCCATTGCGGAAGTCTATGGAAGCGCCGACGCCAAGGAGAAGTTTGCCAAAGACTTCGTCAAGGCGTGGACCAAGGTGATGAACGCGGACCGCTTCGACCGCGCTTGATCTGCGGGAAGGCCTTCCAGCTTTTGATTGAAGTCGAAGGAGCCCTCGCGATAATATCGCGGGGGCTTTTTCTTCCGTGGATTCATTTCAATGGCGCCGCCAACGATCCGTCCCGCCCGGCGGGAGGAATATGACGAGATCGCCCGCGTCTGGATGAACAGCTGGGCCTCCACCGGGCTCGAAGAGGCAAGCAATTTCCTGCTGGCGAAGTTGCGCGCGCGCATCCCGCTCGAGATCGACAACGGCTGGAGCCTGTTCGTCGCCGACGATGGCGGCGCGCTGGTGGCGATGCTGGCGTTGCATCTGCCCAAATTCTATCTCGACCAGTTGTTCGTGGCGCCGGAATATCAGGGCAAAAGCCTCGGCAGGCAATTGCTCGCCTTCACCCGGCAGCAGCTACCGGAGGAAATCGAGCTGCGCTGCGTGCGCGAGAATGAAAAGGCGTGGCGTTGGTATGAACGCGAGGGTTTTGTGTTCGAAAAGGAAGCGGTCGAGCCGATGACCGGATTTGTCATGAAATATTATCGATGGAAGAAAGGGGAAGGTATCAGATGATGAAACTCTATTGGTCGCCCCGTTCGCGATCGTTCTCCGCGCTGTGGCTGATGGAGGAAACCGGGCAGCCTTACGAGCGCGTGCTGACCGACATTTCCAGGGGTGCGCAGAAGACGCCTGAATATCTTGCGATCAATCCGATGGGCAAGGTGCCGGCGCTGCAAGACGGCGAGGCGACACTCGCCGAGGCCGCCGCCATCTGCGCCTATGTCGCCGAGCGCTATCCGCACGCCAACCTCGCCCCGCCCCTGGGCGATCCGCTGCGCGCCAAATATCTTTACTGGCTGTTCTTCGCGCCCGGCTGCATCGAGCCCGCCATGGTGCAGGTCGCCACCAAGATCGAGATGAATCCGGTCGCCGCCGGCTGGGGCAATGCGCAGCTTGTGTTCGATGTGCTCGACACGGCGCTGGCAAAGGGACCGTGGATTCTCGGTGAATCGTTCTCGGCCGCCGATATCGCCATCGGCTCCGGGCTGAATTTCGCGGTGCGGCTGTTCAAGATGGTGCCGTCGCGGCCGTCATTCGACCGCTACCTCGACCGCTGCGCGGCCCGGCCGGCATTCCAGCGCGCGGGCGTCCTCGCGGCGGGATAGCTAATCCGCCCCATTCTTCAGCTCTTCCGGCCGCGGCATCGAGATGACGTTGTAGCCGGAATCGACGTAGTGAATTTCGCCGGTGACGCCGCCCGACAGGTCGGACAAGAGATACAGCGCCGAGCCGCCGAGTTCGTCCAGCGTCACGCCGCGGCCGAGCGGCGAGTGCTTCTGCTGGAAGGCAAACATCGCGCGCGCATCGCCGATGCCCGATCCCGCCAGCGTCCGCACCGGACCGGCCGAAATCGCGTTGACGCGAATGCCGCGCGAACCGAAATCGCAGGCGAGATAGCGCACCGAGGCTTCCAGTGCCGCCTTGGCCACGCCCATCACATTATAGTTCGGCATCACCCGCATCGAGCCGCCGAAGGTCAGCGTGATCATCGTGCCGCCCGCTTCGGGCATCAGTTCGGCCGCACGCCGGGCGAGCTCGGTAAACGAAAAACAGGAGATCACCATGGTGCGCGTGAAATTCTCGCGGCTGGTATCGGCATAGCGGCCCTTCAGTTCGCTCTTGTCGGAGAACGCAATGGCATGGACCAGAAAATCGAGCTGCCCCCATCTGGCGCGCAGCGTCTCGAACACCGAATCGACGCTGGCGATGTCCTCGACGTCGCAGGGCAGCACCAGCGGAATGCCCAGCTGCTCGGCCAGCGGCCTGACGCGCTTGCCCAGCGCGTCGCCTTGATAGGTAAAGGCGAGCTCGGCGCCCTGCGCCGCGACCGCTTTGGCAATGCCCCAGGCAATCGAATGATCATTGGCAACGCCCATGATCAATCCCCGCTTGCCTTTCATCAGGTCCTGCATGCTGCCCTATCTCAATTACACGCTCACTCTGCTCCCTCGCCCCGCTCTTCGCGGGGAGAGGGCGGGGTGAGGGGCTCTTCGGCCCTCGAATACCGAATTAGTGGAAAATGCTGTGCCAGGCCCCTCACCCGAAATTCGCGTCCCGCGAATTTCGACCTCTCCCCGCAAAGAGCGGAGCGAGGTCAAAAGAAATACTCACGCATCCATCCGCTTGAACACCAGCGTGGCATTGGTGCCGCCGAACCCGAAGGAGTTGGAAAGCACGGTTCCGAGCTTGGCGTTGTCGATGCGCTTGCGCACGATCGGCATGTCGGCGAATACCGGATCGAGTTCACCGATGTTGGCGCTTTCGCAGATGAAACCGTTTTGCATCATCAAGAGCGAATAGATCGCCTCCTGCACGCCGGTGGCGCCGAGCGAGTGCCCGGTCAGCGCCTTGGTCGCCGATATCGGCGGGCACTTGTCGCCGGTCCCGAACACCTTGCGGATCGCCTCGATCTCCGGCGGATCGCCGGCCGGCGTCGAGGTCGCGTGCGGGTTGATGTAGTCGATCTTGGTGTCGACGGTTGCCATCGCCATTTTCATGCAGCGCTCGGCGCCCTCGCCGGAGGGCGCGACCATGTCGTAGCCGTCGGAAGTGGCGCCGTAGCCGACGATCTCGCCATAGATTTTCGCCCCGCGCGCCTTGGCGTGCTCGAGTTCTTCCAGCACCACCACGCCGGCGCCGCCGGCGATGACAAAGCCGTCGCGGCTGACGTCATAGGGGCGCGAGGCGGTCGCGGGGCTATCGTTGTATTTCGACGACATCGCGCCCATGGCGTCGAACAGCACCGACAGCGTCCAGTCGAGCTCTTCGCAGCCGCCAGCGAAAATAATATCCTGCTTGCCGATCTGAATGGTCTCGTAGGCGTTGCCGATGCAATGGTTAGACGTGGCGCAGGCCGACGAGATCGAATAGTTCACGCCCTTGATCTTGAACCAGGTAGCGAGCGTCGCCGATGCCGTGGACGACATCGCTTTGGGCACCGCGAACGGCCCGACCCGTTTCGGTCCCTTGCTACGGGTGATATCGGCGGCCTCCACCAGCGTGCGCGCCGACGGTCCGCCGGAGCCCATGATAATGCCGGTGCGAATGTTGGAAACTTCCGTTGGCTCAAGCCCGGAATCCTGGATCGCCTGCTCCATCGCGATGTGATTCCAGGCGGCGCCTTCGCCCAGGAATCGCATCGCCCGCCGATCGATCACACCGGACGGGTCCAGCGTGGGCTTGCCCTGCACCTGGGAGCGGAAACCAAGCTCGGCATATTTGTCCGCGCGCGTGATTCCGGACTTCGCCTCGTGAAGGCTCGCAAGAACTTCCTGGGTGTTGTTTCCGATGGATGAGACGATGCCCATCCCCGTGATGACAACCCGCCTCATGACCGCCTCACCCTGTCGTTGCGTTTTGTGTGATGACCGCTGTCAACCGAAAGCCGCCTGATCAGCCTGCGCAGGTAACTTACCTCCCCGGCGGCTATTCGGCATCCTGCTTGAACAACCCGACCTTCAAATCCTTCGCGCGATAGATAATCTCGCCGTCGGCCGAAAGCCACCCGTCGGCGATGCCTAACACCAGCTTTAAACGCATCACGCGCTTGATATCGACGTTGTACACAATCTTGCGGACGTTCGGCAGCACCTGTCCGGCGAGCTTGAGTTCGCCCAAACCCAGCGCCCGGCCGCGCCCTTCGCCACCGCTCCAGCACAGAAAGAAGCCGACCATCTGCCAGAGCGCGTCGAGGCCAAGGCAGCCCGGCATCACCGGATCGCCCTTGAAATGGCAACCGAAGAACCAAAGATCCGGCTTTACATCGAGTTCGGCGCGGATCAGCCCCTTGCCATATTCTCCCCCCGTCTCCGTAATTTCGCTGATGCGGTCGAACATCAGCATCGGCGGCAGCGGCAGCTGCGCGTTGCCGTGGCCAAACAGCTCCCCGCGGCCGGACGCCAGCAGATCCTCATATTCGTAACCGCTGCGCCGATTCAGCATAGTGCCAGCCTTTTCAAAATCCTGATGCAGCGTTTTTCGCGCGAAAAGGACCCGATTCGCCTAGGAAGCGCGCCAATTAGCGTCAATTGGCGCTGACGCCGCAGGTCAGGATGCCCTGCGGCCATCGGCGCTCGCCTTTGCCGAAATCGCACAGCCAAGTCCGCGCGCTCTCTATCATAGGCCCCGCAGGCGGCAAAGCACCCCGACAGGGCAAATCGCCGCGTTCGGCCCCCGGCGGCTACGTATTTGCCCTGAGCCGGGTCTAGTTGCGAAAAACTTGCATCTGACAAATTTCCTCCATATATTCCACCGCGATAGTGATGAACCAGCGAGTGCGGTGCCTGACGTGGATATGCTCGACAACGCTTCGATTTTGAGTGACGACGCCGCCAGTCCCGAAACCCGCCCTGCGGGACGGGAGCCGGCAATGACCGGTTGTCCCTGGCACGATGTCAACGAAATGCTGCAGGCCGCCGGCCTGCGTCCGACTCGTCAACGCATGGCTTTGGGCTGGCTGTTGTTCGGAAAGGGCGCGCGGCATCTGACTGCTGAAATGCTTTACGAAGAAGCGACGCTGGCCAAGGTCCCGGTATCGCTCGCTACCGTCTACAACACGCTCAACCAGTTGACCGACGCGGGCTTGCTGCGCCAGGTCAGCGTTGACGGCACCAAGACCTATTTCGACACCAACGTGTCGGCGCATCACCACTTCTATCTCGAAAACAACCACGAACTGATCGACATCACCGATCCGCATCTGGTGTTGCAGAAGTTGCCGGAAGTGCCGGAAGGCTACGAGATCGCCCGCGTCGATATGGTCGTCCGGCTGCGCAAGAAGCGCTGATCTCCGACGCCACTTACCGCAGTTGAGTCGTCATGCCCGCGCTTGTCGCGGGCATCCACGTCTTCCCTCTTGTCTGCCAAAGACGTGGATGGCCGGTGACATAGGCAAGCGGAAGCGACGCCGTCCTTCGGACGGCTATGCCCGGCCATGACGAAATACCAATGTTCTTTGGGAAGAACGCCGGAATCAATCCACCTTCTCGTCGGCGTAAACACCCCACAGCCGCTGCTGTTCGATCCAGCCATCGAAGCCATTGCCGGTGACGCGGCACCAGCCTGCCCCGCAGTGCTTGACCTGGGCTACAACGCCGGCCTGCAGCCGGGCGGCGACCGCGCTGGCTGGATCGGCGCGCTCATAGAGCGGCGCGAACTCGTCCTTGCTCTTCATGGTGATGACGGCGGTGCGGCGGCCGGACAGCAGCGAATGATAGACCCAGCCCTCCGCGCCTTCGGAATCGCGGACCCGGCGCCAGTTCTCAAATTCGGCGGTGATTTCAACCGGCAGGCCCGAGCGGGTGTAGACCCAGGCGACGTCGTTGTCCTTGGTCGGGCCGGCGCGGACGTTCACATGATCGGATTTGAGGCTGACATAACGCGGCACCGGCAATCCGCTGGTGGTCTGGGCCGAATCCTTGGCCGAAAAGCCCGAACCGGTCGACGCACCCAGCAAGCCACCCGCGAGCACCGCCACCGAACAAAACCGCCTCAACGCCATCAACTCGTCTCCCGCCGAGAATCCAACTCAAATTCCTAGAGCCGAAATACCCACCAACGCCCAAAACCCCCTGCGCCCCACCCCGATCGCCCCTCGGCTTGCCGCGTTGGGGTTCTTGTCTTGGCCCGGCCTTCTGCTAGAGAGGACGGAATGCCAAGGAAACGCGACGAGCCCGCATTTCGCTTGCGGAAATCCAGGGGAAATATCGGGGAACCCAAGGAAACCGGAAGCAAAACGTCGGCACTGCGCACCCGCGGCAGTGTCGAACAACCGGGTTAATGGGGTCTGAACGGCCTCGCGAGAGCAGGACATGTCGGTTAAGAAAAAGCCTCTCGTTGTCGTCACGCGCAAGCTGCCGGACTCGATCGAGACCCGCATGCGCGAGCTGTTCGATGCCCGGCTCAATCTCGACGATACGCCGCTGACGCCCGAGCAAATTGCGGAAGCGGTCCGCTCCGCCGATATCCTGGTGCCCACCGTCACCGATGAAATCACCGCAGAGCTTCTCCAGCAGCCCGACTGCAAGCTGAAACTGATCGCGAATTTCGGCAATGGCGTCGACAATATCGATGTCATAGCGGCCCACGCGCGCGGCATCATTGTGACCAACACCCCGAAAGTCCTGACCGAGGACACCGCCGACATGACCATGGCGCTGATTCTGGCGGTGCCGCGGCGGCTGATCGAAGGCGCCTCGATCCTCACCGAGGGCAAGAACTGGCCGGGCTGGTCGCCGACCTGGATGCTCGGCCACCGAATCGGGGGAAAACGGCTCGGCATCATCGGCATGGGCCGCATCGGCCAGGCCGTGGCGCGCCGGGCGCGCGCCTTCGGCCTGCAGATTCACTATCACAACCGCCGTCCCGTTGCGCCTGTTATCGCCGACGAGTTGGGCGCGACCTATTGGGAAAGCCTCGACCAGATGCTGGCGCGGATGGATATCATCTCGGTGAATTGTCCGCACACGCCGGCGACGTTTCATCTGCTGTCGGCGCGGCGGCTGAAACTGATCCGCAAGGACGCCTATATCGTCAACACCGCGCGCGGCGAGGTGATCGACGAGGACACGCTGACCAAGCTGCTCGAAGCCGGCGAGATCGGCGGCGCCGGCCTCGACGTGTACGAGAACGAACCTGCGGTCAGTCCGAAACTGGTGCGGCTGGCGAGGGCCGGCAAGGTGGCGCTGCTGCCGCATATGGGCTCGGCCACGATCGAAGGCCGCGTCGAGATGGGCGAGAAGGTGATCATCAACATCCGCACCTTCCTCGACAATCACAAGCCGCCGGACCGCGTGCTGCCGAGCATGCTGTGAGGACCGTCTGGCTGGATGCTCTATCGATGCCCGCTGAGATCGGTGATCACAAGCGCATCGCCGTTGAGCGGATTTAGGGGATCGCGCTGATAGCGCAGGGTTTCGAACCGCATCGCGCGCGCGTCCACCATCAGCAAGCGCCCCACCAGGCCCTCACCGAAGCCGACGATTTCGCGGATCGCCTCGAGCGCCATCATCGATCCCAGCACGCCGGCGAGCGCGCCCATCACGCCGGCCTCGGCGCAGGCCGGCACCGTGCCGGGCGGCGGCGGTTCGGGAAACAGGCAGCGATAGGTCGGGTTGAACTCGCCTGCGGCGTTTTTCTCATGCGCGCGGATCGTGGTCAGCGAACCGTCGAACACACCGAGCGCCGCCGTGATCAGCGGCTTGGCGGCGAGGAAACAGGCGTCCGAAACCAGATAGCGGGTTTCGAAATTGTCCGATCCGTCGAGCACCAGATCGTAACCGCCGATCAGCTCCATCGCATTGCCGGCATTGAGCCAGGTGGCGTGCGCGGCAAACCTGACATGGGGATTGAGCGCATAAATCCGCTCCGCCGCGGTGTCGACCTTGCGGCGGCCGATGTCCGGCGTGGCATGGATGATCTGACGCTGCAGATTGGATAGCGACACGATGTCGTCATCGACCACCCCCAGCCTACCGACGCCGGCGGCGGCGAGATACATCAGCGCGGGCGCACCGAGCCCGCCCGCGCCGATCACCAGCACGGCGGCTTCCTTCAACGCGGCCTGGCCGGGGCCGCCGACTTCGCGCAGCACAATGTGGCGGGCGTAGCGTTCGAGCTCGTCGGCACTCAGCATGGCACGCAACTCCTATTATCCCGCGGTCTGCACCTGCGCCGCTTCGAGACCGTCATTCTGACTGAACCCTCCGCCTGTTGTTGCCGACCAAGCAGATGTGCTTAATTGCGCACTCTTCAATAGACCCGAGATTTGTCATGAGATCGATGCTGTCGGCAACATTGATATTCGTGGCCGCGGGGGCATCGGCGAACGCGCAGATGACGGCGCCGTCCACCGCGGGTGCCAAGCCGAAGCCGGTGACCACCGTTCCGATCCGCCCCGCTCTGCAAACCCCTGCCGATACCGCCAAGGCGATGGCGCAGGCGGAGCGCCAGGCGATCCAGTCGGATCTGGCCTGGGTCGGCCAGTACAACGGCGCCATTACCGGCGAGGTCAGCGAGCGCATGGTCGCCGCCATCAAGGAATACCAGAAGGCCAGGGGCGGCAAGCCGACCGGCGTGCTCAATCCGCAGGAGCGCGTTGAGCTCGCCGAGACCGCGAAGCGGCGGCAGGACAATGTCGGCTGGAAAATCGTCAGCGACCCCGGCACCGGGGCGCGGCTCGGCATCCCAGCCAAGCTGGTGCCGCAGCAATCCTCCGACGCCAGCGGCGCCAAATGGGGCTCCGCGACAGGCACCATCCAGATCCAGCTTTCGCGGCGCAAGGAAGCCAATCCCGACCACCGCGAAGCTCGCCGAGCAGGAGAAGAAGGAACCCGCCGGCCGCAAGATCGACTACACCGTGGTGAAACCGGATTTCTTCGTGCTGTCGGGCATGCAGGGCCTGAAGAAATTCTACGTGCGCGGCACATTCAAGGGCGACGAAGTCCGCATCCTCACCATTCTCTACGACCAGGCCACCGAAGGCACCGTCGAGCCGGTGGTGATCGCGATGTCGAGCGCCTTCAACCCGTTCCCGTCGGGCGCCCAGATCGCGGGGCCGCCACCGCGCAAGACCGTCGAATACGGCACCGGCATCGTCGTCAGCGAGGACGGCGCCATCATTGCCGACCGCCAGATCACCGACGGGTGCCTGGCGATCGCGATCGCCGGCTTCGGCAATTCCGATCGCGTCGCCGAGGACAAGGACCACGATCTCGCGCTGCTGCGCATTTACGGCGCGCGCGGATTGAAGCCGCTGAACCTTGGCAATGGCGCGGCGAAATCCGCCGTCGAACTGACCGGCATTGCCGATCCGCAGAACCAGGGCGGCGGCGCGGCTGTGAGCAGCGTCAAGGCATCGGTCACCCAAGTCGGCAGCGGCAGCGAGCTGGCACTGTCGCCGGCGCCGGCGATCGGCTTTTCCGGCGCAGCCGCACTCGATGGCGACGGCAAATTCGCCGGCATCGCACTGCTAAAGCCGATCGTCGTTGCAGGCCCGCCGAATTCAACGCCCGCGGCGCAGGCCGCGCTGGTGTCCGCCGATACCGTGCACGATTTTCTCAAGGCAAACGGCGTGAACGCCGCGGGCGGATCCTCGGATGCGAAGGCTTCGGTCGTGCGCGTGATCTGCGTGCGGAAGTAGGACGCGAAGCGAGCCTCTGCGCGCAGCCATGGCGCAGAAGCTCGTCGCTATCGGATCAGGCGGCCTTGATGTTGCTGAGGAAGGATTCGACCTGACCTCGCATCGTCTCGGACTGCCTGGACAACTCGCTGGAGGCCTCGAGGACCTGATGGGCCGCCGCGCCGGTATCCCCGGCGGCCTGCTGAACACCGGTAACGTTCGATGTGATTTCGCTGGTTCCGAGTGCCGCCTGCTGCACGTTGCGCGCGATCTCCTGCGTAGCCGAGCCCTGTTCCTCCACGGCGCTGGCAATCGCGGAGGCGATCTCGTTCATTTCATTGATCGTCGCGGAGATTCCCTTGATGGCGCTCACGGCTTCGCTGGATGAAGTCTGGATCGACGAAACCTGAGCGCTGATTTGATCCGTTGCCTTCGCGGTCTGTTCGGCGAGACTCTTGACCTCGGCCGCCACCACGGCGAATCCCCTGCCGGCCTCGCCGGCGCGCGCGGCTTCGATCGTGGCATTGAGCGCGAGAAGGTTGGTCTGGCCGGCGATGTCGCTGATCAGCTTGACGACATCGCCAATGCTGGCCGCGTCATTGAACAGGCCCTGGACCGTCGTATTCGTGCGATCGGCCTCGGCCACGGCCTTCTGCGAGATCGCCGCCGATTGCGCCACCTGACGGCCGATCTCGGTGACGGAACTGGCCAGTTCCTCCGACGCTGCGGCAACCGTTTGCACATTTGCCGAAGCCTCTTCGGTTGCCGCGGCAACCGCCGTTGCCTGATTGCTGGTTTCTTCGGCTGTCGCCGTCATCGACGATGCCGTCGCCTGCAATTCGGTCGAGGCGGAGGCCACCGACTTCAGCACCGACGAGATGTCCGAATCGAACTTTTGGGTCAAGTCGTTGACCCGCGCCGCACGCGCCACACGCGCGCTGATGGCCTCGGCCTCCTTGGCGGCAAGTTCCTTGGCCTTGATCATGTTCTCCTTGAAGATCAGGACCGCTCTCGCCATCAGACCGATTTCGTCTTTCTTGTCGGTTGCGGGAATTTCGACCGAATGATCGCCACCGGCAAGCTGACCCATCGCTCCGACCATCTCAATGATCGGCGGCACGATCGATCGGTTGGTCAGATACACGACTGTTACGGCGACGCCGATGCCGACGCCCATCAGCACCCAAAGCAGCGTCGTGAGGAAATTGGTTTCAGCGAGAACCGCCGCTCCGTCCGCCTTCAGATTATCCTGTTGCCGTGAAACCATCCCGCCTGAACGCAACCCCTCGGAATTCTTCGCACCGGCGAAGATATCGAGCAGCTTGTTGGCGCGGGGAGCGGCTTCGTTGGTCAGGAACCATTGCGCCATGTTCCAGCGGTCCGATGCCCGGATCTCGAACATTTTCTGCGGCAGCGGCGCGAATTTGGCGCGCGCTTCAACCAGCGAGTCGAAGGCATTCTGCTGATCGGGCGTCATCTCCGACCGCCGCTTCGACAGCGCATCGAACTTTTTCTGATTGAGCGCCCAGAGTTGCTCGAACTCGGTCTTGAAGGCCACGTCGGCGGTCAACAGATAGGCGCGGATCGCGCCGATCGCCATCGCCATGCTGCCGCGCATGTCGGCAAAACCGATCAACAGGCTCTTGCGCTGGTCGGTCGAGGCAATGCTGCCTTCCTCGTCGATGATGGAGGTCGCTTTCTGCAGCATGAGCTTGGCGAGAGGCGCCGCCTCGGTCGCAAGCAGTTTTGCCGCCGGCTGCTCGTCGATGGTGTGGGCAATCGCTTCGGCCTTGTCCTGCGCGTTACGCAATTCGTCGAGCAGCGGCTTGGCTTGCTTCCAATCCGCCTTGTTCTGCTCGACGGTCCATTGGCCTGAAAGACGATCCATCTCCGAGCCACGCGCCTGGATATCCTTCCAGAGCGCCGCGCGTTCGGTCTTGAACGTGTCGTTGCCGGTGATCAGCCAGCCGCGCAGCGATGCGAGTGACGCGTAAACCCCTGCCACCAGGTCGCTTGCAGTCATTGCGGTCGGAACTCGAAGGTTGACCGTCCGATCGGTCGCTTCGCTGACGGTGCGAACCTTGAGGATGGTTGTGCCCACCACACCGGCCAGCAGCAGGCAAAGCACGCTAAAGCCGAAAATCAGTCGCCCACGGATGTTCAAATGCAAGAATGCCACGGTAAGGTCCCCCCAATGCATGGCGTCGATCGCCAGATTCGGGGACAGACTGTCCGTTAACCCTAAACAATCGAATAATAACCAGGCGTCTTCGCACGGGCTTTGCAAAATTAATGTGCAGTTTACGGGCGTGAGACGACTAAATCTCGCGCAATTGGCCAAATTTTGCGGCATGAGCCCGCGGAGACGTTTACTCCGTCAGGCGAGGCCAAAACGGACGCCCGTCAGCGCAAACAAGGTCGCGATCGCGGCATCGATGGCGTTGCCGCCGGCGGCAAGCATCTCGGCGCTGCCGCGCCGATGACTGCCCAGCCGGCATCGATTGCTCGTACGCATCACGGTACGTATGTCCTCCGGAATAGTCATACGCCTCAAAACCGGTCATCGTCACAGGGTTTGGTGATTCGGACAGCCGCGATCCCCTGAGTTTGGCGGATCGGGCCGGCACGTCCTGAGCAAGAACGCTCGGCGTCGCAGAAAGCGGCGCAACTCAGTGGCGTACCGCAGCTCCCTCAAACGAACATCCCGAAGGAATTGACAATGCAGACGATCGTCCTCGCCACCCAAAAGGGCGGTAGTGGCAAGAGCACGCTCGCTATCGGGCTGGCGCTGGCGGCGATCCAGGCCGGCCACAGGGTGCGGCTGATCGAGACCGACCCGCAAGGCACGCTTTCGAACTGGCAGAGCCGCCGCACCTCGGCCGAGCCGGTGGTCGAGCCGGTCTACGGCGCCGGCGAGATCGAGCAACGCCTGCAGTCGTTGGACCGAAGCGGCGTGACGATGACCATTGTCGATACCGCCGGCGGCGTCAGCGCCGCGACCACGGCAGCTATTCGCTACGCCGATTTGTGCCTGATCCCGGCGCGCCCGAGCATCGCCGATATCGAAGCAACGGTATCGACGCTGCAGATCATCCGCGCCTGGAAGAAGCCGTTCGCCTATGTCCTCAACCAGACGCCGATCCGCGGCCAACGCATCGGCAACGCGGCGACGACACTCGGCGATCAGGCGGCCCTCGACCTCGCCGATGTTCTCGCTCAGCCATTTGTCGTCATGCGCAACGACCACCAGGACGCGCTGAATGCCGGCCTTGCGGTCAGCGAATTCGCGCCCACGGGCAAATCCGCGGACGAAGTTCGCAGCCTCTGGCGCTGGATCGAGACCAGGCTGAACGGCGGCGCCATCGCCGGCGAGCAGCCGATCGTCAGCGAATATCGGGCCTCGCCCCACATCGTCCCCACGATATTCTTGGAAGGGCCTGCGGACACGGCTGCGCTCGTTTCCTGGAGCGGTTTGTAGAGCGTTTTCAAGCGAAGTGGAGACCGGTTCGCGTTGAGAAAACGCGTCAAATCAAAAATCTAGAGCCCGTTTCGATTCAATCGAAACGGGCTCTAGCAACGATGTGAGAGCGAAGACAGCGCGCTCCCTCTCGGCATGGCGGGGAGGGAGCGCGTCGCATGGCAGCGGTCAGGCGGCCGTCATTTCCGGCACCAGGACGCCGGAGCCGCCCAATTCGGCCGGGAAGTCCTTCATCTTCGGCAACCCGTCCCTCATGGGCAATACCGTCTCGGCGTAGTTGACGTGGACGGCGGGGACGAATTTCAGCGTCGGGATGGTGGCCGCGAATACGTCGATCAATCCGACGGGTTTATGGCCGTTCATCAGGTGCCCGCCACAGACCTTGCAATACATGCGCTGGCTGAAGGGCGTCTTCTGGAACATCGCCACATGCTCGTTTGCCGGATTTGACCTGCACCGCGTCTGCCTTCCAGAGACTGAAAGCGTTGACCGGGGCTCCCGACCACGAGCGGCAGGAATTGCAGTGACAATAGCCCATCGCCTCCGGCGTACCGGTGACCTCGATCTCGACAGCGCCGCAAAAGCACTTTCCGATGTGACTCATGATTGTTCTCCTTGTTGAATCATCCACCCGAGCGATTATCGGGAGATTGCAAACACGATCCAGTTCACGAACTGTACTGCGTCGATGGTTCGCGATTGCAGGTCCTTGTGATGGTCAGCTCGCGAGCTTCCGCTCCTTGGCAAACGGACTAAGGCCCAGCCAGGCTTGCATCGAAGCCGCGAGTTGGCGGCTTCCCGTCAATATCATCCGTTGACTGGCCACGGCAGCGCGCACGGTATCGAGCCCCAGCCAGATGGCCGTCATGCTGCGAAGGTCGACCGACACATAGAGGTCGACGTCGAACCCCGGATCGACCTTGCACAGGTCAACGCCGGTCTCGGGATCGACGATCAGCCACCAGCGCCGCTGGGTTGCCGGCAATTTGGGATAGACGAACTCCACCACGCAGCGGCGCGCCGGCATCGGCGTGGTGTTCAGGCTTCGCCGCATGTCCCACATCAGAAGATCGACATCGAGATGCGCAAGCGATAGCTTCGATTCGATCCGGCGCTGACCCCAAATTCCGAATGCCTCCACCAGAGGTCCGAGTTCGCGCCCCGATTCCGTCAATTGATATTCAAACACGCCGGGATCCGTCGCCGACGCGGCGCGGGTGACAATGCCCGCCGTTTCAAGCTCCTTCAGGCGCTGCGAGAGCAGGGCCGGCGACATGCGCGGCACGCCGCGACGCAATTCATTGAAGCGCGTCGAGCCGGCAAACATCTCGCGGAGCAGGATGATGGTCCAGCGCGTGCACAATATCTCGGCCGCCATCGCGACCGGACAGAACTGCTGGTAGCTGCCTATGGTCATGGTGTTCTCCGCTGCAATTAGCGCGGAAAACCTAGGGTGGCCTGGCGCGGTTGACTAGTTCAGTTTCTGTATCGGACCGGATTCAGTTCCTGAACTGGCAGGGCGCTGCGGCGAAGCGGTATCTGGCGTCATGACGAGAACCGACCGGTCGCACTGCCATCTTCCTCCGCCACCCCAAGCCCTAACTGCAAGGATTTCCTCATGAAGAAGCCTATGACGATGCCGGGTGTCGGCGCGGTAACCCGATTTGGCGCGCTTTGCGTACTGGCCTTCCTCTGCGCCAGCGTCTCGCCAGCCTTCGCCGCGACATTTTCACGCAGCGCAGACGTCAGCGCCACGCTGTCGGCGGCCTGGTCAATGATCGGCACGCTCTGCGCTGTCGAGGATTGGTTGCCGCCGTTCGGCACCCGCACGCGTTAGCCGGCGCCTCAAATCATTTCGCTTTAATCATTGGAAAGGAAAGCCATATGACTGTTTTGCACAGCAACTCTCCCGCTGCCGCACGCCATCCAGCGGTAACGACGCTGCTGTTTGCCACGTTTGGCTTCCTCTGCGGCTTCCTGCTATCGCTGGCGCTGTCGGCATACAGCCTTTACGCCTGCACCGTAATATCGTGAGCTTACCGAGGATGCGCCATGCATCGAGGCCCGGCCCGTTGCCGGGCTTCTTTGCAAAATCCGCGACAATCACTTCTGGCACTTCGGGCACCAGAAGGTGGAGCGGCCGTTTTGCGTAAAGCGCCGCACGATACCGCCGCAGCCTGCAGTCTGGCACTTCTCGCCTTCGCGGTCGTAGACTTGGAAGGAGTGCTGGAAATAACCGAGTTCGCCGGAAGTCTGGCGATGATCGCGCAGCGACGAGCCGCCGGCCTTGATCGCCTGATTGAGCACCGCGTGGATCGCTGAGACCAGTCGCCTGGCATGATCGGTCGGTTCGCCCCCGGCAACGCCCTTGCGTTGTCCGGCTTTGGTGGAAAGCGTCGCGGCCAGCCTGCGCGGCGACAGATGGGCGCGATACAGCGCCTCGCAGACATAGATATTGCCGAGGCCTGCGACCACGCGCTGGTCGAGCAGCGCGGCCTTCAGGCTGGTCTTCTTGTTGGCGCAGGAGCGCGCCAGCATGGCGGCGTCGAATTCGTTGCCGAGCGGTTCGGGGCCAAGACCCCTGAGCAGCGGCTCTGCCTCGAGCGCCTTGCGGGCAATGACCTTCATGTAACCGAAACGGCGCGGATCGTTGAAGACGACGGCTGCGCCCGATGACATGTGGAAGACCACGTGGTCATGCGCGCGGTCCTCATTGCGCGGATGGTGAAATTGGCCCGGCGCTTTCTTGCCGTCGTCCTCGACGACGCGGAAGGAGCCCGACATGCCCAGATGCATCAGGAGCACGTCGCCGGAGCCAAGATCGGCCAGCAGATATTTGGCGCGACGGCCCAAACCAGTGACGGTCTGGCCTGTCAGCCGCGCGACAAAATCCTTCTGGAACGGAAACCGCAGGTCTTTTCGCCTGGCTTCCGCTTTAACGATTTTCGATCCCTCCATCGCAGGCTGCAGGCCGCGGCGGACGGTCTCGACTTCGGGTAATTCGGGCATGGATGGGCGTTCACCTTGTGATGTCGACGTGATAGCGACATTGCGGCGGGCGCGCTATGGTCCGGCGGTTGCTAGTTGAGGCGTAAAAAGATGGATCAGCCGGGCGATACCACGCATTTCGGCTTCAGGGACGTGCCCCTGGGCGACAAGCAGACGCTGGTGAACGAGGTGTTCCACAGCGTGGCCCAGCGCTACGACCTCATGAACGATCTGATGTCGGCGGGCCTGCATCGGGTCTGGAAAGAGCTGATGATCAATGCGCTCAATCCGCCGCGTAGCGAGAGAGCTTTTGCGCTGCTCGATGTCGCCGGCGGCACCGGCGATATCGCATTTCGCGCCGCCAAGGCGGCAGGCCCGGGCTTCAAGGCCACCGTGTGCGACATCAATTCCGATATGCTGGCCGTCGGCCGCGAGCGCGCAGCAGCGCGGCATCTCGATGACCGGGTGTCGTTCATTGAAGGCAATGCCGAGGCGCTGGCGTTTCCGAACGGCAGTTTCGACGCCTACACCATCGCGTTCGGCATCCGCAACGTGCCGCGGATCGATCTTGCGCTCAAGGAAGCGTTTCGCGTGCTGAGGCCCGGCGGCAGATTTCTCTGCCTGGAGTTCTCCACCGTCGACGTCCCCGGGCTGGATCGGATTTACGACCTGTTTTCGTTCAAGGTGATCCCGCCGCTCGGCCGCGCGGTCACCGGCGACGCCGAATCCTATCAATACCTCGTCGAGTCGATCCGCAAATTTCCCAAACCGAACGCGTTCGCCGAGATGATCCGCGGCGCCGGATTTTCCCGCGTCAGCTGGCAGAGCCTCTCCGGCGGCATCGTGGCGTTGCATTCGGGCTGGCGTTTGTGATTTCTGCCCTGACCCACATCGCGCGGCTCGCCCGCGCCGGTTTCGTGTTCGCGCGCGAGGGCGTGTTTGGCGTGGTCGATCCGAGCCTGGTGCCGCCGCCCGGACAACTCGCACTGCGGCTGGCGCGCATCATCGAGCGCCCCGGCGCCAAATCCGGGCCGCGGCTGTCGCGGGCGCTGACCCGGCTGGGACCGGCCTATCTCAAGCTCGGGCAGTTTCTCGCCACCCGGCCCGACGTGGTCGGCGTCGTGATGGCGCGCGATCTGGAAAGCCTGCAGGACCGGCTGCCGCCGTTTTCGCAAAGCGAGGCCGAAGCGGTGATCGCGCAGTCGCTGGAACGCCCGGTGGCACAGGCCTTTGCGAGCTTCGGTCCGGCGGTCGCCGCCGCCTCGATCGCGCAGGTACATCGCGGTGAAACCGAGCGTGACGGCGTGCGCAGCTCGGTGGCGGTGAAGGTGCTGCGGCCCAATGTGGCGGCGCGTTTCCGCCGCGATCTTGCCGACTTCTTCTTTGTCGCGCACCAGGCCGAAACCTATTCGGCCGAAGCGCGGCGGCTGCGGCTGATCGAAGTCATCAATACCATGTCGCGCTCGGTGGCGATGGAGATGGACCTGCGGCTCGAGGCGGCCGCACTTTCCGAGATGGCGGAAAACACCCGCGACGATCCGGATTTTCGTGTGCCCGCGGTCGACTGGGACCGCACCACGCACAATGTGCTGACGATGGAATGGATCGACGGCATCGCGCTGAGCGATCATGCGCGGCTGGAAGAATCAAACGTCGATCTGCGCGACCTCGGGCGCAAGGTGATCCAGAGTTTCCTGCGCCATGCGCTGCGCGACGGCTTCTTCCATGCCGACATGCACCCCGGCAATCTGTTCCTCGACGATGCCGGCCGGCTGGTCGCGGTGGATTTCGGCATCATGGGCCGGCTTGGCCTGAAGGAGCGGCGCTTCCTCGCCGAAATCCTGCTCGGCTTCATCACCCGCGACTATCGCCGCGTCGCGGAAGTTCATTTCGAGGCCGGCTATGTGCCGGGGCATCACTCGGTGGAGAATTTCGCGCAAGCGATCCGCGCCATCGGCGAGCCGATCCACAACCGCACCGCCGAAGAAATTTCAATGGCGAAGCTGCTGACGCTTTTGCTCGAAGTCACCGGCCTGTTCGACATGCGGACCCGCCCCGAACTGATCCTGCTGCAAAAGACCATGGTGGTGGTCGAGGGCGTCGCGCGCAGCTTCGATCCGAAACTCGATATCTGGAAGGTCGCCGATCCCGTGGTTCGCGAATGGATCGAGCGCAACCTCGGCCCCGTGGGACGCATCCAGGGCGCGATGTCCGGCGCCGGCGAACTCGGCCGCGTGCTGGCAGGCCTGCCGGCGATCGCGGCCCGCTCGGTGGCGGTGCTGGAACAGCTGGAGACCATGACGCGGGAAGGGCTGACATTGTCGCCGGAGACGATTGCGGCGATGGGCCGGACCGAGGGCCGCAAAAGCCGCTGGCGGACCATCGCACTCTGGATTATCGCCGTGACCTTTATCGGGATCCTCTGGGCCGTTCGGCAATTGTGATTGCAATGGATGCACAATATGATAGCATTGCTATCATATTCTCTTCGGAGCTGCCCATGGCCAGCCTGACCATCCGAAAACTCGATGAGGAAGTAAAAATCTATCTGCGACTGCGGTCGGCCCGAAACGGCCGCTCCGTGGAGGAGGAGGTGCGGGTGATCCTGCGGGAGATGGTGCAGGGCCGGCCCTTCGAGTTCACCGCGGGGGTACCGCCAGCGGTCCCACTGCCTGCGCAGACCCAGTCCCGCACTGCCAGCCGCGCCCCTGCGACCGGGCAGCCCCGCGTCACCCTGATCATCGGCGGCGGCATCGCCGCCTACAAGGCGCTGGACCTGATCCGGCGGCTCAAGGAGCGGCACATCCGCGTCCGCTGCGTCCTGACCAAGGCCGCGCAGGAATTCGTCACGCCGCTTGCGGCAAGCGCGCTGTCACACGAGCGCGTTTACACCGACCTGTTCGATCCCGAGAGCGAATTCGACGCCGGCCACATTCGGCTGGCACGCGACTGCGATCTGATCGTGGTGGCGCCCGCGACCGCGGATCTGATGGCCAAGATGGCGCAGGGTCATGCCGACGATCTCGCCAGCGCCATTCTGCTCGCAGCCGGTGGTGCGATCCTGGTCGCGCCGGCGATGAACCCCCTGATGTGGAACAACGCCGCGACCCGCCGCAACGTCGCGCAGCTCGAACGCGATGGCAGGGCCATGGTCGGACCCAATGCCGGCGAAATGGCGGAGGCCGGTGAAGCCGGCGTCGGCCGCATGGCGGAGCCCCTGGAAATCGCGGCAGCCGCCGAGCGGATACTGCGGCCATCGCAACCGCGCCCGCTGGCGAGAAAGCGCATCCTGATTACCGCAGGCCCGACGCACGAGCCGATCGATCCAGTGCGCTACATCGCCAACCGTTCCTCCGGCAAACAGGGTTTTGCCATTGCGGCTGCGGCACAGGCCGCCGGCGCGGACGTCACCTTGATTTCCGGCCCGGTCGATCTCGACGATCCCCCGGGCGTCACCGTGAAGCACGTCGAATCCGCGCGCGAAATGCTGCACCGGGTGGAGGCCGCACTTCCGGTCGATATCGCGATCTTCGCCGCCGCGGTGGCCGACTGGCGCGTCGCCCATGAAGGCGAGCAGAAACTGAAAAAGACCGCGAGCGGCATGCCGCCGCTGCAGCTCGTCGAAAATCCGGACATCCTGGCGACCATTGCAAAGCTGCCGGACAAACGTCCGGGACTTGTGATCGGCTTTGCCGCCGAGACCGAGAATCTGATCGACAACGCCAAGGCAAAACTGGCGCGCAAGGGCTGCGACTGGATCGTCGCCAACGACGTCTCGCCGGCAACCGGCGTGATGGGCGGCGACCGCAACACGGTTCATCTGCTCGCGCGAGATGGCGCGGAGATCAGCGTCGACTCCTGGCCGGCGATGACCAAGGAGCAGGTCGCGACCCAATTGGTGGCGCGGATCGCCAAAACCGTGGGGCAGGGATCGTGAGCGCGCCCGTCAAGATCGATATAAGGCAATTGCCGCACGGCGCGGGCCTGGCGCTGCCGGCCTATCAAAGCGCCCATGCCGCCGGCCTCGATCTGCTGGCTGCGGTCCCCGACGACACGCCTGTGATCCTTGCTCCCGGAAAGCACGCGCTGGTGCCGACCGCGCTCACCATCGCACTGCCAGCTGGATATGAGGCGCAGGTCCGTCCGCGCTCGGGGCTGGCCGCCAGGCACGGTGTCACCGTGCTGAATTCGCCGGGCACCATCGACGCCGATTATCGCGGCGAAATCTCGGTGCTCTTGATCAACCACGGCGAGGCTCCATTCACGATCCGGCGCGGCGAGCGTATCGCCCAGATGGTGATCGCCGCCGTGGCGCGGGCGGAGCTTATTCCCGCAGCCTCGCTTTCGGCGACCGAGCGCGGCAGCGGCGGCTTCGGCTCGACCGGCCGCTAGCGCAAGACCCCCCACGCGCCAACCCCCACGATAGGTCGCCTTTGAAGGGCCTGACCGCACCAGGTATCGGATCTGTTGACATCTACCTACTAGTAGGTCAGTATAACGCGTGCGCTCAAAGGGAGCCTATCGTGACCACAGAACTCTATTGGCTGACGCTCACCGTCTTCATGACGGCATTGTTTTGGGTGCCCTACGTTCTCAACCGCATGGTCGTTGGCGGTTTGGGGGCAACTCTCGCCGGCACCCCACCGCAAGACGGCGCGCATTCATTGTGGGCGCAACGCGCCATTAAGGCTCACCATAATGCGGTGGAGAATCTGGCGATCTTTGCGCCTGCGGTTCTGGTCGCTCATGCGCTGGGAATCTCGACCCCGGCAACCAAACTAGCCGTCGTGATGTACCTCTTCGCCCGCCTGCTGCATTTCGTGGTCTATTCGGCCGGAATTCCCGCGGCACGTACGCTTACGTTCACGGCCGGCTGGATCGCGCAGATGCTCGTCCTCGCCAGCATCCTGCACTGGATCTGAACGGTGGGCGGATCGAGCCGGCGCACGCTGCTGCTTACGGGAGCCGCCGAAGGTCTTGGTGCAAGCGTCGCCGCGACCTTCGCGGCAGCGGGTCACAATGTCGTGGGGCTGGCGCGAACAACACGATCGACGGCGCAACTGCACAGGCGTGTCGGGCAAACTGGCGGCACCTACACCCATCTCACCTGCGACATCACGCAGCCGGCGGAGGTTGCCGAAGCACTGCAACCGCACGCGGCCGGCATCGACGTGTTCGTCCACAATCCGCATGTGCTGGCCATAAAGCCGTTCGAACAGACGACAGTGAGCGAGTTTGAGCAGGCCTGGCGCGTTGCCTGCCTTGGAGCGGCGATATGCGCGCAGTTCCTTCTTCCGCACATGGTCGCGCGCGCCAAAGGCGTCATTATCCTGACGGGGGCAACGGCCGGAATCCGCGGGGCCGCGCAATTCTCGGCCTTCGCTTCGGCGAAATTTGCCCTGCGCGGTCTGGCGCAATCGCTCGCGCGTGAGTTCGGCCCCCAAGGCGTTCACGTCGCGCATGTCGTTCTCGACGGCTTGATCGACGAACCCCAGACCGATAAGAGATTCAGCTCGGCGCAGTCCATGAGAATGGACCCCGATTCTGTGGCTCGCACCTACCTCGAACTCGCCGCCCAGCACCCGTCGGCATGGACGCATGAGATGGATCTGCGCCCGTTCTCCGAACGCTTTTGAGGAACCTGCCATGTCAAATGAACTCATCAATGCCGATTTCTCCCGCCGTATCGTGATCGCCACCGATGAAATGCCATGGATCCCATCGCCCCAGGCTGGCGTCGAACGCCGTATGCTCGATCGCATCGGCGGTGAAGTCGCGCGTGCGACTTCGCTGGTCCGTTATGCACCCGCGAGCGCCTTCCCCGCGCATGACCACGCTCTCGGAGAAGAGTTTCTTGTCCTCAATGGGATATTTTCCGACGAGCATGGCGACTATCCGGCCGGAACCTATGTTCGCAACCCGCCGCGAAGCCACCATACGCCGCGGACCGCGCCCGGCTGCACCATTTTGGTCAAGCTGAGGCAGATGGCGCTGTCCGAACATGACCGGATCGTCATCGACACGGCATCGGCAAAATGGGAGCAGACAGACATACCGGGGCTGGCGAGGCTCCCGCTTTATCGTGCGCCCGATTGCGCGGAACAAGTCACGCTGGAGCGGCTCGAGGCGGGCACGCATGACAGCGTGGTGGACTGCCCTGACGGTGAGGAGATATTCATTTTGTCCGGCGACCTCGTGGATGAACATGGGATATACAGGGCCGGGACCTGGATAAGGAACCCGGCGGGATTCCGGCGCCGTCTGGGATCAAAGGATGGAGCGACATATTGGGTGAAGCGAGGTCATCTGCGCCCGATGTCTTGACAGGAAGCTCATGACGACGACGGCGCAAAAGCAGCGATCCAGCACCGCTGAACAGATACTCGATCTCGCCGAGATGCTGATCCAGACGCGCGGCTACAGCGCCTTCAGCTATCAGGACATTTCCGATGCGCTCGGCATCACCAAGGCGAGCATCCACTATCATTTCGCGTCGAAAACCGATCTCGGGATCGCGGTCGTCGACCGCTATGTCAAGCGCTTCGGGGCAGCGCTTGCTGCCATTGCCGACGATCAATCCCGGTCCTCGATGGCGATGCTGGATTTCTACGTCGAACCCTATACCGGATACGCCAGAACGCCGGACCAGGTGTGTCTCTGCGGAGCCCTGGCTGGCGAAATATTGGTGCTGCCGCCGGAACTGCGCGTCCGCGTCGACAGCTTCTTCAGGGCTCATCAGACCTGGCTCGCCGGGATTCTCAAGCGCGGGACCGCGCGCGGAGAATTCACGCTTGCCGCGCCGGCAAACAAGGTGGCTCGGCTGGTCTTCAGCGCACTGCAGGGCGCCTTGCTGGTCAAGCGCACCACCGGCGATTCGTCCCAATTGCAGGATGTCGTGACGGTCTTGAAGTTGCAGCTGTCCGCCGATTCCTGACGGCGGACGTTTGGATGCCGGGCCGCGCCAATATTACGAAATACGTTCCCGCAAACCTGAGCTCAGTGCCTTTTTTTGCACCGGGATTCCCGTTCACGGTCTGGACTCTTACCCGCCGAGTCCCGTTAGGGGATATTGTCAGTCGATTCGAACGGCGCGGGGGTTCACGCCGGGCGTAAATTCGTGCGGTTTGGGGCAAACATGTCAGGCGTGATCGTTGCGATGCGTCGGACCTTGCTGTCGTGCTCATCATTGGCACGCAACGGCGTGATCGCCCTTGGCGCCACGCTGGTTTCGAACGGACCGGCGCGGGCCGGCGATTTGGCCTTGCTGGGTGCGATCTCGGCTCTGTCCGATCTTAACCGCCAGGAAATCGCGGTACTGACGACGGCGCTGGCGCTGCTCGGCTTTTCGGTGGTCGCGGCCATTCTCTTGATGCGCACGCGTCTTCGCGCCGCCCGCGCCGAGGCGCGGCTGCGCGCCGATATTCAGGACCTGCAATTCCAGGCCGACCGTTTCCGCGCGCTGCTGTTCGCCGAACCCCAGATCCTGATCTCCTGGGCGGCAGGCGACAATCGCCCGCAGATCAGCGGCGACATTTCGCTGCTGATCGATTCGCAAAACCATCAGCCGCAGCGCATTCTTGCCTTCGGAACCTGGTTGCCGCCGGAACCGGCGCTGCAGATGGATCATGCGGTCGACGCGCTGCGCGAGGCCGGCGAAAGTTTCCTGCTCAACCTGACGACATCGACCGGCCGCACCGTCGAGGCTATGGGCCGCGCCATCGGCGGCCAGGCCATTGTCCGGATCCGGGAACTCTCCGGTCTGCGCCGGGAGCTGGCCGAAACCAACCTGCGCCACAAGGCACTATCGGAAGAAACCGAGATGCTGCGCGGCTTCGCCGCCGCCGCGCCCTGGCCGATCTGGGCCAAAGGCGCCAAAGGCGGTCTCAACTACGCCAATGCCGCCTATGCGCGCGCGACGGACGCCGCCAGCGCCGCGGACGCGGTCGACCGCAACCTTGAACTGCTCGACAGCGACGACCGCGGCAATATGGACCGCGCCTTGCATGACGCGCCGGCCTTCAATGCGCGGCTGCCGATCGTGGTCGGCGGCGAGCGGCGCATCTACGACGTGCATGCGCTCAATGTCGCCGGCGGCAGCGTCGGCATTGCCATCGACGCCTCTGAGGCTACCGCGCTCGGCGCGGCGCTGGTGCGGATGGCGGAGGCGCACCGCCGTACCCTCGATCAGCTGTCGTCCGGGGTGGCCGTGTTCGACGGCCAGCGGCGGCTCGCCTTCTACAACGATTCCTACCGCCGGCTGTGGGACCTGGACCGCGCGTTCCTCGACGGCAATCCCGACGATTCCAGCGTGCTCGACCGGCTGCGCGCCGGGCGCAAACTCCCCGAGCAGCCGGATTTCCGGGCCTGGAAGGCCAGGCTGCACGAGGCCTATCGCGCGGTCGAGACCGAAAAGGATACCTGGTATCTGCCCGACGGCCGCGCCTTGAGCGTCGTCACCACACCCAATCCGGAAGGCGGCGTCACCTATCTGTTCGACGACGTCACCGAAAGCCTCGATCTTGCCCGGCGGTTCGACGGCTTGATCCGGGTCCAGCGCGAGACGCTCGACAATCTCGCCGAAGCGGTCGCAGTGTTCGGCAGCAATGGCCGCGCGCAACTGTTCAATCCGGCTTTCGCCAGGATGTGGAAGCTGTCGCCCGAGGCGCTGCGGGAGCAGCCGCATATCGAGACCGTGGAAGGCTGGTGCAAGCCGCTGTTCGACGACGCCGATACCTGGCGGACCATCCGCGAAGCCATTACCGCAATCGAGAACCGGGTCGAGGTGCCGCTGAAGCTGGAGCGCAAGGACGGCAGCGTGCTGGACTGCATGACCATGCCGCTGCCCGACGGCGCCACCATGCTGACTTTCCAGGACATCACCGACACCGAGAACGTCGAGCGCGCGCTGCGCGAGCGTGCCGAGGCGCTGGAGGCCGCCGACCAGATGAAGGTCGATTTCGTCCACCACGTATCCTACGAACTGCGCTCGCCGCTGACCACCATCATCGGTTTTGCGCATCTGTTGACCGATCCCACCACCGGTCCGCTGATGCCGAAGCAGGCCGAGTATCTCAACTACATAACGACCTCGACCAATTCGCTGTTTGCCCTCATCAACAACATCCTCGATCTCGCCACCATCGACGCCGGTGCGATGACGCTTGAACTCGGCCCGGTCGATATTCGCAAAACCATCGACGACGCCGCGGAGGGGATTCAGGACCGGCTCGCCCGCGACCGGATCCAACTCAAGATCGATGCCGATCCGAACATCGGGAGTTTCATCGGTGACGGCAGCCGTGTGGTGCAGGTCCTGTATAATCTTCTCGCCAACGCCGTAGGCTTTTCACCCCATGACGCCACCGTCACCCTCAGCGCCAAACGCACCGAGCGCAGTGTGGTTTTCGCCGTTACCGATCGCGGCCCCGGCATTCCGTCCGACGTCAAGGACAAGGTGTTCGACTGGTTCGAGAGTCACTCCAATGGCTCGCGACATCGCGGCGCCGGCCTTGGCTTGCCGCTGGTGAAGTCATTCGTCGAACTGCACGGAGGCAAGGTGCGCGTCGATTCGATCGTCGGCAAGGGCACGACCGTGACCTGCGACTTTCCGGTCGATCAGGCCGCGCATCGCAACGCCGCGGAATGACCGCTCCCACGACATTCTCGCTGGCCCTGTCGAACGAGACCGCGACCGCGCATCTGATGGCCGATCTCGCGCTATTGATCGGGCCCGGCGATGTCATCGCGCTTTCGGGCGACCTCGGCGCCGGCAAGACCGCTGCGGCGCGGGCCATGATCCGGTATCTCGCCGGCGACGAGGCAATCGAGGTTCCGAGCCCGACCTTTACGCTGGCGCAAGTCTACGACCTGCCGCCGTTTCCGGTGCTGCATGCCGATCTCTACCGCATCAACGATGCAACGGAATTGGAAGAGATCGGCCTGTCGCCCTTGCCCGAAGGAACCGTGGCGCTGATCGAATGGCCGGAGCGCGCACCAAATGCGCTTCCGGCCGACCGCATCGACATCGCGCTGAACCATCGTCCGGCACTGGGCTCGACCGCGCGTGCCGCTGAAATCACCGGCTACGGCAAGGCAGCCACACAAGTCGCAAGGCTGAAGGCACTGCGGCAATTTCTCGAAGGCACCGGCTATGTCGAGGCAAAGCGCGCGCGCATGGCCGGCGACGCGTCGACTCGCTCCTATGCGCGGCTGATCCGCGAGGATGGCGTCGTGATCCTGATGAACTCGCCGCGGCGCCCCGACGGACCGGCGATCTATGACGGCAAATCATACAGCGCCGCCGTGCATCTGGCCGAGGACGTCAAGCCGTTCGTCGCCGTCGCCTGCGCTTTGCGCGAGCGCGGCTTCTCGGCGCCCGCGATCCACCACGCCGACCTCGACGCCGGATTCCTGATCACCGAGGATTTCGGCAGCGCAAGCTTTGTCGAAGGCGATCCACCCGCACCGATCGCCGAACGCTATGAAGCCGCGACCGACATGCTCGCGGCGCTGCATCGCGAAACATTGCCTGAAACTTTGCCGCTGGCGCCGCAGCTCACTTACACCATTCCCACCTTCGACACCGAGGCGTTATTGGTCGAGGCCGGCTTGATGCCCGAATGGTATCTGCCGGATCGTGGCGCCGAGCTGAGCGACGATTTGCGCGCCGAATTCGTCACGATGTGGCGCGATTTGCTGGGCAAGCCTGCGGCTTCCCCCAGAACCTGGGTGTTGCGTGATTTTCATTCCCCCAATTTGATCTGGCTCGATCAACGGTCCGGGATTGCACGAGTGGGCCTCATCGACTTCCAGGACGCCGTTTTGGGCCCCGCCGCTTACGACCTGGTGTCGCTGTTGCAGGATGCGCGGATCGATGTCCCGGAGCCGCTCGAGCTTGCACTGCTGACGCGCTATATCAAGGCGCGCCGGGCCTCCGACGACGCCTTTGATCCCGCTGATTTCGCCGAGCTCTATGCGATCATGTCGGCGCAGCGCAATACGCGGCTGCTCGGGACCTTCGCACGGCTGAACCGGCGCGACGGCAAGCCGCAATATCTGCGCCATCAGCCGCGAATCTGGACCTATCTCACGCGGTCGCTGGCGCACCCGGCGCTCGCGCCTGCCCGGGGATGGTATGCCGCCAACGTTCCCCCGCCGCTTCCGTAATTTACCGGTTGTTAGCCGGCCTCCCGTTAATCTGGCGTCGAACCCTGCCCGGTGGGAGCGCAGGGCGCTGCTTGAGGGCGGGAGTGAAACCATGGCGGCAGAACGGCGCAAGGGTGAGCGCGTTACCTTTGAACGCGGCATCCCGGCGCATATGATGGGCATTGACGGCACCTGGCGCCGCGAATGCACCCTGGAAGATATTTCGGAGACCGGTGCGAAACTGACCATCCAGGGCTCGGTCGAAGGGCTGCATCTCAAGGAATTCTTCCTGCTGCTGTCGTCCACGGGCCTTGCCTACCGCCGCTGCGAATTGTCCTGGGTCAACGGCGATCAGATCGGCGTCAATTTCCTCAAGCAAGGCGACAAGAAGAAGAAGGCCAAGCACGCGCCGCAGGCCGCGGAAGCCTGAACGCGCACCCCGGTCGCACAACCGTCATCACGGGCGGCTATGGCATCAACGATCGGTGCGCAGTGCAAATCGCCGTGATATGATCAACGCCACACGTAGAAGCCCCAGAGAAAATTCCAAAGAATGTCCGTCAAACCCACCAAAGCCATGGTCCTCGCCGCCGGTCTTGGCGTGCGCATGCGGCCCCTGACCGACCGGATGCCGAAGCCGCTGGTGCGCGTGGCGGGCCGCCCGCTGCTCGATCATGTGCTCGACAAGCTCGGCGACGCCGGTGCCGGCGAGGCCGTGGTCAACGTGCACTATCTGCCCGACCAGATCATCGAACATGTCGCTGCGCGAACGCGGCCCCGCGTCATCATCTCCGACGAGCGTAACGAGGTACTCGGCACCGGCGGCGGCGTCGTCAAGGCGCTGCCTTTGCTTGGCCCTGCACCGTTCTTCCATGTCAACGCCGACACGCTGTGGATCGATGGCGTGCGGCCGAATCTGGCGCGGCTGGCGGAGACCTTCGAGCCTTCGCGCATGGATATCCTTTTGTTGATGGCGCCGACGACGAGCAGCATCGGCTATGGCGGACGCGGCGATTACGGCATGTTGGCGGACGGCGCACTGCGCAAGCGCAGGGAACATCAGGTGGTCCCCTTCGTCTATGCGGGCGCCGCAATCATGTCGCCCTCATTGTTCGCCGACGCCCCAAAGGGCGAATTCTCGCTGACCAAAATGTTCGATCGCGCCAACGAGCAGGAGCGCCTGTTCGGGCTGCGGCTCGACGGCGTCTGGATGCATGTCGGAACCCCCGACGCGGTGCAGGCGGCGGAAGAGGCCTTTCTCGAAAGCGTCGCGTGATTCCCTCGTTATTCCGGGTTCGCGTCGGAGCCTGTCATCGGGCCGCGCTTTGCGCGGACCCGTTGGATGCGCCCCGGAATGACGACCCTGGCCGTCAACGACTCCCTCCCCATTGCTGCCCATGCCATGATGCAGCCTGATCCTCGAATCAGGAAGGCGCATGCGCATTTTCAGCGTTCCAGTCTCGGTGCCGTTTTTGCGCACCGTCGTCGCCGCGCTGGTCGATGGCCGGCTGGCCGAGGGATTTGAGGCCCGCGCGCATCCGGAAAGACTGGCGGCAGCGACGCTCTACCTGCCGACCCGGCGCGCCGGACGCACGGCGCGGGAAATTTTTCTCGACGAATTGAAAACCGACGCCGTGGTGCTGCCGCGCATCGTCGCACTCGGCGACATCGACGAAGATGAATTGGCGTTTGCAGACGAATCCGAACAATATGGCGGCGCGGCGCCGCTGGACGTTCCGCCAAAACTCGGCGAACTCGAGCGCCGGCTGACGCTGGCAAGACTGGTCGCGGCCTGGGCCAAGAGCCCGGTGTCATCGCCGCTCGTTGTCGGTGGCCCGGCATCGACGCTGGCGCTGGCCGGCGACCTGGCGCGGCTGATGGACGACATGCTCACCCGCGGTGTCGGTTGGGAAGCGCTGGACGGCCTGGTGCCGGACCAGCTCGATCAATATTGGCAGCACTCGCTCGATTTCCTGCGGATCGCCCGTCAGGCGTGGCCGTCTCACCTCGAAGAAATCGGCAAGATCGAGCCGGCGGACCGGCGCGACCGCCTGATCGCAGCGGAAGCGAGGCGCCTCGCCGCGCACCACGACGGCCCGGTGATCGCGGCCGGCTCGACCGGATCGATGCCGGCGACCGCGAAATTCCTTCACGCCGTGAGCGCCCTGCCGCAAGGCGCGGTGGTGCTGCCGGGGCTCGATACCGACCTCGACGACGATTCGTGGCAGTTGATCGGCGGCATCCGCGACGCACAAGGCAAATTCACCACGCCGCCGGCGGCGAACCATCCGCAATTTGCGATCCACGCGCTGCTGCAGCGATTTGGCATCAAGCGCGGCGATGTCGAAATCCTGGGCGTCCCGGCGCCGCATGGACGCGACGTGCTGGTCTCCGAGGCGATGCGGCCTTCCAACGCGTCGGCGCAGTGGCATCGGCGGCTGGCCCAACCCGCCATCGCCGAAAAGATTTCGCTCGGCATGAAAAAACTCGCGGTGATCGAAGCCGCCAATCCCGAGATGGAGGCGCTGGCCATTGCGGTCGCGATGCGCGAGGCACGGCATCTGGACAAATCGGTCGCGCTGGTGACGCCGGATCGCGCCCTGGCGCGGCGGGTGATCGCGGCACTCGGCCGCTGGAATCTCGCCTTCGACGATTCCGGCGGCGAGGCGCTGATGGAAACATCGGCGGGAATCTTCGCCCGGCTCACCGCGGAAGCCGCGGCGAAGCAGCTAGAGCCGCCGACCCTGCTCGCACTCATGAAACATCCGCTGTGCCGGCTGGGCGGCGCACCGGGCGCCTTCAAGGGTGCGGTCGAGATACTCGAACTGGCGCTATTGCGCGGCACGCGGCCGCAGGCGGGAAGCGCCGGTCTTAAGCGCGATTTCGATCGCTTCCGCGCCGAGCTCGCCAGGCTGAACAACAGCGAGACGTCCTCGCTGCACCGCTCCGAGCCGAGGACCATGCTCGGCAATGAGCAACTCGATCGGGCGCAGCAACTGATCGCGCAATTGCAATCGGCGCTCTCGCCGCTGGAAGGTCTCAATTCCGCAAAGCCGTATGATTTCGCCGAACTGGCAAAGCACCATCGCGACGTGCTGATGATATTGTCGCGCGATCCGCATGGCGTCGCGCATGTGTTCGAAGGCCCCGCCGGATCGGCGCTCGCCTCTGCGTTCGACGAGCTGCTTGGCCGAGCGACGCAAAGCGGCCTGATGGTCCAGCCCGGTGACTACCCGGAAGTATTTCAGGCTGCATTCGGCGACCGCATGGTGCGGCGGCCGGAGGCGGCGAACGTTCATTTGAAAATCTACGGCCCGCTGGAAGCGCGGCTGACCCAAGCCGACCGCGTCATTGTCGGCGGGCTGGTCGAAGGCGTTTGGCCGCCGGCGCCGCGGATCGATCCGTGGCTGAGCCGTCCGATGCGCCATGAGCTGGGCCTCGACCTGCCGGAGCGGCGCATCGGCCTCTCCGCGCACGATTTTGTCCAATTGCTCGGCGCCGACGATGTCATCCTCAGTCACTCAGCCAAGGTCGGTGGTGCGCCCGCGGTGGCGTCGCGCTTCCTGCACCGGCTGGAAGCGGTCGCGGGCGAGGAGCGCTGGCAGGCCGCGAAAGCGGCAGGCGAAGTATATGTCCGCTTCGCCGATGAACTGGATCGGCCGGCGAAGGTCGAGCCGATCCCGCAGCCCGCGCCAAGACCGCCGCGCGCGACGAGGCCCCTGAAGCTTTCGGTGACCGCGATCGAGGACTGGCTGCGCGATCCCTATACGATCTACGCGAAATATATTTTGCGGCTCAACCCGCTCGATCCCGTCGACATGCCGCTGTCGGCCGCCGACCGCGGTTCGGCGATCCACGAGGCGCTCGGCGAATTCACCCGAACTTTCGCAACGATGTTGCCGGACGATCCCTCACGCGCGCTGCGCGACATCGGCGAGAAATATTTCGCGCCGCTGATGGAGCGGCCCGAAGCCCGCGCACTGTGGTGGCCGCGCTTCCAGCGCATCGCCAAATGGTTTTCGGATTGGGAGATCGTGCGGCGCGCCGATGTCGCCCGCATCGACGCCGAAATCCGCGGCGAGATCCCGATTGCCCTCGACAATGCGCGAACTTTTGTTTTGTCGGCACGCGCCGACCGGATCGAGCGCCGCCGCGACGGCAGCTTTGCGATCCTCGACTACAAGACCGGGCAGCCGCCGACCGGCAAGCAGGTGCGCATGGGGCTGTCGCCGCAGCTCACGCTGGAGGCGGCGATCCTGCGGGAAGGCGGGTTCGCCGATATTCCGGCGGGTAGTTCGGTCAACGAAATCGGCTATGTCCGGCTCAGCGGCAACAATCCGCCGGGCGAACAAAAGCCGCTGGAGCTGAAGATCAGACAGAATGATAGGCCGCAGTCGCCCGACGATGCCGCCGACGAAGCGCGCCGCAAGCTGGAGGCGCTGATCCGCGCATTCGAGGACGAGAGCCAGCCCTATACCTCGCTCAATCTGTCGATGTGGTCGAACCGCTATGGCCGCTACGACGATCTCGCCCGCATCAAGGAATGGTCCGCGGCCGGCGGCTTGGGAATTGAAGAATGGTAGCCGCGCCGCGCCAGATCCCTCCCGCCGTCCGTGCCACGCAGGCGCGTGCATCGGATCCCGCAGCGTCGGCGTTCGTCTCGGCCAATGCCGGTTCGGGCAAGACCCATGTGCTGGTGCAGCGGGTGATCCGGCTGTTGCTCGCCGGTGTGCCGCCGGAAAAGATCCTCTGCATCACCTTCACCAAGGCCGCCGCCGCCAACATGGCGGAGCGGGTATTCTCCACGCTCGGCCATTGGGTCACGCTCGACGATACCGCGCTCGATGCCGCGATCGTCGAGGCCGGCATCGCGCGGCCCGACGCAAGACTTCGCATGCGCGCCCGTGAACTGTTTGCCTGTGCGCTGGAGACGCCGGGCGGCCTGAAGGTGCAGACCATCCACGCGCTCTGCACCCGGCTGCTGCAGCAATTCCCGTTCGAGGCCAACGTCCCCGCACGGTTTGCCGTGCTCGACGAGCGCGACCAGAACGAGATGATGGAGCGCGCCAATCTCAAGGTATTGCTCGACGCCTCCCGCGACCCCGACAGCCTGACCGGCCGCGCGCTCAATACCGCGATGGCCAGTGCCGCCGACGTCACTTTCAAGGATGTGGTGCGCGAGGCCTGTCTGAGCCGCGATCACTTCATGGCCTGGACCGATGACGCCGGTAGCCCCGAAGCTGCCGCCGCGCAGACGTCGGCGGCGCTCGGCGTCGATACCAGCGACACTATCGAAGACGTCGAACGCGAGATCGTGGATGGGCCGAACCTGCCGAGATCACGGTGGAAGCAGATCGCCGCCGTCCTCGACACAAGCAGCAAGGCCGACCAGAAGCAGGCAACCCGCCTTCGCGACGCGCTGGGGTTCTCGGGCATTTCGCAGGTGGACGAATATCTGGGGGTTTTTCTTACGGATGACCGCACCCCGCGAGCGACGGTGGTGACGAACAACTTTATCGCTAGAAATCCGGAGATCGGACACCTGTTCGAAGCTGAAATTCTCCGCATCACGCCCGTTATCGAGCGGCGCCGTGCGGTGACGACGCGGGACCGCACCCAAGCGCTGCTGCAGATCGCGACATCAGCCGCGGCAAACTACCGGCGCGAGAAGCAGGAGCGCGGGCTGCTCGACTATGACGATCTGATCGACAAGACGCTTGTCATGCTGGACCGCGTGTCCTCCGGCTGGGTGCACTACAAGCTCGACCGCGGCGTCGATCACGTGCTGATCGACGAGGCCCAGGATACCAGCCCCCGGCAATGGGATATCGTCGCCCACATCATTTCCGAATTCACCGCGGGCGAAGGCGCGCGCGGCGGTGTCATCCGCACGGTCTTCGCGGTCGGCGACGAGAAGCAGTCGATCTTTTCGTTCCAGGGCGCAGCACCCCGCGAATTCGACACCCGTGGCAGGGCACTGAAGAAAAAATTCGAAGATGCCGGCCTGAAATTCGATCCTGTCACGTTCTCCTACTCGTTTCGTTCCGGACCGACGATCCTGCAATCCGTCGATTTCGTATTCCGCGACGAAACGATCTATCGAAGCATTCATGCGGCGAACGCTTATCCCCTCCACGAGGCGTTGCCCGATGCCGGGCCGAGCCTGATCGAGCTCTGGGAGTTGCAGCTTCCGGAGGGCAAGCAGGACATCGAAGGCTGGCGCGCGCCATTCGACGGGCTGTCGCAGACGAGCCCGGAGGTCAGGCTCGCCCGGCGCATCCAGGCCGAGATCAAGCGACTGGTCGAAAGCGGCACCATGACCGGCCAGGCCGCCGACCGCCGCCCGCTGCGCTACGGTGACATGCTGGTGCTGGTGCGGCGGCGCGGCAACGCCTTCGATGCCGTGATCCAGGCCCTGAAACACGCCAACATTCCCGTCGCCGGCGCCGACCGGCTGAAATTGACCGAGCATATCGCCATCATCGACCTGATGAATCTCGCCGACGCGCTCTTGCTGCCGCAGGACGATCTGGCGCTCGCGGTGGCGCTGAAGTCTCCGTTGTTCGGGCTTTCCGACGACGAGCTGTTCACGCTGGCGTGGCAGCGCAAGGGATCACTGCGGCAGGCGTTGAGCCTTCACGCGGCGGCAGGCAACAAATTCAAGGCGGCGCTGGACCGTCTGGAAAACTGCGAGCGCCGTTTCGACCGCGAGACGCCGTTCGCATTCTATGCCTGGCTGCTCGGCGGCGACGGCGGCCGGCAGCGAATCCTGCGGCGCCTTGGGCACGAAGCCAATGACGCGCTGGATGAATTCCTCGAGCTTGCACTTGGCTATGAGCGCAAGGCGCCCGCCTCGCTGCAGGGTTTCATGGCATGGCTGCGCACGGCCGATCTCGAAGTGAAACGCGACATGGAAATTTCGCGCGACGAAGTCCGCGTCATGACCGTGCACGGCGCCAAGGGGCTGGAAGCCTCCGTGGTGTTCCTGGTCGACACCACCTCGTCGCCATCGGATACGCAGCGGTTGAAACTCATTCACCTCCCGCGCGGCAATTCGGCGCCGCATGCGCCCGGCGTCGTGGTCTGGGCCGGCAAGAAGGCCGACGACCCCGCTACCGTTGCCGCGGCGCGTGCGGCGATGCTGGCTGACACCGAGGATGAATACCGCCGCCTGCTCTATGTGGCGATGACACGGGCGGCCGACCGCCTGATCGTCGGCGGCTGCATGCCGGGCAACATGAACACCGTGCGCAAATATTCCTGGTACGATCTGATCGTCAAAGGGCTGGCCAATTCCGGGTTGCACGAGCAGACGATCGAGACATCCGACGGCGTGGTGAAGCGCTATTCGCGGATTGAAGATGTCGCTGTTGTCGCGGGAATGGCGGCGGCTCCCGCGGCCACCGCCCCGATCGAATTACCCGCCTGGTTGCGCAGCGCAGCGCCGGCAGAGGCCCCCTCCGACAACCTGATCCGCCCGTCCGATCCGTCCGACGACGACGGTCGCAGTGTCCGCTCAGGCGAATCCATCCAGACGCGCGCACGCGCCCTGCAGCGCGGAACGCTGGTGCATCGGCTGCTGCAATCGCTGCCCGACCTCGCCAGCGAGCGCCGCCGTGACACGGCGCTAAAATACCTCGCCCGCAACGCCGACGGCTGGACCGATGGCGAGCGCGAGGCGCTGGCGGAAGGGGTGCTGGCCCTGATCGGGGATCATCGATTCGCAGCCGTATTTGCCGCCGGCAGCCGCGCCGAGGTCGGAATCGCGGGAAGGCTGGATCGGCCGGGACGGCCGCAGGCCCTGGTTTCCGGGCAAATCGACCGGCTGGTGGTGACCGCAGGCGAGGTTCTGATCGTGGATTACAAGACCAATTATGCCCCGCCGGGAACGGCCGCGGAGGCGCCCAGGGCCTATGTCCGCCAGCTCGCGCTCTACCGCGCGGTTTTGGGCAAGCTTTATCCCCAACGGCCGGTCCGCGCAGCATTACTTTGGACCGAAACCCCTGAATTGATGGAGATTCCTGCGCCTGCGCTGGACGCGCAACTGGCAATCATTTCCCGGGGGGACGACCAAGCTTGACCGGACAACGCCGCGTTCATAGGTTGCTTGCATGATCCCGGCGGCGATTCTTCAGCCGCCTTCTTCCTAACCGAACGAGGTATCCCAATGGCCGTTGGCAAGGTTTCTGACGCCGATTTCGACGCCGAAGTGTTGAAGGCGACCGGCCCGGTGGTGGTCGATTTCTGGGCCGAATGGTGCGGCCCCTGCCGCATGATCGCACCCGCGCTCGACGAGATTTCGGGCGCGATGGGCGACAAGGTCAAGATCGTGAAGCTCAACGTCGACGAGAGCCCGAAGACGGCTTCCAAATACGGCGTGATGTCGATCCCGACCCTGATGATCTTCAAGGGCGGTGAAATGGCCTCGCGCCAGGTCGGCGCCGCGCCGAAGCAGAAGCTGCAGCAGTGGATCACTGCCGCGGTGTGATCGATCGCGATAATCCAGTCCTGACGGCCGGCGAACAGCCGGCCGTTTTGTTTTCAGTGGTCCCGAAAGCCTATCCCGGCGGCGTGCCGTTGGCTGACAGCACGTGGCCCGCGAGATAGAGCGACCCCGTGATCAGGATGCGGGGCGGCAGCTCGTAGGCCAGGCGCGTCAGCGTGCGCAGCGCCGCTTCGACACTGCTTGCGGTTTCCACGCGCATGCCGAGCGCGCGGGCGGCATCCGCCAGCCGGTCCGGCGGCATCGCGCCTTCGCGGTCCGGGATCTGCACCGCGATGATGTGGCGGGTCAGGCCGGCAAAATTGGCGAGAAACCCGCCGGCGTCCTTGCTGGCCATCATGCCGGCGATCACCACCAGCGGACGCGATACCCGTTCCTCGAGATCGCCGAGCGCCGCGGCGGCGACGCGGCCGCCCTCGGCATTGTGTCCGCCGTCGAGCCAGATCTCGGAACCCTGCGGCGCCAGAACCACCAGCGGGCCCGAGGCCAGCCGCTGCATCCGCGCCGGCCATTCGGCGTTGACGATGCCGGCCTCGAACGCGGCCGGTTCGATCCTGAACCTGTCTTGCGCGCGCAGCGTCGCAATCGCGAGGCCGGCATTGTCGAACTGATGCCGGCCGAACAGTTTTGGCGCCGCCAGATCCATCAACCCGCGATCGTCCTGGTAGACCAGCCGGCCGCGCTCGACATTGACGTGCCATTCCTGCCCGGCCGCATGTATCGCCGCGTGCATGCGTTTGGCTTGCTGCTCGATCACGGCGATCGCCTCAGGCGGCTGCTCCGCGCAAATCACCGGCACACCGCGCCTGATGATGCCGGCCTTTTCGCCGGCGATCGCCATCAGGGTCGCCCCGAGATATTCGGTATGATCCAGGCTGACCGGCGCGATCACCGTCGCAAGCGGCGCCTCGATCACGTTGGTCGCATCGAGCCGGCCGCCGAGACCGACTTCCAGCAGCACCACGTCGGCCGGATGCTGGGCGAACAGCCAAAATGCCGCCGCGGTTTCGATTTCGAAAATGGTGATGGGAGCGCCGGCATTGGCGTGCTCGCAATGCTCGAGTGCCCCACGCAGTTCGTCGTCATCGACGAGAACGCCGCCGCCTCTCCGGCCGAGCCGAAAACATTCGTTGATCCGCACCAGATAGGGCGAGGTAAAAGCGTGGACACGCAGGTGTGCCGCTTCCAGGATCGCGCGCAGATACGCGATCGTCGAACCCTTGCCATTGGTGCCGGCAACATGGATCACCGGCGGCAGCCTGCGCTCGGGATGGTCCAGACGCACCAGCAGCCGATGCATCCGCTCCAGATCGAGGTCGATGCGCTTTGGGTGCAGGGCAGACAACCGCGCGATCAATTCGCCAAGCGGCGGCGATCGCTTTGGCGCAGGCGCGCTCACGCGTGGGGAGCGGCCGGCGCGACGTCCGGGCTCGATACGATCTGGGTGGGAACGGTGACGGCGGCCGCAGGTTTTGAGGCGGTTTCGGGCGCCGGCGATTTCGCTCAGTAACCGGCAGAGCCGCGCCAGCGTCGGCCGCAGATCATGGCGGTGCACCACCATGTCGATCATGCCATGGTCTTTGAGATATTCCGCGCGCTGAAAACCTTCCGGCAATTTCTCGCGGATGGTCTGTTCGATCACACGCGCACCGGCGAAACCGATCAGCGCGCCGGGTTCGGCGATCTGCACGTCGCCGAGCATGGCAAACGAAGCCGTGACGCCGCCGGTGGTCGGATTGGTCAGCACCACGATGTAGGGCTGCTTCGCCTCGCGAAGCATCTGCACGGCGACGATGGTGCGCGGCATCTGCATGAGCGACAAGATGCCTTCCTGCATGCGGGCGCCGCCGGAGGCCGCGAATACGATGAACGGCGATTTCTTCTCGACCGCGAGTTCAAGCCCGCGCACGATCGCTTCGCCGGCCGCCATGCCGAGCGAGCCGCCCATGAAGTCGAAATCCTGCACCGCGATCACGACGGCTGCGCCCTCGAGCTTGCCGTAGCCGACCTTGATGGCGTCGTTGAGCCCGGTCCTGGCGCGGGCATCCTTGATGCGATCGGCATAGCGGCGTTCGTCGCGGAACTTCAGGGGATCGGCGGTCACCTCGGGCAGCGCCACATCGAACCAGGTCTCGTTGTCGAAGATCGATTTCAGCCGCGCCACCGCGCCCATGCGCATGTGATAGTTCGAGCCGGGGATCACGAACTGGTTGGCCTCGACATCCTTGTAGAATACGAGCTGCCCGGAATCGGGACATTTGATCCACAAATTCTCCGGCGTCTCGCGGCGCAGGATGTTGCGGATCTTCGGCCGGACAACATTAGTGAGCCAATTCATGTTTCGCTCCGAATCGCGATCGAATCGCGTTCAAATCATATGGCGGCTGGGGGCCTGCCCGGCAAGCCGCCGCCTCGCGCCTATCTCCACCGCAATTGTGGCTTATTCTGCAGCCTGCTTGGCGCCCCGCACGCCCTGCGCCAGCGAAGCCACAAGATCGGCCACCGCGTCGACGGTTTTGGCGCTCGCGCGGCCCTCGGCATCGAGGCTGCCCCGCAAGGCATCGACCAGCGCTGTGCCGACCACCGCGCCGTCGGCATCTTGCGCGATGGCGCGGGCGGCTTCCGGTGTGCGGATGCCGAAGCCGACACAGACCGGCAGTTGGGTATGGCGCTTGATGCGCGCGACGGCCTCGCCGACGACTTTGGTGTCGGCGCTGGCGCTGCCGGTGATGCCGGTGATGGAGACGTAGTAGACAAAGCCTGACGTGTTGGCGAGCACCGCGGGCAGGCGCTTGTCGTCGGTGGTCGGCGTCGCCAGCCGGATGAAGTTCAGCCCGGCCCGCATCGCCGGCAGGCACAGCTCGGTGTCTTCCTCCGGCGGCAGGTCGACGATGATCAAACCGTCGACGCCGGCGGATTTGGCGTCAACGAGAAACCTGTCGACGCCGTAGATATAGATCGGATTGTAGTAGCCCATCAGTACCAGCGGCGTGGCGTCATCTCCCTTGCGAAACTCGCGCACCATTGCAAGCGTCTTCTTCAGGGTCATGCCGGCTTTCAGCGCGCGCAGACCCGCCGCCTGGACCGCCGGGCCGTCCGCCATCGGATCGGTGAAGGGCATGCCGATCTCGATAAGATCGGCGCCCGCCTTCGGCAGCGCTTTTACAATTTCGAGTGAAGTGGCGGGATCGGGATCGCCGGCCATCAGGAAGGTGATGAAGGCCGAGCGGCCCTGTTTCTTCAGGTCGGCGAAGCGTGCGTCGATGCGGGTGGTCATGATGCGGCGTTCGCTGTGTTGTGCACCCTGCAATCCGCGCCCGCGGAAGCACCCCCACCCCAGCCCTCCCCCGCAGGCGGGAGAGGGAGCGCATTTGGCCGAGTTGATAGTCTGTTCAATGCAGCATCAAATGCGAGTTCACGAGATGTGAGCGAGCCTCGCGCTGCAGCGGCGGTCGGTCCCCTCTCCCGCTTGCGGGGGAGGGCCAGGGAGGGGGCGCCCCGACGGACTCGACGAAATCAATCATCACTTCTTCTTCCCCCGCAAGATATCCGCCACTTGCGGAATGTCCTTGTCGCCGCGGCCGGAGAGATTGACCACCATCAAATGATCTTTCGGCCGTTTCGGCGCGAGCTCCATCACTTTCGCAATGGCATGCGCCGGCTCCAGCGCCGGGATGATGCCTTCCAGCCGCGACAGCAATTGAAATGCCGCCAGCGCCTCGTCGTCGGTCGCCGACAAATAGGTGACGCGGCCGGTCTCGTGCAGCCAGGAATGCTCCGGGCCGATGCCGGGATAATCGAGCCCGGCCGAGATCGAGTGCGCGTCTTGGATCTGGCCGTCATCGTCCATCAGCAGATAAGTGCGGTTGCCGTGAAGGACGCCGGGCCGGCCGCCGGCAATCGAGGCCGCATGCAGTTGCGTCAGCCCGTGGCCCGCCGCCTCGACACCAAAGATCTCGACCGAGGGATCGTCGAGGAAGGGATGAAACAGCCCCATCGCGTTGGAGCCGCCACCGATGCAGGCGATCAGCGAGTCCGGCAGGCGGCCCTCGGCCTCCTGCATCTGCGCGCGGGTCTCGATGCCGATGATCGACTGGAAGTCGCGCACCATCATCGGATAGGGGTGCGGGCCGGCCACCGTGCCGATGCAGTAGAACGTGTTGTGCACATTGGTGACCCAGTCGCGCAGCGCGTCGTTCATCGCGTCCTTCAGCGTCCGCGATCCCGATTGCACCGGGATCACCTTGGCGCCCAGCATTTCCATGCGGATGACATTGGGCTGCTGCCGCTCGACATCGACGGCGCCCATATAGACCACGCAGTCAAGCCCGAATCGCGCGCACAGCGTCGCGGTAGCAACGCCATGCTGGCCGGCGCCGGTCTCGGCGATGATGCGCTTCTTGCCCATCCGCCGCGCCACCATGATCTGGCCAAGCACGTTGTTGACCTTGTGCGAGCCGGTGTGGTTGAGCTCCTCGCGCTTGAAATAGATTTTCGCGCCGCCGAGATGTTCGGTGAGGCGCTCGGCGAGATACAGCGGCGACGGCCGGCCGACATAATGCTTGAGGTAGCTGTTCATTTCCGCCGTGAAGGCCGGATCGGCCTTGGCGTCGGCATAGGCCTTTTCCAGATCGAGGATCAGCGGCATCAGCGTTTCCGCGACAAAGCGGCCGCCGAAAATGCCGAAATGCCCGCGCTCGTCCGGACCGCTGCGGAAGGAATTGGGCTTAGCGAGACTCATCGTTGCCTTTCGTCACGGCCGGGCTTGGTCCCGGCCATCCACGTCTTACTTGCCTCGAGTTTCAACAGACGTGGATGCCCGGGACAAGCCCGGGCATGACGCCGTTGAGGTGTCTGCCGCGATCATCGGGCACCTGCGGCCGTCAGGGCCGTATCATTTTCGGTGGCGCGCGCGGCGCGGATGAAGGCGCGGATCATCTCGACATCCTTGATGCCGGGTGCGCCCTCCACGCCCGATGAGACGTCGACGCCGCCGGCGCGGGTGAGGCGAACGGCTTCCGCGACATTTTCGGCGTTGAGGCCGCCGGACACCATGAACGGCAGCTTAAGGTCGAGATTCTCCAGCACATGCCAGTTGAATACCGCTCCGAGGCCGCCGGGACGGGTGGCGTCCTTCGGGGCGCGGGCATCGAACAGGATGCGATCGGCGACCGCGGCATAACCGGGAAGCGATGCGAGATCGGCTGGCGTCTCGACCGCGATCGCCTTCATCACCTGCAATCCGAATTTCCGCTTGATGTCGCGTAGCCGCGTCGCGGTTTCGTGACCGTGCAACTGCAAAATATCCGGCTGCAGCGCCTCGACGATATTGGCAAGCGTCACGTCGTCGGCATCGACCGTGAGCGCAACCTTGAGCGCGCGGCGTTTTGCCTGTTTGCCGAGGTCGCGTGCCGCGCCGAGGCTTAAATGCCGGGGCGACGGCGGAAAGAACACGAATCCCACCATGTCCGCGCCGGCATCCAGCGCGGCGTCGAGTGTCTCGCGCGTGGACAGGCCGCAAATTTTGACGATCAGGGACATGCTTTAAGATACGGGTTAGAGCAACGGCGACAGGGCCGGAACAGCGATGCGCCTATGGGCCGCGTTCTACAACGTCGCGCCCTGCTTGTCTCGCCCGCTCGCCCCATATAGGCCGCCCGGCAAGGGAGCCGGAAGGCGCTGCGGATCGTGGCGCGAGGGCGCCGCAGCGGCGCTGTGCAGGCCGGCCAGTTGCGCCCGCGCCTGCCGCGCATCGGCCTCATGCTGCCGTGCCGCGCGCCGCCAATGCCGCTGCCGGAACCAGGTCGCCGAGCCGCCCGCCACCACGCCCGAAATCGCCACCGCGATAATCACAACGAACAGCGGCAAGGTGACGGCGATCGAGGGATCGGTCGAATTGAAGGGATCGAACGACACCGTCACCCAATGGCGATTGGCGACCGCAAAAACGATAAAGACGAGCCCCAGCGGGATCAGCACCAGTCCCGTGAAAAACTTTCGCATGACCATCTCTCGCCTTGATGGGGATCGGCGGGCCTGTTCCGCAAAGAGTGCCGGCTCCACGAGCCATCCGCGCGAAGAGGTCTACGCGCCGGCGTCGGGAGCCCCGCCCTCGCGGTTCAACCGTTCGCGCATTTCCTTGCCCGTCTTGAAAAACGGCACGCTCTTCTGATCGACCGGCACATGCGCGCCGGTGCGCGGGTTGCGTCCGGCGCGCGCAGGACGATGTTTCACCGAAAACGCGCCGAAACCGCGCAGCTCGACCCGGTCGCCCCGCGCCAGCGCGGCGACGATCTCATCGAGAATCGCGTTCACGATATTCTCGACATCCCGCTGGTAAAGGTGCGGGTTGTGCTCGGCGATACGCTGAACAAGTTCGGATTTAATCATCGAAACTGGGACCCGGGAACATGCGGATATCCATTTCCGTGAAAATACCTTGAACTGTCAAGACGCTAAATGAAATTGGGCGGCGCGAAAAGGCGTGACAAACGGCTGGATTGGGGATTGTGACTATACCCGCGATGCGGGAGTGAGGGCGGGAACCGGACATAAGCGGCTCAATTGGTGCCCGCAGGATACCACAACGCCAGCATTCCATCGAGACTGAGGCGATCGACCGCCTGCGCAACGCCGGCCTGCTCGATTTGCCGCGCAACGGAACTCAAACCGAGCGCGTCCAGCGTAATCGACGCCGCCGTTCGCAGAAAAGTCAGGTCGCCCAACCGCGGCGCCAGCTTGTAGTCGCGCACCGGCAGACCGCTCTTGACGCCCTTCTGCGCCACCAGCCACGCGACCGCGGCTTTCTCGTCGCCGAGCTCGTCGACCAGCTTGAGATCGACCGCCTGGTGGCCGGTGAAGACCCGTCCGTCCGCGACCTTTTCGAGCAATGCGTCGTCCATGCCGCGCCGCGCTTTCACCAGGCCGCGAAACCATGCATAGGAGTCCTTGACCAGCGAATCCAGCGCGGCTCGCGCCTCCGGACTGGTCGGCTCAAAGCCGTTGGGTGCCGCTTTCAGCGGCGAGGACTTCACTTCCTCGACCTTGACACCGACGGTTTTCAGCAAATCGGTAAGGTTCGGAAACTGAAACAAGACGCCGATTGAGCCGACCAGCGAAGTCTGTTGCGCGACGATGTGATCGGCCGCAATCGCCGTGATGTAGCCGCCCGAGGCCGCCAATCCCTCAACCACCACCACCAGCGGCTTCTTCGCCTTCAGGCGCATCAGCGCATCATAGAGCTGTTCGGAGCCGGCCGTGGTGCCGCCGGGAGAGTTGATATGCACGACCACGGCGGGGGCGCGGGAATTCTCCAGCCGCTCCAGCGCCTCGACGCGATCATTGTCGCTGCGAATCAGGCCGTCGATATGGACCCGCGCGATCGAGCCCGACGTCGTCAGCGCACCGCGGCCGCCCGGCGTCGCCACCACGCCAACGATGACGATTGCGGCGATCCCGACCAACGCTGCGACCACGCGCCAGAATGTGAGCTTGCGGCGTATCCTGCGGCGATCGACGATCACATCTGAATCAAGCGACATCGAATTTCTCCTGGGGATCGGCTGCGTGGGAATCACACGGTCTTCTCTGCACAGCCTTAATATACAGTGTCCTGATTACATCAATTGCGACGCAATATGAAGAAAACAAGGCCCGCAAGACACCCTTGCCGTCGTCATGGCCGGGCTTGTCCCGGCCATCCACGCCTTTGTCTCAAGAAAGGAAGACGTGGATGCCCGCGACAAGCGCGGGCATGACGATGGAGCGTGCCCTTGTCGGCGAATAGAAAAGGCCCCGGCGGAAACCGGGGCCCGATCGATGAAGAAGCGCCAGCCTTACTTGTCGGTGCGCTGCTTGAGCGCGGTGCCGAGAATATCGCCCAGCGTCGCCCCCGAATTGGAGGAGCCGTATTGCGCGATGGCCTCCTTCTCCTCGGCGACTTCCAGCGCCTTGATCGAGACCTGCACCTTGCGGGCCTTCTTGTCGAACTGGATCACCCGCGCATCGACCTTTTCGCCGACCGCGAAACGCTCGGCGCGCTGATCGGAGCGCTCGCGCGCCAGTTCGGACCGCTTGATGAAGGTGGTGAAGTCGGTGCCGGCGATCTTGACCTCGATGCCGCTTTCCTTCACCTCAAGCACCTCGCAGGTCACGACCGCGCCCTTCTTGACGTCGCCCGGCTCGGCGAACGGGTCGCCCTCGAGCTGCTTGACGCCGAGCGAGATGCGCTCCTTCTCGACATCGACGTCGAGCACCACGGCCTTGACCATGTCGCCCTTCTTGAAGTTGTCGATCACCTGCTCGCCCGGAAGCTTCCAGTCGAGATCGGACAGATGCACCATGCCGTCGACGTCGCCCTCGAGCCCGAGGAACAGGCCGAATTCGGTCTTGTTCTTGACCTCGCCCTCGACCGTGGATCCGACCGGGAATTTCTCGACGAAGACTTCCCAGGGGTTACGCATGGTCTGCTTGAGGCCGAGCGATATCCTTCGCTTGACCGAATTGACTTCGAGAACCTGCACTTCGACTTCCTGCGAGGTCGAGACGATCTTGCCGGGATGCATGTTCTTCTTGGTCCACGACATTTCCGAGACGTGGATCAGGCCTTCGATGCCCGGCTCCAGTTCGACGAACGCGCCGTAGTCGGTGATGTTGGTGACGCGGCCGGTGAAGCGCGCATTCAGCGGATACTTCGCCTCGATGCCCTGCCACGGATCGTCGAGCAACTGCTTCATGCCGAGCGAGATGCGGTGGGTTTCGTGGTTGATCTTGATGATCTTGACCTTCACGGTCTGGCCGATGGTCAGGACTTCGGTCGGGTGGTTGACCCGGCGCCAGGCGATATCGGTGACGTGCAACAGGCCGTCGATGCCGCCGAGATCGACGAATGCGCCGTAATCGGTGATGTTCTTGACGACGCCGTCGATGACCTGGCCCTCTTCGAGGTTCTGCACCAGTTCCTGGCGCTGCTCGGCGCGGGTCTCTTCCAGCACCGTGCGGCGCGACACCACGATGTTGCCGCGGCGGCGGTCCATCTTGAGGATCTGGAACGGCTGCGAATTGTTCATCAAGGGCGCGACGTCGCGGATCGGCCGGATATCAACTTGCGAGCGCGGCAGGAAGGCCACCGCGCCGTCGAGATCGACGGTGAAGCCGCCCTTGACCTGGTTGAAGATGACGCCGTGCACCTTCTCGTTATTGTTGAACGCCTTCTCGAGCTTGCCCCAGCTTTCCTCGCGGCGCGCCTTGTCGCGCGACAGCACGGCTTCGCCGAGCGCATTCTCGATGCGGTCGAGAAACACCTCGACCTCGTCGCCGACCTTGAGATCGCTTTCGCGGCCGGGTCCTGCGAATTCGCGCAGCGCCACGCGGCCTTCGGTCTTCAGGCCGACGTCGATGACGGCCATGTCTTTTTCAATCGCAACAACAATGCCCTTGATGACGGAGCTTTCCTGCAGGTTGCCGCCGGCAAAGGACTCGTCGAGCATCGCGGCAAAATCATCGCGGGTAGGATTGTAGGAAGTAGCAGTCGAAGCCATTTGTTCTCCAGATGCGGGTATCGCCGGCAATTCGGGTTAAAGGGCGTATCGCGCGTGAAGTGTCAGGGTTCCGCAAACCCTGACGACCGCTCGTTGCGAAAATTCGCAATCGCGGGCCGGCAGCATAACTGCACGTTCGATACGTTTGGTAGCGCGCATTCCGCAAAAGTGGATACCGGTTTTGCGAAAAGAATGCGCGTGACTTGATGTCCGGGGCCTGAAACGAGCTTATCGATCTCGAAGCCTGGAGCGGGCTTTCCTCCAATGACGGCAACGGTTTCGTTTGCAAGCTTTCAAGACGAACGCGTTCAAACCCGCTGCCGGCCCGCTCGGACGGCCTCGACAATGTCGATGGCGGCCCGGACGCCGCCTTCTATATCCAAGTTGGAGTTATCGAGCAAGTAAGCATCCGGTGCTGCTTTTAAAGGCGCAACCGCCCTGTTCTGGTCCCGTTCGTCGCGTCTGAGGATATCCGCCAGCACCGCGGCCTCGTCGGCGTCCTCGCCCCGCGCCCTTGCCTCCAGGGTGCGGCGGCGGGCGCGGACTTTCGGGTCGGCCATGACGAAAATCTTCACATCGGCGTGCGGGCAGATCACGGTGCCGATATCGCGGCCGTCGAGCACCGCCCCCGGCGGATCGGCGGCGAATTGCCGCTGAAAATTCAGCAAAACCTCGCGCACTTTCGGGATCGCCGATACCACCGATGCGGCATCGCCCACCGCTTGCGTCTTCAGGGCAGGATTGCCGAACTTTTCGGGGTCGAGTTCAAGCGCCGCGGAGACGGCGATCACCTCGTCGGTCAGGTCGGCGCCGGCATCCATCAGCGCCTTGGCGACCGCGCGGTAGATCACGCCGGTATCGAGGTGACGATAGCCGTAATGCTTGGCGAGCCGCTTGCCGAGCGTGCCCTTGCCTGAGGCGGCCGGTCCGTCGATGGCGATGATCATGTCGGTTTATGTCTTGACTGGTTGGGGGCCACGAGCCCGCCGCAGCGGCCGTTCCTCGGTGAAGATGTTCCGCGACGCAAATTCGGCCGGGCTGGCGAAGGTCAGGTATTCGCGCATGGCGTCCGATGGCGATGCCGTTGTAAACCACGGACTGCTCAAACGGCGCGCCGGACCGGAAACCCAGTGTGGAACGCGACCGAGCCGACGCTGTTTTGCCAGATATTCAGCGATTGCGCCGACCAGCGCATCAAGCCTGACGTCGCCGGTTAGTTTCGGCTCGCACTCGATCGACGCATAGCGATCCCCGTCAGTTTTCGCCAAATCAAACGTGTCAACGAACTCAGCGAGTACGACGTCCCGCGCCGAACCGGCCTGAATCCTTTCAACCGCGTCAGCGAGGGTATTTGGGCGCATCAATCCCTCCCTCAGGATCCATGTTCTTCAATAGAAATCGCTGCTTCTCGGAAGAAGCGGCACTCACCGGGAAATACCGGCCAAGCAAGGCTATTGCCTCCTCCACGGTCGAAATGCCCACGACTTTCATGAGATTTAGAATATCAAGCCGTTCTGTTTCGCCACGAATTGGGTCCGTCACCCGCGCGGCCTTTAGCTTTAGCGCTAGCAAATATTCTGCCGACGGGACCGAAACAACAAGCCCCGGCGGGGTGCCGTCCCGCGGAAATGTCCCAAACTCCAAATGATCGAGTGCGCGATCCGCAAGAGAACTGAGGTGAAAGGCGACCCCGTCGTTGAACCAGTCTTTCCGCCAACCATTCTCCTTCGCGATCTTGTCAACAACGGCCGTCAGCCAGCCGGGCAGAGGATGCTCCAGTTCCGCCAGGTCAACATCTTCCGTGGCAAACCGGAAATTGCTCGCCAGCATCAACGCGGATCCTCCGTAAACCGCGATCTGCAGCTTGGTTCCGGCGAGCGCCGCCGCGCGACCGATCTGATCGAATGCGTCGAGCAACGCGTCGCGGCTAAAGGCTGCACTCACGGTGCCTCTCTCATGAGAACTCTGCCCCCAGCGAACGCATCATCGGGATGAAATCGGGAAAGCTGGTGCCAATGAAGGCGGTATCGTCGACCTTCACCGGCTTGCGGGCGGCAAGCCCCATCACAAGGGCCGACATCGCAATGCGATGATCCATGTGGGTGGCGACCAGGCCGCCGCCCGGCACGTGGCCCCTGCCCTCGACGATCAGGTCGTCGCCTGTGATCTCCACCTTGACGCCGTTGACGCGCAGCATGGCAGCGGTGGCTTCCAGCCGGTCGGATTCCTTGACCCGCAATTCCTGCAGGCCACGCATGATGGTGGTGCCTTCGGCGAAGCTCGCTGCCACCGCCAGCACCAGATATTCGTCGATCATCGACGGCGCGCGTTCGGGGGGCACCTCGACGCCGCGCAGTTTCGAGGCGCGCACCCGAAGCTGCGCCATCGGCTCGCCGGCATCGCCGCGCAACTCGCTCTCCTCGATCGAGGCGCCCATCTCGCGCAAGGTCGTGAACAGCCCGGTGCGCAGCGGATTGGTCATGACATCGGACAGAACGAGATCGGAACCCTCGACAATCAGGGCCGCCACGATCGGGAACGCCGCCGATGACGGATCGGCCGGCACCACGACCTCGGCGCCGTGCAGTTCCGGCTGTCCGGTGAGCGCGATCCTGCGGCCGTGGCTGCCTTCCGGCGTCGACACGATCTGCGCGCCGAAATGCTTCAGCATCAGCTCGGTATGGTCGCGGCTGGCCTCGGTTTCGATCACCGTGGTGACGCCGGGCGCGGCCAGTCCCGCCAGCAGCACCGCGGACTTGATCTGCGCCGAGGCCACCGGTGTGCGATAGAGGATCGGTAGCGGGTCGCGCGCGCCATTCAGGGTCAGCGGTAGCCGGCCGCCGGTCTGGCTGCCGCCGACCTTTGCGCCCATCGATTCCAGGGGATCGAGCACCCGCCGCATTGGCCGGGAGCGCAGCGAGGCGTCGCCGTCGAAAATTGCTGAAATCGGACAGCCCGCCACCGCCCCCATCACCAGCCGGCATCCGGTACCGGAATTGCCGAAATCGAGCGGAACTTGGGGCTCTGCGAAGCCGGCAACGCCAACGCCGTGCACCGACCAGGCAAAATCGCCGGTTCGCTCCACTTGCGCGCCCAATGCCCGCATCGCCTTGGCGGTATTCAGGACGTCTTCGCCCTCAAGCAGCCCCGAAACCCGGGTTTCGCCGACTGCGAGCGCGCCCAAAATCAAGGCACGGTGCGAAATCGACTTGTCGCCGGGGACGCGGACCTTTCCGGTCAGGGGTCCGCTGGCGCGGGCTTCCAGCGGCGTCGGGGGATTGGCGAGATCTGAATGAGTTAAGATTGTGTCCTCTCCGCGAGCGGCAGGTATCACATGGAGGACGCGGCGTCACGCAGCCATCTTTTCTCGTGCAAAGCGCTATTGACAGCGGCGTGGCAACTAGCCAAGTGAAGCACCGTTTTTCGAAAAATTTCCAGGATTCCACACGTGGCCAAATCCGATCTCGGAACCAAACGCATTTGCCCGACGACGGGTAAGAAATTCTATGACCTGAACAAAAATCCGGTGATCTCCCCCTATACTGGCGAGATCGTGCCGATTGCGCCAGTACCGCCGCCGCGGACCCGCGCCGACGCCGCGGCCCGCGCCAGCGCCGCAGCCGCCGCCTCCGCCGCCGAAGCCACGCCGGAGCCGGTGGAAGCCGAAGAGTTGGTGCCGCTCGAGGAAGCCGACGCCGAGGAGAACACCGGCAAGGTCAAGGCCGTCGTTCCGGAGTTGGAAGACGACATCGAGATCGACGAGACCATCGAAGACGACGACGATGACGATTCCACCTTCATCGCCGACGAGGAAGAAGGCGATGAGGACGTCACCGACATCATCGGCGACGTCGGCGGCGACGAGGAGACTTGAGATCGGCCCTGAACTGTGTTCAGGGTTTTTGCCCGCGCGTCGCCCAAGGCGCGCGGGGAGCATGATCCGGAAGAGCATGCCCTCGGGCTTGACCCGAGGGTGGCGACCGGTTTTCCGAAGGGTCATGCTCAAGAAATAAAGTCTAAGGGGCCATAGCTCAGCTGGGAGAGCGCTTGCATGGCATGCAAGAGGTCGGCGGTTCGATCCCGCCTGGCTCCACCACGCTTCGCCCTTCGGGCTACGCGTGGCGCAGCCGCGCGATGCCCGAAGGGTGAAGCGTGGTGCCCGGCGAAGCCCTCTCGGGCGAAGACGGGCTGGAACACCGCCAAATTTCATTTGGTCTGGCTGCGAGCGGTTTGACCCTTCGGGCTACGCGTGGCGCAGCCGCGCGATGCCCGAAGGGTGAAGCGTGGTGCCCGGCGAAGCCCTCTCGGGCGAAGACGGGCTGGAACACCGCCAAATTTCATTTAATCTGGCTGCGAGCGGTTTGACCCTTCGGGCTACGCGTGGCGCAGCCGCGCGATGCCCGAAGGGTGAAGCGTGGTGCCCGGCGAAGCCCTCTCGGGCGAAGACGGGCTGCGAACACCGCCAAATTTCAATTTAGTCTGGTTGCGAGCGGTTTGACCCTTCGGGCTACGCGTGGCGCGGCCACGTGATGTCCGAAGGACGAAGCGTGGCGCCCGGCACAGCCGAAGGGCGACGACGGGCTTGTAATGCTGCTGTGCGCAGTGCCATGTGGTACGTCTACATCATCCGCAGCATCAATTTCCCGAACATGAATACATCGGCGCAACCGCGGATTTGAAGCGGCGACTACCGAAGCACAATGCCGGCAAGTCCACGCACACGGCAAAATTCAAACCTTGGGAATTGGTTTGGTATTGCGCTTTTCCGGACAAGTACAAAGCGCTGGAATTCGAAAAATATCTCAAATCTCATTCCGGCCGGGCATTTGCGAACAAGCGTCTCTGATGCTTAATGGCGTCGATGAAACCTCCAAAAAACCTCGCAAGAAACGCCCGACAAAGCCATGACGACTGAAACTGCCCCCGCCCCCGGCGCGATGACCGGATTGCGCGTGATCGATCTGACGCGGGTTCTCGGCGGCCCCTACTGCACGCAGATCCTCGCCGATCACGGTGCCGACGTGATCAAGGTCGAGCCGCCCGCCGGCGACGAGGTGCGCGACTGGGGACCGCCGTTCCACGGCGAAGACGCGGCCTATTTCGTCGGCATCAACCGCAACAAACGCTCGATCGGGCTCGACCTTGCCTCCGAAGGCGGGCGCGCGGTGCTGATGAAAGTGCTGGAAGGCGCCGACGTCCTGATCGAGAATTTCAAGCCGGGCACGCTCGACAAATGGGGGATCGGCAACGAGGTGCTGCGCGCGAAATTTCCGAGGCTGGTGCATTGCCGGATTTCCGGCTTCGGTGGCGACGGACCGCGCGGCGGCAATCCCGGCTACGACGCCATCATTCAGGCCATGACCGGCATGATCGCCGCGACCGGCTCGCCGCAAAGCGGGCCGATTCGGATCGGCGTTCCCCTGGTCGATATCTCGACCGGGCTTTACGCGGCGATCGGCATCCTGATGGCGCTGGCGGAGCGCCAGAAATCCGGCCTCGGGCAGTTTCTCGAAACCACCCTGTTCGAGACCGGCCTTGCCATCATGCATCCGCACGCGGCGAACTATTTCATGCACGGCAAGCCGCCAAGTCTCACCGGCAACGAGCATCCCAACCTCGTGCCTTACGCGATCTTCCCGACGAAAACCGACAACATCTTCATCGGCGTCGGCAATGACGGCACCTTCCGCAAGCTCTGCAAGGAGATCGGCAAGCCCGAACTCGCCGCCGATCCGCGCTTTGCGCGCAACAAGGACCGCATCGCCAACCGCGACGCGCTACGCGCCGAGTTGGCTGCCGTGTTCAGCCAGCACGACGCCGGACCGCTGTGCGACCGCCTGCTGGCGGCGGGACTGCCGGCCGGGCCGGTGCAGTCGATCGACCAGGCCCTGACCAGCGCCCACACCGTGCATCGCGGCGACGTCATCGAAAAGGATTGGTACAAGGGGGTGGCCTCGCCGATCCGCCTGCAGCGCAGCAAGCCCAGCCTGCGCCGCGTCCCGCCGAAATTCAGCCAGCACGCCACCGAAGTGCTGACGGAGTTTGGATATTCCGAGGGCGAGATCGATGCCCTGGTCGCCACGGGCGTGGTCTGCGGGCCGGAACGAAAGCGCTAGCTCTTGTGCCCGGATGCTGCGCAACGCACCGCTTTGGCGGCGTGGTGCGCTGCTGATCCGGGGCCTGGCAAAGCCCGCTCCATATCGGTCCCGGCTCTGCGGAGCAGCGTAAGAACGCTGCACCGCGTCCGGGACACGAGACGCCCGCCTCCGCCCATTTTACCGCTTCCCTTAGGCTGCGCTTCCCCCGTACCATCCTCTCGCTTATACGGTCATTTGCACGTCATCCGGCGCTGTTAACGCGCTTAACGATGATGACGGTCCAACCGGGAGGAATTTGATGGCTTTTCGACAATTCGGCGCCGCCGCGGCAATCGCTGTCACGCTTGCGCTTGGTGCCACACCGGCGCATGCGGTTATCGAGATTCAGTGGTGGCACGCGATGACCGGCGGCAACAACGACGTCGTCAACAAGCTCGCCGAGGATTTCAACGCCAGCCAGTCCGACTACAAGGTCGTCCCGTCCTTCAAGGGCGGCTATGCCGACACCATGAACGCCGGCATCGCCGCGTTCCGCGCCGGCAACGCGCCGCACATCATGCAGGTGTTCGAAGTCGGCACCGCGACCATGATGAGCGCCACCGGCGCGATCAAGCCAGTCTACCAGTTGATGAAGGACGCGGGCGAACCGTTCGACCCCAAGGCCTACCTCCCGACGATCACGGGCTACTACTCGACCTCCAAGGGCGACATGCTGTCGTTTCCCTTCAACTCGTCGTCGATGGTGATGTGGATCAACAAGGATGAGCTGAAGAAGGCCGGCATCGCCGAGATCCCGAAAACCTGGCCGGAAGTCTTCGATGCCGCCAAGAAATTGAAGGCAGCGGGTCATGCGACCTGCGGCTTCTCCAATGCCTGGGCGGCATGGGCGCATATCGAGCAGTTCTCCGCCTGGCACAACGTGCCGATCGGCACCAAGGCGAACGGGCTCGACGGTTTCGACACCGAGCTGAAGTTCAACTCGCCGCTGCACGTCAAGCATCTGCAGAACCTGATCGACCTGCAGAAGGACAAGACCTACGACTATGCCGGCCGCGCCAACGCCGGTGAAGCCCGGTTCGGCTCGGGCGAATGCGCGATCTTCCTGACTTCCTCAGGCTATTACGGGACTGCCAAAGGCACCGCCAAATTCGATTTCACGTCGGCGCCGATGCCGTATTATCCCGATGTCGCCGGCGCTCCGCAGAACTCGATCATCGGCGGCGCGTCGCTGTGGGTGATGGGCGGCAAGAAGCCGGAGGAATACAAGGGCGTGGCGAAATTCTTCGCGTTCCTTTCCGACACCGACCGCCAGGTCAAGCTGCATCAGGAATCCGGCTACCTGCCGATCACCAAGGCAGCCTATGAAAAGACCAAGGCGTCCGGCTTCTACGAAAAGAACCCGACTCTGGAAACGCCGCTCAAGGAGCTGACCAACAAGGAGCCGACCGAGAATTCGCGCGGCCTTCGCTTCGGCAACATGGTGCAGATGCGCGACGTCTGGGCCGAGGAAATGGAGGCGGCACTTGCGGGGCAGAAGACCGCCCAGCAGGCCCTCGACGCTGCGGTATCGCGTGGCAACGCCATGCTGCGGGCGTTTGAAAAGGCGGCAAAGTAGGCCATCCTCAAAAACTCCCTCTCCGCTCCGGAGAGGGAGTTTTTGTCGCCTCGCGCCGAACGCCGGGGACGCCCTAAAGGGACACGACCTCCTGAATGGAAAAGTCTGCCGTTTTCAACAGCAAGCTGCTTCCGTATCTGCTGCTCGTGCCGCAGCTCATCATCACATTCGTATTTTTCTACTGGCCGGCGAGCCAGGCGGTCTGGCAATCGTTCCTGCGCGAGGATGCGTTCGGCCTGTCGTCGGAATTCATCGGTCTGGAAAATTACCAGGCGCTGTTCGCGCAGCCCGAATATTACAAGGCCATGCTGACGACGCTGGTGTTCTCGACGCTGGTCGGGGCGCTGTCGCTTTCCATCGCGCTGTTGTTTGCGACCCAGGCCGACAAGAACCTGAAAGCGGCCGGTGCATACAAGACCTTCATGATCTGGCCCTACGCGGTGGCGCCGGCCGTCGCCGGTGTGCTGTGGTTCTTCATGTTTCACCCGTCCCTCGGCACCCTGGCACGGCCACTGCGCTGGATGGGCTTCGACTGGAATCCGCTGTTGAATCCCAACCACGCCATGACCCTGGTGGTGATGGCCGCGGTGTGGAAGCAGATCTCCTATAATTTCCTGTTCTTCCTGGCCGGCCTGCAGTCGATTCCCAGGAGCGTCATCGAAGCCGGCGCGATCGACGGCGCCGGTCCGATGCGGCGGTTCTGGACCATCGTGTTTCCGCTGCTGTCGCCGACCACCTTTTTTCTGCTGGTCGTCAATGTGGTCTACGTGTTCTTCGACACCTTCGGAATCATCGATGCGGTGACAGGCGGCGGTCCTGCCGGCGCCACCACCACCATGGTCTATAAGGTCTATGCCGACGGACGGCTCGGCGGCGATCTCGGCAGCTCGGCGGCGCAATCGGTGGTGCTGATGGTCATCGTCATCGCGCTGACCGCCATCCAGTTCCGCTACGTCGAGCGCAAGGTGCAATACTGATGGTCGAGCACCGCCCGTGGAACGACATCATCGCCTACGCCATCCTCACGCTTGGCGTTTTCATCGTCGCCTTTCCGGTCTATCTCGCATTGATCGCCTCGACCCATGACGCCGTAACCGTGATCGGCGGCAACATGCCGCTCTCGCCGGGCGGCCATACGCTGGAAAACTACTACCGCGCCATCTTCGTCGGCGGCTCCCGCACCAGCCGCGAGCCGGTCGGCCATCTCCTGCTCAATTCGTTCATCTCCGCCACCGGAATTGCCGTAGGCAAGATCTTCATTTCGATCCTGTCCGCCTATGCCGTGGTGTATTTCCGCTTTCCGTTCCGCAAGACGGCGTTCTGGATCATCTTCGTGACGCTGATGCTGCCGGTCGAGGTCCGCATCTATCCGACCTACAAGGTGGTATCCGACCTGCACATGCTCGACACCTATGCCGGGCTGATCCTGCCGCTGATCGCATCCGCCACCGGCACGCTGCTGTTCCGGCAATTCTTCATGACCGTTCCGGACGAGCTTCTGGAAGCATCGCGCATCGACGGCGCCGGCCCGTTTCGCTTTTTCAAGGATACCTTGCTGCCGCTGTCGGTCACGACGATCGCAGCCTTGTTCGTGATCCAGTTCATCTATGGCTGGAACCAATATCTGTGGCCGTTGCTCATCACCACCCAGGACTTCGATGCAGACCATCGTGACCGGCATCAAGAAAATGCTGACGACGACGGATGAATTGGCGGAATGGCAGCTGGCGATGGCGACCGCCGTGCTTGCCATGCTGCCGCCGGTTGCTGTGGTGGTGTTCATGCAGCGCCTGTTCGTGCGCGGTCTGGTCGAGACGGAGAAGTGAGGATGCGAATAGCAAATGGCGAATGGCGAATGGCGGATGGAACATCGGATTGGGGATCGGTGCCATTCTCCATTCCCTATTCGCCACTCCCTATTCGCTACTCGCCATTCGCTATTCGCCCTGCCGGTGCAACCCATGGCTAACGTCACCCTGCGCAACGTCCGCAAGACCTACATTGGCGGATTCGAAGCCATCAAGGGCATCGACTTCGAAGTCGGCGACGGCCAGTTCTGCGTGCTGGTCGGCCCCTCCGGCTGTGGCAAGTCCACGCTGCTGCGCATGGTCGCCGGTCTAGAGACCATCACGTCAGGCGAGATCGATATCGGCGGGCGCATCGTCAATGCGATCGAACCGGCCGAGCGCGACATCGCGATGGTGTTCCAGAATTACGCGCTCTATCCGCATATGAGCGTCTACAACAATATGGCCTACGGCCTGCGCAACCGCGGCATGAGTGAACCCGATATCGACAGCCGCGTCCAGGAAGCCGCGCGCATTCTGGAACTCGGCGCCATGCTCGATCGCAAACCGCGGCAATTGTCCGGCGGGCAGCGCCAGCGCGTCGCCATGGGCCGCGCCATCGTGCGGCAACCGAAGGTCTTTCTGTTCGACGAACCCTTGTCGAACCTCGATGCCAAATTGCGCATTGCGATGCGCGTCGAGATCCGCAAACTGCAGCGGCGGCTGAGCACCACGTCGATCTATGTGACCCACGACCAGCTCGAGGCGATGACGCTCGCCGATATCCTGGTGGTCATGAACGGCGGCCAGGTCGAGCAGATCGGCAACCCGCTCGAAATCTATCAAAAACCCGCAACGACCTTTGTCGCCTCCTTCATCGGCGCGCCGCCGATGAACCTGATGCCGTTGCATTCGGAAGAAATCAAATCGCAATTCGCCGGCAGCCGCGCGGCGAGCGAAGCCGGGCTACTGGGAATCCGCCCCGAGGACTTTCTGATTTCGAGCGAAACGATCGAAGGCGGCATCGCGCTCGATCTCACCGTGGAGGCGATCGAGAGGGTCGGGGCCGAGACCTTCATTTACGGCGCCCGCCACAACGCCAAGCCGGGCATTGCCGCCAACCCCGGCGAACTGCCGCCCGGCGACGTGATCGTGCGGATTCCCGGCGCCATCGGGCCCGCCATCGGCGAGCGAATCAGGGCGATTGCGCCGCGCGACAAATTGCATCTGTTCTCGGCCGACGGCCGCCAGCGGATCGATCTCTGACGCTCATTCCTGGCGCGCGTGAAACGCGAACCCGGAATCTCGAGATTTTCGGGTTCGGTCGCTCTGCTCCCACCCCGGAATGACGCTTATGGCAAATTGTCACGGTTGCGCAGGTGCTTGAACACCCCCTCAGACATGCCCATATTGGCTGTTGACCGGACGGCAAATCCGCCAGCCGGTCGGCATGGGGCGCCGCAAGGGCCCTGAAAAGTCAAAGTCGCTTCGAGAGGACTTTGTAAAAATATGTCTCGTGTTCCTTCGTTATCCAGTCCGTTTCTGCTGGGATTCGACGAAATCGAGCGTGCGCTCGATCGCGTCGTCAAGGGCGCCGATGGTTACCCGCCCTATAATATCGAGCGGTGCGACCGCAATAACGGCCAACCCGAAAAGCTGCGCATCACGCTGGCGGTCGCGGGTTTTACCCGCGATCAACTCGATGTAACCATTGAGGAAAACCAGCTCGTGATCCGCGGCCGCCAGCACGACGACAAGGCCCGGCAATACATCCATCGCGGCATCGCGGCGCGCCACTTCCAGCGCACCTTCGTGCTGGCGGAGGGGATGCAGGTGCTGGGCGCGGACCTGAAAAACGGACTGTTGTCGATCGACCTTGCCCGGCCTGAGCCGGAGAAGATTGTTAAGACAATAGCTATCAATGAACATGAATAATGGAACGAGTAGCGGACTCGACCGCTTAGTCTGACAGAGGAGTCGAGACCATGACTGAAGCTGGTATTGTGTTTGAAGCGGCCGGAGTCTCAACCGAGGCGCTCGCGACCCTGGGCGAGGGCCATATCGCCTATGTGAAGCAGATCCGCTCCGAGGACGTGCCGGGGCTGTTTCCCCAGGCGCCGAAGATCGCGCCGGGCCTGAAACTGTTCGCGCTGCATGCCGCCGACGGCACCCCGATCATGCTGACCGATAGCCGCGAAGCGGCGATCGCGAATGCATGGAGCAACGAGCTGCAGGCCGTCAGCGTTCACTGACGCAGCGGCATTTGAATTGATGTCATGCGCGGGCTTGGCCGGTATCGTCATCTGACGTTCGAGAAGGATTGCCGAGCCGCAGACAAGCTGTCTGCGCGAGGCAGATGGCTGTGCTGCGGCGACGGTCGCTTGAGTTGAGCTAATCCCAGACTTCCGAAGGCATCGCGCGCGACCCAAGCCGTCGCGTGTCGCGACGAAGCAGCTATTGGCATATCTGCTCTGGCGGCTCGACGAGCTGTCGAAGCGTGAGTCGAGTCTCGATTCGCTGTAAGTGAGCTACGCCGCGGTCGCCGGCGGCAGCGCCAGCACCGAATAGATCGCCTGCGCGTCGCGCGAGGCGCGCAGCTTTTTGGCGACGTCCTGATCGCGCAACAGCCGCGCGATTCGCGCCAGCGCCTTCAGGTGATCGGCGCCGGCGCCTTCCGGCGCCAGCAGCAGGAACACCAGGTCGACCGGCTGGCCGTCCATGGCCTCGAAATCGATCGGCCGCTCGAGGCGGGCGAACAGGCCGAACAGCTTTTCCAGCTTGGGCAGCTTGCCGTGCGGGATGGCGACGCCGTAGCCGACGGCGGTGGTCCCGAGTTTCTCGCGCTGCAGCAGGACCTCGAAAACCGCGCGCTCGTTCTGGCCGGTCAGGCCGGCGGCGCGCGCCGCCAGTTCCTGCAGCGCCTGCTTCTTGCTGTTGACCTTCAACGACGGGAGGATCGCCTCGGGTGCGACCAGATCGGTAATCGTCATGGGGCGTTCCGAGGTGAATTGAACCGTCAGGTTGCGAAATAGGCTCTAGCGGGGCGGCGTCAAGAACATGAGGCGGGAGGCGGGCTTACACCCAGGTCCCTAGGTGGGGGGCTTCTACTCCAACGCAAGAGCGGTGCCAACTGCCGCGGCGTTATTCGTACGCCCCTGCCCTTCGGGGCCGCGGACCATAGGGAGGGGGCCTGCGGGCGTCAATGCCGGTTGGCAACCTAACCCCCGGGATTAACCGCCGGGGGATCGACCCAGCCGATATTGCCGTCGGTCCGGCGGTAGATGATGTTCACCCGGCCGCTGGAGCCGTGCTGGAACACGAGGCAGGCGGCGCCGGTCAGGTCGAGTTCCATCACCGCCTCGCTGACCGACAGCCGCTTCAGCGAGGTGGTCGCTTCCGCGATGATGACCGGGCTGTAGCCGGTCGACCTCGTCGTCGCCTTCCGCGGGCGCCTCGATGATGTAGCTCGGCGCATCGAGCGTCGGCGCCTCCATCTCCGCACGCGCCGCGTGGGCCTTGCGGGCCGAGCGATCCTTGAGCCGGCTCTTGTAGCGGCGCAGGCGCTTTTCGATCATCAGCAGCGCCTGGTCGGCACTGGCATAGGCGTCGGCGGCGTTGGAATCGGCCTCGAGCGTAATTCCGGAATCCAGATGCAGCGAACAGTCGGTGCGGAAGCCGAAGCCATCCTTGCTCAGCGTGATGTGGCCGGAATAATTGCCGTCGAAATATTTGCGCAGCACTTCATCGGTGCGCTCGCTGACGCGTCCGCGCAAGGCCTCGCCGACATTGATGCTTTTTCCCGAAACCCGGAGGGTCATTTTTTGATGCCTCTCGTCTGGAGCGGAGCCGACACTATCCCGATTTGGCCGGGACGCAATCAGGCTGGCTGCGTGTCCCGCGACCGGTCGGCGGATGCGGCGGGCGCCGACAGCGCATTGCCGAGCATGCTCTGCTTGTCGCGGCGCCGCTGCACCGAGGACGGGATTCGCATCGCTTCGCGGTACTTCGCGACGGTGCGGCGGGCAATATCAATGCCGGTGGCGCGCAATCGTTCCACGATGGTGTCGTCGGAGAGAATAACCGCAGGGTCTTCCGCATCGATCAATTGCTTGATGTGGTGGCGCACCGCCTCCGCCGAATGCGCTTCGCCGCCGTCGGCCGATGCGATCGAGGCGGTGAAGAAATATTTCAATTCGAAACTGCCGCGATTGGTCGCCATGTATTTGTTGGCGGTCACCCGCGACACCGTCGATTCATGCATCTGGATCGCGTCCGCCACCGCCTTGAGATTGAGCGGCCGCAAATGCGCGACGCCGTGGGTGAAGAAGCCGTCCTGCTGGCGCACGATCTCGGTCGCGACTTTCAGGATGGTGCGGGCGCGCTGATCGAGCGCGCGCACCAGCCAGGTCGCGTTCTGCAGGCAATCGGTGAAATAGGATTTGTCGCCGTCCTTGCGGATCGTCTTCGACAGCTCGGTGTAATAGGTCTGGTTGACCAGCACGCGCGGCAACGTGTCGCTGTTGAGTTCGACGTGCCAGCCGCCGTCGGGGCCGGGCCGCACATAGACATCCGGCACCATGGTCTGCGTGCGCGTCGAACCGAATTTCAAACCCGGCTTCGGATCGAGCCGGCGAATTTCGCCGATCATGTCGGTGATGTCCTCGTCATCGACGCCGCAGAATTTTCGCAAGGCGGCGATATCGCGCTTCGCCAGCAAATCCAGATGCTCGACCAGCGCCTGCATCGCGGGGTCGTAACGGTTGAGCTCGCGCAGCTGGATCGCCAGGCACTCGCTCAGGTTTCGCGCACAGACGCCGGGCGGATCGAATTTCTGCAGCACCGCAAGCACCGCTTCGACGTCCTCGGGCGTTGCCCCTAGCCGCTCGGCGGCCTGTCCGAGATCCGGCGGCAAGTAGCCGGCCTCGTCGACCAGATCGATCAGATACTGGCCGATCATGCGCTGCGCGGGCTCGGTGAAGGCCACGGCCAGTTGTTCGGCGAGATGGCTGCCGAGCGTGACCTCGGCGGCGACAAAGGCTTCAAGATTGTAGCTGTCGTCGTTGGAGGCGCCGCCGCCCCATTCGGTGTAGGCGGTCGGTGCCGCATCCTGCGCGGTGCGCGCGGCGGCCTCGGCCGGCTCCTCGGAGAACACATTGTCGAGCGGGGTATCGAGCGTCTGCTCGATCTCGGTACGGCTGCCGAGGTCGCGATTCATCCACTCTTCCTGGCCCGGCTCGAAGCTGTCGCCGGCGGAACCGTTGACCGTCCCGGAGCGCTCGCCGCCGGCGTCATCGCCATAGGCAGAGGCGGAATCCTCGGAATCGGAAAACTCGGCCCGTTCGGGCACCGGCTCGCCCGCGACCGGGGGCTCGGTGCCGTCACTGGCGCGCTCAAGCAGTGGGTTCCGTTCCAGCTCTTCCTCGACAAAGGCCGAAAGGTCGAGATTGGACAGTTGCAGCAGCTTGATCGCCTGCATCAACTGCGGCGTCATCACCAGCGACTGGGACTGGCGGAACTCTAATCTCTGCGTCAGCGCCATGGAGGCAAGAACCGTTCCCTTAAAGTTGGTCCGATTCTTGCTTAAACTAGTCCAGGGCCGTTGTACACGGCTTGACGAACCGATAAAAACTAGGCGAACGCCGCTAGAGGCGGAATTCCTCGCCAAGATAAAGGCGGCGTACATCCGGGTTGTTGACGATCTCGTCCGGACTGCCCTCGGTCAAGATCTCCCCCGCATAGACGATATAGGCGCGGTCGGTCAGTCCCAGCGTTTCCCGCACATTATGGTCGGTGATCAGCACGCCGATGCCGCGATTGGTGAGGTGGCGGACCAGATCCTGAATGTCGCCGACCGCGATCGGATCGATGCCGGCGAAGGGTTCGTCGAGCAGCATGTAATTCGGGACGGGTCGCCAGCGCGCGTGCGATCTCGACGCGGCGCCGCTCGCCGCCCGACAGCGCAATCGACGGGCGTCTTGCGCAGTCGTGTGATGTTGAATTCGTCGAGCAGCGAATTGAGTTCGGCCTCGCGCTTCTTCTTCGAGGGCTCGACCACCTCGAGCACGGCGCGGATATTCTGTTCCACCGTGAGGCCGCGAAAGATCGAGGCTTCCTGCGGCAGATAGCCGATGCCGAGCCGCGCGCGCTGATACATCGGCAGCTTGGTGACGTCATGGCCATCGAGTTCGATCGTGCCGCGATCCGCCTTGATCAGGCCGGTGATCATGTAGAACACCGTGGTCTTGCCGGCGCCGTTGGGACCCAGCAACCCGACCGCTTCGCCGCGGCGGACATAGATGCTGACGCCGCGCACGACCTGGCGGGTGCCGAAACTCTTTTCCACGCTATGCACAGCCAGGTAGCCCACCTGCGGCGCCGACCGTGGCGCAGTCCCGCCATTGGTCTTCGGGCGTGGTTGGCGCGGCCTTTCCGCCGAACGCGAAGGCGCGTTTGGTTTCGGCTGCGGCATGTCGCGGGCGACCGGGCCATCGCGGGCAATCGGCGGGGCATCGCGCACCGGGCTGGTCAGCATCCCGCCGACGCTTCGCCGAGCGCGGTGATATCCGCGCGCGTGCGCGCAAATCCTGGCGGACTGCGCTTGGCCGGGCGTCGACGGAACATGCCGAGTAAATCCACCATCCCGCTTCGCTTAAGCCTTTCACGGTGATCCCGCGACCCGCCGCGGGCTACTCGATTCGCCCGCGCAACATGACGGAATGGATGTCACTTGCCCAGCGGAACACCCTCGATCCAGAGGCGCGGACCGCACCGCCGGGCCGCTCGCGCTAGATACAGGCTCACGCCGCGGGCTTCAACCTCGACACCCGCGGCTAGCAAATAAGTGATTGATACTATTTCGGTTTAGTTGGGCTTCCCGGGCCGGACGCCGGGGCAGGAGCCGCCGAGCCCGGGGATCATCGGGCCGCCCTGGCCGGACGATTGGAACAGTCCCTGCACGCGCCCTGAATCGGATTCCACCCGCGACACCCCTGTTGTCATGTCCACCATCAGCCGATCGCCGCGCAGCACATTCTTGCCCTGGGTCAGCACGATGCCGCCGAGCATGGTGATCAGGTTGGTCTTGGTGTCGAACACCGCGGTCTCCCCGGTCACCACCTGATCCTTCTGGGTCACCACCACACTGCCTCGCGCCTCCAGCCGGCGGATCGACGAACTGCCGCCGGGACCCGGCGTCGCCGACTGGATCGGCGCCGATTTGGCCGCGGTCTTCGAATTGGCCGCGGGCGCGGCGGCAGGCGCCGCGGGGGTGGGGGTCGAATCGTAGAACACCACCAGCGTCTTCGACGTCATGGTGGTGTCGCCCTGCACGACTTTCACATTGCCGGCAAAGGTTGCTTCCTTTTTCTTGTCGCGCATCTCGAGCGAGGCGGCTTCGATCTGGATCGGCTGGTCGCGATTTTGCGAAAAACCCTGCATCGCATTGGGCACGCCGGTGACCGCGCTCTGCGCGCCGGCCTCACCGGTGGCGGCCATCGCCAACACGAAGACGGCCGTGCAGGCGCCATGCGCGATCCGCGTGATCGGAGTGCTGCGGGAAAAAGACATCATCTCAAAAAATCATTTCGGGTTGGTCGATTTGCCGGACAAAGACCGCGTCTTGGCTGCAGGAGCCGCGGGCTCGGGCGCAGCAGCAGGGCTCGCGGGCTGGTCGGGCGGATTCAGATTGTCCAAATTCATCACCACATTGCCTTCGAACCTCACCAGCTCTCCGCCGCCGGTAATCCTGAGCTTGTCGGCGGTCAGCGTTCCGTTCAGCAATTTGACGTCGACATGTTCCTCCGATGTCACCGTGCCCTTGCCGATATCGACAAACGCCTGGGAGAGCCGCGCTTCATAGCCGGTGGAAGATTGCAGGAAGATATCCTTGTGCAGATCCAGCAACTGCTGCTTGGTGTCCATCAAGCCGTTGAGGGCCTCCAGCGTAACCGTTGTCGTCTGGTCATCCATCAACACCTTGGCGCGCAAGGTCTTGAGGTCGACGTGGTCCGGATCGGTCACATCCTGGGTCGCGGTCTTTGCCCAGACTTCGTAGGGCCGCTGGTCGGGCGTGTAGCCGGCGAGATGCGGCGTTTCCATGGTGATCTTGGTGCCGGAGACGACGAGGTTGCCGACGTCGAGCGGCAGCTTGGGCATCAGCATCCGGAACGGGTTGAAAATCGAGACCGCGACGATGGCCGCCATCGCCAGGATCACCGCCACCGGGACCGCGACACGCAGCAGCCGCACCAGCCGGCTGTGGCGCGCCGCGATCGCAAAGCGCGCCTCCATTCCGGCTTGATAGGCTGGATTCTGAACCGAACTCACCGCTGCTCCCTGGCGCTGGCGTCGCTTCCCATTCTACCCGGCCTCGCCGCAATATGCAGGGGAAACCTCGCGTTAGCAGTGTGACCGAAACGGGGCGATGGACGCGCAAGGCGCCGTTTCGGGGGCTCGATCATGATCCGATTAGATCGAGTCGGCTGATGATCTCAGCGTTTTGCTTGAGCATGATTTTCCCGGAAAGGTTCCCACCCTCGGGTCAAATCCGAGGGCATGCTGTTCCGGATCATGCTCTAGGAATGCGCGAAAATGTCTTCGGTGTCCCAGCCCTGCAGATCGAGCCGTGCCCGCGTCGGCAGAAATTCGAAGCAGGCTTGCGCCAGCGCGGTGCGGCCCTCACGCGCCAGCATGGCATCGAGGCGTTCGCGCAGGGCATGCAGATGCAGCACGTCGGAGGCCGCATAGGCCAGTTGCGCCTCGCTCAGGCTCTGCGAACCCCAGTCGCTCGATTGCTGCTGCTTCGACAGATCGATGTTGAGCACCTCGCGCACCAGATCCTTCAGGCCATGGCGATCGGTATAGGTGCGGCTGAGCCGCGAGGCGATCTTGGTGCAGTACAGCGGTTGCGGCATCACGCCGAAGGCGTTGTAGAGCGCGGCGATATCGAACCGCGCGAAATGAAAAATCTTCGTCACCTTCGGATTGGCCAGCAGCGCCTTCAGATTCGGCGCGTCGGTATGATCCTTTCCGTAATCCTTGGGAATCTGCACCACGTCGGCGCTGCCGTCGCCGTTCGACAACTGCACCACGCAGAGCCGGTCGCGATGCGGATGCAGCCCCATGGTCTCGGTATCGATCGCCACCTGGCCGGTGTAGCGGGAAAGATCGGGCAGATCGCCGCGATGCAGGCGTACGGTCATAATGCGCTAAAACCTCGTCGAATCGCTGCGGACCAAGCTACCGCTCAAACCCGGAGGAGGCGAGCGTCCGGGCGAGGGAAGCAGATGTATTCCATACCGGGCGACAGCACACCATCAAAGTTGCCCAACCCAGCCGCCGCCCGGCGCAAACGGCATCAACGATGCACCTGACCTCTCGGCCGAACGGCTTCGAGGGACCGGGCATTTGCGGGCAAAGTCGCCTGTCCGCCTTGCGCACCGGGAGGGGGCGCCAGGCGATTAAACTTGTCTGTGACCCAATTGGCACAGATGCCGGCGCAGCGGAGGAGTAGCCTGACCTGCGCGCGGTTGAGGAGTGGATCATGAATAGGCTTCTGGTTGTCGCCATTGCCCTTTACGGTTTGGTCTCGGCAAGTGTCGCGAATGCGGCTGATCTGCCGCTCCCACCACCGATCTTTACCTGGACCGGATTTTACGTGGGCTTGAACGGCGGCTATGCCTTCGGTCACGAGTTCGATACATCCGACCGTGCTGTCGGAAGCCTGCGATAACCCCCTCGGATGTCCCCAAATTCTCGCGCTGCTGTCTGCCGGACAAAGCGTCAGCCCCAACAGTTTCACTGGCGGCCTGCAGGTTGGCTACAATCAACAATACGGTAACGTGCTGTTCGGACTGGAATCCGACATCGACTATTTCCGAATGAACGGATCGTTCGCCTATGGGCCTACCCGGCCATCGCCGCAGCCCATCACCGGGAGCGGCAGCGGTTCGATGTCGACCAATTGGGTGGCGACCATTCGTCCGCGCTTTGGTTGGGTGGCCAACCGCCTGCTTGTCTATGTCACGGGCGGCCTCGCCTTCACCGACCTGCACAATACCGAAACAGCCCTGGTTGTGGTCAACGGCCAGATTGCCGGCCCGATCGGCGCTTTCGATTTATCATCGTCAAGCAATATCGGGGCGGTGGTCGGAGCCGGTCTTGAATACGCCTGGACCAACCAATGGAGCGTGAAGGCGGAATACCTGCACTATGACTTCGCACGCGTGAGGGCCGCAACCGGTGTCATGGGAGGGATTGGAGGCTTTGACGGCGCCACCATGACTTCCAATTGGCATCTGACGGCGGATACCGTTCGCGTCGGGTTCAACTTCAGGTTCAATTCGGCCAGCCTTCCCTGACCTTGGGCCCCGCGCTTAGCCCCCGGCGGCGCGGGCGCGGCGCCACAGCAGCGCGGCCGTGACCGCGATGAGCGCGAGCGCTGCGGGATGAAAGGCTGGCGGCGTCACGCCGTTCAACGACAGCACCGACATATCGAACACCGGCAGCGCCGCGACGATGGTCAGGAGAATGGCCAGCGGCGTCCGTTGCCGTGACAGCAGAAAGATTGCGCCTGCAATGACGATGACGAGATTGCGGGACAGATAGACCCGGTAGAACAAGGCGCCGGCCGCATCCGATACCGGCGTGCCGCCGGCCCGAGGCCTGTTGCGGATCGATTAATCCGCGCAGTGAGAGCACCGCAAACCCGAGCAGCAACAGCGCGGTCAGGACGATTGCCGCAATATCGAGCGACCTTTTCATGTTCGTTCCTCCATGATTTGAGCCCGGTGTCGGAGCCGCGCGGGCGGATTTATCGGCGGCGACGCTGCCTGTTCGCACTGGACCGCGGTCTTCCTTGGCGATTCTGCTTTCCCGGATTGCCTGAAGATCAACGGCGATCGTCCTGAAATTCCTGGCGAAATGCGGCATGCCAAATGGCGCAGCGGAGGCTCGCCGTGGCTGTCTCCGGGTTACCAATCGCATACTATGTATATCATCCTACATATTATGAAGGTCGACATACTGATTGGCAACTGATATTTTTGGGAATGGCAAAAGCTTCTGATTCCAAAGGGAAAACGCTGGCAGCGGCGGCGAGGCTGTTTCGCCAGCAGGGCTATCACGGCACCGCGCTGCAGGACATTCTGGCCGCCGCCGGCTCGCCGCGGGGGTCGCTCTATTTCCATTTCCCGGGGGGTAAGGAGGAGATTGGCGAAACCGCGCTGACGCTTGCCGGCGAAGCCACGCGCCAGGCCATTGCAAGGGCCGCGGAAGCCTCCGAAAGCGCCGAGATGTTTCTGGTTCGCCTCGCGCGCGGCATGGCGGCGGACCTCGAGCGCTCCGATTACAAGGAGGGTTGTCCGATCGCGACCACCGCGCTGGAAACCGCGGCGCAATCCGACCGGCTAGGCGCTGCGACGCGTGGCGCGTTTCAAAAATGGGAACATGAGATCAAACGCGGGCTGTTCAGATTCGGCATGCCGGCGGGCGAAGCCGATCTGGTCGCCACCATGGTGCTGAGCCAGCTCGAAGGCGCGCTGCTACTCGCGCGCACCTGTCGCAGCCTCGAGCCGATCCGCCGCGCCGAGCAGGCCGTCAAGCTGCTGGTGCGTATCAAGGGATCGGAATGAAGTTGGGTTTGCGGGCTTGGGCAGCAATGGTGCCCAGGAAAGGACTCGAACCTTCACGGCCGTTAAGCCACTGGCACCTGAAGCCAGCGCGTCTACCAATTCCGCCACCTGGGCCCGGGCCGGTTAGTACGGATCGGTCGCGCGCTTGTCAAATTGCCGAAGTGTGGCCCAAATATGCTGTACAGCCCGCACCCGATGGCGTATCGCGAAACCGCTGAAACCCCTTGCGATCTGTCGAATCTGACCCTGGGAAATGGACGCCATGGCATCGAATCTGGACACGCTGGTTACGGTTTTCGGGGGATCGGGCTTTCTGGGGCGCAACGTGGTCCGCGCGCTCTGCAAGCGCGATTACCGCGTCCGCGTCGCGGTGCGGCGGCCGGAACTGGCCTTCCATTTGCAGCCGCTCGGCAAGGTCGGCCAGATCCACGCCGTGCAGGCCAACCTGCGCTATCCGGCCTCCGTCGAGGCCGCGATGCGCGACTCGCATGCGGCCATCAATCTGGTCGGCATCCTGGCCGAAGGCGGCGCGCAGACTTTTGAGGCGGTGCAAGGGGCCGGCGCCGGCGCAGTCGCCAAGGCGGCCGCCGCCGTCGACGCCGAGATGGTGCATGTCTCGGCCATCGGCGCCGACCAGAATTCGCCCTCGGGCTATGCCCGCTCCAAGGCCGCGGGCGAAAAAGCGGTGTTGTCGGCGGTCCCGTCGGCCACCATCCTGCGGCCTTCGGTAGTGTTCGGACCCGAGGACCAGTTCACCAACCGTTTCGCGTCGCTGGCGCAGATCTCGCCGGTGCTGCCGCTGATCGGCGGCGGACTTACAAAACTGCAGCCGGTCTATGTCGGCGATGTCGCGACCGCGGTCGCCGACGCCGTCGAAGGCAAGACCAGAAAGGGCGCGACCTACGAGTTCGGCGGCCCGGAAGTGCTGACGATGCGCGAGATCATGGAAATCATCCTCGCGATCACCGAACGCCAGCGCATGCTGGTCTCATTGCCGTTCGGGCTGGCGAATTTGCAGGCGCTGTTCCTGCAGTTCGCGCCGGGGCCATTCAAGCTGACGCCCGACCAGGTGACGCTGTTGCGCAGCGACAATGTGGTGTCGGACGCGGCGAAAGCCGCCGGCCTGACCCTGGAAGGCCTGGGAATCGCCGCCGATTCGCTGGAAGCAATTGCCCCGCAATATCTCTGGCGCTTCCGCAAGGCCGGACAGTTCGCGCATAAGGGCGTGTGAGCCGAGACGCGTCATCCTGAGGAGCGAGCCGTCTGCGGCGAGCCTCGAAGGATGACAAAGAAGTTGCATGCGGCCCATCCTTCGAGGCGCGCAAGAGCGCGCACCTCAGGATGACGGCGTACGTTGCACTACTTCCCCATCGCCAGCGCGATCAGGCCGAGCGTGCCGACGATGACGCGCCACCACGCGAACAGCGTGAAGCCGTGGCGGGTGACGTAACTCAGAAACGTCTTCACCACGATGATCGCGGTGATGAATGAAACGACGAAGCCGATCGCGATGATGCCGAGGTGATCGGTCGTCATCTCGGCGCGGTTCTTGTAGAAATCGTAGGCGAACGCGCCGACCATGGTCGGGATCGCCAGGAAGAACGAAAACTCTGCCGCGGCGCGCTTGTCGGCCCCGAGCAGCATCGCGGCCACGATGCTGGCGCCGGAGCGCGACACGCCCGGGAATCATCGCAAGGCACTGCGCGAACCCGATCCAGAGATACATCATCAGCGGGAATTTCGTCGCATCATGTTCATGCGGATCATGATCGAGCTGATCGACCCATAGCAGGACCGCGCCGCCGACGATCAGCGAGAAACAAACCACCCACGGATTGAACAGGACTTCCTTGATGAATTTCCCGGCCATCAGACCGATGATTACCGCAGGCAAGAACGCCACCAGCACGCCGATGACGAATCGCCTGTCGTCGGGATTGGAGAACATGCCGAGCACGATCCGCCATAGTTTGACGAAGTAGATGGCAAGGATCGCAAGGATCGCGCCAAGCTGAATCAGCACGGTGAAAGTGTTCCAGAAACTGCCCTCGCCGAGATTGAAGAACCGTTCCGCCAACAGCAGATGCCCGGTCGAGGACACCGGCAGGAACTCGGTCACGCCCTCGATGATCCCGAGAATCACCGCCCGCAATGCATCAGACATCATGACCTGGCCCGTTATAGGAGCTTGAAAAGCCGGGTTCTTCTCGCTTATTCGCTCGGCTGCCGCAATCGCAAAAAACACCAAAACACAGGTTGCCTCGTTTGTGAGCTTGGGTAGTTTGGCGCGCCATTGCGGTATAGGCGCCAGTTCGGTCGGTGAGGGTTTCTTAAGCACCGCAACACTATCAAGGGATTCATGTTCACGCTGTTTCATCATTCGTTCTGCCCGCATTCGCGCTTCATCCGCCTGGCGCTGGGCGAACAGGGGCTCGATGTGCAACTGGTGGAGGAGCGGGCCTGGGAGCGGCGCGAGGGGTTCCTGGCACTGAACCCGGCCGGCACAACGCCGGTATTGATATCGGAAGGCCAGCCCCCAATTCCCGGCGTCGGAATCATCGCCGAATATCTCGATGAGGCCCACGGCGCTGAGATGGGCGAAGGACGGCTGCTGCCGTCGGCGATGGGCGAACGCATCGAGGTGCGCCGGCTGATGGCATGGTTCAACGAAAAGTTCTTCGAAGAAGCGTCCAATCCGCTGGTCACCGAGCGCATCTACAAGCGCTTCATGCGCGGGGAAAATGGCGGCGGCGCGCCGGCGGCGGACGTGATTCGCGCGGCCAAGGCAAATGTACGCTATCATCTGGCCTATATCGGCTGGCTGGCGCGGACGCGGAATTATCTCGCCGGCGACCGGCTGACCTATGCGGACCTCGCCGCCGCGGCGCATCTTTCGGCGATCGATTATCTGGGCGACGTGCCATGGATCGAGGACGACGCGGCAAAGGCGTGGTACGCGCGGGTGAAATCCAGACCCTCGTTCCGCCCGCTGCTGAGCGAATGGCTGGCGGGCGTGCCGGCGTCGCAGACCTATGTGGACCTGGATTTCTGAACGCAAACGCCGCGCCCTCTCCCGCCGATTTGAAGGTCGCGCTCGCAAGCGAAGCGCACACGCTGGGTTTCGACTGCGTTGGCGTCACCGGTCCGGATGTGCTTGCGGAAGCGGGCCGGCATTTCCGTGAATTCCTCGATTCCGGCGCGCATGGCGACATGGGTTGGCTCGCGGCTCGCCCCGAGCGCCGCACCGATCCGCGCGGACTGTGGCCAAGCGTGCGTTCGATCATCATGCTCGGCGTCAATTACGGGCCCGATGAGGATCCGCTTGTCATTCTGGAAAGGCGCACGCGCGGCGCGATCTCGGTCTATGCGCAAGGCGACGACTATCACGACCTGATCAAGAAGCGGCTGAAGGCGCTGGCGCGATGGCTGGCCGCGACCTCCGGCTGCGAGGTCAAGGTGTTCGTCGACACCGCCGCGGTGATGGAAAAACCGCTGGCGCAAGCGGCCGGCCTGGGCTGGCAGGGCAAGCACACCAACCTGGTCTCGCGCGAATTCGGCTCATGGCTGTTTCTCGGCGCGATCTTTACCACGCTCGATCTGCCGCACGATGAGGCCGATGCCGATCATTGCGGCTCGTGCCAGGCCTGCCTCGATATCTGCCCAACGGCGGCGTTCCCCGCACCCTACCGGCTCGATGCGCGGCGCTGCATTTCCTATCTCACCATCGAAAGCAAGGGGCCGATCCCGCAGGAATTTCGCAAGGCGATCGGCAACCGCATCTATGGCTGCGACGATTGCCTTGCGGTATGCCCGTGGAACAAGTTTGCGCAACAGGGCCGTGAGACCAGGCTCGCCGCGCGCGCCGAATTGCGCGCGCCTGAGCTCGCCGACCTCGCTTGCCTTGACGATGCGGCTTTCCGCGCGCGATTTGCAAAATCCCCCATCAAGCGCATCGGCCGCGATCGCTTCATCCGCAATGTGCTGATCGCGATCGGCAACTCGAATGACCGCGCCCTGGTCGTTGCCGCCGAACGCCTCACCCATGACGAAAACCCGCTGGTGCGCGGTGCCGCGGTATGGGCGCTGTCGCAATTGCTTGAGCCGGAGGCGTTCGAGGCGCGCGCGGCGGGCGCGTTGAACGCCGAGACGGACCAGACCGTCCGCGCAGAGTGGTGTTGCGTCAGCACCGCCGCCAGACCCTCATCCTGAGGAGGCGCGTTAGCGCCGTCTCGAAGGGTGAAGGCCCGCATCGGGCCTCATGGTTCGAGACGCGCGTACCGCGCTCCTCACCATGAGGATCGCACCCTTGATTTCGTCGCGCAAATTCCGTCATGGTCGTCAGCCCATGACAACCCTGCCTTTCTTCACCCGAGATCGCGACGCCTTCATTCCCACTGACGCTGCGCGCGGGCCGTGGGACCCGAACTCGCTGCACGGCCGCGTCATCATCGGACTATTGGCGTTCGCAATCGAGCAGCGTCACGGCGCCGACGATTTCGTCCCGGCGCGGCTGACGGTGGACATGTTCCGGCTACCAAATCTTTCGCCGATCGAGGTCAGGACGCGGATCGTGCGCGAAGGCCTGCGCATCAAGGTGGTCGAAGCGGATTTCCTCAGCGCCGGCGTTGCCATGGCGCGCGCCTCCTGCCAGCTGTTGCGCAAGACCGAAAGCCCGCAAGGCACGGTCTGGTCCCCGCCAAACTGGCAGGTGCCCGCGCCTGCGGACATTCCCGTTCCGACCAATCCCCGGCTCGGCATGCACGGCAAGTGGACCACCCGCCCCATTGTCGGCGCGATGGGCACCGTGGGGCCACGGCGGCTGTGGATGAGCGAAGTGCGCGACCTCGTCGAAGGCTCAGCCCTGACGCCGTTCGTGCGGGTCGCGTTGGCGGCGGATTTCGCCAGCCCCTTCGCCAATGCCGGCGACCAGGGCCTCGGCTATATCAACAGCGACGTCACGCTGTATTTGCATCGCCTGCCGGTGCAGGAATGGATCGGCTTCGAGGTCGTGAACCATCACGCAACCGACGGCATCGCGATCGGCGAGTGTTTTCTGTACGACCAGCAGGGCGCGATCGGGACCTCCACGGTCGCCGCGCTGGCGCAGCGCAAGCCGATGGCGACCCGCCGGCCGGCAACGTGATACTGGCCGTCATTCCGGGGCGCGAGCAAAGCGAGCGAACCCGGAATCTCGAGATTCCGGGTCTGGTCCCTTGGACCATCCCGGAATGACATGGCCGAAAATCATTTTTCCAGATGCCGCTTCATCTCCGGCCGCGCCTTCAATGTGGCGCCCTGCTTGGCGACGATCTTGGCGATGCGCTCGGGTGCGAAATTCATGTCGACAAAGCCGGGCGCGGTATTGGCGACTTCGTGGTACTCAGCGATTCTGCTGCCGCGCAGTTTCATGATCGCAACGCCTTCGAACATGGCGCGCGCCCCCTTGGCCTCCGGCAGCGTCGAGCGATAGCTGAAGGTGTAGCGCGCATAGAGCGTCTCGCCGTCGCTGACCGGTTCATGCATATCCCAGCGGAAGTCCGTCGCCGTGCGATAGAACCAGTCGTCGATCATCTCGGCGATTTTGGCGCGACCGGCGAACGCGCCGTAAAACACGTCGTGGTAGACGCCGTCCTCGCTAAACAGCGCCGCGAACGCCGCGCCATTATGTTGTTCGACGGCATCGCAGAAGGCGCGAAGCATCTTGGCTGGATCCATGTTCGTTCCTCCAGGGTTTGCTCTGACTAGATCTCCGCCACCGCCGCGATGATCCGGGCGATGTCCTGCGGCCGCGACAGGCGGTGATCGCCATCCTGGATCATGGTCAGCACCACGTCGTCCTTGGGCAGCCGATGCGCCAGCGCGAAGGCATGTTGCCATGGCACGTCCGGATCCTGCGCGCCCTGCAGGATGCGAACCGGACAGCCGACCTCGATCGCGCTGCCGAGCAACAGATGATTGCGGCCTTCCTCGATGAGCGCACGGGTGATCGGATAGGGCTCGCCATATTGCGAGGGCCGCAGCCACACCCCCTTGGTCTCGATTTCCTTCTGGATTTCGGGCGAAAGGCCGTTCCACATCAGTTGTTCGGTGAAATCCGGCGCCGGTGCGATCAGCACCAGCCCCGCCAGCGAAGGTGCCCCCGGGCGCCTCGCGATCTCGCGCGCCAGCAATAGCGCCATCCAGCCACCCATCGATGAGCCGATCACGATCTGCGGACCGGCGCAGAACTGCTCGAATACCGCAACCGTCTCCTCCAGCCAGCGCCCGATGGTGCCGTCGATAAACGCGCCTCCGGATTCGCCATGGCCGGAATAATCGAATCGGACGCAGGCACGGCCGCGTTCGCCGGCCCACGCATCCAGCGCCAGGGCTTTGGTGCCCTTCATGTCCGAATTGAAGCCGCCGAGCCAGAACAACCCGGGTGCGGAGCCTTTGCGGGCGCGTACGGCGATGCGGCGCGCCGCACTGTCCTTGCCGACCTCGATGAAGGCGGGCGGCTGCCCGGATGCGGCGGAATCGGTCATGGATCGGCCCCTGTCGTCCCCTTTGGGGGTTCCTGATGTGAGGGAGCACACCCGATCCGTCAACCGGGGCCATACGGTCTGGGGCCTGCCGCGGCGCTTGCGGAGCGAACCGTTGCCCTCGATCTGGGCTAATCTGAACGATAGCGTCACATGTGCGTTAGCCAACGTGACCAAAATGCCGCGCATAAGATGGTTTTCTTGCGCGGCATTGCGAGTTTGCTTGCCCGCAGAGCCTTATTCCTTCAAACTGTCGCCTTCGTTCACAACTTTGGAGAGTTACCCATTCGCCGTCCCAACAGAGCCCCGCCCGCTGCCACCAAAGACGGGCCGCGCACCAACGATGAAATCCGCAACGCACAAGTTCAGCTGATCGACCAGAACGGCACCAACCACGGCACCGTCGAAACGGCGGCCGCCGTCAAGATGGCCCTTGAAGCCGGCATGGACCTTGTCGAGATTTCGCCGAACAACAATCCTCCCGTTTGCAAGATCATGGACTACGGGAAGTTCAAATATTCGGCGCAGAAAAAAGCCGCGGAAGCCCGCAAGAAACAGAAGGTGGTCGAGATCAAGGAGATCAAGCTGCGGCCGATGATCGACGATCACGATTACGACGTGAAGATGCGCGCGATGCAGCGCTTCTTCGAGGAAGGCGACAAGGTCAAGGTCACCTTGCGCTATCGCGGCCGCGAAATGGCGCATCAGGAAATCGGCACCAAGCTCCTGGACAAGGTCAAGAGCGACGTCGCTGATTTCGCCAAAGTCGAGCAGGACGCACGTTTCGAAGGCCGCCAGGTGGTGATGGTGCTGGCGCCGCGCTAATTCGTATCACGTCGTCCCGGCCTGGTGCGCAATTGCGCGCGGGGCGCCGGGATCCATATGCCGAGACCTATCGGTTCAGCACTGCTCTCGGATGCCTTCCGCAACGACTAACATCTGTGCTTATGGGCCCCGGCGTTCGCCGGGGCGACGCTGCACTGGAGCTAGCTCCGCGTGGCCTGCCAGGTGCCACTGCAGCGGTCACCCTGAATGATCCCGCTCCATCGGCCCGCTCCGGTGTTGCCGGCGAGCCGGCCGCTGCCGCTCGCCTTGGATGCGCCGACGGATATGCTGACGGAAACCACGCCACCGCGGCTGATGCCGCCGGTGACCTTGCCGCCGCCGGCCGACGAAACACGTGTGCCTGTCACGGTGAAAGGAACGCTGTTGGTCGAGCTGCAATTGCCCGCCCGGGTGGCAAACAGCACATTCCAGACCCCGTCGAAAGCGCCCGCCCTGACAATCCTGGCGCTGGTGGCGGCGTCGGCAGCATTTGGTGCGGCGACCGCGGCGAGAACGGCAGCGGCAAATATCCAGCGAAGGGCTTGCGAGGGCCTGAAATCGCCGCAAAGGGCCATCGATCGGGCTGTTATTGACATTTTCTTCCTGCCTTCGGCTGGGGCGCTGACAGCGTGAGCCTATACGTCGATCATTACGGTTCCGTGGTTCATCGTTGCCAATTCCGTTTGGCTCTGTCATAAGCGCAGCCTTCATCGCCCGGCTGATCAAGGGCTGCCGTGTCGATGTCCGTGCAGGTTGTCTCATTTCAGAAATAACCACGCACTTTCAACGCTCTAACGAGCATTTCAGCCGCGAAAGCGCCGCTTTGGGCGCGTTTTTTCTGCGGCAACAGGAGAGCCAAATGCCCAAGCTGAAGACCAAGTCAGGCGCCAAGAAGCGCTTCAAGGTGACTGCATCAGGCAAAGTGATGGCCGCCCAGCGCGGCAAGCGCCACGGCATGATCAAGCGGACGAAAAAGCAGATTCGTCAGCTTCGCGGCACCCGCGTGCTGTTCAAGACCGACGGCGACAACATCAAGAAATTTTTCTTGCCGAACGCCTGATCGCGTTCACCCGTCCATCTCAGCCGAGCCGCGTCCGCGCGGCGATCCGTCACCCATTTTTCCAATGAAGGAGACTCGTCATGTCTCGCGTCAAACGCGGTGTGACCTCTCACGCCAAGCACAAGAAAGTCTACAAGGCCGCCAAGGGTTTTTACGGCCGCCGCAAGAACACCATCCGCGCGGCCAAGGCCGCCGTCGACAAGGCTGGGCAATACGCCTTTCGCGACCGCAAGCGCAAGAAGCGTACCTTCCGCGCGCTGTGGATCCAGCGTCTCAATGCCGCGGTGCGTCCGTTCGGCATGACCTACAGCGTGTTTATCAACGGCCTTTCCAGGTCGGGCATCATGGTGGACCGCAAGGTGCTGTCGGATCTCGCCATCAACGAGCCGGCAGCGTTCCAGGCGATCGCTGAAAAGGCCAAGGCCGCGCTGGCAGCGTAAGTTCGTCACTGGTGTCTGCGAAGTTTTTGACGTCGTCATGGCCGGGCTCGTCCCGGCCATCCACGTCCTCCTTCCGGCGAACACAGTAAGACGTGGATGCCCGGGACAAGCCCGGGCATGACGGAGCTAGGAGCATCGGCTTCGCATCCTAGTCAAAAGGGATCGCCATGACCGACCTCGCTCAACTCGAATCCGATATCCTCAGCCAGATCGCCGCGGCAGGCGATGAAGCCGCTCTTGAAGCCGTGCGCGTCGCAGCGCTCGGCAAAAAGGGCTCGATCTCCGCGCTGTTGTCGACGCTCGGCAAGATGTCGCCGGACGAGCGCAAGACCGAGGGCGCAAAGATCAACCTCGCCAAGGATGCGGTTACGCAGGCGCTGGCCGCGCGCCGCGACATCCTGAAATCCGCGGCGCTCGACGCGCGATTGGCTTCCGAGACCATCGACGTCACGCTGCCGCTGCGCGAGACCCCTGCCGAACAGGGCCGGATTCATCCGCTCAGCCAGGTGTTCGAGGAGGTCAACACGATCTTCGCCGACATGGGATTTTCTATCGCCGAAGGTCCCGACATCGAGACCGACGACTACAACTTCACAAAACTGAATTTTCCCGAAGGTCATCCGGCGCGGGAGATGCACGACACCTTCTTCTTCAATCCGAAAGAAGACCCCGGGTCGGAGCCCGGGGCAGGCGGCTCGCGCATGCTGTTGCGCACCCACACCTCGCCGGTGCAGGTGCGTACCATGCTGACCCAAAAGCCGCCGATCCGCATCATCTGTCCGGGCCGCACCTATCGCATCGATTCGGATGCCACCCATACGCCGCAGTTTCACCAGGTCGAGGGCCTCGTCATCGACAAGGGCTCGCATCTCGGCCATCTCAAATGGATCCTGCACGAATTCTGCATGGCGTTCTTCGAGGTCGACCACATCAACATGCGGTTCCGGCCGTCGTTCTTTCCGTTCACCGAGCCGTCGCTGGAGGTCGACATCCAGTGCCGGCGCGACAAGGGCGAAATCCGCTTCGGCGAAGGCGAGGACTGGCTGGAGATCTTGGGCTGCGGCATGGTGCATCCGAATGTGCTGCGCGCCTGCGGCATCGATCCCGACGTCTATCAGGGCTTTGCCTGGGGCATGGGCATCGATCGCATCGCGATGCTGAAATACGGCATGTCGGACCTGCGGCAGTTGTTCGAAAGCGACGTGCGCTGGCTCGATCACTACGGCTTCAAGCCGCTCGACGTCCCGACCTTGGCGGGAGGGCTGAGTTCGTGAGCGATCCGATTGTACCGGAAGCCTATCGCGGGCTGCGCTCGTTCGCGTTCGGCGACGATCCGGCGTCTGGCCGACGAGCTGCTCGAACTCGTGCTCAAGGGCGTCAAGACGGCCACCTGCAGCACCGAGGATGAGCCGAACATGTCGGCACCGGGCGAGCGCTGGATCGTGCTTGACGGGCGTGGGTTGCCGCAGTGCGTGATCGAATCGACCGAAGTGACCTTTCGCCGCTACGGCGAGGTCGATGCCGCCTTTGCCTATGACGAGGGCGAAGGCGATCGCAGCCTCGCCTACTGGCGCGAGGCGCATCGCCGATATTTCGGGCGGCTGGGCAGGTTCAGCGAAGACATGATGCTGATGTGCGAGCGTTTTCGCCTGATTGCGATTTTCGCCGACCGCGCTCTTTCCGTTCCCTCCCCCCTTGTGGGGGAGGGTCAGGGAGGGGGGTAGCCACGAATGCCGCACGCAGTTGTCAGCAGCCAACAACGTGGCCGAGCGAAGCAACTTCGCCAAACGATGACGCGTGCTGAAACGCTGTTATGGCGTTATCTAAAGGCCAATCGAATCGATGGTCTCGGCTTTCGCCGGCAGGTCCCAATCCGAAACTACATCGCCGACTTCGCGTGCTTCTCGGCCAAATTGATCGTCGAGGTCGATGGCGAGTCCCATGATTTCCAGGAGCGACAGAAGGCCGATCAGAATCGCGACGCCTTCTTTGTGTCGGAAGGTTTTCAGGTTCTGCGGTTCACCAATGAACAGGTGATGTCGAATTTGGAAGGCGTGGTCGAGGTTATCCGTCAAACCGCTGCTCCCCGAATGGAGGGTTCACCCCTCTCCCCGGCCCTCCCCCACAAGGGGGGAGGGAGCGGTGAGGACAGCGCAAGAACCCAGAAGAACACCAGCAATATTCGAGGCTCGCAGCCATGAAATTCACGCTCTCCTGGTTGAAGGAACATCTCGACACCGACGAGCCCCTGGAAAAGCTCGCCGACAGGCTCACCATGATCGGGCTCGAGGTCGAGAACATCGAGGACAAGTCGAAAGCGCTGGCACCGTTCACCATCGCGCGCGTGATCTCGGCCGAGCAGCATCCGAACGCGGATCGGCTGCGCGTCTGCATGGTCGACACCGGCGATGGCGGCGCGCCGGTGCAGGTCGTCTGCGGCGCGCCGAATGCGCGCGCTGGTCTCGTCAGCGTGTTCTCGGCGCCTGGCACCTTCATTCCCGGCAAGAACATCACGCTCGGCGTCGGCACCATCCGGGGTGTCGAGAGCCGCGGCATGCTGTGCTCGGCGGCCGAGCTGCAGATCTCCGAGGATCACGACGGCATCATGGAGCTGCCGGCGGATGCGCCGCTTGGCGCCGGCTACGCGCAATGGGCCGGCCTCGGCGATCCCGTGCTCGAAATCAATCTGACGCCGAACCGTCAGGATTGCGCCGGCGTGCACGGCATCGCCCGCGACCTTTCCGCCGCCGACATGGGCCGGTTCAAGGACGCGGCGATCCGCCCGATCAAGGGCGAGTTTCCCTGCCCGGTGAAGGTTACGGTCGAGGACGCATCGCTGTGTCCGGGTTTTGCCCTGCGGCTGGTGCGCGGGGTCAAGAATGGCCCCTCGCCGGAATGGCTGCAGAAGCGTCTCACCTCGATCGGACTACGGCCGATCAATGCGCTGGTCGACATCACCAACTTCATGACCTACGACCGCGCCCGGCCGCTGCATGTGTTCGATGCCGCCAAAGTGAAGGGCAATCTCACCGTGCGCCGCGCGCGCGATAGCGAGAGCCTGCTGGCGCTCGACGGCCGCATCTACACCCTGGACAGCGGCATTTGCGTCATCGCCGACGAACACGGCGTCGAATTGCTCGCCGGCATCATGGGCGGCGAGGCCTCCGGCTGCTCGGAACAGACCACCGATGTGCTGATCGAATCGGCGCTGTGGAACGAGATCAACATCGCGCAGACTGGCCGCAAGCTCGGCATCAATTCGGACGCGCGCTATCGCTTTGAGCGCGGCGTCGATCCGGCCTTCATGGTGCCGGGGCTCGAGATGGCGACGAAGCTGGTGATGGAGATGTGCGGCGGCACGCCTTCGGAAAACGTCGTGGTCGGCAAGGCCTTCGGCGACGATCGCGTGATCGATTTTCCGCTCGCCGAAGTCAAGCGCCTCGCCGGCATCGACGTGCCGCTGCCGGAGGTGAAACTCATCCTCAGTCGTCTTGGCTTCATGCTGGCCGGCAGCGGCCCGGTGGTGAAAATCGCGGTGCCGTCGTGGCGCACCGACGTCCATGGCAAGGCCGATATCGTCGAGGAGATCGTGCGCATCGTCGGCGTCGACAAGGTGCCGATGACCCCGTTCGAGCGCGGCGACGAGGCGCGCAAGCCGGTCCTCACCCCGATCCAGCGACGCACCCGCCGCGCCAAGCGCGCGCTGGCCGCGCGCGGCATGGTCGAGGCGGTGACGTGGTCGTTCATCTCAAAGCCCGCGGCCGAATTGTTCGGCGGCGGGCAGACCGAACTCACCCTCGCCAATCCGATCGCTTCGGATTCGTCCGACATGCGGCCGAGCCTGCTGCCGGGCCTGGTCGCTGCCGTTCAGGGCAATATCGATCGCGGCTTTCCGGATCTGGCGCTGTTCGAGGTCGGCCAGGTGTTTCGCGGCGACCGGCCGCAGGACCAACTGATCGCGGCATCGGGCGTTCGCCATGGCTTTGCGTCCACAAAAGGCATCGGGCGGCACTGGTCCGGCTCCGCCGTGGCGGACGCGCTCGACGCCAAGGCCGATGCGTTCGCGGTGCTGGAGGCCGCCGGCGCGCCGATGCAGGCGCTGCAGGTCGTGTCAGGCGGGGCGAACTGGCTGCATCCCGGACGTGCCGGCACTATCCAGATCGGCCCGCAAAACGTGCTGGGCTATTTCGGCGAACTGCATCCGCGCGTGCTGGAAGCGCTTCGCGCCGACGGCCCGCTGATCGCGTTCGAGGTGATCCTCGATCGCATTCCCGACGCCAAGCAGAAGCCGACCCGGGCCAAGCCGGTGCTTGAACTGTCGCCGTTCCAGCCGGTGTCCCGCGACTTTGCGTTCATCGTCGATCGCAGTGTCAAGGCCGGCGATATCGTTCGATCGGCGCAGGGCGCCGACCGCAAGCTGATCACGGATGTCACCGTGTTCGACGTCTATGAAGGCAAGGGCATCGACGAGGCTAAGAAGTCGATTGCGATCGCCGTGACCATCCAGCCGCGCGAGAAGACGCTGACCGACCAGGAGATCGACGCGGTGGCCACGAAGATCGTGGCCGAGGTGACGAAGAAGACCGGCGGCGTGCTGCGCGGATGACGGCCGAGATCGGCCTCATCCCCGCGGATATCAGCACCAACGTCGCGATCGCCATCTGTGCGATCGCCTTCGTGTCGGGAACGGCGCGGGGATTTTCCGGGTTTGGCTCCGCGCTGATCTTCATGCCCTTGGCGAGCAGCCTGGCGGCGCCCCGCCTGGTCGCCGCGCTATTGCTGATCATCGATTTCGTCGCGGCCGCGCCGCTGGTTCCGAATGCGTGGCAGCATGCCGATCGCAAGGCGACCGCGATCATGGCTTCGGGTGCGCTGGTCGGCGTACCCATCGGCACTTATTTTCTCAACCGGCTCGAGCCGGTGACGACGCGCTGGATCATCTCCGGCTTCGTGTTGGCGCTCTTGCTGCTGCTGCTGTCGGGCTGGCGCTATCGAGGGAAGGATCACCCGGCGCTTGCCGTCGGCATCGGCGGCTTGTCCGGCTTTTGCAGCGGTCTCGCCCAGACCGGCGGGCCGCCGATCGTGGGCTATTGGCTCGGCCGGCCGGTCACATCGGTGATCGCGCGCGCCAACATTCTCTTGTTCTTCGGCGCGTCGGATTTCTTTTCCCTGGTCAGCTATGGCTTGACCGGATTGATCACTTTGGATGCCGTGCGATTTTCGCTTCTGGTCGGTCCGGTCTACGGCATCGGTGTCTGGTGCGGTGCCCAATTGTTCGGCCGCGCCAGCGAAAAACTGTTCCGCGGCATCTGCTACGCCCTGATCGCGGTGGCGGTGATTGTCGGCCTGCCCGCGCTTGACGGCGTGCTGCGCTAAAGGCTTGCACAGAGCGGGGGTGGCGCTAGGCTCAAGTCAACTGACCGCAAAAAATCCACGGAGAGACGCCATGATCGACCGCCGCGACGTACTAAAACTCGCCCTTGGCAGCGCAGCCGTGCTGGCTTCGCCCGCGCTGGCGCAAACTCCGACAAAACCGCGCACGCGAATTGTGTTTCTCGGCACCAAGGGCGGGCCTCGCATAGGCATCGGCGCATCCAATCCCGCGAATCTCGTGATGGTCAACGACACGCCGTTCGTGATCGATTGCGGCATGGGCGTCAGTCGCCGGCTGGTCGAAGCCGGCGTGCCTATACCATCGGTCAAGTATATCTTCATCAGCCACCACCATTCCGATCACAATCTCGAATACGGCAATCTGTTCTACAACGCCTGGGCGGCCGGCCTCTCGACGCCGATCCAGTCGTTCGGCCCCAAGGGCATCGAGGCGATGACCAGGACCTATTGGGAGCTGAACCGGTTCGACGTCGAGACCCGGATCGAGGACGAGGGCCGCCCCGATCCGCGCAAACTCCTGATCGCCAAAGACATCACCGAGGATGGCGTGGTGCTGCAAACCGCCGATGTGAGGGTGACGGCGTTCCGTACGCCGCATCCGCCGATCACGGACAATTTCGCCTACAAGTTCGAAACGCCGGACGGCGCCATCGTGTTCTCCAGCGATACCAACTATAATCCGAAGCTCGCGGAATTCGCCAAAGGCGCCGACGTGCTGGTGCACGAATGCCTCTATGTGCCCGCGGTCGACCGCCTCGTGAGCAAGACCAGGAACGGGGCGACACTGAAGAAGCACCTGCTGGAGAGCCACACCTCTACCGAGGACGTCGGCCGCATCGCGGCGGCCGCCGGCGTCAAGGTGCTGGTGCTCAGCCATTTCGTTCCGGGCGACGATCCTGAGGTCACCGACGACAACTGGACCGAGGACGTGAAGAAGAATTTCTCCGGCCGGATCATCGTCGCCAAGGACCTGATGCAACTGGCGCTGCCGGTGTGAGGTCTCGGCGGCTCCGAACAACTACCGTCATTCCGGGGCGCGCATTAGCGCGAACCCGGAATGACGATTCATATCACCAGATCGCAATAAGCATAGCCATCGCGTTCGACGCGCTCCCTTCGCACCACCGGAAGCGGATGTGAAAAAATCGGGCCCGCCGTCACGCAGGTATGAAACTCCCCGTTCTCGCCGCAGGGATCGACGCCGTTGGGCAAATCCGCGAGCAATTGCCGGTCGAATTTTCGCCCGGCAAATTCCGCCGGCAGCTTTTTCAGATCGACGGTCGCAAGATAGGCCTCCATCCCGCTTGCGATCATCGCCTGCGCCAACGGCAAGGTCGGCCGCTGCCACAGCGGAAACACCGGCGTGATGCCGGTACCTCCAAGCTTCTGTTCGCGGTAGGCGCGGATATCGGCAAGAAACAGATCGCCGAAAATGATGTGGGTGATGCCTTCCCGCACCGCATGCGCGACGGCCTCGCCCATGCGCGCTTCGTAAATCTCGTTCGGGCAGGGATAGGGGATCGGCACGATGCGCGGCGGCAATCCGGCGGCATCGAGTTGCGCATACAGGATTTCCTGCCGCACGCCATGGATCGACACCCGGCCGAACGTCTCGGTCACCGTCGTCAAGGCGCCGACAACATCGAATTCGCCGGCGCGCCTGACCTCATGCAGCGAAAACGCGCTGTCCTTGCCGCTCGACCAGGAGATGAGTGCTTTCGGCCGTGGCATCAATTGATCGGGGACCGCGGCATCGCGGACCGCGCGGGCGCGACGTGGCGCTGGTGCTTCGGCAGCCGCGCCGGCGCCACGGGTTCGCTATCCCTCAGCGCACCGATCCTGCGCAGCGCGGCCTCCGCGGCGAGTTCGCCGCTTTCCCAGGCGCCGTCGACCGTTCCCCACAGGGTCTCATGGGTCGCCTCGCCGGCGAGGAACATGCAGCCGATCGGCTCGGTCAGGGTCTTTCGCGACGGTTGCCCGCCCGGCGCCGCCACCGACATCGCGCCCAGCGCAAACGGCGCTGAATTCCACCGGGTCGCGCTCGATTTCTTCACCCCGGCCGTGGCTTCGCTGCCGAACAGCTTTGTCAGCCATTCGATGGCGAAGGCCACCATCGCCGGCTCGCCCTGGGCGGAGAGCTCGCTGCCGAACGAGCCCGCGACATCGATCGAGCACAAAGACGATCCCGCCATGTTCGCAAACAGCATCGCCGTCCTGGTCGAGCGGCTCTGCTCGATGATGATGTTGTCGCGCTCGAGTCCCAGCGGATTGCCCGGCAATTGCAGGACGATGCGATCGTAGCTGCCGAGGCTCAGTTTGGCCGCGGCATCGAGCTGGCGCTTGGGGAGTTCAGGCGCGAATTTGATATTGCCCGCGGTCAATATATTGCTCGACACGGTAATCACCGCCGCGCGGGCGGCGATCTTGCCGGCCGGCGTCTCTACCGAGACGTCGCGGCCGCTCCAGGTGATGCGGTTGGCGGGCGTCGCCAGCGAAATCGGAATTTGCTCGCCGAGCTTCGCGATCAGCGTGCCAAGACCCTGGCGGCAGGCGATCACCGCGTTACGGTCCTGAGCGCGGGCCTTGTCGATCGCGGAGATGTCTTTCAGGTCTTTGCCGGCGAAGCTGGCGCCCAGCACGAACTCGGCCGTGCCGGCCCAGTCGCCGAGATCCTTCGGCAGAACCGACGCGCAGGACACGTCGGCCCTGCTGCGCGAGGCGTCGTCGATGGCGCGGTTGGCGCGCACCAGCGCTGCCAGAAACTCCTCGGTCTCTCCGGCGCGCGCGTTGCGGTGGCCGATGCGGATTTTCTGGCCCAGCGGCGCCGCAGCCACGTCGAGCCCGGCGCTGCGCCCGAGCCTGATCATCGGATTGGTATCGGGATTGTGCATCCAGCGCGCGCCGCGATCGAACGGAACGCCGAATGTCGCGGTATCGGTGAGGCAGCGGCCGCCGATCTGGCTTGCCGCTTCCACCACGATCACCCGGCGGTTCGCAGCCATGATTCGCCGCGCCGCGGCGATGCCGGCCGCGCCAGCGCCGATCACCACAATGTCGGTCTCGCGCGGCAAGGCCGCGCCCCACGCAGGGACGCCGAGGGCCGGGGCCGCCGCAAGGCCCGCGGACGCCGACAGGAAGGCCCGGCGCGTCATTGTCATGTCATGGTTTCCGGAACTTTGAAAACGGGAAGAACCTTTCGCGAACTTGCCGCATCCGGGCGCAGGCAGCAACCGTCATGGTGAATCAATCGTGATTGATCCACCAGAGGCATGAACTAAATTGCAACGGCTCTCGACCATGATAAGGAGAGACAAAAAGCGGTCTGAAGGCCGCCGGGGGGAAGGTTTTCCATGGGCGCCGTGCTCGATACTGTCGGCAAGCTGATTGCCGGCTATCTTCAGAAGGAAGTGCCGGGCTACGAGCCGTTCACGCCGAGCGACCCCGAGCATTTGCGCGGGGTGATCGAGCAAGGCGACGTCCTGCTGGTCGAGGGCAACAACCGGGTTTCCGGCATCATCAAATATCTCACCCAGTCCACCTGGTCGCATGCCGCGCTGTTTGTCGGCCCGATCGATGGCGCCGAGGAGCCCGACGGCGAGCCGCATGTCCTGATCGAGGCCAATATCGGCGAAGGCGTCACGTCGGCGCCGCTGTCGAAATATTTTCCCTATCACACCCGGCTGTGCCGTCCGGTCGGACTGTCGTTCGAGGACCGCCACACGGTGTGCCGCTACGCCATCAACCGGATCGGCTTCGGCTATGACACCAAGAACATTCTCGATCTGATGCGCTTTTTGATCCCGCTGCCGATTCCGCAGCGCTGGCGGCGGCGGATGATCGCGTTCGGCTCCGGCGATCCCACCAAGATCATCTGCTCGGCCCTGATCGCGCAGGCGTTCGACGCCGTGCGCTATCCGATCCTGCCCAAGATTACGCGCGCCGGCTCGAAAGCGGCGCGGCGCGAAATCCTGCACATCCGCAATTCCTCGCTCTACATGCCCCGCGATTTCGACATCTCGCCCTATTTCGAAATCGTCAAACCCACCATCGTGCACGGCTTCGACTACACCGCCCTGCACTGGGCGGACAAGCAGAAGCCGCTCCGGGAGGTAGCGGGCGAATTCGGCCCGTTTCCAGAGACGATCCACGCGCCGCCGCTTGTTCCTGAAAAGATTGACGAAGAGACGCCGCTTCCGGCTGAGGAAGTGATGTTGATTGCCGAGCAAGCGACCCTGGTGGAGCGCATCACCGTGGCCGAGCATTACATGGTCGTCGAACATGTTCCGGAGCGCCGCGCCCGGACGCGCGCCGGCACGTAATCCGGTCCGACACCGCGAACCCAAATCATCAGTTCGGCCGCGCGCTGCCTTCATACATGTAGGTCATCGGCCTCGGCCCGGGGATGTAACCGGTCTTGATGCGATCGATGCGAAAACCTGCGTCTTCGATCATCGCGCGGATCGGGCGGTTGAGGTGACAGCCGCCGGTGATACAGCGCCACGCCGGCGTCAGCCGATCCTGCCAGCGCCGCACGCTTTCGTCGGGTGCCCGGCCGTGCTCGGCGAACAGCAGCTTGCCGCCCGGCCGCAACACGCGCCGCATCTCGGCGAGCGCGGCGTCGGCATGCAGGATCGAGCACATGGTCCAGGTGGTGACGATGGTATCGACGCAATGATCATCGAGCGGAATCGCTTCGGCTGAAGCCTCGACGAAGCTGACCGGCATGCCGGCGCCGCGTGGCGCGCTTCGAGCCATGGTCACGAGCCTCTCCGCCGGTTCGAGCGCCAAGACCTCCCGCACCGGCGGACGATAGAACGGCAGGTTCAGTCCCGAGCCGACGCCGATCTCGAGCACCGTGCCCTCCGCCGCGCCGATCACCCGCTCGCGAATCGGCGCGAACAGCTTATTGCGCATCGCAAAATCGCAAATCCTCGGCAGGATGAAGTCGTTATAGAAGCCCATCGCGCACTCCTAAGCGCTCTTCTAGAGAGCATTCCGCTTGGGTGAAATCATGACCGCGCATCCTGTGGCCTCATGGTTCGAGACGCGCGGCGTTGCCGCGCTCCTCACCACGAGGACCTCGTCCTGAGGAGGCCGCAACGCGGCCATCTCGAAGGATGAAGCCACCGAATTGGAAAATAATCCAGCCGAGATGCGCGCCATCCATCTCATTCGGCAGGTTCCGGAATCGCCTGAGGCCGCTTGATTGACACCGTTGGCGGCGACGGGGGCTGGCTGTCCACCCGGCCTTCGTCCGGCGATCGAAAGCCTTTGACCAGGCCATAGATCGCGGGAATCACGATCAGCGTCAAAAGCGTCGACGAGATCATGCCGCCGATCATCGGCACCGCGATCCGCTGCATGATTTCGGAGCCGCTGCCGGTGCTCCACATGATCGGCAAGAGGCCCGCCATGATCGCGACCACCGTCATCATCTTTGGGCGCACCCGCTCGACCGCGCCTTCCATGATCGCATCATAGAGATCGCGACGGGTCAGCGCTCGCCCTTCGGCCTCGCATCTGGCTTTTATATGCGCCAGCGCATGGTTGAGATAGATCAGCATCACCACGCCGGTTTCGGCGGCGACGCCGGCGAGCGCGATGAAGCCGACGATCACGGCCACCGAAAGATTGAAGCCGAGCCACCACATCAGCCAGATTCCGCCGACCAGCGCGAACGGTAGCGACAGCATCACGATCATCGTGTCGGAGAACGTGCGGAAGTTGAGATAGAGCAGCAGAAAGATGATCAAGAGCGTGACCGGCACCACGATCTTCAACCGCGCCGCCGCGCGTTCAAGATATTCGTACTGGCCGCTCCACATCACGTAGTAGCCGGGCGGAAACTGGATGCTCGCCTGCACCGCCGCTTGTGCATCAGTGACATAGCCGCCGAGATCGCGGTCCCGGATGTCGACATAGATGTAGACGGCGAGCTGGCCGTTCTCGGTGCGAATCGAGGCCGGACCGCGCGAGGGGGCGACTTTTGCGACCTCTCCCAAAGGCACCACCCCGCCATTCGGCATCGGCACCAGGACGTCGCTGGCGATGGCCTGAGCGTTGCTCCTGAGATCACGGGGATAGCGCATGTTGACGCCAAATCGCTGGCGGCCCTCCACGGTGGTGGTCACGGTCTGGCCGCCAAGCGCGGTGGCGATGACGTCCTGGACGTCCTGAACCATGATGCCGTAGCGCGCCAGCGCCGCACGGTCCGGCATCACGTCGAGGTAATAGCCGCCGAGCGCACGCTCGGCGTAGGCCGACGAGGTTCCCGGCACGGCTTTGAGAACCTGCTCGATCTGTTTGGCCAGTCTGTCGATCTCGACCAGGTCGGTACCGATCACCTTGACCCCGACTGGCGTGCGAATGCCCGTCGACAGCATGTCGATGCGCGACTTGATCGGCATGGTCCAGGCGTTGGAAACGCCCGGGAATTGCAGCGCGCGATCCATCTCGGCGGTCAGGCTTCCGATCGTCACCCCCGGCCGCCATTCCGCCTTCGGCTTCAGATTGATGATGGTCTCGAACATCTCCGACGGCGCCGGATCGGTCGCGGTCGAGGCGCGGCCCGCCTTGCCGTAGACGGAGGCGACCTCCCGAAACGATCGGATGATCCGGTCCTGGGTCTGCAACAGCTCGGCCGCCTTGGTCACGGAAATGCCGGGCAATGTGGTGGGCATATAGAGCAACGTTCCCTCGTTCAGGCTCGGCATGAATTCGGTGCCGAGCTGACGCGCGGGCCAGACCGTGACCGCGAGAATCGCCAGTGAAGCCAGGATTACCAGCACCTTGGCACGCATCACGCCCGCGATCACCGGCCGATAGATCCAGATCAGGAACCGATTGATCGGATTTTTGTGCTCCGGGACGATCCGGCCGCGGACGCAGACCACCATCAGCGCCGGCACCAGCGTGACCGACAATAGCGCTGCGGCTGCCATCGAAAACGTCTTGGTGAAGGCGAGCGGACTGAACAACCGCCCCTCCTGCGATTCCAGCGTGAAGATCGGCATGAAGGAGACGGTGATGATCAGCAGGCTGAAGAACAGCGCAGGCCCGACCTCGGCTGCGGCCTCGATCAGGACATCGATCCGCGATTGTCCCGGCTCGGCCCGCTCCAGATGCTTGTGGGCATTCTCGATCATGACGATGGCCGCATCGATCATGGCGCCGATGGCAATCGCAATGCCGCCGAGACTCATGATGTTGGCGCCGAGACCCAGGAGCTTCATGGTTCCGAACGCCATGAGGATACCGACCGGCAGCATGACGATCGCCACCAGCGCGCTGCGGAAATGCAGCAGGAAGACGATGCAGACCAGCGCGACGATAAGGCTTTCCTCAAGCAGCGTGCGCTTGAGAGTTTCGATCGCCGCCTTGATCAGATTGGAACGATCATAGACCGCGACGATTTCGACCGAGCCCGGCAGGCTGCTGGCGATCTCCTTGAAGCGCTTTTTCACGTTCTCGATCACATCGAGCGCATTGACGCCGAAGCGTTGCAGCACGATGCCGCTCGCCACCTCGCCTTCGCCATTCAACTCGGTGATACCGCGCCGTTCGTCCGGGCCGAGTTCGACGCGGGCAATGTCGCGCAGCAGCACCGGCGTGCCGCTGTTGGTTTTCAGCACGATGTTGCCGAGATCGTTGACGCCTTTCAGGTAGCCCTTGCCGCGGATGACATATTCGAACTCCGACAGCTCGACGGTGCGGCCGCCGACATCGGCATTGCTGGCGCGGATCGCATCGCGCATCTTCTGCATGGTGATGCCGAGGTCGCGCATCCGCTGCGGATCGAGGATGATATTGTATTGTTTGACGAAGCCGCCGACGCTGGCGACCTCGGCGACGCCTTCCGCCTTGGCGAGTGCGAATTTCAGGTTCCAGTCCTGGATGGTGCGCGTGTCCGACAGGTTCAATTCCCTGGACATGACCGCGTACTGGTAGACCCAGCCGACGCCGGTCGCGTCCGGTCCTATCGTCGGGGTCACGCCCGCAGGCAATCGAGATGCCGCGCTGTTGAGGAATTCCAGCACCCGCGAGCGCGCCCAGTAGATGTCGGTACCGTCCTCGAAGATGACGTAGACGAACGACACCCCGAAGAAGGAAAATCCCCGCACCACTTTTGAGCGCGGCACCGTCAGCATCGCCGTCGTCAAGGGATAGGTGACCTGATCCTCGATCACCTGCGGCGCCTGGCCCGGATATTCCGTGTAGACGATCACCTGGGTGTCGGAGAGATCAGGGATGGCGTCGAGCGGCAGGTGCGCAAGCGCGTAGACCCCTGCGGCGGCTGCAAAGCCGGCGCCGAAAAACACCAGCAGCAGGTTACGCGCCGACCAGGCAATGAGACGAGCGATCATGGCCGGGCTCCGGCGTCCGAGAAGCCCTTGAGCGCAGCCTTCAGATTGCTTTCGGCGTCGATCAGGAAGTTGGCCGCGACCACGACCGGCTCGCCTTCGACAACACCCTCGCGCACTTCGACATAGCCGCCGCCGCGATGGCCGAGTTTCACATCGCGCGGCTCGAAGCGCCCCTGTCCCTTGTCGACGAAAACGGCCTGCCGGCTGCCGGTATCGAGAATGGAACTCTCGGGAACGGCGAGCACCGGCTGGGCGCGGCCGGTGTCGATCTCTGCATCCACATACATATCCGGAAGCAGGACAAAATCGGGATTGGACAACTCGATCCGGACTCGTGCGGTGCGGGTCTCCTTGTTCACTTGCGGATAGATCACGCTGATCTTTCCCGCAAACTCGCGGCCGGGGTAACCTCGGGCGCGCACCACCACGGGCTGGCCGACCGAGACGGCGCCGAGGTCACGCTCCGCAACGTCGATCAGCGCCCAGACCAGCGAGGTGTCCGCGACCCGGAACAGCACGTCGCCGGGCTGCGCGCGCATCCCCTCGATGGCATTGCGCTCGAGAACGACGCCGTCGCGCGGCGCCGACCATTCGATCGCGATCGGAACGTTGCCGTTCTTTTCCATCGCGGCGATCACGGCGTCGGGCACATCGAGGTTCAAAAGCCGCTGCCGCGAGCCGCGCCCATAGGCGACGCTGCTGCCTGTCGTCTTCGAATTGATGGTGGCGATGTATTCGGCCGCAGCCGAGGAGATCAGCGGGCTATAGATTTCCATCAGGGGCTGGCCTTTTGCCACTCGGGTGCCCGTGGTGACGTTGGTCACTTTCTGGACCCAGCTTTCCGATCTCATGGAGATGACGGACACCCGCCGTTCGTCGAGTTGAATAGTGCCGGGTGCCCGAATCATCGTGCGGATGACCCGCAGCGCTGCGAGCTCCGATTTGACGCCGGTCCGCTGGATTTTTCCCGGTGACAGTTTTACCGATCCGTCATCGGCGTCCTCGCCTTCGTAGACCGGGATGTAGTCCATCCCCATCGAATCCTTTTTTGGAATTGGCGAGGTATCGGGCAGCCCCATCGGATTGCGGTAGAATTTTATCTTGCGGTCCGTCGCTGCCGCCGTTGCGGGAGTGGCGGCAGGCTCCTCTTCGAAGCTGATATCCGCGCTGGCGGGCACGGCGCGGTAGTCGCGGCCGTCCGGGGTCTTCATGGGCGTCGCCGAGTAGAGCGGACGGCCGTCCGGGTCCTGATAATAGATCGGCTCGTCGCTGGTCTGCGCCGAGGCCGCTGAAATCAGCGCCACGTTCGATGTGCCGGTTGAATGAAGATGTCCGCGGACACCGAGGAATCCGCCGCCCGCCGCCGCGATCACGGCGGCGACGGCGACACTGGTGAGGATGGCGCGGTTCATTTTTGCGCCGTGATGACGAGCTTGCTCTCGACCGTGCCGATCTCGCCCTGCACCTTGGCGCCGAGCGAGAGCTGCCACTTTCCTTCCATCCCGAAGGCTGCCTTGAAGCGGTAGCTGCCCGGCTCTCCGCCCGGCTCGCGCACGATCTTGGTGGCCATCTCCGGCATGCCTTCCGGTCCCATGTCGAGACGGGTGGCGAAGATCACCGCGTCAGGCACCGGCTTTCCGGTCTTCTTGTTGACGAGCTGGACGGTGACGACCTTGTCCTTGCCGACGGCAACCGTCGGCTCCACCAGCTTGAATTCGTAATCCTTGATGTCGGCCAGCGCGAAATGCGTGGAACCGATCACGGCAATGCCGATGAACGCAGCCTGGAAGGCGCGCGCGAGGTTGAACGTCTTCATTTCCCAAAATCCTCTTGATGTCATGGTCCTGCCGCAAGGCGGCATGCGTCGATCCCGCGCGGATCAAGCCGCGCGGCAGCAGACGGCGCCGTGGCGCCGCTCAGACCAGACTTCGAGGTGGATGTTCGGGCGGCGGGTGGCCGAGGCCATCGGGCCGGGCATCGTTTCGCTGAAGCGCGATGGTGTCGGACACGACCGGGAACGGATGCGAGATGCTTGCCGAAATGCCGGCGAAACATACGGACCCGCAGGCCGCCATGAAGACGCACTTGTCGCAATCAAGCGGCACCGGCGCCTTCGACGGACAGCACGGCATATCGCCCGCCATCTCGTCCATCGTGGCCATTGGCGACATTGGCGACATCTTATCCGCCATCGCCTGCATCGTCGAAGTGTGGGCAGGGGTCTCCGCCATCACCGGCCGGGACACCGGAGCCAATACAAGGCCGGCGATCATCAGGATCGCGAGCAGTCGGCGTATGGTCGGGCTTCGGTTCACCGGTCAAAATTCTCACAAATGGGCGGCGATGGAAAGCTCATCATTTCTGCATACCATGAGTTCCACCGGCCGTTGTTGATCGGTATCAAACTGCCCAACGCGCCTCAGGCCCAGGTTATCGGTCGGATCGACCGATCACGGCCATTAGCTCCGCTATCTTTTCCCGCTGATCGGCCTTGTTACCGCTTGTGATCGCGTGTTCGACGCAATGCGACACATGATCCCTGAGCACTTCTTCCTCGACACGCCGGAGCGCGGCACGCACGGCCGATATCTGGGTGACGATATCGATGCAGTAGCGGTCCTCGTCGACCATCCTGGACAGACCGCGAACCTGGCCCTCGATCCGGCTGAGACGTTTTTGACAGGATGCCTTGATGTCTTTTCGCATGCGGCCTATATACCCCTACAGGGTATGGGTTGCAAGTGGTACGTACGATGGAGAAAGCGATGGCCAACGCCGAGAACGCGAATTCGGGCGAAACCTCAAAGAGTTCCGGCTGCGGCTGCGGGTCCAAATCGACGGCCATTTCGTCGAAGGAAACAGCGAAGGGCGGGTGCTGCGGCCACGATCACGCAGGCCATGATCATCATGACCATCACACCGAAGGCAAGACGAGCGTGCGCGATCCCGTCTGCGGCATGAACGTTGACCCCGCGACGAGCCGGCACCGGTTCGACCACAACGGCGAAACCTTTCACTTCTGCTCGGCCGGCTGCCGAACCAAATTTGCCGCCGATCCGAAAAAATATCTCGACAACAGCAAGCCGAAAGCCGCCGTGCCGGAAGGCACGATCTACACCTGCCCGATGCATCCGCAGATCCGCCAGATCGGTCCCGGAAACTGCCCGATCTGCGGAATGGCATTGGAGCCCGAGGTGGCAAGCCTCGATGCGCCGCCCAACCCCGAACTTGCGGACATGACGCGGCGCTTCCGGGTCGGCCTCGTGCTCTCGCTGCCTCCGGTTGTCCTCGAAATGGGTGGCCACCTTGTCGGCAGTCACGGCTGGGTAGACCAGACCCTGTCGAACTGGATTCAACTCGCGTTCGCCACGCCCGTGGTGCTCTGGGCCGGCTGGCCGTTCTTCGTCCGCGGCTGGCAATCGCTGCTGACGCGCAATCTAAACATGTTCACGCTGATCGCGATGGGCACGGGCGTGGCCTACGTCTACAGCCTCGTCGGCACCATCGCACCCGATGTTTTCCCGGCGACTTTCCGCGGACATGGCGGCGCGGTCGCGGTCTATTTTGAGGCCGCCGCAGTCATCACGGTTCTTGTCCTGCTGGGCCAGGTGCTCGAGCTCCGCGCCCGCGAGGCGACATCGGGCGCGATCAAGGCCCTGCTCGAACTTGCGCCCAAAACCGCGCGCCGTATCGGCGATGACGGCGCCGACCACGAGGTCCAGATCGATAGCCTGGTGGTAGGCGACAAATTGCGGGTCCGGCCAGGAGAAAAGGTGCCGGTGGACGGCATCATTCTTGAGGGTCGCTCCTCGCTCGATGAATCCCTGGTGACCGGCGAATCCATGCCTGTCACCAAGGAGACCGGCGGCAAGGTGATCGCGGGCACGCTCAACCAATCCGGCGGATTCGTGATGCGCGCCGACAAGGTCGGGCGTGACACGCTGCTTTCCCAGATCGTCAAGATGGTAGCGGAGGCGCAGCGTTCGCGGGCGCCGATCCAGCGGTTGGCCGATCAGGTCGCGGGCTGGTTCGTGCCGGTCGTGATCGTGGTTGCCTTGATCGCCTTTGGCGCCTGGGCCTGGTTTGGGCCGGAACCCCGGATGGCATTCGGCCTGGTGGCGGCCGTCAGCGTTCTGATCATCGCCTGTCCCTGCGCGCTCGGGCTGGCCACCCCGATGTCGATCATGGTCGGCGTCGGACGCGGGGCACAGGCCGGCGTGCTGATCAAGAATGCCGAAGCCCTGGAGCGCATGGAAAAGATCGACACGCTGGTGGTCGACAAGACGGGGACGCTCACCGAAGGCAAGCCGAAGGTTGTGGCAATCGTTGCGGCGGCGGGATTTGAAGAAGCCGAGATTCTGCGGCTCGCGGCCAGCGTCGAGCGCGCCAGCGAGCATCCGCTCGCAGATGCGATCGTGCGGACCGCCCAAGAACGCAATCTCGATTTGAGCAAGGTGGAAGAGTTCGACTCGCCGACCGGCAAGGGCGCAACCGGCAAGGTCGATGGCAAGACCATTCTGCTGGGCAATTCGAACTTCCTGATATCGCTCGGCATCGAAACCCGGTCGCTCAACGAGCAAGGCGAACGTCTGCGCGGCGACGGCGCCACCGTCATCAACATCGCGGTCGACGGTAAGCTGGCGGGGCTGTTTGCGATAGCCGATCCGGTCAAGGCGTCGACGCCGGCTGCGCTAAAGGCGCTGGCGGCGGAGGGCATCAAGGTCATCATGCTGACCGGAGACAACCGGACCACGGCCAGTGCCGTCGCGCGGAAGCTCGGCATCACCGATGTCGAGGCGGAAGTACTGCCGGATCAGAAGAGTGCCGTGGTTGCGAAGCTGCAGAAGGCCGGGCGAATCGTCGCCATGGCCGGGGACGGTGTCAACGATGCCCCGGCGCTTGCCGCAGCCGAAGTCGGAATCGCGATGGGAACCGGTACTGATGTGGCGATGGAAAGCGCCGGCATTACTCTCTTGAAAGGCGATCTCGGCGGCATTGTTCGCGCGCGCCGGCTCTCGCAGGCCACCATGAGCAACATCCGACAGAACCTGTTCTTCGCCTTCATCTACAACGCCGCCGGAATCCCGATTGCCGCGGGTATCCTCTATCCCAGTTTCGGGATCCTGCTCTCGCCGATCATTGCCGCGGCAGCAATGGCGCTTTCGTCGGTGAGCGTCGTCGGCAATGCATTGCGGCTACGCGTGACGCGACTGTAATTCAGTCGGGCTGCTTGCGACGTCAGGCGGCCAAGCCTGCTTTTCCGCCAGGCAGCCCGGCGCGGGCGAGCCCGCCGTAAAGCGCCTCATCGGGCATTTCCGATTGCAGGATCGAGCGCACCGCGACCAGCTTTTCGATGTCGATGCCGGTGGCAAATCCCTTGCTTTCGCAGAGAAACACCAGGTCCTCGAACACCACATTGCCGGTGGCGCCAGGCGCGAACGGGCAGCCGCCGAGGCCGCCGAGCGAGCCATCGAGGATGCGCGCGCCGGCATCGAGCGCCGCGGACGCGTTCGCGATCCCCATGCCCCTGGTGTCGTGCAGGTGAACGCAGACCGGCTTTGCGCCTGATAATTCCACGATCGCCCCGGTCAGCTCGCCGACCTGCTTCGGGCCGGCATAGCCGACGGTATCGGCCACCGCCACGAAATCGACGCCGGCTTCCAGACATTTTTCGGCCAGCCTGATCACTTCCTTCGGCTCGACCGGCCCGGTGATCGAACAGCCGAGTGCCATCGAGATCGCGGCGTTGACGATCGGCCTGTGCGGGCTGGCGTCGCGCAACTCGCAAAGCCGCTTCACATTGGCAATTGCCTCTTCGCGCGACCGGTTGGCGTTGGCGCGGCTGTGCTCTTCGGTGGCCGACACCACCGAGGCGATTTCGGCGACCCCTGAAGCCAGCGCCTCGTTGACGCCGCGTTCGTTCAGCGCCAGCGCGATGCCGTGCGCACCCGGGAGCGTTGCCACCATCCTCACGATCTCGCGCACGTCGGCGAACTGCGGAAAGGTGCTCGCGGGCAGGAACGAGCCGACCTCGAAATGCCGCACGCCCGCGCCATATTCGTCGCGCAGCCAGCGCTGCTTTCCCGAGGTCGACGGAAAGGTCTTTACCAGTTGCAGGCCGTCGCGCAGGCCCACCTCGCGCAAGCTCACGCGACCGTCGGGATAAACGTCCTGAACCCGGGTCATGCCAGCCTCGCAGCGGTCTTGCCGGTTGCGGAAATGTTTTCGGCCTCGAGCTCGGCGCGGACAGCCTCGGTGTCGGCGCCGAGCACGGGCACTTTCAGTCCTTCGCCGATGTTGGCGCCATTCCACTCGATCGGAAGGGCGGGAACGCGGAACGGCGCGCCATCGGCATTGAAGTTGTTAACGAGCCCGCCGGGACGCAGCACATGCGGATCGTCAAACAGATCCTCGGGGCGATTGATCGGCGAGAAGCAGATGTTGAGCCGATCCAGCGTCGCGGAAAGATCGCCGGCGTTCCAGCGCTTGATGATCTCGGCGGCCCGCGGAATGATTCTTGACCGCGCCAGAATCCGGTCGGTGGTGCTGCGCAAGCTCGGATCGTCGAGAAATTCGGTCATGCCGAACTCGCGGCAAAAGCTCTGCCAGTGGCCTTCGGTGACGGCGCCGATGAAGATGCGTTCGCCACCGGCGGTCTCGAAAATATCGTAGATCGGCCACGCATGTTCGCGCTCCGGCATCGAGCGCGGCCTGTTGCCGGTCATCTCGTATTCGACCATGTGCTGTGCGACCAGAAACAGGCAGTTTTCGAACAGGCCGATGCGGATGTCGGCGCCCTTGTCCGTTGCGTTGGCGCTACCGCGTTTCTGGCAGAGCGCGGCGAGAATTGCGATGGCGCCGAACATGCCGCCCATGATGTCGTTGGCGGAGGAGCCCACGCGCTGTGGTTTTGCACTGGTGCCGGTCATGGCGGCAAGCCCCGACATCATCTGCACGACCTCGTCGAGCGCCGGGCGATGCTCATAGGGACCGGACAGAAAACCCTTGTGGCCGGCGACAATCAGATGGGGATATTTGCGGCGTAACTCGTCGGCGCCGAGGCCCTGCTTTTCCAGTTGCCCGTCGCGGAAATTCTCCAGGAACACATCGGCGCTCGCGAGCAGCCGATCCATGGTCTCGCGGTCGTCGGGTTTGGCGAGGTCAAGCACGACGCTGCGTTTGCCGCGATTGAACAGCGGGAAGAATGAGGTTCCCATGCCGCCGAGGCTCCGGGTCTTGTCGCCCGAGGGCGGCTCGACCTTGATGACCTCGGCGCCCAACTGCGCCAGAACCATGCCGCAGGTCGGGCCCATCACCATGTGGGTCATTTCGACGACCCGGACCCCCGATAGCGGCAGCTCCTGCGTGTTCATCGGCGTTTCCTGGTGTTCCCTGGACCTGGCTTGCAGCGCAAATTAGCCTTCCGAGCGCTACCTGCTAAGTATAATCATGGCAAGCGGCGACTAAAAGCGCGCACGGCAATGCAGCAATGCGTCCCGCGTGCAAAAAAAGAAAATATGGGGAGGAAATCATGAGCGCCATCGGCATCGACGCTGAAATCGTTTCTGCGTCCGCGCGCGGCGGGCCGGATGAGATATCGCGGCGGCTCGAAAGCCTGCCCGCCTCGTCCTATCTGTGGCGGCTTGTGATCCTGCTGTCGCTCGGCGGCTGCTTCGAGATCTACGATCTGTTTCTGACCGGCTACATCGCGCCCGGCCTCAACCGCAGCGGCTTGCTGACCACGACCACGCAGGCCTTTTTCGGCTTTTCAGGGATCGGCGCCTTTGTCGCGGCGACCTTTGCCGGATTGTTCGTCGGCACCTTCTTCCTGGGCTTCCTGGCTGACCGGTTCGGACGGCGCGCGATCTTCACCTATGCACTGCTCGGCTATACCGCTGCCTCGGTGGCGATGGCGTGCCAGACCACGTCCGGCGGCGTGTTGTTATGGCGGTTCATCGCCGGGATCGGCATCGGCGTCGAGATCATCACCATCGACGCCTATATCACCGAACTGGTGCCGAGCTGGATGCGGGGCCGTTCCTTTGCGGTCAATCAGGCCGTGATGTTCATCGCGGTTCCCGTGGTCGCGTTTCTGTCGTGGTGGCTGGTGCCGCTGTCGCCTTACGGCGTCGATGGCTGGCGCTGGGTGGTGCTGATCGGGGCCGCCGCCAGCATGGTGATCTGGATCCTGCGGCTCTACGTGCCGGAAAGTCCGCTCTGGCTGGCGCGCCATGGCCAGACCGAGGAAGCGATAAAAATCCTGCGGACGTTGGAGGCCAAAGCAGGCGCCACAGCGCATTCCGAGAGAACGCTGGCTGCCTCGCCCGCGCGCGCAGTGACAACGATGGGTTATGCGGATCTGTTCAGGCCGCCTTATCTCTCGCTGGTCGTGCTGTTCATGGTGTTCAATTTCTGCCAGGCTTTTGGCTTCTACGGTTTTGCCAATTGGGTGCCGGCGCTCCTGGTCGAGAAGGGCATCACGGTGACCAAGAGCCTGCAATATTCCTTCATCGTGGCGTTCGCCTATCCGATTGCGCCGCTGCTGGCCGCCAGCTTTGCCGACCGCCTCGAGCGCAAGTGGATCATCTGCGGCGCGTGCGTGGCGATCATCGCGTTCGGGATGGCGTTTTCGCAACTGACGCTGCCGGCGCTGTTGATCCTGTGCGGCGTGCTGCTCACCGCCGCCAACATGACGATGTCCTACGCCTATCACGCCTATCAGACCGAGGTGTTCCCGACCTCGATCCGCGCGCGGGCCTCTGGCCTGGTCTATTCGATGAGCCGGATCAGCGCGACGTTTTCCGGCTTCATCGTCGCCTATATGCTGCGCGAGGCCGGCGTCGGCGGCGTGTTTGCCCTGATCACGGCGGCGATGATCATCGTGATTGTGGCGATCGCGACCTTCGGCCCCAATGTGCGCGGCAAGCCGCTGGATGCTTGATCCCTCAGGCTCTTGCCGAAGCCGTTGAGCATGGCTACCTGTCGCGAGGGTTTTTCGCTTCAGAGGTAAGACCGCCATGTTAGATGCTGCCGTCAAGGCGCTTTCGCAAATCCTGTCGCCGCCGATGCGCTCGATCCTGTGGCGCTCGATCGCGCTCGCCCTGGTGCTGATCACCGTGCTGGCGATCGGCCTGCAACGGCTGTTGAGCTGGTTCGCCACATCAGGCGAAGGCTGGCTTGAGGCGATGCTGGGCCCGGGTTTTCAGACCCCGCTCAATATCCTTGCCTGGATCGTCTCGATCGCGGCCGGTCTCGGCGTCGTGTTCGGCGCGGTGCTGCTGATGCCCGCGATCACCTCGCTGGTGGCGAGCGTGTTCGTCGACGAGGTCGCCGAGCATGTCGAAACAGAACATTATCCGGCGGAGCGTCCGGGCGTGGCGCTGCCGTTTGGGCTTGCCATGACCGAAGGCGTCAAGACCGCGTTATTGACGATCCTGGTCTATCTGATCGCGCTGCCGTTCGTGTTCGTCGCCGGCGCCGGCTTCATCGCGTTCTTTATCGCCACCGCCTGGCTGTTGGGGCGGGAATATTTCGAACTGGCGGCGATGCGGTTCCGTTCGCCTGCGGAAGCCAAGGCGATGCGCAAGGACAACGCGGCTGTTGTCTTCACCGCGGGGCTGATCATCGCAGCCTTCGTGTCGATCCCGATCGTCAATCTGGCGACGCCCTTGTTCGGCATGGCCTTCATGGTCCACATGCACAAGCGCTTGAGCGGGCCGCGGCCCGAGTTGATCGAGCGGCGCCGAAGGACAGACGTGCCGGTGGTGTGATTCCCTCATGGTGAGGAGCGCGTCCTCGCGCGTCTCGAACCATGAGGCCCCGCTGCAGCCCATCCTTCGAGACGCCGCGCAAGAGCGCGGCTCCTCAGGATGAGGGTAGAGCAAGCGGTTACGCCTCAAACCGTCTTTTCCGGCCAGCGGCAGAGATCGTTGATCAGGCATACCTCGCAGCGTGGCTTGCGCGCCAGGCACGTGTAGCGGCCGTGCAGGATCAGCCAGTGATGGGCGTGCAGCATGAATTCCGGCGGAATCACGCGCTCCAGACCGAGTTCCACCTCGAGCGGCGTCTTGCCTGGCGCCAGCCCCGTTCGATTGCCGACGCGAAACACATGGGTGTCGACCGCCATGGTGTGTTCGCCGAACGCCATGTTGAGCACGACATTGGCGGTCTTGCGGCCAGCGCCGGGCAGCGATTCGATTTCAGCGCGGGTGCGCGGCACCTCGCCGCCGAACTCGTCGATCAGTTTTTGCGACAGCGCGATCACGTTCCTGGCCTTGTTGCGGTAGAGCCCGATGGTCCTGATGTAATCGCGCAGTTTTTCCTCGCCGAGCCCGAGCATTTTTTGCGGCGTGTCGGCAATCTCGAACAGCGGGCGCGTCGCTTTATTGACGCCGGCGTCGGTCGCCTGCGCCGACAGCACGACTGCGACCAAGAGCGTGTAGGGGTTGCGATGCACGAGCTCTCCCTTCGGCTCCGGATTGGCCTTGCGGAAGCGGCTGAACGCCTCGTAGACCTCGGCGGCAGTCCAGGGTTTTGGTTTTTTGGTTACCTTGCGCGATGGCCCCGATTTGGCCGCGGCTGGCTTGCGCATTTTTTTGGCACGCTTTGGTGCGGCGGATTTCGCTTTGGGCCGAGGTCTGCGGGTGATTTTCGCCATCATCCGGGTATACTGACACGGCATGACCGCAGGCAACGACTTTGATCTCGAGGCACAGCCGGAAATCTTTTCGGCGCTATTGACGCCGCACCGCTCGCTCAACCGCACCGGTTTTCTGGCGCTGATGGGATTTCTCAGCGCGGTCAGTTTCGCCGCCGGTTTGGCGTTTCTATTGATGGGCGCGTGGCCGGTGTTCGGCTTTTTCGGCCTCGACGTGCTCGCGATCTACTGGGCGTTCCGGATCAATTTCCGCCATGCCAGGGCGACCGAGGAAATCCGGGTGACGCCATCCGAGCTACGCGTGCGCCGGGTCAGCCATCGTGGCCATGTGGTCGAGTTCGTGCTCAACCCGCTATGGGTCCGGCTCGACCAGAAAACGCATGCCGAATACGGCATCGAAAGGCTTTATCTGGTCTCGAAAGGCCGCCGCGTCTCGGTCGCGAATTTTTTGGGGCCTGACGAAAAAGCAAGTTTTGCCAAGGCGTTAACGGCAGCACTCCAGGCCGCCCGGCGCGGCCCGACCTATAATCCGATCTCGTGAACCGCTCATCGGAAATCGGGTGGTTTGAACCCGGCAACCGGCCTACATCAGGGTCATGATGAACCTCGCAATCAATGAGCACCGCCTCGCAAAACCGGGACCCCAGAACGCCGCGCTGCGCGACTATGATTCGGTGCGGCGCGCCATCGCCTTCATCTCGGAGCACTGGCGCACGCAGCCGACCATCGAATCCGTGGCGGATGCCGCAGCCGTAACGCCGGATGAGCTGCACCATCTGTTTCGGCGCTGGGCCGGGCTGACGCCAAAGGCCTTCATGCAGGCGCTGACGCTCGATCACGCCAAGGGCCTGTTGCGCGATTCCGCCAGCGTGCTCGACGCGGCACTCGACTCCGGGCTCTCCGGCCCGGGCCGGCTGCACGATCTGTTCGTCACCCATGAGGCGATGTCGCCGGGCGAATGGAAGAACGGCGGCGCCGGCATGACATTGCGTTTTGGTTTTCATCCCTCGCCATTCGGCAGCGCGATTGTGATCGCGAGCGGCCGCGGGCTGGCCGGCCTTGCATTTTCCGATCCGGGCGAAGAGCAGGCTGCGCTCGCCGACATGCAGCGGCGCTGGCCGCGCGCGACTTATGTCGAAGACCGTGCCGGCACCGCCGCATTGGCGCAGCGCATCTTCGACACCAAATTGTGGCGCCCAGATCAGCCGTTGCGCGTGGTCCTGATCGGCACCGATTTCGAGGTGCGGGTGTGGGAGACGCTGTTGAAAATCCCGATGGGCCGCGCGGTCTGCTATTCCGATATCGCCAGCAAGCTCAAAAGCCCGAAGGCGTCACGCGCGGTCGGAGCGGCGGTCGGAAAGAACCCGATCTCCTTCGTGGTGCCCTGCCACCGCGCACTCGGCAAGAGCGGCGCGCTGACCGGCTATCACTGGGGCATCACCCGCAAGCAGGCGATGATCGGCTGGGAAGCCGGCCAAGTGGGCATGCATTAGGATTGGCCGAACGCACCCAAACTATCCCCGTCACCCTGAGGAGGCCGCAACGCGGCCGTCTCGAAGGGCGACGGACGCGTGTTCCGCAAAAGTGGATCCCGGTTTTGCGATCGGAACACGCACAGATTAAGGATTCTTGGCCGTTCATCCTTCGAGGCTCGCGGCGCTCGCACCTCAGGATGACGGTTCCAGCCGCTTCCACATGATCGCGGTGTCGCACAGCCGGCCATCGGGAAACATCGCGTAATCCGGCACCAGCCCGGTCTGGGTCCAGCCCGCGCGCAAATAGAGGCGGTGGCCGTTTTCGCCCGGCACGGTGTCGAGCACCAGCAGCCAGCGACCGCGGCGACGCGCTTCCTCTTCGACCTCGGCCATCAAGGCGGCGCCGATGCCGCGGCCACGCGCGGCGCGATGCACCAGCATCTTCTTGATATCGGCGCGATGCGGCTGATTGGGCGGCGTATCCAGTCCGAGCTGGACCGTGCCGACGATCCTGCCGTTAAGCTGAGCGGCCAGCAGAACGGTTTCTCCTGACGCAACCGAGCCTGCCACCTTGCGAAAAAACGCCAGCGCCTGATCGTGCGGGAACGGCGACATGAAACTGACGCTGGCGCCGCCCTCGACACAATCGACCAGCACCTCAGCCAGTTGATCCAGCGCGTTATCGGCGACCGGCGCGGCGAGCGAAACGATCTCGGCCTTCGCGCTCACGCCGCCAGATCGAGTTTTGATGCCACGGTGGCATCGGTGTTGAGCCGATAGATCACCGGCACACCGGTGGCGAGTTCGCGGGCGAGAATTTCCTTCGGCGACAGCTTTTCCAGCACCATGATCAGCGCGCGCAGCGAATTGCCGTGGGCCGAGACCAGCGTGCGCTCGCCGCGCAGCACGCAGGGCAGGATCTCCTGCACGTAATAGGGCAGCGTGCGCGCCAGCGTATCCTTCAGGCTTTCGCCGCCGGGCGGCGGCACGTCGTAGGAGCGCCGCCAGACATGGACCTGCTCCTCGCCCCATTTCTTGCGGGCGTCGTCCTTGTTGAGCCCCGACAGATCGCCATAGTCGCGCTCGTTGAGCGCGAGATGTTTTTTGACGGGAATGCCGGTCTGGCCGAGCTCGGTCAGCATCAGATCGAGCGTATGCTGCGCCCGCGTCAGCACCGAGGTAAAGGCGATGTCGAACGTGAACCCTTGCGCCTTCAGCTTGCGTCCGGCTTCCTTGGCCTCAGTGATGCCCTGCTCGCTGAGATCGGGATCCTTCCAGCCGGTGAAGAGGTTCTTCAAATTCCATTCGCTCTGGCCATGACGCACGAGCACAAGAAGGCGGTCGCTCATTTTTCTCAATTCCGTTCGGATCGCTAGAAATCGCCAAGCCCGAGCACGTCGGCCATCGAATACATCCCGGGCTTTTGCCCGCGCGCCCACAGCGCGGCCTTGATGGCGCCTTGCGCGAACATGGTGCGGTCCTCGGCCCGGTGGGTCAGCTCGATGCGTTCCATGGGGCCCGCAAAAATCACGCTGTGATCGCCGGTGACGGTGCCGCCGCGCAACGACGCAAAGCCGATATCGCCGGACCGGCGCGCGCCGGTCATGCCGTCACGGCCCCGCGCGGCGTGCGCATCGAGCGCGATTTTGCGGCCGGCGGCGGCGGCTTCGCCGAGCATCAATGCCGTGCCCGACGGCGCGTCGATCTTGGCGCGGTGATGCATCTCCAGAATTTCGATATCGAAACCGTCGTCGAGCGATTGCGCCACGCGCTTGACCAGCGCCGCCAGCAAATTGACGCCGAGGCTCATATTGCCGGACTTGACCACGATGGCGCGCGAGGTGACGCTCCTGATCACGGCGTCATCGGAGCCCGAAAGACCTGTGGTGCCGATGACGTGCACCAGGCCCCGCTGGGCGGCGATGGCGACATTGGCAATGGTCGCAGCCGGCACGGTAAAGTCCAGGATGCCGTCGGCGTTGGCCGACATCGACCAGAGATCGGCGGACAGCAGGACGCCATTGGCGGGCAGGCCCGCGAGCACGCCGGCATCCTTGCCCAGCAGGTCAGACCCGGGCGCTTCCAGCGCGCCGGTGACGACGGCGCCTTTGGTTTCCGAAATGACACGCGTCAGCGCGCGGCCCATCCGGCCGCCGGCCCCCGCAACGATCAAGCGCATGTCGGACATTTTTGAAGCCCTCGCCCCTGCCGTATAGCCGGGGCGGGCTGTTCGGGCAACTGATGAGGCTTGGCTAACCGAAGGCTCGTCATGCCCGGGCTCGTCCCGGGCATCCACGTCTTAGCAATCATTTCGAGGAGACAGAAGACGTGGATGGCGGCATAGGCGGCGGAGCGACGCCGTCCTTCGACGGCTATGACCCGGCAATGACGGAGTGAAGCGTTCCAGTGACTTACGGCTGCGGCCCGTCGTAACCCTCGATGATCACGAGATCGCTTTCGGCGTGCGGCGAGCGCAGCGCGACCAGGCGGACATATTCCGGCGAATTGTAGCAGGCCAGCGCGGTTTCATAGTCCTTGAATTCGAGCACCACATTGCGCGACCGCGACGAGCCTTCCTTCGGAACATGCTTGCCGCCACGCACCAGGAATTTGGCGCCGTATTTCGCAAACACCGAACCGTTCTGCGCGACGTATTCCTTGTAGCCGTCCATGTTGTGAACATCGATACGCGCGATCCAGTAGCCCTTTGCCATCTGTGTCTTTCTCCCTCTCGTGGTTCAGCCCAGCGCCTGCGCGATCTCGGCCTGGATAGCGTCGGCCGCGGCCCGGGGATCGGCGGCTTCCAGCACGGGCCGGCCGACCACCAGATAGTCCGCGCCGCCGGCGATGGCGCGCGCCGGCGTCATGATCCGCTTCTGGTCGCCGCCGGCCGTGCCCGCCGGCCGTATCCCCGGCGTCACCAGCACCATCCGATGACCGACAATCTTGCGCAAGGACGCAGCCTCCTCCGGCGAGCACACCAGCCCGTCGACGCCGAGCACCTGCGCCTGCTGGGCGCGGGCCTCGACCATGTCGGCTACGCCGAGCCGGTAGCCTGCGGCATGCAGGTCGCCATCGTCATAGGAGGTCAGCACAGTGACGGCGAGGATCTTCAACCCCGACCCGGCGCGGCCCTCGACCGCCGCCTTCATGGTCTGCGGATAGGCGTGCACGGTCAGGAAGGTCGCCCCCAATTTGGCGACGCTCTCGACGCCGCGCGCCACGGTATTGCCGATGTCGTGCAGCTTGAGGTCGACGAAGACCTTCTTGCCGCTATCGGCGAGTTGGCGGACCAGCGGCAGGCCGCCGGCAAAGCCAAGCTGATAGCCGATCTTGTAAAACGTGACGCTGTCGCCGAGCCGGGCAATCATCGCTTCCGCAGCAGCCACACCGGGCAAATCGAGCGCCACAATCAATCGGTCGCGGGGAGCGATTTTGGATGGCTGCATGTCACCTCACATCATGCGTTGGGAAACGTCGATCAACTGCCGCACCAGCGCGTCGAGCGCCTCGATATCGGCGGGATGTTTCAACCTGTCCATATCATCATAGGCCTCGCCTGCGAATGACAGCGCGAGCTGGTTTGGAATAACCGTCGCATGGCAGGCGGTCAGGATCAGCCGCAGCGCCGCCAGCGCGCGGGTTCCGCCGAGCCGGCTTTCGGAAGCGGCGGCAATCGCAAAGGGGCGTTCGCGAAACACCTGGCCGCGGACCTCGTGCGCATCCTGCACGCGCGTTACCCAGTCGATGGTATTCTTGACCAGCGGCGGCACCGAGGAATTATATTCCGGCGTCACCATCAGCACGCCGTGATGCGCTGACATCATGCGCTTGAGATTGATCGCGTTCTTCGGCACGCCCGATTTGGTCTGCAGGTCGCCGTCATAGATCGGCAGCGGAAAATCAGCCAGCGAGATGCGGGTGACTTCGGCGCCGGCCTGCGCGAATTGATACCCGGCCACCGCCGCCAGCCTCGCATTGAGCGAGCCGGTGCGAAGCGAGCCGGGGATCACCAGGATTTTCAGCGCCGACATGATTTAAGAATCGAATCCGGGACGAACCGCGAGCGGCGCGGACCTTTGGTCTGCGCGCATTCCCACTCTTTGCGGAATACGCGCGCTCAGTCCTTGCGATACACCCAGACGCGCGCCGGCGGAAGGTTCATCCAGATCCGTTCGGAGGCCTCTGTGGATACGCCCGGCAGCGATTTCGGTATCGGCGGCACCACTGAATAGGTGAATTGCACGAACGGCGCGCGAGGCGCGAGCGCGACAAAGGCCTCGCGGATCAGTTTGAGGCGCGTCAGCATCGGTTTTGTCACCAGCGGCAGGCCGGAGACGACCGCCGATGCCTGAGCGCTCAGGACATTCCGCAGCGAATCCCGCAGCGAATAGGCGTCGCCCTGCACCACCCTGGCGTGCGGATAGCGCTCGCGCAGCAGCGCGCAGAAGCCTGGATTATATTCGACCAGCACCAGGCGCTTCTGATCGACACCATGCTCGATCAGCGCGCTGGTGATCGCGCCGGTGCCGGGGCCAAGTTCGACGACGGGCCCCGTGGATTTGATATCGACATACTGCGCCATGGTGCGCGCCAACAGCCGCCCCGAAGGCATCACCGCGCCGACGTGAAGCGGCTTCTCGATCCATGAACGGAGAAAACGGACCTCATCGTCGAGACGAGGAGGTTTTTTCAACGCACGCACGGACGATTGGTGAGGCATGTCGCTACCAGGCGGGACCGCTTTTTAGGCGGGACTGTCAGAAAATGGTCATAAAGACGTATAGGTCGCAGGCGACACGGTCAAGCCAGACACGCGCGCGCATCAGCGGTGCAAAACTTGGATTCCACTTCGCTCTAGAGCGCCTTATGAGGTGGCGCGGGTGCCGAAGAAGTCCTTGACCTTGGTGAAGAAACCCGCGGCTTCCGGCTGGGTGGCGCCCGAGGATAATTTTTCGAACTCGGCGAGCAATTCCTGCTGCTTCTTGGTGAGATTCTGTGGCGTTTCGACCACTACCTGGACATACATGTCGCCGGTCTGACGCGAGCGCAGCACCGGCATGCCCTTTGATGCAATGCGAAAGCGCCGTCCGGATTGGGTTCCGGAGGGGATTTTCACCTTGGTCTTGCCCTTGTCGATGGTCGGCACCTCGAATTCGCCTCCCAGTGCCGCCGTCACCATCGAGATCGGCACGCGGCAGTGCAGGTCGGCGCCATCGCGCTGAAAGAACTCATGGCTCGCCAGCGACAGGAAAATGTAGAGATCGCCGGATGGGCCGCCGCGAATGCCGGCCTCGCCTTCACCCGCAAGCCGGATACGCGTGCCGTCTTCGACGCCCTGCGGGATATTGACTGACAAGGTCCGCTCGCGCGTCACCCGTCCCGAGCCCGCGCATGACGGACAGGGATCTTCGATCATCTGGCCGCGGCCCTGACAGCCCGGACAGGTCCGCTCCAGCGTGAAAAAGCCCTGCGCCTGCCGCACCCGCCCCGCCCCGCCGCACATCGAGCAGGTCTTGGGCTTGGTGCCGGCCTTGGCGCCGGTGCCCGAACAGGATTCGCAGGTGACCGAGACCGGAATCTCGATCTGGGCGGTCTTGCCGAGAAAGGCTTCCTCAAGCGTGATTTCCATGTTGTAGCGCAGATCCTGGCCGCGCTCGCGCCCGCCGCCACGTCCGCGCTGCCCGGCCATGCCGAACAGATCCTCGAAAATATCGGAGAATGACGAGGCAAAGCCGGCGCCGAAGCCGGGACCGCCGCCACCTGCGCCTTGCTCGAACGCGGCGTGACCGAAGCGATCGTAGGCGGCGCGCTTGTCGCCGTCTTTGAGAACTTCGTAGGCTTCGTTGATTTCCTTGAAGCGGATTTCGCTGCTGGCATCGCCCGGATTCTTGTCCGGATGCCATTTCATCGCCAGTTTGCGGAACGCAGCCTTGAGTTTGGATTCGTCCGCGGTCCGCTCGACTTCAAGGGTTTCGTAGTAGCAGCGCTTGGTGGCCATCCGTCAAACCCGCCCGATATTCGTCCTCATTCCGAAGGAATGCGCGTGAAAGAATGCAGCCTCCGGCTTAACGAAAAATGACCCCCACTCTTGGAGACGCGATCGGCGTGCTCTTCAGAATGAGGGTCATGGTCTCAGCCGTTTAAGCAGACTTCTTGTTGTTCTTGTCGTCGTCGACCTCGGTGAACTCCGCGTCGACCACGTCGTCCTTGGCGGCATCCTTGGCCGCATCGCTCTCGGCCTGCTGCTTGTACATCGCCTCGCCGAGCTTCATGGAAGCCTGCGCCAGCGTGTTGGTCTTGGCCTTGATCACTTCGGCATCGTCGCCCTTCAGCGCTTCCTTCAAATCGCTGACGGCATCTTCGATGGCGCGGCGTTCGGTTTCCGCGATCTTCGAACCATGTTCGGCCAGCGCCTTCTCGGTGGAATGCACCAGGGCGTCGGCGTGGTTCTTGGCATCGACCGCCTCGCGGCGCTTCTTGTCCTCGGCGGCGTTGGCCTCGGCGTCCTTGACCATCTTCTGGATGTCGGCTTCCGACAAACCGCCGGAGGCCTGGATCCGGATCTGCTGTTCCTTGCCGGTCGCCTTGTCCTTGGCCGAGACGTTGACGATGCCATTGGCGTCGATATCGAAGGTGACCTCGATCTGCGGCATGCCGCGCGGCGAGGGCGGAATGCCCATCAGGTCGAACTGGCCGAGCACCTTGTTGTCGGCCGCCATCTCGCGCTCGCCCTGGAACACGCGGATGGTGACCGCGTTCTGGTTATCCTCGGCGGTCGAGAACACCTGGCTCTTCTTGGTCGGGATCGTGGTGTTGCGATCGATGATGCGGGTGAACACGCCGCCCAGCGTCTCGATGCCGAGCGACAGCGGGGTGACGTCGAGCAGCAGCACGTCCTTGACGTCGCCCTGCAGCACGCCGGCCTGGATCGCAGCACCGATGGCGACGACTTCGTCCGGGTTGACGCCCTTGTGCGGCTCCTTGCCGAACAACTGCTTCACCACTTCCTGGACCTTCGGCATCCGGGTCATGCCGCCGACCAGCACCACTTCGCCGATCTCGCCGGCGGTCAGCCCTGCGTCCTTCAGCGCCTTGCGGCACGGCTCGATGGTCTTCTGGACGAGATCGTCGACCAGCGCCTCGAACTTGGCCCGCGTCAGCTTCATGGTCAGATGCTTCGGACCGGTCTGGTCGGCGGTGATGAACGGCAGGTTGATTTCGGTCTGCGTGGTCGACGACAATTCGATCTTGGCCTTTTCGGCGGCCTCTTTCAGGCGCTGCAAGGCAAGCTTGTCGTTGCGCAGGTTGATGCCCTGCTCCTTCTGGAATTCATCGGCCAGATAGCTGACCAGCCGCATGTCGAAGTCTTCGCCGCCGAGGAAGGTGTCGCCGTTGGTCGACTTCACCTCGAACACGCCGTCGCCGATTTCAAGAATGGAGATATCGAAGGTGCCGCCGCCGAGGTCGTACACCGCGATGGTGCCGGACTTGGTCTTGTCCAGACCGTAGGCGAGCGCGGCCGCGGTCGGCTCGTTGATGATGCGCAGCACTTCCAGGCCGGCGATCTTGCCGGCATCCTTGGTGGCCTGACGTTGCGCGTCGTTGAAATAAGCGGGAACGGTGATTACGGCCTGATCGACCTTCTGGCCGAGATGGGCCTCCGCGGTCTCTTTCATCTTCTGCAGGATGAAAGCGGAAATCTGCGAGGGCGAGTAGGTCTTGCCGTCGGCTTCGACCCAGGCATCGCCGTTGGACGCCTTGATGATCTTGTAGGGGACGAGCTTCTTGTCCTTCTCGACCATCGGATCGTCGTAGCGGCGGCCGACGAGGCGCTTGACGGCGAAGAAAGTCCGCTCGGGATTGGTGACTGCCTGGCGCTTGGCGGGTTGGCCGACCAGGCGCTCGCCGTCATCGCTAAAGGCGACGATCGACGGGGTCGTCCGCATGCCCTCGGCGTTCTCGATGACTTTGGCTGTCTTGCCATCCATTACGGCGACGCACGAATTCGTGGTGCCGAGATCGATCCCAATGACCTTTCCCATGGTCCTCATATCCTTCTTTTTGCGGCAGGTTGGCAGGGCCCTGACGGCGCACCAATCCAAACCCCCAGACGTTCAAATGCTCGCGATATTGCGACGGTGAGCCTCATATAGGAGGGGGGGCAGGCCCTGCAAGGAGGCGGACGCAACCTTAAGGCCTGAAATCCCTCGCCCTTGAAAGATAGTGTCCGCTTCCGGCTGCCGGCGGCCCGGGCCGGAGGCCCAGCCGAAGGGGCGCTGCCTGCCCTGTCGCCGGAGCGCCAAAACCGCTAAAAGCGGACACCAAAACTTAACGCCCCGGCCAACGGGCCGCGTCCTGCCGGACCATGGTCCGGCCTCGATGCAAACCCAGTAGATTTTTCATGAAGCCCATTCGACAGTCATCCGCGGTGGCCCTCCTCGTCAGCGCCCTGTCTCTCGCCTGCGTTCCTGCCCTCGCCGCTGATCCGGTTTTCCCACCGGGCTCCCGGGTCGGCATGACGCCTCTGGTGGGCCTGGTCCGCGCCAAATCATTCGTCGGTTTCGAAACCGAGGACCATGGCGTTAAGGTTTTGGTGACGGAGCTGCCGGCCGAGGCCTATGGCGAAGTCGCAAATGCCTTCAAGGCCAATCCCGCCGGCAGTGGCGGCATCAAGCCCGAGAACATCGAGACATCTGCCGGCCTTGCCTATTACACCGCCGAAAGCGCCAGGGACGGCGCAACCAATGTGCGGCGGTACTCGATGATCCTGCCGGGCACCACGTTCTCAGGCTATATCGCGGTTCAAGTTCCCGAAAATGTCGGCAAGATCTATACCGACGAGGCGGTTCGGCAGATGTTCGCCACGGCGGCGATCCGCAAGCAGGTTCCGGTCGAGGAACAGCTCGGGCTGTTGCCGTTCAAGGTCTCCGAACTCGGCGATTTCAAGAATGTCCGCGCGCTGCCACCGAGCGCCGCGGTAATTCTCGCCGACGGCGACGAGGCGACCGGCTTCGAGGCAGCCCCCTTCATGGTGATCGGCTTGATGGGATCGGCGCCGGCGCAGCCGGACGATCGCGGCCGCTTCGCCCAACAGGCCGCAACCACGATTCCCGGCGTCCGCGACGCGCGGATCACGATGTCCGAACCCATCCGCATCGACGGCCAGCCCGGCTATGAGACGCGGATCGATGCGACCAGCGGCAAGAACAATACCGCCGTCACCGTGGTGCAGTGGCTGAAATTCGGCGGCCAGAATTCGTTGCGCATCATCGGCAGCGCGCCGCGCGACGAATGGCCGAAGGCGTTCACGCGTTTCCGCGCCGTGCGCGATGGAATTCAGCCGCGCGGCTGAATCGTTTGGAGGAAGTCTTCGACCTCATGGTGAGGAGCGCGGCAACGCCGCGCGTCTCGAACCATGCGGCCACGCGATGCACCGCCAGATTCCACAGAAGTGGAATACGCTCTGCTCTAGGAGGCCTGTTCCGAAGCATTTGCCCTGGCGCCGCCTTTGGAGACGGCGACCAGCGCCGGCCGCAGCACGCGCTCGCCGATCATATAGCCGGCCTGCACCACCTGGACCACGGTGCCGGCGGGCACCGACGGGTCGGGCACCTCATACATCGCCTGCTGAAAATTCGGATCGAATTTCTCGCCCGACGGATCGAATTTCTTGACGCCGTTTTTTTCCAGCGTGTTGAGCAGCGACCGCTCGGTCAGCTCGACGCCCTCGATCAGTGCCGTCAGGCCGGGATCGGCGGCGGCCTTGGCCTCGGGGGGAAGCGCATCGAGCGCGCGCTGCAGATTGTCGGCGATATCGAGAATGTCGCGCGCAAAACCGGTGATTCCATAGGCGCGCGCATCGGCCACTTCGCGCGTGGTGCGCTTGCGCAGGTTTTCCATTTCCGCAAGCGTGCGGAGCATCTTGTCGCGCGATTCCGCGGCTTCCTTCGCCAGCGCCTCCGCCGATCCGGCTTCGGGATCGTCGGGCATGATATAGGGCCTGGAAACCACGGGCTCGCCAGGCTGTGCCTGATTCACCGGATCGTCGTTCTGCCGGCTGGGATCGGTCATAGACTGCCTTTTTCGAAAAATCGTCTGGGATCAATGGGGAAGCTGCTAGCGCGGGATATCGTGCTTTAGGCGCCAAAAATCAAGCACGCCATAGCGTTTTCAAGCGAAGCATGCCCTCGGACTCGATCCGGGGGTGGGCACCGGTTCGCGTGAAGAAAACGCGTCAAAAAAGAGTCCACCCCTGGATTGACCAGATCACCCGCCCAGCAACCGGCTGACGATGCGGGCGGCATAATCCACCGTCGGGATGACCCTGGCATAGTTGAGCCGGGTCGGCCCGATCACGCCGAGCACGCCGACGATATGACCGGCCGCATCGCTGTAGGGCGCAATGATGGTGGAGGAGCCGGACAGCGAAAATAGCTTGTTCTCCGATCCGATGAAAATCCGCACGCCTTCGGCGCGTTCGGCGCGGCCCAACAGATCGATCACGCCGCGCTTGGTCTCGAGGTCGTCGAACAACAGCCGCACCCGCTCCAGATCTTCCAGCGCGTGCAGATCTTCCAGAAGATTGGCATGGCCGCGCACGATCAGCTGCCGGTCGTCGTTTTCGCCGCCCGACCAGCTCGCAATGCCCGCGGCGATGACCTTTTGCGTCAACTGGTCGAGCTCGGCGCGATTTTGCGTCAGCGCGGTTTCGAGTTCGAGGCGCGCTTCCGCCAGCGTCCGCCCTCTGATCCGCGCATTGAGGAAATTGGTGGCTTCGGTGAGCGCCGAGGAGGGAACGCCCGGCGGCAGCGTCAGCACGCGGTTTTCGACCTGGCCGTCCTCGCCGACCAGCACCACCAGCGCGCGCTCCGGCTCCAGCCGCACGAATTCGATATGTTTCAGCCGCGAATTGGATTTTGCGGTCAGCACCACGGCTGCCGCGCGCGTCAGGCCGGACAGCCGCGTCAAGGCCTCGCCCAGGGCTGCTTCGACCGATTGCGCCTTGCCGACGGAGGCAAGCTGGCTCTGGATCGATTGCCGCTCCGGCTCGGTGAGGTCGCCCACCTGCATCAGGGCATCGACGAAGAACCTTAAACCCAATTCGGTCGGCAGCCTTCCTGCCGAGGTATGCGGCGCGTAGATCAGGCCGAGCCGCTCGAGATCCGACATCACGTTGCGCACCGAGGCCGGCGACAGCGGCACCGCGATCAGGCGCGAAATGTTGCGCGAGCCGACGGGTTCGCCGGTCGCCAGATAGCTCTCGACGATTTGCCGAAAGATGTCGCGCGAGCGCTCGTTGAGCTGCGCTAAACCCGCATTTGGCGCGATCAGGCCGATCGGTTCGTGGTGGGCCACAACGTACTCCTGACGACAGACCCTAATTTGTCTCTGTCGCGGGCGAGTTACAAGCGGGCATTCGTCCTTAAGAGGGGGCCCAAGGGCCTTGCCGCTGCGGCTTCCCCCTCCTACAAGCACCGCGAGCCATGATGTTTGCTGGATTTTCGGAGGATTCCCATGCGGCCAAGCCGCCGTGCGCCGGATGAACTGCGCGCCGTGTCACTGGAACGCGGCGTCGTCAAATACGCCGAGGGTTCCTGCATGGTTAAATTCGGCGACACCCATGTGCTGGTGACCGCCACTCTGGAAGAGCGGCTGCCGCCCTGGCTCAAGGGCCAGGGCCGCGGCTGGGTTACCGCCGAATACGGCATGCTGCCGCGGGCAACCCTGGAGCGCACCCGCCGCGAGGCCTCCGCCGGCAAGCAAAACGGCCGCACCGTCGAAATCCAGCGCCTGATCGGCCGCTCATTGCGCGCGACCGTCGACCTCGAGGCGCTGGGGGAGCGCCAGATCACGGTGGACTGCGACGTGCTGCAGGCCGATGGCGGCACCCGCACCGCCTCGATCACCGGCGCCTGGGTCGCGCTTGCCGACTGCATCGCCTGGATGAAGGCCCGCAATATGATCAAGGGCAACGTGCTGCGCGACAATGTCGCCGCGATCTCCTGCGGCATCTATGGCGGCACCCCGGTGCTCGACCTCGATTACGCCGAGGATTCGGAGGCCGATACCGACGCCAATTTCGTCATGACCGGCGACGGCCGCATTATCGAGGTGCAGGGCACCGCGGAAAAGACCCCGTTCTCGCAAGACGAATTTTTGGCGCTGATGACGCTGGCGCGCAAGGGCGTGGCGCGGCTGGTCGACCTGCAGAAAATGGCCGTGGCGTAGTCTGGCTGGCCATGCACCGCCGCATCAAAGGCAAGCTCGTGATCGCAACCCACAATCCCGGCAAGCTCGCCGAGATGCGCGAGCTCTTGGCGCCGCACGGCGTCGAGGCGATCTCCGCGGGCGAGCTTGGCCTCGGCGAGCCCGACGAAACCGGCGACAGCTTTCGCGCCAATGCGAGGATCAAGGCGGCCGCCGCGGCCAAAGAAGCGCAACTGCCGGCATTCGCCGACGATTCCGGATTGGCGGTCGATGCGCTCGATGGCGCGCCCGGGATTTTCTCGGCGCGCTGGGCCGGCGAAAACAAGGATTTCAACGCGGCGATGACGCGGATCGAACGCCTGCTCGGGGAGCGCGGCGCGACGCAGCCCTCGCAGCGAAGAGCGCATTTCGTTTCGGCATTGTGCGTGGCCTGGCCCGACGATCATCTTGAGGAAGTCGAGGCGCGCGCCGACGGCATTCTGGTGTGGCCGCCACGCGGCACCGCTGGCTTTGGCTACGATCCGATGTTCATGCCCGACGGCTACACCCGCACCTTCGGCGAGATGACCAGCATCGAAAAGCATGGCCTGCCGCCGCTGGGCTTGGGCCTGTCGCATCGCGCCCGCGCCTTCGTCAAGCTGGCGGAGATCTGCCTTGACTAGCGCCGAGGGAAAGCGAGAGGCCTTCGGCGTTTACGTGCATTGGCCGTTCTGCCTGTCGAAATGCCCGTATTGCGACTTCAACAGCCATGTCCGGCACGCACCCATAGATGAGGCGCGCTTTGCGCGCGCCTTCGCCCGCGAAATCGAAGCCACCGCGGCGCGTGCGCCGGGCCGCGAAGTATCCTCGATTTTTCTCGGCGGCGGCACGCCGTCCTTGATGCGGCCGCAAACCGTCGGCGCGATTCTGGATGCGATCGGCAAACACTGGCGCGTCGCGCCTGATGTGGAGATCACGCTGGAAGCCAACCCCACCAGCGTCGAGGCCACGCGCTTTGCGGGCTACCGCGCAGCCGGCGTCAACCGGGTGTCGCTCGGCGTGCAGGCGCTTGACGATGCCTCGCTCAAAGCGCTCGGACGCCTGCATAGCGCGCGCGAGGCGCTCGATGCCGTTGCCATCGCGCGCAAAGCCTTCGACCGCTACTCGTTCGATCTGATTTACGCTCGCCCCGATCAGACACCGCAGATGTGGGCCGAAGAGCTAAAACTCGCGATCGCGGAAGCGGCCGAGCATTTGTCGCTCTATCAGCTCACGATCGAACCGGAGACGCCGTTCTTCGGCCTGCATGCTGCGGGCAAATTGAAGACGCCGGATGAGGCGACCGCGCGCGAACTGTACGACGTCACCCAGGAAGTCTGTGCCCGGCACGGCTTGCCGGCCTATGAGATTTCCAATCACGCGCGCCCGGGCGCGGAGTGCCGGCACAACCTGGTGTACTGGCGCGGCGAGGAATATGCCGGCATCGGTCCCGGCGCGCATGGCCGCCTCGATATCGACGGCACGAGACATGCGATATCGACCGAAAAACGCCCGGAGGCGTGGCTGATGCGGGTCGAGGCGACCGGGCACGGCGTCGTCACCGACGACCGCCTCAACAGCGAAGAGTGCGCCGACGAATTTCTGCTGATGGGCCTGCGACTCGCCGAGGGCATCGATCCCCGGCGCTATGCGGCGCTGTCCGGCCGCGCGCTCGATCCGAAGCGCATCGCGCTGCTGCTCGAACAGGGCGCCATCGTTGTTGATGACAGTGGGCGCTTGCGCGTCACGCAGTCCGGATTTCCCGTGCTCGATGCCGTGGTGGCGGATCTGGCGGCGTAAGCCGTCGTCCGGGACAAGCGAGTGCAGCGAGCGCGATCCGGGACCCATACGCCGCGGCCTATCGACGGGGCAAAGCCGGAGTTGCCTGCTTCGCGCAACAACCAAATCCTGTGGTTATGGGCCCCGGCATTCCACGCTGTGTGAAAAGTCGCGTGAGCCGAGGAAGCGCAGAATTGTTTTCTCAATTGTTGTCTCCCAACCAAGGTTGCCAGTGCAATTGGTTTCCGTATCGATGAAACGGAGACAGATGTTCTACGCGCAAATTGAACAACGGACTTTTTACACAGCCTGTTTCGCCGGGGCGACAAACCAAAATTTCCAAGGGTTATGCCCCAAAACTCTTCGGCGAACCGGCGACCGGCACGCCGCCGCCGGATGCCACGCGCATCACCGCGAGGCCGCGCTCGTTGCTGCCGTCGGCGCGGAACCGAAACAGGCCGTCGATGCCGGCAAAGCCCGACGGATTGAGCAGTACGTCGGAGGCAAAGCGTTGCGGCCCCTGGGTTCGCGCCAGGGCCGCGACCAGCGCAACCGCGTCATAGGCGAGCGTCGCGGTCCGCACTGGATCGGCGGCAAATTTGGCGCGGTAGCGGGCGGAAAAACCGCGAAAGCCGGCAGGATCCGGCGCGGCATAAAGGCCGCCCTGCAGCGACGGGCTCGCGAACACGCGCGGATTGTCCCACAGTCCCGTGCCGAGCAGCTGGATGTTTTTCAGGTTCGCACCCGCTGCCGTCAGCGCGTCGGCCACCGCCACCACCGAATTGCCATCGTCGGCGATGAACAGCGCATCCGCGCTGCCGAGCGACTGCGCCACGGTGCGCGCCGCGGTAGCGCGGTCGGCGCCGTATTTTTCGAACGCGACGATGCGGCCGCCCTTGCGCCCGACCGCCTGCTTGAACGCGGCCTCCACCACATTGCCATAGGCATTCTCGGGCAGCAGTGCCGCGAAAGATCTTTTTCCGGTGCCGGCCGAATATTCGATGATGCGGTTGACGTCGGATTCCGGCAGGAAGCTCAAGAGATAGACGCCGCGCCCGGCAACGCTGGAATTGGTCGAGAACGCGATCACCGATAGGCCGCGCGCCCGCGTCAGTTGCGCGGTCGCCGGCACCGACAGCGCAAACAGCGGACCCAGAATGATTTCGGCGCCCTCGTCGAGCGCCTGCTGGGTGCCTTGCTGGGCGCCTTGCGGGGTGCCGCCGTCATCCTTGATCAGGAGCTGGATGTTGGGATTCTGGAATTCCGCCAGCGCCATCTCGGCGGCATTCTTCATCGATTGCGCCGCGACGCCGGCATTGCCGGCAGCCGACAGCGGCAGGATCAGGGCTACCTTGACCTGCCCGGTGCCCACCGCGACCGGCTGCTGCGCCGGACCGGCGGGGCCGGCGGCGGGCTGCGAACCGAACGAGCTGAGGCTCTGCTGCACGCTGGAGCAGGCCCCGAGCAGGGGCGCGCCGAGTATCAAGCCGATCGCCGTCCGCCGGGTCGCCCCCCGCGGCCGAGACCCGATAGGCGGAAACTTTGGTCTGGGCGGGCCCACCATCGCATCTCTTCTCTTGACCGACCGAACCGGCTTACGAATTCGACCTCCTGACGATCAGGAAAGCTGGATTCAGGCATATTGTCGGCGAATAGTTAACCAAACAAAAGGATTATGACACAGCCGCACCGGGGCCGGTTGCAGAAATCAGGTTCCTCACCGTGCGCCAGACGGTATGCACGAACCGTGCGCGATCATGGCGCAAGCACCCTGTTCCCTCTAGATTACCATGATGCGCGCAAAAGCCGCTCCCATAAATGCGTCCGACAGCCCGCCAGGCTCCTGCGAGCGCACCTATTCATTGGCCGGCCAGATACTGACCGCGCCGAGGGCCGCGCCCGGCCTCTATCTGGTGGCGACGCCGATCGGCAATCTCGGCGACATCACCTTGCGCGCGCTGGAAACGCTGGCCGGCGTCGACATCATCGCCTGCGAGGACACCCGCATCACCCGCCGGCTGACCGAGCGCTATGCGATTTCGGCGCAACTAAAGCCCTATCACGAACATAACGCCGCGCTGGCGCGGCCGAAGATTCTGGAAAAGCTTGCGCAAGGAGCCTCCATCGCACTGGTATCGGACGCCGGCACACCGCTGATTTCCGATCCCGGCTTCAAGCTGGTGCGCGAGGTCTGCGCCGCCGGTTTTGCGGTGACCGCACTGCCGGGGCCGTCTTCGGTACTGACGGCGCTGTCGGTGGCGGCGCTGCCCACCGACCGGTTTTTCTTCGAGGGTTTCTTGCCGCCAAAGGAGACCGCGCGCCGCGCGCGGCTTGCCGAGCTTTCGCGGATCGACGCGACGCTGGTGATGTTCGAATCCGGCAACCGCGTGCAGGACACGCTTGCCGACCTCGCCGAGATCATGGGCGAGCGCGATGCGGCGATCTGTCGCGAGATGACAAAGCTCCACGAAGAGGTCAGGCGCGCAAAAGTTTCTGAACTGGCAAAGGCTGCCGGCACGCTGGAGACGCGCGGCGAATTCGTGCTGGTGATCGGCCCGCCTGCCGCGGACGCGCAAGTCATGGCCGGCGACGAGCTCGACGATCTCTTGCGAAATTCTCTCCAGCGCGACAGCGTCAAGGATGCGGTCGCGCACGCGGTCGAACTCTCCGGCCGGCCGCGCCGCGAAATCTATGCCCGCGCGCTGGAGCTCGCCAAGGATATGAAGGGCGGCGATGGCGAAGACTGACGGTACCGCCCCACCCGGCAAGCTGGCGAAAGTCGCATCCCCCGCGCGCGTCGCGGCGTTTCGCACCGGGCTTTCCGCCGAAAGCCGCGCCGCCGCTTTCCTGATGGCGAAAGGCTATCGCATCCTGGCAAAACGTTTTCGCACGCCCCATGGCGAGATCGACCTCGTCGCGCGCAAACGCAACCTGCTGGCCTTCATTGAGGTCAAGGCCCGCGCCAGCCTCGACGAGGCGGCCTATGCGGTGACCCCGCGCCAGCAGGCCCGCATCATCGCGGCCGCGCAAGCCTGGCTGATGGCGCACCCCGAACATGCCGAATTCGAGATGCGTTTCGACGCCATGCTGATTGCGCCCAGGCATCTGCCGCGCCATCTGTTGGCGGCATTCGACGCCAGCACCTGAACATCTCTCCCCCAAGCAACTCCGGGCCCCCAGATGAAATTGAACGTCGCCGTCCAGATGGACCCCATCGAGCGCATCAACATATCAGGCGATTCGACCTTCGCGCTGCTGCTGGAAGCGCAAAAGCGCGGCCACGGGCTGTCCTATTACACCCCCGACAAGCTCTCGCTGCGCGGCGAGGAGCTGGTAGCGCCGGTGCAGATTCTTTCCGTGCGCGACGAAGCCGTCGACCATTTCAAGCTCGGCGAGCCCCGGCGCGAACCGCTGACGCAGTTCGACGTCATCCTGCTGCGGCAGGACCCACCATTCGATCTCGCCTACATCACCTCGACGCATTTTCTGGAGCGGATACATCCGAAGACGCTGGTCGTGAACAACCCGGCCAGCGTGCGCAACGCGCCGGAAAAGATCTTTGTGATGGATTTCCCGCAGCTGATGCCGCCGACCCTGATCTCGCGCGACCTCGACGAGATCAACGCGTTCCGCGACACGCACGGCGCCGTGGTGATGAAGCCGCTGCACGGCCATGGCGGCGCCGCGGTGTTCCGCGTGATGCCGCAGGACATGAATTTCGGCTCGCTGTTCGACATGTTCTCGGTGACGTTTCGCGAGCCCTGGGTGATCCAACGTTTTCTTGCCGAGGTCAAACACGGCGACAAGCGCATCATCCTGGTCGACGGCGAATTCGCCGGCGCCGTCAACCGCGTGCCGGCACCCGACGATCTGCGCTCCAACATGGTCCGCGGTGGCGCCGCCCAGGCCACCGACCTGACGCCGCGCGAACGCGAAATCTGCGCGACCTTGGGCCCGAGCTTGCGCGCGCGCGGACTATTGTTCGTCGGCATAGACGTCATCGACGGCAATCTCACCGAGATCAACGTCACCTCGCCGACCGGAATCCGCGCCATCGCGCGATTGGGCGGGCCGGATGTGGCGGCGAAGATTTGGGATGTGATCGAGAACAAGCGTAGCGGAAAATAGATGGTGAACAGGCCCCCCGGTCAATCTCGGCCAAGGCGGTAGGAGCTGCCTCTCAGGTGCCGATTCACGATAGAATTGGCGCTTTAGCCGGGCAGACGAAGTCATGAGAAGTCTCGCGCAATATCCTTTGCTGCTGTTCGCGGTTGTTTTCGTGGTGCTGTGGCTCGCTTCGGCGGCGGGCTCGTGGCTGCGCCGGCGCAACCCTGGTGCCGAAGACGAGCAGCATGAGGATATCGGCATCATCCTTGGGGCCACCCTGACGCTGCTCGCATTGATGATCGGCTTCAGCGTTTCCATGGCCAGCAATCGCTACGATCAGCGCAAGAGCCTCGAAGAAGCCGAAGCCAACGCGATTGGCACCGAAATGCTCCGTGCCGACCTCTTGCCGCCGGCGGATGCCGCAAATGTCCGCAGCCTCCTTGGCGTCTACCTCGACCAGCGCATCCTGTTCTACCTCAATCAGGACGACACGCGGCAAAGCCAGATCGATCAGTCGACCAGCCAATTGCAGACTGATCTCTGGGCCGCCGTTCGCGGACCGGCAACGACGGAGCCGACGCCAGTTGCGGCGCTGGTGCTTGCAGGCATGAACGACGTGATCAATTCGCAAGGCTACACTCAAGCGGCGTTCTGGAACCGGATTCCCCGCGCCGTGTGGTGGCTGATGGCGGTTATCGCACTTTGCTCCAATGTACTGTTCGGCTATCGGTCGCGAGAAGGCAAGGTTGCAAGAAAACTTGCTCTCGTGCTGCCGTTTGTCGTCTCGATGGCGTTCCTTCTGATCGCGGATATCGATGCTCCACGGCACGGCTTAATCAAAGTCATCCGCAGAACCTGCAAGGTTTAGCAAAGGCGCTTGGACGCTAAATTGGCCGTGTCTCTGCGCCACGGCGACAAGCGCATCATCCTGGTCGACGGCGAATTCGCCGGCGCCGCGCAGGCCACCGACCTGACGCCGCACGAGCGCGAAATCTGCGCGACCTTGGGCCCAAGCTTGCGCGCGCGGCTTGCTATTCGTCGGCATCGACGTCATCGCTCATGATCGCATGACCTCATTCGATAACCTCGTCGGCCCGGGCGAGCAGCGTCGGCGGGACCTCGATGCCAATCGCCTTTGCTGTGCCTAGATTGATGGCGAACTCGAATTTGGTCGGTTGCTCCACAGGCAAATCCGCAGGCTTTGCACCCTTCAGTATTTTGTCGACATAGACTGCCGAGAGCCGAAAACTGTCGACAATGTCGGGGCCGTAGCTCATGAGGCCGCCACCGACAAGGTAAGCCTTGTTGGCGAAAATCGTTGGCAAATTGCGTCGCCGCGCGGCGGCACCTATCTGCGAGCGATTACTTATCGTCGAGCTGTCCGAGATAATAAGTACGGCGCCGGCTCCAGCCTGCGCGGCTCGCGCCATGCCAGCCTCCAGACCATCTGGAATTCGCACGTCGAGAGATTCGATCGCGATGCCAAGGGTGCGACCAGCCGCTTCAGCTTCCCGCAACTGGCTGGCGCCTCCCGCATTCTGGACATTCCAAAGTACGGCAATCCGAGACAGGCCGGGTACGACCTCCTTGAGTATTTCGATGCGTTTCTGTGTCAGTTCGGGCGCGTACACAGACCGTCCCGTGACGTTGCCGCCAGGCCGGGCCAAACTGGCTACCAGTCCGTCGCCCACAGCATCCTGACTGCTTGTCATCACGATCGGGATAGTCGTCGTCGCCTTTTTGGCAATTTGCACCGCCTGCGCACCAGCGGTGACGATAGCCTCCACCTTCAGCGCGACCAGTTCAGCAGCCAGGGCCGGGAGTCGTTCGGTTTTACCTTCGCTCCACCTATACTCGATGGCGATGTTCCGGCCGACCTCGTAACCGTGCTCGCGCAGGCCGGACAAGAATCCTTCATCGAAAAGTCCCGGGCCGGACCGGTCCATGAGGTAGCCGATTTGCGGCATTCGTTGCGCATTCTGGCCGCGAGCAGCAATCGGCCAAACGGCGATTCCGCCCAAGATCGCAATGAATTTGCGCCTGCGCATGCCCGCCTCCAACGATCAGGAGACCACCATTGTAACTGCCCAAACCTGATATTTGGAAGACGCCGGGGCCCGGTCGAATGAAATATCTGCCGCAAGGCTTGCGAGCTAGGGCGCTCGAGGAGACAGGCGCCACTCATGAAGCGCTCCGATTCGACTATCGGACCTTTGACCCGTTCAGGGCTGCCGCGGCGCGTATAAGTGTCTTGAAGGCATCCTCGTCTATTTCATCAGCCTCATGGAGATCGATCGCGCGCCTGACGTTGCCTTCAAGGCTGGCGTTGAACAGTCCCTTGGGATCCCCGAGCGAAGCGCCCTTGGCGAAAGTCAGTTTCACGACGCTCTTGTACGTCTCGCCGGTGCAGATAATTCCATCGTGAGACCAAACCGGAACGCCTCTCCACTTCCACTCCTCGACCACCTCAGGATCAGCCTGTTTGATGAGCGCGCGGACACGGGAGAGCGTCTTGCCCCTCCAGTCGCCCAGTTCCCTGATCCTCGCGTCGATCAGCCGGGAAGGGGATTCGCCTTTGGTCGTTGCGCCCTTTTTCATATTGTTGGCACCTCATTCGGCTGTCGTTCTATGTCGCGAAGGTACCAATCACCAATCATCCGCGCCAGCCTGCATGAGGCCGGCATCGGTTCCTGCATCGCAGACGTTCACTCGATGACCTCGTCGGCCAACAACAGGAATTCGCGAGGGATGACGAGCCCCAGTTCTTTCGCCGTTTTGAGATTGACGACGAACTCCAGCTTTGTCGGCTGCTCCACCGGCAGGTCGGCTGGACTGGCGCCCTTGAGGATTTTGTCCACATAGGTGGCGGCGCGCCGGAACAGATCAGGCAAGCTTGCTCCGTAGGACATCAGGCCCCCATCCTCCACAAATTCCCTTGCGGCATACATTGCCGGCAGCCGGCTCTTGGTCGCCAGTTCCACAATGTGTCTGTGCTCGCCATATAACATCGGGCTGGGCAACAGAATGACGGCATCGGCGTGCTCTCGGGTCATCGCGAGAAAGGCGCCGTCGAGGTCATCAGGGCCAACGGCCGGCACCAGTTGAAGCTGCAATCTTAACGCCTGGGCCGCAGTCTCGGTCTCCCTCAACATACCTTCCATTGTACGTTTGCCGTATGCGGCAGGATGCCAAAGGGCAGCGACGCGCGAGAGTCCGGAAATGGCGTCCTTGAATAGTCCGAGGCGTTTGGCAATCAATTCCGGGCCAAGAAAAGTAGTCCCTGTAATATTCCCGCCTGGTCGGGCGAGGCTGGCGACCAATTCATCGCCGACAGGATCGGCCATGCCGCCCACGACGATAGGGATTATGCTGGTTGCCTGTTTGGCTGCGCGAGCTGGCGACGTACTGATCACGACGATGACGTCGACCTTGAGCCGAACCAGGTCAGCGGCCAGTTGCTGGAATCGATCTGTATTCGAATCCCCGTAGCGTCGCTCGATCGCTATGTTCAAACCTTCGGTGTAACCGAGCTCCCGCAGCCGGTCGTAAAATCCAGCGGCCGCTGGCACATCGGTCGAACCGGGATTTAATACGCCGATAGTGGGGAGCTTTCCCTTCTGCTGGGCGTTGGCAGCGAGCGGCCACGCAGCTGCCGCGCCGCCGACCAGTGTGATGAACTCGCGTCGCTTCATGCCAACCCCAGGCTCAGGAGATGGCATCTTAGCGGTTCAAACAGCTGCGTTGATAGGGGCTAAAACCGGCATCAAGAGCACTGCCGCCGGGCGCGGCCAATGTCGCCGTTGGTCCAATAACCGACATGGCTTCACGCCAGTGGCGATGTGGTATGGGAACCCTACTTTGTCTCGCTGATCCGCGCGATGTAGCGCGCGACCGACGCCGCGACCACCTGCTTGCCGTTTGCGTCGATCTGCCCCCGGCCCGAAAACGCGCCATAGACCGCGTCGAATGCGAATGGCTCCAGGATCTCCGCGATGCGCAAAACCTTGGCGGCGGAGAGCGGGATCAGGTTCGGGTAGGACCACATAAAGCTGACGTGCCCGCTCGGGACCACCTGGAGGATGTCGCCCGAGAGCACGACGCCGCGGCCTTCGCTCCAGTCTCCCCAGTGCAGGACGGTGCCGCCGTCGAAATGTCCTCCCAGCCGAACCAGCGTGAGGCCCGGTGCGATTGGCCTGGTGTCTCCCTCCCAGAACTGCACCGCGGGGTCCGCCCGCATCACCCACTGACGATCCGCCGCGTGCAGGTGGATCGGCACTCCCCCGAGCGCGCGGCTCCACTCCACCATCGTGGTGTAGTAATGCGGGTGGGAGATCGCGATCGCCGCGACGCCGCCCAGGCCCTTGAGCAGATCGACGGTGGCGTCGTCGATCAGGGCGATGCAGTCCCACAGCACATTGCCGGCCGGCGTGCGCGCCAGGATCGCGCGCTGCCCGATGCCGAATGTTGGGGTGGTCTCGATCGTCATAAGCCCCGTCGCGAGGCGGCGGAACTTGTTGCTGTGCGCCTTCCGCAGCCCCTCCAGCGTGGTCCAGGACTGGCCCGAGGCCGGGACGAACTGCCGCTCGTCGGTGCAGATCGGACACGCCCCGGGCGGAGCCTCGGAGGGCGGATACTGCGTGCCGCAGGCGGTGCAGATGAAGGCTGGCATCAGCGCAGGATACACCGGGGTCGCCGTGGACGACCACTTCTTGCTGGTTGCTGGCTCTAGGAACTGGAAGGTTTATGCCGCCGGTGAATAACGGGTTCGCTTTTCAGCGGAGCACATGAGCTGTTTTCTGCTTCTTCCCTGGTGGATTCGGAGCTTGTCCATACTTGCTGGACGCCGGTGAAGAACAGGTAGCGACAATGTTTCTTGTAGAACGGCACCGGATAGGCGTCGCTTAGCCGGGCGGTTTCGATCCTGGATCCGACCAGGACCCCGCGATTTAGAGCGTAGCCAGCCAGCACAACGACCGCCAAGCCGAGCAAGGCCCAAAGAGCTGACGGTGATCGCATGGCTTTACTCCAATAGGTGCGCCGAAGCGGCGCTACTCTGGCTGGACGAAAAGGACGTTGTCGAAAATTGGCTCTCGATCCCCGGAGTTCGAATTGGTATGAAAGGTCGATCGCACGTCGCCCAACCGCTTGTCCTCGCCCATTACTCATCCATGCATCGCAGAATGAAGGCTGTGAGGTCCCTGGGCAGGATACCCTGAACATTGGCCATTTGCCGGCATTTGAGCTGCTCGATATGTGCCGCGATTGCCTGGGTACGTCGCTCTTCCATATCTGGATCGGCTGCCCTGATCATCTTTACCCTGATCGGCGAGCCATCCGACTCGAACTGGAGTTCATATTTCCTCCCCTTTTCATCGGTGGCAATACAGGAGACGCTGGACACTTGTTGTGTCGCGAAATTTCCAATCTGCTTGCACGTGCCCGTCGATGGCTCGACGGACGGTATCGGCAGCCCGTCGGCCCTGGGCCTGTCCTTGGATTTCAGCAGCATCCGGTCGATCGATAGCTCGTACAGATTGTCCTGCTGTCTCCTGCCATTTTCACCCGAAAAGGTGATGATGTGACTATCATCGTCGGAATCGTTCAGAGGGACGGTGAAACCGGATCGGCCGCCGGGGCTGTGGGAGAAGGCCACGGACGTGCACGCGAAATCGCGTTCCTCGACTTTCAGCGTGCTGCACTTGCCGGCCATTGACGCGAACATGTCGATCTCGGGTTCATCGGCAAAGAGGGCCGCTGGAGCAATCAAAAAACAGACAAACGCAACAGCGACCACTTGCCCGCAGATGCGCATGAAAAGTACCCCCAGCCAGAATGCAGCTTAAACTCTGCGGTTGCAAAGATGAAGATGCAATGGAAGACGCCGGGAGCTGTCAAATGAAATATCGTTGGCGGCCGCCGATGTCCGGGCTTGGGTCGGCCGGCATGGCTTCACGCCAGTGGCAGGTCTGCTTTAACCCCCAATAACAGGCATCGATGATCGCGGCATCAAAGTCCGCTTTGCGTTGGAAACGGTCTCGTGCACCGCAGCAAAATTGCACCTCTATTTCGATTGTTGGCTTTTGCGACCCAGCACGGTCCTTTGGCAACCGATGGACGGGGCCAGGACAGTCCGTTCGCAACAGCCCTTGTCCGACGAATGGACGTACCCGGATTGGAAATAAATCAGCTATTTCGATTGGTAATGACGATGTCTACGCGGCAACCGACAAGCAGCAGGAGCCTTTCACCTGCGGCCAGCTCTCTGCGCAAGGGTTCTATTTCAAAGCAAGATGAACCGGCCGCGAAACGTATCGTTGTTCGGAAAGGCGATAGCTCATGGATGCAACGACCTTCCCGGGAAGCCGATGGTGTCCGAAAGCGATAATGCTGGTGTCTGAAAACCAAATCCCATTGTGTATCCCTACCTTTCATTCATACACTTTGGCCTGCAACTTGCGAGGGATCGATGACGACGACACTTAAAATCATTTCCGCACTAATCGCCTTTTCCGCAGCATCTTCATCAACCGCATTTGCCGAGGATTGCAAGGCTCTCCCGGCCGGCCCCGAGCGAGCGGGCTGCTTGCGGCGCGAGCACCCCGAGATGTTCGAGGCCAAGCTTGCACGATGCCGCCAGCTCGCGAGCGAGCGCGGCTTCACTTCGCAGAAGGGCACAGGCGCGGCGGGCGGCATGAAGGCATTCGTTCAGAGTTGCATGGCTGGCAAACAACGCTAAGGGGGCGCACCAGCCCCTTCGTTGACCGCGTCGTGCAGGAAAAGGCCTCCATGGGGCGGGCCGAATGGCGGCTGTGAGCCGGCAGTCATTGGCCGACGTCATACGTCAGCGAGACTTCTCCTTTTTGATTCAAATCAATGCAGGTCAACACGATTCGTGCGCGCGCTGTGAACGTAGCCGTCAGCCTCAGCTTGCAGGGGGACAGCATGCGCACACACCGCCAAATGAAGTTCCGCAATGTGATTTGCATGTCGGCAGTGGCGACATGCATTGCATTCTCAGCCCTTGCGCAGGGTTTGCCGAGGGCGAGCCAGCCTGAAGCAGTTGGTTTCTCATCAGAACGACTGAAGCGCTTGACGAACACGTTCCAGGCAGATGTCGATAAAGGTGTGATACCCGGAGCCGTGGTTTTGATCGCCCGCAATGGCAAGGTGGCTTATTTCGAGGCGTTCGGGTTCCAGGATCGTGAGAAACAGGTGCCGTTGAAGACCGACGCAATCTTCCGGCTTGCGTCGATGACCAAACCTTTTGTTTCTGTAGCAGCAATGATGTTGGTCGAAGAGGGCAAGCTTCAGCTGCTCGATCCGGTCTCCGTCTATCTGCCCGAGTTCAAAAATCTTCAAGTGGGAGTGGAGAAAATCAATACCGCCACCGGAAATCCGGAATTATCCCTTGAACCTGCACGGCGCGAAATGACGGTGCAGGATCTGCTGCGGCATACTTCAGGTCTGACCTATGGCATTTTCGGCAAGTCCCTCGTCAAACAGGCTTACAATGATGCAAAACTGTTTGACCCGGCTCAGACCCTCGCGGAGCTTGTTTCGAAGCTGTCGAAACTTCCGCTTGCCTCCCAACCCGGAACCACGTGGGATTACAGCATGTCGACGGATGTGCTGGGGCGCATTGTCGAGGTTGTTTCCGGCGTGAGCCTGGATCAATTCATTGCTGACCGTATCGCTAAACCAATCGGACTATCTGACGCGGGTTTCTATGTCAGCGAAGAGAAGGCAGGGCGCGTCGCCCAGCCCCAGGTCGACGCGGCGACCGGAAAACCGCCGCCGATGCCTGATGTAACCAAGCGACCCAATTGGATGTCGGGCGGCGGCGGCATGGTCGCAACCGCTTCCGACTACGTACGGTTTGCCCAGATGATGCTGAATGGCGGCGAGCTGGACGGTGCGCATTTGTTGTCTCCGAGGACCGTCGCGTTCATGACGTCCGATCACCTGCCGCCGGGCATTGCATTCAGCCCGGTAACGCTGCTGGGTTTTCACGCGCAGGCGATAGCGCCGACCCCCGAAGATGGCCAGGGCTTTGGGCTTGGGTTCGCGGTCCGCAATCAAGCCGGACGCAATCCACTGCCGGGATCGCCCGGAGAATTCTATTGGATTGGCCTATATGGTACGGCCTTTTGGGTCGATCCGAAGGAGAAGCTGATTGCGGTTTTGATGATGCAAATACCGCCGGCGCAGGGAGCGCATTACCGCTCGCTCTTTCGCAATCTCGTATATCAGGCCCTTATGGACTGACACGGTCCCGCGTAGGGGTGCGACCCGATGGGCTGATAGATCGACTGATTGCAACGCTATTTTGGCTGCTTCCATTCGCGTGCGAGATTGTGCGCTTCGGCGCATCGCACAGGCCTCGACGTCTGCCGGACAGGGTTAACGAGAGCTTAATTGTTCTCGGTAGAACTACGGAGGAATTCATCGATTACTTAGAATTCTTGGTCATCCTGATCTGATGGTCGAAACCCGGATCGCACCTCGCCACCGCGTCTCCAAAGCCGGAACCATTGAGTTCGTCGGCGGCCGCGCTGTCGATTGCGTGGTCCGCAACCTGTCGATCACCGGAGCGGCGTTAGAGCTATCCGGCCCGGTCAAGATTCCCGAGAATTTCATGCTGGTCGTGCCGGGCGATGGCTTGCACCTGCCCTGCCATATCGTGTGGCGACAGAAGTACCGGATCGGCGTTGCGTTCGACTAACGACATGCCGTTCGGCTCGACGTCCGTCGTGCGTGATCAAGCCGGACGCCATTCGACCGGGGAAAACGTAGCGGAAAATAATTTTCTTCGTTTCGTTATGCGCCTGACATGTTTCTGCTGCACGCTTTCCTTGAAAAAACATATGCCCCTTGTCAGCCTACGATACCGACCCTAACCAGGCGGCGGACTCGCGCGTGAAAATGCTGGAGATGCTGGCGGCCAACAAGACCCCTGTGATGTCCTATCATTTCGCGTGGCCGGGATATGGCCACGTCGCCAAGGCCGGGGAGGGATTCCACTATTACCCCGAGCCGATGCAGATGGTGCTTTGAGGTAGCGGCGTCCGGGGGTGGGCCAATGGCCGACCCCCGGCGCGAAGCCAGCTAGGCCAGGCGCAATGATCCGAGCTCGGCCTTGCGCGAGCGCGGGTTGCTGTTCGTCGGCATCGACGGTTTTCTCGCCGAGATGAACGTCACCTCCCCCCACCAGCGCCATCGCCCGGCTGGACGGGCCGGATGTCGCGGCGAAGATCTGGGATCTGATCGAGAAGAAGCGGGGTTGATCAACGCCATTGTGGCGTTGTGACCGCGATCACGCGACGCGAGAGATTCCGCTCAAGCCGGCAGCGGAAGATCAGTCACTAAATTCCTGATTTTGTGGGCGTTCATTACGGGAACGCTCACTATCACGTTTTTCAGATCGAGAGGGGGTGCCAGTACTCGTAAGCCAATACGGGAGGTTACTTGCGCGCTGCTCCGCAAACTCAAGTTGACGCAACAACCATCCCGAATTCGAGTCTAACCGAATTAGACATTTTACAACCCTCCATCGTATTTAATAAAGTTCCATGCGATGGGTTGCAGGTGATTCTCTCTCGATAAGGGAGTATTTCCTGATTTGTTCTCTATTACAATCGAAAAGAATTAAGAAAGTATTTACCAAGTAAAACAGCGGGGATAATTCGATGACCGTTGCGCGTATTGCTCATCCTGAATTGTTCTTCGGATTAGTAGCACCTGTTGGTGTCGACCTTGACATGATTATCGAGGTTCTAACAACTGAACTTATACTTCAGACGTACAACATCTCTACAATTCATCACCGAAATAATGCGAGATGTTCCATCTAACGTCATCTTGCAAGATGAACCTTACTTGGAGCGTATCAATACTCGAATTGAATATGCAGACGAAATCTGCGGCCGGATCGAACGTGAAGATGCTCTTGCTGCAGTCACCATCACGGCAATTCAATCAATCAGAGAGCGCTTAAACACTGAGATCGCAAAAGCGGCCTCAAAAGAGCTTCCATCCGACCCCAAGGCCCTGCAGGAGGCTCTGCAAGAGCCAATTCCCAAACAGGCCTACATTCTACGGCAGTTTAAAAGACCTAAAGAGATTGGCTTGCTCAGACAGGTCTATCCACGGTAGCCTTTGAGGGGATCGAGGCCCGCGCGGTCGACGTGCAGGTGCAGGTCGCGCCGGGGCTGCCGGCGTTCGCCATCGTCGGCCTGCCCGACAAGGCGGTGTCGGAAGCGCGCGAGCGGGTGCGCTCGGCGCTGATCGCCTCGGGGCTGGCGCTGCCGGCGCGCCGCATCACCGTCAATCTCGCGCCCGCGGACCTGCCGAAGGAAGGCAGCCATTACGATCTGCCGATCGCGCTCGGGCTGATGGCCGCGATCGGCGCCATTCCGCCGGATGCTTTGTCTGGCTTCACCGTGCTCGGCGAACTCGGCCTCGACGGCTCGATCGCGCCGGTGGCGGGCGTGCTGCCGGCGGCGATCGGGGCGAACGCGCGCGACGAGGGCCTGATCTGCCCCGCTTCCTGCGGCGCCGAAGCGGCCTGGGCGAGCCCTGACATCCAGATCGTGGCGGCGAAATCGCTGATCCAGATCGCCAACCATTTCAGGGGCACGCAGGTGCTGTCGCGCCCGCAGCCGAGGGTGCACGAGGCCGAGGCCAACCTGCTCGACCTGCGCGACATCAAGGGCCAGGAGAGCGCCAACGCGCGCTCGAGATCGCGGCGGCCGGCGGGCATCACCTGCTGATGATCGGCTCGCCCGGCGCCGGAAAATCGATGCTGGCGGCGCGGCTGCCCTCGATCCTGCCGCCGCTGTCGCCGTCGGAACTGCTGGAAGTGTCGATGATCGCCTCGGTGGCCGGCGAAATCCGCGACGGCGCGCTGACGGCAAAGCGGCCGTTCCGCGCGCCCCATCATTCCGCCAGCATGGCGGCTTTGACCGGCGGCGGCATGCGCGCCAAACCCGGCGAGATCTCGCTGGCGCATCAGGGCGTGCTGTTCCTCGACGAATTGCCGGAGTTCGATCCGCGCGTCTTGGATTCGCTGCGCCAGCCGCTGGAAAACGGCGAGGTCGCGGTGTCCCGCGCCAATCACCGCGTCACGTATCCGGCGCGCTTCATGCTGGTGGCGGCGATGAACCCGTGCCGCTGCGGCCATGCCTATGAGCCCGGTTATTCCTGCAAGCGCGGGCGGATCGACCGCTGCACCTCGGATTATCAGACCCGCATCTCCGGCCCGCTGATGGACCGCATCGATCTGCGCATCGAGGTGCCGGCGGTGACCGCCTCCGACCTGATCCTGCCGCCGCCGGCCGAAGGCTCGGCGGAAGTCGCCGCGCGAGTGGCCGCGGCGCGCGACATCCAGCTGGCGCGTTATGCCGCCGCCGGATTGCCGCATGTCCGCACCAATGCGGAGGCGCCGGCCTCGCTGCTGGAAACCGTCGCGCAGCCGGACGCGCAAGGAACAAAGCTTTTGCGCGACGCGTCCGAAACCATGCGGCTGTCGGCGCGCGGCTATCACCGCGTGCTGCGCGTCGCCCGCACCCTCGCCGATCTCGACGGCGCGGAAAAAATCGGCCGGCTGCACCTCGCCGAAGCGCTGTCGTATCGGGCGCTGGCCGAAGACCTGCGGCGGGCGGCGTGACGCCGGAAGGCGAGTAACTCGCGCGCGATTTGCTGGCTATCGATCAAGGTGAATGCTGCAGTCGCCCCGCGGGCCACGTGGAGCCTAGGGTTTCTCGGTTCAAGCAGAAGCAGATGGCGTCCTGCCTCTCAGGGTCACCTCCCGTATTTCGGTGGCCCGCACGATGTCCGACGTAAGACGTGTCAATGGAGGCCAAGGCCGATCCGTCCTAGGTTCAACTTGGTTAAGTGCTTTGCCAAACGTCTTATAGTGTTGGATCAGAGCTTGGCCGTCTTCACCGACTAGGAAGATTGCGAACCTCCTTTTGTGTCCTCGCTCAAAAAAGGTGGCTCTAAAATCGGTGGTCCACCGACCGTCATGCGGTGTAATTTCAGATTGAGGAGAGCATTCAAGACCTCCTTGTCCTCCGATAATGAACAGCCAAAGTTGATACCCCTTCGGGATGCTCTTGCATTTGCCAGAAACTCTAAATGGAACATAGGTGTCGGCGTTGTGTGCCGGCTCTTCGATGTCAACTCCGGCCTTTTTAGGGCTAATGCGGCGGCTTGATTGAGGAAGGAAAGCGTTAGCAATGCCGATTAGCAAACCTCCCGCCAGCACTAAAGCACCGAGCACAATCAGTATATTACGCCCGTAAGTATCGATTGTAGAGATTCCAAGCTGGGGAACACTAGCTACTGACGCCAGCGCAAGTGCGACGAAGCCGAAGAGGCAAAGAAGCATCGGTGCAAGCTGGCCCGTCTCGGCGAGGTAATCGATGATTTTCGTGAATGCCTTAACCATAGGTATCTCCTCTGCTGGAGATCACGCCCTACCCAATGGCCAAGATGTTTACAGTCATCGGGTGCCTCTCAAGGCACGACGGCAGCAAGTGGTTGTTGTATCATATCATGCTGTGTGAAAAGTCGCGCGAGCCGAGGAAGCGCAGAATTGTTTTCTCAATTATTGTCTCGCAACCAAGGTTGCCAGTGCAATTGATTTCCGTATCGATGAAACTGAGATAGATATCCTACACGCAAATTGAACGACGGACTTTCACACAGCCTTATATGCTACCACAGGCTGAGACGCACACTGCAGTTCGAAGCTCGGCGGCGACCGCAGCCTTTATCGCAACATTCGAAATCGGGGGTGAGAGGGCGGGCAAAAGGGGCCCGGTGAACGATATGGGACTCGCACATTTCCCATTGACGAAATCATATGCTGCGGGTTCACCCGGTCGCCTGAGCGACACACAGAGGGGGAGATAACATGAAATTCGTTTCTGCCGCCGCATTGGCACTTATTGGCTGCCTTGTCGGCTTCAATTCCGCAAATGCAGAAGGAGCCGCTATGAAAACGACGCCGACGACCAAAATTCTCGCCATCGGGACCATCAATCCCGGTTTTGAACAATCGCAGGTGTTTGCTGTCCTACCGGAGGAAGTTCGAGAAACTGTCGACCTCTACCTCGATGGCAAGATCGAGCAGTGGTACTCGCTACAGGGAAAGCCGGGCGTGGCGTTCATCATCAACGTCACCGATCCGGCCGTCGCTCACGAAATGCTCGAAAAGCTGCCTTTGGGTAAAGCACATATGATGAGCTTCGAACTGATCCCCATTGGCCCGCTCAACCCGCTTCGCTTTTTGCAGGGCATGCAGCCGAAACCTTGAGATATGCAGGGCCAATCCAACCCATAACACCGCGGGACTGTACACCTAGTCTGGGCATTGCTTGGAGCGCTCTCCGCCGTCGTCGTGGTCCGCAAGGAGGATGCGCTGAAGGACGACTGGACACTACGGCATTGGCTCATTCACAGCACACCTCAGACCGGGACAAACAGGTGTGCCCTCGCCTCGGCGGCGGCCCGCCCCTTGAAACCGAGATTTTCCGGCGCGCGGCGTGAAGTGAATCGCGCGCGCCTCGTCGATTAGCTGGCGATGGATCGCGGTGATTTTGCCCGACGGGCAAATCAGTTCAGCGGGATTGATTATCGTGTCCAGCCCCTTTCGCAAAAATATTCCGCTTTCCCCGTCGGGCAAATCATCTCTACAAGCTCGCCCCGTCCCGCCCCTGCAAAGAGGGCGTTGGCCATCGTCACGAACGTTGGGGCGGGATGCAGTGGACGCGGATGCGGCGCAGACGAGCGGCGCAAACGCGGACGGCGAAGCCGTGTGGTCCTGACGCCCCGACGCTGGCGTCAAGTCTGCGATGAGGAAGCGCAGGCGACGGTGGCAAAAGAGCCCGGTCACCGGGGAGAGCACGGAATAAGCCGTAAACCATTGCGCGGGGAATGTCGGGATGATCCGGCGTGACCGTGGTGACTAACTCGTGTGCTTTTTTATTTCGCACGCGAGGCTGCGGGCGCAATGGGCGCCCGGCATTCCCTGCGCCCTCTGATTTCAGTGGGCGGGACGTTGATAGCAAAACTCGCGCGAAAGGCGCGGCGAGATCGCGGGGTCGTGGCTGTTTGAAATTAGAATCTGGTGTGTGTGTGCGAACGCGCACCACACGCAAGCTGTCATCACCCGCCACCGGGCCGGCGCAGCGCGCCGCCCGATGACAGGCTCCAGCGGGTGAATCCAGTACGCCGTGGCCTTGCGTTTCGACTCCGTCGCTGACGCTGGTGGAATACTGGATCGCCCGGTCAAGCCGTGCGACGACACCCATGTTGGAGCGCGAATGCACCACTTATGCATCGTCCCCGCGCACGCGGTACGCCAATCCCATGGGAATCCCTGCGCTGTTGACCACGCCCTGAATTTTACCACGATGATGGAAACTTCGTGCGGCGCCAGCGGATTTCTGCGATATCGGCCTCCCTGCGATAAGGAAGGCCGCAACGATCCGCGAAAGAGCTTTCCTCAATTCGGGCGCGGCGCTATGTCGCTATCGTGGCTGGCTTCTCCGGGTCCCGGGTGACGGCTAGGCTCCATCGCTGCGGCAGGGAGCGGATATCACCTGAGGTGTTGTCTGCGGGCTCTTTATCAAAGGACGTCAACATTTTCTGGTGGTTCAAGTGGCGCAGGTCGACCTGGGTACAGATTTACATACCAACCAACTGAAAGGGTGGCGGGTCGCGGAGATATTGCCGGTCCGCGTCGCGAGGGCAATATACCGGGAATTGACCCGGGGCCCCTTCGTCTACGGTCTGCAATGGGGCGATCCGGACACCTGGACCCCGCTGCTCCACATACGCGACCGCTTTGTCGTCCCGTTCGTCAATCCGGAACATACCGCCGTGGACATCGGCTGCGGCGGTGGCCGCTGGACCCGTTACCTGCTGGGCTTCAAGACCGTCTATGCCGTCGATTATTACGAGCCGCTGCTGTCGGAATTCCGCAAGACGTTCAGGCGCTACAAGCACGTCAAGCCGATAAAGAACAACGGCACGGATTTTCCCGGGGTTGCCCCCCAATCGGTCGATTACGTTTTTTCATTCGGGTGCTTCGGACATATCAACCCGGCCTTGATCGATGGCTATCTCGGGCACATCAGGGAGATCCTGAAACCGGGCGGCAACGTCGTGATTCACTATTCCGACAAGAACAAGGTCATGGCGCAGGACCCGGCTTTTTCCGACAACACGCCCGAGCAGATGCGGGCTCTGGTGCTGGCCCACGGGTTCAGAATTGTTCAGGAAGACACCACCACCATGTGGAACGGCTCGATCATCCACTTCACGATCTGACGATGGAAAACAATCCGCCGGCCCGCCCTGGATTTTGGCTTTAACGCTGCATTAACCCCGTTCTCATCGCCCGGCCGCCAGGCCGCGCGGCCTCAAGCACTTTGCAAGTGTCGCGGCCACATCTTGGGCCTGCGCGCCCGGCGTGAGTCGGGCGCACCCAAGAACATGATTCGCAGAAGCGATCGCACTCCTCAAGACAATCTCAGGGGCATCGGCATGGGGCGGGTTTTCCGGATCAAGCTAGGCATTCGGCGCTTCACGCGGCGTTATTCGTGGCTCGTCTTTACCGTCCGCTCGCTGATGATCTTCTCCGCCGCCTTCGGCGGGGCCTATGGCTTCATCGCCGGAAGCCGGTCCGAGAATTCCGGCTACGACCCCAACGCCTTTGCGATCGGCGCCAGCTTCCTGTTCGCGCTCGCCTGCCTCGGGCTCGCCACGCTGAGCATGCGGCTGCGCTTCCTGCACAAGAAGATGCGCAAGATCACGCTCCACAACGAGGCGATGGCCGACCGCAATTGGGAACTGCAGGAGGCCGAGCAGCGCGCCCGCAGCCTGTTCGAATCCCAAGGCGACCTGATCGTGCTGCGCGATGCCGAAGGCTGCATCACCTTCGTCAACGACGCCTATTGCGAATTGGCCGGGAAGCCGCGCGGCACGCTGATCGGCAGCAACTTCAGGCCTGAGGTGCTGGAGCAGGGCGACACCGCGATCGAACGGAACGGCACGCGGATCCACGACCAGAAGATTTTAACCGCGCTCGGGCCGCGCTGGATCGCCTGGCGCGAGGGCCTGGTGCGAACCGATGCCGGCCAGCCGGCGGAACTGCAATGCGTCGGCCGCGACGTCACCGACCGCACCGAGACCGAACGCGCGCTGGCCGAGGCCCGCGACCAGGCCGATGCCGCCAGCCGCGCCAAGTCGCGCTTCCTGGCGATGGCCTCGCACGAGATCCGCACGCCGCTCAACGGCATCATCGGCATGAGCGGCTTGCTTCTGGATACGCCGCTGACGCCGGAGCAGATGACTTACGCCAAGGCGGTAAAGACCTCGGGCGATGCGCTGCTGTCGCTGATCGAGGAGCTATTGGATTATTCCAAGATCGAGGCCGGCAAGATCGATCTCGAACACCGCCCGTTCGCGCTGGCCACCTTGATCGAGGATATCACCGAGTTGCTGGCGCCGCGGGCGCAGGCCCGAAAACTCGAAATCGCCGCCTATGTCGACGAGCGGCTGCCGATGGACGTGGTCGGCGATTCCGCGCGGCTGCGGCAGGTGCTGCTCAATCTCGCCGGCAACGCCATCAAGTTCACCGCAACCGGCGGCGTGGCGCTGATCGTCGAACCCGGCATCGGGCCCAACGAAATCAGTTTCCTGGTGCGCGATACCGGCATCGGCATCGCGCCGGAAGCGCAGCAGCGGATTTTTCGCGAATTCGAGCAGGCCGACGACCGCATCGCGCGCAGTTATGGCGGCACGGGGTTGGGCTTGAGCATCTCCGAACGTATCGTCAAGCGCATGGGCGGCCGCATCACGCTGGAAAGCAAGCCGGGCTCGGGCTCGACCTTCGAGGTTTCGGTGCCGCTGCCCGCCGCCGCCAACAGCGGCAGCGAACACAGGCTGCTTGCGCGCGCCGGATCTGTCCGGCCAGTCGATCATGCTGGTGGCACCGCAAAGCATCGAGGCCTCGCTGGTGGCGCGGCGGCTGCAGCGCTGGGGCGGCCAGACCTGCATGGTCTCGGATATCGCGGTGGCCCGGGCTTTGCTGCCGGAGCGCACCTGGCACGCCGTTCTGATCGACCGTGCGTTTGGCGCGGCAGAGGCCGAAGCGCTCGCCGAGGCGGCGCGCGGCCACGCGGCGCAGCGGATCGTGATGTTCACGCCGGCCGCGCGGCACGAGCTGCAACTTGCGTCCGCCGCCGTCTCCGCTTTCACCGGCTATCTGATAAAACCGCTGCGCGCGGCCTCGCTGGCGGCGCGCCTGACCATGGCGCCGGAAGTCGTGGCGCCGAACCTTGCCGGCGAGGCGCCGGATCGAGGTCGCCCGATGAGGCCGAGACGCCGATGCCGGCGCCGGTGCGCGGGCTTTCCGATCCTGGTCGCCGAAGACAACGAGATCAACGCGCTGTTGATGCGCTCGCTGCTGACGCGGCTCGGGCCATCATGCCGTCATCACCACCAATGGCGAGGAGGCGCTGGAATCCTGGCTGGCGGCGAAATCCGCCGGCGCGCCCTATGACCTGGTGCTGATGGACATCCAGATGCCGCAACTCGACGGCATCGAAACCACCAGGCGGATCCGCGCCCGCGAGGCCGGCCAGCCCGGCCGCCAGACGCCGATCCTGGCGCTGACCGCCAACACGCTGGTGGAAGATCGCTACGCCTGCTTCGAGGCCGGCATGGACGGCTTTCTGATCAAGCCGCTCGACCGCGAAAAGCTCGCCGACGCGCTGGCGGGCCTGGCCGCCTCGCGGCATCTCGCGGCGTGAGGCGTGATCGCACCGGAACCCTACAGCCGCCGCAGCGCCACGGTCTCGACCACATGGTCGGCGCCCTTTTTCAGGATCAGGGTCGCGCGCGGCCGCGTCGGCAGGATGTTGTCCTCGAGATTGGCGAGGTTGGTGCGTTCCCAGATCGCGAGCGCGGTGGCGGTGGCTTCCTCGTCCGACAGCGGCGCATAGCGATGGAAGTACGACCGGGGATCGGTGAACGCGGTGTCGCGCAGCGCCAGGAAGCGCTGGACGTACCAGTCGCGCAGCACCGACTCCTCGGCATCGAGATAGACGGAGAAATCGAAGAAGTCCGACACCACGGGAACGGCCTTGCCGTCGCGCGGCAGCCGGCCGGTCTGCAGCACGTTGACGCCCTCGACGATCAGGATATCCGGCCGGTCGATCTCGATCCATTGGTTCGGAATGATGTCGTAGGTCAAATGCGAATAGACCGGCGCGCGCACCGGGCGCCGCCCGGCCTTGATGTCGCTCAGAAACGACAGCAGCATCGGCAGATCGTAGCTTTCGGGAAAGCCCTTTTTCTGCATCAGGCCTTGCCGCTCCAGCACCGCGTTCGGAAACAGGAAGCCGTCGGTGGTCACCAGATCGACCTTGGGCCGCGGCGACCAGCGCGCCAACAGCGCCTGCAGCACGCGCGCGGTGGTCGATTTGCCCACCGCCACCGAGCCGGCGACGCCGATGATGTAGGGCACCTTGCGATCCCGGATGCCGAGAAACTGGCGTTGCGCCTGATAGAGCCGGAGGGTCGCATCGACATAGATCGACAACAGCCGGGACAGCGGCAGAAAGATGTCCTCGACCTCTTTCATATCGAGGCGGTCATGCATCGAACGCAGCCGCTCGAACTCGCCCGGCTCCAGCGTCATCGGCGTGTCGTCGCGCAGCCGCGCCCATTGTTCCCGGGAGAATATCCGGTAGGGATTGTACTGTTGCTCCGGTGCCCGAATATCCATGAAGCCGCCTCTAGCTCGTTAAGCTAGTCGCGCTTGCGCGCGGCTTTCTCGTCTAGTCCGGACATGCTGGTGCGCTGCGCCAGTGCGGCCTCGACCTCTTCAAGCCTCACGCCGCGCGACTTCAACAGCACCAGCAGATGAAACAGCAGGTCGGCGCTTTCGGCGATCAGATGCTCGCGATCATTCTCGACCGCGGCGATCACGGTCTCCACCGCTTCCTCGCCGAGTTTCTTGGCGCAATGCTCCGAGCCCTTGTCCAGCAGCTTGCGGGTGTAGGACGCCTCTCCGCCCGACGCCGCGCGGGCATCGATGGTGGCGGCAAGATCGTGGATCGTGAAACGCGGCATCAACTCAAACTCATGCGCCCGCGAGGGCAGGGCGCTACTCACCCAAGTCAGTTACCGGGCATTTAGCACTTTTGTGGCGGGGAGTCGTCAGGGATCGAGCCGCATCGGCAGCCCGGCGCGCACCATATGGTCCTTGGCTTCACGGATGGTAAATTCCCCGAAGTGGAAGATCGACGCCGCCAGCACCGCGGTCGCATGGCCCTCGCGGATGCCCGTCGACCAGATGATCGAGATTGCCGACCCCGCCGGAGGCGATCACCGGAACCGGGACGCTGTCGGCCACCGCCTGCGTCAGCGGGATGTCGAAGCCCTGCCTGGTGCCGTCGCGGTCCATCGAGGTGAGCAGGATTTCGCCGGCGCCGAGCGAGACCACTTCCTGGGCGTATTCGACGGCGTCGATCCCGGTGGAATTGCGCCCGCCATGGGTGAAGATTTCCCAGCGGTCCGATCCGCCGCCGCGCCTGACGCGCTTGGCGTCGATCGCCACCACGATGCACTGATCGCCGAATTTTTCGGCGGCTTCCTTGACGAATTCGCGGCGGGCGACGGCGGCGCTGTTGATCGACACCTTGTCGGCGCCGGAGCGCAACAGCGTCTTGATGTCGTCGATGGTGCGCACGCCGCCGCCGACCGTCAGCGGCATGAAACAGGCCTCGGCCGTGCGGCGGACCACGTCCAGCATGATGCCGCGATTTTCATGCGTCGCCGTGATATCGAGAAAGCACAGTTCATCGGCACCGGCGGCGTCATAGGCGATCGCCGCTTCCACGGGATCGCCGGCGTCGCGCAAGTCGACAAAATTGACGCCCTTGACCACGCGCCCGTCCTTGACGTCGAGACAGGGAATCACGCGCACCTTGAACATCTAAAAACTCCTAGGCCGCGGCGCGCGCGTTGCGGATCAGCGCCAGTGCGGCTGCGGGATCGAGCCGGCCGTCATAGAGCGCACGGCCCGCGATCGCGCCGGCGAGTTTCTTGGCGCGCGGCTGCCAGCAGCGCCTTGACGTCGTCGATGGAAGCAAGACCGCCGGAGGCGATGACAGGGATCGAAATCCGCTCGGCAAGCTCGATGGTCGCGTCGAGATTAAGGCCTTTCAACAGGCCGTCGCGTGCGATGTCGGTGAAGATGATCGCGGCGACACCGGCATCCTCGAACCGCCGCGCGATTTCCAGCGCGGTCACCTGCGAGGTCTCGGCCCAGCCTTCGACCGCGACCTTGCCGTCGCGCGCGTCGAGACCGACCGCGACGCGGCCGGGGAATTTCTTCGCCGCACTCTTCACCAGCTCGGGATCGCGCACCGCCGCGGTGCCGATGATGACGCGCGCAATGCCCTTGGCGAGCCAGGCTTCGACCGTGTCGAGATCGCGGATGCCGCCGCCGAGCTGCACCGGCATGGTCACCGCTTTGAGCATCGCCTCGACGGCCAGCGCGTTCATCGGCTTGCCGGCAAAGGCGCCGTCGAGATCGACCACGTGCAGATATTCGAAGCCCTTGCGCGGCAAAGGCCTTCGCCTGCGCCGCAGGATCGAGGTTGAACACGGTCGCGCGCGCCATGTCGCCCTGTTCGAGGCGCACGCACTGGCCGTTCTTCAGGTCGATGGCGGGAAACAGAATCATGCAACGTTTTCTCGCAAAGACGCCGGAGAACTCCCCTCCCCACCGCTCGCAAGCGCTCGCGGGGGAGGGTGACTAACACAATGGCCTGGAGAAAACTCACGGCTTCCATTTCAAGAAGTTCGAAATCAGGGCCAGCCCAAAGCGCTGGCTCTTTTCCGGGTGAAACTGGGTGCCGATCGCGGTGTCCTTGCCGACGATCGCCGTCACCGGGCCGCCGTAATCGGCGCGCGCCAGCACGTCCGCCTCGTTGGTGGCGTTGAGGTGATAGGAGTGCACGAAATAGGCGTGGCGGCCTTTCGGGCCCAGCGGCAGTCGCTCCAGCACCGCGATGCTCCCGGACCATATCGAGCGTGTTCCAGCCCATATGCGGAATCTTCAGATTCTCCTCGCGCGGCGAAATCTTCTCGACGTCGCCGGCGATCCAGTTGAACCCGTCGGTGGTGACGTGCTCCTTGCCGCGGGTCGCCATCAGCTGCATGCCGACGCAGATGCCGAAGAACGGCCGCGCCTTGCTGCGCACCGCTTCCGTCATCGCCTCGATCATGCCGTCGAGCGCATCGAGGCCCCGGCGGCAATCGGCGAAGGCGCCGACCCCGGGCAGCACGATGCGATCGGCGCGGAATACAACTTCGGGATCGCGGGTCACCACGATCGTTTGCGGGTTCTCCATGCTGCGCGCCGCGCGCTCGAACGCTTTCGCGGCCGAGTGCAAATTGCCGGAGCCGTAATCGATGATGGCAACGCTCACCGCGGCGCTCCCGGTTCCGGAAACAATCCGATGATCTCGCTCTGCGGCAACGGCGGCGGCTTCGAGAACGGCTGGCCCGGAATATCCCGCGTCGGCGGCGGCCCGCCGCGATCGACCGCCGGCTGATCGTTGCTGAGCGCGCGCTGCTTGGCGGTCCAGCGATCGAAGAAGCGCCGCTCGGCCGCCTCCTCGTCGTCGGCCACCACGATATCGAGCTGACGCCAGTTGCGCCGCGACAAGGTCCAGCGCTCGCAGGCTCGCCGCTTCAAATCCGATCAGCAGCGCCAGCAATGATATCGACAAGAAAGATCGTCGTCCCGCCGACGCCGAGCCGTACCATGGCGACATCGACCGCGGCCATCAGCACGATCCAGCCGATCAGCGCCAGCCACAGCCGATGCCAGACCAGCCACACCACGCCGAGAAGCGCCGCCCAGACATGAAAGCCATCGCGAACGAAGGCGAACCTGTCGGTCGCGCGAAGGTCGGCGTTATCGCCTACTGGGAGCATGAACTGTGTAAACCGGCATCGTACGTCTCCGCCGAGAGCAGGAGATCAGCCGCCGAGCTGACCCTTGGTGGATGGCACCTCGCCCGCGGCGCGTGGATCGATCGCAACCGCGGCACGCAGCGCCCTTGCCAGACCCTTGAAGCAGGATTCGGCGATATGATGGCTGTTCTCGCCATATAGGGTCTCGACGTGCAAAGTCACGCCGGCATTGATCGCAAAGGCGTTGAACCATTCGCGAACCAGTTCGGTATCGAAGGTGCCTACCTTGTCGCGCGGAAACTCCACCTTGAAGACCAGCACCGGCCGGCCGGAAATGTCGATCACCACCCGCGACAGCGTCTCGTCCATCGGCAGGTGGACCGAGGCATAGCGGGTGATCCCGGCCATGGTGCCGAGCGCCTGCTTCACCGCCTGTCCGAGCGCGATGCCGACATCCTCGGTGGTGTGGTGGTGGTCGATGTGAAGGTCGCCAACCGCCTTCACCGTGATATCGATGCGGGAATGCCGGGCCAACAGATCGAGCATATGGTCGAAGAAGCCGATGCCGGTCGAGATGTTGGACACGCCTGACCCGTCGAGGTTCACGGTCACCTCGATGTCGGTCTCTTTGGTCTTGCGCTTGATGGTGGCGCTGCGCATGAAAAGTGCTTTCCCTTGGCCGAAAACGCGGCCCTTTTAACAGGCCGATCCCGCCTTCGCTACTGCGGGATGGCCGCTCAGGGCTCAACTTCCGCCTATGGTGACCGGAATCCGGTGATTGTAACCCGGCACGCCAGCCCCTAAATCTGCCCGGACACGAGGATACTCCATGCAAGCATCACAATCAAACTCGCCGGTCTGGCACGGCACCACCATTTTGACGGTCCGCAAGGGCGGCAAGGTGGTGATCGGCGGCGACGGGCAGGTCTCGATCGGCCAGACCGTCATCAAGTCCAACGCCAAAAAGGTCCGCAAACTCGGCAAGGGCGACGTCATCGGCGGCTTTGCCGGCGCCACCGCGGATGCCTTTACGCTGTTCGAGCGGCTGGAAAGCAAGCTCGAGCAATATCCGGGGCAGTTGACCCGCGCCGCCGTCGAACTCGCCAAGGACTGGCGTACCGACCGCTATCTGCGGCGGCTGGAGGCGATGATGATCGTCGCCGACAAGGATGTGTCGCTGGTTCTGACCGGCACCGGCGACGTGCTGGAGCCGGAAGCCGGCGTGATGGCGATCGGGTCCGGCGGCAATTATGCGCTGGCGGCCGCGCGCGCGCTGGTCGATTCCGACAAGGATGCCGAGACCATCGTGCGGCGCGCGCTCGATATCGCCGCCGACATCTGCGTCTACACCAACCGCAATGTGACCATCGAGACGCTGCAGAGCGGCTGATGGTGCCGGAATACATTTTCCGTCCGATGTCGTCAGGCGATCTGCCCATGATCCGGCGCTGGCTCGAAACGCCGGAAGTGGTGCGCTGGTGGGGACAGCCCGCCGAACAATACGCGCTGGTGAGCGGCGATCTCGATCATCCCGATATGGATCAGTTCATCGTCGCCCTTGACGAGCATCCGTTCGGTTACATCCAGTGCTACGCGCTCAGCACCTGGAACCAGGGTTTTGGCACGCAGCCGCCCGCGACGCGCGGCATCGACCAGTTCATCGGCGTATCGGACATGATCGGCCGCGGCCACGGCTCCGGCTTCATCCGGCAATTCGTGGAGCGCGCGCTGGTTTCGGGAGTTCCGCGCGTGGTGACCGATCCTGACCCGGACAATTGCCGCGCGATCCGCGCCTATGCCAAGGCCGGCTTCCAAAGCGAGCGCGTTGTTGATACGCCTGATGGACCCGCCCTGCTGATGGTCCGCAACTCATGACGGTCGAACGCAACGCCGCCACCGCTCCCGGAGTTGCAGCCTGGCACTGGGTAGCCATCGCGGGCGGCCTGCTCGCGCTTCAGGCACTGATCCTGTTTGCGATGGGTCGCGTGCCGATCTGCACCTGCGGTTATGTCAAACTCTGGCACGGCGTGGTGCAGAGCTCGGAGAATTCGCAGCACCTCACCGACTGGTACACCTTCTCGCACATCATCCACGGTTTCCTGTTCTATGCCGCGACCTGGCTGTTGCTGCCGCGGCTGGCGTGGCCCGGCCGGCTGATTGCCGCCATGCTGGTCGAAGGCGGCTGGGAACTCGTCGAAAATTCCAACTGGATCATCGAGCGCTACCGCGCCGGCACAATGTCGCTGGATTATTACGGCGACAGCATCGTCAATTCGCTCTCCGACACGCTGTCCATGGTGGTGGGCTTCCTGCTGGCGCGAAAGCTTCCGGTGGCGCTGACGGTTGCGCTGGGCGCTTGCCTTCGAAATTTTGGTCGGGCTGCACATTCGCGATAATCTGACCCTGAACATCATCATGCTGATCCACCCCTTCGAGGCGATCCGGCACTGGCAGGCGGGGCCGCCGATCATCTGATGCCTCCAATAGAGCAACTTGTCCTCGGAACATTTTAGACCTACCTAGGGCCCATGACCGACTTCTCCCCCCGTGAAATCGTTTCCGAACTCGATCGCTTCATCGTCGGCCAGACCGACGCCAAGCGCGCCGTTTCCATCGCGCTGCGCAACCGCTGGCGGCGGCTGCAGCTCGCCGGTTCCCTGCGCGAGGAAGTGCTGCCGAAAAATATCCTGATGATCGGGCCGACCGGCGTCGGCAAGACCGAGATCGCGCGGCGGCTGGCAAAGCTCGCCGGCGCGCCGTTCATCAAGGTCGAGGCCACCAAATTCACCGAGGTCGGTTACGTCGGCCGCGATGTCGAGCAGATCATCCGCGATCTCCTCGAGGTCGCGATCGCGCAAACAAGGGAGCGCAAGCGCAAGGACGTGCAGGCCAGGGCCCAGCTCGCCGCCGAGGAGCGCGTGCTCGATGCCCTGGTCGGCGCCAACTCCAGCGCCGCCACGCGCGATTCGTTCCGCAAGAAGCTGCGCGCCGGCGAACTCAACGACAAGGAAATCGAGGTCGAAACCCAATCCTCGGGCGGCATGCCGCTGTTTGAAATTCCGGGCATGCCCGGCGCGCAGATGGGCGCGATCTCGATCGGCGACATCTTCGGCAAAATGAGCGGCCGGACCAAGACCCGCCGCCTGACGGTCGAGGGTTCGCACGAGCTTCTCGTCAACGAGGAGTCCGACAAGCTCCTGGATAACGATCAACTGGTGCAGGAAGCAATCAGTGTCGTCGAGAACAACGGCATCGTGTTCCTCGACGAGATCGACAAGATCTGCGTGCGTGACGGCCGCGTCGGCGGTGACGTCTCGCGCGAAGGCGTGCAGCGCGACCTGTTGCCGCTGATCGAAGGCACCACGGTTTCGACCAAGCACGGCGCGGTCAAGACCGATCACATCCTGTTCATCGCCTCGGGAGCGTTTCATATCGCAAAACCCTCGGACCTGTTGCCGGAATTGCAGGGACGCCTGCCGATCCGGGTCGAACTATCCGCGCTGACCCGCGACGACCTGCGCCGGATCCTGACCGAGCCGGAAGCCTCGCTGATCAAGCAATATGTCGCGCTGATGCAGACCGAAGGCGTGACGCTGGATATTACCGACGACGCCATCGACGCGCTTGCCGACGTCGCGGTTGCCGTCAACTCGACGGTGGAAAATATCGGCGCGCGGCGATTGCAGACCGTGATGGAGCGCGTGCTCGACGAGATTTCCTTTGCCGCCCCCGACCGCCACGGCGAGACCGTCCAGATCGACGCGGCCTATGTGCAGAAGCACGTCGGCGACCTCGCCAAGAACGCCGATTTGAGCCGGTTTATTTTGTAGGTTTTGCGGTTAAGATCGTCGTCCCTGCGAAAGCAGCGAACGACATCGACAACAATGGCACGTTGCACTGCACGCAACCGCCGTGTGATAGTCGACACCTGATTTAGAGCGGGACCGCTTTGAATCGAATCGGCACACTTATCTCAAATCCGTCATCCTGAGGCGCGAGCGCAGCGAGCCTCGAAGGATGAGCGGCCCGGGGCCGTCGTCCTTCGAGACGGCCGCGTTGCGGCCTCCTCAGGATGACGGAGATGGTTTTAAGTCTGCCGCTTCAGTCTGTCGCCATCGTGCTCCAGCCGTTATTTCGGGTGCCGAATGAATCTGCGTGTGCGGGAAAACCCCTGGCGCCTGATGCTTGCCGTCAATGTCGCCGTCGTGACAGGGGTTTTTCTCTACAAGATCACGCGCGAGCCCTACGTCCCCTACATCCATCTCTTGGTCGATTATCATTTCGGCTTCACCAAACGCGCGCTGATCGGCGAGATCGTCTCGCTGTTTTTCGCCAAAGTGCCGGTATGGCTGGTGTTCGCGCTCTCCGGCGCGATCTGGCTGATCACGCTCGGACTATTCGTAAAACTGTTTCGGCGGACCTTCGGGTTCGACGATGTGCAGCTGCCGCTGTTCGTATTGATGGCGGGCTCGCCGTTTTTTCTGAAGAACTTCATGCACACGCTGGGGCATTTCGACATCTATGGCTGCGCGTTTGCGATTGGCCTCTTGCTGGTGCCGGCGCGTTCGCTCGCCTTTGTCGTGCTCGCCGCACTGGCCTCAATGGTCCTGGTCCTGATCCACCACATTCATCTGCTGATGTATGTGCCGACCATCGTGGTCATCGTGGTGCTGCGCTATTACCTGCTGCAGCGCTTGAACCGGTCGAACGTAATCGTCGGCGCCGCTGCGGTATCAAGTGTCGGACTGTTGTTCCTGGCGGCGCAATTCCGGGGAACGATGGAAGTCCCGCCGGACGAATTCGTCCGCTATCTGCAGAGCCGCATGGCCGATCCCGGCCGGACCGACCTCCTGAGCTTTGGTTATATCTGGTATCAGCCGCTTTCCAGGGAAATCTCCGACACCTGGGAGCGCATGCCTTCCAATATTCTGGGCGTCCCGGTGTTCGCGCTGTTGATCTGGCTGCACACCCCGCTCTGGAATTATTTTGTCAGTTTGATCCGGTCGCTTGCGGAGGAATTGCATCGCCGCATCGTCATTGCCGCAATCGTGCTGGTGAGCGCGGCCTATCTGATCATGTTTGCGATGGTGTTCGATTATTCCAGATGGATTTCGAACTGGGCGGTCTGCATGTTCCTGATCCTGCACGCGGTGAAAACCCTGCCCGCCTCGCAAGCCGTGCCGCCGGTATCGGCGGACGATCGAAAGACCACACTTCTCGGCTGGATCGTGACGCTGATCCCGCGCGTCGGCATCGTGCGACCATTCTAAACTTTCTTGTTTTGACGCGTTTTCTTCACGCGAACCGGTCCCCACCCCGGATCAGGTCCGGGGCAAGCTTTCGCTCGAAAACGCTTTGGTTTCAGATTTTGGATCGCCGGATCCGGACGTAAAGCGCGCCCTCGCCGCCATGGCCGATATGCGCTTCCTCAAAACCAACCACCAGCGAACGAAACTCGGGGAGACCGAGCCAGTGCGGCACCTGGCGGCGCAGCACGCCACGCTCGGATTCGGCGCCTATTTTGCCCTTGCCGGTGATGACCAGCACAAAGGTCAGGCCGTCGCGGTGGGCGCGCTGCAGGAAGGCTGACAGCGCGTGGTGGGCGCGCGTCTGCGTCATGCCGTGCAGGTCGAGGCGGGCGTCGATGTCCTTCCGCCCGCGCGACAATTGCGAACGCTCGCGGCGGCCAATCGGCGCCAGCGGCGGCGGTGCCGGCGACGGGTCGGGTTTCGCCGCGCGTGGTCTGGGCGACGGATCTAGCTTCAATGGTGCCGCGGCTTTTGCAGCGGCGGGCGTTTCCGTATCCGGTGAAGGCGGCTGCGGCTTGGCGGCGCGAGGTTTCTTCCGCAGCGGCTTTGTCTGTTTGGCAACGCTCTCCCACAGCGCGTGCTCTTCCTCGCTCAAGCTGCGTTTGCGGCGAGGCGAGGGCGGCAGTTCCGGGACCGGGGTCGAGGAGCGTTTCATCGGCCGCGGCGGTGATTGCGGGAGTAACGGTGGCGACGCGCCTCATGGCTTTGCGGGATATTCGGCCGCGCTTCCGGCAGCGGCACCGGTTTGGATACGGCTGCAGTCTGGGTTGTCGAAGTCGGTGCGACCGCTGCGGGAGCCTGTATCGTCGCGGGTCCCGTGCTCTTCGTAACGTTCGCCGTCCTGGAACTATCCTTCAAGGGATCAACTTGCGGAAACAGCTTTGCGATTTTCTCCGACGGCCGCGCGTCCGGCACCGGCATCGTGCGGCCTCGCGCCGACGGATCGAGGCTCTTGGGCACGAGGATGACGAAGTGCATATTGTGCCGAAGGCGGCCGGACACCTTGCCGGCATCGGCGCCGGCGCCGAAATAGAGGTCTGCACGCGCCGGCCCTGTGATCGCGGATCCCGTGTCCTGCGCGATCATCAGCCGGCGAAACGGTGTTTTCGATTGCTCCGATTCGATCGGCAGCTCGCCTTCGATAAAGAACGGCGTGCCGTAGACATGCAGCGCCTTGTCGACTGCGATCGACCGGCCCGGCGTCAGCGCCACGCCCTGCGCGCCCACCGCTTCATCCTTGTCGGAGAGCTGCACCTCGCGGAAGAACACATAGGACCGGTTTTGCCGCCGCAATTCGTTGGCGCCGTCGGGGTTCTGTTCCATCCATTCCCTGATCTTCTGCATCGACATCTGCTCTTTCGGGATGATGCCGCGGTCGATCAGGATGCGGCCGACCGCCGTATAGGGATAACCATTATGCGCGTCGTAATTGATGCGCACGGTCGAGCCGTCCTCAAGCTGGACCCGCGCCGAGCCCTGGATTTGCGCAAACAAAAGATCGGTCTGATCCTTGAGCCAGCAGATTTCCAGGCCCCGCCCTGCGATCACGCCATCCTCGATCTCGGCGCGATCGTAATAGGGCACCAGCTTGCGGCGCCCGATCTTGCGGAATACCTGGCCCTTGTTGGGCAGGCCGACCGCGTCCTGGCTGTAGCCGCGGACGAACAGATTCGACGGGCGGCGATAGACCGGCACATTGTAGACCTCGTTCTGGGTCCGCGAGCCGTCGATGACGGGCTCGTAGTAGCCGGTGACGAATCCGCTGTCTTCGCCAAGCCGCGAGATTCGCAGCGGGAGGAAATGCTCCTCAAAAAAAGCCTTGGCCTTGGTGCCATCGGAGATATCGGCAGCTCTGGCCGCGCGGCAGGGATCGCGCAGCGAGGTTCCCAACGCCTTGGGTTCGGCGGGTGGGCTTGTTTGGGCTGCTATCGGTTTGCAGCTTGCGCGGAACGCCTTGTAGGCCTGCAGATGGTCGTCCTCGCTCCAGCCCGCAATGTCCGCCCATGCCACCGGCGCATATTGGCCGCCGCTGATCTCGAGCGGCGTGTCGAGGCGGGGATACGGAAGAGGGCGCGCATTCTGCAGATGCGGCCCCGCGCGGTGCGCGATACGTGATTTATGCACGGTGCGCGCGCCATACGCGACAACCGGAGCCAGCGACAACGCAAGCGCGACCCCAAAGAACGCCGCGGCGTATCGCCCGATGCCACGCGCGTTAGTGGGCGCTTCCCGTGCCAACCAGCTTCCAGTTCGGATCGCGAGAACTCGTGTCGCGGGCGAATGTCCAAACATCGGTGATATCGGCGACCTTATCCGGATTGCCGTCGACAATGGTGCCGGCCTTGTCGCGGGTGACCGAGATCATCTGCGACACAAAACGAACCGTCAGCTGCGCCGCCTTGTCGCGGGTCTCCGCGCCCACCAGCTCGGCCTTGTCGATCGAAACGAATCGCGTCTCCGTCTTTTGCTCGTGCTTCTCGCGATCCTTGATCACGCTCTCGAAGCTGTCATAGACCTCGGACGACAACAGATCCTTCAGCGCGCGGCGATCGCCATTGGCGAACGCCAGCACGATCATCTCATAGGCGCTGCGGGCGCCGGAGAGGAAGTGTCGCGGATCGAACGAGGAATCCTGGGTGGCGATGGCATCCAGGCCCTTGGCGAGCGGCGTGCCCGGCTCAGCCAAATCTTTCCAGCGGTCGGTCGGCGGCGCCGTATCGGCGGTCGGCGCCAGCGGCACCTGATCGATCACCGCGCCCGGCATCGGAACCACGTTATTATCCTGTGCTCCCTGCACCACGTTGCGCGCCGTGCGATCGTAGGGCGGCCGCTCGTTTCCGGTGCGCTGTCCGAGCACGTTACGCAGGCGCAGGAAGATGAAGACCGCCAGTGCCAGGAAGATGATGGTATAAATATCCACGTCGCATTCGCTTTCTGGTTCTCACGCCGGCAACGGGCCCGGCGGTAGAGCGTTCCCTTCAGGGAACGGCAGATATTACATCATGGATGGGTCTGCAGCATGTAGGCACGAAACTTGGCCTAGCCAATGGCGCATTTTGGCATGAAAAGCCATGCCGGCGGAATTAGGCCAAGCCGGCTGCTCTTACCGGTTTGCCATTAATGAATTGTAGCGCGTTTTGGCTGCGAGGGGAAACCCGATCATGCCGGGAAATCGCGCATATTCAACAATTTAGGGGTCAGCTTCGGCTCCAACGGGAGGTATTTGCCGCGCCGGCGGCGCTTTGGGCCTGCCGAACACGACGCGTCGTCCTTGTGGAATGAGGCGCGGCTATGATAGCCACTCGCCCCGACAACGGCATTTTCGCACCTCGCGAGCGCTTTCGGACACACTTCCCCGCTCGTGTTCCAGGAGAGACTTCCATGACCAACGGCAACGGCGCGCCTCCCGAGGCAGCCCCTCCTCCCCAGTTGAACGTGCTGGCGCAATATACCAAGGACCTGTCGTTCGAAAATCCAAACGCGCCCTCCTCGCTGGCGCCGCAACAGCAGCAGCCCGCGATCAACATCCAGATCAATGTCAGCGCCAACAACGTCGCCGAAAACGAATATGAAGTGACGCTTTCGGTCGAGGGCAAGGCCGAGAATGCCGGCAAGGTGATGTTCAGCTTCGATCTGGCCTATGCTGGCGTCTTCCGTATCGTGAACGTGCCGAAGGAAAACCTGCATCCGCTGGTCATGATCGAATGCCCGCGACTATTGTTCCCGTTCGCGCGCGAGATCATCGCGACCTCGGTGCGCGATGGCGGCTTCCCGCCGCTGATGCTGGATCCGGTCGATTTCGTCGGCCTGTACCGCCAGAACCTGGAACGGCAAGCCGCCGCGGCGCAGGCTAAGCCGAGCTAGCCGCCTAGAAAATCGTTCCAGATCGGCTTGTCGCCCAGGGTGGCGATGAAGGCGCGGTGGGCTGCGAGATCGGCCTCGCTGACCCTTGGCGCGAGCGGTATCTCGCGCTGCCGCCGCGGCATTTCGCCGTACCCACTGATGCGGATGTCGCGGGTTTCGGCCGCCAGGATCAATTGCGATTGCCGGGCGCCGATCAGGTCGATGTAGACCTCGGCCAGCAATTCGGCGTCGAGCAATGCGCCGTGCTTGGTGCGGTGCGAATTGTCGATGGCGTAGCGCGAGCAGAGATCGTCGAGCCGGTTCGACACACCGGGATGCTTGCGCCGCGCCAGTAGCAGCGTGTCGACCAGCCGCTCGCGCGCGATCGGCGGCCGTTTGATGCGGTCGAGTTCCGCGTTGATGAAGCTGACATCAAACGATGCGTTGTGGATCACCAGCGGCGCGTCACCGATGAATTCCAGGAATTCCTCGACCACATGGGCAAACAGCGGCTTGTCGGCGAGAAACTCGCTGGAAAGGCCATGCACGGCGAAAGCCTCGGCCGGCACGTCGCGCTCAGGGTTGAGGTGCCGGTGAAAGGTCTGCCCGGTCGGCATGCGATTGAGAATCTCGACACAGCCGATTTCGACCAGCCGGTCGCCGCGCAGCGGATCGAGGCCAGTAGTTTCGGTATCGAGAACGATTTCGCGCATGAATGAAGACCCGCAGGCGACGAATCAGGTTCGCCGCTGCGGCATCTTAGCAGCCTCGACCAGAATGTCCCGGATGCGGGCGCGCACGGGATCAAGACCGTGCGAGGTATCCACCACGAAATCCGCGCGCTTGCGCTTTTCGGCGTCGGGCAACTGTCGCGCCAGGATGGCGTCGAGCTTTTCGCCGGTCATGTTGTCGCGGGCGAGAATTCGCTGGCGCTGAACTTCCTGCGTGGTCGTGACCACCACCACCGCGTCGACCCGCGTCTCGCCGCCGGTCTCATATAATAGCGGCACATCGACCACCGCGACGGGCGCGCCGGATCGCTCGGCATCTTCAAGGAATTTTTGCCGGGAGGCGCCCAGCATAGGATGTACGATTGCCTCCAGCCGCCTCATTGCGGAGGCATCATGCACCACTTGCGCCGAGAGCTTGTTGCGATCGACCTTGCCATCCTTGGTGGTGCCCGGAAATGCCGCTTCGATCGATGGCACCGCCTCGCCTTCATAGAGTCTGTGAACGGTCGCATCGGCGTCATAGACGGGAACGCCGGCTTCCGCGAACAGTTTGGCGGTTGTGGATTTCCCCATCCCGATCGAGCCGGTCAACCCAAGGATTATCATTCAAGGCGCCGTTTGGTCAGAATGATTCAAAAGCCGAGCAGCCCTTGGCTGCGCAGAAACGCAAGCAGTTGTAACAGCGGCAGTCCGAGAATGGTAAAATGATCGCCTTCGATACGCTCGAACAGATGCACGCCCAGCCCTTCAAGCTGATATGCACCCACGCTGGAGGTAACTGCCTCGCCGGCGTGATCCAGATAGGCCATTATCTCGGCGCCGGTTAATTGCCGCATGGTCATGCGCGCTACCGCGACATCCGAAAACAATATCTTGCCGTCGCAGGCCACCGCAACGCCGGAATGCAGTTCATGGCCGTTGCCGGCGAGTGCGCGCAGTTGCTCCGCGGCCTGCGCCCGGCCGGCCGGCTTGCTGAAAAGCCGCATTCCCAGCGCCAAGGTCTGATCCGCACCGACCACGAAGCGACCCGGCATTTGCGACGACACCCACTGCGCCTTCTCGCGCGCAAGCAGGGCCGCGATCTCGCCGGGCGCCGAAAGGCCGCAAGCCCGCTGCACGGCCCGTTCGTCGATGTCGGCGGGAACGGCTTCGAAGGCGATGCCGGCATTGGCCAGCAGCGTCTGCCGCGCGCGGCTTTGCGAGGCCAGAACCAAGGGAAATTTGCCGCGCCAAACGGTCATGGCTGGATGGTCATTCCGCAAGCCGCTGCTTTTGCCTGTCGGTGAAAAGTTTCAGGACGGCGGCCGCCGTCTCCTCGATCGACCGCCGCGTCACGTCGAGCTGCGCCCAATTGAATTTGGCGCTCAATCGCCGCGCGAACGCGACCTCGTCCGCCACGGCCTGCCGATCGATATAGGTGTCGTTATCCCGATCGCCCATGCTCAACAGCCGGTTCTGCCGGACTTGAATCAGCCGTTCCGGCGTCGCGTGCAGGCTGACCACGAGCGGCTTCTTCAGCCCTTCCAATTGATGCGGGACCGCAATCCCCGGCACCAGCGGCACATTCGCAGTGCGGATGCCGCGGTTGGCGAGATAGATCGAGGTCGGCGTTTTCGATGTGCGGGATACACCGACCAGGACCACGTCGGCCTCTTCCAGGCCTTCGACATGCTGGCCGTCGTCGTGCATCATCGTGTAGTTCAGCGCATCGATGCGCTTGAAATATTCCGCGTTCAGGGTGTGCTGCGCGCCGACGCGCCCGGTGGTCGGCGCGCCGAGATAGGCCTGAAACAGCTGCATCACCGGGCCGATGATCGAGAGGCTCGGAATATTGATTTCCTTGCACTTGGCTTCCAGCCGGCCAACCAGATCCTTCTCCAGCAGGGTAAACAGCACAATGCCCGGCGCTTCCTCGATCTCGGACAGCACGCGGTCGAGCTGCTTCTGGCTGCGCACCAGCGGATAGACATGTTCGACCGGCGTCACATTGGCGTATTGCGCGGCCACCGCGCGCGCCACCGTGATCAGGGTTTCACCGGTCGAATCGGAGACCAGGTGAAGATGGAAATAGCTGCCGGTCGTGGGCACGTGGACCCCTGTGTAACCTGTGAAACCCTGTGGAGTTTACCCCGGAGAATCGGACCCGGATCGGACGATCAGGGATAACCCGGTTTTTTCTTCACAGCCCTTGGAATGAGGATAAGTCGCGTCGCTGGCGGCAACGATAGTGAGGTGATGTGGACTTGTCTCTTCATAGACGGCTCACGACGCAGCGCAAGCACTTGAAGCCAGTCAGCTTATTCGGATCGTCCGATGTCCGGCATAATATGTTGATGGATGTGAACAAGCTCGGATGATTAAGGAACAGTTCTGCGTGGGCCCAAATCACCGCTACTTAGACTCAAACCTAAGATTCTAAAATTATTGTTTTAGAAAAGGCCTGCTTGCGGATATGTCTGCATTCCACGCCGAAGCACGCACGGCAATGTCGGACTTTTCGTTCCGGCATTGCTGACGGTTTTCGGCGTATTCGAGAACAAGCAAGGTTTCCCGATGGTTGAATGGATCAAGGCGCTGCATGTGATCGCCGTCATTTCGTGGATGGCGGGCATGCTCTATCTGCCGCGGCTGTTCGTCTATCATTGCGAGGCCGAAAAAGGATCGAAGCAGTCCGAGACGTTCAAGGTGATGGAACGGCGGCTGCTCAAGGCGATCATCAACCCCGCTATGATCGTGACCTGGTTGGCCGGACTTTACCTCGCCTGGGCCGGTCATTTGTTTTCAGCGGGCTGGTTTCAGGGCAAGCTCCTGCTGGTGCTGCTGCTGTCCGGTGTTCACGGATTTTTTTCCCGCTGGGTCAAGGATTTCGCCGCCGACCAAAATACCAGAAGTCAGACTTTTTATCGTGTTATCAACGAGGTACCGACGCTCCTGATGATTGGAATCGTGATCCTGGTGGTTGTAAAGCCTTTTTAAAGGCACAGCCGTCAACATCTCGCCGCTCAGGGCTGCTTGCGGAAAGCTGGGCGATTTTCTATATTGGTCAAATCCCACCCCACGCAGGCGGATGTGGTCGTGTTCCGGCTTCCTCGTTGAACCGGCCGCCGCATCAGGTTTGAAGCCTCACCGGCGCTTTCCTTGCTCAGACCTGCGGACCTTCCTTTTGCTTGCGTCCGCATTTTCTTAAAGCCACCTCGCAATCCTTCTCTCGTTACTCCACAGGACCATCCCAATGCGGGAAATGAAACTTCAAGACCTCAAGGCTCAGACGCCGGCCGAGCTCGTCTCGTTCGCGGAAGAGAAGGGGGTCGAAAACGCCAGCACCATGCGCAAGCAGGAGCTGATGTTCGCCATTCTCAAACAACTCGCGATCCAGGAGACCGATATTATCGGCGAAGGCGTCGTCGAGGTTCTCTCCGACGGCTTTGGATTTTTGCGTTCGCCGGACGCGAACTATCTGCCGGGCCCCGACGATATCTATGTCTCGCCCTCGCAGATCCGCCGCTTCGGACTTCGCACCGGCGACACCATCGAAGGCCACATTCGCAGCCCGAAAGAGGGCGAACGCTATTTCGCGCTGCTCAAGGTCAACACGCTGAATTTCGAAGACCCGGAAAAGTCGAAGCACAAGGTCAATTTCGACAATCTGACGCCGCTGTTTCCCGATCAGCGATTCCGGCTGGAACTCGAAGACCCCACCAGAAAGGACCTTTCTGCAAGGGTTATCGACATCGTCGCCCCGATCGGCAAGGGCCAGCGCGCCTTGATCGTGGCGCCGCCCCGTACCGGCAAAACCGTGCTGATGCAGAACATCGCGCATTCGATCACCGCCAATCATCCGGAATGCTATCTGATCGTGCTCCTGATCGACGAGCGGCCCGAAGAAGTCACGGACATGCAGCGCTCGGTGAAGGGCGAAGTGGTCTCGTCCACCTTCGACGAGCCGGCGGTGCGTCACGTCCAGGTCGCCGAGATGGTCATCGAGAAGGCCAAGCGGCTGGTCGAGCACGGCCGTGACGTCGTGATCCTGCTGGACTCGATTACGCGCCTGGGGCGCGCCTACAACACCGTGGTGCCGTCATCCGGCAAGGTGCTGACCGGCGGCGTCGACGCCAACGCGCTGCAGCGGCCGAAGCGTTTCTTCGGCGCCGCGCGCAACATCGAGGAGGGCGGTTCGCTGACCATCATCGCGACCGCGCTGGTCGATACCGGCAGCCGCATGGACGAAGTGATCTTCGAAGAGTTCAAGGGCACCGGCAATTCCGAACTGATTCTCGACCGCAAGGTTTCCGACAAGCGGACCTTCCCGGCGATCGACATCTCGCGCTCCGGCACCCGCAAGGAAGAGCTGATCACCGATCCGCAGCTGTTGAAGAAAATGTACGTGCTGCGCCGGATCCTCAATCCGATGGGCACCATGGACGCGATCGACTTCCTGCTCGACAAGCTGCGCAACACCAAGAACAACTCGGAATTCTTCGAATCGATGAATACCTGAGCTGTCGCAGGCGTTTTGAAGAGGGCGTCCTTCGCAAGGGCGCCCTTTTTCGTGGCCGCGCCAAAGTCTCCATGCTGCGGCCTTTGCTGCAACACATACGCAGCATGGGAAATACCCGCCAAATTTGGCCTATACCAAACAAGTATTTGAAAAGGCTGGCATTTGCTTTGTGGCCGCCGTTCAATCCGGGGCCCGCTGCAGCAAAATGCTGCGGCAATGCTGCATGGTTTGCTGCAGCATTCTGACCCGTTGCGGCCGATCATCGGAAGACCCGGCTAACAGGAATTGCGTTGCCTTTCCAAGGGGTCGGGGACAAATAGGCGATGCATCCACGGCAACAGACCATTTTCGCGCTGTCATCTGGCCGGCCGCCGAGCGCGATCGCCGTGGTGCGGGTATCCGGACCGCAGGCCGGGACGGCGCTGGCCTCGCTGGCGGGAAAGATGCCGGCGCCGCGGATGGCGACGCGGGTCGCTGCTTCGCGACGCGAATCAGCAGCCGATCGACGATGCGGTGGTGCTGTGGTTTCCGGGACCGGCTAGTGCTACCGGCGAGGATGTCGCGGAATTTCACGTCCATGGCGGGCGCGCGGTGCTGGCGGCATTGTTCGCGGCGCTCTCGACTTTCGAGAATGTGCGCGCGGCGGAGCCGGGCGAGTTTACCCGCCGCGCGTTCGAGAACGGCAAGCTCGACCTCACCGAAGCCGAAGGCCTCGACGACCTGATTCATGCCGACACCGACCGGCAGCGCCGCCAGGCGCTGCGCCACCTGAAAGGTCTGCTCGGCGACCGTGCGCGCAACTGGCGCGATCAGATCATCGAAGCCTCGGCATTGATCGAAGCGGGCATCGATTTCTCCGACGAGGGCGACGTGACGGCGGAATTGATTCGCGCCGGCGCTGGCTAAGATCAGGACGCTGCTCGGCGAAATCCAGGAAGTGCTGGCGGCGCAGGGACGAAGTGAACGGCTGCGCGATGGGCTGGTGGTCGCGATCGCGGGGCCGCCGAACGTCGGCAAGTCGACGCTGATGAATGCGCTGGCGCGGCGCGAGGTCGCGATCGTTTCGCCGCATGCCGGCACCACGCGCGACATCATCGAAGTGCAGCTCGATCTCGACGGCTATCCGGTGACGGTGATCGACACCGCCGGGATTCGCGAGACCGACGATCCCGTCGAGCAGGAAGGCGTGCGTCGGGCGCGGGCGCGAGCGGCGGAAGCCGATCTGGTGTTGTGGCTGGTCGATACGCCGCACCAGGAAAGTCGAACCGAAGGCGCGGTGCCGATATGGGTGGTGCGCAACAAGATCGATCTCGACGCTGCGGCCGGCGTCGCAGGCCGGTGAGCGAGGCAGGACCGATTTTGCGATCTCGGCGAGCCGCGGCGACGGGGTCGGGAAATTGCTGGCAGCGCTGATCGCGTTCGCGCAGGATTATTTTGGCTCGGGCGAGGGCGGCTTGATCGGCCGGGCGCGGCAGCGAAGATTGTTGGAGCAAACGGCGATTTCGCTGCAGCGCAGCATGGCGGTGATGGGCGAGGGGGAGGAACTCGCCGCGGAGGAGTTGCGAGCAGCCGCTCAGGCGCTTGGCCGGCTGCTTGGGCGGGTCGACGTGGAGGATATCCTGGAAGTGATTTTCCGGGATTTCTGTATTGGGAAGTAATGATTTTGAATTCAGTTTAGTTGTTTCACGTGAAACGGACCCCGGGCGCAGCTTTCGTTTCACGTGAAACAATGCCCGACTTATTTTCTTCCGGCTTTCACCGTGCGTGCGATAAAAGCCCCGCATGACCGCAGGGCAAGATTCATTCGACGTCATCGTCATCGGCGGAGGTCACGCCGGCTGCGAGGCCGCGGCTGCGGCCGCGCGCATGGGCGCCAGGACGGCGCTGGTCACCCATCGCTTCGCGACCATCGGGGCGATGTCCTGCAACCCCGCGATCGGGGGGCTCGGCAAGGGCCATCTGGTCCGCGAGGTCGATGCGCTGGACGGACTGATGGGGCGCGTTGCCGATGCCGCCGGCATCCAGTTTCGCATGCTCAATCGCCGCAAGGGGCCGGCGGTGCGCGGTCCGCGCGCCCAGGCCGACCGCAAGCTCTATGCCGCGGCCATGCAGGCCGCCATCACGCGAGACCGCCAATCTCGGCGTGATCGAGGGCGAGGCGGACGAGCTGATCGTCTCAAACGGTCGCGTCACAGGCATTCGTCTGGCCGATGGCCGCGAACTGATCGCCGGCGCCGTCGTCATCACCACCGGGACCTTTCTGCGCGGCCTGATCCATCTCGGCGAGAAGAACTGGCCGGCGGGCCGCGTCGGCGAAGCGCCGGCGCTTGGGCTCTCAAACTCGTTCGAGCGCTTCGGCTTTGCGCTGGGACGGCTGAAGACCGGCACCCCGCCGCGGCTCGATGGCACCACCATCGACTGGGCGCGCGGTTGAAATGCAGCCCGGCGACGATCCGCCGGAGCCGTTTTCGGTGATGACGGACAAGATCACAACGCCGCAGATCCAGTGCGGCATCACCCGCACCACGCCCGCCACCCATGAGGTGATCCGGGCCAATGTGCATCGCTCGCCGATGTATTCCGGGCAGATCAAGAGCAGCGGGCCGCGCTATTGCCCCTCGATCGAGGACAAGATCGTCCGCTTCGGCGACCGCGACGGCCATCAGATCTTCCTGGAGCCGGAGGGGCTCGACGACACCACCGTCTATCCGAACGGTATCTCGACCTCGCTGCCGGAAGAGGTGCAGCTGGCGATCCTGGCGACGCATTCCGGGCCTGGAGCGGGTCCGCATGGTCCGGCCGGGCTATGCCATCGAATACGACCATGTCGATCCCCGCGAGCTCGATCCGACCCTGCAGACCAAGCGGTTGCGGGGACTGTTCCTGGCCGGGCAGATCAACGGCACCACCGGCTATGAGGAGGCTGCGGCGCAGGGGCTTGTCGCGGGTATCAACGCGGCAGCTGGCCGCCAGCGGCGTCCGAGCCGATCGTGTTCGACCGCGCCGACGGCTATCTCGGGGTGATGATCGACGATCTCGTCACCCGCGGCATCACCGAGCCGTATCGGATGTTCACCTCGCGGGCCGAATACCGGCTGACCTTGCGGGCGGACAATGCCGATCAGCGCCTGACCGACAAGGGGATTGCGCTCGGCTGCGTAGGACGCGCCCGTTCGCAGCGCCATGCCGCCAAGATGACCGCGCTCAATGACGCGAAGGCGCTGACGAAGATCGCTGTCGCTGACGCCGAATGAAGCCGCCAGCATCGGCCTGGCGCTCAACAGAGACGGCCAGCGCCGGTCGGCCTTTGAACTACTGGCCTATCCGGAGATCGGCTGGCCGGAGGTGCGCGGCATCTGGCCGGAATTGTCGGCCATTGAACCAGCGATCGCGGTCCATCTCGAGATCGACGCCAAATACGATGTCTATCTCAAGCGCCAGATCGCCGACGTCGATGCCTTCCGTCGCGACGAGGGGCTGATGCTGGGCGATATCGACTACACGGCGGTGCCGGGCCTTTCCAACGAGGCCCGCACAAAACTCGAGGCCGCGCGGCCGCGGACGGTGGGGCAGGCGGGCCGGCTCGACGGCATTACGCCGGCCGCGCTCGGTATCCTGGCGGCCTATCTGCGACGCGAAGCGCGAAAGAAGCCGGCTGCCGCATCTGCGTAGGGGGGGTCTGTTTCACGTGAAACAGACGCTGCTGCAAACTTCGGACGTCATCCCCGGATCAGCGCGTTTGCGCTCACTCGGGAGGTGCGCGCCCTTGCGCGCCTCGAAGGATGGGCCGCAAACTCCGTCGTCGTCATCCTTCGAGGCTCGCCGAAGTGGCTCGCACCTCAGGATGACGACTACCATCGAGCAAATGGCCGACATGGCAAAACAGATCGCTTCAGCAATCCTCGCCTCCGACAAGGCGGCCGCGCTCGCCCTCACGCCCGTTTCACGTGAAACAGAGGCGAGGCTGGATCGCTATGTCGAGCTGCTCAGGCAATGGCAGGCCAAGACCAATCTTGTCGCGCCCTCGACGCTTCCGCATCTGTGGACCCGGCACATCTCGGATTCGCTGCAGCTTTTGTCGCTGGCGCCGTCGGCCAAAACCTGGGTCGATCTCGGCAGCGGCGGCGGCTTTCCCGGCGTCGTGCTGGCCTGCGGGCTGGCGGAAACACCGGGTGCCATGGTCCATCTGGTCGAACGCAATGCCAAGAAGGCGGCCTTCCTGCGCGAGGCGCTGCGGGTCACCAATTCACCGGGCACGGTGCACTTGGCCGAGATCGGGGATAGTGTGGATAGAATCACCGGCCCGGTCGATTGCGTCACCGCCCGGGCGGTCGCTCCGCTACACCAGCTCATCTCCTTCGCGGAACCGCTGGTGATAGGGGGTGCGAAGGCCCTGTTTCTCAAGGGACAAGATGTAGAGGCTGAATTGACCGAAGCCACTAAATATTGGAAGATCGAACCGCATCTGCATTCCAGCCGCACCGGCGGACAGGGCTGGATCGTCGAACTCGACCGCATCGAGCGGCGCAACCCGTCCGCGACCGTCCATGGCACCCGCGCATGACCGAAATTGATCATATATATCAAGAAGATAAGGCGAAACACCCGGCCCTCCATCCGCGCATCCTGGCGCTCGCCAATCAGAAGGGCGGCGTTGGCAAGACCACGACCGCGATCAACCTCGGCACCGCGCTCGCTGCGATCGGCGAGCGCGTGCTGATCGTCGATCTCGATCCGCAAGGCAACGCCTCGACCGGTCTCGGCATCGATCGCCGCAACCGCAACTGCTCGACCTATGACGTCTTGATCGGCGAAGCTAGTCTGCGCGAATCGGTGGTGCCGACCGCCGTGCCGCGGCTCCACATCGCGCCTTCGACCATGGATCTGTCAGGCCTGGAGCTCGAACTCGGATCGACCCCCGGCCGCGCATTCCGGCTGCGCGACGCGATCGCTGCCCTCAACAGCAACGCCGCGCAGGACAATGATTACACCTACGTGCTGATCGATTGTCCGCCGTCGCTCAATCTTCTCACCGTCAACGCGATGGCGGCTTCCGACGCGATCCTGGTGCCGCTGCAATGCGAGTTCTTCGCGCTCGAGGGCCTGTCGCAATTGCTGCAGACGGTGGAGCAGGTGCGCACCACGCTCAATCCCAACCTGTCGATTCATGGCATCGTGCTGACCATGTTCGACTCGCGCAACAATCTGTCGAACCAGGTCGTCGCCGATGTCCGGCAGTTCATGGGCAGCAAGGTCTACAAAACCATGATCCCGCGCAATGTCCGCATCTCCGAGGCGCCGTCCTACGGCAAGCCGGTGCTGGTGTACGATCTCAAATGCGTCGGCAGCGAAGCCTATCTCAAGCTTGCGACCGAAGTGATCCAGCGCGAGCGCGAGCTAAGGACGCATTGAGAACAGTCAATCATCCTTCGAGGCTCGCCGAAGACGGCTCGCACCTCAGGATGACGGAATTTGATGACGGCACCTTTGCGGTGACGACAACAACCACCAGCGTCATCCTGAGGTGCGAGGGGCACCGCCCCGAGCCTCGAAGGATGGCAGAAAACGCAAATGTCTGATCCGGAGTGTTGCTAAGTGAATCCAAGGGAGCTGGCGATGGCCGACGAAGCGCGTTCGCGACTGGGCCGCGGTCTTGCAAGTCTGATCGGAGATGTCGGCGGCGAGGCCGCCCATGTCGACCGGCCGCGCGCGCAGCGCAAGGTGCCGATCGAATTCCTAAAACCCAATCCGCGCAATCCGCGCCGTGAATTTGCCGATGCCGAACTCGGCGAGCTCGCCGAATTGATCAAGCAGCACGGCGTGATCCAGCCGATCGTGGTGCGTCCGGTCAAGGGCGCGCACGACCGCTTCGAGATCATCGCCGGCGAGCGCCGCTGGCGCGCCGCGCAGATCGCAGGCCTGCACGACGTGCCGGTCGTGCCGGTCGATGTCAGCGACAGCGATGCGCTCGAAATCGCGATCATCGAAAACGTGCAGCGCGAAGACCTCAATGCGATGGAGGAGGCGCAGGGCTATCACGCGCTGGCCAACGAATTCAAACGCAGCCAGGACGAGATCGCGAAAATCGTCGGCAAGAGCCGCAGCCACGTCGCCAACATGATGCGGCTGACGAAATTGCCCGCGGAGGTGCAGGCCTATATCGCGCTCGGACAGTTGTCGGCCGGCCACGCCCGCGCGCTGATCGGCGTGCCCGATCCGCTCGCCAGCGCCAAGCGCATCGTCGAGGAGGGCCTCAATGTGCGGCAGGCCGAGGCGCTCGCCCATGTCGAGGGCGTGCCGGTGCGTAAGCCGCAAAAGGCGCGCGGCGGCAAGGTCAAGGATGCCGATACGGTCGCGCTGGAGAAAACCATCAGCGACGCGCTCGGGCTTGCCGTCAACATCGATCACCGCGATTCCGGCGGCACCGTCCACATCCGCTACCGCGACCTCGAACAGCTCGATGAGATCGTGCGAAGGCTGCATAAGAAAAATTAAGTCGTCATTTCGGGTGAGGGGGACTCCCCGCGCGCACCCCATCTTCAGAATTTGCGGAAGCGGCCCCTCACCCCAACCCTCTAAGAGCGAGCTTCGCTCGTCTCGCCCCCGCAAGAGCGGGGCGAGGGAGAAGCGAGCGCTTCCTTAACTCATCCCCGTCGCTTCGCATTCACCGCGATCGACAACAGCGTGCGCTGCGCGATCACGGCCGCCAGCGCCGCCTGTTTTCGCATATCCAGCGCCGCGGTCGCGAGTTGATCGATGATCGCCAGTAGCCGCGGCGCATTGAAATTGCGCAGCGCGGTTTCGACACTGCCCTTTCGCGAAAAGTGCAGGCGAGGGAAGCCGCTGTCGAGCAGCACCGATACCGGCGTTCCCTCGGCGACCGCGAGCGCCGATTTGTGCAGCCACGCCGCCTGACGCAGCGCCGCCGAGATGATCATCCCGGGATAGGTGCCGGCGACCATGGCCTTGGCGAATTCGGTCTCGACCAGATCCGGCTTCCCGGCAAAAGCGCCGTCCACGATCGGATCGAGCTTCAGCTCGGAAGCATCGGCCACCACCGCCATCACATCGTCGAGCGTGACCTCGGCCTTGCCGTGGGCGTAGAGCGCGAGCTTCTTCAGTTCGTTGCGCGACGCCTGGCGGTCGCCGCCGAGCAGCGCCGTCAGCGACCCGCGCGCGTCGGGCGCGATCCGCAGACCCGAAACCCGCAATTCGTCGTCGATCAGTTTCGCCAGGTCGCGTTCACCGTCGGGATAGCAGGCGATCGCGACCGCGGTCCTGGCGCGCTCGCAGGCCTTGCGCAGCGGCGATTCGGGCCGCAGCTCGCCGGCTTCGATCACGATGCGGCAATCCTTCAGCGGCGTCTCCGCCAGCGTATCGACGCCGCTGGCGAAACTGCGGGAGCCGGCGCGGACGCGGATGGCGCGGCGGCCGCCGAACAGCGGTACCGTCATGGCTTCATCGACCAGCCGCGACGGCTCGGCCGAAAGCTCGTCGCCATCCAGCCGCACCAGCGAAAATGGATCGTTGGGATCGTCGACCGCGGATGCCAACAGCGCATCGGCACGTTCGCGCACCAGGCCCGCATCGGGACCGTAGAGCAGGATGATGGGCCGGCCCGGATCGGGCCGGGCGAGAAACGCGTCGATTTCTTTTCCGCGCAGCGCGACCACGTTATTCTATCCACCCAAATTGGCGTCATCCTGAGGTGCGAGCCGCCTTCGGCGAGCCTCGAAGGATGAGACGATAAGAACGATGCGGCCATCCTTCGAGGCGCGCAAGGCCGCGCACCTCCCGAGTGAGCGCAAACGCGCTCATCCGGGGATGACGGCTGGTTCAAGTCCCCGCGACGAAGAATGACGCCAGCCGGGTCTGGATATTTTCCGCGATTTCGTTGGCGGCGCGATCCTCGGCGTCGCGGTAGGCGCGGGCGCGGGCAAAGCGCTGGATGCTGCCGGGGATGTCGTAGGACACGCGGGAGAATGTGGTGCCGGTCATGACCGATTTGTTCGAGGCAATCTCGATCAGATTGTACTGGGCATCGATGCCCACGTTCTCGCTGGTGGGTAGTCCCGTGTTCACATTTACCATAAGCGACGAACGGCTGGTGTTAAAGCGCAGCACCAGCCGGTGGGTGGGCGGCATGCCGGTGGCGGTGCCGTAGAGCTTGAACGCCAGCGCGTTGCGGATTTCCACCTGGATCCGCGCATCGCGCGAGGCGTTGGGTTTGTCGACGGGCGGTAGTTCCACCCCCATCAGTCTTTCCCGCAGGCCCGGGGTGCCGTCGCTATGTTCGGCATACATCGGCTGGAAGCAGCCGGCCGTCAGTGCCGCCAGTGCGGCTGCCGCCAAAAGGCGAGCGGCGATCCGGGTCCTAGCCAACGACATTCGCGATCCTCTTGGGAACAATAATCACCTTGCGGACGGCCTTGCCGCCGAGCGCTTGTTTTACCGCATCGAGCGCCAAAACGGCAGCCTCAATTTCCGGATTCTGGGCGCCGCTAGCCACCGTGACCTCACCCCGCTTCTTGCCGTTGACCTGAACCACCAGTGTCACGGTGTCTTCAACCAGCAAATCGCGTTCGATTTTGGGCCAACCGGCCTCCGAAACCAGGCCCGATTGCCCCACCACCTGCCAGCATTCCTCGGCCAGATGCGGCATCATCGGCGCGAACAGTTGAACCAGAATAACCGCGGCTTCGCCAACCGCCCACTTCAAATCCGCCGACGGCCGCCCCTCGCGGGCCAGCACCTCGCCCAGCGCGTTGGAAAATTCCCGGATGTAGGCGAGGCAGACGTTGAAATGCAGTATTTCGATGCCGGTGGAGACCTTGTCGAGCGCTCCGTGCGCCGCCTTGCGCAGCGCCAGAGCGTCCGCGCCGAACGCTGCCGGTCGTGCCGCCGGCGCCGCCTTGGCAAACTCGGCGGATTCATTGACCAGCCGCCACAGCCGCTGCACGAAACGCGAGGCGCCCTGCACCCGCTCGTCGCTCCAGATCACGTCGCGGTCGGGCGGCGAATCCGACAGCATGAACCAGCGCGCGACGTCGGCGCCGTAGGTTGCGATGATGTCGTCGGGATCGACGGTGTTGCGCTTCGACTTCGACATCTTCTCGATTCCGCCGATCGAGACTTCTTCGCCGGTCTCGATCAGACTGGCGCGGCGACCGTTGCCGCCGCTGTCGATCTTCACCTCGGCTGGCGTCGCGTAAGTGCCGTCGGCCTTCCGGTAGGTCTCGTGGACGACCATGCCTTGGGTGTATTGGCCGGCAAACGGTTCATCGAACGCGATGTGCCCGGTCGCTTTCATCGCCCGGGTGAAAAAGCGCGCGTAGAGCAGATGCAGGATCGCGTGCTCGACGCCGCCGATATACTGGTCGACTGGCATCAAGCGGTCGACAACGGAACGCGTGGTCGGCGCGTTCTCGTTCCATGGATCGGTGAAGCGCGCGAAGTACCACGACGAATCCACAAAGGTATCCATAGTGTCGGTTTCGCGGCTAGCGCGGCCGCCGCATTGCGGGCAGGCGACGTGCTTCCAGCTCGGATGATGGTCGAGCGCGTTGCCGGGTTTGTCGAAGGTGACATCCTCGGGCAGCACCACCGGCAGGTCCTCGTTGGGCACTGGCACCACGCCGCATTTCGGGCAATGGATCACCGGGATCGGGCAGCCCCAATAGCGCTGCCGCGAGATGCCCCAGTCGCGCAGGCGGAAGTTTACTTCGCGCTGTGCCACAAAAACGGGCTCCGCGAGGTGCAGCATATTGCGATCGTTGAATAGTTCCTTCTGTCCAACAACGAAATAGCGCCGGTCTGGACTCCAATGGCCTGGTACGAGTCCCCATTGATAAGCCTTAGGGTCAAACTCCCACTCCCTATCAAACGGTGAAACAGGACTGCCGTTCCGGTCTCGAACTATTGGGGTAACCAAAATATTTGGCTTTTCCTTCTCCACTGTTCCTTGCGGGAGCGCCAGTTTGTATCCCCAAATCTCTTTTTCCAGCCGACTCGCTACCTCCTCCTTCGCCTGCGCGACGGTCATTCCGTCGAGGAAGTGCGAATTGATCATGCGGCCATCGCCATCATAGGCGGTGTCGGTAATGACAAACGTCTTCGGGTCCTGGCCTTCAGGACTAACCACAGGCGTGTTGCCGAGCCCGTACTTATTGACGAAGTCTAGGTCGCGCTGGTCGTGCGCGGGGCAGCCGAAGATCGCGCCGGTGCCATATTCCATCAGCACGAAATTCGCGACATAAACCGGCAGCTTCCAGTTCGGGTCGAACGGATGGATCGCTCGGATGCCGGTGTCGAAACCGAGCTTCTCCTGGGTGTCGATGATTTCCTGCGCCGTGCCGTGGCGCTTTGCTTCGGCGATGAACTTTGCGAGATTTTCGTCCACGCTCGCAGCAGCTAACGCAACCACGTGGTCAGGCGCGACAGCTATGAACTTAGCGCCAAAAAGGGTGTCCGGCCGCGTAGTAAACACCTCGATTTCGTGCTCGCCGGATGGGGCCGTCGAGGAATCTAGCCTAAACTTGATTTTCAAACCCTCGGAGCGGCCGATCCAGTTGCGCTGCATCAGCCGCACCTTGTCGGGCCAGCGATCCAGAGTGTCGAGCGCGTCCAACAGCTCCTGCGAATATTTGGTGATCTTGAACACCCACTGGTTCATTTCGCGCAGCTCGACCACCGCGCCGGAGCGCCAGCCGCGGCCGTCGATCACCTGCTCGTTGGCGAGCACGGTCATGTCGACCGGATCCCAGTTGATCTTGCGCTTCTCGCGCTCGGCCAACCCTGCGCGCAGGAAATCCAGGAACATCTTCTGCTGATGCTTGTAATAAGAGGGATCGCAGGTCGCGAATTCGCGGGACCAATCGAGCGACAGCCCGATCGACCGCAGCTGCTTTTTCATCGCCGCGATATTGTCGTAGGTCCAGGCTTTCGGGGCCACCTTGCGTTCGATCGCGGCATTTTCAGCGGGCAGACCGAACGCATCCCAGCCCATCGGGTGCAGCACGTTGAAACCCTTGGCCCGCATGTAGCGCGCCAGCACGTCGCCGAGGGTGTAGTTGCGGACATGGCCGATATGGATGCGCCCGGAAGGATAGGGGAACATCTCCAGCACGTAATATTTCGGCCGCTTGTCGTCGTTTTTGGAAGCGAAGATCGCCTTTTCGTCCCACTGGCGTTGCCAGCGCGGCTCGGATTCGCGTGCGTTGTAGCGTTCGGAGGTCATGGAATCGCAGGGCTTTTCGTGGATTCGCGGTCATATTTGGGACGGCGGACTAGGCCACAAAAGACCGCGATGGGTCAACGCCCAGCAGCTCAAAAGCGCTTGCGGAAAGCCTCAGCCCGCCAGCGCCACGCCGCCATCGGTCGCCCGCCCAAAGCCGTGCTCGACCACGGCGTTGCGGCCGCGATGCTTGGCGGCGTAGAGGGCGGCATCGGCGGCCTCGATCAGGTCACCCGGCCGCTGGGTGTCGTTGGGTCGGGTGCAGGCGACGCCGACGCTGACGGTGACGGTTTGAAAGTCGCTGGTGCAATGGGGCATGCCGAGGCCTTGCACCGCCACGCGCACCAGTTCGCCGATCTCCAGCGCGCGTTTCGCGTCGGTGTCCGGCAGCAGCAGGCAAAATTCTTCGCCGCCATAACGCCCGGCAAAGCCCATGGTCTCGGCGGCAATCCCGGCCAGCGTTTCGCCGAGCCGGGAAAGGCAGACGTCGCCTTCGGGATGGCCGTAGGTGTCGTTGAACAGCTTGAAGTGATCGACGTCGATCATCAAAAGCGACAGGTCGCTGCCGTATTGCAGGGCCTTCATCCATTCGAAGTCGAGCCGGCTCTGGAAGCCGCGCCGGTTGGCAAGCCCCGACAGCATGTCGATCGACGCGATCACGGTGAGCCGGTCATTGGTGGCGACCAGTTCCCGCTCGCGCTGGCGGAGCTGTGCCGCCATCGCGTTGAAGGCGCGGGCCAGCGGTACGAATTCGTCCGGCAGCCGGTTGCGTGCCGCGCGCACCGACCACTCGCCCTCGCCGAAGCGTTTTGCCATCGCCGCCAGGATCTCGATCGGCTGGATGATGAGTTTCTCCGCGGCGATCAACGCGCCGATCAGCACGAACAGGCAGACGAAGCCGAGTTGCAGATAGGCGGTGCGGATCTCGCGATTGATCGCCGCCGTTACCTTGGTTTCATCGATGCTGACGATCAGCCGCGCGGCGGTGCCGTCAATGCGCGCAAAGTCGACGGTGCGCTTCGATCCATCGGTAGCAAGGAACGAAAGCGATCCTTCCGCGCGGTCCGAAATCGATAGCCTTTTCGGCAATGGCCGATAGCAGCGGTATGGAATCCAGGGGACGGCCGACCATGCTGGCTTGATCCGCCGGCGCCGCCAGCACGGTTCCCTTGCTGTCGATCAGCACCGCCGAAATACCGGCGCGGCCGCCGAGATTGCTCATGATCTTCGACATCCAGTCGAGATTGATGCTGGCGAGAATAACCGAATCCGCCTCATCGCCGATGGCCGAAACCGGATAGGCTGCCATCACGATCGGCCGGTTGGTAGGCCTGGCCAGCAGAAAGTCGCTCAAGACGAAGTCGCGGCTCGCGCGCGCCTTGATGAGATAGGCCCGGTCGCTGAGGTCGAGACCGACATAGGCCTCGTTTGTCGAGCATTGCACTCGTCCTTCCTTGCCGACAATCAGCAGGGTGCGAATCCACGGCAGATTGGACGGCAGGCTGGTGCGCAGCATGTCGCAACTGCGGCCGGCGCCGCCTGCCGAGGCGCGGATGAAGGCCGTCGATTTCAATATGGTCTCGACCGAAGATATGATTTCGCGCTGGGTATCGGCGCTGTGCCGCGCCAGGCTGGAAAATTCCTCGGAGGCAAGCGCGATCTGCCTGGTGCGGGCGTCCTCGAGCGAGCGGGCGCGTTCCAGCATCAGCGGGGCCACCAGGATCAACGCGAGCAGGGCCAGCCGCGCGCGGATTCCCAGAAGCTGCTTGAGTTTCACTCTTTTGCGGTTGAAACTAACGCGTGACATCTTCGTCCCCGGGCCCCACCTGCAAGGTAGAGCGAAGGGTTCAAGAAGCCTTTCGCGAACTTGGTAAAATTCGACCAAACCCGTAAACCCGTGAATCGGCAGATGACATGACGCCGCAAAATCCATCGCCGATAACCCCGCCTTTACCCAGCGGGCTTGCCAAGGTGGAGCAGGAAATCGCGCGTGCGTGCAGGGAAGCGGGCCGCGATCGCGCATCGGTAACGCTGGTCGCGGTGTCCAAGACCTTCGATGCCGGCGCGATCGCGCCGGTGATCGAGGCCGGACAGCGCGTATTCGGCGAAAATCGTGTGCAGGAAGCCAAAGCCAAGTGGCCAGGGTTAATGTCGGCTTACCCGGGCATCGCGCTGCATTTGATCGGGCCGCTGCAATCCAACAAGGCGAAAGAGGCGGTGGCGTTGTTCGACGCCATTCATTCGGTCGACCGTCCCAGCATTTGCTTGGCGTTAGCCAAGGAAATCAATTCTCAAAAACGCCGGCCCGAATTATTCGTCCAGCTCAATACCGGCGAGGAGCCGCAGAAGGCGGGCGTTGCGCCCAACGAGGCCGATGCCTTCATTGCCGACTGCCGCGACAAATATGGTTTGCAGATTTCCGGCCTGATGTGCATTCCGCCGGTCGACGACGCGCCGGCGCCGCATTTTGCGCTGACCGCGAAAATCGCCGCGCGCAACGGATTGAAGAAGCTGTCGATGGGCATGAGCGCGGATTTTGTCACAGCGATCCAGCTCGGCGCCACCCATGTGCGCGTCGGCTCGGCGATATTCGGGGCGAGGTGAGGAAAGCAATCACCCGATCACGATCTTCGTCTGCGGCCCCAGCCGCGCCAATAGCCGCAGCATTGCGGATTTCGTCATCGAGACACAGCCGGCGGTGGGACCGAAATTCGCGCGCGCCAGATGCAGGAAGACCGCGCTGCCGCGCCCCTTGATGCGCGGGAGGCTGTTGTGATCGATCTCGACGATGAAATCGTAGAGATGATCGTCGCGCGTGAGGCGGTCACCGCCGCCGCGATCGCGCCGGATGGGCCGGTTGTAATGACGGCTTGTCGGGTCTTCGCACCAGGCGTCCTCAGGCCCGACGGCGCGGACGGTGAGGTAAGTGCGCGGCCTCACGTGACGGTCGGCGCGCCACCACAATCGCCGCGGCCGGAATGTCCCTTTCGGGGTCCCGCCATCGCCTTCGCGCTTGTTAGCCCTGATGCCGCCCCGCCCTAGGGCTACCGGGATCGTCCATCCGCCCGCCGTCAGCCAGCCCCGGCGCGGATCCCCGGCGGCTCTGCGAATCCGGATCACGGCAAGCGGCCGGTCGCGCAAGGGTGTTTTATAAGCCATTGAAATACCGGAATTTTCCATGAACTTTCCGAATCACCGATGGTCCGGCTGGCCCTGAATGCCCTGTTTCGCCTCCATTACAGGACATTCATCGCAATGCCCGCAAATTCTGGGATAGACTCGGTTTTGCCTTGTGAATCGGTAACGGTCCCCTACCTCAAGATGTACCGAGACCGACGAACCCTGATTCTACCACCGAAGACCCGGCAAAAGGCGCTTCCGCCGCACCAGCCGCCCCAGAGGATTGTACCCATGGCCAATGCCCGCAAGATCCTGATCGTGGATGACGATACCGATCTGCGCGATACGCTGGTGGAGCAATTATCGCTGCACGACGAGTTCGAAGCCTCCGCCGTCGATACCGGCGCCAAGGGCGCCAGCGCCGCCAAGGCCAATGCCCCCGATCTCGTGCTGATGGATGTCGGGCTGCCGGACACCGACGGCCGCGAGGTCGTGCGTTCCTTGCGCAAGGGCGGCTTCAAGGCACCGATCATCATGCTCACCGGGCATGATACCGATTCGGACACCATTCTGGGGCTCGAGTCCGGCGCCAACGACTACGTGGCAAAGCCGTTTCGCTTTGCGGTGCTGCTGGCGCGGATCCGGGCGCAGCTTCGCCAGCATGAAGCCAGCGAAGATGCGGTATTTTCCGTCGGTCCCTACAGCTTCCGGCCCGGCTCCAAGATGCTGACCGGCGCCAACGCCAGGAAGGTTCGGCTGACGGAGAAGGAAACCGCGATCCTGCGATTTCTGTATCGCGCCGGCCAATTGCCGGTGTCGCGCGAGACGCTGCTGCAGGAAGTGTGGGGCTACAATTCGGGCGTCACCACGCACACCCTGGAAACCCACATCTATCGGCTGCGTCAGAAGATCGAAAAAGATGCTGCCAATCCCGAGATACTGGTGACGGAAGCCGGTGGCTACAAGCTGGTGCCGTGATACAATTCGGGCCGCAATTCATATTAACGGGCCTCGTTAGCGCGCCCCGGTCACCGGTCCTGCATGTCGATCGAAGATGATGTTGCCTTGCTCGAGCGCGTCCCGACCCTGCGCCTGTTGGGGACGACCGCGCTCCGCATGGTGGCGATCGGCTCCGAGCTGCGCAATGTTTCCCGCGGCGACTTTCTGTTCAGGGCAGGCGATGAAGCCGATGCCGGGTTTATCGTTCAGCACGGCGCATTCCGGATCGAGGACGGTGCCGGCGCCGAAATCGTCGCAGGCCCAGGCGCACTGATCGGCGAACTCGCGCTTGTGGTCAGGATGCAGCGGCCCTCGACCGCGCTTGCGCTGGAAAATTCCACGGTGATCCGCATCGCGCGCAGCCTGTTTCAGCGCGTGCTGGAAAGCGATCCCGGCGCGGCGCGCCGGCTGCGCGATGAATTCGCCAGCCGCACCAGCCAGATCGCCAGCGATATTCTGATGGCGGGCGCGAAGCTCAGTATCTAGTCGCCGTCGTCCCGGCGAACGCCGGGATCCATACGCCGCGGCACTCGTTTTGGCCGATGTGGCAGATGCCTTTTCCTGATTGTTTGCTTCGGTGGTTATGGTTCCCTGCTTTCGCAGGGACGACAACGCTACACCTCCAGCGTCACCGTCACCGGCACATGATCGGACGGCCGCTGCCAGCCGCGGGCGTCCCGCGCGATCCGGAAATCGCTGACGCCCTCCTTCAGCGCCCGCGATACCCAGATGTGGTCGAGCCTTCGGCCGCGATCGGCCAGGGTCCAGTCGGCGGCGCGATAGCTCCACCAGGTGTAGACTTTTTCCGACAACGGGATGCGCTCGCGCGCGACGTCGATCCATTCGCCATGGGCCTGCGCCGCCAGCAGCTTCTCGCATTCGATCGGGGTGTGCGACACCACTTTCAGCAATTGCTTGTGCGACCACACGTCATTCTCATGCGGGGCGACATTGAGATCGCCGACCAGGATATGCCGGTCGTCGCCGCGCGGATGCAGCGGCTCGCACGCCTTCATCTCGTCGAGAAACCGCAGCTTGTGCTCGAATTTCGGATTGAGCGCGGGGTCGGGAATATCGCCGCCGGCGGGGACGTAGAAATTGTGCACCACCAGCGGCTTTGACAGCGCAGCCTTGGCGCCGAACGCAACCGAGATGTGACGCGAATCGATCTTGTCGCAGAAGGTGCGGACATCCGTGGTCTCGAATGGCAGTTTCGAGATCACGGCGACGCCGTGGTAGCCCTTCTGCCCGTTCAGCGCGACGTGCTCATAGCCGAGGCGCCTGAGACGCTTCAGCGGAAACGCATCATCGATGCATTTGGTTTCCTGCAGGCACAGCACATCCGGCCTCACCGCCTTGAGGAATTTGGCGACGAGATCGATGCGCAGCCGCACCGAGTTGATGTTCCAGGTCGTCAGGGAGAATCGCATCGGGAGGATGTATCAGGGCAAAGCCGGAAACACACGCTTGATCCTGGGGAATGCGGCGGCGTCTCGAAGGATGAAGTTGATGTGCGACCATCCTTCGGGAGGCGCGCAAAAAGCGCGATGCTTGGAACGAGGTCAGGGGCTAGCCCGGGGGCGTCGAATAGTTGGTAAAGTCGATCTTGAACATGCCGGGATCGAGCTTCTTGGAGGCATCCAGATTGTAGACCGCGACCGTGGTGTCATAGCCCTGCGGGTCGGTGACGGTCCATTGCTTGAGCTGGCCGTCCTTGGCGCCGACCATCAGCATCAGGCGGCTGGTGCCGATCAGTGCCTGCTTCTCCTCGATGGTGACGCTGACGAAGAGGTCATCGGCCGTCACGTTGACGACATTGGTGTCCTTCAGGAGATCGATGCGGTCCGACAGCAGATAGCGCAACGGCGTTTGCGACAACGGATAGATATCCTGGGTCGCGAGCTTGCGGTCGCGCACTGCCACCGACGATCCGTCGGCGATAATCGCAATCGGGCTCGGATCGTCATATTCGAAGCGCACCTTGCCGGGCTTCTGGATGTAGAAATCGCCCTTGGTTTTCGTGCCGTCAGGTCCGACCTGAACGAAATTTCCGACCAGCGTCTGCAACGACGACAGATAGGAACTGATCCTGGCGGCCTGCGCCTTTTGATTGGCATCGAAGGCCGAAAAAATATTGGCGGGTACATTCCGGCGCGGATCGGGAATCACCGGCTCCGGCGGTGCGGCCGAAGTCGCCCCCGTCGTCAGCGGGGACTTCTGCGGCTCCGACGCACTCATCTGGACGCCGTCGCGCGCCTTCGGCGCGGGCTTTGGAATCGGCACCGTCTGCGCGGAAGATGCAGTCGCCGCGGCTGAGATGGATGCCGCAATCAGCAACGCCAAAACGGCGCGGTTGCGGGAACCAGCGAATCGTTCTGCCATTCGGAGCCGTGGATTTTGAAGTCCTGGATTTCTATTCAACGCGTCGCCCTGCGTGGCTTTCGGCCATTTTATCGTGGTTTCGGCAAAAGGAGGTATCGTTTTTCCGTGAGAATATAATGCCAGTTTTGACAATCCCCTGGCCCGATCGCGTTGTCAAAAGCGGCTTTCTTCTTCTTCGACCAGAATCTCGCGCTTGCCGGCATGATTGGCCTGTCCGACGATGCCCTCGAGTTCCATTCGCTCCATCAGCGACGCGGCGCGGTTATATCCGATCTGCAGCCGGCGCTGGATGTAGCTGGTGGAAGCCTTGCGGTCGCGCTTGACGATCGCCACCGCCTGCGAGAACAGGTCGCCGCCGCCGTCGCTCCCCATGCTGGTGGAATCGAACACCGCGCCGTCTTCGTCGGTCGGTTCTTCCGCGGTGACCGCTTCGAGATATTCGGGCTGGCCTTGCGACTTGAGATGGCGCACCACCTTCTCGACCTCTTCGTCCGAGACGAAGGGGCCGTGCACGCGGCTGATGCGTCCGCCGCCGGCCATGTAGAGCATGTCGCCCTGTCCGAGCAGCTGCTCGGCGCCCATTTCACCGAGGATGGTGCGGCTGTCGATCTTCGAGGTGACCTGAAACGAGATGCGGGTCGGAAAGTTCGCCTTGATGGTACCGGTGATGACGTCGACCGACGGCCGTTGCGTGGCCAGAACCACGTGCAGGCCGGCGGCGCGCGCCATTTGCGCCAGCCGCTGCACCGCGCCTTCGATGTCCTTGCCGGCGACCATCATCAGGTCGGCCATTTCGTCGACGATGATGACGATGTAGGGCAACGGATCGAGATCGAGTTTCTCGTTCTCATAGATCGCCTTGCCGGTCTCCTTGTCGAAGCCGGTATGCACCGTGCGGGTCAGGTCCTCGCCCTTGGATGTCGCTTCGAGCAGGCGTGCGTTGTAGCCGTCGATGTTGCGGACGCCGAGCTTGGACATTTTCTTGTAACGCTCTTCCATCTCGCGCACCGCCCACTTCAGCGCCACCACGGCCTTCTTCGGGTCGGTCACGACCGGCGTCAGCAGATGCGGGATGCCGTCATAGACGGAGAGCTCGAGCATCTTCGGATCGACCATGATCAGCCGGCACTGATCCGGACGCAGCCGGTACAACAGGCTGAGGATCATGGTGTTGATGGCGACCGATTTGCCGGAGCCGGTGGTGCCCGCGATCAACAGATGCGGCATGCGCGCGAGATCGACGATGATGGAATCGCCGCCGATGTTCTTGCCCAGGCACAGCGGAAGTTTCGCGACCGATTCGTTGTAATCCTTGACCGCCAGCAATTCGCGCAAATAGACCTTTTCGCGATGCGGGTTCGGCAATTCGATGCCGATGGCATTGCGGCCGGGAACCACCGCGACGCGCGCCGAGAGCGCGCTCATCGAGCGCGCGATGTCGTCGGCCAGTCCAATGACGCGCGACGATTTAATGCCGGGCGCGGGCTCGAGCTCGTACAGCGTCACCACCGGTCCCGGATGGGCCTTGACGATTTCGCCGCGGACCCCGAAATCGCCGAGCACGCCTTCCAGCGCCCGCGAGTTGGACTCCAGTTCCGACTTGCTGAGCGGCTGGCGATCCGATGCCCTCGGCGCGGTCAACACGGAGATCGGCGGCAGCTCGAATTTTTCGGATGATTTGCGCGATGGTGGGCGGGCGGCGGCCTTCTTGCGCGAGGCGCGCGCGGCCGGAACCTCGTCTTCCTCCTCCTCGTCTTCGTAATCCTCCTCGGGCTGCGACGCCAACGACGCAGCCCCGCGATCGCCAAGGCTTGGCTCCAGCCGTTCGAAAGCGGCCGCGCGCGGCGCAGGCCCGCTCGAGACCAGCCAGCGATAGGCCTGGCTCAATAGCCATCCCAGCCGCGCCTTCGCGCTCATCGCTGCGTGAAACGCCCATCCCAGCGAGACCGAGGCGTTGTCGCCTGGTTCGCCGAACGGCGTGTCGTCATCCTCGATCGGCGTCAGCTCATCTTCCTCCGACGGACGCGAGCCGAGGCCGCCCGCGACCAGGAAGGTCGCGATCATGGCGCTGAAAAGCACGATCCTGAGCACGATGTGATAGACGGTGCCGGGCGGGCCGAACGCCACCGCGGGCGCGCGCACCAGCGCATCGCCGACCACGCCGCCGAGCCCGGTCGGCAGCGGCCAGGCGCCGCCATGCGGCCAGCAGCTGGCAAAGCCCGCCGAGATCACCGTGCAGAGGATCCAGCAACCGATCCGCAGCGCTTCGCGGTCGAAGGTACGATGGGTCAGCATGCGCCAGCCCCACACCGCGATCGGGAGGATCAGCATGATGGCGCCGAGGCCGAGAATCTGCATCAGGAGATCGGCGGCGATCGCACCGGGGTAGCCGATGATGTTGCGGGCTGCGCGCGAGGTCGCGTGGCTGAGGCTCGGATCCTGCACCGACCATGTCATCAGCGCCGCCGCCGCCACGCCCGACAATGCGATCAGGCCAAGTCCGGTGATCTCGCGAACGCGCCGCGCCAGGGCCTCGCGAATCGACGCCGGCAACTGGCTGACCAGGGGAATGACACGTTCGATCGCTGGCATGCTCATGGGGCCCTGCGATTAATCCAGAATTTCGACCAGCCGATGCAACGCCTCGGCCGTTGTTTCGCCATCTGCCACCAGCGCCAGACGAATATAGCCGGCGCCGGGATTGCTGCCGTCGGGCTGCTGCCGTGCCAGATAACTTCCGGGCACCACGCGCACGCCGCCGTCTTTGTAGAGCTTCACTGTCGCCGCTTCATCGCCGCCGCGCTCCGACACATCGAGCCAGACGCAGAAGCCGCCGGCGGGGCGACGGTAGCCGTAGCGGTTGCCGAGGATCTGGTCGGCGAGATCGAATTTCATGCGATAGAGCCGGCGGTTCTCCTCGACATGCGCTTCGTCGCCATAGGCCGCGACCGCGACATGCTGCAGCGGCACCGGCACCTGTGGGGCGGCGACGTTGCGCAGCTCGTGGAACAGGCTGAGAAACTTCCTGTCGCCGGCCGCAAAGCCGACCCGCATGCCCGGCAGGTTCGAGCGCTTCGATAACGACTGAAACACAACGACATTGCTGAAATCGGGCCCGGCGCATTCCAGCATGCTGCCGGGCGCTTCCTTGGTGTAGATTTCCGAATAGCATTCGTCGCTCAGGATCATGAAGCCGAAACGGTCGGCGAGTTTTTTCAAGTGACTGAAATAGTCTCCTGTCGCGACCGATCCCTGCGGGTTCGCCGGCGAGGCGATGTAGATCGCGACCGTACGTGCCAGCGTGGTGTCATCGAGCGTGTCGAGATCGGGGAGAAATCCGTTGGCGAGTGTGGTCGGCAGATAGATCTGTTCGCAGCCCGCGGCGCGCGCGCCGGCGCCATAGGCCGGATAGAACGGATTGGGCATCAGGATCGCGGGCCTGCCCCTGCGCTCGCCGACATAGCGTGCGGCCGTCAGCGCCGCGAAAAACAACCCCTCGCGGCTGCCGTTCAGCACCAGAATCTCGCTCTCGGGATCGACCTTCCGCGGCAGGTCGAACCGGCTGGAAAGCCAGCTCGCCGCCGCGCGCCGGAACGGTTCGATGCCCCTGGCGATGGGATAGCGGCCGAAATCGGCGATGTGTTTTGCCAGCACCGGGCCGACAAAGTCCGGCACGGGGTGCTGCGGCTCGCCCAACGACAGCGTTATCAACGGTTTAGCCGGCTGATAGGGGGCCAGCAGTTCGGTCAGCCGGGCGAATGGCGAACGCTCGCTTTCCTGGTTGCCGGCGCTTTGCGGGGCGCGGGATGAAGCGGTCATTGCCATACTTTGAAGCGCCAGCACTGTTGGGCGGCCGGTCGCGAGGTTGAGACCGGCCAAAAAACGGATCAAACCACCATAGATACGGCGAGGTTAAGACGCGATTAACCATCGGCGCCAGCGCCGATTTTGCGGCTCTTTCGTTGGATCACCGCCGTACTGCGGACCAGTCCGCTCTACGAGAACTATCACACCAGTTCGGCGGGACCGGCCATCCGGGTGGCCCGCCCGGCAAAAAGCAAAAAAAGAAAGGGGCTCCAACTTGCGCTGGAGCCCCTCAACGGTCGGGGCATTGCCGGGTATGTGCCCAAACCGTAGTTCTGGACGCGATCCGGTGGGACCGCGTCCCGGGAGAACTCACATATTGTAGGCGCGCTCCGTGTGCTCGGTGATGTCGAGGCCTTCACGTTCGGTCTCGACGTTGGCGCGCAGGCCGACGATGACATCGACGACCTTGTAGAGGATCGCCGAACCGATGCCTGACCACACCAGCGTGGTGCAGACGCCCCAGGTTTGCGAGGTCATCTGAGCGACGAGATCGTAGTCGGCGATCTTGCCGGTGGTGTAGTCCATGATGCCGGCACCGCCGAGCGCCGGATTCACCAGGATGCCGGTGCCGAGTGCGCCGACGATCCCGCCGATGCAGTGGACGCCGAACACGTCAAGCGAGTCGTCATAGCCGAGCGCGTTCTTCACCACGGTGCAGAAGAACAGGCAGACCACCCCGACCACAAGACCGAGCACGATCGCGCCCATCGGACCGGAGTAACCGGCCGCGGGCGTGACCGCCACCAGTCCCGCCACCGCGCCCGAGATCGCGCCGAGCACGGAAGGATGACCCTTGATGATCCACTCCGCAAACATCCACGACATCGCCGCCGCCGCAGTCGCGACGAAGGAGTTGGTCATGGCCAGCGCAGCGCCGCCATTGGCTTCGAGGTTCGATCCGGCGTTGAAGCCGAACCAGCCGACCCAGAGCAGCGAGGCGCCGATCATGGACATGGTCAGCGAATGCGGAGACATCAGGTCCTTGCCGTAGCCGGTCCGCTTGCCGATCAGGAGCGCGCCGACAAGACCGGCGATGCCGGCATTGATGTGCACCACGGTGCCGCCTGCGAAGTCGATCGCACCCTTCTTGAAGACCCAGCCGGCATCGGCGTTGACTTCATCGAGCTTGGCCTGTGCCGCGGTCTTTGCCGCCGCGTCACCCGCTGCAGCAAGCGCCTTGACCGCATCCGAGATCGCGTCCGGTCCGGCCCAGTACCAGACCATGTGCGCGATCGGGAAGTAGATCAGCGTTACCCAGAGCGGGATGAACAGCGCCACCGCCGAGAACTTCATGCGTTCGGCGAAGGCGCCGACGATCAGGGCCGGCGTAATCGCCGCGAACGTCATCTGGAAGCAGACATAGACCAGCTCCGAGATATTGGCATCGACGCTGAACGTCGCCGCCTTGAAGTCGGTGGTCACCCCCATCAGGAAGGCCTTGGAGAAGCCGCCGATGAAGTCGGATCCGCCGGTGAAGGCGAGGCTGTAGCCGTAAAGCGCCCAAAGGATGACCACGATGCAGACGGTGTAGAACACCTGCATCAGCACCGAGAGCATGTTCTTGGACCGGACCATTCCGCCATAGAACAGCGCGAGGCCCGGAATCGTCATCAACAGCACCAGCACTGTCGATGTCAGCATCCAGGCATTGTCGCCCTTGTTGACGGTTGGCTCCGCATAGGCAGCGGTCGCTGCGAAGAGGCCGACCGCGAGGGCCGCCAATCCCGCGCTATAGGGACGTTTGAACGTCATTTGTTTTACTCCTGATTGGATAAGGTTGAGCGCGAAATCAGAGTGCCGCGGCATCGGCCTCTCCCGTGCGGATGCGAACCGCATGATCGAGGTTGATGACGAAGATCTTGCCGTCGCCGATCTGTCCGGTTTTTGCAGCCGATGTGATGGCATCGATGGTCTTGTCGACCTGGTCCGAGGCAACAGCGACCTCGATCTTGATCTTGGGCAGGAAGCTCACCGCATATTCAGCACCGCGATAGATTTCCGTATGACCTTTCTGCCGGCCATATCCCTTGACTTCCGTCACCGTGAGACCATGAACGCCAATGGCGGTCAGGGCGTCACGGACTTCTTCGAGTTTGAATGGCTTGATGATCGCCATAACAATTTTCATGGGTCCTATCCCCGCTTGGGCCCGGTCCAGACACGACCGGGCGTTCTCGACTGAGGTTCACCACGCGGAGAAGTTCACTACGCGGGCACAGCCAGCGCCCATAGAATCAAATGCCGTGCCAGATGCTGCGCATTCCCTAACGGATTATGAACGCGCACCTTTTCGAGCTTTGGCGCACTGACCCCAACCTGCGCTATTCGGTCGCGCCTAAAGTCTAACCATGCCTGACTAATTCATAGGCACGACAAACTCCGGACATAATCTTGCTCATGCGGAGGGCAGAGAAACGGTATTTGAATGGGGGATTTACTGCAGTGCCTCGCCGTGCTGCGAAATATCGAGGCCCTCCAGCTCGTGTTCCCGGGACACCCGAAGCGGCACGAAGGCGCTGACCAGCTTCAGCAGTGTGTAAGTCACTCCGCCGGACCAGGCGAAGGTGACCGCGACACCTGCGAGCTGGATCAGCAACAGCCCGGGATTGCCCTCGATCAGGCCGGAAGTTCCGCCGATCGAGGCGGTCGCAAATACCCCGGCGAGCAGGATTCCGGTCATTCCGCCGACGCCATGAACGCCGAAGACATCCAGCGAATCGTCGTAGTCGAAGCGGCGCTTCAGCGAGGTGCAGGCCCAGAAGCACACCAGGCCGGCGATCATGCCGATGACGATGCCGTGCCATGGCGCCACGAACCCGCTCGCCGGCGTGATCGTTCCCAGCCCCGCGACCGCGCCGGAGATCATGCCGAGCACCGACGGCTTGCGCCTTATCTTCCATTCGATCGCGCCCCAGGTCAGCGCCCCGGCGCAGGCGGCAAGATGGGTGGCGATGATCGCCATCACTGCGCGCGAATTCGCTCCCAGCGCCGATCCGCCGTTGAAGCCGAACCAGCCGACCCACAACAGGCCGGTGCCGACGACGGCAAGCGACAAATCGAACGGCGACAGATTTTCGGTGCCATAACCGTGACGCCGGCCCATCACTTTCGCCGCCACCAGGCCGCCGACGCCGGCCGAGAGGTGCACCACCAGGCCGCCGGCGAAATCCAGCACGCCCATGGCGCCGAGAAAACCGCCGCCCCACACCCAGTGGGCGAGCGGAACGTAGACGAAGATGAACCAGCCGATCGAAAACAAGAGATAGGCCGAGAACCGCATCCGGTCGGCGACCGAGCCTGCCACCAGCGCCACGGTGATGATCGCAAACGTCATCTGGTAGAGCATGAACAGGCATTCGGGGATCGTCTTCGCGGCGGGATTGACGCCGTCCACGGTCATGCCGGCGAGAAACCAGCGGTCCAGCGTGCCAAGCCAGGGACCGTCGCCGACGAAAGCCAGCGAATAGCCGAACGCCACCCAGAGTATGGAAATGATGGTCACGGCAGCGAGGCTTTGCGCCATGGTCGCCAGCACGTTCTTCTTGCGCACCATGCCGGAATAGAACAACGCCAGGCCCGGTATCGTCATCATCAGGACCAGCGCGGTCGCGACGATCATCCATGCGGTGTCGGCGGCGCTGATTTGAGACGCCTCGGCGAACGCCGGCGTTGCAAACAAGGCGATCGTCACAAGACCAATTGGCGCAGCGACCTTCGCTGCGCGACACGCGTGTGCCCACATGGTGTTTCCCATAGCCCGTTAGGATTTTTAACGCACGCCCGGCGTCGTTGCCGGATGCGACTGAAGTGCGAGAATGAGTGCAGGAATCCTACAGCGCGTCGCTGTCGGTCTCGCCGGTCCGGATCCGCAACGCGTGGTCGATCGGCGTCACGAAGATCTTGCCGTCGCCGATCTGGCCGGTACGCGCGCTGGAAGTGATGACCTCGACCGCCTTGTCGGCGAGGTTTGAAGCGACCGCGATTTCGATTCTAAGTTTGGGCAGAAAGTTCACGACATATTCGGCGCCGCGATAGACCTCGGTGTGGCCTTTCTGGCGGCCGTAACCCTTGACCTCGGTCACGGTCATGCCGCTGACCCCGATCGCCGTGAGCGCCTGGCGCACCTCGTCAAGTTTGAAAGGTTTGATAATGGCAACAACGAGCTTCATGGTCAGGCCTTCATTTCCTCAAATTCAAAACGTCGGTCGCGCCTTGATTCGCGCTCCGGCCAAGTCTGGCATCGCCAAGTCTGGCATCTTTCTGTGCGGATGGCACAAAAAGTTTGCAGTCGGGGGTGAAAAACAATTGCCGCAGCCGGCCTCCAGTCGTTAGCCTGCAGGGAGAGGCAAAGGAAAAGCCCGCCAAATGCGGCTTCATCGCCCGTGGTCTGTTGGTCCGCCCGTCCGCTGCAACGTCCAAGGGGATGAAATGTCAGACCGAACCTGGTTTTTCGCGTCCCAAGGCCAGCAACAAGGCCCCTACCCGGAAGCTCAATTCCGCGAATTCATCGCCAACGGGACGGTGACGGCGCAGACGCTGGTCTGGACCGAGGGCATGAGTGGCTGGCAAAAAGCCGGGGATATTCCGGGCCTGCTCTCGGGCATCTCGGGTCCGCCGGCCGTTCCGGGCGCGGGCACATTTCAGGGAAGCGGTGCCCCGGCAGGCGGATCGCTTTCGGTCGATCTTAGCATCTGGGCACTGTTCGGACGCGCCCTGCTTTTCGTGATTGGTTTCCTGTTCGTGATTCCGGCGCCGTGGGTGGCGACCATCTTCTACGGCTGGTTCGTCGAGCGGCTGCGTGTGCCGCAGCGGTCCAATCTCGAGTTCACCGGCAAGCCCGGCGACATCTGGTACGTCTTCGTGATCCAGGGGCTGTGCGCCTATGCGGGTCTCGCGGATGACAAATATCCCGTCCTGATTGCCATTCCGCTGCAGGCGTTCCTGTCGTGGATGACGCTGCGATGGATCGTCGCCAATATCGGTTCGCAAGGGCGTCCCCTGCAACTCAGCTTTGCCGGCAGTCCCTGGACCTATATCGGCTGGTACCTGCTGCTCTATCTATCGGCGATCACCATCATCGGCTGGGCGTGGGTGACCACGGCGTGGATACGCTGGGTTTGCCGCAATCTTGCAGGCACCCGACGAGAGCTCGTGTTCAACGGCACTGGATGGCAGGTGTTGTGGCGGACGCTGGCCTTCGCTGTGGCCGCCGCTTTTATCATCCCGATCCCATGGGTGATGGGGTGGTACGCCCGCTGGTACGTGTCGCAATTCGCGCTGGTCGAAAGGACTGCTCACGCCAACGCGTAAGCGCAGCGTCATTTGCGTTCGCGCAGCGAGCCTTCCTGCGCCACTGAAGCCACCAGTGTGCCGTCCTGCTTGAAGATCAGGCCGCGCGTGAGGCCGCGCCCGCCTTGGGCGCTCGGCGAGTCCTGGGCGTAAAGCAGCCATTCGTCGGCCCGGAACGGGCGATGAAACCACATCGCGTGATCGAGGCTCGCCGGCATCAAGCGCCTGTCGAACAGCGTGCGGCCATAGCGCGCCATCGCCGCATCCAGCAGCGAGAAATCCGACGCATAGGCCAGCGCGCACATGTGCAGCGCCGGATCGTCGGGCAGTTTCGAGGCGGTTCGGATCCAGACATGGATGCGGCCATCCTCGATCTTCTGGCCGAAATAGCGGCCGAGTTCGACCGGGCGCAGTTCGATCGGACGGTCCGAACTCATAATAACGCCGGATGAAATCCGGCATCTCGCGGAACATCGGCTGCTTGGCGACCTCTTCGGCGGTGAGTTTTTCCGGCAGCGGCACGTCGGGCATCTTGTCCTGATGGTCGAACGAACCCTGTTCGTCGATATGAAACGACACCATGATCGAGAAGATCGCGTTGCCGTGCTGGATTGCGGTCACCCTGCGGGTCGAATAGCTCTTGCCGTCGCGCAGGCGCTCGACCTCGTAGATGATCGGAATCTGCGGATCGCCGGGCAGGATGAAGTAGCAGTGCAGCGAATGCGGCAGGCGGCCTTCGACGGTGCGGCATGCCGCCACCATCGCCTGTCCGATCACCTGCCCGCCGAACACCCGCTGCCAGCTCGTCTTCGGGCTGTTGCCGCGAAACAGATTCACCTCGATCGGCTCGAGATCGAGAATGGAAATAAGGTCAATCAGGCCTTTGGACATCGAAGCGCTTTCGTCGACTTTTGCGTCATTCCGGGGCGAGACGTAGCCTCGAACCCGGAATCTGGAGATAATAACTGCGAGATTCCGGGTTCATGCGAAAACGCGCGCCCCGGAATGACGGCTTGAGGGCTGGCAGCCTTGCGTCACGGCCCTGTTTCGCCCAGCTATAGTCATGTAGCAAGTACAGCCTGTGACCATTGTGAGTAAGGTTTAGCATGCCGGCACAGCGAAGCATTGTCATTGGCGGCGGGGCGTTCGCGGGGCTGGCGCTGGCGCTGGCGCTGCGCCAGGGACTTGGCGCCGATATTCCCGTCATTGTCGCCGATCCGGCGCTGGCGCTGCGGCCGAGCCGCGATCCGCGCGCGACTGCCATCGTTGCCGCCTGCCGGCGGCTGTTCGATGCGCTGGGGGTGTGGGACCAGGTGGCGGCCGAGGCGCAGCCGATCCTTGATATGGTGGTCACCGATTCCAGTCTGGAAGACGCGACCCGTCCGGTGTTCCTGACCTTTGCGGGAAATGTCGAGCCGGGCGAGCCGTTCGCGCACATGGTCGAGAATCGTCGCCTGATCGATGCGCTGTTGAGGCGCGCCGAGGCCGAGGCGATCGATCTTCGCGCCACCGCGGTGACGACCTTCGCCTCGCGCGCCGATGGCGTCGAGGTGACGCTCGCCGACGGCAGCGTCATCGAGGCGAGCCTATTGGTGGCCGCCGACGGCGCGCGCTCGAAGCTGCGCGAGCTTGCCGGCATCGCCACCCATGGCTGGGATTACGATCAATCCGGGATTGTCGTTACCGTCGGCCACGAGCGCGATCATGGCGGCCGCGCCGAAGAACATTTCCTGCCCTCCGGGCCGTTTGCGATCCTGCCGCTGATGGGAAAACGCTCGTCGCTGGTATGGACCGAGAAGCGCAGCGAGGCGGCGCGCATCACAGCCCTCGGCGAAGATGAATTTCACAGCGAACTCGAACAGCGCTTCGGGCTGCATCTCGGCGAGATCAAGGCGCTTGATAAGCCGCGCGCGTTTCCGCTCGGCTATTTCGTGGCGCGCTCGTTCATCGGCGAACGGCTGGCGCTGATCGGCGACGCCGCGCATGTCATTCACCCTATCGCCGGACAGGGGCTCAATATGGGCCTGAAGGATGTTGCAGCATTGGCCGAAGTGGTCGTCGATGCGGCGCGGCTCGGCATGGATCTGGGCCAGGCCGACGTGCTCGATCGCTATCAGCGCTGGCGGCGGTTCGACACCATGGCGATGGGGCTTGCCACCAACTCGCTGAATCTGTTGTTCTCGAATGAATCGAAGCTATTGCGCGCCGTGCGCGATATCGGCCTCGGACTGGTCGACCGCGCGCCGCCGCTGAAAAGCCTGTTCATCCGGCAAGCCGCAGGCCTTGCCGGCGAGGTGCCGCGGCTGTTGAAGGGCGAGGCGTTGTAGGGGCCGTTCGGTTTCGTCGTCATGCGCGGGCTTGACCCGCGCATCCACGACTTTCTTCCTTGCGTAACAAAGACGTGGATGGCCGGGACAAGCCCGGCCATGACGAATGGCGTGAGGGCGCTCTCACTCAATCTTCCGCGCTTCTTCCGGCAGCATGATCGGGATGCCGTCGCGGATCGGATAGGCGAGTTTGGCGGAACGCGAGATCAGCTCCTGCTTCGTTGCGTCGAACTCCAGCGGACCCTTGGTCACCGGACAGACCAGGATCTCCAGCAATTTGGGATCGACGGTGCCTTCGAGGCGTTCGGGCTGGGAACTCATCTTTCGTCTCCGGCTTTGGTATTGGCTGCTTTAGCACATTCGATCATAACGGCCAGCCGTGCCGCGCTCAACGCGACGCCATCCGCAGCAATTCGTCGAGCACCGCCTGCTGTCTTGCGCGCGGCAACGGCGTGTCGGACAGCGCAAAGCCGAGAAATGCCCAGTAGAGAATTTGCGCCCGCGCCCGCGCCACATCGGGCGAAAGCCCGGCAGCCCTGAGCAGGCTTTCCACATAGCCCAGCCGGCGGCGGTCGATCGCCTGCACCGCGCTTCGCGCCAGGGGGTCGAACCTCGCCCAGCCGCGCACCGCATTCTCCAGCTTTAGCCTTTCGCCGAACACCCGGCGCAGCAACAGCGGCAGCGGGTTGTCGTTCGCGGCGGCGGCTTCGACATCGGCGATGATCTGTTCGGCGGCGACCTCGCGCCAATGTTTCAGGATCGCGGCATGAAACGCGCCGATGTCGGCGAAATGCCAATAGAAGCTGCCGCGCGACACCCCCATCGCTTTCGCCAGCGGCTCGGCCTTCAGCGCCGTGAAACCGCTCTTTGCCAATACCTTAAGCCCCTGGTCGAGCCAGTCTTTCGCGGAAAGTTGATCGGTCATATCTCGCCTCGCGCCATCCAACCATACACCACTGTATTGACAACCGCCAGCGCGTGCCCTATTGACCATACAGTACTGTATGGAGGCATCGATGCGCGATCTCTTGCTGCAAATTTCCGGGGTGGTGGCCATCGCGGTCGCCCTCATCCACGGTGTGCTCGGCGAAACCAAGGTGTTCGCGCGCGCCACCATCGAGCCGCCGCGCCTGCGCGACCTGATCCGGCTGGTGTGGCAGACCTCCACCGTGGCCTGGATCGGCGGCGGGGTGCTGCTGATATCAGCGCCCTGGATGGCGTCCGAGCCGGCGCGGCACTGGATCGTCGTGACGCTGGCTTGCGTGTTTGCCTTCGCCGCGCTGGCCAACGCTCTCGCCACCCGCGGCCGGCATTTCGGCTGGATGGCGCTCAGCGCGGTGGTGGCGCTCGCGGTCGCCGGTTACTAGGGCGCACCGCTTTCAAGACCATTTTGATCCGCCTCAACAACCTGCAATAGCCCTGGTGTATAGAGCAGGTCGTTTCAGGCCGGCAGCAAGGCCTGCCGCAACGAAAAGCCAGGGGTTCCATCAATCAATCGCGCGGGGGCGGTATTTGCCGGCCAAAATCGTGGTCAAAGCCTGGACTTCGGATATTCGCGCTTGATCTCAGCGGGTGTGTGACACGCGGCAAACTTAAAATACTTCTAAGGTGAGCCTGTTTCTGGTCGCCACGCTTGACCTGCTTGCCCGCGATTGGAAATACAAACCATGACAAACACTGAGCAGACCGACGCGCAAACCCAGGTGCCGCTAGGATTGGCCAAGTGTGGCTATTCTGGCGTGATCCATCGCCTCGCCGCCGATGTCGCTGGCTCCGCGCTTTCCGCAATCGAGCTGGAAAGCCGCCTGATCGAACTCGGCTTCGTTGAAGGGGCCAGGGTTGAGGTGCTGCACGAAGGCATAATCGGGCGCGACCCGATCGCCGTCCGCGTCGAGAACGTCACGATCGCGGTACGCCGGCGCGAGGCCATGGCCATCATTGTCGCCTGAGGCGAGCGGACCATAAGCCATGGAAGCTCCGCTGATGCATCTGGCCCTGGTAGGCACGCCGAACAGCGGCAAGACCTCGCTGTTCAATGCGCTGACCGGAAGCCGACAAAAGGTCGCGAATTATCCCGGCGTCACGGTGGAACGCAAGGAAGGCTCTTTCGTCACGCCGCTGGGACGTCAGGTGTCGCTGGTCGATCTGCCCGGCACCTATTCGCTGCGCGGTCGCAGTCCCGATGAGGAAATCACCCGCGATGTTGTGCTTGGGCGCACCGGCGGCGAAGCGCTGCCCGATCTCGTGCTCTGCGTGGCCGATTCCACCAATCTGCGGCTAACCATTCGCCTGGTGCTCGAACTCAAGCGGACCGGCCGACCACTGATGCTGGTGCTCAATATGTTCGACATCGCCACCCGCCGTGGTGTTGCGGTTGATGTCGCGCAACTCTCCGAAAGATTAGGTATACCTGTGGTGACATCGATTGCGGTGCGCAAAGGGGGCACCGCCGACCTGCTGCGCCGTACCGACGAGATCGCGGCCCAGGCACCGATCCCGTTGCAGCAAAATCTCTGGAGGCCACTCACGGTTGCCGAACTGCGCGCCACGCAGCGCGAGGCCGACCGCATCATCGCGGCGACCATCAGCCTGCCGGCGAAACCTGATACCTGGACGGCGCGGATCGATGCGGTGGTGCTGCACCCGGTGGCCGGGCTCGCAATCCTGGCGCTGATCCTGTTTGTGATGTTCCAGGCGGTGTTCGCGTGGGCGCAGCCGTTGATGGAGGCTTTGTCCTCCGCCTTTGCAGCGTTGGGTCAGGTGGTCCACGACACCTTGCCGGCAGGTTTGTTGCAAAGCTTTCTGCAGAACGGGGTCATTTCCGGGGTCGGCAGCGTCATCGTGTTCCTGCCGCAGATCGTCATTATCTTCCTGTTCATCCTGCTCTTGGAAGATTTCGGCTACATGGCGCGCGCGGCGTTCCTGATGGACCGCATCATGGGCGGCGCCGGTCTGCACGGCCGCGCTTTCATTCCGCTGCTGTCGAGTTTCGCCTGCGCCATCCCCGGCATCATGGCAACAAGGGTGATCGACAATCGCCGCGACCGGCTAACCACCATCTTGATCGCGCCGCTGATGACCTGTTCGGCGCGCATCCCGGTCTACACGCTGATCATTTCCGCCTTCATCCCGGCCAGGCAGATATCGGGCTGGGTCGATCTGCGAGGGCTGGTGATGTTCGGCCTCTATGCGGCGGGCATCGCCAGCGCATTAGGCGTGTCATTTCTGGTAAAATTCTTGATGTGGCGTGACTATGCGCCGGCGCCGTTCATGCTTGAACTGCCGGACTACAAACTGCCCCGCGCCCGCAGTATCGTCATCGGCGTCTACACGCGGGCGAAAATGTTTTTGCAGCGGGCCGGCACCACGATCTTCTCCATGATGGTGCTGATCTGGTTTCTGGCGTCGTTTCCGCTGCCTCCGGCCGGCGCACAGGATCCGGCCATCAACTACAGTCTTGCGGCCATGATTGGCAAAGCATTGGAGCCGCTGCTTGCGCCGCTCGGGTTCAACTGGCAGATCGCGGTCGCTCTGATTCCGGGCATGGCCGCGAGGGAAGTCGCGGTCGCAGCACTCGGTACGGTTTACGCCATCGAAGGCGGCAAGGAAGCGGCCGATCAGATCGGGCAGGTGCTTGCCACCAAATGGAGCCTCGCAACGGCGCTCTCGCTGCTGGCCTGGTACATTTTCGCGCCGCAGTGCGCGTCGACGCTGGCGGTGATCCGCCGCGAGACCGGAAGCTGGAAGTGGATGGCGATCACCTTCGCCTACATGTTCGCACTCGCCTATGCCGCGAGTTTTGCCACCTACAATATCGCACGCGCCTTCGGCGCGGGATGATTTGGCGTCGAAAAATCTGCCGATGCGATTTGGCGATCAGACGCCGACTTCGGCCTGCATACCGACCGCTTCCGGTTTCATGGCCGCTCGGCGGGAGATCTAATCATCAAGACACCTTAGAATGCCTCTAGTTTAGAAGGAGTCTCTTTGCGCGTCCGGTAGCAAGCCGCTAACGCCTCTTATTCCTGACAGGGGGGTTTTGCGTGAAGGCGATGTGGAGCTGGGCAGCGGCTGGCCAACGGCGATCGACCGGATTGCTGCTGTTATCCTGTGTCATGGTTGGCTGCGCCGGGAGCGCGCGCGCCGATGACGCGAGCTCCTGGAGGGAAATCGAGACCAAATACATTTTTGGATTTACCACCGGCTCCGGCATCGGCCTTGAGGGCGAAAAGGAATTCACGGTCGATACCATTGGCCGGTTCGGCAAGCGCGACGGTCACTACGCCGCGACCGAAACCAAATACGAATTCGAATTTACCCCGAGCCAGTTCGTTCAGATCGAATTCGGCGCGCTGGGATCGACCCACAATATCGGTGCAGTGACCGATCTCGACGGCCGCAACCAGGCCGCCTTCACCGGTGGCTTTGCCGAATTCCGCTATCTCGCCATCGAGCGCACCTCAAGCAATCCGCTTTCGGTCACGGTCGCATTCGAACCCAATGTGCGGCTGATCGACGAGACCAGCGGCGAACGCGTGCACAATTATGAATTCGAAACCACCGTCAACGCCGACATCGAACTGATGAAGAACCGGCTGTATGCCGGGTTCAACCTGCTTTACGAGCCCGAGGTCACGCAGACCCTGATTGGCGACACCGAACGCGAAGCGACGTTTGGCGGCTCGGCGGCGCTGTCGGTTCGGCTGATGTCCAACGTGGTGCTCGGCGGCGAGGTCTGGTATCTGCGCCATTACGATGCGCTCAACCTGACCGCCTTCACCGGCGATGCCGTGATGCTGGGTCCCTCGATCTATGTCCAGTTCACGCCGAAAATGTTCATGACCGCCGCCTGGAATACCCAGGTCTGGGGACGGGAGATCGGCAATCCCGTCTCGCTCAACCTGGCGGAATTTCAGCGCCATCGTGCCCGGCTGAAATTCGCCTGGGAATTTTGATCTTGCGCCTTGATCTTGCTCAACGACGGAAAGGACGAAGGGTGTCTGCTGTGTGGGTGATGAAAAAGCTGGTTCTGGCCGCGTTTTGCGTGATCGCGCTGTTTTCCGTATCGCCTTCTTTGGCGCAGCAAGCGACCGAGATCCAGTTGACCTATTCCAAGGGCCAGTTCCAGCCGAGCCAGGTGAGCGCGCCGGCCGACAAACCCATTATCTTCCGGGTCAAGAACCTCGACGCCAAGGCCATGGAGTTCGAGAGCACGTCGCTTCGGGTCGAAAAGGTGGTTGCCGCGGGCAGCGAGGGCATCATCAACGTGCGGGCGCTGAAGCCCGGACGCTACGAATTCTATGACGACTTCAACGATAAGGCGCGCGGCGCCTTGACCGTGCAATAGGCGGGCGCTCCGGTGCTGGCCGCCCTCATCATTGTGTTTCGCGAGGTGTTCGAGGCCGGGCTGATCGTCGGCATCGTGCTCGCGGTCACCGGCTCGGTACCCAATCGCAATCGCTGGATCGGCGGCGGGGTGCTGGTGGGCGCGCTTGCGGCCTGCGTCGTCGCGGCGTTCACCGGCGTGCTGTCGCAGCTATTTGCGGGCATGGGACAGGAGCTGTTCAACGCGGCCATTCTCGGCATCGCCGTGGTCATGCTGACTTGGCACAATGTCTGGATGGCGCATCACGGCCGGGAAATGGCCGGCGAAATGCGCGCGGTCGGCCAAGCCGTCGCGGATGGAACGAAGTCGCTGCTGGCGCTGGCCGTGGTGGTCGGTGTTGCCGTGCTGCGCGAAGGCAGCGAGGTCGCGCTTTTCTTGTACGGCGTCGCGGCGGCCGACGGTGGATCGGCGCTCAGCTTCGCGATCGGCGGTTTCACTGGTCTGGCGCTTGGCGTAGCGGTTTGCCTTTTGACCTATTTCGGCCTGATGCGGATTCCGCCGCGGGCATTGTTTGCGACCACGACGGCGCTGATCACCTTGCTGGCGGCCGGCATGGCGGCGCAGGCGGTGGCCTTCCTCGAACGCGCCAACTGGCTGACGCCGCTCGATACCGTGGTCTGGGATAGCGGCTGGCTGCTTTCGGAGTCGAGCATCGCCGGCCGGACCATGCACACCTTGATCGGTTACACCGATCAGCCGACCGAGATGCAGCTTGTGGTCTATGCCGCCGTGCTGCTGCTGACGTTTCTGCTGATGCGGCTGACCGGATCGCAACACAGGGATCACGCCGTCGCGGTCGGCTGACGATCCCGGCAGATCGGGGCAAGGCAGGCTCAATCCGTGAATGCTCGGAACGTTCGAGTTTGCCCCAGCCGGACGTCAGGCCGATGGCAACTTTACTGTTCGCGACTGAGCTGCCACAGCTTCAAGCCAGCGACTCCGCCTGCAACCGGTCGCCGGGAGACAAGCAATGTCCGAAGCAGACAAGCTGTTCGCTGGTTCGATCCCGGAAAACTACGACCGCTATCTGGTGCCGTTGATTTTCGAAAGCTTTGCCGGGGATATGGCGCAACGAGCCGCGGCACTTTCGCCGAGCGCCGTCCTGGAAACCGCTGCCGGCAGCGGCGTGGTGACGCGAGCCCTGACGCCAAGGCTCTCGCCCGACGCCGGCTACATGGTAACCGATCTGAACCAGCCGATGCTTGACTATGCGGCCACGCAACAAGCCCCCGACACCCGTGTCAGCTGGCGCAAGGCAGATGCACAGGCGTTGCCGTTCGAAGATGCCTCGTTCGATCTCATTCTTTGCCAGTTTGGCGTCATGTTCTTTCCCGATCGCCAATCGGGCTACCGAGAGGTGAAGAGGGTCCTCAGGCCCGGCGGATGTTTCCTTTTCAGCGTCTGGGATCGTATCGAGGAGAACGTGTTTGCGAACGATGTGACCAACGCGCTCGCGGAGGTATTTCCGAACGATCCCCCCCGCTTTTTGGCCCGCACGCCTCACGGCTATCATGACACCGCGTTGATCCGCAGCGATTTGGAGAAGGCAGGTTTCTCCAATGTTGTGATCGAGACCAGAGCGGAGCAGAGCCGCGCATCTTCGCCGCGTCATCCTGCTGTGGCCTACTGTCAGGGGACCCCGCTGCGCAACGAAATCGAAGCCAGAAATGCGGAACGGCTGGATGCGGCGACCGACTACGCCGCATCCGCTATCGCGAACAGACACGGAACCGATGAGGTTGCTGCTAAGATTCAGGCGCACGTGATCACTGCTGCGGTCTAGGAGGAGTTTGCGGCGTTTGGGGCTACCGCCAGCACGACCGGCGTGACCGCGAAAAGCAGCGACCGGCTCCGCCAGTCGCCATTGAACAAGATGCCATTCGCAATCGCAAAGCGTGCGGTGCTTCAAAAATCAGACCAGCGATGATACCTGGTTGTGGGTGGGACGCCGATATCGGTGTCTTGACTACTGCAGCGGAGGGTCGCCGCTGGTGCGCCTCTTGGCGAGATCCATCTCGGTGACCGCGATCAGAATTTCCGCGCGGGTTTTGAGGTCGGGCGCTTCCAGCATCGCCTGCTTTTCCGGCGGGCCGTAGGGCGACATCATCGCCAGCGCGTTGACCAGCGCCTCGTTGGGGGCGCTTTCGACGCCCTCCCAGTCGACTTTGAGATTGTTGGCTCTGAGAAAATCCGTCAGCACCTCGAGCAATGCTTCGCGGTCGACCGCCTCTTCGCCCTTGCGCGCGGTGAAATCGTCGATGTAGGGGAAATAATCCACCTTGCATTGCCGATACGCCGTCAGCACGGTCATCTCCTCGATCACCCTGAAGCGCGCGATGCCGGTGAGTTCGAGGATGTAGCGGCCATCGCCGGCCTCGGCGAGCTGGGTGATGCGGCCGACGCAGCCGACGCGAAACAGCGCCGGCCTGGCTTCGTCCTGCGAGTGGGAGGCGTCCGGCTGGATCATCCCGATCAGCCGGTGGCCGTCGCGCAGTGCGTCGTCCACCATCGCAAGGTAGCGGGGCTCGAAGATATTGAGCGGCATCTGGCCGCGCGGCAGCAGCAACGCGCCGGGCAGCGGAAACACCGGTATCACCGTGGGAAGCTCGCCGGGCCCGCGATATTCGGCATTGATCGGCATAGGCGATCCCGGTGCTATTTGCGCGCGCTATGAGAACAGGATCGTCGACAGCCGCTTTCGCCCTTCGACGGTGGCCTCATCGGTCGGGCCCCAGGCCTCGAAGAACTGCACCAGTTGCTTGCGGGCGCCGTCCTCGTTCCATTTGCGGTCACGCTTGACGATTTCGAGCAGCGCTTCCGTCGCCTCGCTGCGCTTGCCCGAGGCGTTGAGCGCGGTGGCAAGGTCAAATCGCGCCTGATGATCGAGCGGGTTTGCGGCGACCTTCTGTTCCAGTTCGGTGACCGGGCCGAGCGCCTTGGCCTGCTCGGCGAGATCGATCGAGGCCTGCACGGCCTTGACGGCGGCATCGTTGCGTTTCGATTCCGGCACCATGGCCAGCGTCTGCTTGGCCTGTTCGACGGCGCCGGTCGCGACATAGCATTTGGCCAATCCTGCAAGAGCGGCGATATTGGTGGCGTCGGCCGCCAGTACTTCGGCATAGATTTGCGCCGCGGTGGCGGGATCGCCTTCGGCAAGGACGGTTTCGGCCTCTTTGAGGACTTCCGCGATATTGGGCTCGCCCGGCATTCCCGCGGTCAGCTTGTTGATGAAGGCGGTGACCTGGCTTTCCGGCACCGCGCCCATGAACCCGTCCGCGGGCTGTCCATTGACGAACGCGATCACCGCCGGGATCGACTGGATCCCCATCTGACCCGGGATCGCCGGATGCTCGTCGATGTTCATCTTGACCAGCTTGACCTTGCCCTTGGAGGCGCGGACCGCCTTCTCGAGTATCGGCGTGAGCTGGCGGCAGGGGCCGCACCATTCCGCCCAGAAGTCGATCAGCACCGGCTGGCGCTTCGACTCCTCGATGACGTCCTTCACGAAGGTCTGGGTAGTCGTTTCCTTGATCAGATCGGGCGCCATTCCGGCCGCCGGTCCGCCGCCCTGCTCTACTATCGTCACGGGAATCCTCGCCTGATGTCTTGCGGATGGGGATGTTTAGCACTTTCCCGCCCTAATTGGCGCTTGAACGTCCGATTTGCAATCGGCGGAACTCGTCCGATAGCCTCGATCGCCGGGATTGCCCGGTGGTTTCCGCGATCCGGCGCAGTTTGAGCCTGATTCGCGCCCCAAATTACCGGGCATCGCCAATTAAACGGCCGATTCCGGCCCGCGCGCTGGCAGTTGCATTCGGAGGCGGCATTTGGCATAGCTCTGCCGTTGCCGGCGCGCGATCGCCGCCAATCCCGGATGCGGGTGTAGCTCAGTGGTAGAGCACGACCTTGCCAAGGTCGGGGTCGAGGGTTCGAGCCCCTTCGCCCGCTCCAGTTTTTCCAAGCCGGCAGAGTCTGACGAAAGCCCGCTGTGCCTTGGCGGGCTTTTCGTTTCGAGCCGCCGCCGCCTCTACGCAGCCGCGCGAATCCATCGTCGAGATGTTTGGGCCGCTAGCTGAGATCGCGAAGCGCTCGCGCATTATCTCGCGCATTTGTAAACGGTTGTCGTCCCGGCGAACCATGCTGTGTGAAAAGTCGCTTGAGCCAAGGACGCACAGAATTGCTTTCTCAATTTTCGTCACTCGACAGAAGTTCGCAATGCATTTGGTTTCTGCATCGACGAAATTGAGACAGATATTCTACGTCCAAATTGAGCGACCGACTTTTCACACAGCCTGGAACTCGGGGGACCCATGATGATCATGAGAGAGGCAGTACACATTGCCTTTCTTGCCCACATGTCACAGCAACGAACATTTGTGGTTATGGGTTCGTGCTTTCCAGGCTGTGTGAAAAGTCGCTTGAGCCAAGGACGCACAGAATTGCTTTCTCAATTGTCGTCACTCGGCAGAAGTTGGCAATGCATTTGATTTCTTTATCGACGAAATTGAGACGGATATTCTACGTCCAAATTGAGCAACCGACTTTTCACACAGCTTGTTTCGCAGGAACGACGGAATTACCCCCGCTGCTTCTCATAGGCCTTCAGATGCGTGTAGGCGGTGCGCAGCCGGGGCACCGGCACCTTGGCGGCGTCGCCGCGCGCGACCAGGTCGCCGATCACGTGATCGGCTTCGACCGGTGCGCCCACCTTGATGTCGCGGAACATCGAGGCGGTCAGCGGCGATCCTTCCGTAGTCAGCATGCCGCGCACGCGCTCGAAGAACGGACCGCTGGGCGCAAACCCTTCGGCGGTGGCGACCGCGCTGCATTCATCGAGCATGCCGAGGATAAAGTTCTTGCCGCCGGGCACGGGCAGGATATTGCCGACGGAAGCGCGCATCAGGCAGGTCGAGGCCGCCAATGAGGCGAGGAATACCCACTTCTCCCACATCTCCTGAATGATATTTTCACTCGCGACCGAGCCGAACTTGCCGCTGGCCATGATCTCGGCGATGGCGCGGACCCGCTCCGACAGTCTGCCGTCGCGCTCGCCGAAATTGAGCGACTGCATCGGCGCGAGCTGAACCACCTCGCGCTGTTCATTGAGCGTTACCGCGATCGCACAGAGGCCGCCGAGCACGCGCTCGCGCCCAAATTTGTTGTCGAGGATGTCGAGGTGCAGCATGCCGTTGAGCAGCGGGATGATGGCGGTCTGCGGCCCGACCGCCGGCGCAAAGGATTTGACCGCATCGTCGAGATCGAACGCCTTGCAGCTCAACAATACGACGTCGAATTTCTCGGTGAGCCTGTCCGCCTGCACCGTCGGCGGATTTTTCAGCGTCACGTCGCCACTGGGGCTCTTGATCACGAGGCCGGCGCCGGCGAGTTCGGTGGCGCGCCTGGGGCGGACCAGAAAGGTCACGTCGCGGCCCGATGCAAGCATCCTGCCGCCGAAATATCCGCCGATGGCGCCGGCACCGACCACGAGAATGCGCATCGTTGTGTTCCCTTTTGTTGTTGTTGGTTAGGCGCAAGTAGCGAATGGCGAATAGCGAATAGGAAAGTCCGCTCAGTATTCACTATTCCCTACTCGCTACTCGCCATTCGCTATTCGCTATTCGCTATTCGCCACTCGCGTCTTCTACCACTTTTCCCCGAGCGGGCGGATTTCAAGCTCGAAGGTCCAGGCGCTGCGCGGCTGCAGGTAAAGCTGCCAGTAGGAGGCGGCAACGGAGGCGGGCGGCATCAGCAGATCCGCATTGTCGAGCGCTTCCTTGCCCCAGATCTTCTCGCGCCGCTCGCGCACCCAGGCGGTATCGACGCCGGAATCGATGATCAGATGCGCGACGTGGATATTTTGGGGACCCAGCTCGCGCGCCATCGATTGCGCCACCGCGCGCAGGCCGAATTTCGCGCTGGCGAAGGCGGCATAGCCGCTACCGCCGCGCAGGCTCGCGGTGGCGCCGGTGAAGAAGATGCTGCCCTTGCCGCGCGGCAGCATCAGGCGTGCCGCTTCGCGCCCGGCGAGGAAGCCGGAGTAGCAGGCCATTTCCCAGACCTTGCGGAATACCCGCTCGGTGGTTTCGAGAATCGGAAAATTGACATTGGCGCCGATGTTGAAGATGCAGACTTCGAGCGGCGCGTGCTTGTCGGCGTCATTGAGGAAGGCGGTGATTTCGTCCTCCTTGCGCGCATCCAGCATGCGCGCGACGATCGACCCGCCCGCGGCCTTGATCTCGCTAACCAGCGGCTCGAGCTTGGCGCCGTTGCGCCGTCCGGCGAACACCGTAAAGCCTTCGGCGGCGAATTTCTTCGCGATCTCGGCGCCGATATGGTCGCCGGCGCCGATCACCGCGCAGGTCGCGTTGCGCTGTTGCATTTTGGGTTCTCCACAGACCTCATCCTGAGGAGGCGCGTTAGCGCCGTCTCGAAGGATGGCCGCGTCTGGACCTCATGGTTCGAGACGCCGCGCGAGATGCGCGGCTCCTCACCATGAGGATTACAGAACTACTTCCCCGAAACCATCTCCTCGACCTCGCGCAGCTGCTCCTTGCCGAAGAACATTTCCTTGCCGACAAAGAAGGTCGGCGAGCCGAACGCGCCGCGCTCGACCGCATTTTGCGTGTTCTCGATCAGCCTGGCCTTGACGTCGGCTTCCTGCGCGCGCGCGAACAGTTTTGCCGCATCGAGGCCGGAGGCCGTGAGCGCCTTGAGCGCCACTTCGGGATCATCCATTTTCTTGGGTTCCACCCACATGTGGTGAAACGCGGCGTCGACATATTTCGCGAACACGCCTTCCAGCTGCGCCGCGACGGCGGCGCGCATCAGATTGAGGGTGTTGACCGGAAAGAACGGGTTCCAGATATAGGGCTTGACGTGGAAGCGTTTTATGAAGCGCTCGGTCTCGATCGCATAAAACGCGGGCTTGTTCTTGATGCCGGCGAGCGTTTCTGCCGGCGACTTGTTGTTGGTGGCCTTGAAGATGCCGCCGAGCAGGATCGGCACATATTCGAATTTCACCCCCGTCCGTCTTTCGATCGCCGGAATCGCCTCGTGACTGAGAAAGGCGTTGGGACTGCCGAAATCGAACATGAATTGCGGGGCAGTTGGGCTCACGGCGGTCTCCCTGATTGCGGCGGTTCTTATATGATCCCTATCATTTTAACCAGCCTAGCGGTTCGCTATCGCGGGATCAACCGGCCTCGCTTGCCTGCGATGGCGGGCGCTCGAACGCCACTGCTGCGAGCCGGCGCGCGTGATCGCGCACGTCCGCGGGCCAGGCCGCCGTCCAGGCCTCGAATCGTCCGGCATCGCCCGCGAACAACGCGCGCGCCACCTCTTCGTAATGCGGCTTGTTTTCCCCCATCGCTGCAATGAAGCGATAGGCCGCTTCCTGCGCCTGCCTGACCCGGTCCTTGTGCTTGTTGGCGCGCCTCGCCTCGTCGACCAGCCTGCGCAACGCGACGGAGGCGCCGCCCGATTGCTGCGCCAGCCATTCCCAGTGTCGCGGCAGCAACGTGACTTCGCGCGCGACCACGCCCAGTTTCGGACGGCCGGGACCGCGTGGTGACAGGCTTGCGGTGTCCTCCATCGCGGCGGGCGTAGCGTTGGTCTTTGGCAATCGCGCCAGCACATCCTCGATGCTGCCGCGAAAATCGATGTCGATCGGGCCGCTGGTGCTGTCGAAGACAAGAATCGACGCATCCTTGCGGCGGTCGATGGTTTTTTTCGCCGCGCGGGCGACGTCGCGGAGATCGCCGGCCGCGATGCAGCGGTCGCCATCGAAAGCGATGTAAGCGGTGTCAAACCCCGGATTCATGGAAAGCTCCTCGCTATTGGCGCGCGGTATTACCCGGGTAAATCCGTTCCGTCAATAACATCCGGGTAAAATGTGCCCATCAGGGGCATCTCGACTTTCTTGGTCCCGGCTGGCACCACCAAGCGAACCGCGCCCACGCGCCGCGTCCCCGGGGGAAAATCGCCATGCTCATCGTCCATCATCTCAACAATTCCCGCTCCCAGCGCGTGCTGTGGCTGCTGGAGGAGCTTGGCGTGCCCTATGAGATCGTCCGCTATCAGCGGCAGCCGGACATGCGGGCGCCACCCGAGTTGCGCGCGATCCATCCGCTCGGAAAATCCCCTGTGATCACCGACAATGGCAACACCATCGCCGAATCGGGCGCGATCGCCGAATACGTCATCGACACCTATGGCGACGGGCGCCTAATCCCGCCGCCCAGGACGCCGGAGCGGCTGCGCTACACCTATTGGCTGCACTATGCGGAAGGTTCCGCGATGCCGCCGCTGCTCTTAAAACTGTTGTTCACGCTGATGCCGAAACGCGCGCCGGCGCTGCTGCGCCCGCTGGTACGCAAGGTCTCCAATCAGGCGCTGACCACGCTGGTCAACCCGCAGCTCAAGCAGCACATGGCGTTCTGGGAAGGCGAGTTGGGCAAAAGCGAATGGTTTGCCGGCAACGAATTCACCGCCGCCGACATCCAGATGAGCTTTCCGCTGGAAGCCGCCGCCGCGCGCGGCGGGCTCGAGCTCGGCCATCCCAAGGCGATGGCATTCCTGGAGCGTATCCACGCCCGCCCGGCCTACAAGCGCGCGCTCGAGAAGGGCGGACCGTACACGGTGGGACGATAGCGGTTTTCACCTCTCCCGCTTGCGGGGGAGGTCGACGCGCTCGGCAGCGCAATTGCGTGCCAGAGCGCGGCGGGTGGGGGAAACAGACTATCCACTCGACCAGCGCGTTTTGCGGAGGCGCCCCCACCCCAACCCTCCCCCGCAAGCGGGAGAGGGAGAAGGAACCCGTTTGGCTTACCATGGCTTCAATTAATGGCCGCGATCACTTCCTTCACCAGCCGCCCCAGGCCGCGGATGTCGCCGGTGGGATCGACGGAATCGCCGAGCCGCACCACCACCAGATGCTGCGACGGAATGATCACGATGCGCTGGCCGAGATCGCCGGAGGCAAAAAACGCGTCGCGCGGAATCCCGATTCTGACGCGGCCCTTGGCGTATTCGTGTTCGCTGCGATTGGTCCAGAAGCCTGCGCCGTAATCGGTATCGATCGTCGCGGTGGCGGAAAAATCCACCCAGTCTTCGCGCAGGATACGCTGGCCGCCGATCACCCCGTCATTCAGATAGAGCAGTCCGAACCGCGCCCAATCCCGCGCGCTGGCCAGCATGTAGCTCGATCCCTGCAGGGTGCCGGCGCCATCGAATTCCAGCGTCACATTGCGCATGCCCAGCGGGTTGAACAGCTCGCGCCAGGCAAACGCCAGCGTCTGCTCGGGGCCGCCGGTGACGTCGCGGATGATCCGCGCCAAGAGCTGCGTGGCCGGGCTGGAATAGGCCCAGCGCGTGCCCGGCGGCGCAATCATGGGTGCCTTGACCGCGAAACCGGCCATGTCGTCGTGCAGGTAGACCATCTGGCTCGACGGATCGAGACCGCTGTTGGTTTCATCGAGCGCAAGGCCCGCGGTCATCCGCATCAAATGCTCGATCTTGATCTCGCGGCGCGGGTCGCTGGCGCCCTGCCATTCGGGTATAGGCGCCGGCAACGCCGGCGAGATGCGGCCTTGTTGGGTCAAAATGCCGAGCAGGGCGTTGACCACGGATTTGGTCAGGGAAAACCCAAGCAGCGGCGTCTCGGCGCCGATGCCATCGGCATAACGCTCGGCAATCACCCGGCCGTCATGCACCACGACCACCGCCTTGGTTCGCCGAAACGGCGGCGTTGCGGGTTCCTCGAAGGCATGATCGAGCGCGGCCTTCAATGCGGGGTCGGCCGGTTCGACCACGGCCGGGCCGCCAATCTCCTTAAGCAACGGCGGAGTTTTCGGCGTCTTGAGCGCATCAAGGTCGCTCTTGAGCAAATAAGGTTCGCTGGATCCATGCACGAGCACGCAGCCGAACCCGTCATGAAACACGGCACGGCTGCCGAATAACCCGGCCAGCGACGCATCGACGGCGTGGGCGGTGCGATCGAGGTGATAGTTCAGGCCGCGGCGCAAGCGGCGGATGCCGTCCCGTTCCGTGGTTTCCGCAAACACCGTCTGCGGATCGAGCCCGGAGACAAAGCTCTTCGAGCAGATATTGTGGGCGACCAGCCCGGTCGCGACGCGCAGGGCGCGATCGGGACGGTAGAAGGCGCATAACGCGATCGGCACCGCCAGGATCAACGCGCCCGCGGTCAACTTTCGCGAAACCACAAATTTCTCCTCGCGTCCGGACCAGCAGCGCCGCCGCGGCAAACTTCTAGCCCGACTTCCGCACCTCGCCAACCGAAGGCAGCGCCCTCACGGTGACGCCGGGTGGCGGCAAATCGTCGTCGGGCACGAAGAAGTCCGACATCAGCGGCACGCTGGCATCGACGCGATAATGCTCGAAATCGCGCACGCCGCTGGCATAGAGCACCTTGTCGTCGATGCAGAACTGCCCGGTGAATTCGCGCGACGGTTTTGTGAAGATGACATAGGCCGCGTCGCCCATGATCTCGGGCGTGCGGCTGGCGCGCATCATGGCGTCGCCCCCTAAGAGATTGCCGACCGCGGCGGTGGCGATCGTGGTGCGCGGCCACAGCGCGTTGACCGCGACGCCGGCGGCTTTTAGTTCGGCGGAAAGACCGAGCACACACATGCTCATGCCGAACTTCGCCATGGTGTAGGCGGTGGAATGCTCGAACCACTTCGCCCGCATGTCGAGGGGCGGCGACAACATCAGGATGTGCGGATTCTCGGCCTTCTTCAGATGCGGGATGCAGTATTTCGACACCATGAAGGTGCCGCGGGTGTTGATATCCATCATCAGGTCGAACCGCTTCATGTCGGTCATCTGCGAGTTGGTCAGGCTGATGGCGCTGGCATTGTTGACGCAGATGTCGATGCCGCCGAACTCGGCGACGGTCTGATCAATGGCCGCGATCACCTGTGCCTCCTCGCGGATATCGCACAGGATCGGCAGCGCCTTGCCGCCGGCGGCGCGGACCTCGTCGGCGGCGGTGTAGATGGTGCCCTTGAGCTTCGGATGCGGCTCCGCGGTTTTTGCGGCGAGCGCGACATTGGCACCGTCGCGCGCCGCACGCAGCGCGATCGCAAGCCCGATGCCGCGGCTGCCGCCGGACACGAACAGCGTCTTGCCCTTGAGTGACGTCATGGTTCCTCCCTCCGACGTTTCCCGCCGGCTATCTTTTGGATCTATTGCCCGGCGGCTTCCGCGCCACGGGTACGCGGATCGGGCGCGCCGAGCAATCCATGATCAATCACGGCGATCGAATTGGCCGAGGAGTAGCCGAACGGTTCGACCAGGCGATGGCCTTTGGCCCGCAGCGCCGCCAGCGTGTCCTCGGGGAATCCGCGCTCGATCCGCACCTCGTCCGGCAGCCATTGATGGTGCAGGCGCGGCAAGGCCACCGCGGCCGCGACATCCATGCGATAGTCGAGCACGTCGACGATCACCTGCAGCACCGTCGAGATGATCCGGCTGCCACCCGGCGATCCCGTCACCAGCACCGGCCTGCCGTCCTTCAGCACGATGGTCGGCGACATCGAGGACAACGGCCGCTTGCCGGGGCCGGGCAGGTTGGCCTCGAACCCGACCAGGCCGAAGGCATTGGCGGCGCCGGGCGCGGCGGTGAAATCGTCGAGTTCGTTGTTGAGCAGCACGCCGGTGCCTTCAGCAACCAGGCCGACGCCATAGCTGAAATTCAGCGTAGTCGTGTTGCTGACCGCATTGCCGAGGCTGTCGACCACCGAAAAATGTGTGGTGTTGACGCCTTCGCGCCGCGGCGTCGCCGACAGCGCATCGGTCCACGGCGTGGCGCGATCGAGATCGATGCCGGCGCGCTGCCTGGCGGCGTAATCCTTGGAGATCAGGGTTGCGACCGGCGCGTTGACGAAAGCGGGATCGCCGAGATAGCGCGCGCGGTCGGCATAGCCGCGCTTCAAGGCCTCGATCATGACATGCAGCGAGGCGGGCGTGCCCTGCTTCATCTCGGCAAGCGGAAAGCCCTCGAGGATGTTCAGCGTCTCCAGCAGCACGACACCACCGGAAGAGGGTTGCGGCATCGAGACGATGTCATAGCCGCGATAGCTGCCGCGCATCGGCGCGCGGATGATGGCCTGATACGATTTCAGATCGTCCAGTGTCATGATGCCGCCGGCGTCGCCGATCGCCTTTACCACCTTTTCGGCGACCGGGCCTTCGTAAAACCCGCGCGGCCCCTGTTCGGCGATCGCCGATAGCGTCGCCGCGAGGTCGGTCTGGACCAGGGTGTCGCCTTCGCCCAGCGAGGTGCCGTCGGGGCGGGAAAAGATTTTTGCCGCCGCCGGCCAGCGCGCCAGCCGCCGATGCCAGTCCGGCAGCGTGTCGGCGCTGTCGTCGGTAACGACAACGCCGTCGCGCGCCAGATCGATCGCCGGCCGCAACAGATCGGCCAGCGTGAATTTGCCCGAGCCGTATTTTTCCAGCGCCAGTGTCAAGCCGGCGACGGTGCCGGGGACGCCGATGCCGAGCGCCGAGTCGCGCGATTTTGCGATATCGGGTTTGCCGTCCGCCCCAAGAAAAATCTCCGGCGTGGTGGCGCCTGGTGCGGTCTCGCGATAATCGATCGCGACGTCTTCGCCGCGATCCCTCGAGTGGATCACCATGAAACCGCCGCCGCCGATATTTCCCGCGCGTGGATAGGTCACGGCCATCGCGAAACCGGTCGCCACCGCGGCGTCCACGGCATTGCCGCCACGCCGCAGCACATCGGCGCCGATCTGCGCCGATATTTTTTCCTGCGCCACCACCATGCCGTGCTCGGCAACAACGGCGTGAATGGCGTCCGCTGCGGGCGGCGTATAAAAGCCGCGGTGCCGTTCCTGCTGCGCGGCTGCCGGCAGGCAAAGCGCGACAACCAGCGCGATGCCCGCGAATATCCTGCGCCATTCGGCTTTAAATAAGCTCATCAAAATTCCGCCGCGGGTTGGAGCCAAAATTCGCACGAGCGCCGTTGCTGCCAGTGATGCTACACGGTTTCCGATGTGCAGGGCAAAACGCCTCCTCGTGATTGACAAGGACATTTTCGAGCATGGCGATCATTGCTTCGAACCGCGCACCGATTGCCAATACCCAAGAGACTTATCCTCCGCGCGCCGCCGTCATTAGCTGGATTTTCTTCGATTGGGCGGCGCAGCCTTATTTCACGCTGATCACGACCTTTGTCTTTGCCCCTTATTTCGCCACCCATGTCGCCGCCGATCCCGCCAGCGGTCAGTCGCTGTGGGGATTCGCCACCGCGGCAGCGGGCCTCTTGATCGCGCTGATGTCGCCGGTGCTGGGCGCCATCGCCGATGCCAGCGGCCGGCGCAAGCCGTGGATCGCGGGGTTCGGCGCGCTGCTGGTGATCGGCTCGTGTTTGATGTGGTTCGGCAAGCCCGGCGACCCGAGCGTGATTCCCCCGCTGCTCCTGGCCTACGGGATCGCGACCATCGGCGTCGAATTCGCCACCGTCTTCAATAATGCGATGATGCCGACGCTGGTGCCGCCCAATCAGATCGGACGCCTGTCCGGCACCGGCTGGGCCACCGGCTATGTCGGCGGCATCATCAGCCTCGTGCTGGTGCTCGGCTTTCTCGCCGCCAGTCCGGAGACCGGACGCACGCTGTTCGGATTCACCCCGCTGTTCGGTCTCGATCCCGTCACCCATCAGGGCGACCGCATCACCGGTCCCTTGACCGGGATATGGTTCATCGTCTTCGTGCTGCCGATGTTCCTGCTGACGCCGGATTATCCGGCGAGGCAAAAGTTGCGCGAAGCGCTGCGCGAGGGACTGGCGGGCTTGAAGCGAACGCTCGGCGAATTGCCAAGGCAGAAATCGCTTGCCGCGTTCCTGCTGGCCAACATGATCTATACTGATGGCCTGGTGTCGCTGTACGCCTTCGGCGGCATCTACGCCGCCGGTACCTTCGGCTGGAATACGATCGAGATCGGCAGCTTCGGCATTATCCTGGCGATCGCCGGCACTTTCGGGGCGTGGTTCGGCGGCAAGCTCGACGACAGGCTGGGGCCGAAGCGCGTCATCGCCGGCAGCATGCTGATGCTGCTGTTTGCGATCGTCGCGATATTGCTGGTGGACAAGGATTCTATTCTGTTCGTCAAGGTCGCAGCCCCCGCGCCGGGTGGCGCATTGTTCGCCGCAAGCGCGGAGCGCGCTTATCTCGTGCTGGGATGCCTGATCGGCGCCGCTGGCGGCCCGCTGCAGGCGGCATCGCGCACGCTCCTGATACGGCTGGCGCCGCAAGAGCGCATCGCTCAATATTTCGGACTGTTCGCGCTGACCGGAAAGGTGACATCGTTCGTCGGCCCGCTACTGATCGGCGTGATCACGGCGATCACCGCAAGCCAGAAGGCGGGAATGGCGGTCCTGGTGCTGTTCTTCGTCGCGGGACTGGCGCTGCTGGCAAGGGTGCGGGAATGATTTGCGATTACGGGATCGATGCGCCTCCTTGCACAAGCCGTCATCATCCGCGAAAGCGGATGATCCAGTAAACACCGGCGATTACTGGATACCCGCCTTCCAGGCTGTGTGAAAAGTCCATCGTTCAATTTGCGTGTAGAACATCTGTCTCAGTTTCATCGATACGGAAACGAATTGCACTGGCAACCTTCGTTATGAGACAGCAATTGAGAAAACAATTCTGCGCTTCCTCGGCTCGCGCGACTTTTCACACAGCATGCTTCGCGGGTATGACGGCTTCCATTGAGAAAAGGCCGATTGCCTCGCTCAATGCCGGAAATGCCGCACGCCCGTAAACACCATGGCAATCCCCGCATCGTCGGCGGCTTTTATCACCTCGTCATCGCGGATCGATCCGCCGGGCTGGATCACGGCGGTGGCGCCGGCTTCGATCGCGACCAACAGTCCATCGGCGAACGGAAAGAATGCGTCCGATGCCACCACCGAGCCCCTGGTCATGGGTTCCGCCAGTTTAGCTTCGGCAGCGGCGTCCTGCGCCTTGCGCGCGGCGATGCGTGAGGCATCCACCCGGCTCATTTGCCCCGCCCCGATGCCGACGGTGGCGAGATCCTTGGCGTAGACGATGGTGTTGGATTTGACGTGCTTGGCGACGCGGAACGCGAATTTGAGGTCGCGCAATTCCGCTTCGGTCGGCGCCCGCCTGGTCACGGTCTTGAGCGTGATGTCGTCGACCACGGCGTTGTCGCGACTCTGCACCAGAAGCCCGCCGGCGACGGTCTTTGCGGTCAGGCCGACGCTGCGCGGATCGGGCAGGCTGCCCGCGAGCAGCAGCCGCAAATTGCGCCGCTTGGCGATGATCGCGATGGCCTCCTCGGTCGCATCGGGTGCAATGATGACTTCGGTCAGGATTTCGGTGATGACGCGCGCGGTATCGGCGTCGAGTGTGCGGTTGACGGCGATGATCCCGCCATAGGGCGATTGGGTGTCGCAGGCGAACGCCTTGCGATAGGCGTTGACCAGATCGGTTCCCTCGGCGACGCCGCAGGGGTTGGCGTGCTTGACGATGACACAGGCCGCGGTGCGGACCGGGTCGAATTCGGCGATGCATTCATAGGCCGCATCGGTGTCGTTGATGTTGTTGTAGGACAGCTCCTTGCCCTGGAGCTGTCGCGCGGTCGCGACACCCGGGCGCTTGTCGGGCGTGCGATAGAATGCGGCGGTCTGGTGCGGATTTTCGCCATAGCGCAGCGCTTGGATCAGGCGGCCACCGAAGGCGCGGTAGTCCGGCGCATCGGTCTTGAGCTGAACCGCAAACCAGTTCGAGATCGCCGCGTCATAGGCGGCAGTGCGGGCATAGGCCTTGGCGGCGAGACGCCGTCGCAGCGACAGCGTGGTGGCGCCCGCATTGGCGGCGAGTTCGTCGAGCACCGCCCGGTAGTCCTGCGGCTCGATGACCACAGCGACGTCATCGTGGTTCTTCGCCCCGGCGCGGATCATCGCGGGCCCGCCGATGTCGATATTCTCGATGCACTCCGTAAAGCCGGCGCCTTTGTCGACGGTTGCCTCGAACGGATAGAGATTGACCACCAGCAGATCGATCGGCGCGATGCCGTGCGCCTTCATCGCCTGCGCATGCTCGGCGTTGTCCCGGATCGCGAGCAACCCGCCATGCACTTTAGGATGCAGGGTCTTGACCCTGCCGTCCATCATTTCCGGAAAACCGGTCAGTTCCGAAACATCGCTGACCTTCAAACCGGCGGCTGCGATCGCCTTGGCGGTACCGCCGGTCGAGACGAGATCGATGCCGTGCCCGGCCAAAGCGCGGGCGAATTCGATCAGTCCGGACTTGTCGGACACGGACAATAAAGCGCGGGTTACGCGGCGCGGATGGTCGGTCATTTGGGGATCCCAGGTGAGTGCCCGCCGGGTAGCACGGTTTTGTCAGCCACGAAACCGCGAGCCGCGGAGGGGGCTTGTGTTGACCACAAGAAGCAACGAATCCGGTCTATTGGCGGGCAAATCCCGGACCTTAAGCGGCCTTCGCCTTGATGGTCGGGATATGACGGACGTCCTCGGTTCGCTCCGCATGCCAGGTATCGTAAGCGGCCTGCATGCGCGTCCAGATTCCCGCGCCATCGCCAAACAGCTTGCCGAGCCGAACCGCAACGGCCGGGGACACCGGCTTTCGTTCCTGCAGGATGTCGTAGAGATGCTGGCGCGAAATCCCGAGCAGTCCAGCGATTTCTGCCTTGGTCCGACCGGTGGCCGGAATGATGTCCTCGCGGAGCAGCGCACCGGGATGGGTAGGACAGCGGGTTTTGCTGCGCTTTGCTGCATAGACCATGTTTGCTCCTTTCCGTAATCATACTGGATTGAGGCCGCACACTCAAACCAACCCCGTCATCCTTGAGGAGCATCGCCAACGGGTCGCGCGAATGCGCGCCCGATGACAGACTCCGCGATGCGTCTCGAAGGACGACGGCCCGGCTGCTCATCCTTCGAGGCTCGCGGAGTCTGTCAGCGGGCCGGCGAAGCCGGACCCGTTGGCTCGCACCTCAGCGACAACGGCAAAGCCGTTGCGCAGGGATGACGGGTTGAGAGAAGCTTCGCCGTTTTGGATTATCCTACAGCGGCAATTCCGGCTCGCGGTGGGCGTTGCGTTTCGCTGTTGTCGCCGAGGCCGAGGCCGTCGAGCGCGCAAAACTCCAGCGGATCGAGGGAACCTGCCGCGCATCCTGCTGGATCACGATCTGGGCGGTCCGGCGGGGGCCGTCATTGCCGGCCAGGAACACGCTGTCTTCGAGCTCGACCTTGTCGTCGAGTGCCTCGAAGGTCCAGACATCGCGGTTCGGCAGCACCAGCATCACGCCGCGCGCGTCGCTGAGCCGGCTCGCCTTCACCGAGGGGTGCAAATGAAACCGAACGGCATAGTCGGTCTCGTTGCCCTTGATGCGCCCGCCCGGCGCCGGCGACACCGTGTCTTCGCCGTCGAGCCGGGAGCCGTCATGGGCGACCATCAGCACGCGGCGATGCACCACGCCGAACCGCGGCAGGTAGCCGTCATGCGACGTCGTAAGCAGCACGCCGTTGGCAACCGCCTCGCGATGGCTCTCCACGTTCGAGGGGCCGCTGACGATCGGCGCGCCCTGCAGCAGCCGTTTCATCGCCGAAAGCTCGACGAACTGGCAGGATGACGTCTCATGATAGGCCAGCGTCGAATGCGCGGCGGTACTGCGCGCAAAGGGACGCCAGTTGTCGCGGCCGGTGGAGGGCATGCCGCAATTGACGACGATCCGGCTCGGCCCCGCCGACAGTTCGAACGACAGGCAGCCGGCATGGGCGTCCTGACTGACGCTCGGCGGCGGCGGCGGGCCGGTGTCCATGATCACCGTCAACGCGCCGGCATCGAGCCGCTGATAGCCGGTGTGCGGCATATTCGCCATCGGCGCGCCGTGGGCGTCGTCATAGGCGAGCAAGGTCGCCAGCAGATCCGATGGCGCGCTGCTCATGCCGTTGAACAGCGCAAAACTGCCGTCGCCGTGACGGAAGAAGCGCAGCATCGGCATCATGCGGTCGATCGCGTTGAGCAGCGCCGGCGGCGGCGCGATATTGCGGGCCGCAAAGGTCTGCCGCAGCGGCAACAGGTCGATCAACAGCTCGATCAGCGCGCCGGGATTGCGCGAGATGTGGCCGCCGTCGGGAAGTATCTGCCGCTGCAATTCATCGGACAGTTTTCGCGTGGCGGCGCGGATATGGGTGGCCTGGTTGGCGAGGCAGAGTGAGGTGTAGCACAACGCGATCAGCACCTGCAGCCGCGGCACGCCGTCGATATCCAGCATCGTGTAGCGCAGATAGCGGATATCGCGCGTCAGCCCGCGCAAATAGCGCCGGTAGAATTTGCCGTCGGTATCGCCCAGTACCAGCGGCGCCTGCGACAACAGCGAGATGACGCGGCGCGCCAGCACGTCGCCGCGGCGGCCGACCGCGCGTTTTCGCCCCGGATTGGAAATCCAGTCGTCAACCAGCGAGCGCGCATTGGCGCGGGTCAGCGCGGTATCGGCGGCACGCAAATGCCGCAGCCAGCCGAAGCCGAGCAGCGCCACTTCCCAGTCTTCCGACGGCGGTTCGAGATCGAAGATCGAGCGCCCGTGGCAGGTCACGATCTTGCCGGCGAACACGAAGCGCCCGGCGTAGATTTCGGCCGCCCGGGTCGCGTCGGCGGTGCGCAGGTCATGCGGGGCGATGATCAGGCGATCGGTGCGGCCCGGCCACAGCCTTGACAGCGCCACCGAGCCGCTGCTTACGCGCGCCATCATATTGCGCGCGAAGCGGCCCATGATCAGCGTCGAGATGCGTCTGCGTTGTGCGACCGACACGCCTTGCCTTGATTGGGAGGATTCGCTTGCGAATCCTTTTAATCCGGAAACGCCGGCAAGACACCATCTTGAAACCGCGCAAATCAGCCGGGCGGGGCCAAAATACGGTGTAAAATCAGGATTTAACCAGCCGCGCGGCGTAAAAGCCGTCGAGCCCGCCCAGGCGGGGGTCCTGGTGCGGCAAATGGCAGGGCAGCGTTCGCAGGTCGCCTTCCGGGTTAAGGATTTCGGCAAGGCCCGCGACCTCGCCGGCGCCGACCGGCGCGCGGCGCAGAGCGGGCTCACTGGCAAGAAGGGCCGCGATGGCCTGCTCGCCCTCTTCCGGTTCCAGCGAGCAGGTGCAGTAGACCAGCATCCCGCCGGGCCTAAGCAGCGTGACCGCCTTTTGCAGCAACCGCTTCTGCAGCGCTACCAGCGCGCCGATGTCGGCTTCCTGACGAAGCCATGCGACATCGGGATGCCTGCGGATGGTGCCGGTCGAGGTACAGGGGGCATCGACCAGGATGCCGTCATAGCCTCCGCTCTTTGCCCCCGGCCACTCCACGGCATCGCTCACCACGGTTTCCGCCTCGAGCGAAAGCCGCACCAGATTGTCGCGCAGCCGCGCCATCCGGTTGGGCGAACGGTCGACCGCGGTGACGCGTGCGCCGGCGAGCGCGAGCTGCGCCGTCTTGCCGCCGGGCGCGGCACAGAGATCGACAATGCTCTTGCCGGCGACGTCGCCGAACAGCCGCGCCGGCAGCGCGGCGGCGGCGTCCTGCACCCACCAATGGCCTTCCGCGAAGCCCGGCAACATCGTCACCGGACCCTGCAGCAGCGTGCGCACGGTGCCGGTGACGAGCGTCTCGCCATGCAGCCGCGTCGCCCACTGCGCGGGATCGGATTTCACGGTGATATCCAGCGACGGCTCATGGCTGATCGCCAGCGCGATGTCGCGCGCAACGCTCTCGCCGTAATGGGCGATCCAGCGCGCCAATAGCCACGGCGGCAGATCGAGCGTCTGCGCCTTGACCTCGTCGATCAGGGGTTGTCCCTCGCGCGCGCAGCGGCGCAGCACCGCATTGACGAGGCCCGCATATTTCGCCGCCCGCCGGTCCGACTGCACCAGCCGCACCGAGAGATCGACCGCGGCATGGTCGGGCACGTCCATCCAGAGAATTTGCGCGGCGCCGATCAGCAGCGCGCTTTGCGCGCGGGGCGCGTCGGTCGGGATGCCGCGATCGAGCAGCCGCGACAGCACATGGCCGAGCGTGCCGAGCCGCCGCAGGATCGTCGCCACCAGCCGCCGCATCAGCGCGCGGTCGCGGTCGGACAGCGCCTTCAGTCCGGGATGGGCGGCGGCGCCATCGAGCTGGTCGTCGAGGGTGCGGTGCTTATGCAGCACGCCGTCGAGAATATCCGCCGCGATCCGCCGCGCCGCGAGACCGGGCACCTCGGATGGCAGGGCGAATCTTTGAGAAGGCATGGAGCGGGAACATCTCGAAAGGTCTGACGGCTTTTCAGGCCATCGGAAGGAAAAACAGCTTTGGCACGGGAATATGCCAAATATAAGAATCGCACTGGCGGTTCACGATAGCAGTATCATCTGTATGGCGATGCCATGAATGGAGCGAACTGGCCCCGCGGGCCGGAATTCTTGCGATGACCGACGATCCTTCGAATCCTGCCCCGGCTGCACCGTTGCCGGAACGCAAGCCGCTGACGCCGGCCGCCCGGCGTGCGCTTGCCGAAGCCGAAGCGCGCAGGCAGGCCGCCGAGGCCAGCGCCAAGACCGCGGCCAAAGAGTTCCAGGGCCCAAAGGGCCCCGAACCCACCCGTTATGGCGACTGGGAGAATAAGGGCATCACCTCGGATTTTTGAACGGCCGTCACTCCGGGGCGCGAGTGAAACGAGCGAACCCGGAATCTCGAGATTCCGGGTCCACGCGAAGACGCGTGTCCCGGAATGACGAGGGTTAGATCAGTGCGACACCACCACCGTGGCGCCGACGGAAACGCGCTGATACAGATCGGTGATATCGGCATTCAACATGCGGATGCAGCCATAGGAGACAAAGCCGCCGACCGAACCCGGCATGTTGGTGCCGTGGATCGCGTATTGGCCGCCGGCCAGCGTCATCGCGGCAACGCCCATCGGATTGCGCGGTGAGCCGCCGGGGATCACATCCGGCATCGACGGCTTGTCACGCTTCACTTCCGGAGGCGGCGACCAGGCCGGATTGAGGTATTTGCCGTCGATACTTGTGGTGCCGGCCCATTGCTTGCCGGCCTTGCCGACGCCGACCGGATAGCGCACGGCATGGTCGGGATCGACCACCAGATAAAGCCGCCGCTCATTGGTCTTCACCACGATCGTTCCCGGCGAATAGTCGCCGCGGAAACCGACCACATCCGGCCGCGCCTGCGCCGCCGTCGACAGCATCGTCCCCGCCCCGATGGTGGCCGCCAGCGCCACCGCAATCTTCAACGACATCAATCTCTCCGTTTTCGCTTCACGCACCCCCGCCGGGGCCGTCGAATCCTGCAAAACGCCGGTCTATCCACGCATTCTTAGCCGCGTGTCTTAACCAGCCGGTTTCCACAAGGCGGCGCCGGCCACTCAGCCGGGGCCACAGAAGGAAAATGTTGAAAACAAAGTAAATGCCCCGAAAACAACACTCTCCGGAAAAGGCCCCGCCGGCGCGGCTTTGTCCCTGACGATTGCGTGAGGGTGCGTGGGCGCGAGAACAGTCGCCCCGACAAAACTCCGCTCCCTCGCCCCGCACTTCGCAGGGTCGAGACGAGCGAAGCTCGCTCTTAGAGTTGTCCGGAGACTTCAGGCCGGATTGCAGAGTTTTCTGAGCATGAGGCGGATTGAGGCGAGGCGCAAGAACGCCAAGGCCTTTCGGTTGAGGCACTCCCAATCCTTGGCCAGGCGGCGGCAGCGGTTGAGCCACGCAATGGTGCGCTCGACGATCCAGCGTTTGGGCAAGACCACAAATTCATTGACCCCATCGGAACGTTTGACGATTTCAATGTCGACACGCGGAAGAACTTCTGCAAGCGCTTTCGCAAATTTCGGTCCTTTATATCCACTGTCAACGAACAGCGTCTTCAAAAACGGGAACGTGCCGAACAATGTCGCCATGACGAGAACGCCTCCATCGCGATCTTGAATGTCGGCCGGATGAACGATGGCGTGGAGCAGCAGGCCTACTGTGTCGACAAGAATGTGCCGCTTCTTGCCCTTGATCTTCTTGCCCGCATCGTAGCCGTGCGGATCAATGCACGCCCCCCTTTTTCCGCGCTTTTCACGCTCTGGCTGTCGATGATGGCGGCGGTCGGACTGGCTTTCCGCTGCGCTTGTTCTCGACACTGCTGATAGAGCGCGTGATGGATTCGTTCCAGTGTGCCGTCATAGGTCCACAGATCGAAGTAGTCGTGCACTGAGCTTTTCGGCGGCAGATCTTTCGGGATCGCGCGCCACTGACAGCCGGTCGAGAGAATGTACATCAGGCCGTTCACCACCTCCCGCACGATCACCGTCCGCTTGCCACCGCCAGTCTTGCCCGGCGGGATCAGCGGTTCGACCAGTCCCCATTCCTCGTCGGTCAGATCGCTCGGATAACGCAACTTGCTGCGGTCGTAGCGGGCGCGGTTCTGGCTCGTCCACATCGGTGACCCCTCCTCGAATCAGGCCACCACACTTGAATCACAGATGATTCACATGATTCAAGAACTCTTCGGACAGACACTTAGAGGGTTGGGGTGAGGGGCGGCCCCGCAAATTCCGAAGATAAATTTTCGCGGTGAGCCCCCTCACCCGAAATTCGCTATCGCGAATTTCGACCTCTCCCCGCAAGAGCGGGGCGAGGTTTAGAACAGCGGCCTACGCCGAGGCGTCCTTCTTGTTCTGGCGATGCTCGACCAGATCGTCGACCACGGCGGGATCGGCCAGGGTCGAGGTGTCGCCGAGGCTGCCCGGTTCGTCCTCGGCAATCTTGCGCAGGATGCGGCGCATGATCTTGCCGGAACGGGTTTTGGGCAGACCCGGTGCGAACTGGATCTGGTCGGGGGAGGCGATCGGGCCGATGTCCTTGCGCACCCAGGCCACCAATTCCTTGCGCAGCTCCTCGCTCGGCTCCTCGCCCGCCATCAGCGTCACATAGGCGTAGATGCCCTGGCCCTTGATGTCGTGGGGATAGCCGACGACAGCGGCTTCCGAAACCTTGGCATGCGCCACCAGCGAGCTTTCGACTTCAGCGGTTCCCATGCGATGGCCGGAGACGTTGATGACGTCATCGACCCGCCCGGTGATCCAGTAATAGCCGTCGGCGTCGCGGCGGCAGCCGTCGCCGGTAAAGTATTTTCCCTTGTAGGTCGAGAAATAGGTCTGCTCGAAGCGGGCGTGGTCGCCATAGACGGTGCGCATCTGCCCGGGCCAGGATTTGGCGATGCAGAGATTGCCCTGGCATTCGCCCTCCAGCACCTTGCCGTCGGCATCGACGATTTCGGGCACCACGCCGAAGAACGGCTGCGTCGCCGAACCCGGCTTGAGCTTGGTGGCACCAGGCAACGGCGTGATCAGGATACCGCCGGTCTCGGTCTGCCACCAGGTATCGACGATCGGGCAACGCTCGTCGCCGACCACGCGGTGATACCATTCCCAGGCTTCCGGATTGATCGGCTCGCCGACGCTGCCGAGCAGCCGCAGCGACTTGCGCGAGGTCTTCTTGACCGGCGCATCGCCGCTTTGCATCAGCGCGCGGATCGCGGTCGGCGCGGTGTAGAAGATATTGACCTTGTGTTTGTCGATGACGTTCCAGAACCGCGAATTATCGGGATAATTCGGCACGCCCTCGAACATCAGCGTGGTCGCGCCGTTCGCCAGCGGCCCGTAGAGAATGTAGCTGTGGCCGGTGACCCAGCCGACGTCGGCGGTGCACCAGAAGATATCGCCGTCGTGATAGTCGAACACGTATTGATGCGTCATCGCCGCGAACACGAGGTAGCCGCCCGAGGTGTGCAGCACGCCCTTGGGCTGGCCGGTCGAGCCCGAGGTGTAGAGGATGAACAGCGGATCCTCGGCATGCATATGCTCGACCGGGCATTCCGTGGTCACCATCCTGGCGGCGTCATGGTACCAGAGATCGCGCGAGGGGTTCATGTCGACCTTGGCGCCGGTGCGCTTGACCACGACGACCCAGTCGACGCCGCCGGTCTTGGAGATGGCGGCATCGACATTGGCCTTCAGCGGCACCTTCTTGCCGCCGCGCAATCCTTCGTCGGCGGTGATGATGATCTTGGACTGGCAGTCGGTGATGCGCTGGGCGAGGCTGTCAGGCGAGAAGCCGGCGAACACCACCGAATGGATCGCGCCGATCCGCGCGCAGGCCAGCATCGCATAGGCGGCTTCCGGAATCATCGGCAGATAGATGGTGACGCGGTCGCCCTTCTTGACGTTGCGGGTGCGCAGGATGTTGGCCATCTTGCAGACCTCGTCGTGCAGCTGCCGATAGGTGATGTGTTTCGAACTCCGAGGGATTGTCGCCCTCCCAGATGATGGCGGTCTGGTCGCCGCGCTTCTCGAGGTGCCGGTCGATGCAGTTCCAGGCGACATTGAGGACGCCGTCCTCGAACCATTTGATCGAAATCTTGCCGGGCGCGAAGGATGAGTTCTCGACCTTGGTGAACGGTTTCATCCAGCCGATGCGCTTGCCCTGCTCTCCCCAAAATCCGTTGGGGTCGCTGATTGAGCGCGCGTACATCTCCTGATACTTGGCCTGGTCCGCCCAGGCGCGCTTGGCCCAATCCGCTGGCACATCGTAAATCTTCTCAGACATTCCACCCTCCACCCTTGCGGCCAGCGAACGCGAGCACGGCAAGCCGTTTCATTGTTACAACGAGTATGCGTCGGGCCCGACGCTGCCGACAAGCGGAACAAATAAGACCTTTGACGGGCGTCAGCTTGAGCGGGATCAATTCGCCGCAAGAGGGTCGGAGGCGCCGGCACGGCACGCTCCGGCCTAAGCTCTTTCGGCCATCACGATCGCGTTTCCCGCTCGCCAAAAATCGTCCGGAACGGCCCGCTTGGCCCGGCAGCGGTATCAAAACACCATAAGCCCGCCGGGGAAGGACTAGCGCTCGCGGCGATTACCCCCTAAATGGCCTCCCCGGGCCCGACGGCCCTGCCGGAACCAACGAACAATAACCGGCATTAACAGGGTGCAAACTGGTGCAAGGCGTCTAAACTCATGATGGATCAGCAGAATTTGGAGGCTGCGCGGCCCGCTCCCGCCGATCCTGCCGTTGCCTTGGCCGAAGCGCTTGGTCAACTCCCCGAAACCCCTGCCGCAAAGCCGAAACCGGCCGCCAAGGCTTCGGTGGAATCGCTGGCGCAGGAGCATGGACTGAAGCTCGGCGACCAGAACGAATTGACCATCCGCCGCATCAGGCGCGGCAAGAGCTATTCCTTCGTTCGCGCCAACGGCACGCCGGTCCGCCACGTCGGCACCATCAAGCGGCTGCACTCGATGGCGGTGCCGCCGGCCTATCAGGAAGTGCGCTACGCGCCCGATCCGAACTCCCATTTGCAGGCGGTCGGCCGCGATGCCGCGGGCCGGCTGCAATACCGCTATCATTCCGACTGGGAAAAGGTCCGCGAGCATCGCAAGGCCCACCGGCTGGCGCGGCTGGTCGCGGCGCTTCCCAAGATTCGCCGCAACGTCTCGCAGAATCTGAAGGGCGACGCGCCGACCCGCGAATTTGCGCTCTCGGCGGTGATCGAGCTGATCGCACGCACCGCGATCCGCCCGGGCAACGAATCCTATGCCCGGCTCAACGGCACCCGCGGCGCCACCACGCTGTTGAAGTCCAATGTCGCGCTGGAAGACGATAGCGTGGTGCTCTCTTTCAAGGCCAAGGGCGGCAAGGCCGTGCGCAAGGAATGCGACGCCGCGAAACTGGTGCGCGCCATCGGCATCCTGCGCGGCGTGCCGGGCAAGCGCATGTTCCAGTACCGCGACAATTCCGGCAATGTCCGCGCGGTTTCCACCACCCAGGTCAATGCGTTCCTGCGCGAGATCGCCGGCATCAAGATTTCGCTGAAGGATTTCCGCACCCTAATGGCGTCCGCCGTGGTGCTGGAATCGCTGTCGCGGATTTCTCCGGCGGCCAGCGCCCGCGGCCGCCGCAAGCAGGTGCTGGAAGCGGTCCGCGCCGCCGCCGACGAGCTGTCGAATACGCCTGCAATCTGCCGCAAGAGCTACGTCCACGACACCATCGTCACCGCCTTCGAAGACGGCATCCTGGAGCGTTTTGCCGCGACCATGAAGGGCTATCGCTCGCAGTCGAAGCGCGAGGCGTTGCTGGCGCAGGTGGTAACGGCGGCGGCGGCGTAGTTTTTCCGATGGCGTAATCATTCCCCTCATGGTGAGGAGCGCGTCGGAGTTTATCATCGGGCCGCGCTTCGCGCGGACCCGTTGGCGCGTCTCGAACCATGAGGCCCCGATGCGGCCATCCTTCGAGACGCGCGCCAGAGCGCGCTCCTCAGGATGAGGTAAGCTACATCCCGCCCATCTTGCAGACGATCTTCCATTCTTCGGCCGTGACCGGCTGCACCGACAGCCGCGAATATTTCACCAGCGCCATGTCGGCCAATCGCTTGTCGGCCTTGATCGCGACCATCGTCACCGGCGTCTTCAGCGGCTTGTCCGCCCTGATGTCAACGCAGACAAATTTTTCCGTTTTGTCGGTCGGATCGGGATAGGCCTCCTTGATCACTTCGGCAATGCCGACAATGTCCTTGCCCTCGTTGGAGTGATAAAAGAAGGCGAGGTCGCCCTTCTTCATCTTCACGAGGTTTTGCCGCGCGGTGAAATTGCGCACGCCGGTCCAGGCCTCGCCCTTGGCGCCTTTGGCGACCTGCTGATCCCACGACCAGCTCGAAGGTTCGGATTTCACCAGCCAGTAGTTCATGACGCTCACCACTCACCCGTCATGGCCGGGCATAGCCGTCCGAAGGACGGCGTCGCTTCCGCTCGCCTATGCCCGGCCATCCACGTCCTTGCTTCCCGCGGTATTAATACCAAGACGTGGATGCCCGCGACAAGCGCGGGCATGACGAAGAGGGGATCATCCCTCCGCCTTGAACGGGCGCGTTAGCAGGCTTTCGATCGCTTCATCGATCGTCACCGCCCCGCTCAGGATCGCTGCGACCGCCATTGATACCGGCATATCGACGTCTTGCGAAGCCGCCAGTTCGACCAGCACGGGTGCTGTGAATTCGCCCTCGGCGAGTTTTCCGCGGCCGCGGCTCGCCACGCCCGAGCGCGATGCCGAGCGCAAGATTGCGCGATTGCGGGCTGGAGCAGGTCAGGATCAGGTCGCCCAGGCCGGACAATCCCGCCATGGTTTCGCTGCGCGCGCCGCAGGCGCGGCCGAGCCGCATCAATTCGGAGAAGCCGCGCGTGGTCAGCGCCGCCTGCGCGGAAGCGCCGAGTTTGCGGCCGACCACGATGCCGGCCGCGATCGCCAGCACGTTCTTGGCGGCGCCGCCGATCTCGACGCCTCTGATGTCCGTGCTGTGATAGGGCCGAAAGGTCGAAGATCCCAGCGCCTGCACCAGTGCGCTTGCGAGCGCCTCATCCGTCGCCGCCAGCGTCACGGCGGTCGGAAGACCGCGTGCGACATCTTGGGCAAAACTCGGCCCCGATAGAATCGCCGGCAGCGCACCGGGAGCGGCCTCCGCGATCACCTCGGTCATGAATTTGTGGGTGCCGCGCTCGATGCCCTTTGCCGTCGCGATCACGGGTGTTGTCTTGGCGAGATGGGGCGCGAGCGCTGTGACCGCCGCACGCAAATTCTGCGCGGGCGTTGCGATCAGTATGATATCGGCGCGGGCGGCAAGGGCGATATCGCCCGTCACCTTGATGCTCGCGTCCAGTCGCACCTTGGGCAATTCCGGATTTTTTCGAGATGCGGCGATCTCGGCTGCGCTGGCGGCGTTGCGCGCATAAAGCACGACCTCGCGCCCTGCCCGCGCCGCAACGCCGGCCAACGCCGTGCCCCATGCGCCGGCGCCGATCACGCCTACGGATTTGAAAGAAGGCATCGCCACGGCTCAGTACTGCTCCCTCGCCCCGCTCTTGCGGGGGCGAGACGAGCGAAGCTCGCTCTTCGAGGGTCGGGGTGAGGGGCTGCTTCGCGAACTCCGAAGCTGAAGAGTGCGCGGTGAGTCCCCCTCACCCGGATCGCAAGCGCGATCCGACCGCTCCCCGCAAGCGGGGCGAGGTTAGGATTGCGCGTGCGGCACGATTTCGGTCCATTGAAAACCCTAAAACCCCGCACGCGTGTTCGCAAACCCCGCCGGGGCGGTGGCGTTTTCATCGAGCAGCCAGCGCGCACGGGGCGGCGCGTCCATCGTATCGATCAGGCCCAGAGCGAGCCGCTCGGCGCCGGCCCAGGCGATCATCGCGCCGTTGTCGGTGCAGAGCGCGGGCGGCGGAATGATCAGCGTGGTCTGCGCCTTGGCGGCGACATCCTGCAGCGCGCCGCGGATCGCCTGGTTGGCGGCGACGCCGCCGGCAGCGACCAGCGCGCGCGGCGGGCCGAATTGCTCGTGAAACAGCCGCAAGCCCACGCTCAGCCGATCGGCGGTGGATTCCAGCACCGCGGCCTGAAAGCTGGCACAGAGATCGCTGATATCCTGCGGCTCCAGCGGGTTTATCCTGGAGGCCTCGTTGCGCACCGCCGTCTTCAATCCCGAAAGCGAAAAATTGGCGTCGGCGCGCCCGAGCATCGGCCGCGGGAACGCGAAGCGCCTGGCGTCGCCGCCGCAAGCGGCGCGCTCGACTTCCGGTCCGCCCGGATAGGGCAGCCCGAGCATTTTTGCCACCTTGTCGAAGGCTTCCCCCATGGCGTCGTCGACGGTGGTGCCGAGCCGCACATATTTGCCGACGCCGATCACCGCGACGATCTGGGTGTGGCCGCCGGAGGCGAGAAACAGGCAATAGGGAAACGCCAGCGCGCAGGTCAGCCGTGGCGTCAGCGCATGCGCCTCCAGATGGTTGACCGCGATCAGCGGCGTGTCATGCACCATCGCGATCGCCTTTGCCGTGGTGAGCCCGACGATCACGCCGCCGATCAGGCCGGGGCCGGCCGCGGCGGCCACGCCTGAAAGCTGCGCAAAGCCGATGCCGGCGTCCCGCATGGCGGCATCGACGATGCCGTCGAGCACGTCGACATGGGCGCGCGCTGCGATCTCCGGCACCACGCCGCCGAACCTTGCGTGCTCCTCGGTCTGCGAACGCACGATGTTGGACAAAATCCTGCCGCTGCCGTCGCTCAGGCGCTCGACCACGGCGGCTGCGGTCTCATCGCAGGTGGTCTCGATTCCCAGCACCAGCATTGAGGTCTCGTTGTCCAATGTGAGCCCTTGCGTTATTGGCAAAACCGGCGTTTGCCTATCCCCGGTAGCATCATGAGGTCGCAAAGTGCAATCGCTTGTTGATCGCAAAATCTTGTCGGCGGAAGCGTAAGCATGGCGGTTCTGGTCACCCGCCCGCAGCCCGACGACGAGGCCACCGCCGCGGGCTTGCGCGCCCGGGGTTTTGAGGTTCTGCGCGCGCCGATGCTGCGGTTCGAGCCGGTCGCCTTCCATGACGACGAGGATGCGGCTTACGGCGCGGTCATCGTCACCAGCGCCAACGCATTGCGCGGGATCGAACCGCATCTAAAGGACGGCCGGTTGCTCGCGCTGCCACTATTCGCGGTCGGCGAGCGCACCGCATCCGCCGCCCGCGCCGCCGGGTTCCAGAATGTGATCCCTGCGGATGGCGACGCCTCGGCGCTGCGCGACCTCGTGCTTGCGAGCGTCAAGGCCAAGACGCTGAAGAAAGCAGCGACACTGCTATACCTCGCAGGCGCCGATCTCGCGCGCGATCTGGCGGGCGAACTCGGCGAGCGCGGCTTTACCGTCGTCACCCACACCACCTACCGGATGTCACCGGTGGCGAGCCTGCCGCGTGAGGTCTGCGACGCCTTCGCGGCCAGCCGAATCGAGGCGGTACTGCATTATTCGAGGCGCAGCGCGCGGGCCTTCCTGGACGCGGCGCGCGCGGCCGGCGTCGAAATATCGGCGCTGGCGATCCCGCAATGCTGCATTTCCTCGGCCGTTGCCTCCGTGGTCCGCGACGCCGGGGCCAGCCAGGTCATGGTGGCGGCATCGCCGGATGAAAATGCATTGTTTGGGGCGTTGGACCGTGCTTTGCGCTCCTGATCGCGCTAAGACCAACTGGCGAATCCGCTAGTCGCCGGCCGTAACCAAAGGAAACCGTGGATGGTCGAGGAAAGTCCCGAAGTTACTGATCCGTCTCCGGATTTCAGCCGCGCCCGGCGCGCCCCGCCGACCATCGACCTAAAGGCGGTTGAGGTCACGGACGAAACCCCGGACGCGGGCGCCGATCAAGGCGCCAAAGAAAGTGCCGAGCAAAGCACCGAGCCCGAACCCCCGCCGCGGCGTTCTTCGCGGCCGATTGCCACGGCCCTTATTGCCGCCGTTTCCGGGGCAAGCACCGCCGCGCTGGTGATCGCGGCGGCCTGGTTCGCAGGCTGGCCCGCGACCGCGCCGGTTCCGCCCGCGGCTCCCCAGGTCAATGCCGCAATGGTCGATGATCTCACTGCGCGCGTTGCCGGTCTCGAGTCCAAAACCGCCAGGCCTGCGGTCACCGCGACCGACGCGACGGTGGCCGGCCGCATCGACGCGCTGGAGAAATCCCAAGGCGCATTGCGCGGCGACGTCGCGGCCTTGCGCGCGCAGTCGGAGAAATTGTCGGCAGCGGTCAACGACGTCAAATCGGCGCCGCGCGACAGCTTTGGTCTCGCCGGATCTGTCGGCGCTCAGCGAACGTATCGGTCAGCTCGAACGTGCGCGCGCGCAATCTACCGAGATAGCGCAGGCAAAGCCGGCCGACGATGCGCCGCTGCGCCGCGTGGTGGCAGGCGCCCTGCTCGACGTCCTGGTCCGGATTGGCGATCCATATCCCGCCGCGCTATCGGCGGCGAAATCGCTCGCGACCGACCCGAATGCGCTGAAGCCGCTCGATGGCTTCGCGGACAAGGGCGTGCCGAACCCCGCCGCCCTCAGCCGCGAACTGCTGACGCTGGTGCCAAAACTGTCGCCGCCGGCTGAGAATGCCACCACCGGCGCGGGCCTCGTCGATCGCCTGCAGGCGGGCGCGGCAAAACTGGTTCGCATCGAGCGTACCGACACGGTCGGCAACGATCGCGGCGCCATCGTCGCGCGCGTCACCGCGGCGGCGCTGCGCAACGACTATGCCGAGGCGCGGCGCGAGTTGAATACGCTTTCACCCGCCGATCGCGCCGCCGCGCAGGCGTGGATCGACAAGGCCGATGCGCGCGATGCCGCCATCGCCGCATCCCGGAAATTCGCGGCTGAGGCGATGGCTGTGCTCGCCAAACCGGCGCAATAGGATTTCGATGTACCGGATCATTCTGTTTCTGTTGTTGATTGCACTCGCGGCCGCCGGCGCGGCGTGGGTGGCCGAGCAGGCCGGCGACGTCACGCTGTCCTGGGGCACCCTGAAGGTCGCCATGACCTTGCCGGTGTTCACACTGGCGCTCGGCATCGCCATCGTCGCCGCGATGCTGGCATGGAGCACGCTGCGCACGCTGTGGCGCATGCCCGAAAATATCCGGCGCAGCCGCCGCGAGCGCCGTCACGCCCGCGGCCGGCACGCCATCACCCACGGCCTGCTCGCGATCGGCCACGGCGATGCCGCCAAGGCCCGCGCCCACGCCGAGTGTCGCGCGCAAGCATGCCGCGCACGATCCGCTGGCGCTGCTGCTGCATGCCCAATCGGCGCAGCTCGACGGCGACCGCGAAGGCGCGCAACGCGCCTTCCACGCCATGGCCGAACGCGAGGACACGCGGCTGTTGGGCCTGCGCGGTTTGTTCATCGAAGCCCAGCGCGCCGACGATCCGGTTAGCGCCGTGATGATCGCGGAAGAGGCGCTGAAGCTTGCGCCGTCATCGACCTGGGCCTCGCATGCGGTGCTGGGATTTCGCTGCGCCAAGGGCGACTGGAACGGCGCGCTTGCGATCCTCGACAACAATCTCGCCTCCGGCCTGATCGACAAGCCGGCCTATCGGCGTCAGCGCGGCGTGCTGCTGACGGCGCGCGCGCTGGAGCTGGAGAAAGTCGATCGGGATCTATCGCGCGAAAGCGCGATGGAAGCGGTCAAGCTGGCGCCGACGCTGGTGCCGGCCGCGGTGCTCGCCGGCAAATATCAGAGCGAGGCGCATCAGGTGCGGCGCGCGATGCGGATCGTGGAGGCGGCGTGGCTTGAGCATCCGCATCCCGATCTCGCCGATGCCTATGCGCATGTGAGATTGGGCGATTCCGCACGGCAGCGGCTGGTGCGGGTGGAAACCCTTGCCGCGAAGGCGCCCGGCCATCTCGAAAGCGGGCTCGCCGTCGCGCGCGCCGCCATCGACGCCACTGAATTTGCGCGCGCGCGCGAGGCCCTGGCGCCGTTCATATCGGCGCCGACGCAGCGGGTGGCGCTGCTGATGGCGGAAATCGAGCGCACCGAGCACGGCGACAGCGGTCGCGCCCGGGCCTGGACCCTGCGCGCGGTGCGCGCGCGCCACGATCCGGTGTGGACCGCGGACGGCTATGTCAGTGATCGCTGGCGCCCGGTGTCGCCGGTGACCGGGCGGCTGGACGCCTTCCAGTGGCAGACGCCGCTGGCGAACTTGCCATCGGACAAGAGTGCCGCCATCGAGGCCAGGGAATTCAACGAGGCCATGCTGGCGCCGCGCCGCGTCGAGCCGCCGCGCGCTCCTGTGGCCGAGGTGATGCCACCGGCGGCGCAGGATAATTCGCCGGTGAATGCTGCGCCGTCAGCTCCGGTTGTCGAGCCGGCCCCCGCTCCCGCAGACGCGCCCTCCCCGCCGCCGACCGAAACGGTGCCGGCGGCCGCGCCGCTGTTCCGCGCGCGCGCCGATCTCGGCAAAGCAAGTGCTGCCGCCGTTCCGCCGGTCATTCCCATCGTTCGCCCGCCCGACGATCCCGGCATCGATGACGAGGCCGCGACGGACGAATTCGCCGAACAAGCGGGCCCCACGCCGGCCCAGGCCGGCGGCTGGCGCGGCTTCCTGTCCCGCTGGGGCGGGTGATTTCGGCCCTCGCGGGGTGCGTTTTTCTTGCAAAGAAGGGCAGTGCCCGGTATCAGGTGCGTGCGTTTTCTGCCCCGTTGCCGAACGCAAACCGCTTGGTCCGCCGCAATAGCTCAGTTGGTAGAGCACGTCATTCGTAATGACGGGGTCACAGGTTCGAGTCCTGTTTGCGGCACCAGCCGACGCTATTGCAAGAGAATTTCAATACGACCCACTACCCGCAGAGGTTCGCACAGTCGTCATTGCGGCGTGGACGCGTGGGGAGCTGGTGCCGAAATCGGTGGTGGAGCAAATGGTGCCTGCTGTCGCTCCGCGGGCTTGATAAAAGCCACTCCTATGGCCGCCATTGCGGAAATTATAGCCGCACCCGTAGCAACAAAGTTTGTTCGAAGCGCAATTTTTGCAGTCTGGGCTGAATCCGCTCGCTTCTCCTCTTGTTCAGCCATTTTCAAGACGAAGTCTATCACCACGTTTGGTCTTTCGGAATCTAGTGGGGCGATGAAGTCGTCTTGTCCTAGCTCCGTGATTTCCATTCCCCCTCTTTGCGAATAACGGGCTTGTAGGGCGTAATAGTATTGGTGTTCTCTTTCGATACCGATTTAGATTTTCGGTAGATACCGCGAAAGTTCTCGAAAATCTGAAACAGGCAGTTCTCATCAAGCTGGAGTTCATCGGCCAATGATTTTGGCGTGCGGGCTCAATAAGACGTGTGGGTGCCAAGATACAAAATCGAAGCTAACATGTGATCTATGTTTTCACTGTACTTCATTAGATGCTCCCTGCCAGTAGTGTGATACACTACACTTATATCAGCTAGCCCGTACGAGTGTGCGCCCTTGCGGCTAGCGGGGCGCACGTTCTAAGGCTTAAGAGGCCAAATCGCTCGGAGCGCAATCGCCAACGCTAAAAAGCAGATGACCCAAAGGAGAACAGGACCGCCCGCTCCTTCGACCGTAAGCCCCAAGGCTCCAAGCTTTATAGGTTCAGCAACCTGCTGCCGGAAAAGCGTGACGATCATGAACGCGGCTGCTGCCGCACACGGTAGTCCGACAATAGCCGCGAAGTGCTCTCGCAGCATGTCTAGCTGCCACGACGCTTTGAAGCTAGAAATAGATACCACCGTTCCTACCACGACTACGACAAAACAAAGAAACACCGTCCCCCAAAAGGATGCCGTCTGATAAACATCGGGCAGCGTCATCTCCCCCTCCCATTGTGCGTGCTACACCAGCATCGTATCAGCTTACCCGCTCCAGTGTGCGCCTGTTTGGTAAGCCGGGCGCACGTTCGAGCGATAATCTATGGAGTACGAATTAGCGAAGCAGTTGAAGGATGGAGGGTTTCCGCAGGAGCTTGACGGCGAATATGATTGCGGATGTCACTCGGTCGAGAAATCGCCGCACGCAATTGCGACGTTTCATCTCACCGTTCGTAGTTCGCTGCTGTTTGCTGATGCGACACCTGAGGCTTCCCGTTCTTTCGCTTCGTAATATTCGGCCGAGAACTTGATTGACCATCGCGAGAAGAACGACCTCAATTTCTGAGTGGGCTTTTCGACGCCGAAATGATCGGCGACATGCGCCTTGCGCAGCCACGCCACCACCGATGCGATGCCGGCGGTGCGCTCGAGCTTCTCAACCGCCGCGATGCCGGCGATCTCTGCCTGCCAATAGCGAAAACCGACCTTTTTGACCACATACAGGCGCTTGATGGTTTCATAGCCCTTCAACAGGAGCTGAACGAACGAATTTTTTTTGGCCTGCGGCCAGGCTGCCGGGTACACCGGGAGCACCAAGAGCTTGCTCTTGGCGATGATCGTTGCCAGCGGATGCAAGAGTTGCATCCAGGCTGGCCAGGACGTGACCTTGGCAAACAGCACCGCGTGCATCGCCGTTGCAGCCCCGAAAGAGATCGGAAACCAAAGGGCCGCGCCCAGGATCACGAGCAAAGCGGTGTTCGGCGCGAGATGACGGCACTTTTGGAACACCCATGCCATGCCGCTTTCAAAGGCGATATGAACAGTCTGTTCGAACGTCCGATAGCTGATCTTGCGCCGCAGCCACGACCAGTTCCGCCGGATCGATATTCTCCACTGTCGACGTTTCGTCTCGGAAAGGGGAAGGAAGCGCAATCCGCCGCTTATGACGGCAACGATGACATTGCCCACAACCCTGGCCGCGAACAGCGGAAGCCAGACAATCTGCATTGCCAAAGGGAAGGCGTAGTCGAGCAGCCGCATCAAGATCGAAAGAATGAAACGCAGGATTTTGTTTACGGCGAGCGTGACAAGAACAAGCGGGATGATGATCACATCGTCGAGGGTACCGCGGAAGCGGCTTTCCCTGGTCCGCGCTGGGCTATGACAATCGGTCACGGTGCACGGTTCCGGGCTGAAAAAGGGGATCGCGCCGGATCAAATTAGCACATTGTAACGAGCAGCGGGTGGCCTCAGCTATCCAATGTCCGAGGTGGTCTTGGCCGTGTGAAACTCCGACGGTCAATCCGTGATACAGCTCCGAGCGGTGTCAATCGCTGCATCTGTCGCCCCCTGCTCCACCCCACGCCTCACCGCCGACGGCCTTGGATACCGAAATCGTAAAATCTCCCTGGAGCAAGTGAAGCGAGCTGCTGTTTTGTGTTGACCAATCCAGCGATCCCATCGTTCCGCATGCGAGAACGATAGCACCCAAAAACACTCGCTTGACGCTAGGCGGCTTCATGGAAGCCTCCTTGGTTGTAGGACAACCATGCTCGTGATGGTCTCGCCCGAGGGTTCGTAGCCCGTTCGTAGCCTGCAGCTGGCACCTCGACGAGACTGCTCCGCGGGGGGAGGCGAAGCAGCCTCATCGAAGGCTCGCGCTGGCCCTATGCCCGGAGAGCCTCTCCAGCACAGTGCTCGCCATGAGATCAAAGATCTCCACGGGGCACTATTGTCCTCAAGGCCAATTGGGACAAAACAACGGACAGCGGCTCAGCACAGCGCAACGTTTGAAGTGGAGTTCATAGCAGCCGCGCAGCCGCCCGGCCTTGTAACGAAAGTGGCGACCTCTCGGACTAACGCCCAGGAATTCTTGCAGCGCCGAGCCTTCGCGCCTATTCCTCGCTCCACCCGAGCAAGGCGCGAATAACTTTCGCATCGGCCTATTTTTTATAATCGACTTTTCCGAAGCTCATCTGCTTCTGGCCGAGGGAACCGCCGCGTGAATCCGCGCCACGTCTCTCTTTCGATTCCGTCTTCCCCAATTCTTTTTTTCGTCTGGCGTCACGCACATCGCCGCGCGGACGCGGCTTCGAAACGTAATGAAACACGTCGCGGCGCCGTTCCGCGACGATCCAGAAAATCAGCCTGAAGCCCACAAAAAGAAAGACAATGATGAGGATATCGAAAATCATTTGAAGGCGCCTCGGTACGAGGTGAGCACACCGTGCCGCGCGAAGGCGACGCCGAATAAATCTGGGATCGGCAGCAGTCTCGAAATACCAATGAAAAGCCGCGCAGTTAGTTCCGCCCCGGGGAAAAGCCCGGCGAAACCGCCGCCGCTTTCAGCAACGGCTGCGCCAGCCTGCGCGGTTCCCAACGCCATTGTTCCAAAGCGCGGTATTCTGGAATCGGCTTCGCGCCGTGCCACGCCAGCATCGTGGGCGTGGCGGCCTACAGGGCGATCGTTGACACGCTTGCGGATGAGGGAGGGCATGCGCCACTCAAATTGAGTCGGGGAACTTACTTAGCGTTTTATTTCGCGATATTTCCGCAACAGTTTCAAAATCTCTGTTCGCGGTGAATGATGGGAAACGCAAAATTCGTCGTTTCGACGGCAGTCGCGATCAGCGCCAGTGGCGCGGGCCGAAATTATGATTTTATACCCGAAAAATCAGCACGCTGACGTTGCGCTTTTCTGCCTTCGCTCTCCGAGTTGCGGTGGACAGGCCGGCTGATTTGCCCGACGGGCAAATCAGTGAATTGGCTGTGATCTGCCTGTCCAGCCCCCATTGCAAAAATATTTCGCTTTGCTCGTCGGGCAAATCAACGCCATGACTCCCGCCGTCCCGCCCGACACAGAGGGGCGTTCGCCATCGTCACTGACGTAGGGGCGGGATGCGGTGGACGCGGGTGGTGCTACTGACGAGAGCACTGTTCCGCCTTCGCTAAACTTCGGCGGACGGGCCAAGCCCTCGAGCTTGCGGACGGTTAAGTCGTGTGGTTCTGACGCCTCGACGCCGGCGTTAAGTCAACGGTGGCAACATCGTTGGCGACGGTGACAAGAAAGCCCGATCGCCGGGAAGAGCACGAAGCAAACTGTTAAAACCATTGCGTGGGGACGCCGGGTGAAATCCGGTGAACCTGTAGTGACTATGCTCGTGTGCTTGTTTTTCATTGCACGCGGGGCTGCGGGTGCAGCGGGCGCCCGGCGTTCCCCACGCCCTCCATTGGGCGAGAATGTTCAGAGCAAATCTCGCGCACATGCGGCGAGATCGCGAAGCTGTGTCCGAAAATGTTTCCCCATCGTCGTCCCTGCGAAAAAGGCTGTGTGAAAAGTCCGTCGTTCAATTTGCGTGTAGGATATCTATCTCAGTTTCATCGATACGGAAATCAATTGCACTGGCAACCTTGGTTGCGAGACAATAATTGAGAAAACAATTCTGCGCTTCCTCGGCTCGCGCGACTTTTCACACAGCATGGAAAGCAGGGACCCAAAACCACAGGCCTTGGCGGTGGCGCGAAAGCCGTCGAACAGCGTCTCTCAAAACACGCGGCACGGCGTATGGGTCCCCGCTCTCCGTGCGCAATTGCGCACTAGGCGGGGACGACCCGGAGATTGGCACGCCACACCGCGTCATCGGCGTTCGCCGGGACGACATCGTGCCGCCCTAAAAACTCAGCTCCACTTCGCCCGCCCGCTCCGGACTCGCCGGCCGCAGTCCGCCGAACCGCCGCTCGCGTCCGTGGAACGAGGCCAGCGCCTCGGCGAGATCTTCCGCCTCGAATTCCGGCCACATTTTTTCGGTGAAATGCAGTTCGGCATAGGCGCTTTCCCACAGCAGGAAATCCGACAGCCGCTTCTCGCCGCTGGTGCGGATCACGAGGTCGACGTCGCGAAGGCCGGGCTCGCCGGTGACGAGTCCGGAAAATGTCTCGCGGGTGAGATGGCCCAGGCTTGCGGCTTTCGCCGCGGCGTCGAGGATCGCATCGCGCGCCGAGTAGTCGACCGCGATGCGCAGATGCAGCACATCGCCGCCGGCGGTTGCGGCTTCGGCACGGCCGATCGCCTCGGCAATGCCCATGGGAAGTCGATCGCGGCGGCCGATCACGACCAGACGAACACCGTTGCGGACCAGGCTCTCGACCTCATTGGCGAGATAAAACCGCAGCAGCGACATCAGCGCCGAGACCTCCGCCTTCGGCCGGCGCCAGTTGTCGCTGGAAAACGCATAGAGCGTCAGCGTGCCCACGCCCTGCTCGGGCGCGGCTTCCACGATGCGGCGGATTGTTTCGACGCCGGCTTCGTGGCCGCGCAGCCGCGACAGGCCGCGCCGCGTCGCCCAGCGCCCGTTGCCGTCCATGATGATGCCGATGTGAAGTCTGGATTGAAGTTTGCAGTCTTGAAGTTTGGACGAGAGATCACTTTGCATTACAAAGCTTCCTGTCAAAAAAAGGGGATTGGGGGATCAGGCGGGAAGGATGCGGAGCTTGCCGGCGGGAATGTCTTCCTTGCCGGCCGCCTTGGCGGCGTCGCGCACCAGTCCCTCCAGCACGGCGAGATAATCGAGAAAGCGGCGGCGGCCGATTTTGGTCAGGCGGCAGGAGGTGTGGGGGCGGTTGCCCTCATAGCCCTTCGTCACCTCGACCAGTCCGGCTTCCTGCAGCACCCCGAGATGACGGCTGAGATTGCCGTCGGTGAGTCCGCAGAGCTGCTTGAGATCGGCGAACGCCAATCCCTTGGGATGGGCGATCAGCGAGGTCAGGAGTCCGAGCCTCGCCTTCTCGTGCATCACCCGATCGAGGCCGTCATAGGAAAACGGCGCGGTGTTGACTTCAGTCTTCGACATCGGTTTCTCCGGTAGCAAAATGCAGGATCGCTGCCATCAGCAACTGGCCGATCACGAATGGCAGGCCCATGGTCCAGGGCGACAGCGCATGCGTCTGGCTTGCGATCAGCAAGGTCGTAAAGCCGGCCACGAAATACCAGGCGCCCGCGAACGCGACCGTGCGCGGCAGCGAGCGGACGGACGCGAACATGCCGAGGCTCACAAGCACCTGCCACAGCCCGGGCAGCAGCCACAGCGTCTCCGGCGCCACCTTCCACAGTGTCGCGGCCAGCAACACGCCGGCAATGCCGGCGGGGAGAAATTGCTCGACTGCCTGGTGGATCATGGCATCGGCGAGGCCGGAATGATGCCGCTGCGAGCGCGCCTGCATCTCGGTCCAGATCATGCCGGCGGACACCAGGGCGGCCGCAGCCCAGCAGGCGAAAAATTCTAGCGGATGGCCGGTCGGATCGTCGAGCCAAAGGAATTGAATGAGCGCGGTGAGCAAGGCGAGACCGCCGGTCGCGGCGACGGCGGCCGGACCATAGCCGCGAAACGCCGTGCCGGCGGCGATCTGGCTGCGAATCGCGAAGATGTCGGCCAGCGCCTTGTCGAGATCGCGCATCAATTGCCCCGAACTTTGCAATGCAAAGTGTACGCGGCTGCAACGTAAATGCAAGCAGGAGGAGATTGATTGAGGCGGCACATTCGGGCCCATCCCCGTCATCCTGAGGAGGCCGCAAAGCGGCCGTCTCGAAGGACGACGGGGATGGCCCGAGTTCGTCGCTTCAATCCAATCTCTTAGCGATTTCAAAGGCATCCAGGTCCGGGCGCCAGCGTGATCTTGCTCACATAACCATTTCTGCGGCTGGCCTAGGCTGCCTCCAAGCCCAGGCCACAACCGCCCACAACAGGAGACTCCCGATGCGCAAATACCTTCTAATCGCCGCCATGGTCCTGATGTCCGCGACCGCGCAGGCAGGCGGCTCCAGGGGCCTGACGATGGCTTCGAACGATGAGGCTGCTGTTGAGGCGCCCAAATCTGCCGAAGCGCCGAAATATGTCGAGCGGCCCGCAGCCGTCGAATCGACAACGGAGACGCCGAAGGCGGACGCGACAAAGCCCGCTGCCGACAAGAATGCCGAGACGACCAAGGTCGAAAAGCCGAAGCGCAAGCCGATGTCGACTGAAGCGCGCGTGATCTATGAACTGCATCGCCACGGCATCTATTGGTAAGGCGAACTCCGCTGTCATGGCCGGGCTCGTCCCGGCCATCCACGTCTTGCCTGCCGCTCTGCCATTAAGACGTGGATGCCCGGGACAAGCCCGGGCATGACGAAATTGGAGCGAGCCTAGGCAGCGCATCACATTTTGATGACATGTGAAGCAGTTCACATATGAATTTCGCGATCCGGCTAATAGACGGTGCGAACCCGCTGATGGGAGGCACCGTGCCCTTGTTAGACAACCAGACTCCGGAGAACCGCCGCATCGATTGGCTGGCGGTTATCAGAACCTTGCTGCTGCAGGGGCTGGTGCTGCTCGCCCTGGCAGGGGCGGTCGTCGTCTATCTGCGCTGGTCGTCCGATGCCAACTGGTCCGAATTTGTCAGCGAAAACGGATCGCCGTTGCGGGCTGCGCAAACATCGCGCACAGTCCTTGGTGCCGGTCCAGAGCGTCAACGGCCAACCGTCCTGCGATCGCAGAAGTTCAGCTGCGTCAATCCGCCTCACGCGGCAATGACCGATGGATCGACGCCATCGTGCGCGTCGATCCTGCGGCACCTTGCCACGGCAACAGGCGGCCGCGAATGAAATTCTGCGCCGGCGCTTCGAAGAAGCGGTAGGTGAAATACGACGTCAGCAGCGTCACCGCGACGAACATCACAAAAAATCCCGGATCGTAAAACGGAATCGGCACGCCGAAGATCGTGTATCCAAGGGCGATCATGAGCTGAATCGGGAAATGCAAGAGATAGCTGGAATAGGTCATGTTGCCGGCGGCCGCGATCAGCCGCTGCGCCGGTGCCGGCATGCTGATGTCACGGGCAAGGCAAAAGATCACGACCGGCATATACGCCAGCAAGGCCAGGTCGAGCGGCTCGAATGGGGCGGACTTGAAAATCCAGGCCAGCAACGGAACCGCCGCGGCGATCAGCCAGGCCACTCCATCGACGGTATCCCTGAATACCGTCGGCGCGATCGCCCGGCGGGCGATTGCCGCAAGCCCGCCTGCATAGAAGAACGACAGGCAGGCGAACAATTGTCCCTTGGCGCCGATGCAGCCGACAATGATGACGAGGTTGAGCAGCGCGGATTTGCTGACGAACCGCAGCAGCACAAAAAACAGCACATAGACCAGCACTTCGACCGAGATCGACCATACCGGCCCGTCAAAGCTGAGCGTGGACTGCAGGCCCCAGTTGCTGGCCATGAACAGCTGCAGCAGAAAATTCCCGGGATCATTATCCTGGTAGACAAAGTAATAGCCGCTGAGATGGAAATAAATCGGCTGCAGGATCGCGACCAGCGCGAGCGTGACGAGGTGCAGCGGATAGAGCCGCGACAGTCGCAGCACGAAGAAGGTCCAGCCGCCGGTCGACCGGTCGTGGATGGCGTCGCGGTATTTCCAGAAAAAGATGTAGCCGCTGATGCACCAGAACAGCCAGACCCCGTATTCGCCGACCTCGTAGAACGGCAGCAGCAGGCCATACAGCGGCAGGCTGGTCCTGGAGAGATCGACCGCCTTGTCTGCAACATAGGCAAAATGCTGGTAGTGCCAGATCAGGACGGCAAAGGCCGCCGCGAAGCGAAGCAGCTCGAGGCCCAGCAGCTTGTTTGCCGGCGGAGACGTCAGCTTCTCGGGCATGTCTCGGGCTTCGCTTCCGATCAATCGCGAACAGGATCCTAACGACCCGTGAAGCTAGCAATTCGGGATAAACAATTCCCTGCGGGACTGCCTTAAAGGCTCACTACCGACCCCCGTGGCATTTTCAGCCGGGGCCGCAGATGGATGCCGCACCTTGCAGGACCGCCTTGTCCCAGACCAGGTAGCCGGCGGCATTTAGATGCACGCCATCGATGGTGTACGGTACGGGCATCGCGGGCAGCGCGACAAATCCGGCGCCGCCTTTCGCGGCCAGGTCGGGCAGCGTCGAATTGTAGGCGTTGATGGTATCCATCGCCTGATCCCAGGCATCAGCCGCCACGTTGCGCTGGGCTTCGACGGGCGGCACCGCCAGCACGACGACATGGGATGTCAGCTTTGACAGCTCGGCCAGCAGATTGGTGTAGCTTCCGGCGAAAGCCTGCTGGCTGCGCCCCGTCAACGCATCGTTGGTTCCGAGCGCGACGATGATCAAGGCGGCGCGCTTGCCGGTGAGCGCCCCCGCCAGCCAGCGGCCCAGATCGCTCGCGGTCGATGCGCCGCTGAGACCGGCATTGACGATGGTGTGGCCGCACAGCGACCGCGGCAGTGCGGAAGCCTCGGTAATGCTGTCGCCGAGAATGATGATGGGATCGTCGGTCCTTGCGATCGTGAAATGCAGAATGAGCTGTCGAACGCTGCGGTGGGAATCGTCAATGATCGGCGGCCTGCGCCACCAGAGAACGGCGGCCAAGGCAGCGATCACCACAACAAGGATCGCGATGCGCGCCCGTGTCACATATCTGCTCCAATGTGGCCTCGGGCTCATCTGATTGCATTTCCCGGTCGATCAAAACGGGCGCGGCGCTACTCGGAAACCGTTTGCACCACGCTGCCGACCGGTCGCGTGCTTGCGACCGGCACCTTCATATCCCTGACGAGGGCCTCGTCATATTCGGGCAAGGTCTGCAGCGGCGCCCTCGCCTTCATCTGCACCACCTTGTAGCCGCCGGCTTTCAGGCGGCGCAGCAGCGTCGGCAACGCTTCGGCGGTGTGCTTCTGGAAGTCGTGCATCAGGATGATGCCCTTGCCCTGCTTGTCGAGCTTGGTCATAACGGTATTGACGATCTGGGCCGCGTCCTTGGCCCGGAAGTCGAAGGAGTCGAGGTCGCAGGAAAAGACCGCGACGTTGCGCGAGCCGAGATAGGCCATCGCCGCCGGTCCATGCTGCAGTTCTGGAAAGCGAAAGAACGGCGACGGCGCGGCGCCCAGCGCCAGCTTGACCGCGCTAAAACCCTTCTCGATCTCGTCCTTGGCGAGCTGATCCGTCATCTTCTTGCTGTTGAGATTGGCATGCGACCAGGTGTGGGCGCCGACGGTATGTCCGGCCGCAGCTACCTGCTTCAGAATTTGCGGATGATAGGTGGCGTGCTTGCCGATCGGAAAAAACACCGCCCTGGTGCATTCGTCCTCCAGCGCCTTGAGCACGGCGGGCGTGTTGCCCGGCCACGGGCCGTCATCGAAGGTCAGCACGACCTCCTTGTCGGCGAGAAAATCGAGCTGCTTGAAATGTTCGAAGCCGAAACCCGGACCGCCCGTGGTGTCGATGACGACGACGCGGGCAACGCCAAGCGCATCCGGATTGGCGCACGCGGTTCTCGGCTGCGCCGGCGCGGCCGGCTTGGCCGGAATGGCTGCGGTGATCTCGACTTCCTCGCGCGCCGGTGCCGGCTTGGCGGAAGCTGTTGTCACAAGCCGTTCGGGCAGCGTGGCGGTGACGGTGCTCGGGGCCTCGAGGCGCGGGGCAGCGGTAAAGAACCAAACCGCTGAGACGACAACCGCCGTCAAAACACTCGCCAATATTAGAGCTAACGCATTACGCATGGTTTACACTTCCTCAAACGCCCGGCCCGCTCTTTCACCAGCTCATTAATGGGAAATAGTTGTTAACGCCGTGCCAACGGCCGCCGGTTCCGGTCGACAAATCGGGCTCTGCGGATGCCTCAATTTCCGCCTGAGTGAGGGACATCACAGTCGGCGTCGGGCGCTTGAGGCAATCTCCGTCCCATCAGAAAACGGCCCCGGCGAGCGGGGCCAATGGGAGCCGCCAATGACCGCATCTTTCACCAGCACAATTCGTCAGGCCGGTCTGGTGCTGGCCTTCGCGCTCGCTTTCTCCGCGCTAGCGTCGAACCCGAGTTTTGCCTTCAGCGCCGAGGCGCAACAGATGTGCACCGGCGACGCGTTCCGCCTGTGCAGCTCTGATATCCCCAACGTCCCGGCCATCACGGCCTGCATGGTCAGGCAGCGCGCCAAGCTGAGCGCCGGTTGCCGCATCGTGATGGACCGGGATCTGGCCGCGCAATCCAGCAAGGTGGCGGCGCAGTGATCGTCTTGAATTCAACCAGACGATGTGCGACATTTTTTATGCTTGCAGCTTGCTGACCAACACCGTTTGTTTGGATGCCAAGATGATTGCAAACCGGCCGGCTTCCATGCCTGGCAAGCGCGGAGAGTGACAGTGGCGAAAGTTTCAAAAAAGCCGCCGGCGAAACGCCCGGCCAAGAAGGCAAAGGCGCCTGCCGCAGCACCTGCGCTGGCGCCGCACGAAGATGATCACGTTTGCGGTTGTGACATCGAGATCAGCGACGCTGACGCCACGCCCGACGCGGAACTGCCGCCGGCACGGGGCGGCGTGGAAATGGCACGCGCCAAGCGCCGATAATGACGCCGATACATTGCTGAACAGGTCCGGATATTCGACGGCAATGCTCGACAAGAATTGTGCGAACTGATTTTGCCGGAAGTCGGAGGGACAAATGCCCTTTTCACTCACTTGGCTGTCGCAAGTTCTGCTTAATGCCGGTCTCAAAGTGGCCGAGCAACCCGGCTGGCAAAATCGCGGGCGCGGGGACGTCGGCCCGATCAAGGGGGTCATTTGCCATCACACCGCCGGCCCCCTCAAGGGAAACATGCCGAGTCTCGGCATCATCATCAACGGCAGACCTGACCTTCCAGGTCCCTTGTCGCAACTTGCTCTTGGACGTGACGGCACTTTTTTTGTCGTCGCGGCCGGCCGCTGTAACCATGCCGGAGTCGGTAATTGGCAGGGCTTGACCGCCGGCAATACCAACTTCATCGGGATCGAGGCGGAAAATACTGGCCTCCCCAACGACCCTTGGCCTGCCGTCCAGATGGATGCCTACCGCAGAGGCGTGGCGGCGATCCTCAAGAAGATCAGGGCGGACGCGATCATGTGCGCGGGGCACAAGGAGTATGCTCTACCGCACGGCCGCAAGGACGATCCGGACTTCGATATGGATCAATTTCGCCAACAGGTCGCCGCCATTATGGCAGGGACTGCGCCGCTTCCCTCGGTCATTCCCGCTATCGATGCGACAGGCAAGCCGACGCTTCGCCGCGGCGACACCGGCGAGCTGGTTAAACAGGTCCAGGCCAGGGTCAACGTCACCGCGAGCGGCAATTTCGATGGCGTCACCGAAGCTGCGGTGCGGCAGTTTCAACGCGACCACGGGTTGGTCCCCGACGGCATCGTCGGACCGCGTACGTGGGCTTCGTTGGCGATCGCCTAGACCGTCGGATTGATCCGCGCATCCATGAACAAAATGCATTGCGGCGCCGGTTTGAGCGCATTAGAACGCGCCGGAGATCATGACCGGCGGGTGTAACATCATGGCCAGAATTCTTTTCATTATTCCGATTGTTCTGGTGGCTTCAGCGGCATCGGCGCAGCAGGGCCAAGATGCCTGCGCGCGCGATGTCTCGCGCTTCTGCCGCGCCCAGATGAACGACGGCGACCAGATCATTCTGGCATGCCTGAAGCAGCATCGCGCGCGGCTGAGCAAGGCCTGCGACAAGGTGCTGACGGATCACGGGCAGTAGTTTTCACCCTTCGTCATTCCGGGGCGCATCGTAGATGCGAACCCGGAATGACGGGTCTGCACGAACTACGTGCTGCCGCCCGCCGCGGTTGCCACCGGCAACACCTCGTTGGCGGCGCGGTCGGGCGTTTCTTCCTTCCAGCGCACCGACCCGAACGGCCGCTCCAGCATGCGGCGGACGCGCACCGGATCGGGCCCGAGGTGAAAGCCTATCGCGCGCTGATGCAGCGCGCGTTCGGATTGCGTCGAGCGATTGCGCTGGCGCAAATAATCCAGCCAGGTCGGGCAATGATAGCGCTCGGTCCACAATTCGGGATCGGCAATGTCGCGTGCGATCGACCAGCCATAGGCGCCGTTGCGCTGGCGGCTGAGCTGAACCTCCTGCATCACATTGTGGAAGGCACGGGCGTTTTCCTGATCGACGCGGTATTCGATCTCGACCACCAGGGGTCCGCTGCGTCCGGTCAGCGCCAGCCGCACCTCGGGATCGGCCAGCACCTCGGCGTCCTCGTTGCGGGCGCCGATCCGCGGCATCTGCAGCCACAATCCGAGTATCGGCGAGGCAAACATCAGCGCGGCGGAAACCAGCAGCGCGGTTTCGACGCCGGCGGCGTCCGTGAGGCGGCCCCAGCCCCAGCTTCCGATCGCAATCCCGCCGGCAATCGAGGCCTGGAATGCCGCCAGCGAGCGGCCCGCGACCCAGCGCGGTGCCGAGAGCTGCACGCCGATGTTGAACAAGGCCACCGCCAGCATCCACACCGCGCCGGCCAGCACCAGCGCCGCCGCGGTCAGCACCGGCTCGCGGCTCAGCGCGACCGCCGCAATCGCGCCGCCCATCGACAGCGCGCAGGCGCGGATAGCCGCCTCGCCGCTCATCCGCTTGCGCACCTCGGCGATGTTGAGCGCGCCGATCACCGCGCCCATGCCGAAGGCGCCGAGCATGATGCCGTAGGTCTGCGCGCCGCCATGCAACAGGTCGCGCGCCACCAGCGGCATCAGCGCCGACACCGATCCGCCGATCACGCCGGTGACCAGAGTGCGCGCCAGCACGATCCGGATCGAGGGTGAGTTGGCGATGTAGCGCACGCCCGATACCATGGCGCGGTTGAGCCGCTCGCGCGGCAGTCGCGACGGCTCGCTGCTGCGGCGCCAGAGAAACAGCACGACCAGCAGCGGAATATAGAGCACTGCATTCGCAGCAAAGGCCGCGACCGCACCCGCGGTGGCGACCACGATGCCGCCGATAGCAGGCCCAAAGCTCCGCGCGATATTGTAGCTGATGCCGTTCAGCGCCACCGCCGACGGCAGCGTTTCCGCCGGCACCTGCTCGCTGACGGAGGATTGCCAGGCCGGTCCGAACAGCGCATTACCGCTGCCGACGACGAAGCAGAACGTCAGCAGGATCTGCGGGGTGACCAGGTTGAGCCACGCCAGCACCGCCAGCGCGGTTGCGCCCGCCAGCGCGATCGACAGCGAGACCAGCGCCACGATGCGCCGGTCATACATGTCGGCAATGGCGCCAGCCGGCATCGAGATCAGCATGATCGGCAGCATCAGCGCGGTCTGCACCAGCGCGACCTTGTCAGCCGACGACGTCATCAGCGTCATCGCCCAGGCGGCGCCGACGCCCTGGATCAACAGGCCAAGGTTGGACAGCAGGCTGGCGAGCCAGATGCGCCGGAACACCGCATGCCGCAGCGGGGCGGTGACGCCGTCGGCGGCAAATCTCCGGTGTTTTGGCTGATCCGTCATGATCCGTTCCACAAGGCCGGTCGTGGCCGGCCTTGATTGCCTTGGGTTTAGAGTGATGCCCGCGAAAGTCCTGCTCTGTCCAGTGCTTAAGGCCGCTATCAGCGGTCACACCGGGCCGCTAAGGTGCTGAATTATAACGGGAGGTACAATATGAGGATATCGCGGCGGACGATTCTAAAGGGTGCCGGAGTCCTGCCTTTGGCGGCCGGTAACTTCGGATTCTCAGCTTTCGCTCAAACAGCCCCCGCCGCCCCTGCCGCCAGCGAAATTCCGCCGATACTGTTTGCCCATGGCAATGGTGAGCAGGCTTCCCTGTGGATGACAACGTTTTGGCGAATGGAGTCCAATGGCGTTCCGCGCGACCGCATGTTCGCGATCAATTTCACCGATCCGCTGGCGCGCGCCGACGATACCAAGCCGGAGCCGAACAAATCCTCCACCGAGGACCAGCGTCGCGAGCTCGGCGAGGCCATCCAGGAATTGAAGCGCCGCACCGGTGTGTCGCGTGTGGCTCTGGTCGGCAATTCACGCGGCGGCTATCCGATCCGCGGCTGTATCAAAAGCGGCAGCGCCGATGTCAGCCACGCCGTCCTGTGCGGCGTTCCCAATCATGGCGTGTTTGATTGGGACGACAATCCCGGCAACGAGTTCAACGGCCGCGGCCCGTTCCTGCGCGGGCTGAATGAAGGCGAGAGCGAGGTGACGCCGGGCACGTCGTTCCTGACCTTGCGCAGCGACGGCATCGACAAATATGCGCAAGCCGATGGCCGCTTCGTCGGCAAGCCGGGCACGCCTACCGGGATCACCGCCGAAGGCCCTGCCCTTAAAGGCGCGACCAATCTCGTGCTTGGCGCGGTTGATCATCGCGAGACGGCATATCACCCGCGCGCGTTCCGCGAGATCTTCAAATTCATCGCCGGCCGCGAACCGGATAGATTGGCCATCACGCCGGAGGCGGAAGTCAAACTCAGCGGCCTCGTGACGGCCACGCCGGGCGGTGTTCAAACCAACCGTCCGGTGGCGGGTGCTTCGGTGGAAGTCTATCGCGTAGCCGCCGAGACCGGCGAGCGCATGGGTGCGGCGCTTCACGCCTCGCAAACCGCTGCGGACGGACGCTGGGGTCCGGCGGCGGTCGATCCGTCCTGGTATCTCGAGATCGTGCTGATTTCGGCGGGTTCGGCCACCACCCATTTCTATCGTTCGCCGTTCCCGCGCTCGTCCGATATCGTGCATCTTCGCGCCGCGCGTCCCTTGGGACCCGCGGATGCGGGAGCGGCTAGCGTCGTCCTGATGTCGCGGCCGCGCGGATATTTCGGGCTGCCGCGCGATGTGGTGCTGTTCGACGGCAAGGAGCCCAGTGATGTAAAGCCGGGCGTGCCGACCGACTCGATCGCGACGCTGCGGCTTTCAGGCCCGGAAGGCGGCCGTCCCGTTGTCGCGCTGTTCAATCAGGAACGGATCGTCGCGCGGGCCTGGCCGGCATCGGAAAACAGGATTGCGGTCGCCGAATTGACTTACTAGCTATTCTCCGATGATCGCGCGCCTTCATGGCGCCCGGTTTCTGGTAAAGTTGGGTTGTAGCCCACATGAGCGCAGCGACATGCGGGGGTGCCTTGATAGCCAATCCCGGATTTCGCTTCGCTCATCCGGGCTACGAATGCGAGGCCGTAAGTGAGCATAGCCGAAGCCTTCGACATCCCGGTCACGCATCGGCCGCTGGTGCCGCCGAGCCCGCCGCGCGCGCCCGACAATATGACGGCGTTGGGGCGGATGGCGGCGATGCGGGAAAGCCCGATCAGCACCTGGGGGCAACGCGCCTACGAAGAGGATATCATCCAGGGCCGCTTCTTCAGGCGAAGCAGCTTTATTCTCAACACGCCGGATGCGATCCGGCATGTCCTGGTCGACAATTACGAAAACTACACGCGAACGCCGGCCGGCATCCGGGTGTTGCGTCCGATGCTCGGCGAAGGCCTGCTGATCGCCGAGGGTCGCGCCTGGAAACACCAGCGCAGAACGCTGGCGCCGGCCTTTACGCCGCGTGCGGTGGCGTCGCTCGTTCCGCACATGGTCGCGGCAACGGATGAAACCATCGCGAAGCTTGCGGCGGCCGGCGGCGAGCCGGTCGATCTGCGCGAATCGATGCAGCGGATGACGCTCGAAATCGCCGGGCGCACCATGTTCTCGTTCGGAATGGAGCGTCACGGCGCGGCATTGCGTGACTTCGTGATGGAGTATGGCACCCGCCTGGCGAGGCCGCATCTTCTCGACATGCTGCTGCCGCTGAGCTGGCCGAGCCCGCAGGATTTCTCCCGCGCCCGCTTCCGCAGGCGCTGGACGCATTTCGTCGCCATGCTGATCGCGGAGCGCCGCGCCGCCGGCAAGAACGAAGGCGCGCCGCCGCGCGATCTGTTCGATCTGATGGGCGCCGCGCGCGATCCCGAGACCGGCGAAGCCTTCACCGACGAACAGCTAGGCGATCAGGTCGCGACCATGATTCTCGCCGGCCACGAGACCACCGCGACCGCGCTGTTTTGGTCGCTGTATCTGCTTGCGCTCGATCCGGCGACCCAGGACCAACTCGCCGCCGAGGTGAAGGGCGCGGCCGTAAACGGCGTCGCCGATGTCGAGGGGCTGAAATTTACCCGCGCCGTGGTCGATGAGACCATGCGGCTTTATCCCCCGGCGTTCTTGATTGCACGCGCGGCATCCGGTCCGGATATGATCGCGGGCATTCCGGTCAAGAAGCACGATGTGATCCTGATCGCGCCGTGGCTGTTGCACCGGCATGAAAAACTCTGGCGCGATCCGAACGCGTTCATCCCGCCCCGCTTCATGCCGCCCGCGCCGCCGCCCGATCGCTTCGCTTACCTGCCGTTCGGTGTCGGCGCCCGGGTCTGCATCGGCGCGCATTTTGCGCTGGTGGAAGCCACATTGGCGCTGGCCAAGCTGATCGGCGCATTTCGCGTCACCTTGCTCGACAAGGAGCCGGTGATGCCGATCGGCGTGGTGACGACGCAGCCCGATCGCTCGCCGATGTTTCGCATCACGCCCCGCTGAGGGCATTGCGCAGGGGCTTCGGTGATCCCATCTAGGGTTTCGGCATGAGCGAGATCCAGGCCCAGATTTCGGTATTGAAGCAGACCACCGATCCGGCGGTCGCTGACGCCATTGCGCAGCTGATCGAAAACGGCGAGGACCACGAGCTCAACCGGATCAATCTGCTGGACTTTGCGGCGCGGACCGGGCTCGACGAAGAGCGGGTGATTTCCGGCTTCCTCCATGCCTCGCGGCTGGGGCTGTTCGATCTCACCTGGAACGTGTTGTGCCCGGGCTGCGGTGGTGTGCTGGACGCCCACTCTACCCTGAAATCGCTGCGGCCCGAGGACTATCACTGCGGATTATGCGCCTGCGGCTACGAGGCCTCGGTGGATGAGGCGGTCGAGGTCGCCTTCACCGTCAGTCCCCGGGTTCGGCGGATCGCGGCGCACGATCCCAACACGCTGCCGGTCTGGGAATATTTCAAGCAGGTGTTCTGGAGTTCGGGCGTCGATCTCGACAAGGAGTCCTTCGCGTCGCTGACCGACGAGGTGACGCTGGATACGTTCGAACTGCCGCCCGGCGAAAAGGCGACAATGTCGCTGCAATTGCCGGCGGATTTCATCATCGTGTTCGAGCCTGTGACGCATGCCGCGCAGTTCATCGATGTCCAGGGTGAGCCGACCAAGGAACGTCAGCAACTGTCGCTTATCTACAACAAGACGCCATCGCCGACTGGCGGAACCATCACGTTGCGTCCCGGCCCGTTGCGATTGTCGCTCGACAATCAGGCCGGCGTGCGGGTGCTGCCGTCGGTTTTCATCGCCGCCGATGCGCTTCATCATCTGGTCGGCAAGCGCAAGCCGTTCCTGACCGCGAAGCGGATGCTGACCAATCAAACCTTCCGCGACGTGTTCAAGGCCGACAACCTCAACATCGATCAGCGCCTCAAGATCACCTCGCTGACGTTCCTGTTCACCGATCTCAAGGGCTCTACCGCGCTGTATGAGCGGGTCGGCGATCTCGCCGCGTTCGATCTGGTGCGCGCGCATTTCCACGCGCTGTTGGAAATCATCTCCTCGGAAAAAGGCGCCGTGGTGAAGACGATCGGCGACGCCGTGATGGCGACTTTCATCAGGCCTGAACATGCCATCGTCGCAGGCTTGCGGATGCGCTCCGCCATGGACGCGCTCAACGCCGCGCGCGGCACCGACGATCTCGTGGTCAAGATCGGCATTCATGAAGGCCCTTGCCTCGCCGTCATGCTCAACGACCGGCAGGATTATTTCGGCCAGACCGTCAACATCGCCGCCCGGGTTCAGAGCCTGTCGACCTCCCAGGAAATCCACATCACCGGGCCGATAATCGAAGCGCCGGCAGTGGCCGCGATCCTGGACAGGGAGGCGATTGTCCCGATTCAAAAGCAGGCGGCGCTGCGCGGCATTGCCGACAAGATCGTGGTGTATGAGATACCCTGAGATTGCCGATTTGTAATGCGTGCGGCTGGAAATCCAGATTGCATCTGTAGATTTTCCGACCCATATACCCGGCCAGCCGCCAGTGCGGCGGCCGACTGACTTCACACGAATTCGGTGGAAAGCGATGCTGGACGGATTACGCCAATTCATTGCCGACGTTGTTTCCCCTACCGCGCACGCGGATCGGGTATTTGACGATACCGGATATCGTCTGGCGGCGACGGCGCTTTTGGTTCATGTCATTTCGATCGATGGCGAACCCTCGAAAGCCGAAAGGCGCAAGCTGCACAGCCTGATCGAAAGCCGCTTCGGGCTTGATCCCGGCACCGCGGATCAATTGATCGCGTCGGCGACCCTGGTCGAGGGCGAGGCGGTCGATCTCTATCATTTCACCAGCGTCATCATGCGCTCGATAGACGAGGCAGGTCGGCTCCGCATCGTCGAGATGATGTGGGAGCTGGTGTATGCCGACGGCCAGGTCAGCGAGTTCGAGGATAATGTGGTCTGGCGCGCCGCCGATCTGCTGGGCGTGTCTTCGCGGGACCGGATTGATCTCAAGCATCGTGTCGCCGACCGGCAGCCCGCGGCAGCCGCAGGCAATTGAGACCTGATGCCGCGGCAATGTGCCACGCTGCGGCCGGGCTATTGGCGCTGTCGAACGCACTGCAACGGATACATGACCAAATTTTAATGTGTCCGACGATCCGCCGCTGCCGGGCTCGATAAGCGCTCAAATATTGCGATTCAACCTGCAGCACTGTGCGTTTGAGCACGCCGCTATGCTTGCGGATAGCTTGCGTCCCACCTCAAGCGTATGCTCTCGTCGCAAGCGCAAGCCGCTTATCCTGCAATTGATTTAAGAGCATTCAATCGTGACCGAGCGTGTGACGCTGATTACAGGTGCCTCGGCGGGGATAGGCACCGAACTGGCGCGCGTTTTCGCATCGAACGGCCATCGCCTGGCGCTGGTGGCGCGACGCGAGGATCGCCTGAGCGCGCTGGCGGATGAAATCGCCGCCGGCGGCGGTGCCGCACCGATCGTGATTCCCTGCGATCTCGAACAGCCCGATGCCGGCGAAATGATTGCCGCTGCGTTGGCCGCCGCAGGGGTGGAGGTCGAGTACGTCGTCAACAATGCAGGCTTCGGCCTGTTCGGCACCGCGATCGAACTGGATCGCGGAGCCCAGCTCGGCATGATCGACCTCAACATCCGTGCGATGACCGAATTGTCGTTGCGGTTTTCCGATCACCTGATCCGGCATCGCGGCGGCATTCTCAATGTCGGCTCGATTGCCGGCTTCCTGCCGGGGCCGGGGATGGCGGTGTACTATGCCTCGAAGGCCTATGTGGTTTCGTTCAGCGAAGCGCTGCGCGGGGAACTCGCTCCGCGCGGCGTGCGCGTGACCGCGCTGTGCCCCGGTCCGGTGCCGTCGGAATTCCAGCTGCGGGCGGGGTTTGAACCTGGATTTGATTCCGCGATCCTGAATGTCTCGCCGTCGGATGTCGCCCGCGCAGGATATCGTGGGCTGATGGCGAACAAGCGGATGGTGCTGCCCGGCGTCGGCATCAAGATCGTGCCGTTCCTGCTCCGGTTCTTTCCGCGCGGGTTCATCCTCGCGGCCGTTGGGCGTTTTCAGTTGCGGAAGCGCAGATAAAGCGATTGAACCGCTTCTTTGGCCCGCAATTTGCTTACCAATCAATGTGACGCTCATACGATGTTAAGGATCGATTAGGTAGGATTTTGGCTCGAGAGCCGTCTCAAGAAGAATTGATGTCGTTTCAGTCGCGCGAATTCAACCCCGAAGTCCTGTTGCAGTTCCCCGGTGCAGGAGCTGCAGCTCCCGTCGCGCCTGCAACCCCCAAACCCCTGCGGCCGGTCCTGATCGTGCTGCACCAGGAGACCTCGTCGCCGGGTCGGGTCGGCAACGTGCTGCGCGCGCTCGGCCACAAACTGGATATCAGGCGTCCGCGGTTTGGCGATCCGCTTCCGGAAACGCTGGACGGCCATGCCGGGGCGGTCATCTTCGGCGGTCCGATGAGCGCCAACGACCCGGACGATTTCGTTCGCCAGGAAATCGACTGGATTGCCGTACCGCTCGGGGAGCAGCGGCCATTCCTGGGAATTTGCCTGGGCGCGCAGATGCTCGCCAGGCAACTCGGCGCGCGGGTAGCGCCCCATCCGCAAGGCCTCGCTCAGATCGGATATTACCCGATCCGTCCTACTGCCAGCGGGCCTGGCCATCTGCCCGCATTGGCCTGACCATGTCTACCACTGGCACCGCGAGGGATTTGAACTTCCCGCCGGCACCGAATTGCTGGCGGAGGGAAGCGATTTTCCGGTCGAGGCGTTCCGAACCGGGCATTGTTTCGGCTTCCAGTTTCATCCCGATGTGACCACCGCGATGATGCATCGCTGGACCACGCGCGGCCACGAGCGCCTCGCCTTGCCCGGCGCGCGTCCGCGCCATCACCATTTTGCCGATCGCGCGGTGCATGATGTGACCGAGCGCGCCTGGCTGAAGCAATTTATCGAGAGCTGGCTGGCCAGAGTACCGCTGCCGGCGATGTCGGAAGCTGCGGAATAGCGCTCAACGTAAGCGGCGGCTCGCGAAAGCCTCTTCATATCTGCAAATATGGTAGTGTCGGCCACCAAGCTTGCAGCCTGCAATCGGCAAGCCACCGAGGAGGCGACATGACCGGCGACGACTTCGCGCAGCTATTGAATGCGTTCACGCTGTCGGCGGAATCCGGCGACGGCGCGCGCTTCGCCGGTCATTTCACCGAGGATGCCATTTACCACGACTATATCTACGGCCCGCATCAGGGTCGCGCCGACATCGCGCATATGATGCAGAACCTGTTTCACCGCGATGCCGCGGACTATCACTGGGAGATGTTCGATCCGGTATTCGACGGCAAAATGGGATATGCGTGGTCGCTGTCCAGTTTTACCTCGAAGATCCCGCAGTTCGGGGGAAAATTCGTGGTGATCGATGGCATCAGCCGCTTTATCGTCCGCGACGGGCTGATCGCCGAATACCGCGAATCCGTCAATGGCGGCGTTGCGATGGCGCAGCTCGGCGTCGAGCCCGAGCGTATGACAAAAGTGTTCAAGCGCTGGACCGGATGGCTTAAGGAGAGGCCGGAAACGGTGGACTATCTGGCGCGACAGAAGGGTTCGCGCGCGAAGCCGAACCGCCCACAATAATCCAGGCGCAACAAGCTGTCGCAAAAGACGGCAGCGAGCACAGGGAGATCGCCGTGACCTATCAGCATATTCTCTATGACGTCAGCGAGAAGATCGCGACCATCACGCTGAACCGGCCCGACCGCATGAATGCGTGGACGCCGATCATGGAACGCGACGTGCGTCACGCCATGGAGGCAGCCAGCGCCGACGACAATGTGCGCGTCATCGTGCTCACCGGTTCGGGGCGCGCGTTCTGTGCCGGCGCCGACATGGATGCGCTCAAGGGGCTCGATCCCGACGATATCAAACGGGCCCAGAGCCTGCCGGCATTCGACATGAACCGCAGGCCCGACTGGCAGACGCGCTACGCCTATTATCCGTCGATTCCGAAACCCGTGATCGGCATGCTGAATGGCGCTACCGCCGGCATCGGCCTGGTGCACGCGCTGTATTGCGATCTGCGCTTTGCCGCCGACAACACCGTGTTCACGACCGCATTCTCGCGCCGCGGGCTGATCGCCGAGCATGGCATCAGCTGGATGCTGCCGCGCATCGTCGGCCATGCCAACGCGCTGGATCTCCTGATGTCCGCGCGCCGGGTGTCGAGCGATGAAGCGCTGCGCATCGGCCTGGTCAACCGGCTCTATCCGCCCGACCAGCTGCGCGAGCAGACTTACGCCTACGCGCGTGACCTCGCCGACTTCGTCTCGCCGAGCGCGATCGCGGTGATCAAGCGGCAGCTCTACGACGTGCCGTTCCAGACCCTTGCCGAAGCCACCATCGACGCCAACCGGGAGATGGTGGTGGCGCTGCGCGGAAGCGATTTCCGCGAGGGCGTGGCGAGCTTTATGGAGAAGCGGCCGCCAAGGTTTACGGGGAAGTGAGGGAGAGGCAGTTACAGCCCGTCGTCGCCCTTCGGGCTATGCCGGGCACCACGCTTCGTCCTTCGGGCATCACGTGGCTGCGCCACGCGAAGCCCGATTGCAGCCCGTCGTCGCCCTTCGGGCTATGCCGGGCACCACGCTTCGTCCTTCGGTCATCACGTGGCTGCGCCACGCGAAGCCCGATTGCAGCCCGTCGTCGCCCTTCGGGCTATGCCGGGCACCACGCTTCGTCCTTCGGTCATCACGTGGCTGCGCCACGCGAAGCCCGAAGGGCGAAGCGTGGTGGAGCCAGGCGGGATCGAACCGCCGACCTCGTCATTGCGAACGACGCGCTCTCCCAGCTGAGCTATGGCCCCATCGCGATCGCCCCAGAAGGAAAGGCGGCCGACAATCGGCGCCATTTACAATCCGCGCCAAGGTCAAGTCAAGAACGGCGAAAACGCCGTTTTCCGCACGATTTGCCCGGAACTTCCCTTGTTTGCGAGGGGTGGAACCGATATTTAGCAGGAAGTCGAATTCGCGACCGAAGCCCCGAGTAAGCCAGCCATGCGTGCCGTCCTCGACATCGTTCTCATCGTTCTGGATCTCTATGTCTGGCTCTTGATTGCATCGGCAATCCTGTCCTGGCTGATTGCCTTCAATGTCGTGAACACGCGCAACCAGTTCGTGTCCGCGGTGGCCGAATTCCTGTACCGGATCACCGAGCCGCTGCTGGCGCCGATCCGCTCGTTCATGCCCAACCTCGGCGGGCTCGATATCTCGCCGATCATCCTGATCCTGATCATCATGTTCATCCAGCGGGTAATCTCCTATTACATCTATCCCGCCGTGTTCTGATCGCGGGCATGGATGCCTGATGGATGCCTGATGGATCCCTGGCGTTACTCCACCGAAGGCGTCAGTGTCGCGCTGCGGGTGACGCCGCGCGGCGGCCGCGACGATATCGACGGCGTTGAGACACTCGCCAACGGGCGCACGGTGGTGAAGGTGCGGGTCCGCGCCATCGCCGACGGCGGCGAGGCCAATCGCGCGGTCACCGAGTTGCTGGCGAAGGCGCTTGGGGTGCCCAAGGCCAGGGTGCGGATTCTGTCCGGCACGACCTCGCGGCTCAAACAGATCGCGGTCGCCGGCGATCCGGCCAAGCTCGGCGAAGCCTTGCGAGAGCTCACCGCGGCAAAGAACAAGCCAAAAGACAAGGATTGAGATGACCGCACGGATCATTGATGGGAGAGCCATTGCATCAGAGCTTCGCGCCCGCGTTGCCGGCGAGGTGGCGCGGGTGCAGCGCGAGAACGGGCTGGCGCCGGGGCTCGCGGTGGTGCTGGTCGGCAACGATCCCGCCAGCCAGATCTATGTCCGCAGCAAGCACAAGCAGACGCAAGACGCCGGCATGGCGTCGTTCCAGCACGTGCTGCCCGAGGACGTCGCGCAAGCTGACTTGCTGGGGCTGATCGCAAACCTCAATCGCGATCCCGCCGTGCACGGCATCCTGGTGCAGCTGCCGCTGCCGAAATCGCTGCATACGGAAACCATCATCAACGCCATCGATCCGGCCAAAGACGTCGACGGGCTGCATCCGAACAACGCCGGACGCCTCGCCGGCGGGTTTGCCGCGCTGTCGCCATGCACGCCGCTCGGCTGCATCATTCTGACCAAAAGCGTACACGCCTCGCTGGAGGGCATGAACGCCATCGTGATCGGCCGCTCCAATCTGGTCGGCCGTCCCCTGCTGCAATTGCTGCTCAACGAAAACGCCACGGTGACGATTGCGCATTCGCGCTCGCGCGAGCTGCCGCAACTGTGCGCCCGCGCCGACCTGGTTTATGCCGCCGTGGGCAAGCCCGAAATGGTGCGCGGCGACTGGATCAAGCCGGGCGCGACCGTGATCGATGTCGGCATCAACCGGCTGCCGGCAGCCGACGGCAAGACCCGGCTGGTCGGCGATGTCGCCTTTGCCGAGGCGCTGAATGTGGCGGGAGCGATCACGCCGGTGCCCGGCGGCGTCGGGCAAATGACGGTGGCGTGCTTGCTGGTCAACACGCTGCGCGCGGCGTGCGCAATTCACGGGTTGCCCAGGCCGGGGGTTTGAGGAGAGCCGTCATCCCTTGCGCAACGGCTTCGCCGTTGTCGCTGGAGGTGCGAGCCTCTTCGGCGAGCCTCGAAGGATGACAGGAAACGGTGCAAGCCCCATCCTTCGAGACGCGCGCTGTAAACAGCGCGCTCCTCAGGATGACGAACTCACCCCGCCGTATTCTCGATCAGCCGCCGATAGAACCGGATCATGTCGGCATAGCCCTCGATGCTGAGGCGCTCGTTGGTGCCGTGGAATCGCTTCAGATCGTTGGAATCGGCGCGTACGGGCGAGAACCGGAAGATGTTGTCGGCGATTCCGGCATAGTGACGCGAATCGGTCGCGGCCACCATCAGGCCGGGCGCGACGACGACGTCGGGAAATACCTCGCGGATGGTGTGGTTGAGCATCTGGTAGGATGGGCTCGCGGTCCCCGTCACCGGCGGTGGATCGGTATTGCCGGGAAACGGTTCGATCGAAATCCGGTCATTGTTGACGGTCGAGCGGACATGGTCGGTCACGCTCGTCTGCGTATCGCCCGGGATCAGGCGAAAGTTGACGGTGGCCGCTGCATTGCCGGGCAGCACATTGTCCTTGTCGCCGGCATTGAAGATCGTCAGCGCGGTGGTGGTGCGGACCATCGCTTCGGTGGGGCCGCTTTTTTCGAATTCGCGCAGCAACAGCGGCTTGAACAGCCACAGATTGGACAGCACGACGCGATTGAAGCCGCTCATTTCCGGCGCCAGCGTATCGAACATTTCCGAAACCGTGCCGCGAATCTGCATCGGCAGGCGATGGTCTTCCAGACGCGCCAGCGCCGCGCTCATCATGCCGATCGCGGTATCGCGCGGCGGCATCGAGGAATGGCCGGGCGTGGCATGCGCCGTCAAGATCAGCGTCGCATAGCCCTTCTCGGCGACGCCGATCAGGGCGGCCGGCTTGGCGAGGCCCTTCATGATGCCTTCGGTGACCAACAGGCCCTCATCGATCACGAAGTCGAACCGAACGCCGCGCGAGGCCAGCAATGCCGCGATCGCTTTCGCGCCGCGGGTGCCCGCGACTTCCTCGTCATGGCCGAATGCGAAGTAGATGGTTCGCCTGGGGCGAAAGCCTTGCTTCGCCATGGCTTCGGCGGCCTCCAGCATCGAATAGAGGTTGCCCTTGTCGTCCCACGAACCGCGGCCCCAGATAAATCCATCGGCAATGACGCCGTCGAACGGCGGCTGTTGCCAGTCTTTCTCGGTGCCGGGTGCCACCGGCACCACGTCCTGATGCGCCAACAGCGCGATCGGCCGCGCCTTGGGATCGGTGCCTTCCCAGGTGTAAAGCAGGCTGAAGCCGCCCACGACCTCGCGCTTTATGGCGGCATGGAATGCCGGAAAGCTCTTGGCGATATGCGCCTGCAAGCCGCGCAGGGCTTCGACGTCCTGGTCCGGATTTTCAAAACTTGAAATCGTCCGGAAGCGGATCGCCTCGCTGAGCCGCGCCGCCGCGCCTTGCGCATCGACCGGCGCCCGCGGCACGGATGTGGCCTGAATCTGCCGCGAGCCGCGTGTGACGACGTTGAACGCGAGCACGCCAGCAAGAACGACGATTGCCGCGATCACAAGCAGCAGGATGTTGCGGAGTATTCTTAGCAGCCGGCGCATCGGGGGTCTCCTGCTCCTCATGGTGAGGAGCGCGTCTTCGCGCGTCTCGAACCATGAGGCCAGCGGTTTCTCAATACGGGCCTTCATCCCACGAGACGCCCGCGAAGTGCGGGCTCCTTCAGGATGAGGAGCTTGGCGCGCGGTCAACCCCTACTTCGCCTTCGCCCGCGCGATGCCTTCCAGGATCAGTCTGTGCGCATCCTCGGCACCGCCCCACCGCAATACCTTCACCCATTTTCCGGGTTCGAGATCCTTGTAATGCTCGAAGAAGTGCTGGATCTGCTGCAGCGTGATGTCGGGCAGGTCGCTATAGGTCCGCACCTTGTCGTAGCGCTGGGTCAGTTTTGACGACGGCACCGCGATGATCTTCTCGTCGCCGCCGGCCTCGTCTTCCATCAGCAGTACCCCGACCGGCCGCACGCTCATCACGGCGCCGGGGACGATCGCGCGGGTATTGGCGACCAGCACGTCGCAGGGATCGCCATCGCCAGAGAGCGTATGCGGGATGAACCCGTAATTGCCGGGATAGCGCATGGCGGTATAAAGAAACCGGTCAACCACCAGCGTGCCGGCGTCCTTGTCCATCTCGTATTTGATCGGCTCGCCGCCAACGGGCACTTCGATGATGACGTTGACGTCACGCGGCGGATCGATCCCGATCGAGATGGCGTCAATGCGCATGGCTGGCTCCGCGGGGCTTTGAAGGGGATCCTGGGTAGCGGCGGGCGAGGGCCAAGGCCGGTTTCGACCGGCTTCGAAACCTGGCGGAGCTCAGTTGGTCCAGGCGAAAGCGACCTTGTCGAGCGATTTGGGCCCGAATTTCTCTGAACTGCGCGCCACCATGCGGCCGCCGAGGGCGCGGTAAAACTCCGTCGCCGGGTCGTTGTCGGAGAGCGCCCAGATCACCATGCTCTTCAGGCCGCTCTGCAACAGGTCGCGCCGTGCCGCGGTGAACAGCCTTCGGCCGAAGCCCAGGCCCTGAAACTCCGGCCGCAGGTAGAGCTCGTAGATCTCGCCTTCGAAGTGCAGGCTGCGCGCGCGGTTGCGGCCGTAATTGGCATAGCCCGCGACCTTGTCGCCGAACACCAGCACGCTGACGCGGCTGCCCTTGCGGATCGCGCTGTCCCACCATTGCGGGCCGCGACGGTTGATCAGCTTCTCCAGCTCGGCGCCGGGAATGATGCCCTGATAGGCCGAACGCCAGGCTTCGTCATGGGTAGACGCCACCGCGGCTGCGTCCGCAGCTCTGGCTTGCCGAACCTCGATCAGGGTTGTGCTCATGGTCCCGATCAAAGCAAGTCAGAGCGTCGGCTTCAAGGTCTATCCTTAATTATCGGTTAACCTGTGGATTTTCTGCATCAGTTTTTTGCCCGATTGTACCGAAAGAGGACAGCCGCAGTGCCCCAAGCCGTACTCGGCTGAGCCCGGCTGGCCAAAATGACCCCGGACCTTCATTCCTGGATGGGCCGTCCTCACGAAAAATGCACTGGATTTGATTCGGCGTGCGTATTCTCTTCAGCCAATCGGCATCCGCCCCGGTCGTCGCGTCAGGCAAATTCATGCAATCGTTCAAGGCGCCTTTCGCTCTGGTTGTGTGTATCGCCGTCTGTATCCAGAGCGCGCTGGCGCAAACGCGTTTCGGTGCGCAAGGCGCTGAAGGCGAGCCGAACCGCAAGCAGCAATGGCTGGTGCCGTCGCCTGATCCGGACACCGCGGCGCACGCGCTGCTGTTTCGCCCCGCGGGCGATGGGCCGTTTCGGCTGGCGCTGATCGCGCACGCCTCGACGCAGAACGTGCTCCGTCGCGCGCAAACGCCGCCGCCTGAATATGCTGTGCTCGCGGCCTTTCTGGTGGCGCGAGGCTTTGCGGTGCTGGTGCCGGAACGTCCCGGCCATGGCGCGACCGGCGGCCGCTATCTCGAAGACCAGGGCGGCTGCGACGAAGCCGATTATATCCGCTCAGGCCGTGCCACGGCCGGTGAGATTGCGGCAGCGCTTGAGTATCTGCGCGGACAATCCTTCATCCGGCGGGACGGCGCCGTCATGATCGGGCACTCGGCCGGCGGCTGGGGCGCGCTGGCGCTTGCCGGCGAGAACCTACAGGGCATCTCGGGCATCATTGCATTTGCGCCCGGCCGCGGCGGCCATGCCAATGACTTCCCCAACCAGGTCTGCGCGCCGCATACGCTGCTGTCATCGGCGGCCGAATTCGGCAGAGGCGCGCATGTGCCGGTGACCTGGCTGGTTGCGGCCAACGACAGCTATTTTTCTCCCGATCTGTCGCGGCGGCTCGCCGACGCATTTCGCGGTGGCGGCGACAAAGTGGATTTTCACGTGCTGGCGGCCACCGGCAGCGAGGGCCACTGGCTGGCGGAGACGGATGCCGGCGTGAAAATCGCCGCGCCGGAACTGGATCGCGCACTGAAGGCGCTCGCAGCGAAGCCGGACAAAAAGCGATGATGGGCGCGACATGGCCTGACGATGACGTGATTCTCTACGACGGCGTCTGCGTGTTCTGCTCGCACTGGGTCCGCTTCGTTGCAGTTCGCGACAAAGAGCGTCGGTTTCGCTTCGCCGCGATCCAGTCCGGCTACGGCATGCGGCTGGCGCAGGCGTTCGGCATCGATCCGGATGATCCTGACACCAATGCTGTCATCCACGGAGGCGAGGCTTTCTTCAAATCCGACGCAGCGCTGACGGTGCTGGGCGCGCTTCCGGGATGGGGCTGGGTGCGTGTGTTGCGCGCGATACCGAAATCGCTGCGCGACGCCATCTACAACCTCGTCGCCCGCAATCGCTACCGGATTTTCGGGAAATATGAGGTGTGCTTCATTCCCGATGCGGAATCCAGGAACAGAATGATGGAATAGAGCGATCGGAAGCACGCCGCGCCAGCCTGCCGATTATCTGCTTGTAAATCGGATATCGCTCTTCGATACTGAAGCAGCAATCTTGCAACCTCCGGGGGAGGGATGATTCATGGCATTATCGCAGACAGCGGCCTCGGCCCAGGCAGAACCGGTTCAAACCTCGAAACGAAAGCGGACCGCAGTGCTCGTCGTGCATGGCATTGGCAGCCAGCGCGCCCTGGAGACGGTGCGTGGGGTCGTCGATGCGGTGTGGCTGCAGGACGCGAGCGATCCAGCCTCCGACAAGCCGCCGCGTCAGGTGTGGACGCATCCGGAATATAGCGGCATCGATATCGACCTTTCGGTCATTACGACCAGCGGGCTGTCGGTCGATACCCCGGGCGGACCTCAGAAACGCAGTATCGATTTTCACGAACTGTATTGGGCGCATCTGATGAGCGAGACCCGCGCCGTCGCGGTATTGCTGTGGTTGTTCGAACTGGTCCGGAAGGGGCCGCGGCTGAAACCCGAGATGAGAGCCCTGTGGTGGGCCAGCGCGGCATTTCTCTGCATCGTACTCGGGTCGGCCGTCCTGATTGTCCTGCACATCGTCAGCCGAATAGCGTTTGTGGATGGCTATCACTACATCCTGACGCTCGCTCCGGCATTCGCGCTGCTTGTCTGGTCGGCAAGCGCTCTGATTGCAGCGCTGGTTTCGACCGCCTGGAGGCTGTTCTTCATCTTGTTGTGCGTGACGGCCCTGCAGCTGGCGGTGGTCTGGTTCGGAATCAAATTCGAACCCGAGACCGCGCTATACCACACGCTCTATCTGGCGCCGACGCTGTCTGTGCTGGTGGCCCTGATTGCGATGGGGCGGTGGGGTGCTCTGGTTATGTTGCTGACCTTCGCCCTCGCATTGGCGAGCTTCCCTTTCTATTGGTGGATAAGGGGTGCCTCAAATCCGCAGCCAGACTGGGGTGCCTGGAGTCTCGCCGAAAGCTGGAGTTCGGTATTCGCCTGCTTCATGATCGTACTCTATTTTGCACTCAATGCATTATTCCTGCAGTCTTACCTCGGCGACGCCGCACGATACTTCCGAAACTCGCCGGGCAATGTCACGGTCCGACGCGAGATCCGCAAGGAAGCCGTCGATACCCTCGACGCGCTGCACGCGTCCGGCAAATACGACCGCATCATCGTCGTCGCGCACAGCCTCGGCACCGTGGTCGCCTATGACATGCTGCGCGCCTACTTCAGCCGCATCTGCAATAATCTGCCGGACCCGGCGGCGCTCGGCCCCCAGGTCGACGACGTTGATGGCATGATCGTCAAGTCGGAAGATTCATCCGCACAAAAGCGCCGGCTTCGCAACGACGCGCGCGAGATCGTCAGGAACATCGCCACCGTCCGGCCGACGCCCGGAGCGGCCACGAATATCACGAAGTGGCTGGTCACCGATTTTGTCACGCTGGGCAGCGCGCTGACACACGCCCACTATCTGATGTGCAAGGGCAATACCTACGATGAACTGCGGAAGGATTTCGACCGGCGCGTCGGAGAGCGCGAATTCCCGACCTGCCCGCCGGCCCGTCTCGATGGTGACGGCCTGCTATTGTTCAGAAGCCCGACTACGAGAAAACGTGAGTTTCATCACGGCGCGCTGTTCGGCCTGACGCGCTGGACCAATCTCTATTTTCCGCTGCGTCAGCTGTTCTGGGGCGACGCGATCGGCGGCCCGCTGGCGCCGATCTTCGGCTCGCATATCGAGGACATCGAAGTCTCGACGCACAAACCGCCGCGGGACGCCTTCTTCACCCACACGGCCTATTGGAGCCTCAAATGGCCCGGCGGTCACAAGGCTCCCCAAATTCAGGTGTTACAGGCGGCGATCAACCTTGAAGACAAGGCGTCGCCGCCCGTTTGAACGTGAACTCAGCCTTGGGCCGTGGTCGCTTCCCGCGCCGCCCTTTCCCCGCTGTCCCTTGCCCCGTGCGCGGTGGAGAAAAAATTCGGCGAGGTGGCCTCTCCGGCAAAGAACAAGCGTCCGTCCACCGGCGCCGCCAGCACCGCGCGGTCGCCGGCGTGACCGGGCAGCGCGTGTGAATAGGAGCCGCGGGCGAAGGGGTCATTGGCCCAGCGCGATTCCGCGAGCGGTTTTAGTTTGCGGCGGAAATCGGCGCCGAGCAGCGCCACGATCTCGTCGGTCGCTTGCGCCGCCAGCGCGCCGTCGCCGGCATCTTCCAGCGCCTGCGCGAAGCTGCCACCGAAAAAGCCTTCGATGCACGCCTGCCCGAACGGGCGCAGATGAAAGCTGCCCATCGCGGTGCGCATGGTGGCGCCGCGCAGATTGCCGTCCTTCGGCAGCGCGTCGGGCTCGTCCAGCGCCAGCATCACCTTGTTATCCAGTCCCAGCGGCAGGCCGCGCGCGGCGTCCACTTTCGCAGGCAGCGCGGGATGGAAACGAATGGCTTCGCTCGGCGATCAGGTTGGTCGGCACGGTCACGATCACCTTTCCGGCGGAAAGGGTACCTCGCGAGGTCTCGATCCGGACGCGTTTGCCGGAATGATCGATCAGGGTGACCTGCGTATTGAGCGCGAGCGGGCAGGGCGCGCCATAGGCCGCCATCAGCGCGCCATAGCCGCGCCTGATGCGCCAGTTGATCTCGCTGTCCTCATAGGCGTCCATGTCCTGGATCGAAACCCGGTCGAGTTCGCAACCGTTGATGTAAGTCGAGATCGCATCGATCATCGGATTCCAGCGATTGCCGGTCTCGAGGTAAGCGCTGGCCGGGCTGTCGCCGCCGCACCTTTTCAATTTACCGGCGGCCGCTTCGGCGCGGTCGTAGAACGCATCGAGCGCCCTGATGAAGTCGAGGCGTTCCTGCAGCGGAAAGCCGGCGTCAAAACTCTGCTCGCGCCAGGGCGGGCGGGTCCTGTCGATTTCGAAATTCAGTTGCCCGGCGATTTTGACGAAGGAGTTTTTGTCGGCCGAGTGCAGCCAGCCGCACCCGAGGTCGAAGTTGATATCGGGTGCCGCCATGATGGTGTGGCCGCGGCCGCCAACGCGGTTGCGCGCCTCCACCACGAGCACCGAGAGGCCGGAATTTTCCAGCGCGTGCGCGGCGCCAAGGCCAGCGGCACCCGCGCCGATGATGGCGACGTCGACTTCGGAAGGCAGGGTCGTCATGCGCCCCGCTTAGCACGTTCACCGTGAAGCCAGAAGTCGGCCAATTTACATGCTGGATTTGTGGCTTGCGCGTCGCTCGCAGGCGGACCGGGTTGCGACAGCCGGGATCAAAAACCGACTTGCCTCTCTGCCTGTAGTTGTATTGAATGGAGATTTCGCCCCAGATCATTTCAGACGAGATATTTCATCATGTCCGAACCCAAATCCAGCAAAGTCCACAAACGGACGGCAGTGCTCGTCGTCCACGGCATCGGCAGCCAGCGTGCGCTGGAGACGGTGCGCGGTGTCATCAAGGGTGTCTGGCTCGACAGCGAGAATCCCTATGATTCGGGCCGGCGGATATGGAGCCATCCGGAGCGGGACGGCGCTGACATCGATCTGACGGTGATGACCACCAGCGAGATACCCCGATCGAAAGACAAGCGCAGCGTCGATTTCCACGAACTGTACTGGGCTCACCTGATGAGTGAAACCAAGCCCGTCGCGGTGCTGCTCTGGCTGTACGAGCTTTGCCGGAAGGGCCCGATCATGAGGGAGGGGATCAACGGCCTGTGGTGGGCGGCGTCCATCTTCCTGTGCCTGATGAATTTGTCCACAGCGACGCTGGTGCTGCAAGCCATGTTCATGTTCGCACATACCAGCGCACAGAATCTGGTCGTCCCGCCGTTTCTGTTGCTCTTCAGCTGCGTCGTATTCGGTATCCTGATTGCGCTGCGATGGTCGGCTTTCCGTCTCATCAGGACGCTGGGCATCTTGTTCCTGGTCGGCGTGGTCTTCGCCGTCGGCTACTTCGCCATCGAGCTGTGCGATTCTTGCAACCGCTTTACAAGCTCCTTCGCGGTCGAAGTATGCGACCCGTGCGGTCGAAAAAGCTTTTCAGATGCGGTCGAACTCGTCACTCTTGTCGGGTTGCCGACGATGGTGGCGTTCATCGGCACGTGGCTGCTCACCAAAAAGCAAGGCGTGCGGGCATTTTGGCGAGCGATCTGGATATCGTTCGCCATTGCCGGCATTTTCGTCGCGGTTGACCAGTACTGGAATTGGGGCGCGCCGATTGAGCAAAGCCTGATCAAAGCATGGCCATGGGGATTGAATTCGGCATGGGGAGCGCCGCTGGCCTTTGCCGTTCTGGGCCTCTACCTCATCGCCAACGCTGCCTTTCTGCAGCCCTATCTGGGAGATGCCGCGCGTTACTTCCGTGGTTCGCCGGCCAACGTTGCGGTGCGCCGTGCGATTCGCACCGAGGCTGTCAACACCCTCGATAACCTGCACAGGAGCGGCTATTACGACCGCATCATTATCGTGGCGCATAGCCTTGGAACCGTCGTCGCCTACGACATGCTGCGCGCCTATTTCAGCCGTATCTGCAGCGAGTTGCCTCCGGTCGCGGATCTCGGGGGCGATTTTTCCGAAATCGATACCTCCACCTGGCAGCCGGAGGGCACCGCCTCCGCCGCTGACAAGGAGGTCCTGCGTACAAAGGCGCGGAGCGCCATCGCTCACATTGCCGCTGCCGCCGAAAAATCCGGCAAGAAGGCAAAGCCCTGGCTGGTGACCGATTTTGTGACGCTGGGAAGTGCGCTGAGCCACGCGACCTTCCTGATGTGCGAAGGCAAGAGCCACGGCGCTCTCGAAACCGATTTCGCGCGTCGTGTCGTCGAACGGGAATTTCCGACTTGTCCACCAAAGCGACTCGACACCGACGATCTGCTGACGTTCCACAATCCAAAGACGGGATCGAGGCAGGTCCATCATGGCGCGCTGTTCGGCCTGACGCGGTGGACGAATATCTTCTTCCCGATGGTGCAGATCTTCTGGGGTGACGCGATTGGCGGCGGGTTAGCGCCGACCTTCGGTTCGCATATCGTCGACTATCCCGTTTCGACGCATCAGAACGGCGATCCCGATTTCTTCACTCATACAACCTATTGGGATGTCGAGCGCGAGCCTGACTTATTTCAGGCTCCGCATATCGTCGCGCTTCGGCACGCGCTCGATCTTGCCGAAACCGGCACCGCGATCTCGGCGGTCGATGAAGCGCTCGCGTCAAACGCAAGAAAGTGGCTGACCTAAGCCACCGCTTCCTTGGCCTTTTCCGCGCGCTTGCGGTCGTTGGCGTCGAGGAACTTCTTGCGCAGCCGGATCGACTTCGGGGTCACCTCGACCAGTTCGTCATCCTCGATATAGGCCAGCGCCTTTTCCAGCGTCATCTTGATCGGCGGCGTCAGGCGGACCGCTTCGTCCTTCGAGGTGGTGCGGATGTTGGTGAGCTGCTTGCCCTTGAGGATGTTGATCTCGAGGTCGTTGTCGCGGGTGTGCTCGCCGACGATCATGCCCTTGTAGACCTTCCAGCCCGGCTCGATCATCATCGGGCCGCGGTCTTCCAGCTTGAACATCGCATAAGCCACCGCCTCGCCCTGGTCGTTGGAGATCAAGACGCCGTTGCGGCGGCCCTGGATCTCGCCCTTATAGGGCGCATAGCCGTGGAACAGGCGGTTCATGATGGCGGTGCCGCGGGTATCGGTGAGCAATTCGCCCTGATAGCCGATCAGGCCGCGTGTGGGCGCATAAAACACCAGGCGCAGCCGGTGGCCGCCGGAGGGACGCATCTCGATCATCTCGGCCCTGCGTTCGCTCATCTTCTGCACGACCACGCCGGAATGCTCCTCGTCGACGTCGATCACGACCTCTTCGATCGGCTCCTGCCACTCGCCGGTGGCGTCGTCCTTCTTCAACACGACGCGCGGCCGCGACACGCTGAGCTCAAAGCCCTCGCGGCGCATGGTCTCGATCAGGATCGCGAGCTGCAATTCGCCGCGGCCGGACACTTCCATGGAATCCTTGTCGGCGGCTTCGGTGACGCGCAGCGCGACATTGCCTTCGGCCTCGCGCAGCAACCGGTCGCGGATCATGCGGCTGGTCACCTTGTCGCCTTCGGTGCCGGCGAGCGGCGAGTTGTTGACGATGAATGACATCGCCACCGTCGGCGGATCGATCGGCTGCGCCTTCAAGGGCGTATCGACGCTGGGGTCGCAGAAGGTATCGGCGACTGTGCCCTTGGTGAGGCCGGCAATGGCGACGATGTCGCCGGCTTCGGCCTCTTCCAGCGGCGTGCGCTCGATGCCGCGGAACGCGATGATCTTGGTGATGCGCCCGGTCTCGATCAGCTTGCCGTCGCCGCCCAGCACTTTTACCGCCTGGTTGGGCTTGATGGAGCCGGAGGTGATGCGGCCGGTGATGATGCGGCCGAGATAGGGATTGGCCTCCAGAATAGTGCCGATCATGCGGAACGGGCCGTCCTCGACGGTCGGCGGCGCGACATGGCGCAGGATCAGGTCGAACAGCGGCTGCATGCCGGCGTCCTTCGGACCCTCCGGGCTCTCCGCCATCCATCCCTGCTTGGCCGAACCGTACAGAATCGGAAAATCGAGCTGCTCCTCGCTGGCATCGAGCGCGGCGAACAGATCGAACACCTCGTTGATGACTTCGGTCGGCCGCGCGTCGGGACGGTCGACCTTGTTGATGACCACGATCGGCTTCAGCCCGACCTTCAGCGCCTTGGAAACCACGAACTTGGTCTGCGGCAGCGGGCCTTCGGCGGCGTCCACCAGCACCAGCGCGCCGTCCACCATGTTGAGGATGCGCTCGACCTCGCCGCCGAAATCGGCGTGGCCCGGGGTATCGACGATATTGATGCGGGTGTCCTTCCATTGCACCGAGGCGGCCTTGGCGAGAATGGTGATGCCGCGCTCGCGCTCCAGGTCGTTGGAATCCATCGCGCGCTCGACCACGCGCTGGTTTTCACGGTAGGTGCCGGATTGCTGCAGCAGGCGATCGACCAGCGTGGTCTTGCCGTGGTCGACGTGGGCGATGATGGCGACGTTGCGAAGTTTCATAGCTCTTCTTCTGGTCGGACAATGGCTGGAGCGCGATCTCGCCGGAAAACCGGGACCCACTTTTCCGGATCGCACTCAAAACCTGGAATTCTAGTGCCCCGTTTCCGAAGTTCGCGAACCGTTGCGGCTCCACTTACGCGAACTTGGGAAACAAAGGGGCACTAGCAACTCTACATTTTCTAGTGCCGCTTTTCGATTTGAAGGTCCTAACGCGAGCTCGCGGCACCCGCTGTAGGAACTTCAAATCGGCGGCACTAGCAGGCGCCACCGCGCCCAAAAAGGAAGCCCGGCCAAAAGGACCGGGCACACCTTACTCGTTGCGGCGCAATATAGTCAGAAATCGCCGCAAAACAATGGGTTGTTTGCGATTTGGTTAGCTGATTTTGGCGCCAAGTCAGGCCGGTTTCAGCGGCCGCGGGCCTCCTCGGTGGGATAGACCCCACGCAGCACTTCCTTGAAGTGGTTTTTGACAGATTCGTTACAAAGGCAGGCCCGTACCCGCAGGCCTTCGCGATTGCGCACCAGGATCGACCCACGCCGGGTTTCCAGAACGCCTTCCGCCTTGAACGTCTGAATAACGCGGCTGGTGTAGCTGCGACCGACGCCGAGCAGCGTCGCCAGTTGCTCATGCGTCAGCGGCACAGCGTCGTCGCCGCCAGGCGCTGACGATTTCGACCTGTCGCCGGCAGGATTGTTTGATATCTTCCGATCCCTGCGGATTTCCCCTGCGTCAGGCGCCATGCCAAGGAAAAACAGAGCGGGTCTCGAAGAGATCAGGAGTTTCTTCGCGACCATGATGGCGGTCGCGAGCGGCTCCTCCGATCCACGATTTGAGCGGGCGTTCGAGCTGGTCCGCCGCGAGGCGTTTGTTGGACCCGGGCCATGGCACATCGGCGTCTATCAGCGCACGGTGAAGACCCCGAACGCCGACCCGGTGTTTCTCTATCAAAACGTGCTGGTCCAGCTCGACGCTGCCAAAGGCATCAACAATGGCGAGCCTTTTCTGCATGCGGCCTGGATGGGCGCCGTGGAACCCGGGGCTGGCGATGCGATCTCTCATATCGGCGCGGGCACCGGATATTATTCGGCGATCCTCTCGGTTTTGGCGTTGCCCGGCGGTTCCGTGAACGCATTCGAGATCGACGAAAACCTGGCGCGCCGGGCGCGTGACAATCTGGAGCCGTTCGAGAACGTATCGGTGATCCGGGGCGACGCGACCCGGCTGCCGCTGCCGCCGTCGGATTTGATCTACGTGAATGCAGGCGCGGTAGCGCCGCCGCTCGGCTGGCTGACGGCGTTGCGCCCGCAAGGCCGGATGATTTTTCCGTGGCGGCCGTCCCAAGCCACAGGCCTTGCAATCATCATCTCGCGCCGGCAGGCCGGCTTCAGCGTCAAGCCATTGATGGCGTCGTATTTCATTCCCTGCGTCGGACTATCCGAAGCAGAGGAATGCAACAAGGTTCCGGATTCGCGCGAGGCATGGTCGGCGCGATCGGTCTGGCTGACCGCCGGCCGCGAGCCCGACGAGACCGCAGTCGCGATTTACCGGGATCTGTGGTTTTCCTCGGCGGAGGTCGCGGAGAACGCATAATCCGCCGCGACGCTTATCCCAGCTTCGGATCCAGTGTCGTCGACCACAGCGCGACATCGGCGCGGTCGCGTAACGTCACGGTCAATTGTCCGGTCGCGCCCTCAATCTTGACGTGACCGAAGAACTGCATCCCCGCGGATGGCGGCAGGTTCTGCTTGTCCAGCCCGGGCGCCTTGATGAACTTCACTTCGGGTCCAAAAGTGTTGTCGAGTTCGTTCGGCCCAAACGTTCCGGCGTGCAGGGGGCCCGAGACGAATTCCCAGAACGGCTCGAAATCCTGGAACTGCGCCTTGTCGGGGTTGTAATAATGCGCGGCGGCGTAGTGCACGTCCGCCGTCAGCCACACGGTGTTGGCCACGCCCGAGGTCTTGATGAAGCGCAGGATTTCGGCGATCTCGAGTTCGCGGCCGCGCGGCGGGCCGTCGCCCTGCGCGAATGCTTCCGAGCCCTTTTTGTTGGCGGCGTCGTCATAGACGATCAGGCTGAGCGGCATGTCGGAGGCGATCACTTTCCAGGTGGCGCGCGAGTTCAATAGTGCGCGCTTCAGCCACAGCATTTGATCGGGCCCGATAAAGTAGCTGTCGGGACCGTAGGCGGTCTGCAGGTTCGGACCGTTGGGGCCGCGATAGCTGCGTTCGTCCAGCATGAAGACGTCGAGATGCGGCCCGTAGCTCAGGGTGCGATAGACCCGGCCCGGCTCATTGAGGCTCTCGCGCATCGGATACATTTCGTGGAACGCGCGCGCCGAACGCGCAGCAAGCAAGGGGATGTCGCGTACCTTGTAGGCGGCGGGGATTTCTTTCGACGCCGACCAGTTGTTCATGACCTCGTGATCATCCCACTGCACGAAGATCGGCACCTCGGCGTTGAAGGCGCGCACATTGTCGTCGAGAAAATTGTACTTATGCGCCGCGCGGAATTCGTCGAGCGTCTCGGCGACCTTGGCCTTTTCCGGGACGGTGACGTTCTTCCAGAGCTTGCCGTCGGGGAGTTTCACTTCGGCCGCGATGACGCCGTCGGCATAGATGGTATCGCCGGAATGCAGCAGGAAATCCGGCCGGTGCTTCTTCATGGTGGCGTAGGTGAACATGCCGCCATCGTCGGGATTGATGCCCCAGCCTTGTCCGGCGACGTCGCCGCCCCAGACGAAACTGACGTCGCGCCTGTCGCTCGGCGCGGTACGGAAGCGGCCGATGACCGGCTCGCTTGCGACGTCGGTGTGCGAAAGATCGCGGAATTTGACGCGATAAAAAATATCCTGCCCGCCCGGCAGGTTTTCCAGCAGCATTTTCGCGGTGAAGTCGCTCTCCGGGAGTGCCGCGATCGGCGGCAGACGCCGGGCATTAGCAAAGGATTCGGTGGTGGCAACCTCGACCATCATCTGCGAGGGTCGGTCCGCGCGCGCCCACGCCACGCCGCCGTCGGCGCCGACGTCGCCGGATTGCACGCCATGGGTGATCTGCGGGCGGTCGGCGGCGCGGCTGAGATAGGGCATCGCGACGGCGCCGAGCGCGCCGGCGCCGGTGGAAAGAAAACGACGCCGCGAAAGTCCGCGGGAAAGGGTGCGAGGAATCCGGATCGTCATGCAAGCCTCCTTGCTCGGCCGGCAGCATGCGCTATCGCCCTGACAGACCTAGGAAGCTTCTGTGACGGCTGGATTACAGCGAGAACTGTTTACAACGTGCCGGTGGCGCGGAACTGCGCGCCCGCCCGTTGCAGGTTTTGCGGCAAGCTCATCAGCGTTGCCCTGCGGTCGGCCACCGCATTGTGGAATTGATCGAGCGCGATGTTGAAGGCGGTCAACGCCCCTTCCTCGATGGCGCCGTGGTCGAAGCAGAGCAGCGTGTCGCGCATGATATCGTCCGCCTCGGTCTGCATCGCGTCGAGTTCCTCGGTCGAATCGCTGCGGCGCGCGGCCGCGATCATGTCCAGTAGCCGTTCGCGCAGCGAGGTGTTGTTGTTGCGCTCGTCCTTCTTCAGATAGCCCGCGAACCAGGCGCCCGCCGAGCCCATCGCGGACAGGGCCATCAGCCCCCACCAGATGAAATCGCTGTAGCGGTCGAGGAAGGTCTTTTCCTCGCCGTCGACAAAGGCCGCGGCGCCCGGATGCACGGGGATCGCGGCGTCCTTGTCGGTATCCGGGGTCTCGATCTTCGCAGCCAGCGGGAATTCCGTCATCAGTTGCTGTCGGATCGCAAACAACTGCCGGGTGAAGGCGGCGATGGTGGAATCCGACAACCCTTTGCGCGCCACGATGTGGTGGGCGAAGCTGATCGTCTTCACCTCATCGTCGGGTCTGTCGGGCGAGCCGCCGAACGCGCCGGCGGGAATTTCGGAGGCCTCGTAGGCCGGATGGTTTTGCGCGATCGCTTCCGCCGAATCGATGGCGAGGAAGGTCGGCGTGCCGCCGTCGCGCGTCGATGCCGCGATCGCTTCCGCGGTGATCTTGCTGTTGACCGGGCCGGCGGCGAGATAGGCATCCGCCTTCTGGCTGCGGATCGCTTCCGCGACTTCGGTGGCCGGAAACTGAACGATCTCGACCTTGTTCGGATCGACGCCATATTGCTGCAGGATCACCTTGAGCAGATTGACATTGGCCTGGGTGCGGCCGACGACGCCGATGCGGTGCCCGGCGAGCTGCGGGATTTTGGTGATCTTCGGTCCGGATTTTTTGCCCTTGCCCTTGGCCGGTGGCGGCACCCACAGCACCGCGACGTTCTTGCGCAGCGTGGCCACGGCCTGGGCATTTTTCGGTACGTCGAGATCGCCGCGAATGATGGCCAGATCGGCCTTGCCCTCGGCAAGCGCCTGCGCGCTCGCGCTGGCGCCATCGGTCTGGATCGGACGAAGGCGGATATGGCTGCGGGTCTGGGTGAAGGCCTGCGTCAGCGCCTGTACGACCTTGAGGTCATCGCTGTTGGCCGGGCCGACCGCGATCCGCAGGGTCTCGGGCCGCATCGCAAAGTAATAGACGCCCGCAATCGTCCCGATGACGGCGAGGATGCCCGCCAGCGTGATGAACATCATCTTCGGCTTGGCCGAGCGCGGCGACAGCGGCGGGGGCGGCCCGACAAGGTCGAGGCCTCCGGTCATCGATCTGGCAAATAATCGTTTGAGGCTCAATTTCATATTGCCAAGACGGTTAGGCTTATATTGTAACAAATTTCCTTCCCGAGCAGGGTTACATCTGCGTCATGGTTACCGGGACCGCCTAAAAACCGGCTTTGCCGCCCAATTGTGGCCGGATCCCCGGCGTCCGGTTCGGTGTTAGGGTAAAGCTGGTGTGAAACGGGGAGGCTGTGATGGCGGAGCGGCTGTCGGCGGAAGCGCGAAAAGCGGCCCTGAAGGGGTTGCCGGGGTGGACCGAAACGCCCGGCCGCGAGGCGATCGCGAGGACCTTCACTTTCAAGGATTTTAACGAAGCGTTCGGGTTCATGTCCCGTGCGGCGCTGGTGGCCGAAAAACGCGATCATCACCCGGAATGGCGCAACGTTTACAGGACCGTGGAGGTGGTTCTGGCGACCCACGATGCCGGCGGCGTCACTGCGCTGGATATCGAACTCGCCAGGGCGATGAACGCGATTGCCGGACAGCTCGGCGTCGCCTGAAACGGCTCCCGCAAGCTTGCAGCACGGCTGCGACATCCCCAAGTGTTCAGGGTCCAGTTCTTCAAGACCAAGTCTTCAAGACCAAGTCTTCAAGACCAAGTCTCCTAGGTCCAAATCTTCGGGGACGAAGTCTTGAGGGATGTCCCGCGCGGCGATCTGTTGCGCGGGCATTGAGGGAGCTGCAAAGCATGGCAACCGAACATACCGTGGGTTTTGAGCCGGCCGACAGGCTGGCGGAAGACCGCGAAAGCGTGCGCCGGCGTTTCTGGATCAAGCTGAAGCGGGTGGTCGCAAAACTCCCGTTCGCCGAGGATCTGCTCGCGGCCTATTACTGCGCGTTCGACCGCCAGACGCCGCGCCATGTGCAGGCGGCGCTGCTGGGAGCCATTGCCTATTTCATCCTGCCGTTCGATTTCATTCCGGACATGCTGCCGGTACTTGGCTTCACAGACGACGCGGCCGTGCTTGCCACGGCGATCCGTCTGGTCGCGAGCCACATCACGCCCGAGCATCGCGACGCCGCCCGCACGGCCTTGAAGCGGGGGATCGACACCGGCGATGTCGATCACCATGAAAGCGATGATTAAGCGCGCTTAGCCGGTTAGCTTACCGCTGCTTTTGCCCCGACCTGACCTGGGCTTGGGCCTGGGCCCGGGCGTTCTGGTCGGCTTCCCAGGCCTGGAACTGCTTGAACAGCGCTTCCTTGTCGGCATCCGCGGGCAGCTTTGCCGCGCTCGGATTCTGCTTCAGAAATTCGTCGAACTTCACCCGCGCGACGGGCTCGATGCCGTGGCTATCGAGCCATTGCTTGGCGGCGGGGAAGCGTTGCCAGTCCTGAAGCGGCGCTGACAGCGAAACCTCTTTCCACTTCGGATGGAAGGGCGGTTGCTGGAAGGCGGGAAATTTCGTGAAGAAGTTATCCACGAACAGCGCGACCTTCCGGTAGCGGTCGGTATTGGGCGCCCAGTTGTAGGCCGCAAGCACCGCCGGCACCGCGATGGTGTCCACCGTTTCCTGTTCCGAAATCAGGTTGGGGTAGTCCTTCGCCGAGAGCGTCGCCGGCAGGTAATCGCCTTGCAGCGGCTTCTCGTAGTTGACCGTCACCAAATGGAACCGATCGTCTTTGAAACCGCTCACGGACTTGTACGGCTTGCCCCCACAAACGATCACGGCGTCGATTTCGCCGGCCTTCAATTTCTCCATCGCGATGCGTTGCTCGATATACACGACCTTCGGCTTCATTCCGAGTCGCTCGAACACGGTCAGCGCGGTGACGAAGGTGCCGCCATTGGGAAGATCGACGCTGATGGTCTTGCCATCGAGATCCCTGAGACTGCGGACCGATTTCGATGCGATGACATGCATCTCTTCATTGTAGAGCTTGGTCACGTAGGTGAATTGCTTCTTGATGTCCTTGGCGAAGCCCTTCCTCTCCAGATAGTCGAGCGTGTCGGATCGCACGATTCCCAGATCGACGCCCTGCAGGAACAGGATGTCGGCGACGCTTTGCACCGAACCGCGACCGACGATCGGAAGCACGCGGAGCTTGTTGCCGTCGTCGAGCACTGAAGCCAGGTCGGCGCCAAACTGAACATAGGTGCCGCCGATGGTGCCGGATATCAGCGTCACGGTATTGGCGTTCAGGGCCTGCTTGGTGCTCGTCGATCCAAACTGAAATATCGCCTTCAGGCTCTCGCTGACCTTTGCCGGATCATATTCCGTCTGCTCGGCGCGGACCGCGAAGGCGCAAGCCATCGACATGGCGAAAATCGCCATTCCCAGTAATCGTCGCATTGGTTACCCCACTTTCGTAAAAGACTATTTCTGCATTTGAGCAAGGCGCTGCTGCGCATCCAGCGAGCCGAACCGGGCTGCCTTCTGGTACCAGCTGCGCGCCAGCTCCGGATCGGGCGTGATGCTTCGCATATCGGGCGTTCCAAGCACCGCCGGATCGTAGGTTTGCGCCAGCATCAGCGCCGCGCTGGGCTCCTGCGCGTCGGCGGCGCGCTCGAGCAGCAACCGGGCAGGCGCGATGTCGCCGACCGCGATCAGTCCCTTTGCCCGCTTCAGCAACGCCGCGAGTTCGTCGGGGTCGAGGCGTCGCGGCGCCGGAGCGACGGCTGGCGGTTGAGCGACGGCTGCTGGCTGGACGGCTGCTGACTGGACGACTGTTGGCTGGACGGCCGCCAACTGCACGGCCGGTGGCTGGACGGCCGCTGGCTGGACGGCCGCTGACTGTACGGTTGGTGGCTGAACGGCGGGTGGCTGAACGGCGGGTGGCTGAACGGCGGGTGGCTGAACGGCTTCCGTCTGGCTCTGGTTTTGATGGGCGGCCCTAAGCGCGAGAGCAATATCGTCGCGCGTCGGTACTTTCGCGCTTTGCAACGCCGCCCGAATGTCGACAGGTGGTGGCATGATTTGCGTAGGCGGAGCGGTACTGGCCAACTGCACGGCGGGTGCGGGCTGTGGGTTGGATGGCGGTGCGGCGGCGGACTGATCCGTCGGCGAGCCGATCAACGAGGCCTTGGCGTTGCCGAAGAGAGCGAGCGGATTTTCGACCGATAAAACCGCAACAACGATCGCGGCCGCCGCGGCAGCGAAAACGCCGACCTTGAAGAGGCGCCGCCAGGCAACCGCTCTGGCGGCGGCGTTCTCCCCGCCGCTTCCGAAGCCCCGCTGTCTGGGTTCTTCATCATTATCATTGGAGAGAAACAGCGGCATGGGATCTTCCGGCAGGGCGTAGACCTCCGTCGTCGTCGGAGTCGTCGACCCGTAAGCCATGTATTCGCGACCGCTTGCGTCCTCGTCAAACGCTCCGAGAAGCTGTTCGTCGTAGGGAGTGAGTTTCGTATTTCGCGCCATGGTCATGCCTCCACACTACAACGCTAGATCAGGGCATTCCGGCATCTTCTAGTTGTTGTCGGCCCAGCGCCCCGCCACCGAACCCAAACAGCATTTCGAATCAGTCCAAATCGCGACGATCACCGGAACGATTTGGGAGAAATTTTGATTTCATTGCGGCACGCCTAAATTGTTAGTGCCGACTTTGACCCGGCAAGCCGTCCGGTTCAAGACATTTTAACGAAAAGTGGATGAACGCGCCAGTCGTTTGGCGCGAAGCCGGGCCGTCAGGGATGCAGGATCACCTTGCCCATCGCCTGGCGGCCGGCGAGCACCTTCAGGGCGTCGGCGGTTTGCGCCAGAGGAAAGGTGCGGTCGACATGCGACGAGATCTTGCCTTCCGCGGTCCATTTCACGAGCTTCTCCAGATTGGCACGGTTCTTTTCCGGATTGAGCCGTGCCCATGCGCCCCAGAACACACCCCTGATATCACAGCCTTTTAGCAGCGCCAGATTGAGCGGCATCTTGGGAATATCGCCGGCGGCGAATCCGATCACGAGGAAGCGGCCCTCCCACGCAATCGCGCGCAGCGCGGCCTCGGCATAGCTGCCGCCGACCGGGTCGAAGATAATATCGGCGCCCTTGCCGCCGGTGAGCCGCCGCAAGCCGTCCTTGAGGTCTTCCTTGGCGTAATTCAGCCCGAGTTCGGCGCCGTGCGCTTTGGCGAATTCCAGTTTTTCGTCGGAGGATGCACAGGCGATCACCTTCAGGCCCATCAGCTTGCCGATTTCGCAGGCCGCAAGGCCGGTGCCGCCGGCCGCCCCTAATACTGCCATGGTTTCGCCCGATTTGAGGCTTGCGCGATCCTCCAGCGCGTGCAGCGCGGTGCCATAGATGATGATGATCCCGGCGGCGCGATCGAAATCCAGATTGTCGGGAATTCTGACGATGGAATTGGCCGGCAGCGCGATCTTCTCGCGCGCGCCGTTGTGACCGCACGACGCCACCACGCGGTCGCCGACCTTGAGATCGGTAACCCCTGCGCCCACGCTTTCGATCACGCCCGCGACTTCGGCGGCCGGCGAAAACGGGAACGGCGGTTTGATCTGGTATTTGCCCTGGATCATCAGCAGGTCGAAGAAATTCAGCGCCGCGGATTTGATTGCAATCACGGCCTCGTTGGGCCCGGCCACGGGATCGGGCACCTCGCTCAGCACGAGATCGTCCGGACCGCAATATTGCGAGCAGAGAATGGCTTTCATGGACACACCTGATTTTCGGACGCACAAATGAACGCTTGTAGGCTTCTTGCCGGATTTGACGCCGGGCTACAATACGGGGTGAGGGAATCAAACGATGTTTGAAAAAGATCTGCTGGCGGGAAGGCGGATATTGGTCACCGGCGGCGGCTCCGGGCTTGGGGCGGCGATCGCGCGCCGCTTCGTCGAACTCGGCGCCGAACTGATCATCTGCGGCCGCCGGCTCGAATTGCTGGAGGCGACCGCAGCGCGGCTCCGCAGCGATCCCGGCGGCAAAGTTGCCGCGATCAGATGCGACATTCGCGACGGTGCTGCCGTCGATGCCATGATGGAGGCGATCTGGCGCGAAAAGCCGATCGACGTGCTGGTCAACAATGCGGCCGCGACCTTCATTGCGCAGACCGAGCAATTGTCGTTTCGCGCCGCCGATGCGATCCTCGCGCCAACGCTGCATGGCGCAATGTATTGCACGCTCGCCGCGGGAAAGCGCTGGATCGAAGGCAAGCACAGGGGTGTGGTGCTGAGCATCCTCTCGACCTCGACCATTACCGGCCGTGCCTTCACGGTGCCATCGGCGATGGCGAAGTCAGCCATCCTGGCGATGACCAAGAGCCTCGCGGTGGAATGGGGGCCGAAGGGCATTCGGACGGTGGCGATCGCGCCCGGCGCGTTTCCGACCCCGGGCGCATCGGGCCAGCTTCGCCCGCAGGGCCGCGACGAGAACTGGGCATCGCGGAATCCGCTCGGCCGCGTCGGCGAGCATCGCGAGCTTGCCGATCTGGCGAGTTTTCTGGTTTCCGATTCCGCCGGTTATATCAATGGCGAGATGGTGGTACAGGACGGCGGCGCGCATTTGCGCAGTTCAGGCGCCGAGGATCTGCTGGCCTGGAGCGACGCGCAGTGGGAGCAACAGCGCGCGGCGCGTTCGAAAGGCTGAAGCATGAATTCGCGCGAAGCGTGCGCGATGATGTTCTCGCTGTCGCGGTCAGCGATCCCGCTGCCTTCCCAACAAGACATTTCCCGGCTATCCATCGTGGCGTGACGGAGGACGTGTCGGGCCATCTTCCAGTCACAATATTGGGGGAACCAGACTTGATCATGTTCGTGCTGCGAATGCTGACAGCTCTGGTGGCGAGCGCGCTGGTGTGCGGGGCCTCAAGCCTGGCGCGGGCGCAAAGCGCGCCGTCGAAAGCGGCCAAGCCGGCAACTGCAAAACCCGAGGTGGCCAAGCCGGAAGCCAAGCCCGCTGCGGCGGTTGCGGGCAGCGCGGAGCCGACCCTGATCGGCCAGTTCGGCACCTGGGGCGCCTATACGGCGACGCCGAACGGCAAGAAGGTATGCTTCGCGCTGGCAAAGCCCTCCTCGTCGAAGACCAATCCGCCGAATCGTCCGCGCGATCCGGCCTACGCCTTCGTCTCCACGCGCCCGGCCGAAAAAGTCACCAACGAAGTCTCGGTCATGATCGGCTACACGCTCAAGCCGGGCTCGGAATCGACGCTGGAGGTGGGCGGCGGGGCTTACGCGATGTACACCCAGGGCGACGGTCTCTGGATCAAGAACGCCGCCGAGGAAGAGCGGATGGTCGACGCCATGCGCAAGGCCGCCGACGCCACCGTCAAGGGCGTGTCCGCCAAGGGCACTGAAACCACCGACATCTTCTCACTGAAGGGGCTTGCCCAGGCGCTCGACCGGCTGGCGCAGGATTGCAAGCGTTAAGCGGCTTTCCAGGCAAAATCGGCGTTGTTTGAAAGCCGCAGAAGGCCTATCTGATCACCGTCTCTCCTCATGGTGAGGAGGCGCGCTTGCGCCGTCTCGAACCATGAGGCCACACACTCATCCTTCGAGACGCGGCGAAGGCGCCGCTCTTCAGGATGAGGAGGGAGCAAGTCTCTAGACCGTGACGCAATGACCAGCACTTCCATCGAAGCCCATTCCGGCGCCGGTGCGCCCCTGGAAAAAATCGCGCTCGAGAGCTACGTGCCGCCGGCCAAACCTTCGCTGGTCGGCTTGTCGCGTGCCGAGATCGTCGAACGGCTGGGGACGATCGGCGTCGCGCCTGCGCAGCGCAAGATGCGGGTGCAGCAGCTCTGGCACTGGATCTATGTCCGAGGTGCGAAGAATTTCGAGGAGATGACCAGCATTTCCAGGGAAATGCGCGCGCAACTCGAACAGCATTTCACCGTCGCACGGCCCGAGGTGGTCGCCGAACAGATCTCCAACGACGGCACCCGCAAATGGCTGTTGCGATTGCCGAGCGGCGACAGCATCGAGAAGGCGCACGAGGTCGAGTGCGTCTACATCCCGGAGACCGACCGCGGCACGCTGTGCGTTTCCTCGCAAGTCGGCTGCACGCTGAATTGCTCGTTCTGCCACACCGGCACGCAACGGCTGGTGCGCAATCTCACATCAGGCGAAATCGTCGGCCAGATCATGGTGGCGCGCGATCGCCTCAACGACTGGGCCGACCGCGAGACGCCGACCGGCGGCCGCCTCGTCACCAATGTGGTGATGATGGGCATGGGCGAACCGCTGTATAATTTCGACGCGGTGCGCGATGCGCTCTTGATCGTCGCCGACAATGAGGGCATCGGCATTTCCCGGCGCCGCATCACGCTGTCGACCTCGGGCGTGGTGCCCAACATCGTCCGCACCGGCGACGAGATCGGCGTCATGCTGGCGATCTCGCTGCATGCGGTACGCGACGAATTGCGCAACGAGCTGGTGCCGCTGAATCGCAAATATCCGATTGCCGAATTGCTGCGGGCCTGCCGCGACTATCCGGGATCGTCGAACGCGCGGCGCATCACCTTCGAATATGTGATGCTAAAGGGCGTCAACGATTCGCTCGACGACGCCAAGCTGCTGGTGAAATTGCTGAAGGGGATTCCGGCCAAGATCAACCTGATTCCGTTCAACCCCTGGCCGGGGACGGTTTACGAGTGCTCGGACTGGGACCAGATCGAAAAATTCTCGGAATATATCTTCAACGCCGGTTACTCCTCGCCGGTGCGCACGCCGCGCGGCCGCGACATCCTCGCCGCCTGCGGCCAGTTGAAATCAGAGACCGAGAAACTGTCAGTGCGCGAGCGGCAGGCGCTGCGCGCGATGGCGATGACGGATTGATGCGCTTCACCATTATGTTCGTCGTGGCCGGGCTTGTGCCGGCCATCCACGTCTTTGCGAGGTCGAGACAAAGCAAGACGTGGATGCCCGGCACGAGGCCGGGCATGACGGTTGAGAGTTTCGTGCCCGTGCTGATGGATTGACTTGAATGGCACTGATCGGCCGATTGTTCGTGATCCTGTTCGGATTTCTCGCCGCCTGTCTGGTGGCGGGCATGATCGTGGTTGGCACGGTGCTGTTTCCGGAATTCAGCGATCTCGGCAGCGGCCCGGTCGACCCCGGCGCGCTGAACGTCGTGCTCGGTTTCGGCTTCATCTTCGTCAGCGGTTTTGCCTTGCTGCCGGCGATGATCGTGGTCGCGATCACCGAGGCGTTTTATGTCCGGGGGGCGCTGACCTACGCGATCGGCGGCGGCCTGGTCGGTCTCGCCTGCTATCTCGGCCTGGTCCCGTTCGACCCCGAAACGCTTCGCTTCGATGGTATCGTCCGGCGCCATCTCGAAATCATGACCGGCGCGGGCATCGTCGCGGGCGTCGTCTACTGGATGATCGCGGGCCGCAATGCCGGCGCCTGGCGCGAACCGTCGCGTCCGCTGCGGCCGCCGCCGCTGCCGTCGCAGACGCCGCCGTCGCCAGATCCCCCGCCGTCATCCTGAGGAAGCCGCGAAGCGGCCGTCTCGAAGGATGAGCCACTGAAGTGGCAGCCGTCCTTTGAGGCTCGCAAGGGCTCGCACCTTCAGCGATAACGGCCGAGCCGTTACGCAGGGACGACGACTACTCACCCTTTTCATCACCAATCTCCTCGGCTAAACCCCGCGCCATGAACCGGACCGGACTCTTCATCGCGCTCGGCATGGCGCTTGCTGTCGGATTGCTGTTCGGAATTTTCCCCGAGCTCGATCTGGAACTCGCGGGCCTGTTTTACGATCCCGCGACCAAATCGTTTCCGCTCAAGCTCAACACGCTGGCCGCGATCGCGCGCGACGGCGCGATGTGGATCGCGTGGGGCCTGGTGCTGCCGGCGATCGCCGCGCTGGTGATCAAGCTGGTGCGGCCGGACCGGCCGCTTTTGATGTCCGGGCGCGCGATCGTGTTCCTGCTGGTGACGCTCATTCTCACTGCGGGCGTCCTCACCAATCTCACCTTCAAGAGCTACTGGGGCCGGCCGCGTCCGGTGGTGGTGACGCAATTCAACGGACCGGATCAATTCGTGGCGTGGTGGGATCCGCGCGGGGCTTGCGGCCGCAACTGTTCGTTTTTCTCCGGCGAAGGCGCCACCGCATTCTGGACCTACGCGCCCGCGGCCTTGACGCCGCCGGCATGGCGGCCGCTGGCTTATGTCGCCGCAACCGCCTTCGGCGTGATAACGAGCGTGCTGAGGATGGCGTTCGGCGGGCACTTCTTCACCGACGTCGCCGCCGCCGGCCTGGTGACGTTTCTGGTGATCTGGCTGGCGTACGGCTACATCTACCGCTGGCGTCCGACCCGGCTGTCAGACCAAGGCATCGATGCCGCGCTGACGCGGCTGGCGCGGCCATGGTACCGTCTGACGAAGCGCTGGCGCCAGCCGGGGTAATCCGATCCCAGCCAACTGCTCGACTGCATCACGCCAGTCGCTACTAAGCGCGTGCCCATCGCCGCGAAATTTGATATTCGCGCACTCAACCCGCAAACGACGTCAGCCATTTCGACCGATTGGAAGCTTGATGAGTACGATCCTGAAGAACCTGCCCAAAGGCGAAAAAGTCGGCATCGCCTTCTCGGGCGGTCTCGACACCAGCGCGGCGCTCCTGTGGATGAAGCAAAGAGGCGCCCGCATCTTTGCCTATACCGCCAACCTCGGCCAACCCGACGAGGCCGACTACAATGAGATTCCGCGCAAGGCCCTGGACTACGGCGCCGAAAAAGCCCGACTCGTGGATTGCCGCACGCAATTGGTGCACGAAGGCATTGCCGCGGTCCAATCCGGTGCCTTCCACATCAGCACCGGGGGCATCTCGTACTTCAACACCACGCCGCTTGGTCGCGCCGTGACCGGCACGATGCTGGTATCGGCGATGAAGGAGGACGGCGTCAACATCTGGGGCGATGGCTCCACCTACAAAGGCAACGATATCGAGCGCTTTTATCGTTACGGCCTGCTGACCAACCCGAACTTGCGGATCTACAAGCCCTGGCTCGACCAGCAGTTCATCGACGAGCTGGGCGGCCGCGCGGAAATGTCGGCGTTCCTGACCGCCCATGGATTCGGCTACAAGATGAGCGCCGAAAAGGCCTATTCGACCGACAGCAATATCCTCGGCGCAACCCACGAGGCCAAGGATCTTGAGCGCCTGGACAGCGGCATCAAGATCGTCAATCCCATCATGGGCGTGCCGTTTTGGCGCGACGACTGTATCGTCAAGGCCGAAAAGGTCGCCGTGCGTTTTGTGGAGGGCCAGCCCGTCGCACTGAAAGGCCAGACGTTCGCCGATCCGGTCGCGCTGTTCCTCGAGGCCAACGCCATCGGCGGTCGACATGGCCTTGGCATGAGCGACCAGATCGAGAACCGGATCATCGAAGCGAAGAGCCGCGGTATCTACGAAGCTCCCGGCATGGCGCTGCTGCACATCGCCTACGAACGTCTGATCACCGGCATCCACAACGAAGACACCATCGAGCAGTACCGGATCAGCGGCATGCGCCTTGGCCGATTGCTCTACCAGGGGCGGTGGTTCGATTCTCAAGCCCTCATGCTGCGCGAAACCGCCCAGCGCTGGGTGGCTCGCGCGGTCACCGGTGAGGTGACGCTCGAGCTGCGCCGCGGCAACGACTACTCGATCTTGAACACCGAAAGCCCCAACCTGACCTATCTGCCGGAGCGGCTGAGCATGGAGAAGGTGGGCGATGCGGCGTTCACGCCGGCCGACCGTATCGGCCAGCTGACAATGCGTAATCTCGATGTCGCCGATACCCGCGCCAAGCTGAATCTCTATGCAGAGACAGGCTTGCTGTCGATCGGGGAAGGCTCCAACATCTTCAGACTCGATAGCGACAAGAGCTGAACCGCGCGGGCGCGTAGGGCGTATGGGCTCTCGTTCGTCATTGCGAGGAGCGATAGCGACGAGCAATCCATCGATCGAACTCGTGGCAGCATGGATTGCTTCGCGGAGCCAGTAATCGGGCGGCGCTTTGCGCGTTGGCTCGCAATGCCGGGTAGAAAAATGGCCGGGATCGCTCCCGGCCATTTTGCTTTCGTGAGATTGGCGCGCCTCAGCGTGGCGGCGCGATGCCCGGAGGCGGGGGCGGCAGCAAAGCGGTCCCGCCATTGAGCAAGGGCGTGATGCGGCGGATAGTGACGCGGCGGTTGATGCGGCTGGGCCCGCTGGTCTGTTCCTTCAGATATTGCGCGCCGTAACCTTGCGAGGTCAGGTTTTCCGCGGGCACCCCGAACTGCTGCGTCAACAGTTCGGCCGCGGATTCGGCGCGGCGGTCCGACAGCGACAGATTGTCGACATCGTTGCCGACCGCGTCGGTGTGTCCTTCGATCAAAAACACCTCGCGCGGGTTGCGCGCGATCGCCCGATTGAGTCCGTCGGCGATCACCTGCAGCTTCGCGGCCTGATCGGGCGGAATTTCCCACGATCCGGTTTCGAAGTTGATGGAGTTGAGATCGATGCTCGGCATCAACTGCCGCACCGACGGGCTGTAGCGGATCTCGTCGAGCGAATAACGGCGCTCGATGCGGTCCACCGGTGGCGCCAGCATGGTGTCGTAAATCAGATCCGGCGGCGCGTCGTCGGCCTCGACGATGTAGCGGTCGTAGGGGATGCGGATGATCGGCGGCGGCAGGTCGACGTAGAATCCGCCGATGGCGCGCGGGTCGCGATAGCTGTTGTCGATGATGATGATCTCGCGGCCGTCGCGATCCCGCCGCATCCGGCGCAGCATCTGGCCGTCGCGGCCGACGGTGGTGATGATCTGGCTGCCGTCGGGGCGAATCACGACGGTGCGGGTTTCGCCGCCGACCTGCTGGGTCTGGATGTCGCGCGCGCCGAAACGGAATCGATCCTCTTCGTTGTGACGAATGAACGACTGGCCGGAGGGGTCGACCACGATGACCCGGCCGGGTTCGGTGAAGACCTTGCGGCCGCCTTGATCGCTCTCCCGCCGCGCGCCGCGGAAATCTTCCATGCGGCGCGGCCCTGGGGCCGCTGCACCCGGCGCGATCGGCGCCAGGGCCTGGGCCGGCGGCGGTGCCGCCGGAATTGCCGTGGTGACCGAGGGCGGCGGATGACGCACTAATGGCGCAGCGCCGGGTGGCAGCGCGGTCTGGCCGCCACCCGTTGCGGGAGCGGCATTCGGCGGCGTGGCCGGGGCGTTCAGCGGCTGTCCGGGACGCCCGGATGGTGGCGGCGTGCCGGCGGCTCCGCCCGCAGGCGGTGCCGAAGGCGCGGGTTGTGGCGGCGGAGTCGTGGCCGGTGGCGCGCCCGTGCCGCCCGAAGGCAATTGCTTCGGCGCCCGTGGGCGGCGGCGGTACGGGCGACGGGGTCGGTGCCGGGGATGGCGTGCCCTTCTGCTGAAGCTGCGGTGTCGGCGTGGGTGCAGGCGCCGAGCTTGGAGGGGTCGGGCTTGGAGGCGTCGGGCTCGACGAAGCCGGCGGCTTCGGCGCAGCGGACGACGGCGCTGCCGCGGGAGGAGGCACCGCCGCAGGGGGAGGCGGTGGCGCTGCCGCCGGGGGTGGCGGTGGTACAGGGCGCGGCGGAGGTGCCGCAGCAGGAGGCGCCGGAGGCGTGGGTCGGGGCGGCGGCGCTGCCGCCGGGGGTGGCGGTGGCACGGGACGCGGTGGCGGTGCCGCAGCCGGTGGCGGCGGCGTCGGTCGCGGCGGCGCTGCGGCAGGAGGCGGGGGTGGCGGCGCGGGCCGGGGCGGCGGTGCTGCGGCCGGAGGAGGCGGCGGCGCGGGCCGCGGCGGAGGGGGCGGTGCAGCCGCGGGCGGTGCCGGCCGCGCGGGCGGTGGCGCTGCCTTCGGCGGCTGCTTCGGCTTTCCGTCGGGACCGAGTTCTTCCTTGGCCTGGGCCATGACCAGCGGCGCGGTCTGCGCGTGCGATGACGAGGCGATCAATTGCATCGCCGTAAGTGCGGTCGTGGCAAGCAGCACGAGACGAAGGTTTGTCATGATGTTCTCTGGTCCCCGGAAAAATCCTGGCAGCAAGGTCAGGCGATCAACGAATAAGCGTTAGGCCGGATTGTGGCGGCCTTCAAAGGCGGACTTGTATTTATTTCTGACGTCGCAAAGTTCCGATACGCCTCTGTTCATTGCGCATTCAGACGATCGTTTCAAACCGAACTTTCACATTGTCCCCCGCGGCATCTCGGTTGTGCGCGTTCCGGCGTCGGTCGCAGGTGAAGGCGAACGCGGTCCATCTGGTCCCCGCACCGGCAATTCATCGGCATCTTTCCCGGCAATTCCTCTGGCCTCGGCGGTTCGCCGGGCTCCCGCATCGGTGGCGGCACTTCCGGCCAGGATTTCCCGGCGGGCTTTCCTGGGGCGGTTCGGACGGTTGGCCCGGCTTGATCGGCGGATCCTCTTGCGGGTCGATCGACGTTTCGCTCATGCCGGAACAACCGCTTTGACGCGGCAATGTTCCGCGGCTTGGAGCATCGTGGGCTTGTCAAAGCCTGTTCGATTCACGCGGGCGCATGACAGACCGCCTCGATATTGTGGCCGTCGGGATCGAGCACGAAGGCACCGTAGTAATTGGGATGGTAGTGGGCGCGGATGCCGGGCGTACCATTATCGCGTCCACCGGCCGCCATTGCTGCCTGGTAAAAGGCATCCACGGTGGCGCGGTCCTTCGCAACGATCGCAACGTGGAGTGGCTTGTTGAGCCCGCCTTCACCGCCGATCCAGAAATCCGGCTTGCCATTGGCGCCGAAGCCTGCGGCGGGATCGTGGCTGGTCTGTTGCTGCGTCACTTCCATGACGAGGCTGTAGCCGAGCGGAGCCAGCGCCTTGAGGTAGAAAGCCTTGGCGCGCGTGTAATCGGAGACCGGAAAGCCGATGTGGTCGATCATTGAACGCTCCTGCGGTTGGGATGCCGTCAATGTGTGCGGAAATTCAGCCGCGCACCAACAGCGTGTTGCTGCGGGTCCTGGCGGTCTCGGCGTAGCCGCGCGCGCGCATGTCCGCAATGCAGTCGTTCTGCCATTCGTTCCGCGACAGGTGTTCGATCACCACCGCGCCCGGCCACAGGCGTTGCGGCGCGTCCCTGAAGAAAGTGGTCAGAACGCGGTCCTCGAACCCCTCGACATCGATCTTCAGCGCATCGACATGCTCGACGCCGGCATCGTCGAGAACGCGCTGCAGCCGCAACGACGGCACCTTGATGGCATTGTCCGCGCGCGCGCCTGTCACGATGTGGCTGGCGCCGAGATTGCCGCCATCGGTCTCGATCATCAGTTCGCCGTCGGAGGGGCCGGCAGCCGCGGCGACGAGAAGCACCTGGGTGAAGCCCGACGCGGAACGGTTGAACGCAAGCCGCGCATGCGTCACCGGATGCGGCTCGATCGCGATCACCTTTCCGCTCGCGCCGACGTGACGCGCCAGCACCATGGCGTAGGTGCCGACATTGGCGCCGACATCGACGAACACGCCGCCTGCCGGCACATGCGCGCGCAAGAATTCCAGCTCCTCGAGATTGTAGTCGGGATTGAACAGCGCGCCGCGCTCGGTGGCGCTGGCCTGATGGTAGAATCGAAACGCGGTGCGCTGATATTGCACATCGACCGGTCCCGTGCGCAGCAGGTTGACCAGCCGCGACAGCATCGGGCGGAACGCGCCGCGCCTCAGCCGCGAGCGCTGCGCGAGCGAGATGATCGCAGCTTGCACCGGCGTCGGCGCGAACGCCCCGAATGGAGGCGCGGCCAGATCATTGGCCACGGGTGCGGCGTTGCCGGGAGGAGGGGCTGATGTTGTCAATCTCTTCTCGCCAAAGACCTTGCGGATGTCGCGCCTACATAGCCGACTTTCCGGGCGGTTCCAACGACACACCCTGCGATCGGGAAAACCGTACCGGCCTACGCAGGCAGCACCAGGAATCCGGCGCGCGGAAAATGCACGATCACCTCACCGGCGCGCGGATCGCGCCGGCGAATGGCAATATGTTGCGACGAGAGCGCCACGATCTCGCCGCTGACTTTGACCTTGCCATAGTCGTCGGGCATCACCTCGACCCGGTCGCCGGGCTTGCGGCCGTTGGGATCGTTGGGATCAGACAGTTCGGCGGTCTGCGGTGTGGCACCTGCGGCAATGTCGAGCGCGGCGGCCGTCGATATTTCGCTGCAGCGACCATGCCCGACCGCGCGCAGCCGCGCTTCCCATGCCCGCGTTGCGTCGAATTCGGCGAGCATCTCGTCGGCATTCGCAAGGTGCGCGCGCACATACCAGATGTTCATGTAGGCGTTCACATCGCAAAGACCCGCCTTGTCGCCGCTCATCCAGGGTCGGCCATCGGCAAGCTGGGCCTCGATCCATTGCACATGCGCGCGAAACTGATCGCGCATCTGCGGGATTGCCGACGTCATGGCCGGGACATCGAACCTGGCCCCGCGCAGCTTCTCGCGGTCGGCGATGAAATCCTGCGGGACCTGGTCCGCCAGCAAGCCGAACACGAGGTTGACGGTGTTCTGAAAGAACGACCGGTCGGTCCACATCGCCGTGGCCCAGCCGACACCTTCGTAGCCCTTTGGGAACAAGGTTGGTTCCGGGCAGCGCCGCTCCAGTTCGCGGATAATGACTTGCGTGTCGCAATAGATGTCGGCGCCGATCTGCATGACCGGCGTGCGCCGATAACCCCCGGTCAACGGCATCAGATCGGGACGCGGCATGATTCGCGAGATCAAGACGGAGGTCCATTCGATGTTCTTCAGCCCGAAGACGACACGAACTTTTTCCGAGAACGGCGATTTTTCGAAATGATGCAGGATGATGGGTGACGTGGCCGTCATGCGATCTCTTCAAGCCCGTGCTTGGCGGGAGAATAACGCGCGAATGGCCGGTCTACAACGCGATCATCCCCTGCGTAACAGCTCCGCCGTCATCCTGAGGCGCGAGCCGTCTTCGGCGAGCCTCGAAGGATGGTGGGCACGGCGTATGCAGCCCATCCTTCGAGACGCCGCGCAAGAGCGCGGCTCCCGGGATGACGGCTGGGTTGCAGCGGACCGCGCCTAAATCTGCCGCTCGACCATCTTCAGCTTGAGTTCGGCAATGGCCTCGGCCGGATTGAGGCTCTTCGGGCAGGCCTTGGCGCAGTTCAGGATGGTGTGGCAACGATAGAGCCGGAACGGGTCTTCGAGATTGTCGAGCCGCTCGCCGGTGGCCTCATCGCGGCTATCCTTGATCCAGCGCGTTGCCTGCAGCAACGCGGCAGGTCCCAGATAGCGGTCGCTGTTCCACCAGTAGCTCGGGCACGATGTCGAGCAGCAGGCGCAGAGGATGCACTCGTAGAGGCCGTCGAGTTTTTCGCGATCGGCGTGGCTCTGCCGCCATTCCTTCTGCGGCGTCGGCGAGGTGGTCTTAAGCCACGGCTCGATCGAGGCATATTGCGCGTAGAAATTGGTCAGGTCAGGCACCAGGTCCTTCACCACAGGCTGATGCGGCAGCGGATTGACCTTCACCGCGCCGTCCTTCACGTCGTGCATCGACTTGGTGCAGGCCAGCGTGTTCTGGCCGTCGATATTCATGGCGCAGGAACCGCAGACGCCCTCGCGGCAGGAGCGGCGGAAGGTCAGCGTCGGATCGACATTGTTCTTGATCCAGATCAGCGCATCCAGAACCATCGGGCCGCAATCATGGGTGTCGATATAATAAGTATCGGTAGAGGGATTTTTGCCGTCGTCCGGGTTCCAGCGATAGACCTTGAATTCGCGGGTCTCGGTGGCGCCGGCCGGCTTCGGCCAGGTCTTGCCGCCGGATATCCTGGAATTTTTTGGCAGTGCGAATTCAACCATGCTTTCAAACCTTCGCTGTCGTCATCAATACACCCGCGCCTTCGGCGGGATGTATTGAACGTCATTGGTCATGGTGTAGTCGTGTACCGGGCGATAATCGATTGACGTGTTGCCGCCATCGTCGATCCACGCCAGCGTATGCTTCATCCAGTTCTTGTCGTCGCGGTCGGGGAAATCCTCGCGCGCATGGGCGCCCCGGCTCTCGGTACGGTTCGCCGCCGAGTCCATCGTCACCACCGCCTGCGCGATCAGATTGTCGAACTCCAGCGTCTCGACCAGATCGGAATTCCAGGTCAGCGAGCGGTCGGTCACCGCGATGTCGCCGATGCCGCCATGCACCTTGTGGATCAAATTGTGCCCTTCGTGCAGCACCTCGCCGGTGCGGAAAACCGCGCAATTGTTCTGCATCACCTGCTGCATGCCGTCGCGCAGCTTCGCGGTCGGCGTGCCGCCGGAGGCGTAGCGATAACGATCGAGCCGCCCGAGCGCCTTGTCGCCCGAGCCCGCCGGCAGGTCCGGCTGCTTGCCGTTCGGCGTCAGCTTTTCCGCGCAGCGCAATGCTGCGGCGCGGCCGAATACCACGAGATCGATCAGCGAATTGGAGCCGAGGCGGTTGGCGCCATGCACGGAGACGCAGGCCGCTTCGCCGACCGCCATCAGGCCCGGCACCACGAAGTTGTCGTCGCCGTTCTTCTTGGTCAGCGCCTCGCCGTGGAAGTTGGTGGGAATGCCGCCCATGTTGTAATGCGCGGTCGGCACGATCGGGATCGGCTCGCGCGTCACATCGACGTTGGCGAAGATCCGCACCGACTCCGAAATGCCCGGCAGCCGTTCGTGCAGCACCTTGGGATCGAGATGGTCGAGGTGCAGGAAGATATGGTCTTTCTTCTTGCCGACGCCGCGGCCTTCGCGGATTTCGATGGTCATCGCGCGCGAGACCACGTCGCGTGAAGCCAGATCCTTTGCCGACGGCGCGTAGCGCTCCATGAAGCGCTCGCCCTCGGAATTGACGAGATAGCCGCCCTCGCCGCGCGCGCCTTCGGTGACGAGGCAGCCGGCGCCGTAGATGCCGGTCGGATGGAATTGCACGAATTCCATGTCCTGCAGCGGCAGGCCGGCACGCAGCGCCATGGCGCTGCCATCGCCGGTCTGGGTGTGGGCGCCGGTGCAGGAAAGATAGATCCGTCCATAGCCCCCGGTCGCGAGAATGGTGGTTTGGGCGCGGAAGCGATGCAGCGTGCCGTCATCGAGCTTGAGCGCGATCACGCCGCGGCAGGTGCCCTGGTCGTCCATGATCAGATCGATGGCGAAGAACTCGATGTAGAATTCCGCGGCATGCCGCAGCGCCTGGCCGTACATGGTGTGCAGCATGGCATGCCCGGTGCGGTCGGCGGCGGCGCAGGTGCGCTGCGCCTGGCCCTTGCCGTAGTCCACCGTCATGCCGCCGAACGGCCGCTGATAGATCCGGCCGTCCTCGGTGCGCGAGAATGGCACGCCCCAGTGCTCGAGTTCGTAGACCGCCTCCGGCGCCTGGCGCACCATGTATTCGATCGAATCCTGATCCCCGAGCCAGTCCGACCCCTTGACGGTGTCGTACATATGCCAGCGCCAGTCGTCCGGATGCATGTTGCCGAGCGATGCCGAGATGCCGCCTTGCGCCGCCACCGTATGCGAGCGGGTCGGAAATACCTTGGTGATGCAGGCGGTGCGCAGGCCTGCCTCACTGCAGCCCACCACCGCGCGCAGGCCCGCGCCGCCGGCGCCGACCACGACGACGTCATAGGTGTGGTCTTCAATCGGATAGGCTTTTCCGTTGGTGGCCGGACCACCATTTGCGGCCTTGCCGTTGCCGTCAGCCGCCATGGGCTACACTCCGGAGGACAGTTTGAGAATGGCGTAGATCGAGGCCAGCGCGACTGCGATCGAGAAGAAGTTGTTGGCCATGATGGCCGCAAGCTTCACCATCTCGCTATGCACATAGTCCTCGATCACCACCTGCATGCCGATCTTCATGTGCCAGACGCTGGCGACGATGAACAACAGCATGATGATCGCGACCAGCGGCGAACCCAGGATTTGCGCGGCGCCGGCCTGGTTGCGGCCGAGCAGCATCATGACCACGACGATGACGGGCAGGATCAAGAGCACCATCGCTACCGCGGTGAGGCGCTGGCGCCAGAAGTCCGAGGTGCCGGAATGCGAGGCGCCGAGGTTGCGGACACGGCCGAGCGGCGTGCGCATCGATCCGGTTTCAGAAGTTGGCGCGGTCATCGTCCGCCTCCGATCACGTAGGCCGCGATCCACAGCAGCACGGTGAGCGAAATACCACCGATCAGCGCGGCCCAGGTCAGCGTCTCACGTTCGTTCGGCTTGAAGCCGTAGCCGAGGTCCCAGATGAAATGCCTGACGCCGCTGAGCAGATGGTGCAGCAGCGCCCAGGTGTAGCCGAACACGATCAGCCGGCCGATGAAGCTCGAGGTGAAGGCCTGCACGTTGGAATAGGCGGCGGGCCCGGACGCCGCGGCGATCAGCCACCACGCCAGCAGCAGCGTGCCGAAATAAAGCGCGACGCCGGTGATGCGATGAAAGATCGACATCGCCATCGTCAGGGTGAAGCGGTAGGTCTGCAGATGCGGCGAAAGCGGTCGTTCGATCCTGGCGGTCATTGGCGGCTTTGATGGTTTGCGGGCCCGCACAGGGACCCCGTGGGGATCGCGGTAGACGATTCCTATTTACGAAGTCGAAACAGCCAGCGCAACGGCGAATTCCACCGTTTGCGAATGAATGTTCAAAGCTTCAGATGAGCCTTGCATTGCCGGGGATTGACAGCCCTGCCGGGCACTGCTGGCTAGCTCCGATGAAGCTCGATTCAGGCCGTAAATCTACGGTCAACGCGCGGGCGGCAGCGGGACGGAGACGATGGTTGCAGGACTAAACGCCTCCGAACTGACCGAACTGGCGGTTTTGCTGGTGGCCGTCGGCGCGCTGTCGGGATTTCTCGCCGGCATATTCGGGATCGGCGGCGGCGCCGTCCTGGTCCCGGTGTTCTATGAATGCTTTCGGCTTGCCGGCGTGCCGCTTTCGGTGCGGATGCCGCTGTGCATCGGCACCTCGCTTGCCATCATCATTCCGACCTCGATCCGCTCCTATCGCGCCCATTACCTCAGGGGCGCGGTGGACATGGAGATTCTCAAGATTTGGTGGCTGCCGGTGTTGCTCGGGGTGATTGCCGGCAGCGTGACCGCGCGCTACGCGCCGGAGCGGCTGTTCAGGATCGTATTCGTGGCGGTGGCGTGGTCGGCGGCGGCGCGCTTGTTGCTGGCGCGCGCGACCTGGAAGTTCGGCGACGATTTTCCGAAGGGGCCGCTGATGAAGATCTACGGCTTCTTCGTCGGACTACTCTCCACGCTGATGGGCATCGGCGGCGGAATGTTCTCCAACCTGCTGATGACCTTCTATGGCCGCCCGATCCATCAGGCGGTGGCGACCTCCTCGGCGCTCGCCGTGCTGATCTCGATTCCCGGCGCGTTCGGCTATGTCTATGCCGGCTGGCCGGCGGCCGAGCGGTTTCCCGACGTCGCTGCGCTGCAATTGCCGTTTGCGATCGGCTACGTCTCGCTGATCGGCGCGGTGCTGGTGACGCCGACCAGCCTCCTGACCGCGCCGCTCGGGGTCAAGGCTGCGCATGCGATGTCGAGGCGCACGCTGGAGATGGCGTTCGGCTGTTACCTTTTTATCGTCGGCGGCAGATTTGTGATCAGTCTGCTGTGATGTTCTTCGCAGGACAGCAACCTTCCAGTTTTCCTGTGTTGGTGAGAATGGCCCGAACGGCTCCGATTGAATTATGCGCTGATTAAGCTCAATGTTCCTGCGTGGGGATGCCAGAATGAAACGCCGCGAATTCATCGCGCTGGTCGGAGGCGCGGCGGCGGGCCTGCCGCTTGCCGCGCGCGGACAGCGGGCCATGCCAATGATTGGCGTGCTGCTTGCAAATGCAAAGCCTGATCCGATGCCGAGTGCCTCGCTGGCTGCCTTTACAAAGGCGCTTCAACAGCTCGGATGGACGGACGGCGAAAACGTCCGCATCGAGTACCGTTGGGCCGCGTCCGACATCGAACGGATACAGGCATTCGTGAGGGAGCTTGTCGGCCTGCAGCCAAATATGATTGTGGGACAGGGTACGCCGGTGGTAACCGCGCTCCAGCGCGCGACCAAATCGATCCCGATCGTGTTTATTTCCATTGCCGAGCCCGTCAGCAGCGGGCTTGTTGGGAGCCTGTCACATCCCGGGGGCAACATCACGGGCTTCGCCAACTTCGAGCCGTCGCTGGCCGGCAAGTGGATCGAGATACTCAAGGATATTGTTCCGCGAATGAGGCGCACTGCATACATGTTCCATGGGCCCCGTCCGTTCTCGCGGCAACCATTGGAGATGGCCGCCCGATCGCATGCGCTGGAATTCATTGCCGCTCCGGTACGAAATGAAGCCGACATCGAGCGCGTCATCGCAGGCCTTGCCGGCGACCCAACCGCCGGCCTCGTCGTTGATGGAGACCCATTTTTTGGATCGGGCCAAAATCTCGATCTCATTACTTCGCTTGCGGTGCGCTACCGCGTGCCCGCGATTTACGCGTTTCGCCTGTTTGCCGCCGCAGGCGGCCTGATCTCCTATGGCAATGACCTTGTCGAACAATATCGGCAAGCGCCAACCTATATCGATCGCATTCTCAAGGGCGCCAATCCGGCCGACCTTCCTGTCCAGATGCCCACCAAGTTCGAGTTGGTCATCAACCTGAAATCGGCGAAGGCGACGGGCCTCGAAATACCGGCCACGCTTCTCGCCCGCGCCGACGAGGTGATCGAATGAAACGGCGCGTGTTCCTGGTGTCGCTTTTGGGTGCGGCGGCGACATTGCCGCGCGCCGCGAGTGCGCAACAGGCAAAACCGGTCATCGCCATCCTCGGCAGCGGCGCCGCGGACGCGAGCTCAAGCAAGGTGCAGATGGCGATGCTGGAAGCCGGCATGCGCGAGCTCGGTCTGCTGCAGGGAAAAGATTATGTGTTCGAGACCCGTTGGGCGGGCAGCGATGCCAGCCGCTTTTCGCTGCTGGCGGCTGAACTGCTGGAGAGCCGCCCGAGCGCTGTCGTCGTTTCCACCATTCTTGCGGCGACCGCGGTGCAGAAGCTGTCGCGAACGGTTCCCATCGTCGCTACCGGCCTGAACGCGCCGGTCGCCACTGGTCTGGTCGCGAGCCTTGCGCGCCCTGGCGGGAACATCACCGGCGTCGCCACCATGGCCGAGGACATTCAGCTCAAGCTTCTTGAAATCATGCGCGAGACGCTCCCCGGCATGCGCCGGGTTATGGTGATCACGAACCCGACCAATCCGTCCAGTCAAGCCATGCTCGATTTGCTCAGAGGCCACGCCGAAAAAGGCGGGCTTGTCGTCGACGTGGTCAGCGTCAGCGCACCGGTCGACCTCGATGCGGCTTTTGCCGAGATGTCGCGCCAGCCTCCCGGCGCGGTGATCGTGTTGAGCGATAACAGCCTGTTCGCGCTGTCGGAGCCGATCGTCGCCCGGGCCCTGGCGCTGCGCGCGCCGACCTTCGGGAACTTCGCCCTGTCCTTTGTGCAAGCGGGCGGACTGTTCGCGTATTCCCGGGATCCCAAGGAGGCCTTCGAGGGCGTGGCGCGGTTGCTGAAGAAGATCCTCGACGGCGCCAATCCCGGCGAGCTTCCATTCGAGCAACCGACCAAATTCAATTTGTTTGTCAACCTCAAGACCGCGAAAGCGCTTGGCATCGAGATTCCGCCGGCACTGCTCGCGACCGCCGACGAGGTGATCGAATGAAGCGGCGCGAGCTCATCACGCTTCGCGGCGGCCGCCGGAACCACACGCGACGCACTACTTCGAGTAAATCTTCGCATAAGTGTCGCGCAGGATGTTCTTCTGCACCTTGCCCATGGCATTGCGCGGCAGTTCGTCGACCACGATCACCCGTTTCGGCATCTTGAATTTTGCCAGCCGGCCGTCGAGCGCCTTCAGCACTGAAGTCTCATCGACCTTGGCGCCCTTGTCGCTGACCACGACCGCGGTGACGCCTTCGCCGAAATCGGCATGCGGCACGCCGATCACAGCCGATTCGACCACGCCCGGCATGGCGTCGATCTCGCTCTCGATTTCCTTCGGATAGACGTTGAAGCCGCCGGAGATCACGAGATCCTTGCCGCGGCCGAGAATATGCACATAGCCTTTACTGTCGATCTTGCCGAGATCGCCGGTGATGAAGAACCCGTCGTCACGGAATTCGGCTTTTGTCTTCTCCGGCATTCGCCAGTAGCCCTTGAAGACGTTGGGGCCCTTGACCTCGATCATCCCGATGGATTCGCGCGCCAGTTCCTTGCCGGTTTCCGGATCGGTGACGCGCACCGACACGCCGGGAAGCGGATGGCCGACCGCGCCGGGGACGCGCTCGCCGTCATAAGGGTTCGACGTGTTCATATTGGTCTCGGTCATGCCGTAACGCTCGAGCACGGCGTGGCCGGTGCGGGCAAACCATTCGCGATGGGTATCGGCGAGCAGCGGCGCCGAGCCGGAAACAAACAGCCGCATGTGTTTTGTCGATTCGCGCGTCAGCGCCGGGCTCTGCAACAGCCTCGTGTAGAATGTCGGTACGCCCATCAGCACGGTGGCGCGCGCCATCAGTTTGATGATCATTTCAGGATCGAATTTCGGCAGGAAGATCATCGAGGCACGCGCGAACAGCGTGACGTTGCTCGCCACGAACAGGCCGTGGGTGTGATAGATCGGCAGCGCGTGGATCAGCACGTCCTTATCCGTGAAGCGCCAGTAGCCGACCAAAGACAACGAATTCGAGGCGAGATTATCGTGCGTCAGCATCGCGCCCTTGGAACGCCCCGTGGTGCCCGAGGTGTAGAGGATCGCGGCGAGATCGTCATCGGCGCGGGCGACGGTTGAAAAATCCGCACTTGCCTTGGCGGCGGCATCGGTCAGCGAGCCCTTGCCGTCGGCGCCGAGAGTCTCGACCCTGGCGCCAACTTTGGCGGCGATGGCGCCGATGCCTTCAGCCTTCGACGGATCGCATGCCACCAGCGCCGGCTCGGCGTCGGTGATGAAATATTCGAGTTCGTTGAGCGTGTAGGCGGTATTGAGCGGCAAATACACCGCACCCGCCCGTACCGCGGCGAGATAGAGCACCAGGCCGGGCACCGATTTTTCGGTTTGCGCGGCGACGCGGTCTCCGGGCTTGACGCCGCGCGACACCAGCACATTCGCCATCTGCCCGGCGCGGGCAATCAGGTCGCCATAGCTGATGCGCTGCCCGTCCGCGGTTTCGATCGCGAGCCGGGTGGGATCGTCGAGGCCGTCGAACAGGCGGGAAAACAGGTTGGCGTTCATGATGGTTTTCTGCGGTGCATTCATGCATCATTGCGATGGGCGGACGCGGCCCGGTCGGCCGCGGCAACGCTTCAATAGCAAAAGCGCCCTTCACAAGGCAACGGAGACAGTTTGGATGTCAAATAACGGGAAGCGCGTGGCCTGGGTGACCGGCGGCGGCAGCGGCATCGGCGAGGCCGGTGCGGAAGCGCTCGCCGCGGATGGCTGGACGGTGGTGGTTTCGGGGCGCCGCAAGGATGCGCTGGACGCGGTGGTGGCAAAGATTACCAAGAGCGGCGGCAAGGCCGAGGCGGTCCCGTTGGACGTCAGCAAGTCCGATGACGTGAACAAGGCGGCAGAGCAGATCATCGCCAAACACGGCCGCATCGATCTCCTCGTCAACAGCGCCGGCGTCAATGTGCCGAAGCGCAGCTGGGCCGACATGGAGCTGGAAGGCTGGAACCAGCTCGTCGACATCAATCTCAACGGCGTCTTGTACTGCATGCGCGCGGTACTGCCGGCGATGCGCAAGCAGAAGGACGGCTGCATCATCAATGTCGCGTCATGGGCCGGCCGCCATGTCTCGAAAATGCCGGGCCCGGCCTACACCACCACCAAGCATGCGGTGCTGGCGCTGACCCATTCCTTCAACATGGACGAATGCGTCAACGGCCTGCGCGCGTGCTGCCTGTCGCCCGGCGAGGTCGCGACCCCGATCCTGAAATTGCGGCCGGTGGTGCCGTCAGAAGCGGAACAGGCGCGCATGCTGCAGTCCGAAGATCTCGGCCGCACCATCGCCTTCGTCGCCAGCATGCCGCCGCGGGTCTGCATGAACGAAATCCTGATCAGCCCGACCTGGAACCGGGGTTTTGTGCAGACGCCGGACAATCGGGATTAGTTTTTTCCAAAGCCGTCCCCGCGCACAGCAAATACCGTCGTCGTCCCGGCCAAGCCAACGGGTCGCGCGAATGCGCGCCCGATGACAGGCTCCGCGACGAGCCGGGACGACATTGGAGTTTTGGTGACTTCGCGATGCGCCCACGGCCATCCCCGCAAAAAGTTTCAAACATCACGATAAATTATTCTCCGAAACCGGCCCGGAAACCTCCCGTAACTCAGGCCAACGGCGACGCAGTCTGATCCTGAAGAGAAACCGCGTCGTTGTTGCCCTCAGCGCCGGCGGAGGTCCGCCGGTCACCTCAATCCATCGGGAGACTATCCATGTCCAAGCGTATTGCATTGTTGTCCGCCGCCGCTTTCGGCGCGCTGGCCCTGACCGCCGTCGTCGTTGCGCCCGTCAGCGCGCAAGACAAAATGATGAAAAGCGAAATGTCCGGCGAGAAGACCGTCATGGTCGGCGGCGCCGCGATGTTCCCCTCGAAGAACATCATCCAGAACGCCGTCAACTCCAAGGACCACACCACGCTGGTTGCCGCCGTGAAGGCCGCCGGCCTGGTCGAGACCCTGGAAGGCAAGGGCCCGTTCACGGTGTTCGCGCCGACCAACGCCGCCTTCGGCAAGCTGCCGGCCGGCACCGTCGACACCCTGGTGAAGCCCGAGAACAAGGCGACCCTGACCAAGATCCTCACCTATCACGTGGTTCCGGGCAAGCTCGAAGCCTCCAGCCTGACCGACGGCAAGAAGCTCAAGACCGCCGAAGGCGAAGAGCTGACGGTGAAGCACCAGGACGGCAAGATCTGGATCGTCGATGCCAAGGGCGGTACCTCGATGGTGACGATCTCGAACGTCAATCAGTCGAACGGCGTGATCCACGTGGTCGACACCGTCCTGATGCCGGCGTCGTAACACCACGCGTGTCCTGATCTGGTCCCCACCAGGATGCGCGCGCGGCGAGCCGGGGCAACCCGGCTCGCTTTTTTGTGACCGCGATGCCCGGCGTGCATCGAACTGATAGATCGAATTGCAGTAACGAAGCCCCGGTTCCCGGCGTATATTGCGGTATCGACCTTTCGAACGACGGAACAGTCATGTCCAGCCTTGCAGCCAGCGACGAGCGCATCGTACCGGCCACCGCGAAAGTCATTCAGCCGGCCTGGGTCCGGACCGTGCACTGGATCAATGCCGTGGCGATGATCCTGATGATCATGTCGGGATGGCAGATCTACAACGCCTCGCCGCTGTTCGATTTCAAATTCGCAAAAAGCATCACCCTCGGCGACTGGCTCGGCGGCGCGCTGCTCTGGCATTTCGCGGCGATGTGGCTGCTGATGGTCAACGGCCTCGTCTATCTCGCGCTGGGCTTTGCCACCGGCCGCTTCCGCAAGAAGCTGCTGCCGATCACGCCGGCGGGCGTGATCTCCGATGCCAAGGCGGCGCTGACCGGCAAACTGTCGCATGACGACCTCACCCGATACAATTACGTGCAGAAGCTGCTCTATGCCGGCATCATCGTGGTCGGTGTCCTGATCGTGCTGTCGGGGCTTTCGATCTGGAAGCCGGTGCAGCTGCAGTGGCTGACGGCGCTGTTCGGCGGCTACGATGTCGCGCGCTACGTCCACTTCATCTGCATGGCGGCGATCGTCGCGTTCCTGGTGGTGCATGTCGCGCTGGCGGTGCTGGTGCCGAAAAGCCTGCGCGCCATGATCATCGGCCGCTAGAAAGATTCAGGGAGGACTATGATGGGCCGACTTCGCTCGCTTCTGATCCCCGGCGTCGACAAGCAATTGCTGGTCAGGGACGCGGTCAAGGTCATGCCGGATCTGGCGCGGCGGCGCTTCATCGCCGGCGGCGCCAGTCTCGGCGCGCTGACGCTGCTGACCGGCTGCGACGTGTCAGACAGTTTTTCGGCCGAGGACATGCTGAAGAAGGTCTCGAAGTTCAACGACGCCGTGCAGGCCTTGATCTTCAATCCCGATGCGCTGGCGCCGACCTTCCCGGAAAGCGCCATCACCAATCCGTTCCCGTTCAACGCCTATTACGATATCGACGACGCGCCCGACGATCGACGGCAAGGCCTGGAAGTTCGAGGTGCGCGGCCTCGTCGACAACAAGAAATCATGGACGCTGGAGGAGCTCTACAAGCTGCCGCAGGTCAAGCAGGTCACCCGCCATATCTGCGTCGAGGGCTGGAGCGCGATCGGAAGCTGGACCGGCACGCCGTTGCGCGATTTCCTCAAACTGGTCGGCGCCGACACCCGCGCCAAATATTGCTGGTTCCAGTGCGCCGATTCCGAAGGCTACAACTCGCCGCTCGACATGCGCACCGCGCTGCATCCGCAGACCCAGATGACGTTCAAATTCGGCGACGAAATCCTGCCGCGGGCCTATGGCTTTCCGATGAAGATCCGGGTGCCGACAAAGCTCGGTTTCAAGAATCCGAAATATGTGATCTCGATGGAAGTCACCAACGACTACAAGGGCGGCTACTGGGAAGACCAGGGCTACAATTCGTTCAGCGGGAGTTGAGAGCGATGGCGAATGGCGAGTGGCGATAGATGAATATTCGCGCTTACCTTCGCTACGCTACTCGCTAATCACTATTCGCTATTCGCGAATACCCCAATGCGGAATCAGGTCGAACTCGACTTCCCCGCCAGCCTGCCCTGAAACGCGGCGGCAATCGCGCCTACCGCCAGCATCGCCGCGCCTGCATTGAGGGCATAGGACAGGCTGCCCAGCGCGTCGGTAATGGCGCCGGTGAGGATCGGTCCGAGCGTCTGGCCGATTCCGAAGGCGATCGTCATCGCCGCGATCGCGGTGGGCCATGCCGCGGGGGGATAATTGAAGCGCACGAAAGCGGTGGTCGAGCCTACGACTGCGAAGAATGAGACGCCGAACACCAGTGCCGATGCGGTGAGCCAGGCCGTCGAGTGTCCGAGCAGCGGCAGCGCCGCGCCGAGCCGCGTTGACGGAGAGAATGATCGCGGTCGAGACGCCGCCGCGGTTGAGCGCCAGCACGCCGCGCCACACCCACGGCGTCACGAAGGCGCTGAGGCCGATCAGGCACCAGAATGCGCTCTGCGCCGCGGCGCCGCCGCCGGCGTCGCGGATATACGCGATCATGAAGGTCATGTAGGCGATGTATCCGGCGCCGAACAGAAAATAGCCGATCAGATAGATCAGCACCGGCCCGATGGCGAATGGCGTCGGGACCGCGTCGGCGACGTCGGCCCTTGCATCGATCGGCGCCAGCAACAGCGGAACGGCCATCACGGTCGTGAGCATCGTCAGGACCCACCAGACGATCCACCATGATCCCGGTCCGAACGCCTGCAGCACGAATGGCGCGATCAGGCCCGACGACAGGATGCCGAATCCGGGTCCGGCATAAAACAGGCTGAGCAGAAAATTCGCTCGCGAGGGCTGCGATTGCGCAATCGTCGCCGCCAGGGCAGCGCCGCCGACGAATACGGCTGCGGCGCCCAGGCCCACCAGCAGTCGTGCCAAACTCAAAACGACGAAATTGCCCGACAGCGCGCACAGCGCCAGCGACGCCACGCAGGCCACCGTTCCCCAGCGCACCGTTGCGGATAGTCCGAAGCGTTTGATCAGCCGCGACGCGATCAGCGCGCCGGCAAGATAGCCGGCCGCATTGATGGTGTTCATGAAGCCGGCCGCCGAATACGACCAGCCCAGCGCATCGCGCATGTCCGGCAGCACCAGCGCATAGGCGAAGCGGCCGATGCCGAGACCGATGGTGGGCGCGAGCGACAAAATGAGGATCAGCCGCGCGGGATGCGCGTAAGGCGCTGGACGGTCGGGGGCGTGCAAGGGGTTACTCCGGCTGGCGCCGCATTGTGGCAGGCAAAGCGGGGCTTGCACAGGCGCGCCGCCCGCAATGGTGTCTTGCCAATCCCGCAACGCCGCACTAGCACTCCGCGCGCACTCGTCATGCCCGGGCTCGACCCGGGCATCCACTCATCTTCGCAAGAGAGCTGGATTGCCGGATCAAGTCCGGCAATGACGGACAAACAATACTGCAGAGGTAACGAACCATGGCGACCCATAAACTGCTGCTTCTCCCCGGCGACGGCATCGGCCCCGAAGTGATGGCGGAGGTGAAGCGCCTGATCGGCTGGCTCAACGCGCAGGGCATCGCGCAATTCGAAACCGAGCAGGGGCTGGTCGGCGGTTCGGCCTATGATGCGAGCCAGCAGAGCATTACGGACGCGACCATGGCCAAGGCTGACGCCGCCGATGCCGTGATTTTCGGCGCGGTCGGCGGTCCGAAGTGGGACAGCGTCCCCTATGATGCGCGCCCCGAGGCCGGGCTGTTGCGGCTGCGCAAGGAACTCGGCCTGTTCGCCAACCTGCGCCCGGCCGTGTGCTATCCGGCGCTCGCGGACGCCTCCAGCCTGAAGCGCGAGGTGGTCGAGGGCCTCGACATCATGATCGTGCGCGAACTCACCGGCGGGGTCTATTTCGGCGAGCCGAAGACCATCACCGATCTCGGCAACGGCCAGAAGCGCGCCATCGACACCCAAGTCTACGACACCTATGAGATCGAGCGCATCGCCCGGGTCGCCTTCGATCTGGCGCGCAAGCGCCGCAACAAGCTGACCTCGATGGAAAAGCGCAACGTCATGAAATCGGGCGTGCTCTGGAACGAAGTCGTCACCCAGGTGCATGCCCGCGAATACAGGGATGTCGAGCTCGAGCATCAGCTGGCCGATTCCGGCGGCATGAATCTGGTGAAGTGGCCGAAGCAATTCGACGTCATCGTCACCGACAATCTGTTCGGCGACATGCTCTCGGATATCGCGGCGATGCTGACCGGCTCGCTCGGCATGCTGCCGTCGGCCTCGCTTGGCGAGGTCGACGTCAAGACCAGCAAACGCAAGGCGCTGTACGAGCCGGTGCACGGCTCGGCGCCCGATATCGCCGGCAAGGGACTGGCCAATCCGATCGCGATGATCGCGTCGTTTGGAATGGCGCTACGCTATTCCTTCGACATGGGCGCGCTCGCCGACAAGGTCGATGCCGCGATCGCAGCGGTGCTGGCGAGCGGCCTGCGCACCGCGGATATCAAGTCCGAGGGCACCACGACCGTCTCTACCACGCAGATGGGCGAAGCGATTCTGAAAGAATTGCAGGGGCTGCACGCGTAAACGCAGATCTTTCCGGATCGTCATCCCGGCCTTGAGCCGGGACCCATATCCACAACTGTTCGTGGTTGGGTAAAAGTCGTCGAACGTTCTTCTTTGAACGAGACGCCACGGCGTATGGGCCCCGGCGTTCGCCGGGGCGACAGCCTCTACCAGCTTAATACAACGGGAATGTCTGCGGATATCCGCCCATGTCCGACGGCGGATTGAGCGGCTGGCGGTCGATCGGGCGATTGTTGTTCTCGCGCGCGAACGACGGGTAGCCGACCGCGGGCGGAAATGCGTAATCGGTGAACTTGCGGTCGCCCGGCAAAACCTCGACGCCGGCATCGAGCCATGAGCGTTTGGTGACGTAAATGCGGGTGTGCGGCCCTTGCTGATAGGACACGTTGGGACCGTTCGTCCCGTAATAGGCACGGCCGCGGTCGTCATATTGCTGTTGTTGGCGTTTGGTCTGCGCATTGGCCGATGTCGCGCCGAAGCCAACAGCGATAACGGCGGCAGCCGTCAGCAGCAGCGCAGGTTTGTTCGCAGCAGGAAATTTCCAGGTCATCAGGTCCTCACAGGCAGCTGGGGCCGCCATTTCCGATTTCGCGGCCACATTACCGGCCGGGGTCATATCGTCACAAGGTCAATCGGGCCACACTGATCACAATAATGCGGCGGAACGCGGGAAAGTTGCATGAAAAACCAACGCCTTGGCGGGCGCGCCGAATCAGAGCGTGCCGCGCAGCCCGGGATTTTCCGCGCCTGTGACCCAGTCGGCCGACGCTGCCGATGGGCCGCAACTGCCGCGCTGGAGTTCGGCGCCGGCCGAACCTGACTGGCTGAATTCACCGCCCGTGCGATAGATTTCGAGCTCGGCAACCGGCTTTTCGCCTGGCGCTGCCCAGCGAATGATGTCCCTGCGGCCACCTTCGGGATGCCGAAGGATTTCGTAAGACACTGTTTTTTCTGGCGAATCGAACTGGCTGACGGCAAATGCCGGATACGAGCGGTCGGCCACGTTCCAGCCCGCTTTGGCGGTGGGCACGCTTGGTTCGTCAACCGGCAATTCGTCCCGGAAGTGGATACCGGCGATGACAAGCAGCGCCAGCGTTCCCACATAGGCAACAAGACGCGCCAGCGTGGCGCAGCATTCGTCGGCAAAGCTGGTCAGCGCCGGATGAATTTGGGTCGGATAAGAGGGGTTGGCACGGATGGCCCAAAACGATCGCATCAAACGCCCAACTGGCACGCTCTAACGTTGTCTTAACGGCGTTTCTCGCATAGAAGCGCTGCCTCTTCCCTTTCCGCTGGTAGCGGCGGGAGGCATTTTTGTTCGGAGAGTGAACGATGGGTTACAAGATCGCGGTGGTCGGAGCGACCGGCAATGTCGGGCGGGAAATGCTCAACATTCTCGACGAGCGCAAATTCCCGGCCGACGAGGTGGTGGCGCTGGCGTCACGCCGCAGCATGGGCGTCGAAGTGTCCTATGGCGACCGCACCCTCAAGGTCAAAGCCCTCGAGAATTACGATTTCTCGGACGTCGATATCTGCCTGATGTCGGCGGGCGGCGCGGTGTCGAAGGAATGGTCGCCGAAGATCGGCGCCGCCGGTGCGGTCGTGATCGACAACTCGTCCGCTTGGCGGATGGATCCCGACGTGCCGCTGATCGTGCCCGAGGTCAATGCGGACGCGGTTGCCGGCTTCGTGAAGAAGAACATCATCGCCAATCCGAACTGCTCGACTGCGCAACTCGTGGTCGCGCTGAAGCCGCTGCACGACAAGGCCGTGATCAAGCGCGTCGTGGTCTCGACCTATCAGTCGGTGTCGGGCGCCGGCAAGGACGCCATGGACGAGCTGTTTACCCAGACCAAGGCGGTCTACACCAACAGCGAACTCGTCAACAAGAAATTCCCGAAGCGGATCGCCTTCAATGTGATCCCCGAGATCGACGTGTTCATGGAGGACGGCTACACCAAGGAAGAGTGGAAGATGATGATGGAGACCAAGAAGATTCTTGATCCCAAAATCAAGTTGACCGCGACTTGCGTGCGGGTGCCGGTGTTCGTTGGCCATTCCGAAGCGGTCAGCATCGAGTTCGAGAATCCGATCTCGCCCGACGAGGCGCGCGATATCCTGCGCAATGCGCCGGGCTGCCTGGTGATCGACAAGCACGAGCCAGGCGGCTACGTGACGCCCTACGAGGCGGCCGGCGAGGATGCGACCTATATCAGCCGCATCCGCGCGGATGCGACGGTGGACAACGGGCTCGTGCTCTGGTGTGTGTCGGACAATCTGCGCAAGGGCGCGGCGCTGAACGCGATCCAGATCGCCGAATGCCTGATCAACCGCAAGCTGATCAGCGCCAAGAAAAAGGCGGCGTAGAAGGCGGCCTGAGAACTGGACTTGCGGGAGCCGGAAGTGCGATGACCGAAGAACCGGCTCCCTATCGACCCAATCCGACGCGGAAGCGCGTCGAGAACGGCTATTTATTTCGGCCTCGTCGTCAGCCTCGCGGTGCTGTTGCTCAAATTCTGCATGCTGCTGTTTGAGTTCATCGTCCACGCGCCGGGCTCGAAGGAGTCCGATATCATTCTCGACGTGCTCAGCCTGATCGACGTCTCCCTGACCGGCAATCTGATCTTGATCGTGAATGGCGAATGGAATTCCCCTATTCGCTACTCGCTGCTCCCTCGCTTTCCCTGACGCTGCGAAATTCCTTGGTCGCCTGATCGAGTACCGACAGCGAGCCCTCGGCGACGCCGAAATAAGCGCCGTGCAGATTGAGCTCGCCGCACTCGGCGAGTGCCTTCACGAACGGAAACGTCATCAGGTTTTCCAGGCTGCGGAACACCGCGGCCTTCTCGATCCGAATGGTGAAATCGGCCATCGTCTCGTGGTCGCGTTGTCCGACCTTCTCGCCCGGCTTGATGAACATCGACATCCATCTTCCGATGAAGTCGCCCGGCGACAGCGGCGCGATATTGTCGATGAAGGCGCGGATGCCGCCGCATTGGGCGTGGCCGAGCACCACGATGTGCCTGACGCGCAGCGCCCGCACCGCGTATTCCAGCGCCGCGGAGACGCCATGCGCGCCGCCGTCGGGCGCATAGACCGGCACCAGATTGGCGACGTTGCGCACCACGAACAATTCACCGGGACCTGCATCGAAGATCACCTCGGGCGACACCCGGGAGTCGCAGCAGCCGATCACCATCACCTCGGGCGACTGGCCGCGCTCCGACAGTTCGCGGTAGCGCGATTGTTCGGTGGGCAGCCGCTGCGAGGTGAAGGTCCGGTAGCCGTCGAGCAAATGTTGCGGAAATGGTGACATGCGCGTTGCTAACCATATGCGACAGGCGGGAACAAGCCTTTCGGATCGCGGGGCGGGATGCTATCGCGGGGAGTTCATGAATTGAAGGGGAACCAGCCCATGATCCGTCCGCGCCGCAGCCTGTTGTTCATGCCGGGATCGAATGCGCGGGCGCTGGAGAAAGCGCGCAACCTGCCGGCCGACGGCATCATCCTCGATCTCGAGGATTCCGTGGCCCCGGAGGCCAAGGCTGTGGCGCGCGACCAGATCGCGAAAGCGATCGCTGCGGGCGGCTTCGGCAGGCGCGAGGTGCTGATCCGCGTCAACGCGCTGGATACGCCGTGGTGGATCGATGACATCGACATGGCCGGCAAGGCCCGGCCCGACGGCATTCTGGTCCCGAAGGTTTCCAGCGCGCAGGATCTGACGACCATCGCCGATCGGCTCGGCGATATCAACGCCGACATCTCGATCAGGGTGTGGGCGATGATCGAAACCGCGCGTGCGGTGCTGCACGCCGAGGAGTTGGCTGCCGCCTCGCGCGATTCCGAGATGCGGCTGGCCGGTTTCGTGTTCGGGCCGAACGATATTTCGCGCGAGACCCGGATACGAATGCAGCCCGGCCGCGCGGCGATGCTGCCGCTGATCACGCATTGCATTCTGGCGACGCGCGCCTATGGCCTCGAAATTCTCGACGGACCCTACAGCGACTTCAGTAATGTTGATGGCTTCGGCAAAGAATGCACGCAGGCGCGCGATCTCGGCTTCGACGGCAAGACGCTGATCCATCCGGGCCAGATCGAGGCCTGCAATGCGATCTTCACGCCGCCGGCCGAGGAGATTGCGCAAGCCCGCAAGATCATCGCCGCATTCGAACAGCCGGAGAACGCCTCGCGCGGCGCGATCCGGCTCGATGGGCAGATGGTGGAGCGGCTGCACGCCGATATGGCCAGGCGCACCATCGCGATCGCGGACGCGATCGCGGCGATGACGCAGCAATAGAGCTGATCAATTGCGCTTCAGACTCAGGATGTAATTGACCAGATCATCGGTTTGTTTCGGCGCGATGACCAGGTTTGGCATGCTGGGGTGACTGGACCTGAGGAACACTTTGAGTGAAAGCTCGGTAGTCGAAAGCCGGTTGGCGATATCGACGAAGGCCGGCGCGGCGTTGGCCTTCCCCGCCGGCGTCGCCTCGATGGCGTGACACTCCTTGCACCAGCCCTCGGCCAGCCGATGCCCCGCGACTGCGCTGTCGGACGGCAGAATTGTTCCGCTCGCCTTGCGCAGGTAGAAAAACAGCGCGATCAGAGCGATAAGAATGGCCAGCGCGGTGTGGATCCAGACGGAGCGCGACATTTTCACTTGCTCACATTATGATCGCTGCAGCATGATCCGGGAAAGTGGAAGCCGGTTTTCCCTCGCAACAAACCCGAAGCGTTTGCGCGGAGACCATGCTCAAACAAAACGATAACGCCTATTTATTCGTCGGCTGGCCCAAGACGTCGATCGTGGGTGCGTTCGGGCAATACCCCTCATAATGCTCGGCGAGGGTCCCGTCGGCGAGGTCGCGGTCGCATTGACCCTTGTGATGGCACAAGGCGCAGACCCGCTCCATGTCGCGCAGCACCAAAGGCTGGGTGCGCGCAAGAGATTCCTCGTCGATGCCGAGAACCTTGAGCAGCATCGGCAGTTCATCGGCCGCATGCGGTCCCTGGCGGACCAGCTCGTTCAGGTCGGCAGGGGAAACCCGAAGCTCGCTCGCGATGCGGTCGAACTCCGACGTATTGAGCTGGCGTAGTTCGTTCAGCTCCCGCCGGTGTCTCAGCCAGTCGCTAAACGTATTGATGAGCATATCGATGCGGGGAAAAGGATGACTGTAGGCGGTCATGGGACACCTCCGATGTAGCTAATATGTGCACAGATCGAGGTGCGCGGCGTTGCGGTAGATCAAACCCGGGCGGGGGCCACTATGCCCATCGATCAGGCTTCGCAATTTAGCCTCGTCATGCCCGGCCTTGTGCCGGGCATCCACGTCTTAGCCCCCCGACAAGAAGGACGTGGATGGCCGGGACGAAGCCCGGCCATGACGAACGGCAAGACTTCTAGGACGACGGCGATCCAAACCGCTCCGCCGCCCATCCGTAGAGGCTGCCGGGAACGGGTGGCTGATTGCCGCGGCCTTTTGGCGAGATATGCAGCCCGACAATGTCGGGGTCGCCGATCAACGCTGAAAAATCCGAACGCTCGAAGAAGCGTTTCGGGTCGGCATGCACCGCATAGAACGATTTCTTCGGCAGGGCATGACGCAGTTGACCGGCGCGGTGGGCGAGCGCGGTCAGTGCCGGCGGACCGTAGATCGCGACACGAATATCGGAAAGCCGGTTCGATCCGCCGCGCAATCGCCGGATCATGAATGTCAGGCGGTGCCGCAGCGACAGCCATTCCGGCGTCAACTCCTCCTGTTCCATCAGGGCCTCGAACGCCAGCACAATTGCGTCGTCCGCCGGCAGATAGAGCACGGAATTGCCGAGTTGCCGCGCCCGCTCCCAGGCGAAATAAGGTTTGGTCTCGTCGATCTCGACAGGTCTGAGCAGCAGCACGTCGGCATCGAGCCACAGGCCCGCGCCCTGCGCCATCAGCCGCATCCGGAAAAAATCGGAAAACTGCAGCGTGGTCCAGTCGCGCCAGGTGCCGTCCGGTTGCGGCGGACGCAATTTTTCGGAGAAGGCGCGCGGCAGGATCGCTTCGGCCTCGGCATTGCCGACGCCGTCGGGCAATCCTGGCAGCGGCTCGAAGCTGTAGACGGTGACGTTGTGACCGGCGGCCACCTGCGATCTCAGGCAGGTTAGCCTGAGCGCGTCGAGCGGGCCGTGCCAGAAGGTGACGATGTCAGGCCGCATGCGTCACCTGGTAAGGCGGGAGATCAGGCCCAGGCGCGCGCGGTCTTTGCCTTTGCTTCGTAAGCGTCGATCGAAGCCTTCTTCTCCATGGTGAGCCCGATGTCGTCGAGGCCGTTCATCAGGCAATGCTTGCGGTACGGGTCGATCTCGAATTTCACCGTGCCGCCGTCGGGGCCGTGGATTTCCTGGGCGGCGAGATCGATCGACAGCGTCGCATTGGCGCCGCGCTCGGCATCGTCGAACAATTTGTCGAGGTCTTCTTGGGCAACGCGGATCGGCAGAATGCCGTTCTTGAAACAATTGTTGTAGAAGATATCGCCGAACGAGGTCGAGATCACGCAGCGGATGCCGAAATCCAGCAGCGCCCACGGTGCGTGCTCGCGGCTCGAACCGCAGCCGAAATTGTCGCCGGCGACCAGGATCCTGGCGTTGCGATAGGCCGGCTTGTTGAGGATGAAATCCGGATTCTCGCTGCCGTCATCCTTGTAGCGCTGTTCGGCGAACAGCCCCTTGCCAAGGCCGGTGCGCTTGATGGTCTTCAGATACTGCTTCGGGATCACCATGTCGGTATCGACATTGATGATCTTCAGGGGCGCGGCGACGCCCTCCAGCGTGGTGAACTTGTCCATCGAATGCACTTCTCGGCTCGAGATCAGGGAAAAAGCGTCGGCTGGTGTATCGCGAATGCCGCCGGCTTTAAAGGACAAATTGGCCTGATGAATTGACCCAAACCCCGGATCAATTGACCTAGGCCCCGGCCTCGATCGCCTCCATATCGTCGTCGGAAAGCCCGAAATGATGGCCGATCTCGTGAATCAGCACGTGGCGGACGATATGGCCCAGCGTTTCGTCATGTTCGGCCCAATAATCCAGGATCGGCCGCCGATAGAGCCAGACCATGTTGGGCAGCCGCGCGATGTCGTCATTGCTGCGAAAGGGCAGGCCAACGCCTTGGAACAGGCCGAGCAGGTCGAATTCGGTCTCCGCCTGCATCTCGTCGAGCACCTCGTCGGTCGGAAAATCGTCGACGCGGATGATCACGCCCTCGCACAGATCGCGGAAGTGCTTCGGCAGGTGTCCGAAAATGTCGTGCGCCATGGCTTCCATCTCGGCGAGCGATGGCGCTTTCGCTGTGGTCCACATCATGGCTTTCTAGCGCGGGTTCCGTATCGGCGCCTAACGGTTTTGCGGTTCGCACGACCTGCGCAGTTGACGTTGGCGCGGCAATCGGAGACGTTGCGGCCGGCAACCGGTTCATGGTGGGCGCGATGATGTGGATCAGGACGGCGGCGATAGGGGTCGCCCTTGCGGGCGCGTTTTCGTTGCTAGCTGCCGAGGGACGCGCGCAAACCGCGCCTCAGGGCATGCGGACAGCGCAGGCGGCGCAACCGATGGCGGCCGAGATATCGGCGCAAAGCCGTGTCAGGCGCCCGGCGACGCGGTTGCGCGTCTATCCGCGTTACGAATGGGAACCCGACGTCTATCCCCGCTACAATCCCGGCCCCAATGCGGTGCGCGAATGCAACGCGACCTATGTGCAGGAATACCGGCCGAGCGGCACGGTGATCGTGCCGCGCATGAGCTGCTATTGGCGCCCGGGCTAGGTTTGAGTCCACAACCTAGAGCATAATCCGGAAAAGTGGAACCGGTTTTCCGAAAAGATCATGCTCAAACAAAAAGATAACGCTAGAGCCTGATTCAACTCAGTTGAACGCTCTAGTGCGAGCGATGGCGCAGCGCGCCGATCAGTCCGGCGCCGACCACCAATGCCGACGTTCCATAGACGATGATCGCCATGGCCAATTGCGTGAAGCCGCTTGCGGTGCCCGGACCGCCGCCGGGGCCTTGCGAGGCGAAAGCCGCTTTCGCCCACAGCACGGCGGCAATGATTGACGCGGCGGTGAGTGCGATGCGCGACAAGCGATGGCTTGTTCGAGACGATGTCATGATAATCTCCTGTGACGAGTTGCAGAAGATACGGACGACAGCGTATGCCGGTTTTGAAAAAACGTCCCGTTATTCCCGTTGTGCAAAGCGGAAACGGGTTCGGATTAAGTCAGAGCTTCTGACGCACGGAGGAACTTGCCATGAGGAAATGGATCGGTGCAGCCATCCTCATGCTGTCCCTGCTGCCCGGTGGCCGAGCCGCAATCGATCCCGCGGCGGCCGCGCCTTTGCCGGCTGCGCAGCAACAGCCGCAGGCGCAAAAGGCAACCGATGTCGGCGGGCGGCGCCACGACCGTCGGCATGATCACGACGTCTATCGCCCATATTATCCCACTTACTACGACCGGCCTTACTATTACGCGCCGGCGCCGTTCTTCCCGTTCCTGGGACTTGGTTACGGGCCGTGGTGGTGATCGCCGAATTCCAAACAACCGATCTTTCCGTCATGGCGGCGCGTTGTCCCGGCCAGACGAGTGCCCTCCTAACTTCCTGGTGCAAATCCTTTCACCAGCAGCACGACACTTTGCGCCCCGGCTTTGCGGTCTTTTGCAATCTCCAGATATTCCGGTGAGTCCGACCAGGCGCGAAACGCGGCTTCGTCGGCAAACGACATCAATACCAGCTTGTCGCGATCCCATTCGCCTTCGACGATGACAGGGCTTTCGTCGGCTGACAGCAGCCGACCGTTGAATTTCCTGAACACCTCGAAGAATCGCGCCTGATAGCGATCATAGGCGGCACGATCGGTCATCTTGAGCTGTGCGATCACATAAACGGTCATGGCCAGTCCTCATCCAGCGACGGCTCGCGCGCGTGTTGCGCGCGCGTTCGTTCATCATTGCGGCCCGCGCATTCATGGCGCGTTCAGGTGCTCATCTTTAGTTTAATGTTGGGAACGATCGCAAATCGACGCGCCGAAGACAGGCCATTTCATGGCCCGGGCTTTCGTTGCCTGCATGGAGGGGAGATTTCACAGATGAACAGGATTCCAGATCCCGGGCGCGGCCTTGTCCGTCGCCTGAGCCTTGCGGCTGCCGCGATGCTGGTGCTGTCGGTCGCCGCCGGCGAGCGCGCCGAGGCGCTGTCGCTGATCAATCCGGGCGCAGCACCCTCGGCGAAAGTTGTTTCCGGCGGGCTGACGACCGAAGTTCGCGGCGGCCATGGTGGAGGCGGCTTCCACGGCGGCGGGGGTGGCGGTTTCCATGGTGGTGGAGGTGGCGGTTTCCATGGAGGTGGAGGCGGCGCTTCCACGGTGGAGGTGGCTTCCATGGCGGCGGCGCGGCCTTTCACGGCGGCGGCTATCGCGTCGGTCCGGTTTTCCGCGGCGGTGGTTATCGCTACAGCGGCGCTCACTATGGCGGCTTTCGCCATGGCGGCTTTCGGTTCGCCCACCGGCACCACTTTCACCGGCATTTCTTCTACGGATACGGACCGTCCTATTATGACTACCCGTATTATTACCCGTACCGCCGCTGCCGGGTGATCTGGACCTATGATGGCCCGCGGCGCATCTGTCACTATCACCACTGGCGTCACCATTACTGGCGCCACCACCATCGGCATCGCGTCTATTGGTGAGTTGAGACGATCGCTAAAATGCATCGGGCGCCGATCTGGCGCCCGATTTCATCTGCAACGAATTTTTATCCACGATCCCAATTCTTGAATTTCCAGGGTTTGATCCTCCATGGCGTAATGGTCTCCAGCCGCCATTGCTGCCAGGGGTTGGGCGGCCAGTTGCTGAGCTTGGAGGTTTCCTTGACCATGCGCTGGACGACGCGCGGCACGATGCGGCGGTGCGACTGGCGCGTCGCCTCGCTGATCATATCAACGAATTCGGACTTGTCGGCCACGGCTCGCTCCTCGCGAAATGCCTCGCCCATGCGAGCCATGGAGTGTGCTCCCAACTGCTTAACGAGTTCCTTCGAGAATGGTTCGAGGTTGAGGCAACGGTTTCTTTACCGCCACTCCCGGATATCGACGAAATGCCCGGCGATTGCCGCCGCCGCCGCCATGGCCGGCGACACCAGATGGGTGCGGCCCTTAAAACCCTGGCGGCCCTCGAAATTGCGGTTCGAGGTCGATGCGCAGCGCTCTTCGGGCGCGAGCTTGTCGGGGTTCATGGCGAGGCACATCGAGCAGCCCGGCTCGCGCCATTCGAAGCCGGCCTTGATGAAGATCTTGTCCAGCCCCTCGGCTTCCGCCTGCTCCTTCACAATGCCGGAGCCCGGCACGATCATGGCGTTGACATTGGCGTTGACGGTCTTGCCCTCGGCGACCTTTGCCGCCGCGCGCAGATCCTCGATCCGGCCGTTGGTGCAGGAGCCGATGAAGACGCGGTCGAGTTTTATCTCAGTGATCTTGGTGCCAGGCTTGAGACCCATGTAATTCAGCGCGCGATGCTTCGACAGCCGTTTCGCTTCGTCGGCAATCTGGTCCGGATCGGGAACCACGCCCGTGATCGACACCACGTCTTCCGGTGAAGTGCCCCAGGTCACGATCGGCGGCAGTTTTGCCGCATCCAGCCTGATCTCGTGGTCGAAATGCGCAGCCTCGTCGCTTCGCAGCGTTTCCCAGTAGCGCATCGCGGCGTCCCAGTTTTCGCCCTTCGGCGATTTGGGGCGGCCCTTCAGGAACTCGAAGGCCTTTTCGTCCGGCGCCACCAGGCCGGCGCGGGCGCCGCCTTCGATCGACATGTTGCAGACGGTCATGCGGCCTTCCATCGAGAGTGCGCGGATCGCGTCGCCGGCATATTCCAGCACATAGCCGGTACCGCCCGCGGTGCCGATCTCGCCGATGATGGCGAGAATGATGTCCTTGCCGGTGACGCCGTCGGGCAATTTGCCGTCGACGACCGCGCGCATGTTCCTGGCCTTCTTCTGGATCAGGGTTTGCGTCGCCAGCACATGTTCGACTTCCGAGGTGCCGATGCCGTGCGCCAGCGCGCCGAACGCGCCATGCGTGGAAGTATGGCTGTCGCCGCAGACAATCGTAGTGCCGGGCAAGGTAAAGCCCTGCTCGGGGCCGATCACGTGCACGATGCCCTGGCGCTTGTCGAATTCGTTGTAATACTCGATGCCGAATTCCTTGGCGTTTTCCGCCATCACCCGCATCTGCTCGATGCTTTCCGGATCCGGATTGGGCTTTGGAGCGGTCGGTGGTGGGGATGTTGTGATCGACCACGGCCAGCGTCTTCTCCGGCGCGCGAACCTTGCGGCCGGTGGCGCGCAGGCCTTCGAAGGCCTGCGGCGAGGTCACCTCATGGACCAGATGGCGATCGATATAGAGCAGGCAGGTGCCGTCATCGGCTTCGTGAACCAGATGGTCGTTCCAGATCTTGTCGTACAGCGTGGTCGGTTTGGACATGAGCGTAAGCTCCAAAAAATTTGTGCGTGATCAGGTGCGCGCGGGTACGCGCAACTCAAGAATACGGCGCGGCATCAAAGCGCGCGCGTAAGCCCTGATGTCGCTGAGGTCGTGAACCGTCCGAAGAAACGGCCGGGCAGGCGGCTGCGATCGTCGATCACGATGCGACTGGCGATTTGGAACGCGTTGCTGGTCTGATCTGGAACCATTTCAGTTTCTTACACGAAGCCTACTATCGCGACAATCGATCGATAGGCGACGTCACCTGTTTAGATAGTGTGCCGCAACAAAAAAGCGCGGGGCTCAGCCCCGCGCCTTTCGTCACATCCATTTCGAGGCGAATTACTCGCCGACGGCTGCGGCGCGCTCGGTCTTTTCGACGATGCGGGCCGACTTGCCGCGCAGGTTGCGCAGGTAATACAGCTTGGCGCGGCGCACCTTGCCGCGGCGCACCACCTTGATCGAGTTGATCATCGGCGACATCACGGGGAACACGCGTTCCACGCCCTCGCCGTAGGAAATCTTGCGCACCGTAAAGCTCTCGTTGAGCCCGCCGCCGGAACGGCCGATGCAGACGCCTTCATAGGCCTGTACCCGCGAGCGGTCGCCCTCGACCACCTTGACGTTGACGATCACGGTGTCGCCGGGTCCGAATTCCGGAATCTCCTTGCCGGCGGATAATTTCTCGAATTGCTCTTTTTCGAGCTCTTGAATGAGGTTCATCGCAAAATCTCCATCGGCGGCGCGCCCCAGCCTGGCGCGGGCTGCGCGAACGTCCATCTATCCTGCCATTGCGCGGATTTGGCGCTCGTATACGGCAAAGCCAACCCCTTGTCACCCATCCGTCGTGCTTTTTGGCCGTTTTTGGCCCGGCGCTGCCTCGCCTTGCCGTGCGGCCCACAGGTCGGGCCGCCGCGCCCGCGTCAGGGCCTCGGCTTCGGCCCGTCGCCAGGCCGCGACCCGGGCATGATCACCAGAGGTCAGGATTTCCGGGATCGGCTGGCCCTCGAACTCCTGCGGGCGGGTATATTGCGGGTATTCCAGTAGGCCTTCCGAAAAACTCTCATCCGCCCCGGAAGCCAGTTTTCCCATCACCCCCGGCAACAGCCGGACGCAGGCATCGAGTAGCGCCATCGCGGCGATTTCACCGCCCGAAAGCACGTAATCCCCGATCGAAACCTCCTCGAGCCGGCGGGCCTCGATCACCCGCTGGTCGATGCCCTCGAACCGGCCGCAGACGATCAGCGGCCCGGGACCTGAGGCGAGTTCCACCACCCGGGACTGGGTCAATGGCCGACCCCGCGGGCTCATCAGGAGCCGCGGCCGCTCCGGGGCAATCTCTGCGGCATCGATGGCGGCCGCCAGCACGTCGGCGCGCAGCACCATGCCGGGGCCGCCGCCGGCCGGCGTGTCGTCGACGCTGCGGTGGCGGTCCGTGGCCGACTCCCTGATGTCGCGGGCCTCCAGCGCCCACAGCCCGGATGCCAGTGCCTTGCCGGCGAGGCTGATGCCCAGCGGGCCCGGAAACATCTCCGGAAACAAAGTGAGGATGGTGGCGCGCCAGATGTTTGTCTCGGCAGCCATGCTCAGGCATCCGTGCTGGAGGGTTCGTCGCCGTCAATTTCCTGCGGCAATTCAATCACTACGCGGCCGCCTGCAAGGTCGACCGAGGGCACCACGGCGTTGGTGAACGGCAGCAGCATGGTCGCGCCATGCGGCGGCGCGATCTCGATGATATCGCCGGCGCCGAAATTGTGGATCGCGATGACCGGCCGAGCGGCTCGTTCGCTGGCGTTACCGCGGCGAGTCCGATCAAATCGGCGTGGTAATACTCGTCTTCCTCGGTCGCCGGCAGTTTTTCGCGCGCGATATAAAGTTCGACGCCGTTGAGGCGCTCCGCCTGCTCGCGCGTCGCGATGCCCTTCAGCGTCGCGACCAGATGGCCCTTGGCCTCGCGGGCGTGCGTCACCTCGAACTGACGTGCGCCGTCCTTTGTCACCAGCGGCCCGTAAGCCTTCACGGCCAGCGGGTCTTCGGTAAACGTCCACAGTTTTACGGCGCCGCGGACGCCATGCGCGGCACCGATCCGGGCGACGCAGATGTGGGCCGCCATCGCCGCGCGCCGTCGCGCTTACTTCTTGGCGGCGGCAGCGGCAGCCGTGGCGGCGGTGGCGGCGGCTTCGGCGTTGGCCTTGCGCTCCTTGCGCGGCACGGCCTTTTCCGGATTGTTGCGCGCAGTACGTTTCACCACGCCGGCGGCATCGAGGAATCGCGTGACGCGATCCGACGGCTGCGCGCCCTTGGCGAGCCAGGCCTTGACCTTGTCCATGTCGAGCTTCAGCCGTTCGGTGTTGTCCTTCGGCAGCAGCGGGTTGAAATGGCCGAGCCGCTCGATGAAGCGGCCGTCGCGCGGAAACCGCGAGTCGGCGGCGACGACGTGATAGACCGGACGCTTCTTGGTGCCTGCGCGGGCGAGGCGGATGACGACTGACATTTGGTTCTCCTGTGAGGCGTTAAATTGAAATCGGTTGATTGGTGAAAGTCTGCTTCGTCACCCCTGAGGTGCGCGCGACCTCTTGTCGTACGCCTCGAAGGGCGGCGGACCACCGCACGCGTGGCCATCCTTCGAGGCTCGCCGCAAGCGCGGCTTCGCACCTCAGGATGACGGCATACCTGCGGACGATTCTCACTTCTTCTTCCCCAGTCCGGGGAAGCCGCCGAGGCCCGGCAGGTTCGGCTTGCCGCTCAAGCCGGTAAGTCCCGGCAAATTCGGCAGGCCCGAACGAAGTCCGGCCGGAAGATCCTTCGGCAGCGCGGGCATGCCGCCCGGTCCGGCGCCGCCCGGCATCTTCTCGGCCAGCGCCTTCATCTGTTCGGGCGAGGGCATGCCGCCGCCAAATCCCATCGCCTGCGCGATACCGGCCATCGGGCCGCGCTTGCCCGAACCCATGGCCTTCATCATGTCGGCCATGTTCCGGTGCATCTTGAGCAGCTTGTTGACTTCCTCGACCTTGACGCCGGAACCCGCGGCGATCCGCTTTTTACGGCTGGCCTTGAGGATATCGGGGTTCTTGCGCTCCTGCCGCGTCATCGAATCGATCACCGCGACCTGACGCTTTATGATTTTGTCGTCGAGGCCTGCGTTGGCGATCTGGTTTTTCATTTTCGCGATGCCGGGCATCATGCCCATCAGCCCGCTGATGCCGCCCATATTCGCCATCTGCAAAAGTTGCTCGCGCATGTCGGCGAGGTCGAACTGGCCCTTGCGCATCCGTTCGGCGGTGCGCGCGGCCTTTTCGGCGTCGATGTTGGCGGCGGCTTTCTCCACCAGCGACACCACGTCGCCCATGCCGAGAATGCGGCCGGCGATTCGATCAGGATGAAAATCTTCCAGCGCATCAGTCTTTTCGCCGGTGCCGATCAGTTTGATCGGCTTGCCCGTCACCGCGCGCATCGACAGCGCGGCGCCGCCACGGCCGTCGCCGTCGACCCGTGTCAGCACAATGCCGGTGAGGCCGACGCGCTCGTCGAAGGCGCGCGCCAGATTGACCGCGTCCTGGCCGGTCAGCGAATCCGCGACCAGCAGCACTTCATGCGGATTGGCCGCGGTTTTGATCTCGGCGGCTTCCGTCATCATCTCTTCGTCGAGCGTGGTGCGCCCGGCGGTGTCGAGCAGCACCACGTCGTAGCCGCCGAGTTTTCCGGCTTCCAGCGCGCGCTTGGCGATCTGCGCCGGCTTCTGGCCGGCGACGATCGGCAAGGTCGGGATATCGAGGTCGCGCCCGAGCACCGCAAGCTGCTCCATCGCCGCGGGGCGGTAGATATCGAGCGAAGCCATCAGAACCTTGCGCTTGTCGCGCTGGGTCAGGCGGCGGGCGAGTTTTGCCGTGGTGGTGGTTTTGCCGGAGCCCTGCAGTCCGACCATCATGATCGCCACCGGCGGCACCGCGTTGAGGTCGATGGTCTGGCCGTCGGAGCCAAGGGTGGCGATCAGCTCGTCATGGACGATCTTCACCACCATCTGGCCGGGGGTCACCGACTTGACAACGGTGGCGCCGATCGCCTGTTCGCGGACTTTTTCGGCAAAACTCCGCACCACGTCGAGCGAGACGTCGGCCTCCAGCAGGGCGCGGCGCACCTCGCGCATCGCGGCATCGACGTCGGCCTCCGTCAGCGACCCGCGCCGCGTCAGCCGATCGAGAATGCCGCCAAGCTTTTCCGACAGATTGTCGAACACTTTTGTTTTTCCTGCTGCCTCACCCTGAGGAGCAGGCGCAGCCTGCGTCTCGAAGGGTGGTTACTCTGCCGTAGTCCCATCCTTCGAGACGCCGCTGCGCGGCTCCTCAGGATGAGGGGTATCCAAACACATTTGCGCCCGAGGGCGCATCGCGCTGTCGGGCGTTGACCTCCGGCCTCGAAGGCCGGGCGGCGGGTCGAAAAGAACATCTTTCCGATTGATTGGCCGCGTTAAACCCCTGCAGGCCCCGAAAGTCAAGAAAAGTCGCGGCAAGATGGCGTTATCGTGAAGCGGGACGACCGGCGACCCCCTTGCCGAAACCCGCGTTTTTGGCACCAATCGGGCCATGAACATCACCCGCCGTCGCGTGCTTGGGCTCCTCTCCGGCGCTGCCGCGGCCGTCGGCGTGCCCTCGGTCTGGATTTACAATATGAAAGCCTATGCCGGGCCGGTCTCCGATCATTTCGACGGCGAGCGGTTCTTCGATCCCGATGGCGTGCCGCCGAAATCCCTTGGCGAAGTGCTGCGCTGGCAGTTCGGCCGCGGCCGGCAGCGGCAGGCCTGGCCGGAATGGGCGCCGAGCCTGCACGCCGACACTCCGCCGCCGCGTGTCAACGGCGACGGAGTACGGTTGTCGTATGTCGGCCACGCCAGCTGGCTGATCCAGACATCGGGCCTGAACATCCTGATCGATCCGGTGTGGTCGGCCCGCGTGTCGCCGGTCAGCTGGGCCGGACCGAAGCGTCGCAACGATCCCGGCATTGCCTTCGATGCGCTGCCGAAGGTCGACGTCGCGCTGGTGTCGCACGGTCACTACGATCATCTCGACCTTGCGACGCTGTCGAAACTCGTTGCCAAATTTTCGCCGCGGGTGATCACACCGCTCGGCAACGACGTCATCATGCGCAGCGCCGATCGGGCGATCAGGGCCGAAGCGTTCGACTGGCACGAGCGTGTCGAGCTCGGCGGCGGCATCGCGGTGACGCTGGTGCCGACGCATCACTGGACGGCCCGCGGATTGTTCGACCGCAACAGGGCGCTGTGGGCCAGTTTCGTCGTGGAAACGCCGGCGGGCAAGATCTACATCGTCTGCGACTTCGGCTATGGCGAGGGCAGGCATTTTCGTCGTGTTGCCGAAGCGCATGGCCCGTTGCGGCTGGCGATCCTGCCGATCGGCGCCTATGAGCCGCGCTGGTTCATGAAGGATCAGCACATGAACCCGTCGGATGCGGTCAAGGCGCTCTCCGATTGCGGCGCGGAACAGGCGCTGGCGCATCATCACGGCACCTTTCAACTGACCGATGAAGCAATCGACGCGCCGGTCACCGAATTGCATGCGGCGCTCGATGAAGCGAGCATCCCGCGCGAAAAGTTCGTCGCGCTGAGGCCGGGGCAGGTGGTGGAGATATTGTAATCCCTCATGCTGAGGAGGCGCGTTAGCGCCATCTCGAAGCACGAGGGCCCGTCTGCATCCTTCGAGACGCGCGCAAAGAGCGCGCTCCTCAGGATGAGGCCCGTGTACTTGTCGGGCTACTGCCCCGCTTGTTTGATCGCCCAGGACACGCTGACCGTCACCGCAAGCGTCTCTTCGCCCTGCGCCACCGGTGCCGCGGAGGCCGCCATGCCAGCCGCCATCTTGCGATACGGCATCGGGGAGGGGGAAGCTTCCTCCGAAATGCTGAGCGGCGCGCCGAGCGTAACGCCGGCGGCCTTGGCATAAATCTCGGCCTTGCGGCGAGCGTCGGCGACCGCCTGTTCGCGGGCTTCATCGAGAAGCTTCGATGCGTTCGTCACCATGAAGCTGATGCCGCCGATATCGTTGGCGCCGGCACCGACCATGGTATCGATCAGGCTGGCGAGCTTGCTGACGTCGCGCAGGCGGACGGTGACGCGATTGCTGGCGCGGTAGCTGACGATGGCCAGCGGGCCGGGGCGGTTCGGCGGGTTCGGCGCGCTTTGCGGCTGCAGCGACAGCCGCGAGGTCTGGAAATCCTTTTCGTCGATACCGGCGCCCTTCAGCGCCAGCAGCACTTTGCCCATCGCGGCGTTGTTGGCGTCGGAGGCCTCACGCGCGGTCTTGGCCTCCGAGGTGACGCCGCCATCGATCTGCGCCAGGTCGGGCGGCGCCGAAACGGTGGCCTCGCCGGTGACGGTTATCGCCGCCGGGAGCTCGGTCTCTGCCTTTGCAGGCTCGGACGGGACCTGCGCCGCGAGCAGCATGCCCGCGGCGATGGCGGCGGCGCAAGCCCCGCGATGCCTCACGCGGCTCACTTCAGCGGCACGTAGACGTTGATCACCAGCTTGTCCTCCGCGGTCTTCAGGGGATCGGTGATGTATTCCTCGATGAAAGTGTCCTTGGCTTCGAGTTTCTTGTCGTCGAGGTGATTGGTGATGGCCTCATAGGTGTTGTCCATGTTGTCGTAGGAACCGCGATGGACGAACTTCAGCGCCTTGCCTTCGGGCGATTTGCCCATGCTCATTGCCTTGGTCAGGTTCTTCGGATCCTGATCGACCGGGACCTCCGCGAGATAGCTGAATCCGGTATCGTCGGTGGACGTATAGACGATCATCGAATTGCCGGCCGGCTTGATGCCCTGCTTGTCGAGCAGGGCCGACAGCGCCTTGAACGAATCGATCAGGGTGTCGAACGCCGAATCCCAGTTGGCATTGCCCTTGAGGACGACCACGGTTTTCGGCGCCAGCGTGATTTCCTCGCCGAACGCATCCGCGGTTTGCACCGGTGCGGCAGCGGGCGGCGGTGTCGCGGGTGTCTCCGCAGCGGCAGGTGGAGTTGCGGGGGTGACCGAAGGGCTCGCTGACGGGGCCGGGGTTGGTGCCGGCGCCGGGGGTGCGGCCGGAGCGGGTGTGCTTGCCGCGGGAGGCGGCGCCGGCGGGGGCGATTGTGCCAGCGCATGGCCAAGACCTAGCGAGATCGCGGCCGGGAGCAGCGCGACCATGGCAAGGCGGAAGGGGCGGGGACATTTCATGCCGTATTCTCCATGGCCGTGTCGCGCGGGCGTGCCTCGGCCCGCGTGTCCCGGTTGACGTCGGCGAAGACGAAACCATTCTAACACGCAACCCCCGCTTTCGTCCCATGACAGATATTTACGGATATTTCATGGGCCTCCCCTGCGAGGTGAGGGGACTACGACACAGATTCACCACACTGGCCAATCCGCCGGCATTCGCCATATAAGATGGGCGGAAGTCGGGAAATTCCATGAGCGCGCTGGCCAACCAACCATTTGCCAAGATGAACGGCATCGGCAACGAAATCGTCGTGGTCGATTTGCGCGGCAAGCCGGCCGCCGTCACCTCCGAGGAAGCGCGCGCCGTGGCCTCGCCCGCCGGGGTGCATTACGACCAGCTGATGGTGCTGCAGCCGCCGCGGACAAACGGCACCGAAGCCTTCATTCGCATCTACAACAATGACGGCTCGGAAATCGGTGCCTGCGGCAACGGCATGCGCTGCGTGGCGCGCCGGCTGTTCGAGGCCACCGGCCGGACCGCCGCCACCTTCGAGACCAAGGCCGGGCTATTGAATTGCTGGCAGGGGCCGTCGGACGGACTCTACACCGTCGATATGGGCCCGCCGAAATTCGGCTGGAAGGATATTCCGCTGGCGGAAGAGTTTCGCGACACCCGTTCGATCGAGCTGCAGATCGGCCCGATCGATGCACCGGTGCTGCACACGCCGTCGGTGGTCAATATGGGCAATCCGCATGCGATCTTCTGGGTCGACGACGTCAACGCCTACGATCTCGCCCGCTTCGGGCCGCTGTTGGAAAACCATCCGATCTTTCCGGAGCGCGCCAATATCACGCTGGCGCATATTGTCGATCGCGACCACATCACGATCCGCACCTGGGAGCGCGGCGCGGGACTGACAAAAGCCTGCGGCTCGGCGGCGTGCGCAACCGCGGTGGCCGCGGCGCGGCTGAAGCGCGCCAATCGCATCGTCAACATTTCGCTGCCTGGCGGCGAACTTTCGATCGAATGGCGCGAGGGCGATGACCACGTCCTGATGACGGGGACGGCGACCTTCGAGTATGAAGGCCGCTTCGATCCGGCGCTGTTTGCGTCCGTCGCCTAGACGATGAGCGTCGAAATAGTCACCTTCGGCTGCCGCCTCAACGCCTTCGAATCCGAGGTGATTTTGCGCGAGGCAGGGAGTGCCGGGCTTACCGACACCATCGTCATCAACAGTTGCGCGGTCACCAACGAAGCCGTCGCGCAGGCGCGGCAATCGATCCGCCGGCTGAAGCGCGAGCGGCCGGGCTTGCGGATCGTGGTGACCGGCTGCGCGGCGCAGACGCAAGCCCGCATGTTTGCGGATATGGCCGAGGTCGATCGCGTCGTCGGCAATGACGACAAGCTGCGCGGTGAAGCCTGGCGCGATACGCGTGCGGCGTTCGATGCTGCCGCGAAATTTGGAATCGGACAGAGTCAGAAGATAGCGGTCGGCGACATCATGGCTATCAGGGAGATGGCGCCGCATCTCGTGGACGGATTTCAAAGCGGCCTGCCGCAGGGTGTTCGTGCAGGTGCAGAACGGCTGCGATCACCGCTGCACCTTCTGCATCATCCCCTATGGCCGCGGCAATTCGCGCTCGGTGCCGATGGGCGCGGTGGTCGACCAGGTCCGCGCGCTGGTCGAACGCGGCCACGCCGAGATCGTGCTGACCGGCGTCGATCTCACGAGCTACGGTGCCGACCTGCCTGGCGCGCCGAAATTGGGCCTGCTGACAAAACAAATCCTGCGGCATGTGCCGGAATTGAAGCGCTTACGGATTTCGTCGATCGATCAGGTCGAGGTCGACCGCGATCTGCTCGACGTCATCGCGGACGATCGACGCTTGATGCCGCATCTGCATCTTTCGCTGCAGTCGGGCGACGACCTGATTCTGAAGCGGATGAAACGCCGGCATTGCCGCGCCGACGCCATCGATTTCTGCGCGCAAATGCGGCGGTTGCGGCCGGACATCGCGCTCGGCGCCGATATCATCGCGGGCTTTCCGACCGAGACCGAGGAGATGTTCGCGCGCTCGATGGATCTGGTGCAAGAGTGCGGGCTGACTTTTCTGCACGTATTTCCCTATTCGCCGCGGCCGGGCACGCCGGCGGCGCGAATGCCGCAGGTGAACGGCAATGCGATCAGGGAGCGCGCCAGGCGGTTACGCGCGACCGGCGATGCCGCGTTGCAACGGCGGCTGGCGTCGGAGGTCGGCGCGACGCGGCACGTGCTGATCGAAAGCCCCACGCAGGGCCGCACCGAACATTTCATTCCGGTTGCGATCGGCGGCGAGCTGCCCGGCACGGTGCGGACGCTGCACTATGGGAAATGACGGCGCGCGGCTGACTGTGAGGACGCGGTTCATGATCGAGGTATCGATTGGTAATCACTCACTACTCGTGCGTCGACCACGTCGCCTATCGACTCGCCGATCTGACCCTCGCTCCCTTTCTATGCCCAGTACGCCGCGAGCCTCTCGATCAACGATCAGTACCGACTCCGCTGGAATACTGGATCATCCGCTGGAGCCTGTCATTGGGCTCGCCGGAGGCGAGACCCGGTGGCGGATGATGACAGCTGTATTTGTGGCTCAGGCCGCGACCGGCCCTCACTCCCCATTCCACCCACACGCCCGCAGCCGTTCCTGCAGATGCTCGGGCGCCGGCGCTGTCACCCGCACCGGGTCCTTGTTCCTGGAAATCGGGATCACGATCTCGCGGGAATGCAGGTGCAGCCGCGGTTCGCCGAAACGGGGACCATTGCCGTAAATATTATCGCCGACGATCGGCCAGCCCTGGGCTGCGCAGTGCACGCGCAATTGATGGGTGCGGCCGGTGACCGGCTCCAGCGCGAGCCAGGTGAGATGAATTGGGCCACGTGTACTGAGCGCTCCCTCCCCCCTTGTGGGGGAGGGTTGGGGAGGGGGGTCCACACGGGTGGTGTTTCCAAATGATCGCCCCAGCACCTTCCAGTTCGTGACCGCTTTCTGTCCTTCCGGATCGGGCTTCTGCCACCAGCCGCGCTCGGCATTGAGGCGGCCGAGCGGCATGTCGATGGTGCCCGCATCCTCGGCAGGGCCGCCTTCGACCACCGCCCAGTAGGTTTTTGAAATCTTGCCGTGCTTGAACAACAGCCCGAGCGATGCCGTCGCCTTGCGGTGGCGGCCCAGCACCAGGCAGCCGGAGGTGTCGCGGTCGAGCCGGTGGGCGAGGACCGGCGGCCGCGGCAGCCCGAACCGCAGCGCGTCGAAGGAGGATTCCAGATTGGCGCCGCCCTTGGGGCCGCGATGCACCGGCAGGCCTGCGGGCTTGTCGATCACCAGCATCAGCCCGTCGCGATGGAGCACGCGGGCCTGGATTTCGTCCGCGGTTAATTCGGGAACTTCGGTCGGTCGGTCGAGACTTTCGCTCATGGCGCGAAACCGCTAACACAGCCCCGCAATGAGCGACACTCCGGAAAAGACGAAGTTGAGCTGGTGGCGGCGGCTGTCCAGCGGGTTGAAGCGCACCTCGAGTTCGCTCGGGTCGGCGGTCGCCGATCTCGTGACCAAGCGCAAGCTCGACCGCGCCATGCTCGAGGATATCGAGGACGTGCTGCTGCGCGCCGATCTCGGCACCGAGGTGGCGGCGCGGATTTCGGCGGCGGTGGGCCACGGCCGTTACGACAAGGCGATCACGGCCGATGACGTGAAGTCGGTGGTCGCGACCGAAGTAGAAAAAGTTCTTGCGCCGGTGGCGAAGCCACTGGTGATCGACGCGGCACAAAAGCCGTTCGTCATTCTCGTGGTCGGCGTCAACGGTTCCGGCAAAACCACCACCATCGGCAAGCTCGCCGCAAAGCTTTCCGCCGAGGGCCGCAAGGTGATGCTGGCCGCCGGCGATACCTTTCGCGCCGCCGCCATCGAGCAGCTGAAGATCTGGGGCGAGCGCACCAAATCGCCGGTCATTGCGGGCGCGCAGGGCTCGGATTCCGCAAGCCTTGCCTTCAACGCGCTGACCGCGGCGCGGGAGGCCAAGCTCGACGTGCTGCTGGTCGACACCGCAGGGCGCCTGCAGAACAAGGCGGAACTGATGAACGAGCTTGAAAAAGTGGTTCGGGTCATCAGGAAGGTCGATGCGTCGGCGCCGCATGCGGTGCTGCTGGTGCTCGACGCCACGGTGGGACAAAATGCGCTGTCGCAGGTCGAGGCGTTTCATCGTACCGCAGGGGTCACCGGCCTGGTCATGACGAAACTCGACGGCACCGCGCGCGGCGGCATTCTGGTGGCGCTCGCCGAAAAACACAAACTGCCGGTGCATTTTATCGGCGTCGGCGAGGGCATCGACGATCTCGCAGCCTTCACCGCGCGGGATTTCGCGCAGGCGATTGCAGGAATTGAATGATGGACAAGACCACGCCGCATCCCATGTTCAAGCTCGCGACCGAACTCGGGCCGCTGATGGTGTTCTTTATCGCCAACGCCAAGTTCAACCTGTTCGTCGCCACCGGCGCCTTCATGGTGGCGATCGTGGCGGCGATGATCGCCTCTTATGTCGTGACGCGGCACGTGCCGCTGATGGCGCTGGTCACCGGCGTGATCGTCATCGTGTTCGGCACGCTGACGCTGGTGCTGCACGATGAAACCTTCATCAAGGTCAAGCCGACCATCATCTACGGCCTGTTCGCCGCAATCCTCGGCGGCGGGCTGTTGTTCGGCCGCTCCTTCATCGCGATCATGTTCGACCAGATGTTCAACCTGACGCCGCAGGGCTGGCGCATGCTCACCAAGCGCTGGGCGCTGTTTTTCTTCGCGATGGCGATATTGAACGAAATCATCTGGCGCACCCAGTCGACCGATTTCTGGGTCGCGTTCAAGGCCTTCGGCGTGATCCCGCTGACCATGGCTTTTGCGATCAGCCAGATGCCGCTGACCAGGCGTTACCACCTGGAGCCGGCATCGCTGGAAGCGAGCGAGGCGGAAGCAGGCGATGTGAGCAAGGGGTGAGGGGCTCTATCTTCTCCCTCGCCCCGCTCTTGCGGGGAGAGGGTCGGGGTGAGGGGCTCTTTCCGTCCGCGAGTCTTGAAAACGTGTTGAGTGCGGTGCCCCCTCACCCGGATCACATCTGCGATGTGATCCGACCTCTCCCCGTAAACGGGGAGAGGTTAAAAAGATCAGCTCTTCTGCTTGGCGATGATCTTGTCCTTGATCTTGTCGTAGGTCGCCTGCGGGACGATGCTCTTCTGCACCAGCTCGTCCTTGCCCTTGTAGGGACGGCCCTTGATGATCGCCGCCGAATAGGCCTTGCCGATCCCCGGCAGCGCATCGAGTTCCTCGGCGCTCGCCGAATTGATGTCGAGCAGGTCGGATTTGGCGGCCGGCGCCATCATCTTCGAATCGGCTTTCGGCGCCGGCGCCATTTTACTGTCGGATTTGGCCGCGGGCTGGGTGGCCTGGGCCATCAACGGCGTAGCCGTCAGCAAACCAAGGGTGAGCGCAGTGGCGGCAAGTGAAGCGAGCGTGAAATGACGCATGGTGTCCCTCCCAGGACTGATTAAGTACACGATCAAGCTAGCTTCGAATTCGTGGCGGCGCCATGGCCGCCAAATGAACGGCAGATAAAAGCGGAGATTTATTTGGCTGATTGATCCTCATGGTGAGGAGGCGCGCGTGCGCCGTCTCGAACCATGAGGCCCGTGGTCCATCCTTCGAGACGCCGCGCAAAGGCGCGGCTCCTCAGGATGAGGTCGATGACCTAAGACCCCGCCTTCAGCGCCTTGTCGATCTCGACCTTGAGCACGGTGTCGATATTTTCCGACGTCACCGGGCCGACCATCTTGTAAACGATGGTGCCTTCGCGCCCGACGATGAAGGTCTCCGGCACGCCGTAGACGCCCCATTCGATCGCGGCGCGGCCGTTGCCGTCGACGCCGACAATGCCGAACGGATTGCCGTAGCGGCCGAGGAAGCGACGCGCATTATCGGCTGCGTCCTTGTAGTTGATGCCGATCAGCTGCAGCCGCTTGTCCTTGCCCAGCTCGGTCAAGAGCGGCGCTTCGTCGTGGCACGGTATGCACCACGAAGCCCAGACGTTGACGACGCTGACCTTACCCTTGAACACCGCGGGATCGAGCCCGGGCACCTGGACGCCGGCATTGGCGAGGCCGGCAAGCGGCGGCAATGCGGTTTGCGGCGCCGGATGGCCGATCAAGGCGGAGGGGATGCGCGAGGGATCGCCACTGCCCAGCCGAAACCAGAACAGCGCGGCAAGGGCCGCGAATGCAATCAGCGGCACCGCCATCAGCCAGGAGCGGCGTTGCGGCACCACGTCTGCTGTTGTCGAAGGCTCGTTCATTGGATGTCCGCCGCGTTGCGCCCGGAACGCCTGACCACGCCCGCCGCATCAAGCTCGCGCAGGCGCATCTTCTGGCGGCGATAGTCGATCGCGATCCAGGCAATGAGAATGAGCACCACCAAAGTGGCCAGCAAATAGGAGGTCACGATAAAGGACGCGTAGGGACCAAGCGACATCGCGTTCACGCCGACCGCTGGCTGGCTTGCGCTGCCTGCATCATCTGCAGCGCGCGCACCCGCCGGCGCAGGATCTCGTTGCGCATCGCCGCCAGATGCAGCGTGAGGAACAACAGCGAAAACGCCACCGCCATCACCAAGAGCGGAATCAGAAAGGCGCGGTCGAGCGAAGGCCCGCCCATCCGCAACACCGACGCCGGCTGATGCAGCGTGTTCCACCAGTCCACCGAGAATTTGATGATCGGCAGATTGATGGCGCCGACCAGTGTCAGGATTGCGGCGGCGCGGGCGGCGCGCGAGGGATCTTCGACCGCGCGCCACAGCGCGATCAGGCCGAGATACATCAGGAACAGGATCAATACCGAGGTCAGCCGCGCGTCCCATTCCCAATAGGTGCCCCACATCGGCCGTCCCCACAGCGAGCCCGTCACCAGCGCCAGAAACGTAAAGGCGGCGCCGATCGGGGCGGCGGCCTTGGCGGCGACGTCCGCCAGCGGATGCCGCCATACCAGCGTTCCCAGTGCGGCGAGGCTCATCACGCCCCAGACGAACATCGAAAGCCATGCATTCGGTACGTGGATGAACATGATCTTGACGGTAGCGCCCTGCTGGTAATCGTCGGGCGCCATGGCCGATTGATAGAGGCCGATCAGCAGCAAGGCGGCGGTTGCGGCCGCAAGCCACGGCAACAGCCGCGCGGTCAGCGTCAGGAAGCGGGAGGGATTGGCGAGATCGATCAGCGTCATGGCACCCTGTTAATGGTCGCAGCCGTCACAGGCAATCAGCATAAAGGCTCTCCGCGAGAGTTGATCGACGTCAAATTCGGCATGATCTTGTGTCAATCCAGGCCGTGCCGCAGGCTGGCGGCGGCGGCGAACGGTCCGATGACAAAACTGACCAGCGACAGCGCGCACAGGATCGAAAACGGCGCGCCGAACGACAGCCCGGTGATCGCCGCCTGCGAGGCGGCGACGCCGAAGATCAGCACCGGGATCGACAGCGGCAGCACCAGCACCGCCAGCAACAGCCCGCCCCGATGCAGCGTCACCGCCAGCGCCGCGCCGATCATGCCGGTGAAGGTCAGCGCCGGGGTGCCCGCCAATAGCGTCAACGCCACCGCCGAAGTCGATGCCGCATCGAGGTTCAGCAATAGCCCCAGCACAGGCGTGGCGATGATGAGCGGCAATCCGGCGGCGAGCCAGTGCGCCAGCGCTTTCGCGGCGCAGGCGAGTTCCAGCGGCGTCCGGCCCATCACGATCAGGTCCAGCGAACCGTCCTCATGGTCGGCCATGAACAACCGGTCGAGCGTGAGCAGGCTGGCGAGCAGCGCGCCGAGCCAGAGGATCGCAGGTCCGAGCCGCGTCAGCAGCGCGAGATCGGGCCCGACCGCGAACGGCATCAGCACCACCACGGTGAGGAAGAACAGGACCCCGATCAGCGCCCCGCCGCCGACCCGGAGCGCGATCCTGATGTCTCGGCGAATCAGTGCGGCGAGGCTGGTCATGCGAGCCACCGCTGTTCGCACTTTTTGTGTGCGCGCTGATCTGGCGGCGAGCACAGCTCGCTCCCTCCCCCCTTGTGGGGGAGGGTGGGGGAGAGGGGCAGCCGCACAAAAGGTGTTCGATGGAGGCGCTGCTTCGACGGGAGCGGGTGAGGGTCGTCCCCGAACAACGAACAGCACGTTGCTGGGCACCCCCCTCCCTGACCCTCCCCCACAAGGGGGGAGGGAACGGAGAATTCCGCGGCGAGTGGTACGGAGGGCTGCAAGATCACAACGCACCCCCGATCCGCAATTCGCGCGCGGCAATCCCGAGGGGCGCGTGGGTGGCGGCGATGATCAGGCCGCCGCGCGCGAGATGATCGCCCATCAGGGCGGCAAACAGGCTTTGCCCGGCGGTATCGAGCGCGTTGGTCGGCTCGTCCAGCAGCCAGATCGGCCGCCGCACTGTCAGTAGCCGGGCGATCGAGAGCCGCCGCCGCTGTCCGGCCGACAGAAACGCCGCCGGCAGGTGAACCGCATGGTCCAGTCCCACCGCGGCAAGGCTTGCGCTGGCGTCGGACGTCTCGCCGCCCAGGAAATCGCGCCAGAAGGCGAGGTTCTCCGCCACGCTCAAAGCCGGTTTCAGCGCATCGCGATGGCCGAGATAGTGGGCCTGTTCGGCCAGCGTCAGTTCGCCCTCGCCGCTCTCGAGCCCGATCGATCCGCCCGCGATCGTCAGCAGGCCGGCGATCATCCGCAACAGCGAGGTTTTGCCTGATCCATTGGCGCCGATGACGGCCAGCGCCTCGCCGGAGGCGGCCTCGAAATCGAGGCCCGAAAACACTTCCCGGCCGCCCCGCACACATCTGACGCCGCGTCCCGAGAGCCGCATATTGCCCTTTCGCAGCCCTTTGGAAACTAAGGGTACCGCATCAGAATTCTTGGGTGCCGCATTGCTGCAGCACGATTGTCGGTGTGGCGGTGCCACTGGAATGATTCTATAAGCCGGAACTTGATGCAGCACACAATCCACTGCGGCAAGCCGTCAGGCCAAGCGGTATCGACGGTGTTTTAATACCCTTGCCGGGTATAACGATAAAAACTGGGATTTCCTCACATGACCTCGCTCGACAGCTTCAAATGCCGGAAGACCCTCAAGGTCGGCGGCAAGACCTACGTCTATTACAGCCTGCCCGCCGCCGAGAAAAACGGTCTGAAGGGAATATCCAAGCTTCCTTATTCCATGAAGGTGCTGCTTGGAAAACCTGCTGCGCAATGAAGACGACCGCACCGTCAAGAAGGCCGACATTGTGGCGGTCGCCAAATGGCTGAAGAAGCGCAAGCTCGAGCATGAAATCGCATTCCGTCCCGCACGCGTGCTGATGCAGGACTTCACCGGCGTGCCGGCGGTGGTCGATCTCGCGGCGATGCGCAACGCCATGCAGGCGCTCGGCGGCGACGCCGAGAAGATCAATCCGCTGGTGCCGGTCGATCTCGTCATCGACCACTCCGTGATCGTGAACTTCTTCGGCGACAACAAGGCTTTCGCCAAGAACGTGGTCGAGGAATACAAGCAGAACCAGGAGCGCTACGAATTCCTGAAATGGGGCCAGAAGGCGTTCTCGAATTTCTCCGTGGTGCCGCCCGGCACCGGCATCTGCCATCAGGTCAATCTCGAATACCTCGCGCAGACGGTGTGGACCCGCAAGGAGAAGATGACGGTCGGCAAGAAGAAGGGCACCTTCGAGGTCGCCTATCCGGATTCGCTGGTCGGTACCGACTCCCACACCACGATGGTCAACGGTCTGGCGGTGCTCGGCTGGGGCGTCGGCGGCATCGAGGCGGAAGCCGCGATGCTCGGCCAGCCGCTGTCGATGCTGCTGCCGGAAGTGGTCGGCTTCAAGCTCAAGGGGCAGCTCAAGGAAGGCGTCACCGCCACCGACCTGGTGCTGACGGTGACCCAGATGCTGCGCAAGCAGGGCGTGGTCGGAAAATTCGTCGAATTCTTCGGCCCCGGCCTCGATTACCTCTCGGTCGCGGACAAGGCGACCATCGGCAATATGGCGCCGGAATATGGCGCGACCTGCGGCTTCTTCCCGGTCGATGCCGAGACCATCGATTATCTGAAAACCTCGGGCCGCAAGTCCGACCGCGTCGCACTGGTGACTGCCTACGCCAAGGCGCAAGGGTTGTTCCGCACCGCCAAGTCGCCCGATCCGGTCTTCACCGAAACCCTGACGCTCGATCTCGGCGACGTGGTGCCCTCGATGGCCGGACCGAAACGCCCCGAGGGCCGCGTTGCGCTTCCCGCGGTCGCCGAAGGTTTTGCAGCCGCGATGGCCAGCGAATACAAGAAGGCCGCGGATTCGTCGAAGCGTTATCCGGTCGAGAATCGCAATTTCGATCTCGGCCATGGCGATGTCGTGATCGCGGCGATCACCTCCTGCACCAACACTTCCAATCCGAGCGTGCTGATCGGCGCAGGCCTGTTGGCGCGCAACGCCGCCGCCAAGGGCCTGACCGCAAAGCCCTGGGTCAAGACCTCGCTGGCGCCGGGCAGCCAGGTGGTCGCGGAATATCTTTCCAACTCCGGACTGCAGCTCGATCTCGACAAGGTCGGCTTCAACCTGGTCGGCTTCGGCTGCACCACCTGCATCGGCAATTCAGGCCCGCTGCCGGAAGAGATTTCGAAATCGATCAACGACAACGGCATCATTGCCGCCGCGGTGCTGTCGGGTAACCGCAATTTCGAGGGCCGCGTCAGCCCCGACGTGCAGGCCAACTATCTGGCGTCGCCGCCGCTGGTGGTGGCGCATGCGCTGGCCGGAACGGTGACGAAGAATCTCGCAATAGAGCCGATCGGCAACGGCAGGGACGGCAAGCCGGTCTATTTGAAGGACATCTGGCCGACGACGAAGGAAATCAACGCATACATGAAGAAGTTCGTGACCTCGACGATCTTCAAGAAGCGCTACGCCGATGTGTTCAAGGGTGACACCAACTGGCGCAAGATCAAGACGGTGGAGAGCGAAACCTATCGCTGGAACATGAGTTCGACCTACGTGCAGAACCCGCCCTATTTCGAAGGCATGAAGAAAGCGCCGGAACCGATCGTCGATGTCGTCGACGCGCGGATCCTGGCGATGTTCGGCGACAAGATCACCACCGACCACATCTCGCCGGCCGGCGCGATCAAGCTGACATCGCCGGCCGGGAGATATCTGTCGGAGCACCAGGTGCGCCCGGCCGATTTCAACCAGTACGGCACCAGGCGCGGCAATCATGAAATCATGATGCGCGGCACCTTCGCCAACATCCGCATCAAGAACTTCATGCTCAAGGGCGCCGACGGCAACATCCCGGAAGGCGGCCTGACCAAGCATTGGCCCGACGGCGAGCAGATGTCGATCTACGATGCGGCGATGAAGTACCAGGCCGAGAAAGTGCCGCTGGTGGTTTTCGCCGGCGCCGAATACGGCAACGGCTCGTCGCGCGACTGGGCCGCGAAGGGCACGCGGCTGCTCGGGGTCCGCGCCGTGATTTGCCAAAGCTTCGAGCGCATCCACCGCTCCAATCTGGTCGGCATGGGCGTGCTGCCGCTGACCTTCGAGGACGGGGCATCCTGGCAATCGATCGGGCTGAAGGGCGACGAGACGGTAACCATACGCGGACTGCAGGGCGACCTGAAACCGCGCCAGAAGCTGACCGCGGAAATCGTGTCCGGCAACGGTGCGCTGCAAAGGGTCTCGCTGCTGTGCCGGATCGATACGCTCGACGAACTCGACTATTACCGCAACGGCGGCATCCTGCATTACGTGCTGCGCAAGCTGGCGGCGTGAGCGGGTTGTCAACAGTGCCTCACTTCGAAGTGAGTAGCGAGCCAACGGGAGGCGGCCTATGAAGGGGCCGCCTCTTGCGTTCGAGGGCCAACTTAAGCAAGAACGCCGCAATGTGTTGACGGCGAGGGTACGGGTGTGTCTCGGTTTCCAGCATGACAGCGATGATAGTCTATAATCGTATTTCGCGATGGTCGGGTGCGCTTGGCGTCTGCGCCATCGTCGCGATCATTCGTCCGGCCCATGCCGACCCTCGCGCGGTGGTGGAATTGTTTACGTCGCAAGGCTGCTCGTCCTGTCCGCCGGCCGACAAGATTCTCGGTGAACTGGCCAGGGATCCCTCGGTCATCGCGCTCAGCATGCCGATCGATTACTGGGACTATCTCGGCTGGAAGGATACGCTGGCGGATTCGCGATTCAGCGCCCGCCAGAAGGCCTATTCGCAGGTTCGTGGCGATCGCGAGGTCTATACGCCGCAAGCCGTCGTCAACGGCTCGCTGCATGTGGTCGGCAGCGACCGCGCCGGCATTGAAAGCGCCATCGACAGCAGCGAGAAGGCCGCTGGCGTGATGTCGGTACCGGTGACGATGACGCAGGTCGGCAAAGAGATCAATGTTTCGGTCGCGGCTTCCGGCAAGGGTCCCGCGGCGACGCACGGCGAAGTCTGGATCTGCTCGATCTCGAAGGCGGTGCCGATTTCGATCGGGCGCGGAGAAAATGGTGGCCGCCAGATCACCTACTACAATGTGGTGCGCAACCTGCTCAAGGTGGGTGACTGGAACGGAACGTCCGGCAGCTGGACCGTGCCGCTGGAAAATATTTCCCGCGAGGGCGTCGATGCCGCGGTGGTCTATGTCCAGGACGGCAATCGCGACAAGCCCGGCCCGATGCTGGGCGCGGCCTATACCTCGCTGCACTGAACTCCCGTTTTCGTCTACTGTCATTCCGGGATGCACTTTTTTGGTGCCGCCCTGGAATGCCGCGCAAAAACAAAAAGGACCAACTTTCGTTGGCCCGGTATGGGTCTTGCTGCGAACAGGCCCGATCCTGACGACCCCGGGGGGCTGGGGGCTGAGGAATCCGGAACCGAAAGGACCGGGCCAACGCGAGATTGAATCGTCGCAATCTACGAGGGCGGGCGATGGGCGGAAGTGGGGCGGTATTATGATTGCGCTAACGATCCCGTGACGGCCTAAATGTGCGGTTGCACATCGGGTTCCCGGTCCGGCGCGGGGGCGGCGGACAATCCGTCGGGCGCGAATCCGGGCGCCCGTGCCACCGCCCTCTTGCGGCCGTCCGCGGTTGGCGCAATCATGTAGGTTCGATGACAGGAGGCGCTCCATGAGTTCGATGTCGGAGGAAGCCGATCCAAGCGAGGCTCGCGCAGCGGCGCGCAACGCCGCTGCGGGTCCATTACCGAGCCGGGTAACGTTTAATCGTTTCGAACTCAATCGCATCCTGAATCTGTACGGGCGCATGGTCGCCGACGGCGAGTGGCGCGATTACGCCATCGATTTCCTGCGGGATCGCGCCGTGTTCTCGGTGTTCCGCCGCGCTTCCGAAGTGCCGATCTACCGCATCGAAAAAGATCCGCGGCTGGCGCGCAAGCAGGGCATCTACAGCGTGATCTCGGCAAGCGGGCTGATCCTGCGCCGCGGCCACGAGCTCGACCGCGTGCTGCTGGTGATCGACCGCAAGCTGGCGGTGGTCTAGATCCTCGCCGGCTTGCTGTCGCTCTGACGATTTTGGCGCCCGGCGCCGATGGGAATGACGTGAAACGACGCGCGTTTCTTGCTTCCGCCCTCGCCGCTGCAATCTTGCCGCAGGGCGTTCGCGCGCAAGGCGCACCGAAAGCGGCGCGGATCGGCTGGCTGACCGCGCAACAGGCATCCAGCCTCACGCCCTACCTTGCCGAGATGCGCGACGGGTTTTCCGAGATCGGCTATGTCGAAGGCCGCAACCTGACGATCGAGTATCGCTATGGCGACGACGAGCTGGACCGCGTGCCCGACCTTGCCGCCCAACTTGTCAAGCTCGGCGTCGATCTGATTGTTGCCCAGGGCGCCGCCGTTCCCATCGTAAGTCAGCTCGGCCTGAGACTGCCCGTCGTCTATGTCTTTAGCGGCGATCCAGTTTCGGCAGGTCTCGCCGACAGTCTCGCCCGGCCTCGCGGCAACATGACCGGGCTGACGTTCATGGCCGCCGAGCTCAATGGCAAACGTCTTGAAATGCTCCGCGACACCGTCCCGGATCTGCGTCGCGTCGCCATCGTCGCCAATTCCGAGCATCCCGGGGTGGAACTCGAGCGGGCCTATTCCGAAGATGTGGCACGCAGGTTGGGCCTGACCATCCAATACTTTCCGACTTCGACCCCCGGCGAACTCAAAGGCGCCTTCGCCTCGATGGCGACACAGCCTCCGCAGGCGATTTCGTTATTTGCAGATGGCTTCGCCGTCCAGAACCGCCAGAGCATTATCGATTTCGCCTTGAGCTGCCATGCGCCGGTTGTTTCGGGCTGGCCGGTATTTGCCCAGAGCGGCGCGCTCTGCACCTACGGGCCGCGGCTGGCGGATTCATACCGCCGGCTGGCGAGCTATGTCGACCGGATACTCAGGGGTGCAAAGCCCTCCGATCTGCCGATCGAGCAGCCGACGAAATTCGAGACCGTCATCAATTTGCGAACGGCCAGGACCTTGGGCCTTACGATCCCGCCGTCGCTATTGGTAAGCGCCGATCAGGTGATCGACTAAGAGAGCGGCGTCTCGCGGCTTCTTGCTATCATTAGCCGTTGGGCAGGGCGCTCGCCCCTTCGCCCAGCGCGCGCTGCATCATCACGGTGTCGAGCCAGCGGCCGAACTTGAAGCCGACATTGGGATGAGTGCCGATCATCTCAAATCCGCATTTCGTATGCACCCCGATCGATCCGGCATTGGCGGAATCGCCGATCACCGCGATCATCTGGCGATAGCCGCGCGCCTCGGACTCCGCGATCAGCCGTTGCAGCAATTGCAGGCCGATGCCGCGGCGGTGGATCGCCGGCTGCAGGTAGACCGAATTCTCCACCGTGAAGCGATAGGCCGGGCGCGGCCGGTAGGCGCCCGCATAGGCATATCCGACCACGCGGCCTTGCAGCGCTGCGACCAGATAGGGGAAACCGCCGTCCATCAGCTCGGCGAAGCGCCGCGTCATCTCGGCGAGATCCGGCGGGATCAGCTCGAAGGTGGCAGTGCCGTAACGCACCGCATGGTCGTAAATTTCGGTGATGAAGGGGAGGTCGGCCGCGGCGGCGGGCCTGATTTCGGGCGAGGACATGGCGGCGAGAAGATATCAGCCGAAAAGCTTTGATCAACTTTCTTTCGTCATGGCCGGGCATAGCCGTCCCAAGGGACGGCGTCGCTTCCGCTCGCCTATGTCCCGGCCATCCACGTCTTTCTCGCTGCAACACCGGTAAGACGTGGATGCCCGGCACAAGGCCGGGCGGCATGACGAGGCGGCAAAAGAAAAGCCCCGGCCGCGGGGTCGGGGCTTGAATTGTTCCGCTGGGGCTCAGGCGGTCAGTCGCGCTGACCGAGCAGCTGCAGCAGCAGCGTGAACAGGTTGATGAAGTTCAAATACAGCGACAGCGCACCGATGATCGACGCACGCTCGGCGATCTCGCCGCCCTGCGAGGAATAGCCGTAGATGTAGTCGTTCTTCAGCCTCTGGGTGTCGTAGGCGGTGAGGCCCGCGAACACCAGCACGCCGATCACCGACACCATGAACTGCAGCATCGTGCTGGCGAGGAACAGATTGACCAGGCTCGCGATGATGATGCCGAACAGGCCCATCAGCAGGAACGAGCCCATGCCGCTCATGTCACGCTTGGTGGTGTAGCCGTAGAGGCTGAGTGCGCCGAAGGTAGCCGCGGTGATGAAGAACACCCGCACGATCGAGGTGTGGGTATACACCAGGAAGATCGAGGACAGCGAAATGCCCATCAGCGCCGAGAACACCCAGAACAGCATCTGGGCGGTTGCCGGCCGCAGCCGGTTGATGCCGGCCGAGATCACGAACACCATGGCGAGCGGCGCCAGGATGAACAGCCATTTCAGCGGGCTGACGAACATGGCGTAGCCGAACGGCGTCAGGAAAGCGTTGCCGATCTTGGCCGCGGCGCCCGAGGGATCGGTGGTTACCGCCGCCATATAAACGCCGAGCGCGGCAAGGCCGGTGATGGCCAGGCCGATGCTCATGTAGTTGTAGATGCGCAGCATGTAGGCGCGCAGACCGGCGTCGACGGTCGCGGCGTCAACGCGCCCGGCGGCCCGGCCGAAAGGAGAAGCATAATTGCGGTCTAGGTCCGACATGGTCGAATTCCCGTTGGTTGCCCGGCGGAGCGCAAGGGGTTTGCGGCGCCGGCTAGAAATCTATCTCAGATGCCGTCCTTTGCTGACATTAATTTTGCGTCATCAAATCGGCATCCGACCCGACTGGTATGTGGGAAACTAGCACATTCGCCGCAAGCTTCCATGCGCGGCTGAATGTCGCCCTGCGGCATATTCTTTCCGGCGAAGCCGATCCGGTGGCGGCGGAAAGTGGCGGAAAAGGGCAGTTGGCCCCCGAGTCCCGCGTTAACCCTGCGGCGCCGGCGGCTTCAATTTGTCATAAATTCCGCAACACGCTGGCCGGCTTCTGGTTCAGGGCCAGGAGCGTGCCGGCAAGCCCCAGTCCCACCGTGACGATCAAGGCCGCCGCGACCACGCCGGCGGCGCTGCCGGCCTGCCAGACGAAACTCAGCGTCATCAGCCGGGTCACGATCAGCCAGGCGGCAACCGAGCCCGCGATCACCCCGAAGACGGCGGTGGCAAAGCCGATCATCAGATATTCCAGCGCATAGGCGCCGAGCAGCCGGGCACGGGTGGCGCCCAGCGTCTTGAGGATGACGGCGTCGTAGACCCGATGGCGATGGCCGGCGGCGAGCGCGCCGCCGAGCACCAGGATGGCGGATACCAACGTCACCGCGCTGGCGCCGCGGATCGCCAGCACCAGGTTGGTGACCACGGTGCCGATGGTTTCCAGGGCCTCGCGGACCCGCACGCTGGTCACCATCGGGAAGGCGTCGGCCACCGCCTTGATGATGCGGGCGTCGCCGGCGGAATCCGGATGGGTCTCGGTCAGGGTTGCGATATGGGTATGCGGCGCGCCCCTGAAGGCGTTGGGCGAAAACACCAGCACGAAATTGATGCCGAGGCTCTGCCAGTCGATGGTGCGCAGATTGCCGATGGTCGCGGGGATGTCGCGGCCGAGCACGTTGACGACGATCTCGTCGCCGATCTTCAGACCGAGCCCGTCGGCGATCTTCTTCTCCATCGAGACCAGCGGCGGGCCGTCATAGTCGGCGCCCCACCATTTGCCTTCGACGACCTTCGAGCCTTTGGGGACTTCGCCGGTATAGGTCAGGCCGCGATCGCTCTGCAGTACCCATTCGCTGTCGGTGGAGGCCTTGAGGTCTTCGGCCTTGACGCCGCGCGCACCGACGATGCGCCCGCGAAGCATCGGCACGTCCTCGACCGTGGATTGCGGCGCGGTCGTCTTGAGGAACGTGCCGAAGCGGTCGGCGTCATTGGTCGGAATATCGATGAAATAGAACGACGGCGCGCGGTCCGGCAGCGCCGCCAAAAATTGCCGCCGCAGATTGCCGTCGATCTGCGTGATCGTGACCAGTACCGCCAGGCCAAGGCCAAGCGACATAACCACCGACGGGGTCAGGGCGCCGGGCCGGTAGATATTGGCGATCGCCAATCTCAGCATGGTGATGCGGGTGCGCGGCAGCACCCGCGCCAGCGCCATCAGTCCAGCCGCGATACCGCGCAACAGCGCGAAAACGACAATCGAGGATGCGACGAACACCGCGGCGACGCGCTTGTCATAGGCGAGCCCGATCACGACCGCGATCAGGAGCGCGATCACCAGCGCCATCAAGGCGAGGTAGCGCCAGCGCGGCCGATGCCATTCGCTCGCCACCGCCTCGCGGAACAGCGCCGCCACCGGCACGTCATGGACGCGGCCGAGCGGCCACAGTCCGAAGGCGAGCGCGGTCAACAGGCCGTAGACCAGCGACAGCGCGAGTTCGTCCGCGTGCAGCGCCGGCACCACCGGCAGCGGCAAGAGCTTGCCGAATACGCCGACGATGGCGAACGGCAGCGCAGCTCCCGCGGCGAGCCCGATCACTGAGCCGATGCCGGCGAACACGATGACCTGCGTGAGATAGATCGTGAACACGTCGCGGCCGGTGGCACCGAGCGCCTTGAACGCGGCAATGACGTCGCGGCGGCGATCGATATGGCTCTTGACGGCGTTGGCGACGCCGACGCCGCCGACCAGAAGCGCGGCCAGGCCGACCAGAGTGAGAAACTGGGTGAATCGGCTGATGGTGCGCTCGAGCTGCGGGGAAGCGTTGTCGCGGCTGCGAATCTCCCAACCAGCCTCGGGCAATTTGCTTCGCGTGTCATCGGCGAGCGCCGCCGCGGCGCGATCGTCGGAAGCGTTGTCGGGCAGTTTTACCCGGTAGATCCAGCGCACCAGGCTACCGGGCTGCAACAATTGGGTTGCACGCAGGGCGTTTTCGCTGACCAGGAACCGCGGACCCAGGCCGAGGCCGCCGGCGAGCTTGTCGGGCTCGGCGCCAACCACGCCGCGAATTTGAAAGCTTGCGCTGCCGACGCTGACGCGGTCGCCGATCTTGAGGTCGAGCCGTGCCAGCAGCGTCGAATCGGCGGCTACTCCAAAGGCGCCGTCATGCTCGGCCAAAAGATCCGCCACCGGCATTTTCGGATCGAGCGTCAACTACGCCGAGCATCGGGTAATTGCCGTCCACCGCCTTCAGCTCGACCAAAGCGAGCCGGCCGTCGCCGGCGCGCACCATGCCGCGCAGGGTCGCGGCGACCGACACTTCGCCGCGCGAACGCAGGAACGCCACTTCGTCCGGCCTGGCTTCGCGCTGGATCAGGGAAAATGCCACGTCGCCGCCGAGCAGCGTGCGGCCCTCGCGCGCCAGCCCCTCGCTGAGGCTGGCTGAGACTGAGCCGACACCCGCAATCGCCATCACGCCGAGCGCGATGCAGGCGATGAAGACATAGAAACCGCGCAAGCCGCCGCGCAATTCGCGCAGGGCGAAGCGCAGCGCAAGCCATGGCGCGCGGCGGCGTTGAGCAGGCGCCGAAGCAATGCTGCCGCGGATGGGTTCGGAAGCAATACTCATGAAACGGCTTTGCGATCCGCCGCGGTTGCGTCGATCCGTCCCGACCGCAGCCGCACCACGCGATCGCAGCGCTGCGCCAGCGAGGTGTCGTGGGTGACGAGCACCAGCGTCATGCCGCGCTCGGCGTGTTTGGTGAACAAGAGATCGACGATCTGCTTGCCGGTGGCCTCATCGAGATTTCCGGTCGGCTCGTCCGCCACCAGGATGGCGGGATCGGGCGCCAGCGCGCGGGCGAGCGCGACGCGCTGCTGCTCGCCACCGGACAATTGCGTGGGATAATGATGCAGTCGATCGCCGAGTCCGACCGATGTCAGTTCCTGCGCCGCGCGCCGCGCGGCGTCGGGATTGCCGGCCAGCTCCAGCGGCACCGCGACATTTTCCAGCGCCGTCATGGTCGGGATCAGATGGAACGACTGGAATACGATGCCGACCTGGCGGCCGCGAAAGCGCGCCAGCGCATCCTCGTCGAGGGCATTGAAAGGGGTGCCGTTGACCACCACCTCCCCGCTGTCGGGACGCTCCAGTCCCGCCATTACCATCAAAAGAGTGGATTTTCCCGAGCCCGACGGCCCGATCAGGCCGATCGCTTCTCCCTGTGCCACATTCAGGCTGATATCCTTCAGGATATGGACGCGCGCCGCGCCGGTGCCGAGCGAGAGATTGACGTTCGAGATGGAAATGGTGTCCGGCTCGAGGCCGGTCAGGGATGAGGGTTCGATGAGACTGTCCATGGCTCGGTCATATGGCACTTCCGGCGGTCGGGTCGAGAGGCAGCTTGCGATGATCGTGCACATGCTCGTGTTGGGGCTGGCCCTGACAGGGGCGGGAACGGCTTTTGCCCAAACCCCGGCGGCCGGCGCGGCAAAGCCGATCAAGATGGTGGTGCTGGGTGATTCGCTGAGCGCGGGGCTTGGCCTTTCGGCCGCCGCGGCATTTCCGGAGCGTCTGCAAAAATCATTGAAAGCCAAAGGGATAGATGTCGATATCATCAATGCCGGGGTTTCCGGCGACACCAGTTCCGGCGGCCGCGACCGGCTCGACTGGTCGGTGCCGGAGGGAACCGAGGCCGTGATCGTCGAGCTCGGCGCCAACGATGCCTTGCGCGGCACCGATCCCGCGGTCACCCGCGCTGCGCTGACCGACATCGTCAAGCGGCTGAAGGCGCGAGGTATCGCGGTTCTTTTGTGCGGGATGCTGGCGCCGCCGAACTACGGCAGCGATTATTCAGCCCGTTTCAATGCGATCTATCCGGATCTCGCCAAATCGTTTGGGGTCGAGCTTTATCCATTTTTCCTGGAGGGCGTCGCGGCCGACGCCCGGCTCAATCAGGCGGACGGCATGCATCCGACGGCGGCAGGGGTCGACGTGATCGTCAAGAATATCCTGCCCATGGTGGAGGCATTTCTCGGCACGATCTCCGGGCAACGCAGTTGAAAAACAGGCAGCAATAACCCTAACCCGATGTTTTGCCGAAAGGTTTCCAATCTGCTAACGCGGGATGCTTCGCAGAGTCACATAACTACGGTAGAAAATAGCGATCGGTGATTCGTCACCGGGTTTCAGCATCGGGGGTCATGCGATGCCGCGTTTGTTCACTGGACTGGAAATTCCGGCCGAGATCGGCCAGACGCTTTCCAATTTGCGGGGTGGCCTTCCTGGCGCCCGCTGGATAGACCCCGAAAATTATCACCTCACCTTGCGCTTCATCGGCGATATCGACGGCATCGCGGCCAATGAAATCGCCTCGCTGCTGTTCCGCGTCAACCGCAAGCCGTTCGAGGTTGCCGTGCAGGGGCTCTCGAGCTTCGGTGGAAAAAAGCCGCGCGCCGTGGTGGCCCAGGTGGTGCCGAGCCGGCCGCTTGATCGAGTTGCAGGCCGAACTGGAGCGGCTGATGCAGCGCTTCGGCCTCGATCCCGAAGGGCGCAAATTCACCCCGCATGTGACGCTGGCGCGGCTGCGCGATGCTTCCAACCAGGATGTTGCGGACTATCTGTCGGTGCGCGGATATTTTCCGACCAGGGTGTTCACGGCATCGCGGTTCGTGCTGTTTTCCTCGCGCGCTTCCACCGGCGGCGGGCCCTATGTGGTCGAGGATTCCTACGCCCTGAGCGCGTGAGGAGCAGGACGCTCGACGGCATTCACAGCCGTCATCGCCCGGCTTGACCGGGCGACCAGTATTCCAGAGGCGCCGGTGATAGAGAAAAGCCACGGCGTACTGGATACCCGCTTTCGGCTTTCGCGGGTATGACAGGTTACGATAGCCCCCTGCACCAATTCTCGGCTTGCAATTTGCGCCGTGTTGAGGCCGTAAGGGGGCCATGCTGTCTCCCCCGTCCGTCTCGTTCCGCGCACATTATCAGGCCCTCGTCTCTTCCGGCGCGATCGAGCCCGACGCCGCGCAGGAGGAGGCCGCCGAGGCATTGGCCGATCTCGAACAGCGGCTTTCAGGCTACAAGCCGGTGCGCAAGCAGGGCCTCCTGGGCCGGCTGTTTTCCGACAAGGACGGGACGCCGCCGCGCGGCCTCTACATCCATGGCGAAGTCGGGCGCGGCAAGACCATGCTGATGGATCTGTTTTTCCAGCACAGCCCGGTCGCGCACAAGCGCCGCGCCCATTTCCACGAATTCATGGCCGAGGTGCATGAGCGGATCTACGGCTTTCGTCAGAACATCGCGCGCGGCGAGATTGCCGACGGCGATGTCATCGGCCTCACCGCGGCGTCGATCTTCGACGAGGCCTGGCTTTTGTGCTTCGACGAATTCCACGTCACCGACATCGCCGACGCGATGATCCTGGGACGGCTGTTCGCAAGGCTGTTCGGATTAGGCACCGTGGTGGTAGTGACCTCCAACGTCGCGCCCGAGGATCTCTACAAGGGCGGGCTGAACCGGGCGCTGTTTCTGCCGTTCATCGCGCAGATCTCGACACATATGGATGTTCTGCGGCTGGATGCCCGCACCGATTTCAGGCTCGAAAAACTCGCCGGCGTGAAGATGTGGCTGGTGCCGGCCGATCGCGCCGCCGATGCCGCGCTCGACCAGGCGTGGGCGAAGATGACCGGCAATGCCCGATGCAAGCCGCGCGATATTTCGATCAAGGGCCGTATCCTGCATGTGCCGTGCTCGGCCGACGGCGTGGCGCGATTTTCCTTCGCGGATCTGTGCGAAAAGCCGCTCGCCGCTTCCGACTACCTTCGGCTCGCGCACGATTATCACACCATCATGGTCGACCGCATTCCGGTGATGGATTATCCCGAGCGCAACGCCGCCAAGCGCTTCATCGCGCTGATCGACACGCTTTATGACAACGCGGTGAAGCTGATGGCCTCGGCCGAAGCCGATCCGATGTCGCTGTATCTGGCGACCGAGGGCGATGAGGCGAACGAGTTCAAGCGGACCGCCTCGCGGTTGATCGAGATGAGTTCGGAATCCTATTTGGCGCTGCCTCACGGCCACAAGGATTCCGTGGCGAGCGGGTCGAGCACCGGGCTGGTGGAAACCTGACGACGTATGCCGTCATTCCGGGGCGCGCGTCAGCGCGAACCCGGAATCTCGAGATTCCGGGTCTGGTCCTTCGGACCATCCCGGAATGACGACAGTTGGTCGACAATTGAGCATAGCCCGACCTTGAACGGGTCGGTCGAAAGGGATAACCAGCCCTTCAAGCTTCCTTCCATCCTCCCGCTTGACCTTCAAAGGACAGATTTCCCATGGCGCGCGACAAGATTGGTTTGATTGGCTCCGGTCAGATCGGCGGAACGCTGGCTCACCTCATCGGCCTGAAGGAGCTGGGAGATGTCGTGATGTTCGACATCGCCGAGGGCGTGCCGCAGGGCAAAGCCCTCGATATCGCGCAATCCTCGCCGGTCGACGGCTTCGACGCGCATTTTACCGGCGCCAATTCCTACGAGGCGCTGGATAACGCCAAGGTCTGCATCGTCACCGCCGGCGTGCCGCGCAAGCCCGGCATGAGCCGCGACGATCTCTTGAGCATCAATCTCAAGGTGATGGAGCAGGTCGGCGCCGGCATCAAGAAATATGCCCCCGATGCCTTCGTCATCTGCATCACCAATCCGCTCGACGCCATGGTGTGGGCGCTGCAGAAGGCCTCCGGCATGCCGCACAAAAAGGTGGTGGGCATGGCGGGCGTGCTGGATTCCTCGCGCTTCCGCTATTTCCTGGCCGACGAGTTCAACGTCTCGGTTGAAGACGTCACCGCCTTCGTGCTCGGTGGCCATGGCGACACCATGGTGCCGCTGGTGCGCTATTCCACGGTGGCCGGTATTCCCTTGCCCGATCTGGTGAAGATGGGCTGGACCTCGCAGGCGCGCATCGACGAGATCGTCGACCGCACCCGCAATGGCGGCGCCGAGATCGTCAACCTCCTGAAGACCGGTTCGGCATTCTATGCGCCGGCCGCTTCGGCGATTGCGATGGCCGAAAGCTACCTCAAGGACAAGAAGCGCGTGCTGCCCTGCGCCGCCTATCTCAACGGCGAATATGGCGTCAAGGACATGTATGTCGGCGTGCCCGTCGTGATCGGATCGAAAGGCGTCGAGCGCATTGTCGAGATCGAACTGGCCGGCAAGGACCGCGAGGCATTCGACAAGTCGGTCGGCGCGGTGCAGGGTCTGGTCGATGCCTGCAAGAAGATCGCGCCCGATCTGCTTGGCCGCTGATCGCATTTCAACTTAGCCGCACTGACGTCAAGAGGCTTTCGGGGGCCGTCTCAATGAATATTCACGAATACCAGGCCAAGGCGCTGCTGCACGAATTCGGCGTGCCGATCTCGAAGGGCGTGCCGGTGCTGCGGGCCTCCGATTCCGACGCGGCGGCGAAGACGCTTCCCGGCCCGATCTGGGTGGTGAAGAGCCAGATTCATGCCGGCGGCCGCGGCAAGGGCAAGTTCAAGGAAGCCTCCGCCGGCGACAAGGGCGGCGTGCGCATCGCCAAATCGGTCGCCGAGGTCAATGAATTCGCCAGGCAGATGCTCGGCGCAACGCTGGTCACGGTGCAGACCGGACCGCACGGCAAGCAGGTCAACCGGCTCTACATCGAGGAAGGCTCCGACATCGACAAGGAGTTTTATCTCTCGATCCTGGTCAACCGCGAAACCTCCGAAGTATCCTTCGTGGTCTCCACCGAAGGCGGCGTCAATATCGAGGACGTCGCGCACTCTACGCCGGAAAAGATCGTGACCTTCTCGGTCGACCCGGCCACCGGCATCATGGGCCATCACGGCCGCACCGTTGCGAAAGCGTTGAAACTTTCAGGCGATCTCGCCAAGCAGGCGGAGAAGCTGGTGACCCAGCTCTATACGGCGTTCGTCGCCAAGGACATGGCGATGCTGGAGATCAATCCGCTGGTGGTGACCAAACAGGGTGATCTGCGGGTGCTCGACGCCAAGGTGTCGTTCGACGACAACGCGCTGTTTCGCCATCCCGAAGTGGCGGCGCTGCGCGACGAGACCGAGGAAGACGCCAAGGAAATCGAGGCGTCGAAATACGATCTCAATTACGTCACCCTGGACGGCAATATCGGCTGCATGGTCAACGGCGCCGGCCTGGCGATGGCGACGATGGACATCATCAAGCTCTACGGCATGGCGCCGGCGAACTTCCTCGATGTCGGCGGCGGCGCCGACAAGGCCAAGGTCACCGCGGCCTTCAAGATCATCACCGCCGATCCCAATGTGAAGGGCATCCTGATCAACATCTTCGGCGGCATCATGAAATGCGATATCATCGCCGAAGGCGTGGTTGCCGCAGTGAAAGAGGTCGGCCTCAAAGTGCCGCTGGTGGTTCGTCTCGAAGGCACCAATGTCGAGGCCGGCAAGAAGATCATAAGGGAAAGCGGCCTCAACGTCCTGCCGGCCGACAATCTCGACGACGCCGCGCAGAAAATCGTCAAGGCTGTCAAAGGAGGGTAGCCCATGCCCGGGGACCATCTCGCCGCACCGGCGCCGCTGGAGGAGCATCGCAAGCTCGCGGTATTCGCGGGCGAGTGGAACGGGGAAGAGACGGTGTATCCGTCGCGCTGGAACGAAGGCGGGCCCGCCACTTCGCATGTGGTGGCGCGCATGGATCTCAACGGCTTTTATCTGATTCAGGACACGCGCCAGATGCGCGACGGCAAGGAAAGCTTCGCCACCCACGGCGTGTTCACCTATGACCGCGAAGATCGGCACTACAAGCTGTTCTGGCACGATTCGCTCGGCTACTACGCGCCGGCGCCGGCCTCCGGCGGCTGGACCGGCAAGGTCCTGACCTTGGTGCGGGGCTCGCTGCGCGGCAATGCGCGCCATGTCTATGAAGTCCTCGACGACAACAGCTACACCATGAAAATCCAGTTTTCGCCTGATGCCGAAGGATGGGCCGATGTGCTCACCGGCGTTTATCGGCGGAGCAACTGAACCCTTACCGACCGTCCAGCGAAAGCAATCCCAAACATGTCCGTTCTGATCGACAAAAACACCAAAGTCATTTGCCAGGGGTTTACCGGCAAGAACGGCACGTTTCACTCTGAAGCCGCGATCGCCTATGGCACCAAAATGGTCGGCGGCACCTCGCCGGGCAAAGGTGGCGCGACGCATCTTGGCCTGCCGGTATTCGATACCGTTCAGGAGGCCAGGGAAAAGACCGGCGCCGATGCCAGCGTGATCTATGTGCCGCCGCCGGGCGCGGCGGATGCGATCTGCGAGGCGATTGACGCCGAAATTCCGCTGATCGTCTGCATCACCGAAGGCATTCCGGTGCTCGACATGGTCAGGGTCAAGCGGTCGCTGTCGGGCTCGAAGTCGCGGCTGATCGGGCCGAATTGCCCGGGCGTGATGACGGCCGGCGAGTGCAAGATCGGCATCATGCCGGCCAACATCTTCAAGCCCGGCAATGTCGGCATCGTCTCGCGGTCGGGCACGCTGACCTATGAGGCGGTGTTCCAGACCACCCAGGAAGGTCTCGGCCAGACCACCGCGGTCGGCATCGGCGGCGATCCGGTCAAGGGCACCGAATTCATCGACGTGCTGGAAATGTTCCTGGCCGACCCCAAGACCACCTCGATTGTCATGATCGGCGAAATCGGCGGTTCGGCCGAGGAGGACGCCGCCCAGTTCTTGAAAGACGAGGCCAAGCGCGGCCGCAAGAAGCCGATGGTCGGCTTTATCGCCGGCGTCACGGCGCCTCCCGGCCGCCGCATGGGCCATGCCGGCGCGATCATCTCCGGCGGCAAGGGCGACGCCGGTTCCAAGACTGCGGCGATGGAGGAGGCCGGAATCACGGTCTCGCCCTCGCCGGCGCGGCTCGGGCACACCCTTGTGGAAAAATTGAAGCGCTAATCAGTCTTTGGTTCTTTTCGGGGCGAACATTCGCCCTAAATAGGGTAAAAGGCCCCTATCACGTTGATCCGGTGCCCGGATCGGCTGTTGCGCCGTCTGCCACGCGCTTTTTTGAAATCACCAGGACGCCATCATGTCTCGCCAGGACGCGAACGCCGCCTTTGCTCTCTCCTCATTCCTGCAAGGCACCAACGCCACCTACATCGACGATATCTACGCCCGCTACGAGAAAGACCCCGCGTCCCTCGACCCCGAATGGCAGGCGTTCTTCAAGAGCCTGAAGGACACCCCGGCCGACGTCCGCAAGAACGCGGAAGGCCCGTCCTGGGGCCGGGACAACTGGCCGCTGACACCGCGCGACGATCTGACCTCGGCGCTTGATGGCAACTGGGCGGAAGTCGAGAAGGCGGTCGGCACCAGGCTCGTGGCCAAGGCGCAGGCCAAGGGCGGTGAACTGACCGCGGCCGACGTCCACACGGCGACCCGCGATTCGGTGCGCGCCTTGATGCTGATCCGCGCCTACCGCATGCGCGGCCATTTCCATGCCAAGCTCGACCCGCTCGGGATCGAGGCGCCGCGCAATCGCGAGGAACTCGATCCGCGCTCCTACGGCTTCACGGAAGCCGATTTCGACCGCAAGATCTTCCTCGATCATGTGCTCGGCATGGAATATGCGACCTTGCGCGAAATCGTCGCGATCTGCGAGCGCACCTACTGCCAGACGCTCGGCGTCGAGTTCATGCACATCACCAACGCCGCGCAGAAGGGCTGGATCCAGGAGCGCATCGAGGGCCCGGACAAGGAAATCAGTTTCACCCGCGAAGGCCGCCGCGCCATCCTGATGAAGCTGGTCGAGGCCGAAGGTTTTGAGAAATTCTGCGACCTGAAATTCACCGGCACCAAGCGGTTCGGTCTCGACGGCGGCGAGTCGCTGATTCCGGCGCTGGAACAGATCATCAAGCGCGGCGGCAATCTCGGCGTAAAGGAAATCGTGGTCGGCATGCCGCATCGCGGCCGCCTCAACGTGCTGACCCAGGTGATGGGCAAGCCGCATCGCGCGCTGTTTCATGAATTCAAGGGCGGCTCGGCCAATCCCGACGTGGTCGAGGGAAGTGGCGACGTCAAATACCATCTCGGCGCCTCGTCGGACCGCGAATTCGACAACAACCGGATTCATCTGTCGCTGACGGCCAACCCGTCGCATCTGGAGATCGTCGATCCCGTTGTGCTCGGCAAGGTGCGCGCCAAGCAGGATCAGCATGGCGATCCGCCGGACCAGCGCATCTCGGTATTGCCGCTGTTGATGCACGGCGATGCGGCGTTTGCCGGCCAGGGCGTGGTGGCCGAATGCTTCGGGCTGTCCGATCTGAAGGGCTATCGCACCGGCGGTTCGCTGCATTTCATCGTCAACAACCAGATCGGCTTCACCACCTATCCGCGCTATTCGCGTTCCTCGCCGTATCCGTCCGACGTGGCGAAAATGATCGACGCGCCGATCTTCCATGTGAACGGCGACGATCCGGAGGCCGTGGTATTCGCGGCCAAGGTCGCGATCGAATTCCGGCAGAAATTCCACAAGCCGGTCGTCATCGACATGTTCTGCTACCGCAGGCACGGCCATAACGAAGGCGACGAGCCGGCGTTCACCCAGCCGGTGATGTACAAGAAGATCGCATCGCACCCGACCACGCTGGAGATTTATTCCAAGCGGCTGATCGCCGAAGGCGTGATGACCGAAGGCGAGGTCGAGAAGGCCAAGGCCGACTGGCGCGCGCGGCTCGATGCCGAGCTCGAGGCCGGCTCCGGTTACAAGCCCAACAAGGCCGACTGGCTCGACGGCAAATGGGCCGGCTTCAAGTCGGCCGATCAGGAAGAGGATGCCCGTCGCGGCGTCACCGGCGTCGATGTCGCAGTGCTCAGGGATGTCGGCCGCAAGATCACCAAGGTGCCGGACGGCTTCCGGATTCATCGCACGGTGCAGCGTTTCCTGGAAAACCGCGCGAAAGCCATCGAGGGCGGCACCGGCATCGACTGGGCGACCGGCGAGGCGCTGGCGTTCTGCACGCTGTTGCAGGAGGGCCATCACGTCCGGCTGTCCGGGCAGGACTTCGAGCGCGGCACCTTCTCGCAGCGCCATTCGGTGCTGATCGATCAGGAAGACGAGAGCCGCTATACGCCGTTCAATCATCTCGGCGGCGACCAGGGCCACTACGAAGTCATCAACTCGCTGCTTTCGGAAGAAGCCGTGCTCGGCTTCGAGTACGGCTATTCGCTGGCGGAGCCGAAGGCGCTGACGATCTGGGAGGCGCAATTCGGCGATTTCGCCAACGGCGCGCAGGTGCTGTTCGACCAGTTCATCTCTTCGGGCGAACGCAAATGGCTGCGCATGTCCGGCCTCGTCTGCATGCTGCCGCACGGTTACGAAGGGCAGGGGCCGGAGCATTCGTCGGCGCGGCTGGAGCGCTTCCTGCAGTTGTGCGCCGAAGACAACATGCAGGTGGTCCATGCCACCACGCCCGCCAATTTCTTCCATGTGCTGCGGCGCCAATTGCACCGTGAGATCCGCAAACCCCTGATCCTGATGACGCCGAAGTCGCTGCTGCGCCACAAGCGCGCGGTCTCGCGGCTCGATGAGTTGGGCGCAGGCACCACCTTCCACCGCATTCTCTACGATGACGCGGTGATGCTGCCGGATGAAAAGGTCAAGCTGGTACCGGACGACAAGATCCGCCGCGTCGTGCTGTGCTCGGGCAAGGTCTATTACGATCTCTACGACGAGCGTGAAAAGCGCGAGATCGATGATGTCTACATCATGCGCGTGGAGCAGCTCTATCCGGTGCCGCTGAAGGCGCTGGTGCACGAACTCGGACGCTTCGGGAACGCCGAACTGGTCTGGTGCCAGGAAGAGCCGCGCAATATGGGCGCGTGGCATTTCATCGAGCCCTATCTCGAATGGGTGCTGAACCAGATCAACGCGCCGAACAAGCGTCCGCGTTACGCCGGCCGCGCCGCCGCGGCTGCGACCGCGACCGGTTTGATGTCGAAGCATCTGGCGCAGTTGAAGGCGTTACTGGACGAGGCGTTAAACTAGAACTCAACTCGTCATGCCCCGCGGAAGCGGGGCATCCAGTAACCCGCGCCGCCGGTTCTTTATCATGACCGTCACGGATTACTGGATGCTCCGCCTTCGCGGAGGATGACAGCAGAATTTATGACCGCGCAGGTTCTTGAGGAAACAAACGATGACTGAAATTCGCGTTCCGACGCTCGGCGAATCCGTGACCGAGGCCACCATCGGCCGCTGGTTCAAGAAGGCCGGCGATGCCGTCGCGGTGGATGAACCCCTGGTCGAACTCGAGACCGACAAGGTCACCATCGAGGTGCCGGCGCCGTCGGCGGGCACGCTCGGCGAGATCGTCGCCAAGGATGGCGAGACCGTTGCGGTCGGCGCGTTGCTCGGACAGATCAATGATGGCGCGGCGGGAGCCAAGTCCGCTGCCGCGCCCGCCAAGGCAGCCACCCCGGCCGCGCCGCCCCCGCCCGCAGCGGCGGCGTCTGCCGCTGCTGCGAAGGTGCCGCCTGCCGACGCGCCGCTGGCGCCGTCGGTACGCAAGATCTCCGCCGAAAGCGGCATCGATGCCGCCACCGTGCCCGGCTCCGGCAAGGACGGGCGGGTGACAAAAGGCGACATGCTGGCAGCGATCGAAAAGGCGGCCTCGGCGCCGACGCCGGTCAATCAGCCCGCCGCCGCGGTGCAGGTGCGCGCACCCTCGCCCGCCGACGACGCCGCGCGCGAAGAGCGCGTGAAGATGACGCGGCTGCGCCAGACCATCGCGCGGCGCCTGAAGGAAGTGCAGAACACCGCGGCGATGCTGACGACCTTCAACGAGGTCGACATGAGCCACATCATGGCGATGCGGGGCCAATACAAGGACGTGTTCGAGAAGAAGCACGGCAGCAAGCTGGGCTTTATGGGGTTCTTCACCAAGGCCTGCGTGCAGGCGCTGAAGGACATTCCGGCCGTCAATGCCGAGATCGACGGCACCGACCTGATCTACAAGAATTATTATCACGTCGGCGTCGCCGTCGGCACCGACAAGGGCCTGGTGGTGCCGGTGGTGCGCGACTGCGATCAGAAGTCGATCGCCGAGATCGAAAAGGCCATCGCCGATTTCGGCCGGCGCGCGCGCGACGGCCAGCTCAAGATCGACGAGATGCAGGGCGGCACCTTCACCATCACCAATGGCGGCATCTACGGTTCGCTGATGTCGACGCCGATCCTGAACGCGCCGCAATCCGGCATCCTCGGCATGCACAAGATTCAGGATCGCCCGGTCGTGATCGGCGGCAAGATCGAGATCCGCCCGATGATGTATCTGGCGCTGTCCTACGATCACCGCGTCATCGACGGCAAGGAAGCCGTGACGTTCCTGGTCCGGGTCAAGGAAAGCCTGGAGGATCCCGCGCGGCTGGTGCTGGATCTGTGAGGTGCCGGTCGTCGCGATCGTTGATGGGGTAAAGATAATGTTCTACGCCAACGAACGTCCACCTGCGCATTTCCATGCGAGAATTGCGGAGTTTCAGGCTGTCGTGGACATCGAAAGCGTTACGATCGTTGCCGGCCGGCCGGATGCCTCCGGCGCAAGCGCGTTCTGTGCTCGCCTGGACCGCTTCGAGGCAGGATCGTTTGCGGCAGACGTTTGTGGCGGCGATGGCGCACGAAAGAATCGGACCGATCGAATGAGTGATTTGTCGCGGATCAGAACTGCTGAACCCATAATTCCCGGCGTCCTGAAGCTGGTATTTCAGGATGGGTACGAAGGCGTAGTCGATCTGCGGCCATTATTGTCGAAAGGCGGCGTGTTCACTCCACTTCAGGACCCGGCGCATTTTGCGCGCGTCAAGGTCGACGAGCATGGTCACTCGGTTAGCTGGGTCGGTGATGACGGCTATGAGGTCGATTTGAGCGCCGACGGATTGCGGCGGGACTGTGAGCGTCAGGCCGAAATCCATAAGCTTATGGTGGTGTAGGTGGCAGTGTTTTCTGTCGGAAGGATTAACCTTGCCGGCGGATGCCCTATCGGTATCGCCCAAATTTGCCTGACCGAGGGGGAATGATGCAGCCATTGCCGACCGAAATCGTGATGCTCGGCCTGGCCGCAGTGCTGCTGCTGCTGCAATTGTTCCTGCAATCGGTGTCCGCGACGCTGGAGATGGGCGGCGATTACAAGGCCGGCCCGCGCGACGAAGCGCGGGCGCTGCAGGGTATCTTCGCAGGGCGCGCCGATCGCGCCTTTCGCAATCTCCTGGAGACCTTTCCGATTTTTGCGGCCTTGGCACTGGCGCTGGTCGTGACCGGGCGGGACGGCGGCCTGGGTGCGCTCGGCGCGCAGGGCTGGGTGGCTGCGCGCATCCTTTATGCGCCGCTGTATTTCATCCAGATTCCGTACGCGCGCAGCCTGGTGTGGTTCGTTTCGATTTTCGCACTGGTCGCGATGCTGGTACGGCTGTTTCAGTAGGGTGCATCTGGATTTGGGGGGAAAGATTTGACCGATAAAGTTGTGATCATTACCGGCGGCAGCCGCGGCATCGGCCGCGCCACCGCGATTGCCGCGGCCAGCCGCGGCTTTCGGGTTTGCGTCGGCTACGCCAGCAACGAGGCCGCCGCGCGCCAGGTCGTCTCCGCCATCGAGGGCAAGAACGGCAAGGCGGTCGCGGTGAAATGCGATGTCGGCAGCGAGCGCGATATCCTGAAGCTGTTCAAGGCCGCCGACCAGTTCGGAACGCTCGGCGCGCTCGTCAACAATGCGGGCATCGTCGGCACCACGTCGCGCGTCGACGAGATGTCGGCCGAGCGCATTGCCCGCATGATGGCGGTCAACGTCACCGGCAGCATTCTGTGCGCGCGCGAAGCGGTGAAGCGGATGTCGACGCGCCACGGCGGCCAGGGCGGCGTCATCGTCAATCTGTCGTCGGTTGCCGCAAAACTCGGTTCGCCCAATACCTATGTCGATTACGCGGCGTCCAAGGGCGCCATCGATTCCTTCACGATCGGGCTCGGCCACGAAGTCGCCGGCGAGGGCATTCGCGTCGCGGCGATCCGGCCGGGGCTGATCGACACCGAAATTCACGCCTCGGGCGGCGAACCCGACCGTGCGCATCGACTTGCGCACATGGTGCCGATGAAGCGCGTGGGCCTCGCAGACGAAATCGCCAACGCCATCGTCTGGCTGATGTCGGACGACGCCTCCTACGTCACCAGTGCGATCCTTGATGTATCGGGCGGGCGCTAATACCTGTCACAGACTTCAGCTACAGGACTTCATTCATGGCCACTTACGATCTCGTCGTCATCGGCACCGGTCCGGGCGGATATGTCTGCGCCATCCGCGCCGCGCAACTCGGCATGAAGGTTGCCGTGGTCGAAAAGAACGCCACGCTCGGCGGCACCTGCCTCAATATCGGATGCATGCCGTCGAAGGCGCTGTTGTATGCCTCGGAGATGTTCGAGGAGGCCGCGCACTCCTTTGCGAAGATGGGGGTCAGCGTCTCCGCGCCGAAACTCGATTTGCCCTCGATGATGAATTTCAAGCAGCAGGGCATCGACGGCAACGTCAAGGGCGTCGAGTTCCTGATGAAGAAGAACAAGATCGACGTCATCGTCGGCAAGGGAAAGATCCTCGGCAGCGGCAAGGTCGAGGTGACGGGCGCCGACGGCAAGCCGCAGCTGGTGGAGACCAGAAACATCGTCATCGCCACCGGCTCCGATGTCGCGCGGTTGAAGGGCATCGAGATCGACGAGAAGCGCATCGTGTCATCGACCGGTGCGCTGTCGCTCGACAAGGTGCCTTCGAAGCTGTTGATCGTCGGCGCCGGCGTGATCGGGCTCGAGCTCGGCTCGGTGTGGCACCGGCTCGGTGCGCGGGTCACCGTGGTGGAATTTCTCGACCGCATTCTGCCCGGCATGGACGGCGAGGTGGCTAAGCAATTCCAGCGCATCCTCGAAAAGCAGGGCTTTGCGTTCAAGCTCGGTGCCAAGGTCACCGGCGTCGACACTTCGGGCAAGACGCTGATGGCGCAGGTCGAGCCGGCAGCGGGCGGCAAGTCCGAAGTGCTGGAAGCCGACGTGGTGCTGGTCGCGATCGGCCGCGTCCCCTACACCGAGGGGCTCGGCTTGAAGGAGGCGGGCGTCGCGCTCGACAATCGCGGCCGCGTCCAGATTGATTCGCATTTTGCGACCAGCGTGAAGGGCATCTCAGCCATCGGCGACGTTGTCGCCGGACCGATGCTTGCCCACAAGGCCGAGGACGAGGGCGTTGCGGTAGCGGAAATTCTCGCCGGCCAGGCGGGTCACGTGAACTACGACGTTATACCAGGTGTGGTGTATACCACGCCGGAAGTCTCCTCGGTCGGCAAGACCGAGGAAGAGCTGAAACAGGCCGGCGTGGCCTACACATCAGGCAAATTCCCCTTCACCGCCAATGGCCGCTCCAAGGTCAACCAGACCACCGAAGGATTCGTGAAGATTCTCGCAGATGCGAAAACCGATCGCGTGCTTGGTGTACATATCGTCGGCCGCGAGGCCGGCGAAATGATCCACGAAGCCGCCGTATTGATGGAATTTGGCGGCTCGGCGGAGGATCTGGCGCGGACCTGCCATGCCCACCCGACCCGTTCGGAGGCCATCAAGGAAGCTGCGCTTGCAGTCGGCAAGCGCGCGATCCATATGTGACCGACGCCCGGCTAAGGCTGGGCGGGGACAATCTCTATGCTGCGCCGCCTTCTGCAACCGGTCTGGGTTCTGCTCGCGATCATCTTTTTGATCGAGGCGTGGCTGTGGGATCATCTCGAGCCGATCGTGGCGCGGTTCGTGGCGCTGATTCCGCTGCGCGCCTTCAAGCAATGGCTGGCCGAGCGCGTCGATACGCTGTCGCCGGCAATGACGCTGATCGTGTTCATCGTGCCGGTGATCCCGCTGTTCCCGCTCAAGCTGATAGGCCTCTGGCTCTTGACCCATGAATACTGGATCAGCGCCATCCTCACCATCGTCTTCGCGAAATTCCTGGGGGTAGGCGTCGCCGCTTTCATCTTCGACGTGACACGCGACAAATTGCTGGAAATGGATTGGTTCGAAACGATCTATGAATATGTCATTGAGTTGCGGGCAAGGGCGACCGCTCTGGTCGATCCGATCAAATCGAAAATCAGGGACGCGCTGCGCGGTGACGGCAGCGGGTGGTCATCGCGCACGCTGCGGCTGATCCAGCGCTTCCGCAAGAGCGTGCACGAAGCGCGTTAGCATATATCCACGGCTTCATGGTTCGAGACGCGCGGCGTTGCCGCGCTCCTCACCATGAGGACCAAGACCTGATCCTGAGGAGGCCGCAACGCGGCCGTCTCGAAGGATGAAGCCACAGCACCCGCAAAGCGGGTGAGCCGTTCAATGCAGATGCAGCAAATGCGGCGTGAACACGCCGAGCGCGGTAAATACGATCCCCGCCAGTGTCAGCAGGCCCGAGATCCAGGCCAGCGCAATTATGCCGGTGATGATGGTCGCCGAAGCCAGCACGATGCCGATCTGGAAGGCCGCTGAGGCGAGCTCGAAGTGATGATATTTTGCGGTGGCAAGGTCGCGCTCTTCCTCGGCATGCTTGGCGCGTTCGGCCAGTTGCTCGGTGCCTTCGCCGGTTTCAGGTTCGGAACGGTAGCGCGCCGCGGTCTTCTGCCAGTCGTCGATCTGCTTTTGCAGCGCCGCCTTGGCGGTGTCGTCGCCGGCGGCGCCGAGGCTTAGCCTGGACTGGTCCGAGGCGGTCTGCACCACGGTGCGGCGAATGCTCTTGGCCTGGAAGAACGCCCACAGGTTCGAGGCCTCGACATTCTTGCTGATGGATTCGGTCTGGGCGCCCTTGCCCAGCGTCTCCGACAGCGCCAGGCACAGCGCGATCACGGCGATCAACAGCGCGATCTTCCTGTTCTCGCGGGAGGCTTCCTTCGCCTGGTCCGCCTCCTCCATGCTTTCATGTGCGCTCATGATTCCCTCCCGTGAATGACCCCACGATTGACCGAACATTACCGCTTGCGCAAGAGGCAAGCGGATATGACGGGACTATGTCGGGATTGAAGCGATCTCAGGCGCGGGGATGCGCCGACTTATAGACTTCCAGCAGCCGCTCGCTGTCGATGCCGGTATAGATCTGCGTGGTCGAGAGCGAGGCGTGGCCGAGCAGCTCCTGGATCGCGCGCAAATCGCCGCCGCGGCTCAAGAGGTGCGTTGCGAAAGAATGCCGCAGCGCATGCGGCGTCGCACTGTCGGGCAGCCCCAGCGCGCCGCGCAGCCGCTCCATGGTGAGCTGAATGATTCGGGGGCTGAGCGGCCCGCCGCGGGCGCCGACAAAGATCGGCCCCTCGGCCAGCAACCGATGCGGGCAGACCGCCACATAGTCCTGGATCAGCGTCAGCACGTTCTGCAGCACCGGCACCATGCGGGTCTTGTTGCCCTTGCCGGTCACGATCAGCACGTCGCCGGCGCCGGGCAACGGCACGTCGCGGCGCTTCAAGCCGAGCGCTTCCGAGATGCGCAGGCCCGAGCCGTACAACAGCGCCATCACGGCGGCGTCGCGGGCCCAGATCCAGGGATCGCGGGTCTCGCCGGCGCGTTCGTCGGCATCGGCAAAGCGTTTCGCCGCTACCACCGGAACCGGCTTCGGCAGGCTCTTGCCGACCTTGGGCGCGCGTATCGCCGACAGCGCGCCGACCTTGCCTCTGCCTTCTCGCTCGAGGAAGCGCCCGAACGAGCGTAAGCCTGCCAGCGCCCGCATCAGGGAGCGTCCGCCGATATCGTGCCCGCGCCGCATCGCCATGAACGCCCTGATGTCGCTCGCCTCGAGTGCGGCAAACCGCGCAAGCGTCACCCGGGTACCCCAATGCTCGGCGAGAAATTCAAGGAACTGGCGGAGGTCTCGGGAATAGGCCTGCCCGGTCTTCGGCGACAGCCGTCGCTCTGCGCGCAGATGCGACAGCCAGCGGGTCATCTCGAGCGCCAGACCAGCGTCGGCGCAGTCGAGTTCGTTTGGCGGAACGATGGGAGCTGATTTTGTCATGATCGCCTTTAAAGGCAGTCTCGGGCAAGCGATGATTCCCGGTGATTATATCGCACCACTTTCGTTTACCCTTCGCTAATTGGCGAAGCTGGCTCCGATCGAGCGCTGGCCCCGGCTGGCGCGCGGTCTTAAGTTAGCGCCTCTCTCCGGCCCCGAGCCTGATTCTGAAAAATGGACCATTCCACGCGCGCCAGCACTTCATCGGCAGCATCGACGAAAATCGTCGATGTGCTGGTGCCGGTCGCGCTCAACCAGACCTATTCCTACCGGGTTCCGCGGGGCATGGAGCTTGCGCCGGGCGATGTGGTGTGCGTGCCGCTGGGGCCGCGCGAGGTGGTCGCGGTGGTGTGGGCCGAAAACGCCAATCCCGATCCGCGCCTGCATAATCGTTTGAAGGACGTCGGCGAAAAGCTCGACGTGCCGCCCTTGAAAGCGGAACTGCGCGCGCTGGTCGATTGGGTCGCCAACTACACGCTGTCGGCGCGCGGCATGGTGCTGCGGATGACCTTGCGGATGGGCGAACATCTCGGCCCGGAGCGGGTGCGGCTGGGCGTGCGCCTGATCGGCAAGCCGCCCCAGCGCCTGACGCCGGCGCGGCGGCGGCTGATCGATGTGCTGTCGGACGGTCTCTTGCACGGCAAATCCGAAGCCGCCAGGGAAGCCGGCGTCAGCGCCGGCGTGGTCGACGGCCTGGTCGATGAAGGCACGCTGGCGACCGAAGCCATGCCGCGCACACAGCCGCCGCCGGCGCCCGATCCGTCATTCGCAACGCCCGACTTTTCCCGCCAGCAGCGCACCGCGGTGGACGCGATGCGGGCGCTGGCCGCGAACGGCAGTTTTCACGTCGCGCTGCTCGACGGCGTCACCGGTTCAGGCAAGACCGAAGTCTACTTCGAGGCCATTGCCGAAGTGATCCGCCGCGGCAGGCAGTCGCTGATCCTGATGCCGGAGATCGCGCTGACCGGCCAGTTCCTCGATCGCTTCGCCCATCGTTTCGGGGTGCGTCCGTTGGAATGGCATTCCGAGCTGACCCCGCGCACGCGGCAACGCAACTGGGCCGCGATCGCCGCGGGCGAAGCGCCGGTGGTGGTCGGCGCGCGCTCGGCGCTATTTCTGCCCTACGCCAATCTGGGGCTGATCGTGGTCGATGAGGAACACGACCAGGCCTACAAGCAGGACGAAGGCGCCCATTACCACGCCCGCGACATGGCGGTGGTGCGCGCGCATATCGCAAAAATCCCGATCGTGCTGGCCTCGGCGACGCCCTCGGTCGAGACCGAAGTCAATGCGCGCAAGGGCCGCTATCAGCGCATCGTGCTGCCCTCGCGCTTCGGCGGCCAGCACATGCCGCATATCGAGGCGATCGATCTGCGCCGCGAAGCGCCGGCACGCGGCCGCTTCATCTCGCCCCGGCTCGCCGAAGAGGTCAGGATCGCGGTTGAGCGGCGCGAGCAGGCGCTATTGTTCCTCAACCGCCGCGGCTATGCGCCGCTGACCTTGTGCCGGGCCTGCGGGCATCGCTTTGCCTGCACCATCTGCGACGCCTGGCTTGTCGATCACCGTTTTCGCCAGCGACTGGTCTGCCATCATTGCGGCTTCTCGATGCCGCGTCCGCATATCTGTCCGCATTGTCAGGCCGAGCAATCGCTGGTCGCGGTCGGCCCCGGCGTCGAACGCCTGCAGGAGGAAGCAGCTCAGCTATTTCCGGAGGTGCGCACCATGGTGCTGTCGAGCGACCTGATCACCTCGATCGAGACCATGCGCTCTGAGCTGAACGAGATCGCCGAAGGCCGCGTCGACATCATCATCGGCACGCAACTGGTGGCGAAAGGCCATAATTTCCCGCGGCTTAATCTGGTCGGCGTGGTCGACGCCGATCTGGGCCTGGGCAATGGCGACCCGCGCGCCGCCGAACGCACGTGGCAATTGCTCAACCAGGTGATCGGGCGCGCCGGGCGCGATCAGGGTCGCGGCGTCGGCTATCTGCAGACCCATCAGCCCGAACATCCCGTGATGAAGGCGCTGGTGGCCTGCGACCGCGAGGCGTTTTATGCCAGCGAGATCGAAGCGCGCGAGCGCGCCTCGTATCCGCCGTTCGGACGGCTGGCGAGCCTGATCATTTCAGCGGGCGACCGGCCGACGGCCGAGAGTTTTGCGCGCCGGCTTGCCGCGATCGCCCCGATCGATCCGCGCATCCAGGTATTGGGGCCCGCCGAAGCCCCGCTTGCGGTGATCAAGGGCCGCTATCGCTTTCGCTTGCTGGTGAAATCGCTGCGCAATGTCGACCTCTCGGAATATTTGCGCGAATGGCTCGCCGCGGGTCCGAAGACCAAGGGCAATCTCAAGCTCGAGGTCGACGTCGATCCGCAGAGTTTTCTGTAGCCAAGGAAGCCGCGTCATCGTCATTTGCGACCGGTTGGCTCCCCACAACGACAGTGCGGGTTCGAAAAAGCCTGCCATCATTTGCGACGGCAGGCTTTTGTTTTGCTCGCAGCAAGTTCTGCGGCGGTGACGCCACGCAACGCTTACCAAGCTGATGGTGGAAGTGGCGTTCGAAACGCCGTTATGAAATGACCTCGGCGGTCACCCGGCCGACGCCGGCGCTGGTCAGCCCGATCGCGCGCGCGGCGCCCGTGGACAGGTCCAGCACGCGGCCGCGGATGAACGGGCCGCGGTCATTGACGGTGACGACCACACTGCGGCCGCCATGGGTCACCCGCAGCTTGGTGCCGAACGGCAGCGAGCGGTGGGCGCAGGTCATGGCGCTCGAGATCATGCGCTGGCCCGAGGCGGTCCTGCTGCCGGCTTCGCTGCCGTAATAGGAAGCCATGCCCGCGAAGGTGCGGCCCAACCCCGACGACGGGGCGATCGCCGCATTGGCATTGCGCCAACCGCCCCAAGGCCGCCGTTCGAATCGCCGGCTTGGTGGAAGTCATGATGGTGGTGGCGATGATGTCTGGATTTAGCGGAGGCTTCAGTAATACCGCCCCCGACCAGAAGAGTTGCGGCGAAGATCGTCATCGCCGTGCGCGACTGGGTACGATTTCCCAGCGTAGGCTTTTTCAGTTTAAGCATATACTCGTCCCTCGAGATAGTATTGCCACATAGGTGGCAAGTGGACCCCCGTCCCCCGTTTGAGTTCTTGCCGTTTGGTGGCTTAATGAGGCATAAAAGGGGCAGTAAAGCTCTTTGCCCGTCGCTGAAACATCTTGTGACCGAATGCAGCTAGTCCATAAATGTTCCGCAAGATTATAAGTTACTTGCACTTTTACTTTAAAATCAACAATTAATACTGACGAACGAAGTCATCCTCTGCGACGGAGAGGTTTGCGCAAGTAATGCAGGTGATGGAATGCCGCCCCGGCGTTCCCCGCGGATAGCTCATGCGGCCCATGCATCGGCGGGCGGAACAAATGTCCTCCGCCCGTGAACGGCAGGCGGCGGGTTTGTCGGGCGCAGCCGTAAATTTACGGGGGCGAACTCACCGGAAAATCCCGCTCCGCAATCGCGGTCAAAGCAGGTGCGACAAGGCAGCATCAGGCGCTGCCGTCATGTTGCACCTGCGCGCCCGCTATGTTAGCAAAGCCGCGATTTTAACGATCCCGGTGCGGTCGGTGCCGGTCGAAAATCGAAGTCCCGCTTGAATTCCAAGGGCTTGGATCGCTAGGCGCTGCATCGTGGCGACGGTTTTTCCCTTGCGAGTTTGACAGCTAAAAGAGCGCGTCAGTGGCCAACGAAGATCCGTCGGTTTCGGGAGTGTCCGGTCGCTATGCAACGGCCTTGTTCGAACTGGCGCGCGACGAAAAATCCATCGACCCGGTCAAGGCCGATCTCGATCGGTTCGATGGCATGCTGGCCGACAGCACCGATCTGAAGCGGCTGGTGCGCAGCCCGGTGTTTTCGGCGGAGGCGCAGTCGAAGGCGCTGGCCGCGCTGCTCGAAAAGGCCGGCATTACCGGCACTTCCGCAAATTTCCTGAAAGTCCTTACCGCCAACCGCAGGCTGTTTGCGGTAGCCGACGTGATCCGCGCCTTTCGCGCGCTGGTGGCCAAATTCAAGGGCGAGGCGACCGCCGACGTCACCGTCGCCGAAACGCTCAGCGACAGGAATCTCGACGCCCTCAAGACCGCGCTGAAATCGGTGACGGGCAAGGACGTCGCGCTCAACGTCAAAGTCGATCCCTCGATCATCGGCGGCCTTGTGGTCAAGCTCGGCAGCCGCATGGTGGATAGTTCGCTTCGCACCAAACTCAATTCGATCAAGCACGCGATGAAAGAGGCAGGCTGATGGACATCCGCGCCGCGGAAATTTCCGCGATCCTCAAGGACCAGATCAAGAATTTCGGCCAGGAGGCTGAGGTTTCCGAAGTCGGACAGGTGCTGTCCGTCGGCGACGGTATCGCCCGCGTCTACGGGCTGGACAACGTCCAGGCCGGCGAGATGGTCGAGTTCGAGAACGGCACCCGCGGCATGGCGCTCAACCTCGAAACCGACAATGTCGGCATCGTGATCTTCGGCGCCGACCGCGAGATCAAGGAAGGCCAGACCGTCAAGCGCACCCGCGCCATCGTCGATACCCCGGTCGGCAAGGGCCTGCTCGGCCGCGTCGTCGACGCGCTTGGCAATCCGATCGACGGCAAGGGCCCGATCCAGGCCGACAAGCGGATGCGGGTCGACGTCAAGGCGCCCGGCATCATCCCGCGTAAATCGGTCAACGAGCCGATGGCGACCGGCCTCAAGGCGATCGATGCGCTGATCCCGATCGGCCGCGGCCAGCGCGAACTAATCATCGGCGACCGCCAGACCGGCAAGACCGCGATCGCGCTCGACGCGATCCTGAACCAGAAGCCGCTCAACGCCACTGGCGACGAGAAGATCAAGCTGTATTGCGTCTATGTCGCGATCGGCCAGAAACGTTCCACCGTCGCCCAGTTCGTGAAGGTGCTGGAAGAGCAGGGCGCGCTGGAATATTCGATCATCGTGGCGGCCACCGCCTCCGATCCGGCGCCGATGCAGTACATCGCCCCGTTCACCGGCTGCACCATGGGCGAATACTTCCGTGACAACGGCATGCACGCCGTCATCATCTATGACGATCTGTCCAAGCAGGCCGTAGCCTATCGCCAGATGTCGCTGTTGCTCCGCCGCCCGCCGGGCCGCGAGGCCTATCCCGGCGACGTGTTCTACCTGCATTCGCGCCTGCTCGAGCGCGCCGCCAAGCTCAACGACGAACACGGCTCGGGCTCGCTCACCGCGCTGCCGGTGATCGAAACCCAGGCCAACGACGTGTCGGCCTACATCCCGACCAACGTGATCTCGATTACCGACGGCCAGATCTTCCTCGAAACCGATCTGTTCTTCCAGGGCATTCGTCCCGCCGTCAACGTCGGCCTTTCGGTGTCGCGCGTCGGATCCTCGGCGCAGACCAAGGCGATGAAAAAGGTCGCCGGCAAGATCAAGGGCGAACTCGCGCAGTACCGCGAAATGGCGGCATTCGCGCAGTTCGGAAGCGACCTCGACGCCTCGACGCAGCGCCTGCTCAACCGCGGCTCGCGCCTGACCGAACTTTTGAAGCAGCCGCAGTTCTCGCCGCTGAAGATGGAAGAGCAGGTCGTGGTGATCTATGCCGGCGTCAACGGCTATCTCGACGCGCTTCCGGTCGCCAAGGTGCGCGGCTTCGAGGACGGCCTGCTGTCGCTGCTGCGCGGCAAGAATGTCGATATCCTCAACACCATCCGCGATAGCCGCGATCTCTCTGACGACACCGCCGCCAAGCTGAAGGCGGTGGTCGAGGGTTACGCCAAGACGTTTGCTTAAGAAGACGTTTGCTTGATTTGCCGTCGTGGCCCGGCTCAAGGCGGGGTCTGATGAAAGAGGGACTTGCGGTCGGGTCGAAGATCGGATCGCCGGGGTGAACTGAGAATGGCTTCACTGAAAGACATGCGGGTCCGCATCGCCTCGACCAAGGCGACGCAGAAGATCACCAAGGCCATGCAGATGGTCGCAGCCTCGAAACTGCGGCGCGCGCAGACCGCCGCCGAGGCGGCGCGGCCCTATGCGGAAAAAATGGACGCAGTCATCTCCAACATCGCCGCCGCCGCCGCGGGTTCGCCCGGCGCGCCGGTGCTGCTCGGCGGCACCGGCAAGGATCAGGTGCATCTGCTGTTGGTCTGCACCGGCGAACGCGGCCTGTGCGGTCCGTTCAATTCGTCGATCGTGCGGCTGGCGCGCGAGCACGCGCTGACACTCATGAACCAGGGCAAAGAGGTCAAATTCTTCTGCGTCGGCCGCAAGGGGTTCGAGCAGCTGCGTCGCACCTTCGAAAAACAGATCGTCGAAGCCGTCGAGTTGCGCTCGGTGCGTCAGCTCGGTTTCGTCAACGCCGAGGACATCGCCAGCAAGGTCATCGCGCGCTTTGAGGCCGGCGAATTCGACGTCTGCTCGCTGTTCTATTCGCGCTTCAAATCGGTGATCGCGCAGGTCCCGACCGCGCAGCAGATCATCCCGCTGGCCGTGGAAGCTCCGCCTGCCAGTGCCGGCCCTGCGACATCTTACGAATATGAGCCGGAAGAAGACGAGATCCTGACCGGGCTGTTGCCGCGCAATCTCGCGGTGCAGATCTTCCGTGCGCTATTGGAAAACAACGCCTCGTTCTACGGCGCGCAGATGAGCGCGATGGACAACGCCACCCGCAACGCCGGCGACATGATCCGCAAGCAGACCCTGATCTACAATCGGACCCGTCAGGCGATGATCACCAAGGAGCTGATTGAAATCATCTCCGGCGCCGAGGCGATGTGATAATCGCAACGGTCGTTTGAGATACCTATTCGAAGGAGATAGTTTTCATGGCTACACCCGCCAATCAGACCGGACGCATCACGCAAGTCATCGGCGCCGTGGTCGACGTGCAGTTCGAAGGCCATCTGCCGGCGATTCTCAACGCGATCGAGACCAGGAACGGCGGCAACCGCCTGGTGCTCGAGGTCGCCCAGCATCTCGGCGAATCCACGGTGCGTACCGTTGCCATGGACACCACCGAGGGCCTGGTCCGCGGGCAGGAAGTCAGCGACACCGGCAACCCGATCATGGTGCCGGTCGGGGCCGGCACGCTCGGCCGCATCATCAACGTGATCGGTGAGCCCGTCGATGAAGGCGGCCCGGTCAAGGCCGAGGCCATGCGCGCGATCCACCAGGAAGCGCCGACCTACACCGATCAGGCCACCGAGGCGGAAATTCTCGTCACCGGCATCAAGGTCGTCGACCTCTTGGCGCCTTACGCCAAGGGCGGCAAGATCGGCCTGTTCGGCGGCGCCGGCGTCGGCAAGACCGTGCTGATCCAGGAGCTGATCAACAACGTCGCCAAAGCGCATGGCGGTTATTCGGTGTTCGCCGGTGTCGGCGAGCGGACCCGCGAAGGCAACGACCTCTATCATGAGTTCATCGAATCCGGCGTCAACAAGAAGGGCGGCGGCGAAGGCTCGAAATGCTCGCTGGTGTACGGCCAGATGAACGAGCCGCCGGGCGCGCGTGCCCGCGTCGGCCTCACCGGCCTCACGGTTGCCGAGCACTTCCGCGATCAGGGCCAGGACGTGCTGTTCTTCGTCGACAACATTTTCCGCTTCACGCAAGCTGGCTCCGAAGTGTCGGCGCTACTGGGTCGTATCCCTTCGGCGGTGGGTTACCAGCCGACGCTCGCCACCGACATGGGCGCGCTGCAGGAGCGCATCACCACCACGCACAAGGGATCGATCACCTCGGTGCAGGCGATCTACGTGCCGGCCGACGACTTGACCGACCCGGCGCCCGCCACCTCGTTCGCCCATCTGGACGCCACCACGGTGCTGAGCCGCGCCATTTCGGAAAAGGGCATCTATCCGGCGGTGGATCCGCTCGATTCGACCTCGCGCATGCTCTCCCCGCTCGTCGTCGGCGAGGAGCATTACCAGACCGCGCGCATGGTTCAGCAGGTGCTGCAGCGCTACAAGTCGCTGCAGGACATCATCGCCATTCTCGGCATGGATGAGCTGTCCGAAGAGGACAAGATCGCGGTCGCCCGCGCCCGCAAGATCGAGCGCTTCCTGTCGCAGCCGTTCCACGTCGCCGAAGTCTTCACGGGATCGCCGGGCAAGTTCGTCGACCTCGCCGACACCATCAAGGGTTTCCGCGGGCTGTGCGAAGGCAAGTACGACCATCTGCCGGAAGCGGCCTTCTACATGGTGGGCACCATCGAAGAGGCGGTCGAAAAGGGCAAGAAGCTGGCTGCCGAGGCAGCTTAAGAGGCGAATGGCGAATAGGGAGTAGCGAATAGGTAAGCTGCTTCTTTCTTCGCCACTCGCTATTCGCCACTCACTATTTACGGGTTCTCCATGGCCACCTTCCACTTCGATCTCGTTTCGCCGGAAAGACTTGCCTTCTCCGGCGAAGTCGATCAGGTCGACGTCCCGGGCGTCGAGGGCGATTTCGGCGTGCTCGCCGGACATGCGCCTGTCGTGGCCGCGATCCGGCCGGGAATCCTGACGGTGATTTCGGGCGGCAAGCACGAGAAGATCATCGTGCTCGGTGGTCTTGCCGAAATGTCCGACAAGGGCCTTACGGTGCTCGCCGATGTCGCGACCTCGCTGGAGGATCTGGATCGGGCCCAGCTCGCCGACACCATTTCCGGCATGGAAGCCAAGCTCGCCGAGAAGGAAGGCTCAGAACTCGACCGCGAGATCGAGCGGCTCGATCACTTCAAGAGCATCCAGAGCCAGCTCAGTTCGACGGCGCTGCATTAGCGGTCGAAGCGGCACGCACAACCTATCCCCGTCATCCGGAGAGAGTGTGAATATATCTCCGGCCTCATCCTGAGGAGCTTGCGAAGCAAGCGTCTCGAAGGATGGGTCACGGGCCTCATGGTTCGAGACGCGCGAAGAGCGCTCCTCACCATGAGGGTTTAAGTCCTCATCCTGAGGGCGCGCTCTTGCGCGCGTCTCGAAGGACGACGGCCCGCATCTCGGCCTTCATCCTTCGAGGTTCGCCCAGCGGTGCAAACGCACCGCAAGGCTCGCGCCTCCAGCGGCAACGACGAAGCCGTTGCGCGGGGATGACGGGCCGACATGAGCGTGACGAAAGCCGAAACCCGGTTGCACCTTGAGACTTCTGGCGGCATTCTGCGGTCACCGATCGTGGTCCGGGGCTGGCCTTCATGAAACGCAAGATCGCGGCGATTTTTGCGGCCGATATTGCCGGCTACTCCAGGCTGGTCGCCGAGGACGAAGAGGAAACGCTGCGGCGGCTTGCCTCCTACCGACAGGTAACCGACGACTTCATCGCGCGATATGGCGGCCGCATTTTCAACACTGCGGGTGACGCCGTGCTGGCCGAATTTCCAAGCGCGGTCGAAGCGGTGCGGTGCGCGATCGACATCCAGGAGAGCCTGCGCACCCGCAACATGGCCTATCCGTCCAGCCGTCATATGAGTTTTCGCATCGGCATCACTATCGGCGACGTCGTCGAGCGCGACGGCGACCTGCTTGGCGACGGCGTCAACATCGCGGCGCGGCTCGAGGGGCTCGCCGAAGTCGGCGGCATCTGCGTCTCGCGCGCGGTTCATGAACAGGTTGCCAACAAGCTGTCGGTGCAGTTCGCCGACATCGGCGAACAGGAAGTGAAGAACATTCCAACGCCCGTCCATGCCTACATGGTGGCGATGCGGCGCGGGGACGGAACCATTGCCACGCCGCAGTTGAAGAAACCGGCGGCTGCTCCGGCTGCGCCGAGCTGGATGTGGCCGTTGGCGGTGACGGTGGTGTGTCTGGTCGGCATCGGCGTCGCCGGATTCCTGTATTTCACCAAGCTGGAGCTGCCGGGGGCGTCCAGGGATTCGTCATCGGCGAGCAATGTTCCGGCTCCGGCGCCTTCATCGTCGGCGACGCCTGCGCCGGCCCCTGCGCCGACTTCGGCGAATGCCGCGCCCCCGCCTTCCTCGCCGCCGATACCGTCGAGCGGGAAGCTTGCGGCGGAAGCCGTGCCGTTCGTCGGCGATCGCGCCCGCCTTGCTTTGGCGAGCGAATATGCGGCGGCGGCGGATCACAAGGCCTTCGCCCTCAACGTCACGGGCAACAATGCGTTCGTGACCAACCAGCCGAACGAAGAAGCCGCAAAGACCGCCGCGCTGGAGCAATGTCAGAAGAAGGCGGACAACGTTCAGTCGCCGCGAAAATGCGAGATCTACGCCGTCGGCAACACGGTGGTCTATCCGCACGGCAAGCCGCCGATGCCGCCATTGCCGTGGATCAGGCACGACCCGTCAGTCGAGAAGCCATTCGCGGCAAAGGATATGCCGATTGTCCGCGACCCCGGCAAGACAAGGCTTGAGAGCGTTTATGCGCCGGGCCGAAAATCGAAGTCGGTCGCGGTTGGTCCGGGAGGACACTTCATCTTCAATATCGGCGGGGAAAGCGCCGAGGAATTGGCGCGCCGAAGTCTGGAATCCTGCGGCGCCCTTGCCGGCGTAGCCTGCATGATCGTGGCCGTGGACGACGTCTTCGTCGTGCCGGTGCCGGCGACCTTGAAGGTGACAGGCTTCTTTCATCCCGACAGGAATTCCTCGATCGCGGCGGATGCGCGAGACGACGTGGCGCGCCAGCTCACTGACGCATCAAGCGGATGGAATGCGGTCGCGGTCGGTGTCTCCGGGCGTCCGGGTCTCGGGCTCAAGACGGCGAACGAACAGAACGCCGTCAACGACGCGCTCGGCAACTGCGCCAGGCGTGACAGCGATTGCCACGTCATCGCGATCGGCCCGTTCGCGGTCGGGCCGAACTAGGGCGGATTGCACCTGTGTGGAATTGTGACGGTGTATCCAACGGCCTCGTGGTTCGAGACGCGCGGCGTTGCCGCGCTCCTCACCATGAGGGTTCGAGACCTCATCCTGAGGAGCGGCGACGGAGTTTATCATCGGGCCGCGCTTCGCGCGGACCCGTTGGCCGCGTCTCGAAGGATGAAGCCACCGAACTGGAAAGTGCTCCAGGGCGCTGGACTCATAAGCGCTTGGGCAGATGAGGGGCGGTCATGGAACGGCGCGAATTCATCACGCTTCTCGGCAGTATCGCGGCTGCGTGGCCGCTGACGGCTCGGGCACAGCAGCCTGAGCGGCAGCGACGCGTCGGCGTGCTGCTCGGCCTGGCCGAAAGCGATCCCGAAGGACACGCTCGCCTCGGGGCGTTCCTGCAAGCGCTGCAACAATTGGGCTGGACCGACGGCGGCAACATTCAAATCGTACTTCGCTTTACCGATGGCGACCCCGACCGCGCCCGCGTCTACGCGGCGGAATTGGTGGCGCTCTCACCGGACGTCGTCCTGACCAGCGGCGCCTCGACCGTTGGGCTGATGCTGCAGGCGACCCGCAATGTGCCGATCGTGTTCGCAGGAGTTGCCGATCCGGTCGGTGCCGCCTTCGTTGATAATTTGGCGCGGCCGGGCGGTAACGCCACGGGCTTTACCTCGTATGAGTACAGTCTGAGCGGAAAATGGCTGGATCTCCTCGAGGAGATCGCGCCGGGCGTGAAGCGGGTGGCGGTTCTCAGGGATCCCAACATATCCGCCGGGACCGGTCAGTTTGGCGCGATCCAGACCGCCGCCGCCGCGTCAGGCATTGAATTGAGCCCGATCAACGTACGCGACGCGGTCGAAATCGAGCGCGCCGTTACAGCTTTCGCGCGCGCCGGGAATGGCGGCCTGATCGTGACGACGAGCGCGCGGGTCCTCGCTCATCGAGAACTGATTATCGCGCTGGCAGCCCGGCACAAATTACCCGCGGTCTATTACGCGGGCTTCTGGGTAACCGGCGGCGGCCTGGCCTCGTATGGCCCTGACTACGTCGATCAGTACCGCCGCGCCGCCGCCTATGTCGATCGTATTCTCAAGGGCGAGAAGCCCGCCGATCTGCCGGTCGAGGCGCCGACAAAGTACGAGCTTGTCATCAACCTGAAGACCGCGAAGGCGCTCGGCCTTGCGGTGCCGCCGGCCCTGCTCGCCCGCGCCACCGAGGTGATCGAATGAGGCGGCGTGACTTCCGGTGTCGGCGCGCTTGAGACAGCCGACCAGTCCTGACTGCCAAGTGGACAGCCTTGAGAGGAAACAAAAAGGGCTCGAAATCATGGCGACAGAGCAAACCCTACTAAGAGGATCGTGCTTATGCGGCCTGGTCGCCTATGAGGTGCCGGACAGCTTCGAGTACTCACTCTTTTGCCATTGTTCCAATTGCAGGCGAGCCACCGGGGCGGCTGCAAAGCCGTTCGCAGCTATAAAGTCTGACCGCCTCACATTCGTGAGCGGTGGCGATCACGTCATGCGGTATGGCGGCGGCACGAACCATGACGCTCATTGTGAACGGTGCGGTTCACTTCTCTACTCGCTGGTCCGCAACGGCGCCTTTTTGCACGTTACCCTGGGAACCCTGATCGATAGTCCCTCTATTCGACCAACCGCTCATATTTTCGTGGGTTCGAAAGCACCCTGGGATGATATATGCGATGGTCTGCCCCAATTCGATAGATTTCCGTGATGTCCTGTCTGGAAGGTCCACACACGGCACCAAACGGACCAACCGGGCCGCTCCCGCGATGTCCGATGATGGGGTGCCGGAAGCAGCGGGCGGGGCGGCAAACCCGACGTGATTGACCCATTGGCGACATTCAGGAAGCATCGCCAATAATGGATGCTCGTGCCGACTTCGTTATTAGAAACCCGCGAAGGTGACAGGGGGGCACAGACCACGTCGGACTATGATGAGCGTCGAAGTGCTCGATTTCGGATAGCGAAGTTTCTTCCCTTGTCAGTAACCTGCCAATGAAGAGTGCTGTAGTCGCCGCTGAAGAACGGCATGGCTGGATTATAATCTCGTTTGTATCTTATGTTGACTAGCTTGATCAAACCTAGAGCCTCGAACTGATTTCTTATCCGCAATAAATCGGCGGGAGCAATGGAAACGAATTTCTTTGCTACGACTGAAGGTTCTAAAGAGCCCTTAAGCAACTGACCGAGCGCGTCGCTAACCGAAATTTCAGGCGGCTCTTCTACTAGCTGGTCGTAGAGCGCTAAAAATAGCTCGCCAAAGGTCGACCGCAAGTTCACTGTCGAGGGCTTAGTGTCGTTATGATCCGATTTTATTTGGGCGCCGATCTGCAACTCGTCGTCAGGTCCAAGTATTGTTTCATCAAAGAGCCGACTTTCTGCGTCGAGAGCGGCCAACTTTTTCCGAAGCTCTTCGTTCTCGATGCGTAGACGTTCGCTCTCTTGTAGGACCTTTGGATCAATTGTTTGATCACCGCGAACCCATCCGATGCCAGGTTTTAGATTGACCTCGTTGGTGACAGCAATCACAACCTCAGTGCAAAGGTCTTTTGGATCATTCCAAAACTTAACGAGTTCGGCCGGTTGAGAGCTTTTTTCTGAATTCCTCAAGAAGCGCTGTCTTCGCCGGATCTTCATCCGTTTTTTCGACCCGCTATTTTGCGCGGATTTTCGTGCAAAAACGCCAACACTGGAATGCCACGCGCGCGAGCGTAGTCATACTCCTTCTCGGTGAAGCTGCCCGTGTTATCGGCCGAAGAACCGTAGCGGCCACCAACGATCACCACATAGTAGTCGCTGCGATCTATGACACGTCTAATGTATTCGAGTTGTTCTTCGTCGGTTGCGGGAAATAGCTCCATGCCGGCGACAACATAGCCAGCTTTGGCAAGGACATTCGATACCTCCCGTCGCTCTTCCTTCAGATCAGAGAACGTGGAGCTTACGAAGACTTGATAGACTTTATCCATGCCACCGCTCTCACACTATCCGTTGTTTGCTTCTGTCATGCGAGCGCCGGCAGCCCGCACGGCTCCTTGCGAAAAGCGATCAGGGTACATTGTGACGACGGTGATGTCGAAGGTGTCATCGGGAGGCGCGAGGCGGAAAAGATTTCAAGATCAGGAATGCTCTTGCGGATGCATAATTTTTCGCTGCTCCAATGCGCAGAAGGGAGAATCTTGAAAACTACCGAGAATTGTACATCTTTTTCGCTTCGCTTCAACAAGATCGTCGTTTTAGTATGGCCGTTCTTGGTACGAAACGGACCTGCCGGGCCGCGACGCGATTGACCCATCTCGGACATGCATCCGTCGATAGGCTAACGACGTTTCCAGGGCTCGAAAGAGCGCGACGTGATACGCTAGACGGTGACTTCTGCCATCGAGGTGATCTAATGAGGCGACGTGAGTTCATCGCGACACTTGGGGGTGGACTGGCATGGCCACTCGTGGCTCAAGGACAGCAAAGCAATAGCAAACGCCTGGCAATCTTCAGCCCATCGGAGTCAAGCACGCTCATGCATGAGCATAGCGAGAACCGGTATTACAGGGTCTTGTTCGAAGAGCTTCGGCGGCTGGGGTGGGTCGAGGGACAAAACCTCACGGTCGAAGGTTACGGCAGAGAGCAAAATACGTCCGGCCCCGATGTTCTGGCGACGGAAATTGTTCGAAGAAACCCGGATGTCATCTACACGGTTGGTCCGGGTGCGGTCAGCTTCAAATCGGCAACATCCCGTATTCCGGTCGTAGCATTGACCGCTGACCCGGTCGCGCTGGGGATTGCGCAGAGTTTAGCCCACCCGGGGGGTAATTTCACGGGCGTTAGCATCGACACCGGCCCGTCCATCCATGGGAAGCGGATTGCGCTATTGCGCGAGATGTTTCCGGCCATGTCGAAACTCGGCTGTCTCGCTCTTCGCTTCCAATGGAACGGACCCATCACAGGCCCCGCAGTCCGCGCAGCAGCCGAGACGATGGGCCTTCCTCTCGTTGTGTCTTTACTCGAATTTGGCGCGAGTGAAGCAGACTACCGGGCGGCGATCGAGAGCGTCTCCCACGATGGCGCAAATGCAATCATGGTGGTCGACTCGCCTGACGTCTTTCGAAACAGCGCGCTGATTGCAAGGTTGGTCGGCGAATTCAAGCTTCCTTCGATGTTTACGTTTTTTGAGCCCGTTGAGGCTGGCGGGTTGATGGCCTATTCCTTCGACTTGGTCGAATTGTACAAGCGCGCGGCAAACAATATCGATGCGATTCTCAAAGGGGCGAAGCCGGGCGATATCCCTTTCTACCAAGCTTCCAAGTTCGAGCTGTCCATCAATCTCAAAGCAGCCAAACAGTTGGGGATTTCTGTACCTCCTGCTCTTGTTGCCAGCGCCGACAACGTAATCGATTGAACAGGTGAAGGTCCGGTTGTGGCACGAACCGGACCTCCAGCGATGTCCGACTTGAGTCCGGAATGCGCACCAAAGCAGACGTCCATCGACTAATCTGAATTTATGGGTTCACGCCCTGATGTGAGGCGACGCGAAGCGCTCCCTGCTGCCCGACGGGCAAATCAGGTCGTCTGCCGACTTTGCTGCTGTCCAGCCCCGTTTGCAAAAATATTTCGCTTTCCCCGTCGGGCAAATCATCTCTACAAGCTCGCCCCGTCCCGTCCCACAGAGGGGCGGCTCGCGATCGTCACGGACGCGGGGCGGGATGCGGTGGACGCGGATGCGCTGCAGACGAACGGCGCAAACGTGGACGACGAAGCCGTGTGGTCCTGATACCCCGACGCTGGTGTCAAGTCTGCGACCAGAAGCGCAGGCGACGGTGGCAAAAGAGCCCGGTCACCGAGGAGAGCCCGGTATAAGCCGTAAACCATTGCGCGGGGAATGCTGGGTGTTTCCGGTGTGACCGTGGTGACTATGCTCGTATGCTCATTTTATTTTGCATGCGAGGCTGCGGGCGCATTGAGCGCCCGGCATTCCCTGCGCCCTCTGATTTCAGAGGACGGGACGTTGATAGCAAGACTCGCGCGAAAGGCGCGGCGAGATCGCGATGCCGTGTGCGCGAACAACGTGGCTGTCTGAAATTTGAATCCGACGCAGTTCATGGCGCGCGAACGCACCACACGCCCGGGCCGCTCATCCTTCGAGGCTCGCGACGCTCGCGCCTCAGGATGACGGTTTCGAGGGAACTGCAAATTTCGCAAAACGTTGCGCAACGCTTGCGTAAACCTCGCGCCGGAACGGCACCACCAGATCGGCGACGCGGTCGAGCCGCTCCCATCGCCATTGGTCGAATTCCGCCGGCTGGCCGTTGCGCGGCGTCAGCGGATCGATTTCGTCATCGGAGCCGGTGAAACGCAGCGCGAACCATTTCTGGCGCTGGCCGCGGAATTTTGCCAGGCGGTGCGACGAAGGCTCGGCGAACGGGGGAAATTCGTAAGTCAGCCAGTCGGTCTCGCCGAGATAGCTGGCGTGCGTCACGCCGGTCTCTTCCCAGAGTTCGCGCATCACCGCATCGCGCGGATTTTCGTCCGTGTCGATGCCGCCCTGCGGCATCTGCCATTCGAGACCTGGCAGGATGATTTCCGGCCCGTCGTCCCTGAAGCGGCGGCCGATCAGGACCTGACCGGCAGCGTTGAACAGCGCCACGCCCACATTGAGGCGGTAAGGCTTCGTATTCGGCACTAGCTGCCCGCGAGCCTTGAAAATTCCTTCACCACGCGTTCATAGACCGGGCGCTTGAACGGCACGATCAGGTCGGGAAGGTTCTTCATCGGCTCCCAGCGCCAGCTGACGAACTCCGCCTTGTGGCCGCCGCCGGGGCTGGCGACATTGATCTCGGAGTCCTTGCCGGTAAAGCGGACCGCGTACCATTTCTGCCGCTGGCCGCGGTAGCGGCCCTTCCAGGCGCGCCCGGCAACCGTGCGAGGAATGTCGTAGATCAGCCAGTCCGTGACCTCGCCGAGTTTTTCGACCGAGCGGACGCTGGTCTCCTCATAGAGTTCGCGCTTCGCGGCCGCCCAGGTATCCTCGCCGGGATCGACACCACCTTGAGGCATCTGCCAGACGTGCGATTCGTCGACATGTTCGATGCCGCCGGCGCGGCGACCGATGAAGACGAGCCCGGCCGGGTTGATCAGCATCATGCCGACGCATGTTCGGTAGGGCAGGTCTTCGTAGCGCGCCATTCCGTGGGAGCCTCTTGCGGTCATATGCATTCCGGCGGGCGGCAGGGGACCCTGCGGGTCCGGGGCCGCGCCAAGCCTAGCTGGATTTTGATTTCAGCATCGCGGTTGTCAATGGCACAAGCATGATGCCATGGCTCTCCAGCGCCTTGGTCCAGACGCCGATCCGCTCGATCGAAATCGGCAATGCCGAGGCGATGCCGACGGCGGTTCCGCGTTCCTTTGCCAGATTTTCGAGCTTTGCCAATGCGCGGTCGATCTCCACAGCGGTCGGAACCGCATCGATCGAGACATCGGCCTTGGCGAAGGGCATCGCCTGGCCCGCCGCCAGCGTAGCGGCGACGCTGCGCGGCGCCGAGCCGTCGTCGAGATAGCCGAGCCCGCGCTTGGCGGCCTCGCGGACGATCGGCTGCATCACCGCGTCGGCGACGACGAAGCGTCCGCCCATGAAATTGGCGATCCCGGCATAACCCTGGAAGCGGCTGAGGTGCCAGTACAGCCGGTCGAGATTCTGGTCGGGCGGAAGCGTCGTCAGCAGGGTCTGCGGGCCGGGGTCGTTGTCGGGATAATCGAACGGCTCCATCGGAATCTGCAGCAGGATCTCGTGGCGCTGCGCGCGCGCCCGCTCGGCCAGCTTGGCCGGATCGGAGCCGTAGGGTGTGAATGCCAGCGTCACCGCGGCCGGCAGTTTCATGATGGCGTCGGTGGTCTTGGCCGCACCGACCCCGAGGCCGCCGACCACGATCGAGACCACCGGCATCTTTGCCGCCTTGGCGCGGTCGGCCTCGGCGGCGTAGACGGTAAAGGGTTTTAGTCCGTCGGCGACCACGGGAATCATGCCGTAGCGCGATTTTTCGAGCAGGCGCGCATCGACCCCGGCCATCATCGCGGGCGCGGCGTCGGGCACCGCCTTGTCCGCGTCGCCGCTGCCGATCGCGACGTCGTGGCGCGCGCCGCTGGAGCCGTCGATAATGGTGACGGTCTTTTGCTCGCCTGACGGCGCCTGCTTGGCCGCGGATTTGGCGCCGTGCTCGGATGCGCTCGAAGGTTCCATGGCCGGCTTTTCGCCCGCCGGCGCCGCCTCGCGGATCGCAACGCGGGCGATCGGCTCGCCGCCGAGCGGATTATCGTTGAAAAGCGCAAATCCGACGAAGGTGACCAGAAACAGGCCCAGCAGCACCGCAAGCGCCTGGGTTCCGGTGAACGGCAGCCGGAATCGGCGCTTCCGCCGCACCGCTTCCTGTCCGAGCGGCGTGCTCAGATCGTCGGCCGCTTCTGCCATGGACCTCCCCGAATCAACCGGGCCGACGATACCACGGCCGGGCAAAACCGCTGCAGATCCAGCGCTGCTGACGGCCCCGCAAACCCCGCCTGAGGGGCTCGGCCAACGCCATCCCGACCTCCAAGCAAAAGGGCGGCCCGAGGGCCGCCCTTTCGCAAAAGCCGTTCAGCTCGGACTGGATCAGTTCGCCGCCTTGTTGGCCGGCTTGTCGGTCGCGGTCTTGTCGGCGGTGGTCGGCGCCGTCACGTTGACCTTGACGCCGTGCAGGAGATCGCCGGCCATCTTCAGGGCCTTGTCGTCCTTGGCATCCGGCGGCACGTAGGATTGCGAGCCGGTCTTCTCGTCGCCCTCGGACTTCAAATGGCCGCGCAGCGAGGCTTCGCCCTTGGTGTCGGTCCGCGACTTCAACTCGTCGGGCACGTCCTGCAGCACTTCGATATCGGGAACGATGCCCTTGGCCTGGATCGATTTGCCGGATGGCGTGAAGTAGCGTGCGGTGGTGAGCCGCAGCGCGCCGTTGCCGGAGCCCAGCGGAATGATGGTCTGCACCGAGCCCTTGCCGAACGAGCGGGTGCCGACCAGCGTTGCGCGCTTGTGGTCCTGCAATGCGCCGGCGACGATTTCGGAAGCGGAAGCCGAGCCGCCGTTGATCAGAACGATCACCGGCTTGCCCTTGGTCAGATCGCCCGGATGGGCGGCGCGGCGCTGGGTTTCCTCGGCGTTGCGGCCGCGGGTGGAGACGATCTCGCCGCGCTCGAGGAAGGTATCGGAAACCGTCACCGCTTCTTCCAGCAAGCCGCCGGGATTGTTGCGCAGGTCGATGATGTAGCCTTTCAGCTTGTCGCCGATCTGGCTGGAGAGGTTGCCGATTTCGCGCTTCAAACCTTCGGTGGTCTGTTCGTTGAAGGTGGTGATGCGGATATAGCCGATATCGTCGGCTTCGACATGCGCGCGCACTGAGCGGACGCGGATGTTGTCGCGCACCAGCGTGACGTCGATCGGGTTGTCCTGACCCTTGCGGATGATCTTGAGCCGGATCTTGGTGTTGACCGGCCCGCGCATTTTCTCGACCGCCTGGTTGAGGGTGAGGCCCTGTACGGCCTCGTCGTCGAGATTGGTGATGATGTCGTTGGCCATGATGCCGGCCTTGGACGCCGGCGTGTCGTCGATCGGAGAGACCACCTTGATCAGGCCGTCTTCCATCGTGACTTCGATGCCGAGCCCGCCGAATTCGCCGCGGGTCTGCACCTGCATATCGCGAAAACTCTTGGCGTCCATGTAGCTCGAATGCGGATCGAGGCCGGACAGCATCCCGCTGATCGCCGATTCGACGAGCTTGCTGTCGTCAGGTTTCTCGACATAGTCGCTGCGAACCCGCTCGAATACGTCGCCGAACAGGTTGAGCTGGCGATACGTATCCGAGGTCGCCGCACGCGCGCTCGATCCCATCAGCATGGAGCGCGGTTGGGTCACGAACAGCGTCAGTGCTGCGCCGGTGGCGGCGCTGAGAAGAATTACAGAAGTCTTGCGCATCATCCGCGAACCTTTTCGCCTTCATTTGCGGCCCACCATGGGCCTGGATCGATTGGAGTGCCGTCCTTACGGAACTCGACATAGAGCACGGGCTGGCTCGCGTTGGTCGCGAGGATTGACGCGACCTGGGACTTCGTCCCCATGGTCGCGACCGGCTCCCCCGTAAGTACAAACTGGCCGATGTTAACCGAAATGCGCTCCATCCCGGCGATCAGTACATGATACCCGCCCCCGGCATTGAGGATCAAGAGTTGTCCGTAGCTGCGAAACGGACCGGCGTAAACAACCCACCCGTCACACGGTGTTGTGACCTGGGCTCCCGCCCTGGTTGCCAAAGAAATGCCTTTTTCCGCGCCTCCTGCGCCGTCGGAACCGCCAAAATCGCGAATCTTGACGCCATTAACCGGCAACGCGAATAAACCCTTTGCGGCCGCAAAGGCAATCGCCGGGCTCAGCCGGGCAGGGTCCTTCAGCGCCCCAAGATTGGGCTTGCCGGCAGGCGCCCCCTGCAGGCTGGCGGTCAGGGCCGCCTTTGCGGCGCTTTTCAGGTCCTGTTCCATCCTGGCGATGAGGCCTTGCAGGCTGTCGACCTGCCTGGACAGCGCGATGGCGCGCGCGCCCTCCGTTTCCATGTCCTTTTCGATCGCGCTCTGCTGCCGCTGCCGCTCCTCAACCAGCGCGGCGAGGCGGGTCTGGTCATCCCTGAGCCTGTCGCGGTCAATCGCAAGCCGGTCGCGCTCGGCCGCGATGGTCTTGCGAAGCATCACCAGCTCGTTGAGGTCGCGGGACAATTTTTCCGCCCGGGTCCGCAACTCGGGCACCACGGAGCCGAGCAGCATCGCGGTGCGAAGCGACTGCAGCGCGTCTTCCGGCCTCACCAGCAAGGCCGGCGGCGTGCGCCGTCCTGCGCGCTGCAGGGCCGCCAGTACCTCGACAATTTCGGAACGGCGCGAATCGAGCGAGCCGCGAACTTGCTGCTCGCGCGAATCCATCGGGCGCAGCCGGGCTTCGGCGTCGCTGATTCTTGGTCTCGACGACGCGCACCCGTGTAGCGATGTCGATCAGTTGTGCGTTGAGCTTGCTGCGGTCCTCGCCGATGGCCGCGATATCGGCCTTGAGCTTCTCTTGCGCTTCGGCGGCACCTTTTTGCTGGGCGAGGGTGGCTTCGAGCTCCTGCGCGCGCTGCTTGATGGCGTCGGGCGAAGTGGCGGCCGCCTGCGGCGCGGTACCCGCAACCTGCGCGGCAACGGGCGACGGGCTCATGCCGGCAAGGCCCGCGGAAAACAAGACGATGGAAAGAGGAATGCGGCGAAGCGGAAGCCGGCAAAGCGGAAGTTGGAGCGTGTCGAACCGACCGCGGCGGGCGGCGTCTGGGTACGAATGGGTGTTCCGGCTTGGCTGCATCTATTCGATCGGCGCTTTCGTCGCTTCCGCTGACGCGGCTTACGCGCGGTGACGCGGTTTACGCCCGGTGATAAGGGTGGCCCGCCAAAATGGTCGCGGCCCGATAGATCTGTTCCAGAAGCATGACGCGAACCATTTGATGCGGCCAGGTCGCGGTGCCGAACGCAATACGGAGTTTAGCCTTGCGCCGCAAATCGGGCGAAAGTCCGTCCGCGCCGCCGATGGCGAAAATAGTGTTGGCGACCGCCTCGTCCCGCCAGCGGCCGAGATGCCGGGCAAAAGCGCTGCTGTCGACGCTGTCACCGCGCTCATCCAGCGCCACCAGGACGGATTTTTCCGGAATTGCTGCCGAAATCGCGGCGGCTTCCTCCGCCATCCGGGTCGCGGCGTCGCGGGCGCGGCTTTCGGCGATTTCATGAATCTCGAGCCCGCGAAAGCCGAGCCTGCGGCCGATGTCGTCGAATCGCTCGCGATAGCGCTCGGCCAGTTCCCGCTCCGGACCCTGCTTCAGCCGGCCGATTGCAATGACGACAAGATGCATGCAGGCAAGCTAGCATGCACCCAGCCGATTCACACCGGCCGAACCTTCAGATCGCCTTCGCCGCCACCGGGCCCTGCGTCCACAATCTTTCCAGATTGTAGAATTCGCGCACCTCGGGTCTGAACACGTGCACGATCACGTCTCCGGAATCGATCAGCACCCAGTCGCAATTGGGCAAGCCCTCGATGTGGATGCTTTTGATTCCGGTTTCCTTGAGACCCTTGGCGACGTTCTCCGCGATCGCGCCGACATGCCGGTTGGCCCGGCCCGTGGTGACGATCATGTAGTCGGAAAATGCAGATTTGCCGCGAAGGTCGATGGTGACCGTTTCTTCCGCCTTCATATCGTCGAGGCGGGAGAGGATCATATTCAGCGTCTTGTCGGCGTCGGGTTGCGCCTTCAAGGCCGCAGCTTGTGTCGATGTTTTACGCGTGGTTGCCTTGATCTTAGGTGCCTTGGGTAAAACAGACTTGGACAATACAGATGTGGCCAGGGACCATTCCTTTCACTGTATCGCGGGCGCCGAATCCCGGAGCCCGCTCGCTATACTACGCATGTGGGGTTAACGGTTTCAACATTCCAGTGATGCCGCCCCGTCACTTTGTACTCCAGCTGCCGTCCGGGTTCCGCAGGCGGGTCGATGACAGGCTCAATTTCAGGCCGGTCAGAAATACCCATGCCGGCGCGGGCTGGTCCGCCAGCCTGCCGGCCTGATTCTCGGGCATGCGGTAGCGCGCCAGCGCTTGCGCTGCGGGCGCGGCCAATGCGCGAAAACTTTGCGGCGGACGGTCGATCACCGCGATCGGCACCTCGGAAGCGATGCGCCGCCAGTTCTGCCAGCGATGAAATTGCGCGAGATTGTCAGCGCCCATGATCCAGACCAGGCGCAGGCCGCAAGCGCGGCGGCGCAGATAGCTGATGGTGTCGACAGTATATCGGGTCCCGATGACGGATTCGAGACAACTGACATCGATGCGCGGATCGTCAGCCATCTGCCGCGCGGCCTCGGCGCGCTCATCGAGATCATGCAGGGCACCATGTTCCTTGAGCGGATTGCCCGGCGTCACCAGCCACCACACGCGATCGAGTTTCAATCGCTTGATCGCGAACAGGCTGATGGCGCGATGCGCGAGGTGCGGCGGATTGAACGAGCCGCCGAGCAGGCCGATGCGCATGCCGTTGGTATAGAGCGGAATGGCCTTCGAGACGGATTGCGGCGCGACCGAAGCTTTATTCAACGCGACCACCGCATCCCATGCAGTTACCGCAGGTGCCATCTGCGTTCACGGCCGCGTCTGCCCGGTGCCGTGCACGCGATATTTGAAGCTGGTCAGTTGCTCGGCGCCGACCGGGCCGCGGGCGTGGAATTTTCCGGTGGCGATGCCGATTTCCGCGCCGAAGCCGAATTCGCCGCCGTCGGCGAACTGGGTCGATGCGTTATGCAGCACGATCGCCGAATCGACCTCGTTGAGGAATTTGCGGGCGGCGGCTTCGTCTTCGGTCACGATCGCATCGGTGTGATGCGAACCGTGATTGTGGATATGCGCAATCGCCTCATTGACGCCGTCGACGACTTTCGCGGTGATGATCGCGTCCTCGTACTCGGTATCCCAATCTTCGTCGGAGGCCGGCTTCACCCGGGGATCGGTTCGCAGCACGGCGGCGTCGCCGCGCACCTCGCAGCCGGCGTCGATCAGCATCTGGACCAGCGGCTTGAGGTTGGTCGGCGCGCCCTTGCGATCGACCAGCAGGGTTTCGGCCGCGCCGCAGACCCCGGGGCGGCGCATCTTGGCGTTCAATACGATCGACTTCGCCATCTCGAGATTGGCGGCGTGATCGACATAGACGTGGTTGACGCCTTCCAGATGCGCAAACACCGGCACCCGCGCTTCCGCCTCGACGCGGGCGACGAGGCTCTTGCCGCCGCGCGGCACGATCACGTCGACGCCGCCGCTCAATCCGGTCAGCAGCAGGCCGACGGCGGCGCGGTCGCGGGTCGGCACCAGCGTGATCGAAGCCTCCGGCAGACCAGCGTCGCGCAATCCCTGCGCCAGGCAATCGTGGATCGCGCGGCAGGAGCGGAAACTGTCCGAGCCGCCGCGCAGGATGACCGCGTTGCCCGATTTCAGGCACAGCACGCCGGCGTCGGCGGCGACGTTGGGACGGCTTTCGAAAATCACGGCGACCACGCCGAGCGGCACCCGCACCCGCTCGATGGTCATGCCGTTCGGCCGCTGCCAGCTCTCGGTGACAACGCCAATTGGGTCGGGGATTTCGCGCACGGTCGCGACGCCGTCGGCCATCGCATCGATGCGCGCCGGCGTCAGTGTCAGCCGATCGATGAAGGCGGTGCTTTCGCCACCGGTGCGAGCTTCCGCGACATCCTCCGCATTGGCCGCGAGGATAGCGGCCGCATTGGCGCGGATGGCGCGCTCGATCGCTTCCAGCGCTCGATTTTTCCGTTCGGGCGAGGCAAGCGCCAGCACCCGCGCGGCGGCGCGCGCGCGGGAAGCAAGTTCGGTCATCAGGGCCGGCAAATCGGCGTTGCCGTCGATCGCCTTCAGCGGCGCGCTCATATCGGTTCCTGCTTCAGTTAAGGCAATGTCCTAGCACGGAAATCCCGGTTTTGCGAACTGCGGCATGGGCATGGCTGGCGGGCGGCGGCGCTATTTCGGGCCTGCGGCCAGCTCGGCCAATGGCCTAGTTCTGCGAATATGCGCCGCGCGGCCCGACCACGAGATCGTCGCGGTGGATCATTTCGGACCGCCCGCTGACGCCGAGGATCGCCATCACATCCGGCGACGAGCGGCCCTTGATCCTGTCGGCGTCGTCGGCGTCATAGGCGACCAGGCCGCGGCCGATCTCATGGGTGTCCGGGCCGCGCACCACCACCGCGTCGCCGCGGGCGAATTGCCCATCGACCCGGATCACGCCGGCCGGCAACAGGCTCTTGCCCGCGCGCAGCGCGCTGACCGCGCCGGCATCGATGGTCAGGGTGCCCTTCGGCTCCAGCGATCCCGCGATCCAGCGTTTTCGCGCGGTGACGGGATTCGCAGGGGTCAGGAACCAGGTGCAGCGGCCGCCATCGACGATCGCCTGCAGCGGATGCTCGATCTTGCCGGACGCGATCAGCATATGAGTGCCCGCGGTGGTCGCGATCTTCGCCGCCTCGATCTTGGTGCGCATGCCGCCGCGCGACAGTTCGGATTCCGCTGCACCCGCCATCGCCTCGATTTCGGAGGTGACGGTTTCCACGATCGGGATCAATTTTGCGTCCGGATTGCCGCCGGGCGGCGCATCGTAGAGGCCGTCGATATCAGACAGCAGGATCAGCAGGTCGGCGCTCGCCATGGTGGCGACGCGCGCGGCGAGGCGGTCGTTGTCGCCATAGCGGATTTCATTGGTGGCAACCGTGTCGTTTTCATTGATCACCGGCACCGCGCGCCATTCCAGAAGCTTGGCGATGGTCGAGCGCGCGTTGAGATAACGGCGCCGTTCCTCGGTGTCCTGCAAGGTCACCAGAATCTGCCCGGCGCCGATGCCGTGATGGCCCAGCACCTCCGACCAGGTCCGCGCCAGCGCGATCTGCCCTACCGCGGCGGCGGCCTGGCTTTCCTCGAGTTTCAGCGCGCCGCGCGGTAACCTCAATCGGCTGCGTCCGAGCGCGATCGCACCCGAGGAGACGATCAGGAGTTCACGGCCCTCGCCATGTAGTCTTGCCAGATCGGCGGCGAGTGCTGCGAGCCACGCCGCCCGCACTTCGCCGGCCTCGGAATCGATCAGCAGCGACGAGCCGACCTTGACGACGATGCGGCGGAATTTTTTTAAGGTCGGGCGGGCCATGAGTGAGCGTATCAAACCTGAAGTGTTTGTCTGGTGATGGAATCACCCCCATCCTTCGGGGCACGAAAATCTTAACCGTCAATTGTGAGCCAACGGGTCGGCGCAAGGCGCCGCCCGATGATAAACTCCGCGAAGCAATCCAGACGCCGAGCAAAAGACTGGATTGGTTCGTCGCAAGTGCGCCTCGCAATGACGGTTTTGTTGCGAGAACCCGAACCTATATCAGCCCATCACGAAGGCGTTGAGCTTGTTGCCCTCGGGGTCGCGGAAATAGGCGGCGTAGAATTTCTCGCTGCGCTGCCCGGGAGGGCCTTCGCAGCAGCCGCCGAGCGACAAAGCGAGCTTGTGCACGCGATCGACCTGCGCTTTGTCCTTGGCCCCGAACGCCGCCATCACCCCGTTGCCGACCGTCATCGGCTTGCCGTCATAGGGCAGTGCCACGCCGAACCCGGCGCCGCCGCCCGGCCCGCCCCAGGCGATGATGCGATCATTGGCCATGAAGCGGCCCATGCCCATTTCGGCGCAGATCTTGTCGTAGAACTCGCCGGCCTTTTTCAGATCGTTGGTACCCACGGTGACGTAACCGATCATGATTTCTCTCCCTGAGATTTCGTGGAATGGCCGAGTTTTGCAGGTAGGCGCCGATGACGCAAGTCAGGCTGGTGCCCACGGCTCCGCCTGCGCCGCGCCCTTGGCCTTGCCGGACACCGGGGCTTCGCCGATCACCGCGACCAGCGCGCGCAGCGCGTCCTTGACGCCTTCGCCGGTTGCGCCCGAAATCAACAATGGCGTCTTCTTCGCGGCGCGCTTCAGCCGGTCCTTCTGCTTTTTCAGCTCAATCGACGTCACGGCGTCGATCTTGTTCAGCGCGACGATCTCGATCTTCTCAGTGAGATGCCCGTCATAGGCCTCGAGCTCGGTCCGCACCGTCTTGTAGGCCTTGCCGGCATGTTCGCAGGTCGCATCGACCAGATGCAGCAGCACGCGGCAGCGCTCGACATGGCCGAGAAAGCGATCGCCGAGGCCGGCGCCTTCATGCGCGCCTTCGATCAGGCCGGGAATATCCGCCAGCACGAATTCGCGCCCATCGGCATTCACCACGCCGAGCTGCGGATGCAGCGTGGTGAAGGGATAGTCGGCGATCTTCGGTTTCGCCGCGCTGACTTTGGCGAGGAAGGTCGACTTGCCGGCATTGGGCAGCCCGACCAGGCCGGCGTCCGCGATCAATTTCAGCCGCAGCCAGATCCAGCGTTCCTCGCCGTCCTGGCCCGGATTGGCGTTGCGCGGCGCGCGGTTGGTGGACGACTTGAAATGCGCGTTGCCGAAGCCGCCATTGCCGCCTTCGGCGAGCACGAACTTTTCACCGAGCGCGGTGAAGTCGTGGATCAGCGTTTCGCGGTCCTCGTCGAACACCTGCGTTCCCACCGGCACCTTGAGGACGATCGGCTTGCCGTTGGCACCATGGCGGTCCTTGCCCATGCCGTTGGTGCCCTTCTGGGCCTTGAAGTGCTGCTGGTAGCGATAGTCGATCAGCGTGTTCAATCCATCGACCGCCTCGATGACGACGTCGCCGCCGCGGCCGCCATTGCCGCCGCTTGGCCCGCCGAACTCGATATACTTCTCGCGGCGAAACGCCACGCAGCCGTTGCCGCCGTCGCCGGAGCGGATATAGACCTTTGCTTCGTCGAGGAATTTCATCGGCTATAGGTAGGACAGGGGCGACGATGCGGCAACCTCTGGGCTTGGTAAATATTGCGAAAGTTCAATAATTTAGGGCTTTAAACGAGGCTCACGGCATCGCGGTATCGCCACCACCTGCGGAGACGGCTTCGGCCCCGCGCCCGCGCCCGGCGCCATCTATGGCGACGCGGCAGCCCGGCGGCGGATCAGAAACTTCTGCAGCCCCTCCAGCACCAGCTCGCGGCGCTGGTTGAACACGGTAGAGCGCAGCGACACCACGCCGGTGCTGCGGCCGGGCACGAGTTCCGTCACCTCGAGCGCAGGATAGATCGTGTCGTCGGCATAGACCGGTTTAAGAAACCGGCTCGACTGTTCGAGGAAGCCGACCAGCGATTCCTCCACCATATAGGGAAACAGCCCGCTTCCCGGCGCGGTATGGATCAGGGTCTGGAAACCGTGCGCGAGCAGGTTCGGCATGCCGCGGGCGCGGCAATATTCGACATCGTAATGCACCGGATGGGTGTCGCCGCTCGCGGTCTGGAATGCGGCGAACACCGCCGACGTCAGGGTGCGGCTGGGAATCACAAAACGCTCGCCGAGCACAAAATCCTCGAACCAGCGTTGCTCCGGCACCATGCGGTGCGCGGCGGGATCGAACTCGGCCATGGCGGATTTCCCTGGGTAATACCGGGTTCTTCCGTATCGCAGCGGTGTCGTTGCGGCAATCGGTTCAATTTCGTCATGCCCGGACATAGGTAGTCTGGCTGACGCAGACTACGTATACTTGTCTGCACTCCCGGGCATCCACGCCCTTAAAACAGCGCGGCGCGAAGAACGTGGATGGCGGGACAAGCCTGGCCATGACGAGCGGTGTGATGCGCGAGCTGGGCCTAAAATGAGCATCCTTGCGAAAATCTCGACGGGATTGGACGAGCGCTCCGGGCGCCTTGCCGGCATCGGATTGATGCTGCTGTCGATCTTCATGTTCTCGTTCGGCGATGCGCTGGGCAAGTTCATGGTCGCGACCTATTCGGTCGGGCAATTGTTGTGGCTGCGCGCCTGCGCGGCGCTGATCCTGCTGCTGCCGATGGTTTGGCGGCATCGCGCGGCGTTCAGGCGCCTTGAACGGCCGTGGCTGCAATTGCTCCGGGTAATGCTCTCCACCCTCGAAGTCGCGGCGTTTTTTCTCGCGACCGTCTATTTGCCGCTCGCCGATGTCATCACCTATTACCTGGCCTGTCCGATCTTCGTCACCGCGTTGTCGGCGATCGTGCTGCGCGAGCGCGTCGGCTGGCGGCGCTGGAGCGCTATCCTGATCGGCTTCTGCGGCGTCCTGATCGCGCTGCGTCCCTCGGCGCAAACCGTGAGCTGGCCGGCGATGATCGCGCTTGCCGGCAGCCTGTCGTTTGCGGTGCTGATGCTGATCACCCGCTCGCTGCGGGCGACGCCTGATATCGTGCTGGCCTCGTCGCAATTTGCCGGCACGTTCTTGCTCGGCGCGCTGATGTCGCCGTTCGGCTGGGTCACGCCGAGCGTCGGCAGCCTCGGCCTGTTTGCCGCCGCCGGGTGCATTTCCGTGAGCGCGCTGTTGTGCGTCAACCGCTCGCTCAAACTCGCACCCGCCAGCGTCGTGGTGCCGTATCAATATTCGATGATCGTCTGGGCCGTGCTGTTCGGCTATTTTGTCTTTGGCGACGTGCCGTCGGCGGCGACGATCGCGGGCGCCGTCATCATCATCGGCGCCGGGCTTTATATCTTCCTGCGCGAGCGGGAACTGGGACGCGGGGAGAGCGTGGTCAGTCCGCCGGTGGCTTGAGCGCCACGAGTGGAGTTCGTCATCCTGAGGCGCGAGCCGTCTCCGGCGAGCCTCGAAGGATGCGGATACGAATTCCGACTGCGCGGCCCATCCTTCCAGGTGCTCAAGAGCGCGCACCTCAGGATGAGGACTTAAACCCTCATGGTGAGGAGCGCTCTTCGCGCGTCTCGAACCATGAGGCTCGTGACCCATCCTTCGAGACACTTGCTTCGCAAGCTCCTCAGGATGAGGTCGGAGATATATTCACACTCTCTGGATGACGGTGTGCGGGTGGAGAGAGTTATCGCTCTTTCCTTGTCGAACTGCCCCAGTTCTTCAGCGACGACCACACGCTGCGAGAAAGCCGGAAGCAATCGACCGGGGTCGAGCATCCCAGCGCCTCGAAGCGATGCAGTTCGACGCCGCTCCACTGGAAGCCGCACTTCTCCAGGATGTTGCGCGACGAGGGGTTGCTGACCCGCGCGCCGGAGATCAGGTGCTCGACATCGAACTCCTCGAAGGTGAAATCGATTACCGCGCGCGCAGCCTCGGTGCCAAAACCCTGGCCCCAATGCGCGACGCCGAGCCAGTAGCCGAGTTCCGGCGCCTCCGGCTGGCGCCAGTCGACGCCGACCATGCCGACCGGCACAAAATTGCTTTCGATCAGGAACACGGTTTCGCGGTTGTCGTCCGCCATCGCGCGCACGAACTCAATCGCATGGTCCTGCAAATAGGGATGCGGCAGACGACGGGTATTTTCCGCAATGCGGCGATCGTTGGCGAGAGCTGCGATCGCTTTTACGTCCGCGAGCGTCGGCCTGCGCAATGTCAGCCGTTCGGTCTCGAGGACGCAGGGACTGGCCTCGCGCAATGTCGGGGGCGGGATATCCTGCAGCATGTCGGGCTCCTGTAATGCGAACACAAAACGCAATTTTTGTTTGGCGCGTGTTCTGGTCGCAAAACCGGTGGCCACTTTTGCGGAACACGCGCATTAAAAAAGGGAGGCCGGTTTCCCGCCTCCCCTTGGAGCCCTTTTTGCGCTCCGCCGGTTCAACAGGACCCGGCGGACTCATATTATCCACCGTCTACTCGGCCGCGGCTTCCGTCATCGGGACCACCGACACGAAAGTGCGGCCATTGGCTTTTGCACGAAACTCGACATGACCTTCGACCTTGGCGAAGAGAGTGTGGTCGGTGCCCATGCCGACATTAAGGCCGGGATGCCAGGTGGTGCCGCGTTGACGCGCGATGATGTTGCCGGGGATCACGTGCTCGCCACCAAAGGCCTTGATTCCGAGCCGCTTGCCCGCCGAATCACGTCCGTTTCGCGATGAACCGCCTGCTTTTTTGTGAGCCATAGCCCGTCTCCAACTTAATCGTATCTTTAGATCAATTCCTTGACGGAATCATTTCACTTTTTGTCACGCGTCTTTTTAACGCATCACTTTTTATCACTTTTGCCCTTCGCGGCGGCCTTCTTGGCCGGAGCCTTCTTGGCGTCAGGCTTGGCGCGCGGCTTGGGCGCGGCCTTTTTGGCAACCGCTTTCTTTGCGGGCGCCTTTTTCTTCGCGGCCTTCGGCGCCTCGTCGTCGCCATCGGCGGGTGCGGCAACAACCGGCTTCTCCCGCTTCGGCCGCGGGCCGATGGTCGGCTTGTTGTCGTTGGTCAGGATCTCGGTGATGCGCAGCACCGTGATCTCGTCCCGATAGCCGCGCTTGCGGCGCGAATTCTTGCGGCGGCGCTTCTTGAACGAGATCACCTTGGGGCCGCGCTTGTGCTGCAGCACCTCGGCCGCCACGCTCGCGCCCGCCACCGTCGGCGCGCCGAGCACAGGCTGATCCCCGCCGACCAGCAGAACTTCGCCAAGCTGCACGATCGTCCCGACATCGCCGGCGATCTTGCCTATCTCGAGCACATCATCCGGAACGACGCGGTATTGCCGGCCGCCGGTTTTGATGACTGCGAACATCGTTTTATTCCTTCGTGTTCGATCCCGGCCTCGGACTTCTCCGGGCCGGCTTTTTCTTCAGTCGTTATGGATTCGATTTCCGCGCGATCGGGGAGCGATCCCTTAAATCCGCGCAAAAACAAACAGCGCGAGGAATTCCCGCGCCGGGTGGCCGGACTTATAGCGGGGGAGCGCCCCGAGTCAAGGAAAACTGGCCTGAAAGCCAGCCAAAATGAGGGATTTAGCGCAAAAATGGCCAGTGACGAGCGGCGGATAGCGACCAGCGAAGGTCGATCCATCAGTCGCCGCTTGCCGCCCGTGAAACCAATGGGTTCCCCAGCCGTTGTCCAAAGCGATTCCCGACCGGGCAAGGGCAAAAATGGCTGACGAGGTCGTAGCGACAACGGGCATCGCCCGCCACGGTGCACCCGCCTGCCGTCGGTCGACGTCGACAGCTTCAACATCGAGTTGAAGGACGACGACGGCTTTCTCGGCGACCGCGCCAGCAAGGGCGCGTTCCGCAAGATCCTGGACAGCTTGCGCAAGCCGCTGAAGAAGAACGGCGACGACCCGCTCGGCAGCAAATCGGCCGAGGTGATCGGCAAGAGCGCGCTCGACGAGGCGCTGGTGGGCGACGACGTCGGCGCCGCGGCGCTGGTGCATGGCGCGATCGAGGAATTCGCCCAGGAATTGGCCCATGTGACGCAGCGCTTTCTCAAGACCAGGGCCTGGGCCGATACCGAGCGCATCGTGGTCGGCGGCGGCTTTCGCGAGAGCCGGGTCGGCGAACTTGCGATTGCCCGCACCGATATCATTCTCCGAAGACTTCGCGGTCGATCTGGTGCCGATCCGCTACCACCCCGATGATGCCGGCCTGATCGGCTGCCTGCACCTGGCGCCGTCATGGATTTTCGAAGCCCATGACAGCATCCTCGCGGTCGATATCGGCGGCACCAACATCCGCTGCGGCGTGGTCGAGACCCGCTGGAAGAAGGCGCCCCGATCTGTCGAAGGCGGCGGTCTGGAAGTCCGAACTGTGGCGCCATGCCAATGATGAGCCGACCCGCGAGGCCGCGGTGAAGCGGCTGGTGAAGATGCTGAAGGGCCTGATTGCCGCTGCCGACACCGATGGTTTGAAGCTGGCGCCCTTCATCGGCATCGCCTGTCCCGGCGTGATCAACGAGGACGGTTCGATCGAGAAGGGCGCCCAAAACCTGCCGGGCAACTGGGAGAGCAGCAAGTTCAACCTGCCGGCGAGCCTGGTCGAGGCAATCCCCGCGATCGGCGATCACGACACCGCGGTCCTGATGCACAATGACGGCGTGGCGCAGGGCCTTTCCGAGGTGCCGTTCATGCAGGATGTCGAGCGCTGGGGCGTACTCACCATCGGCACCGGTCTGGGCAATGCGCGCTTCACCAACCGCAGGAAAGACAAGGATAAGGACAAGGGCGAGAAGAAAGACAAGGAGAAGAAGAGCAGGGATTGAGGCATCCCGATCGGGTAACCTTGATCGGTTAGGTTAAAGCCGGGATCGCGTTGCCGTTCGCGGGCGGATCGCTACCGTCAAAGCGTCGCTCAGGCTGGCCAGCGAAGCCGCACTTCCCGGCCCGCAATTTCAATGAGCGACACGGGACCGCCAATTTTTATCGCGTATGGCGGTCCCACTCTTTCGGGTCGCCGGGTGCTCCCGTGGGCCGGGAATTTCTCGCCCGCGCCTTGTCTGCCCCGCCATCCTCGCCTAGAACTCGGCCCGACCAAAGGGGCGGAATCACCCCGTCATGGCGCCTGGAGAGGTGGCAGAGTGGTCGATCGCACCGCACTCGAAATGCGGCATAGGTGCAAGCCTATCGGGGGTTCGAATCCCTCCCTCTCCGCCAACATTTCAAGTGTCCAGCCCGGAGACATGGGTAACAGGTCGTACCTAAGGCATGGGTGACCTCGTGCGGAACGGGTTGTCGAGGGGTTGCAGGGTTTTCTGCTCCAGGTCGAAGTATCCAAGATCATAATGCATGAAGCTGGCGATCCAAATGCCGTCGTCGACTTCCTTGATGCCGAGTTTCTGGCCGGCCGGCACGGTCGAGATGTTGATCCGCTTGCGATGCAGGCAGAGCCGGCCGCAAGCGGTGACGAGCAGTTCGCGTCGGCCGCCACCATGCGCGCCAACACGGAATACGATCGCTGCTACCCTGGTGAATCGGGGCAAGATTGCTGAAGCCTCTCCCGGCGATAGCAAGTGGTTCGCGGATGCCAGACTAAGCAAAGCACACAGCAACAGGAGATTGACTTGGATCAAAAGCGGCGTTCGCGATCTGGCCGATGGTTTATTTCCAACGCTTACACCGCAGCCGTTGGGGGATAATATGCCGACGAGTGCCGTTTGGAGTTTCACCGACCCGGACGAGTTCACTGCGCGAGTGCGCGCTACGAGCATGGAACTGGCCATCACCCGGCCAGGACGTTTCGTTGCAAAGGCGATCCGTATCGATCTGAATCGCATGTGGTTACAGCGATTCTCCGATAATCTGCCGCGTGTGGCGCACTTCAACCACGGTCCTGGTCGCGCTATCGTTTCGTTCCGTACCCAGGCCGGCCCAGACATACTATGGGATGGCAAGGTTGAACCGGCCGGGTTGGCACGGCATCCAGAGTGTTACACCTTCTTTCACCGCTCAAGTGGCCCGACGCACTTGGGATCCATTTCGCTGCCAATCGAGGACATGGCGGTTGTTGGGGAGGCCTTTGGCGGATGCGACTTCACGCCGCCGAAAGAACTGATGTTTGTCGCCCCGAGACCCGCCGCGCTGACGAAACTTCTCGACCTCCACGCGGCGGCAGGCCTTTTGGCGGAGAACGCCCCCGAGATTATCGCTTGCCCCGAAGCGGCACGAGGCTTGGAGCAGTCGCTGATTGCCAGTATGGCTGATTGCCTTGCGATGCCGGACGGAGGTGCATTGCAAGTCTCGAGCAGTCACCACCGCAGGATCATGAGACGGTTCTATGCGATGCTCGAAGCCAATTCGGACCGCGTCATGCATGCCCCGGAGATGTGCAAGGCGGTCGGTGTCTCGAACCGCACGCTCACCACCTGTTGCCAAGAAGCCTTGGGAATGGCTCCTCATCGCTACCTGCGGCTACGGCAGTTGCATCTCGCCCATCGTGCGCTGCGGTTGGCCGATCCGGCGAAGACCACAGTTACCCGGATCGCTACCGAGTTCGGCTTTTGGGATCTCGGACGTTTCGCCGTGACATACCGAGCGGTATTCGGTGAGCGGCCTTCAGCGACCCTCGCCCGGCCGGGCGGTTCCGTAGCAATCCTATTGCCCATGGGTAAATAGCGGTCGGCCTCTTCAGAATTTGCGTAGGCGACCGACAGCCGCAGCGCCAATGTCCCTGACATCTTTGATCCGAAACAATCCTGCGCGGGGGCGTCAAACATTTCCGGCAGCGGTACACATAGTTTCTCTGACCCTTGCAACTACCAGGCGAGCTTTCGCGATGTCTTTGCCGAGTTCACTCTCAGTTGTCGGGGTGTATTTCGCGCCAGCCAGCACCGCACGACGCTCAGTCACCTCAGACTGTTGCAGGCGCAGGAATCGCGGGCGCGTGTCGCCTATGTCACGCTGCCGACTGACTCGGTGTTTATCTCCTTCTCGTCGGACCCGGCACTGCCCTTCGTCTGGCGTGGGCTCAGACTCGAGCCAGGCGAGATAATGCTGCATGGCCGCGGCGAGCGTGTGCATCAGCGCTCGCTCGGCCCGAGTTGCTGGGGCCTGATCTGGTTGCCGCCGGCATCACTAGCCGCTTTCGGAAAGACAATGGCCGGCCACACATTCGCAGCGTCTGATCGCGGCAAGATCCTGCGACCGTCCGTCCAGGATCGAAAGCATTTGCTGCATCTACACGGCGGGGCCTCGCGCCTCGCGGGGACCAAGCCGCGAACGCTTTCCCACCCAGAGGTCATGCGGGCCATGGAGCAGGAACTGGTCGGCGTTCTGATTTCGTGTCTGACGAACAGTGAAGAACGGGTCGAGACGCTCGCCGCGCGGCGAGCCGGCGACGTCATGATTTGCTTCGAAGAAATGCTGGCGAGCACGCCCCACGAACAGTGGAGTGTGGCAGAGCTGTATTCTTCTGCCGGTGTTTCGGAAAGAACCTTCCGAGGCTACTGCGCCACGTTTCTCGGCACCACCTCGTATCAGTATATGCGCCTCCGCAGGCTGATGCTGGTGCGCGCTGCTATCCAGCGCACCGATGGAGCGAGCGCGAGGATCCGAGATCTCGCGCGCGCCTGCGGCTTTACCGAGCCGGGCCATTTCGCAACACTTTACCAGCTCACCTTCGGCGAAACGCCATCCGCCACCCGGCGTCGATCCGTCGACGGCTGAAATAAAGTCTCCCTCCTTCAGAATTTACGTAGTGCGGCATCGGTCGCTTTCCCATGCTGACGTGGCAGGGAGAGACCGGGCAATGCCGTCTCTCCTTCAAAGGAACAACGCATGCCGTTCTCAGAGAAGGAGACAAGGCGGTCTAGGCGCCAAGGCCGCTGGGCGAAGTTACCGAAGTTACGGATGACAATCTAGCCGAAGATCTGCGCGATCCAGTCACCGCACGTCATCGCGCTGCAAATCAATGCCGAGTGATGCGCCGTTGGGCGCGTGGCCCTTTAGACTTCGTGAGGAGAAAGCAAATGAGTTTTACGAGAAGTATTGGATTCGGTCTGTTGGCGTCGATGGCCACCATAGCGATGGCTGCCACGCCTGCGGCCGCACAGAAGAAACCAAACGTCGTCATGCTGATGACGGACGATACCGGCTGGACCGATTTTGGCGCCTACCTCGGTGGTGCGGCCCTCGGGCACCCGACGCCGAACATCGATCGCATCGCCAAGGAAGGAGCGATGTTCACCAATTGGTATGGCCAGGCCAGCTGCACCGCGGGCCGCGCATCATTCATGACCGGGCGCATCCCGATCCGCTCGGCGCTGTCGGTCGTCGTCGTTCCTGGAGACCCGAACGGCCTCAGGCCGGAAACGCCGACCATCGCCGAATTCTACCAGAAGAACGGCTATTCCACCTATTTCTCCGGCAAGTGGCATCTCGGCGACGTTGAGAAGTTCTATCCGATCAATCATGGCTTCGACGAGATGAAGCAATTCGCCGCCTACTATCCGGGCGTCTACGGCTACAGTGACATGGCTCCCAACGCGCACCCGTGGTTCCCGAAAGGTAACGCCGAATACTGGAAGATGTATCAGAGTGTCGTGAACCTCTACGAATGGGAAGGCACGGCGGGCAAACCCGCAGTGAAGGGCAACGACGGCGCGGTGATCACGCTGCAGAACCTCGCGGACTTCGATATGCGGCAGACGGACTCTGCCGTCGAATACATCAAAAAGCACGCAAAGGACAGCAAGCCGTTCTTCATGAATGTCAACTTCATGAAGATGCATCAGCCCACCAGCCCGAATAAAATGTTCGCGGGCAAGTCGCACCTCGGCAACTACTCGGACTCGATGCTTGAGCTCGATTACAACATCGGCCGTATCATGGACGTCATCCGTACTGAGGCACCCGATACGATTGTCATGGTCACGGCCGACAATGGCGCGTGGCAGGATGCATGGCCCGACGCCGGCACCAATCCGTTCCGCGGCGAGAAAGGCTCGCCGTTCGAGGCCGGCTGGCGCGTCCCGGGCATCATGTGGGCACCGGGTAAGATTCCGGCAGGGCTAGTCCTCCATGAAATGATGTCACACATGGACGTGTGGCCGACGACCGCCGCGATGGTCGGCCTCAAGGCGCCGGCCAAGGGCGAGATGATGGACAATAATGGCAAGCCGATCTACTTCGACGGCATCGACAACAGCGCCTACGTCACCGGCAAGGCCAAACATTCGGCGCGCGACGGTTGGGTCTATATCGACGGCGAGAATTTCTCAGGCGTTCGTGCGGACGTTGCTCTGGACCCGGAAGCGCCCGACGTAAAGATGGCGTGGAAGGCACTTTATTCTTCGAAAGATACCTGGATGGGCCCTACGTTGAGCATGGGCGCCGTTCCTTCGATCTACAACCTGACGATGGACCCCTACGAGAAATATGACATGATGTTCAACGGTGCGGTGGCGACCCGCAACCCGCCCTCGTCGCCGGGTCGCTACTCCGGGATGGACAATGGTTGGGCCCTTTCGCTGATCGACATTCCGCTTGGCGAGTTCAACCAGTCGATTGTCAAGTATCCAAACATTGAGCGCTTCCCGGGCGGAGCCTCGAATGACATGATCCCGAATCTGCAGAACCCGAAAAACCCGTTGCCCTACGATCCGATTAAGGTACCGAAGACCGTCGGAGCGGGAGGCGGCTAATCTGTGATGACGGCACGGGCGCCTCATCACCGAGGCGCCCGCTTTCCGTATGGCCTAGGGATTTACGATCATGCCATCACCCAACCGCCCAAGCCGCCGCCTCGCACTCCAAACACTCGCTGCGCTGCCCGTGATCTCTATGCCGCTAGTCGCCGGTGTGCGGGCAGCCGTCGCGCAGATACCAATTGCCACTGGGGTCGGCTTTTCATTCGCTGCCGTCGGCGACACCCGACCTATGATGTACGTCCCATTGAAAGAAGGGCAGCCGGACCTCAATAAATTCTTCGTTGAGATGTTCGGGTTGGTTATGCCGGAAAAGGTTGCGGAGGATTTCGTAGCGAAGAACGTCAAAATGATCTTCGATCCGGCCACAAAGAACCTAATCAAGGTGGTCATGCCGTTTGCGTCGAAGACGGAGGTTATGACCCTGACGGTAGATAAAGGCTGGATCACCGAGGCCTCCGTTGAGGACGTGAAACTGCTTCCTGGCGTACACCGCACGATGTATCGGCTCCAAGGCGGCGAATGGGTGACCCGTGAAATCGTGAAGGATGTCCAATCGGGGCGTGCAAAATTCGTGGTCAATAGCGGCGATGCCGTCTGGTGGGGCAATCAGGGCCTAACCGTCAACGACAGCCCTTACTGGAAGCGCGTGAACGACACGATGTTGAAGAAACTGCCCGCGCCGGATGACGAAATGCGCGCAGCCGGGCTGGATGGGCGCTTTTTCATGAGCGCAGGTAATCATGAGATGTGGGCTGACCCGAAGATAGAGGGCCTTCTTTCGGCTGTGCCGTATCTAAAGAAGTTCGGCGTCACGCCGGAAAATCTCATCTACAAATTCGATTTCAAAGGCGCCCGCTTCATCTATCTGTGGAGCGGCAAGTACGACTACCGCTCGCCGTCGCTGTGGGACGCTGATCGACCGAAGTATGCCGAGCAGATGACGCAACTTCAGAAGTGGATGGACGAGGCCAAGGCCAACGGCATTCGTAAGGCTTTTATCGTCTTCCATTATCCCGTATTTGCCCGGTCGGGCTTAGGCCCGATCCCGGCTCCCGACAATCCGCACAAGGTGATTGCGTCCTATGCCAAGGACATGGAGGTGGTCGTATTGAACGGCCACGTTCACACCACGGAACTCTACGAAGTAGATGGGGTAAAGTATCTGATGTTGGGCGGTGGCGGCGCAGAACAAGACCCAATCCTGCCGGGGCGAACCAGCATCAAGGTGCCCGCTGACTATCCGCAGGACCTTTACTGGAAGGGCCAGCCTCCGCAAGAGGAATACAACTACGTGCTCGTGGACGTTGAACCCGGCGAGAAAACGAAATTCACCCTCAATCGCTTTCGACCGTGGTCGGCGGAGCCATTCGGAACCGAGGAACTATTCAAGTGAATAGGTCACAACTGCTTGTTGGAGTACAATTCTGGCGACAACCCTCCTGATTGTTCACGGCTTGATCGCGGTCGCGCTGCTTGGCGCGATAACACATCAGGCGTTGGCGGCGTGGGTAACCGTGGACGTCCGGCCGGGTTCGTTCGTTGGCCGCTTTCGTTCCGTACCGTCGACCGCGCCGCCGATCTGCGCCAAGCCATCGGTCAAGCGCGAAAGCATCGACTATGAGACCTTGGACCGCGTGTTCCGGTTGGGGGTGGATTCAGGCTATCTCGATGACGCGTTGCTCGGACCGCTGTGCCTGCTGTCGACGCGACGGATCGGCATTCTGCCCTGGATCCGCGGCAGCGATTTCGGGACGAAGCACGGGGTGGACATCATCCGCGTCAACGGAATCGTCTTTGACAAGAAGGGCGGCATCTATCGTCGCGTTCCCTACAAGACCGATGAAAGCCTTCGGTTCTTCGTTCTGCACAGCGCGTTCCGCAAATGGGGCTTCGTGGACTGGGCGATTGAGCAGGGCGACAATTTTCTCTTTCGAATGCTGCAGATCTGCAAGGATCCCTCGGACACCGCCTCCGACCGGATCAACAAGCTCCTCAAGAAAGGCGGCGCCGCCGGTATGAACATCGAGGTCGGCCAGTCGCTCCGGCACGGCGGGAAGGACATGCTGATCGAGGAAGATGTCGACACGCAAACGACCCGCCTTCAGATGGGCCACCGCGCAAGCGATCCCCATGCCGGCTACGGCACGCGAAGCGATCTCCTAGCAATCGTCGGCCCGAACGCCTCCGGTAAGACGGCAGTATTGCAGGCCTTGTGCAAATTGTTTGGCGTCACGCGCGCGCAACGCACGGTCCGGCGCTCCGATTTCCATCTGCCGCCCGGCGTTCCACCCGACGACCGGACCACACGCTCGATGTCGATGGATGTGATCATCGCGTTGCCTGAACTCGCAAAGGGCTCGGCGACATCCCGTACCGTCGCGCCAGCCTTCCGATGGTCGGCCCGATCGCGGGCGCGAAGGTGACGGACAGCGCGAAGATCGCCAGCCCCACCGGCTGCTGCGATTTCGGCAGCTTGGTCAGCACCAGCGTGAACGCCATCGGGATCAGCACGCCGGCGGCAAAGCCCTGCAATCCGCGCATCGCGAGGGCTTCGGAGCGACCATGAATCCTGGCCAGATGCCGCACTTCGATTTCAAGTTCACCAGCATGCATGACCTAGTTAAGTCGCATCAGGAGCAGTTGCGGCTTAAGTGAAGGCGTCTGTTGCCTATTTGACCGCTCGGAGACTATCTCTCGAGGGCGAACGACCGCTCCTGGCGCAAAGCGGTCGCTCGCAACGAGGCTTGGTCTGATTCATCGTCCTCTCCTAGTTGCTTCGGGACGGTTCCTGGCGCAAAGCGTAGACGGAAGTGATTTCTAAGGGGCGGTGGGTAGGGCGTCGGTGGAGTGATCGGCGGATGTTCGGACGGAGGGAAAGCTGCCCTAAATTGAAAAGGCGCGGGTAATACATCATCGACTGAACCGGTCGCATTTTGTTGCGGTGGGTGGAGCGGAATCCCGTCGACTTCGGGACATAAGACTGGTACACACGGCGCTCTCGTGGCTTGCAAGAAATGCCTGATTTTATTAGGTTGTTGTGAGCGGCGCGGCAATCCCTCCCTCTCCGCCGTCTTTCAGAAATTTGACGGCCTGTTGGGTGGCGCAGTCAGTAAACGTACCGTAGTCCCGTCGCTTGACGCCAGATTGCTTTTGCTGAGCACAAACGTGCTGCCCAGGCTCAGCAGGTCGCCCGAGCCATTCGGCATCGACGATTTCTGAAAGGCAAATACCTTACCCTTCAGGGTGTTCGAGTAGTGAAGGCGCGCGCGAGCTAACTGGAATCGCGGCCGCGCCGGCTCATTCTTGTCACAGCCCCAAATCCATCGTCCGCCAACGTCAATCGAATTGCGTCAGATTGTAGTTGCGGATGATCTCCCGCAACGAGGTACCGTAACCGGGGTCGTGGCTACCGACGTCAGCGAGTGCGTCGGCGAATCGATTGGGGTCCGGCAATGCCATCCGCGCCTTGGCGTAGGCTGCGTCCTCGGCGAGCAATTGCACGCGATGGTCGACCGCCTCGGCAATCGATGCGAATTGTCGGAAATGGGCCAAGACATAGGTCAGTTTTCCATCGACAACCCGCCTCATCCTGGCGACGACATACGGCTGCCCGTCAACCGCTTCGATAGCGAAGGGATTGTTGCTCGCGGGCGGCGTCAGCCGTCCAAAGGCGCTTTCCAGCGCCCACAGGGCCAACGTGACCGAGGCGGGAATGTGCAGCTTTCGGCTCGCCTCCCGGGCGGCCGACACCACATCGCTGGCGAAGCCACCGAGCGGCGTGGTCGCCGGCGTCAGCGGATCATGATCGACCAGAACGTAGCAACCATCGACGAAGCCCAACCGTCGCTCGCCATCGATCTCGGCTGTGACCAGCAACCAACCCGAACCGTCATCCGCCTTGACGTCAACCGCCGAACCCATCGCGACGAAACCCGGAAGGCGTTTTCCGCCGGGGCCGTCGCGTAATTTCACGCTCCAGGTGTTGATAGTCCCGCTCGGCATTGGCGATCCCCACAGCTTCCGGCGGGCTACTTGGCGGTGGCGGCCAGGATGCGCTGACGGGCGTCGGCAAACGCCGCGTAGGCCTGTTCGAAATCGTGGTTCGCCTGCGTTGCACCCGCCAGCGCGCTCTGGGTTTTGGTGTTGATGAGGTTCAGCGTGGATTGATCCGCGCCATCGGGAATCACCGCCAATTGTGAGGCCTGCGAACCATTGTCCTGGCCGGTTTTAGCCCGGTCGGTCATGGTCGCAAAACTTGCCTCCGCGCTCGCCAGCGCTTCCTTCAGCGCCTCGCCGCCATTGCCTTGCGCGACTGCGTTTTTCAGATCGTCCAGCGGCGATGCGCCGAGCCCTTGCAGTTTCGCCGCGGTGGCGGCGGCGAGTGCGGTCACGGTATTGGCCGCCTTGTGGATTCCGTCGGCCGTGGCGGGTTCGGCTGGCGTCCCAGCGCCGCTTTCGTCCTGGTCGCCGGCGAGCGACTTCCGCAACGTCTCCAGATTGTCGCCCGCCGACCTGGTCGCATCCGACGACGATTTGCTTCCAAAATAAAATCCAACGATGGTGACGAGCACGGTGGCGGATATCGTGACAATCTGCTTGGCAATGTCGACGACGTCCTTTTGCGGCGCTTCGCGGCGCAGATAAACCCGTGCCGACACCTTGTTGTCCTTGTCCTCGCCCTCAGCCTTGAAAACGATGTACTGGTCGCTCTGATAGGGTTTCAGGAAACCGTCGAGCTGATCGGCAGGAAGGCTCGTTTTCGCGACCAGCGGCCCCATCGGGTCGAACAGGCCGCCGAGGGTCCAGGAAGCCGAGGCGACAAAGACGATGGCGAGCGCGAAAGCCAGCAGCGCGCGCACCGAGCCCGCCGGCAGGCCCAGGGCTTGGGTCGCATCGGCGACCCCGATCGCGCGCGACAAAATGATAATGCCGACCAGCGTGACCGAGAGCAGCGCGACGCCGGCGATCGCCGCAAATCCCAGCGAGCTCGGCACGCCCGAACTTGTCACCGTGACGGTGCCGACGAACGCGGCCAACCCGACGACGATCAGTGCCGCGCCGAGCCCGGCCGCAAAATTCGCCTTGACGCTGTCCTGCGCGGGCGCAACCGCCGGCGCAGCGTTCACTGGATCAGCCATCAGCATGCTCCTTGGGATTGGGGGGCAATATCTGGTTTATCGTCTGTACTTCCGGCAGCAAACGCGATTTATGAACCTTTTGCCGGCGTCCGTCAGCCTCTTGTTGGCGATCTAGATGATGAGATGTATTTGCGGCGCGCGGCTCCTCGATCCTTTGATCTAGATCGCGTCGTCATCCGGCCCGGCGTCCCCTGCGCATGTTGCACGCGCCTGCAAATCGCGCGAATTTGCGAGGCCGATTTTCCGGTTTCGGCCGGAAAATCCCGCCATGGCTCACGAAGGGCACGATCGTCGTGAACATCTTCATTTCGGTCGCAGCCTATCGGGATCCGGAGCTGGCGCCGACGTTGCGGGACTGCATCGCCCGCGCCCGCTATCCTGACGCGCTGCGTTTCGGCATCTGCTGGCAGCATGGCGAGGATGAGGCGGCGCCGCCGGAATTTGCGGACCCGCGGATGCGCGTGATCGCGGCGCCCTGGCGCGAGAGCGGAGGCGCCTGCTGGGCGCGGGCCCAGATCATGAAACGGTGGGACGGCGAGGAATTCTTCCTGCAGATCGATTCGCATCACCGCTTCGTGCAGGACTGGGATGCCCGGTTGCTCAACCAGGCCGAACGCAGCGGAGCGGCGAAGCCGATCCTGAGCAGCTATGCGGCTCCCTACGATCCCGGCGCGGATATGCCGGCGGCGGGCGAGCCGATGCAAATGAATTTCGACGGATTTACCCAGGACGGCATCCCGCTGTTCCGGCCGTGCGTCATTTCTGATTGGCCGGCGCTGGAACGACCGCTGCGCGCCCGCTTCGTGTCGGCGCATTTCCTGTTCACGCTGGGATCGTTCGTGACCGAGGTGCCGTACGATCCGGAGCTCTATTTCCATGGCGAGGAGATCACGCTGTCGATCCGCGCGTTCACGCATGGCTACCAGCTGTTTCATCCGCCGGAGCCGATCCTTTGGCACGAATACACCAGGGCGCACCGCGCCAAGCATTGGGACGACCATGTGCGCGCCCATGGCGTCGAGCGCGAGTGGCACGAATGCGATGGCGCCAGCCGGGAAAAGGTGCGGCGATTTCTGACCGATCCGCAGCCCGGGCCGTTCGGCTGCGGCACCATGCGCTCGTTTGCCGAGTATGAGGCCTATGCCGGGCTGAGTTTCCGCCATCGCGCGGTGCAGGATGCAACACTGCACGGCAAGGAGCCGCCGAACGCGCCGGCGTCACCGGACTGGCCGACGCAGGTTCGGGAATGGCGGATGCGCGTCGTGCTGGAGCGCGCCGCGTTGCCGGAAGCGGCGCTGCGCGATCCGCGGCTGTGGTTTGTCGGGTTTCACGACGCCGCCGAGCAGGAGATTTTTCGCGGGGATGCGCAGGGCGAGGAGTTGCGCGCATTGATCGCCGGCGATGCGCCGCAGATTGCGATCGAGCGGTGTTTCCGCTCGGAGCACCGGCCGGTAACGTGGACGGTGTGGCCGATGGGCGCGGACGGGGAGTGGCTCGGCAAGATCGTGGGGAAGGCTGGGCCGGTTGATTGAGGGCAGCGTATCATCTAGTCCGCCAAGTCACTTCATTTCGAGAGGGTCACAACCCAGCCGGCGCTCTTCATTAGCTCAATCAACTTTGTCTCGCCGCCCTTCAATTTATCTGACACCTTTAAAATCTTCACGACTTGGCCGCTGTCGTTGACCTGTATTGCACCGAGAGCGTTGACGTCGGGCCTTCCGCCTCCCAGGAATATATATTCCGTAAACAAGGTTTCCGGATGTGTCCTGGTTTCCCACTTGCCATGTCCAACAAAAAAAACAAGTGCGAACTCAGAGAGCGGTTCTCTCGGTGGACCGCCGATGTCTTCCGAACCGAGATGGACTGTCAAGGCACGCTTTTCGCGACCCGGAATTTGGCGATATGCCGCACTCGTGCCCTTTTGATTTCTAAGTTGTTGGAGGATGAATTCGTCGGGCGGCATCTCCCCTTTTTCACGGGAGAATTGCAAGAGCAGTCCATATACAGCATCGAGGTCGGACGGTGGTAGTTTGCTCACGAGCGACCGAGCCATAGGTTCATCGAGAGATAAGCCTTCCATTAGGTCGGAGATTTTTTTGACCGTGGTAGCTCTTTCTTTAAGCACGACCTCATCGTCTGTTTCAGGAATCACAATCCGAATAACACCGTCGCCTGCCTTAAAGACGAGGAACCGCATTGTCCCGATGGTTAGAACTGTCTGCTGATTCCCGACTATCTCGTCGCTGGCCGAAGCGGCAAAATGGACAGTCTCGGTTTGGTCCTTCTTAGAGTCCACCACGAGCGTTAACGCCAGGAGCCGGTAGCGTTTCTTTATCGGCTCCAGTTTCTCTTTCACCGCTCGCTCATCAAAATCCTTCTTTGGCAATAGCTTTTCGGCGTCACCAATCGCCGCCAATTTATCCTTGGTTTTTTGCTCTTCGGACCGATCGTCCTTTTTGTCCCCGCCAAACAGCTTCGCGAACAGCGCCTTGGCCTTGCCGATGATCCAGGCGATTGCGGTATCCAGCGCCTTGTCGACGACGGCCTGCACCTTCTTGATCACGCCCATCACCTTGTCAGCGATACCGCCGAGGCCGAGGAATCCCGCGAGCAGGCCGATCGCCACCGGGATGACGCCGGCGAGCGCGCTCTCGACCTTGGCGGCCGCGCCTCCGATCCGGCCCTCGGCGATCGCCACGATCGAGTCGATGAAGGCCGCGACCGCGGCCGCGATCCTGGCGAGCTGCTCCATGAAGGCTTTGATGGTGCCGTAGATCGAGACGATCGCCGCGATGAAGCCGGCGCCGGGGATGAACATCGCCACCAGCTTCGGGATCGCCACCTTCACGATGGTCGATTCGACGAAGCCCTTGATGCCGTCGATCACGGTGTCCTTGAGATCGTTGAGTTTGTCCTTGACCATTTCCCAGGCCGCGGCCGGGCCGCCATTGACCAGCGCGATGATGAAGTCGGCGGCTTTTTCCAGTCCGCTCATGATCTTCTCGCCGGTCGGGCCGAGCGCCTTGACGATCTTGCCGCGGATCTGCATCCAGGTGACCCCGAGCACGCTCAGGGCGAACTTGCCGATCTCGGGGAGCGACAAGGCCTTCGGGAGATAGACACCGGTCAGCGCGCCGGTCAGCCATTCGATCAGCCCGTTCTTGAGATGGGTGCCGATATGGTCGGCAAAGTTCGAGAGCCCGAGCTTGGCGGCCTTCACCAGATTGCCGACGAACGGCAGCGGGTTCTTCAGGATTTTCTTGAGCGCAGCACCGGTCTTCTTGATGTAACCGAGTGCTGCCGGGCTTACCACGTCGAACACGATCTCCAGCAGCGTCCAGGCGGCGTCGAGTCCCCATTTGATGAACTTGCCGACGAAATCCGCGAACATGCCGGCGACGCGCAGCAGCGCGCCCGGCAGGTCGAGCAGGTCCTGGATCACGAAGGATTTCAGCGCGGCGATGAACAGCCCCGGTATCTCGCGAACGAAGCCGATCAAGTCGCCGATCGCCTTCTGGAACCAGGCCCAGACCCGCTGCAGCGCGTGGGCTTTCTGGATGCTCTCCCACACATCCTCTTGCCCTGCGAGCTTCATGAACCCGCCGACCAGGGTGTCCGCCGACCGTTCCACCGGCTCGTTGGTGATCGGGTTGTGGCCTAGCACCGCGCACAGCAGATCCCACGCCTTGGTCTTCGACGCCAAGGCCGCCAGCGGCTTGAGGATCGCGTCCTTGATGAGCTCGATGATGCCGGTGCCCACCGCCTTGAAGAAGTCGATCAGGCGGTCGATCGGGTCGGTGAAAATCCGCTTGGCGCGGTCCCAGACGTCGCCGGGATGGATGATGTCGGACAGGCCAAGCGAATCCAGGAAGTCCATCAGCGCGTGGTAGATCGCCGAGCCGACCATCCCCAGCGTCTTAATTTGCTCCTCCACCCAGGCGCCGGCCTTCTCGAAGATGCCGTAGGTGTCGAGTGCCTTGACGATCAGCCCGCCGAACGGAATGAGCTCGACCGCGCCGCGCAGGATGTTGGCGCCGCTGCGCTCGACCGGCGCCTGATTGATCGGGTTCATGCCGATGACGATGGTGAATAGCCGGAAGCCGGGAATCACGTTGGCCCAGTCGGCGAACTTGTCGAGTATGGTATCGAGCCCGAACCGGCGGATCGGCTGCCCTTGCGGCGCATCCGACTTGCGCAACTCGGATTTGCGCAGCTCCGACTTGTGAATTTCCGATTTGTGTTGCTCGGATTTGTGCAGCTCCGACTTGGGCAGTTCGGTTTTTCGCACTTCGCCTTGCGGCGCGTGTCGCGCGGTACTGTCGGCGGGAAGCGCACGAAAAACCCCGGCGGCCCTGCGGTTCTGCACCACATGGGTAGCCTCGTGGGCCATCAGCCGCACATCATGCTCGCTCTCGCCGGCGCCGAGCGTGATCCGCTCGCCTTCGGTGTAGGCGCGCGCGCCGATCGCACGAGCCGCGGCACGCGCGGCCGGCCCGGTGTGCACGCCGACATTGTCCATGCGCTCGCCGAAGCCGCGCTCCAGCCGCGCCTGCACCGCGGGCGGCAGCGGCCGGGTCGCGGTGCTGCGCGCGCGTTCGATCTGTTTGGCGACATCGGAACCGATGCCGGGGGCGGGCGGTCCGGCGGCGCGGCGCACACGGCCCGAGGCGCCGGGGTCGAGGATCGGTTCGGCCACGGCGCGGCGGACCCGGCCGCTCGCGCCGGGATCCAGCAGCGGTGGCGCCACCGCGGCGCGGATCGGCGGATGCGTAGCGCCTTGTGCCGGACTTGCGCGGGTGTGTGTCTCAGCCGCGGGCGGGCTCGCCGCGCGCAGGTGCATCGATCCGCCGGGATCGTGCACCTGGTAGCATCCGCCGCCGGTGATCACGCCCGCGGCGTGTTCGGCTTCGTGTTCCTCGGGATCGTTGACGCCGCCGAGCTTGAGGCTGGGGCGTAAATAACGCGGCGTCGTGGCGGGAGCCGCCGCCGAAGGCGAGGGTGACGCAGCGCGGCGCGCGGGCTCCGATGCGGCCTTGGGTCTAACCGCGTGCGCGGGCGCGTTCATTCGGCGGCCCGCATCGCCAGCGCGAGTGCTGCGGGCAGCGGCCGGCGCAGCTTGGCGTATTCGCGGTACAGTGCCGGCGTCAGGCCTTCCATGCCGATCGGCGTCTGGCCCGGCAGCGTTGCGGCGGCGGCCAGCACGGCGTTGCGCACCCCGCCGCCATGCAGGTCGCAATAGGACGCCAGCCGTTCCAGCACCGCGGGTGCGGGCGCGCGCCTGCCCAGATGGCTGCGCCACAGCGCCAGCCGCTCCTCATAGCCCGGCGCCGGGAAGTCGATGACATGGTCGAGCCGCCGCCAGAACGCCGGATCGATCCGCGTCTTGCCGTTGGAAGTCAGGATGACGATGCCGTTATGCGCCTCCAGCCGGGTCAGCAAATAATTGGTGAGCATGTTGGCGTAGCGCTCGCCGGTTTCGCCGCCCTCGCTGCGCCGGCCGAACAGCGCGTCGGCCTCGTCGAACAGGATCACGACGTCGGCAGCTTCCGCGTAATCGAGCAGGGCGCCGAGGTTCTTCTCGGACTCGCCGATATATTTGTTCATCACCGAGGCGAGATCGCAGCGATACAAGGGTGCCGCCAATTGGGTCGCGACATAGGCGGCCGCCATGGTCTTGCCGGTGCCGCTGTCGCCGGCGAACAAGGCGCGCACGCCGCGTGTCGTGCTGGCCGCGAGCGACGGGCCAAGACCGCTCCAGATCGTATCGCGGCAGCGGCACCGCGCGATCAGGTTGGCAAGATCGGCACTCAACGTCGGTCCGGCGACCAGCGCATCGGAATCGACCGCGCGATCGATCGGATGGGCGAGACGGTTCAACTCGCCGGGGGCCAAAGCGAGCCGCGCCTCGCGCAGGTCGGCGGCGACGATCGGCCGCGCCTCGCCGTCGGCGTGCGCACAGGCCGCCCGTGCCACCGTGACGATCGCGGTAGGATAAAGCGCTGCGGCGCCGAGCAAAGCAGGGGCGATCTCTCCGGCATGGGCGCCGAGCGCCGCATCCCAAAGGCCAGCGCGTTCGCTCGCCGGGGGTGGGGCGATGCGCAGCTCAATCAGCCGCTCGCCCTGCACCGACCCGTGCGTCCCGGCGAGCACCACCGTCGGCTGGATACTGTCAGTGGTCGCACCGTCACCCATGTCAGGGGCCACGCGCAGCACGGGCAGCCAACCCGCCGCGTCGCAAGCCGTTGCGAAGGCCCGGTCGTCGCGAAGCACGGACAACGGCGCCTCGATGGCAATGCGGCCGATCTGCCCGGCGAGCGCGGCTGCGACCGCCGCGCGCCCGCTTCCCGGCGGTCCGCGTACGACCACGCCGCCGGCGACGCCGGCTTTGATGGCGTCGGCGGCTCGCGCCAGCACGATCGGCGGCACGCCAGTGGCAGACGCTGCGACGGCGTTCAGTGCGCGCGCGCCCGGCCACGCCGGCGATCCCCCGGCAAGCACGCGCCAAAGCGGCAGTCGGATGGCGAGCGAGCGCTGTGGCAGCGCATCCTCGCCGACGAGGTCGATAAGGCCCAACTCGACCAGCGGTCCGGCGGCCAGCGCCATGGCGTCGCCGGGGCCGGCGTCGAACAATTCCTGCACGAGGTCGAGCGCCAAATGCACGCTCGGCCGCGCGCCCGGGAACGGAGCTTGCAGGGTCATGACGCCCAGCGCCGCCGCGCGCCTTCCTTCGCATGCCGCGGCCAACCCGATCAGAAAAAGATCCGCGGGCTTGAGCGCGCGAAGTTCGCCGAAGCGGCGCAGCGGTCCGGCCGCGCACCTCTCCCAGGCGTCGCGCAACGCCGCGGCCTGGCCCGGCCAGTCGAGCCGCTCAAGCCAGGCCTCGCGAGCCGCCTCCGCGCCCTCGCGCAACAGCAGCGCCAGCGGCGGCTCCGGTTCTCCGAGGCCGCTGATGTAGTGGGCCAGACCCAGCCGAACCATCAGGTCGAGCAGTGCCGGCGCCGCCGTTTGCTTGCTGCCCTTCAACACCATCATGCCCCGCTGAGATGAATCGCAGGCAAATTCGGATAGTGAATCGTCACGATACGGCCGAGCCAGACAACCCAGCCCGGATCGATGTCGAGACCGACCCGCCGGATCACAATGTCGACTGCCGGCGTCAAGAGGTCGAGATCGAGATGCGTTGCGGTGGCCCGCAGGTGCGCCGGCTGGGTCAGCCGCAATGGCCAGGCGCCGTCCGCCGCGTACAGCGCCTCGATTTCTCTGAGGATTTCCTCGCAAAAGCCCGGCGGCGAAGGCTGCGGCCGCGCAAGATCCTGCGCCGCCAGGAATTCGGCCAGCGGCTCATCGGCGGGCATGTCGAGAAGCAGGCCGAGATCGTGCAACAATCGCCAGCCGCTTGGCGCCTCGGATCCGCACGCGGCCAAAAGCGTCTCGACGTCGAGCCGGTTCAGGGCGTTGACCAGGAACAGCAACCCGCCCCAGCCGGTCGATACGACTTCCGCATGTGGGCGCGATTGCGCCGACGTAACGGCAGGCTCGATCGGCGTGGGTGTGTCGGCGCCGAAATCGGATTCCGGGGCAATAACCGGTGGCGGTTCGGTCGGGAGCAAGGTGGAGATGACAGGCGCGTCTCGCACCTCCGGCAATGGATCGTCTAGCGCAGCATCTTGCGACGCTGCATCGGCGGCCTCGACTTGCTCTGGAGTCGCCGTCGGCGCCGGAGCTTGCTCCAGGCGCGCGGCGTCACCGAGGCGCGCCAGCAGCACCGGCCAGACCGGATGACCCGTCGCTTGCAGCAACATCGGTGACCAGCGCAGCAGCGACAATATCGCGGCGGTCCGAACCGCCTCGTGGCGGCGCGAAAGCTGCCGCAGCACCGGCCTCCAGAACGCAGCCGCGTGCATCAGCAGCGGCTCGTACTCCCGCGCGACGCGCTCGCCTTGGTCCGCATCGCCATCGGTGTCTGGTGGCCAATCCGGCGGCGAAAAGCGCGCCGCGATTCCGAGCGCGGCGGTCAGTTGGGCGGCGATCGGTTCGGAGAGATCGCGCCAAACCGGCGCGAGCAGATCGTTTTCCGTCAGTGCTGCCGTTACCCCGGCGGCTTCCAGCGGATAAGCGCACAGCAATCGGCCGATCGCCTCGCCGGGACCGGCCGTGGTGGGCAATCCCAGCATGCGCCAGTGCCAGCTGCCGAGACCGCTGCTCAGCGCGGCCCGCGCGCAGGCAACCGCGACGGCCGGAAAATCGTCAAAGGCGAGAACATCCGATCGGCTGTCCGCGGCCAATTGCGTCAGCGCCGTCGTCATGGCGCGCGCCACCTGATCCGGCGCTGCGCGCAGGATCACTCGGCGGACAAACACGAAGCGACGGGTCGAAGGAACCGGTACGGTTGCGAACTGACGGCGCACCGCGGTTTCGGAAATTCCGCTCGCGCGCAGGCGGCGGATCGAGACCGCATCCTCGGCGAGCGCGCCCCGGTTCATGACGCGAGCCATGGCGAACGGCCGCCCTGCGAGGCGACGGTCCAGTCGGTTTTCGCCGCGGTGGTGGCGAAACTGGTGACGACCGCGGCCGTGGTGCCAGATACGTCGTGGTCCTGCACGCGCAGCGTGCCCACGACGTTCTGGTTGGAGTCGAGCAGGTTCAGGAGCGTGCCGATCGGTGGCGGGCGGTTCAGCGTGATGCGGATCGGCTGGCCCGGCCGCGGGATGCCGCCGCTGCTGACGACGGTCCCTGAAACCGCTTCGTCGGGATCGCCATAGGCGGAGGCGATCACCGCCGCGGAAACCAGGTTGTTCAACGCAGTCTCGGCCGCGGCGCTGGCGCGATCGGTCAGCTGCAAGGACATCCAATTGACCAGCGCAGCCAACTGGCGGAGGGTGGTGGTACCGGCATCGCCAAGATTTTCGGGCAGCGGCCATTGCGAGAAGGCGAGCGCCGGCAGCTTCCCGGTGCGTGCCAGCGCAGCCCATGCGAAGCGCGCGGAGGGCGGCAAGCTGATGAGCGTCTGGAACAGGCAGCCGGTGGCGCTCTCCAGGCGCGCGCGCAACGCCTCGACGTTGGTTCGAAGATTGTTCGCCGGCAGCGTTAGAAGATCGGGCAGCGAGAACACGTCGAAAGCCGCCTGCTGGTTCAGCGCCAGCGAGGCGCCGAGGTTGAAGCTGTTGCGCAGGACGGGGTCGAACACGCTGTGCGTTGCGGTGGCGAGGATTGCCAGATCGGGCGCGGCGGCGCCGCTGCCAAAATTGATCGACGGAGTCCAGTTGACCAGCCGGGCCGCGCGCAGCCCGCTCAGACGCAGCAAGCCGGCGTTATCGGGCAGATCGATCCAGCCGCCGCGCAGCGACGACAGGCTGCTCAGCGGCACTTCGAGCAGCAAGTCGAGGAAGGGCGTGAGCGCCGCGGGCGGGCCGGGATGGTCGGCGGGGCAGGCGGGTGCGAGATCGGCCGGCGTATCTGCAATCAGGGACAGCGAGGCGGGCGGATTGAGTGCGATCGCCGTCTGCAGCTGGCGGACGTAGAACAGGCCGGTGGCGGCCGCGATCGCCTGGTTGCGGGCAAGCACTGCTGCGGCGACCCGCGCCGCTTCCTCCTTGACCAGGGACTGCGCCGCGGCGTAGTCGCCCGCAGCCTGCGCCGCAGCGACCTGGGCGCTGCGCAGCTTGTCGCGCGCGGCGGCCACCGCCGCGGTAAGCTGCGACGCCTGCGCCTCCAGCGACTGCAGACGGTCGCGCAACGCGACGTAGCCAGCCTCGATCCTGATCGCGTTGTTCTCAACCAGCGTAATGTCGTTCAGCAGAACGCGGGTAATCTGGATTACGCCATCGTAGTAACCGGCTTCATCGGTCGAGCTGGCGCTCGGGGTTGGCGTCGCCGGGGTGAGGTTGATCGAGTTTTGGCCCATCAGCGCGCGCAGACCCGAGAGGCCGGTCTGAGCGGACTGGAACAACGTCGCCCCCGATGTGACATGGGACGCCGTACCGTACTGCACGGGCGCGTAACTGAAGGGCGGCGCCTGGCTGAGTACGTTGGTCTCGGCGGCCGCTGCTTTCGCGATGTCGGTCTGGTTGCCAAACAGCGAACTGATATGGCTGATGGTCGGGCTGGAGAGTATGGTGCTCGCGACCGGGACTTTCGCGACCACCGAGGTCTCGGGTTTCGAGGTCACGAGGGCCGTCTGGGCTTTGTTGACCGCTACCTGCTGGGTCGGCGCCGGGACCGTCGCGCGGTCAAGTACGAAGCTCCTCGCGGAAAATGTGGATGAGCCCGTGGACGCGGCTGGCGCCGGGACCGTCGCGCGGTCAAATACGAAGCTCCTCGCGGAAAATGTGGGTGAGCCCGTGGGCGCGGCTGGCGCCGGGGCCGGCGCTGTCGTGGGAGCCGCAGGCACGAGATTGAAGAACGGGATGATGCGCGTGACGCTCAGTCCGCTGCCGTCCGACGGCACGCCGCCGGCGATCGCGGAGACGTAGGTGGACATCATGTCCAGATGCTGGCGCTGCAACGCGATCAGACGGCTATGCCCGTCCATGAGATATTCCTGCGCCCGCGCAACGCGCGCGAGCACCGCGTAGAACACTTGCAGGGTTGCGATTTGCAACAGCGCGCCTGGCTGGGTGTCGTCGTTGGCCGGATCGGTTGCGCCCGGCAGGGTGAGCCACACCTTGATCGCTTTCATGCGGGTATCCAAGTCGTCGGTGATGTTGACGACACCACTGTCGAATAATGGCTGCAACAGTGCATGAGTGGCGTTCTGCGACGATACCGCCGCGGACCACGACGCGAACGTGGAATTTGCAGGTAGATACGGGACAAGCGGAGCAAGAATGGTGTCCGGTGAAACCGGGACCGGGCTGGTGACCGAGGGATCGGTGGACTGGGGCGGCTCGGCATCGACGATCTGGTAACCGAGGCTCGCCAATTGATGCGCGGCGTCAGCGGTATTTGCCGGAGCTGGAGGAACGGCAGGGGCGGGAGGAACGGGAGGAAGCGGTGCCGGCAACGTTGCGGCCGCCTTCAACTTGGTGAGCCAACCCGTGACCAGCGGCAGGAACGTCGCCGGATTGCTTGCGGCGCCGGCGGCGGTCAGCAGGTCCTGGGTCTGGATCGCGCCACTGTTCCAGAGAAACAAGAGATTCTGCGCGGCGGCGTTAGCGCCGATCAGGAACGCGATCTCCTGGGAAAAATTGGCGGGAACCGCGGTCAGCCCGCCGTATAAGGCGATCCAGTCCTCGCGCCATGCCACCTGTGCCACGCGGGCACGCCCGTAAGCGAGATGCAGGTCGGCGGGGAGCACGGGATCGGCGCGCGGATAGTTCAGCAGATCGGGCGTCCAGCTCGCGTCGGGCACGGCGAGCGACAGCGTGACCGCCTCGCCGTCGTTGCTTGTCAGGTCGATGCGCGGGCGGTTGAGCGCCTGCTCCAGCAAATGTGGCGCCTGGCTCTCGCGGATGGCCTGCAGGTAGACCGCGATGCCGCCTGGCAGGAACGGGCAACTGGCGGTGCCGGCGGGCGTATTCAGCATGCCGAGCGGGAGTTCACCGGCGCCGGGCAGGAAGCGGAAGCGCCCCCTCATGGTTTGCCAGGCGTCCGCCGTCGCGCCGGCGCCGAGGTCAGCGAGCGCCATTGCAAGGGCCTCGCGCATCTGGGCGAGCAGCAGCGCGTTCAGGGGAGTTGCCGTGGCGGCGACACGGCCGGCGGCCTGGCTCAGCGTGATGAGCTGACTGTTCTGCACCAGCAGCAGCGCAAGCGGGACGCCGGCGCCGATCGCGCTTGCCAGTGAATCCTGGGAGAGACCTGCGACCAGGGTGTTGAGCCCGAGCGCGACGCCGTCGCGGGTCAGCGAGGACGGCAACGGCCCTAGCTGGGCCGAGAGCCAGACTTCGACGAAGCTGTCCTCGCGGATGTCGAGCAGCGGGTCGCCGCCGGAGCCGGCGGAGAAATTCGGCGGCGGGCCTTCGACGCCGTCGATCTCGAGGGTGCGCAGGATCAGCAGATAGAACTCCGTTCGGGATCGTGCTGCTTGGGTAGACCGCTTGCAACAGGGTGGTCCAGGAAACATTGATCGGCGTCGTCAGGCGCACCAGGCGGCCGTCATTGCCAATTCCCGTCCCGGTCCCGATGACAAACGATGCCAATCCCGTACCGTCATATCGTGCTGGCGAGACGCCGAGGCCGGCGATTGCTCCCGTGTTCGCCGGCGTCAATCCGAGCAGCCGGCCGTCGACGTAGCTGCTCTGCAGCGCAAAGTCGGTTGCGGAAACGCTGCGCCCAACGGAGTAGCAGACCCGCGCCGCGTTGGGACTGGTGTCGGCAGGTGGCGCGAGCCGGATCAGCGCGTTCATGATGGCAAGGGCCCGATATGCGTTATAGGGATTGATATTGGGATCGTCGGTTTCGGCGTCAGGCTTGGCGTTGGCGGTGGAGTTGGCGTTGGCGGCGGAGTTGGGGTTGGCGGTGGAGTTGGGGTTGGAGTTAGTCGCGGCCGGCGTCGGGGTTGGCGCTGGCGGCGGAGGGGGAACGGCAAGCTGGGCGGCTATGGCTCCGCCGAGCCCGCCGTCGGTCGGACGCACCATCCATGGCAGATTGGCGGGCGCCTGCGCCAGGATTTGCGCCCATGCCGAGGGTGGCGATGACGGCGGCTGCCGGCCCGGCAGTCGCAGCACCAGCGGGTCAATGCGCGGAAGAAAAAGCGTGGGATAGGGCGTGAAGGCCTGCGGCTTGGTGGTCGGCGTGGGCGCCACCAGCGCCGGCGTCAGCGTCGCGTAGGCTGCGGGGGCCAGCGGGACCAGAACCAGAATCTGCGCCGGCGTCGATGCGGTCGTGTCGATGGCGGGCTCGCCCGCGGTTTGCGCGAGCAATGCGGCAACCTCGTCGGTGCGCGCAGGCACCAGCACAACGTCGAACTGTTCGGGAAAAAACGTCTGGGTGGCGGCAGTCACGTCGATCGCGGCCTTCGGCAGCGATCCGGTCGGCGGCAACAGCGGAAACACGTCGGCGGCGCGGAAGTTCGGTGTGCCGGTCAACGAAGCGGTATAATCCTTGTAAATCTGATTGTACTGGCGGGTCAGATCGTCCTGAACCGCATTCGCATCATTGCTGGGGCGCAGCGGATGACGCAGCAGCACCGGATCGAACCAGAACACCAATCCGTTGCGCATGGAGAGAACGCCGAGCGCGACGCTGTCGGAAGGCAGCACGGGGTTGCTGCCACCGGCGAACTGGGCAGCCAATTTCGCGCGGGACTGGAATTGGGTTCCGGATGGAATCGGCTGCGGCAGCCCGACCAGGGCGATCTCGACGGTATCGACAATGGTTTCGTAGGTGATCCGCGTCGAACTCAGGTCGCGCGGGAATACCTCGGCCACGCCGCGCGGCTGTTGGCCGTGCAGCAGCACCACCGCATAGAGACCATCCGCGATCCCGGCAAAGCTGGGGCCGTTCAATGTCGCCTGGGTCGCCCTGTCCGCGAGGTTGGCGGTCAGCGTTGCCGTCGTTGTAGCCGGCGGCGGCGTAACGGTCGGGGTTGGCGTAGGCGTAACGGTCGGGGCTGGTGTCGGTGGCGCAACCGAATAGGCGATCACCCGCCCGCTCGGCGCAATGCCGCGCCCCTCGGTCACGCTGATCGTCACGCCATCGGCAAGCAGCGTGGCCACGAGGCCTTGCACGATGCCGTCGCCGAGCGCCATGCCGAGGTCCAAGAGCCGCTGGTCCAGATAGCTGTAGTCGCGATTCAGATCGAGCGCGGTCAGCAGCCGCCCATCCTGATAATAAGTACGGCTGAGCTGGGGTTCGGCCTGGGCGACCTGCAGGATCGTCTGGCTGGCGGCGGCGGTGGCCTGGTTCACCATCGGAGTGAACAGAGCGCGAGTCCCGGTGAGTTTTGCGATCATGGGATCCTCCGACTAGGGCAGCGCCATGGCTGCCAGCAGAATGTTGGGGACGAACGGGCGCACCAGATTGTTGACCGTGACGTTAGCCGTGATTGGAGTTGCCCCGACCGACGCCGGCGTGATCTGCACGTCGGCGAGCAGCAGGCGCGACGACTTGATGTAGCGATCCTGGGCCCCGGGACTACCGTCGAATGACGGGAAGCTCCGGCCGAGCAGCCATGATTGCAGCATCAGCGTATTGGCGGCGGCGGCGTTCGGCGCCGCCTTGAACATCGCGACTTCCCGTGCGGTCGGGGTGCCCGATAATTGACTGGCGGGAGCACCTCCGGCCGGAAGGGCGGGCGCCGCCGACAGGTCTGGCGTCCATGCCTGCAACCGAGGGGCCGGAGCATCGGCGGGGTTGCCGGCGGAGCCGGTGGCGCCGGTCTTGTGGGGATCGCCGATGATTTCCAGCACGAAACTGTCGTCGATTCGGGCGGCCACGACCGGGTCGAGCCCGGCGTCGAACAGCTCCGCCACCACCGGCTGCAGCTGATTGGGAACGACCTGGGCCCGCACCGTCACCTGGAGATTCAATATCGATTCCGAGGCCAGCGCGGTGGATTCCGCGTTCTGTTCGGCCAGCCAGTCGCGCAATGAGATGGCGTATTGCTGGTCGACCGTAATCTCGCGCCCCAGCCCGTCGATCGCATAGCCTGGGCTTACGGTGAGCAGTACGGGATCGCTGGTTACGCCGGCCGCGGGCGCCTGCACGTCGACGCGCAGCCCGAACACCGTTCCCGGCCCAACCAGCCAGCGCTGATGCCGGTTCATGCGGCGGACGTGGTAGGATTGTTCGGTCGTAAGCGCATCCGCCCCGAGCAGGATGCCGGGCTGGAACGCCACCCGCTGCAGCGTGTCGGTGAACTCCGCATCGGCTGCGAGTTCGGCCTCGTCGATGGTGTTGATGGTTGTGTCACTCATGTTGGCGTCTCCGTCACTGGGCGCAGCGCGGCCGGTTCGCGCACGATCGCGTCGAGACCGACGACACTCTGGTCGAGCGTCAACGGCGCGGGCGCGGCGGGCGGATCGAGGAAGGTGTCGAAGTCCAGCAGCGGCGACAGGCCGATGATGAAGCGTTTGTCGGTCAGCACGATGTCGAAGCTCAACTGCTTCGGCAGTTCGGCCAGCAGCACGCTGGAGACGACCGGTTGCAGCGCCGCCGTCGACGGCCCCTGCAGGATGGCCGTTACCTGCACACGGCCTGCATACTCGTCGAGGATTTGCGACATCGTTGCCGGATTGGCGGCGGCCGCGGCGGACGGCGCCAGCAGCGTCAGTACGTCGATGGCGTGTTCGACCGACAAGGTCAGCGTGTCGCCGACGATGCTGTTGCCGCTCGGCACCGCGTCGCCGGTCAGGACGTTGCGGCCGCCCATGGGAATGCCCAGTACGGTCGGAAAGGCGCGCCGCAGGCGAAAGGTTTCCAGCAGTACGATCTCGCCGCGTGCCACCGCGCCGTCGGTTGCGATGTCGAGCGCGAGACAGACGCCGCGATAGGTGCCGCGCGCGCGAAGCTGACGGCCCATATTGGCGAGCGCGCGCCGGCTGCGCGCCTCCGGCCAGCCGGGATCGGCCGTGCGTCCGAAATAACTGTATAGCCAGGGCAGCATGGAGACCGGCGCCGCATTGGGGTCGAGCAGATATTCCGCTGACGCCACGCGGTTCTCGATCGGCGTCAGCATGCCTTCGAAATTGGCCAGCAGCCGCTCGCGGAAATCCGGCGGCGACGGCGTCATGGTGAGATCGGTTTCGTCAGATATCCTGGTTTGGTGGAACAGCGCCGGCAGATACTGGTCCTGATAGCAAAAGCGCGGCGAATAGATCCTGATGGCGCGCAGACACGGGCTGTGGCGGCCGTCGCCGGTGGCGATCACGACGAGGTCGAAAAACGCCCCGGTCAGGCGCCGGTTCTCGCCTGCGCTGCGCTGAAGCAGCACTTCGTAGAGCGCCCCCGGCATGTGGGCGAGCGCGGCGAGGCCCGGATGGAACGGCAGTTCGGAAGGTTGCGACACCGCGGCCAGCGGCGGTTGCCGATGGAGCGGCGCGAGCGTCAATGCCGCCTTCAGCGTCGAGCTCAGCGGCGACAGGCTCGAACTGTTGTGGGCGATGATGTCTGCCGCCTCGACCGCTCCCAAACGGTTGAGGTTGGCTGGCGCGGCGAGCAGGATCGCGAGCAACGCGGCTTGATCCGCGGCCAAGGCGGCCTGCGAGACGGCAACGCCAAACTGGGTTTCGGCTGCGCGGGCCCAGATGGTGAGTGATGTGCCGTGCGGCAGGTTTGCCTCGGCATACAGCCGATGCCAGACCTGATCGGGATCGTTGCCAGCTATCGCGAAGCGCACCAATGCGCCGTTGGTGAGATAGGCCGGATAGGGCAGCGGCAGCAGCCGCCGTGGCACCGGAATATCGGCGGTAGCGCCGATGCCGAGATAGAATACGCCGGGTCCGGGAATCGCGGCAAAGCGCGGCGCATATTGGTCGAGCATCGGGTAGCGGTGCGGCGCCAGCGTCAGCCCTTGCTGCGACACGGTCACCACCGCGCAGTCCAGAGGACCGCTCGCCGCCGAACTGGCGGGCGACATCAGCGCGACAAGATCATCCTTCAGCAGCGCAATGTCGGTCATGTAGGGCAGGGGTGCTGCGACCGTCGCGCTGGTCCAGGCGCCGGAGACGCGGTCGAGCAGCGCCAGTGTCTGCGGTGCGCTGTCCTGATCCAGCAGGATCGCGACGCGATCGGGATCGACCGTCATGGCCACCGCAGCGCCGGCCGGACGGCTGGCGATCAGGGAGGTCTGGCGCAAAGCGTTCGAGTTGGAGGCGACCGGCGCGAATGTTGCGGTCGGCTTGGCGAAGAACATGTCGATCGGGCCGCCTTCGAAAATCGCCAGCCCACCCTGGACCACCACGAAGATCGAACCGTCCGGCGCCACCGCCACTGCCGAACCGGCGGGATCGAGCGGCAGCGGCAGCGCCGGGTTCTGCGGACTATCGAGCGGCCAGCGACCGCGCAGGTCGAACAGTTCGAGAAAGGCGCTTACGCCGTCGGCGGACAATAGCGCCAGACGACCGCCGCCAAGCGACATGGCGGTGAACTTGCCGACCTTCGGCGACAGAGATTTCTGGTTTTGGTCGACCACATCCCTCCAGCTCCCGCCGTCGAGCGATTGCACGACCGAGCCGTCCTTGATGCGGGCAACGGCGCCATATTCATCGACTACAACCGGAGTCGACGCGGCGAGCGCGGCCCGTGCGGGCGCCCGCGTCGTGGTTGGCAGCCGCCAGTTCTGCTTGCCAGCGAGCGTGTAAGCGGAGCCGGCCGGGGCCATGCCGGTGCTGCCGCTCCAGTCGGCGGGGTCAGCGAGAAGGAAAAACGAGCTGTTGTTGACGTCTTGCATGATGTCCTCAACAGGCTTTCGGAACATACGGAACGATGGTCGGGCTCGATGACGCGGTGGCGGGAGGGGGCGGCGGCGGGGCCGATCCGTCCGTTACAACGCCGACGCCTTGCAGGGCGGGCACTTGCCAGGGTTTCAGCGTTGCCTTGGTGACCGGCGACCAGCCGCTGGCGGTCTGCACGTAAAGTCCAAGCTGGTCCGCCGCCAGCACGCCCGCGACGCGTGCGCTTTGAGTCAGCAGCTCGTCAGAGGCCACCGTGCGTCCAATCGGCCAACCGGCACCATCCGGTCCGCCCGGTGGCAGCGCCCACAGATAATTGGCCAGCGCCTGCTGAACGCCGCGCACGGTGGCCACACTATCGGAGCTGTTCAGAAGCTCGATGCTGACGCTGGCATAGAGCGGCACGGGCTCGGCGCTCAGCACAAATAACTGGGTGCCGATCATGATGCGCTGGCGCAGATAGGCGAAAACGTCCTGCAGCTGTGCCAGCGTCGCCACCGGGCCGTTGCCGAACACCACCGGCTGATCGGGGAACACGAAAACGCTGACCACGCCCGGCACGCCGGTGCGCGTTGCGTCCGGGTCGGCGCCCGGCATTAGTCCCTGCACGACTTCCGCGCGGCCCATGGCGAGGCCAGGCGTCGCAAGCGCGAGCGCCTGAAAGTCGGATGCCGTCACGGCGCGGTCGCGATGCGCCAGAAAGGCAGGTATTCGCCGCTCGGCATCGGTTACGGTCTCGCCGTCGATGCCGCCGACGGTCGGCCATTCGTGGCGCACCGCGCCGTTGGCCGGCTGAACCGCCTTGATGCTGCCCGGCGCGAGGTTGCCGGCACTGCCGCCGCCAAAAGCATAAGTCTGCGCGACGATCAGCGCCTTTGCGGGCGGCCGCTGGCCGCGCATGCCGTCGCCGAACGTGACGGTGCCAGCGGTCGGGTCGAGTACATAGACCGTGTCATTCTGGCCTGCAGCGCCGAAATTGTCGACTTGCGTCCAGGTCGTGGGCGTCTGCGAACCCGGCGGCCAGATCTGGATCACAAGGCTCGCCGGAGCAACCGGGGAGCCGGAAAGCGTGAAGCTGGCATCGCCTGCGCCGGTCGCGACGCCCAGCGGTTCGTTGTTCGCCGTCGTTTGCGCGATCACCGCTACCGCATTCACCGCGAGATAACCGAGCGTGAGAGCCGGAGCGTCGGCGCAGCTCAGGGTGAGCCACATGACCACTCGGTCCGAAGTCACATCCACCGGCAGTTCGGGCGGCATGCCGCCAGTGCCGGCGTACATCGGGTCGCCGCCATTGGGCGTGATCGGCGGCGCCATGCTCGCCGCCTGGGTCGGCAGGCGCAACAACGCGACCCCGGCGGTCCGACCGCCATTGGACGTGTCGGCCTCCACTTCCAGCGCGATGGTTCGAACCGCGTTGGTGGTCGCATCTTGCGTCACCAGCGACCAATTGAGAGTCCGCGGCGGCAGGTCGGTGGCCTGGTTGAAGGCCTCGTAGCCGGGAATGTCGACGATAGGGGCGAGCCCGATCGAGAGCGCGCCGCCGTTTGCCACCATCCCGGCGAGTGAGGTGCGGACGCTGGCGGCGTTGGCTTGGTTCGCCGCCGGTGCGGACGAGAGATTCTTGGGCAAGACAAAGGCCAGCCAAACCTTGCCGTCGATCGCATCCGACAGATTGAGCACCGCGCCGGAACCGAACGCCGGCTGCGCCACGAAGGGCGTCGGCTGGTCGATACCGTAGAGCGTGCGCAGCTGGCTGATCAGCCGGACCTGCGTCACGGGGTCCGGGTCGGTGTAGGCAGCCTTGATCATCGGCACCAGTTGCAACGGTGTCGGCTGCAGATCGGTGGTCGAGGTAAAGGTCACGGCGCCGGCCGTGAACGTCGCCTGTCCGGCAGCGAAGGCGGTGGGCAACGTGAGTTGCTGGGCGTCGACGCAGACAAGACCCGTCGCCGGGGCCGCCGGGCGCAGCGGCAGCGCCAGCAGATTCATGAAGGCGCGGCGCTGGCGCAGCGGGATGAGATTTTGCCTGTACAGGATGGTCTCCGTGAACCAGGCAAACAGGTCGATTAGCGCCGCGCCGGGATCGCCGGGCGCGATATTGCTCCATTCCGGCGTATGCGCCTCGATGCGCGCGGTTGCCTCGGCGACGAGATCGTCGAACCGGCGGTCGTCGAGATTGGGAATCGGCAGCGGCATTAGCCACCCCCGAGCGGCAAAGTGAACCTCAACTGGGCGGGCGGCGCGGCTGCCGAGCCGCGCGCGACGTAAGTCAGGGTGATGACGACGCGCGATGCGTCGCTGGAATCGACGACGACGGTGACGCCGCTGAGGGCGACGCGCTGCTCCCAGGTCCCGACTGCCGTCGTGATCGAGGAGGCGATCAACTGCCGCGTCGATTGGGTGTTGGGCTGGCCGATCCATTGGTTGAGCCCGGCGCCGAAGCTCGGGCGCATCAGTCGCTCGCCGGGATTGGTCATCAGCACGTTCCACAGCGCCTCGCGCAGGCAATCGGAGTCGGTGGCGAAATCGAGGTTGCCGCCCGAGTTCAGGAACGTCGAGCGGCCAACCGACGAATAGGGAGGCGCTCGTCATTTCTTCACCGGAATCGGGAGGCAGATTTTTACCCAGGCCATCCAGCCCAGGAAGATGTTCAAGAGGCTGAGCGTGATCGACAGCATCAGCATGGCGCAGATCGAGATCGCCGGCAGGCTGAAGGAACAGATGAAGCCGATGCCGAGGCCCCCGGAGGGCGGAGTGCCCTTCAGCATGTTCTGCGCGCTGTCACTGCCGCTAAGGCCGGTGACGAGGTCCGCAAGGCTCGGCGGCAGATTGAAGGACGCGCCGCGCGCCAATCCCTTCTTGGCGTCGGCGAGGTCAGGCATTTCGATCATCATCGGACGTGAGGCGTCGGGGTCGAACATGGCGGCGACCGAGAATGGGTCGCTCGGCTCGCCCCAGAAGATCTTTTCGCAGCCGTCCGGTCGGATGGTGCGCACGAATGGCACGACGACGTATTGGCCGCTCGGGCCGGAAATCAGTTTGGCGACCGGCATGCCGGACGAGGCGGCGGCGGTGGCCTGCGCGGTGCGCACACGCAAGGCGTCACGCAACTGCTTGGCCACGCTCTCAGACACCAGCAGATTGCCTCCGCCGGGGGGAAACGCGGCGCTCGCCGGCGGGGTCACCGTGTCGGACGACGCTTGTTGCTGCATCAGCGCGGTCAGAAGCGTCTCGGCGACCGACACGCTCTCCGTCAGCGCCTTCAGCGTCGGATCTTGGGGCGGAGCTGCCGCGGTCCAGCTCAGCAGCAACGATCCGAGCGTCACGCCCGGCACCGGATTGGCGGCAGCCCATGCACGCAGATCCGCGAGCGAAAGGTTGGCGGGTGGGTCGGTGAAAAAACCGAGACCACCGAGAATGCCAATCAGCGGCGCGTTGGCTGGATCGCTCCATGCCGCCGGATCGACCAGCTGGTAGCGGCCGAGCAGCAAGGCCAGCAGCGCAGCGAACGAGCCTTGGATCACCCCGGCGGCGATCTGTGAATTGGCGGTGTAGGTCGCCGGTGGCCCGTTGGGGTAGTCGGCCAGGCCGAACGGCCAGTCCAGCACCTCGGCAACCGTGCTGGCGTCCGGTGCCGCGGCTGTGGGCGGCACGTAATCGCCGCCGCCGATCGGCAGATAGCCATACAATAACGTGTGGGGAGTAGTGCGGGCCGTGACCGCGAGCGGATGCAGCGGAAAGGTCTCTTCGCCGGTATAGCCCGGGCTCGGCGTGACATTGCGCGGTACCAGCGCCAGCGCCTTGAGGTGCCGCACGGCATCCGGGTCCGCCTTCGGGCTGACCGCGGCCCACCCTTGCGGCTTGCCGCCCACGATCTGGAAACCCAAATGCGGCGTCACGCTGGCGTCGCGTATCACGAAGCCTGCGGCGGCGATCTTTTCCGGCGCGATCGCCGGCTGGCCAAGCGGTGCGGTCGGCATTTTGCAGGACGCCTCCCAGGCCACGATGTGGAATGTTCGATGCACTGGCCGGCGCAGCTTCAACCGGCTGCCCTGGCTGGCCGGCATGCGGTCTTCGTCTTCCCAGGCGAACAGGTTGGCATTGTCCTGCGGCGCATTGCTCACATCGGCCTGGAACTGCGCCAGGAAACCGGGATCCAGATAGCGATGGATGGCGACATTGTTTTGCGTCGCCGCATACCAGGGCGCCAGCACGGCGACATCGTGGGCTTCGCGGAGCGCTACCATATGTTGCCGGCTCCCGGTGTGTAGCTGGTGCCGACGACGGTGTTGGCGATCAGCGTGTCGCATTGCACGACGCCGCTGAACTGCGACATCGCCGCATTCACCGTCACCGACGACGCGGTAACGGTGACCGATGCCGTCTGTAATTCGATCGAGGCGCTGGTCTTGATGGTCACGCCGGTGGTATTCACGATGATGGTGCTGCCGCCGACCGTGACGGTGCAGCTTTTCTGGGAATCATCGAACGCGATCGAATTGTTGCTCGGCATGGTGACGGTGAAGGCAGGGGTGGCGTCGTCGAACACCAGGCTGGTGCCGCCCGCCGTCTTGATGGCGTAGCGCTGCTGCACCGGAGAGGCTTCGTCGGGTGCGCTGCCCTGGCCGGAGAAGACTGCGCCGATGACGAAGGCCTGGTCGGGCGTCAGGAATCCCACCAGCACGATTTCGTCCTTCTTCGGCAACAGCGCTACACCGTAATGGCCGCTCGATTGCGCGCTGCCCGCCGAAGGCACGAGGCACGCCGCCCATACATCCATGCCCGCCGCCAATAGCGTCACTTTGACGCGGCCGCGCGACTGCGGGTCGACGGTATCGCTGACCTGGCCGAGCGCCAATCCGGTGGGCGGCGCATAAAGATGCTGCATGGCGTTCATGCTCTCAGCCGCCACTGTCGGCGCGCTCGATGCGCGCATAGGTCTGGTAACCGGCGCTCTCGTCGAACAAATGCGCGCAGGCGACGACCGCATAGGTGCCGGAAAGACGCGGCGAGACGCCGGTCAGGGACACCGCGGCGCCGACCATCACGTCCGGGTTGCCGCCGCAAATGAGGTCGCCGTGCAGGAAACGCCGCGCCTGCGCGTCGAATGCCGCGTTGGCATAGTCCGTCGCTTCGGCCTGGCTCGCCGGCGCCGGACAAACAAAGGCCTCGTCGCCGTCCCAGCCGAGACCGCGCAGCAGCGATGCCGCGGTCTGGCCTGATGCCGGCACCATCAGCGACGTGCCGGTCGCATTGATCGCCGTTCCGGCGGTGAGGTCCTGGCCGTTCGCGATCGCCTCCAGCGGTTGGTGCATCAGGTCGGCGATGACGCGCAGACGCTTCAGCGTGTCGCCGGCGTCGAGCGTCACCGGCGTCGGCAGCGCCTCGCGTTTGCGGCAGGTCAAGGTGGAGGACACCAGCCGCGGGGTCACCCCGTAGCGTGCCGCCAGCCGGCGCAGGAAATGGAAGTCGCTCTCGTTGAGCTGGTGATAGTCGCCCTGGGTGTCGGAGAGTTTGGCGTCGGCCTGCAGCCCGGCGTCGGACGCCAACTGGCTGACGATGCTGTTCGGGCTCTGCTGCAGGAACGCGCGGCTGGCGCGATGGCGTGCGAGCCGGTGCAGCGCGTCCTCGGCGAGCAGCACGATCTGCGGAGCGCCGTCGCCGTAACGCTCCTCGATCGCTGTGACCTCGCCCGAGAACACGGTTTTCTGCTGCGACAGGCCAAATGCGATTTCGATCTTGTCGCCGATCGCCACCGTGTTGAACAGGAAGTTGACGGGCGCGCTCGGCTGCGTGCCCCAGTTGACCATGCGCAGTTCGGCCGAGGCCATGCCGGCTTCCGGCGCGCGAACCGCGACGTCGAGCAGCGAGGAGACCATGTCGTCATTGGGCGTGCCCTTCAGTCGAATGGAGGGCCGCGGTGAGACATAAGTTGCGCCGTTTGGCATCTTCTATCCATCTGCGTTTTCGAACGACGGGAGGGCACGCATCAGTCCACCTCGAGCCGGCGATGCCGATCGGCGATGATCGCGAGTTCCAGCATCCGATCCGCTTGTCCGGGCAGTTGTTGCGGCTTGGCCGGCGCCGCTCCTTGCCCGGGGGCGGGAGACCTTGGCGGCTCGGCTTCAACCAGCAATTCGTCGATCAGGATTGGCATGGTGTTTCACCCGAAGCTGACGCCGAACCCGGCGCTTGTGTTGGTGACGACGGCGCTGGCGGTAAAGGCGCCGGGAATCGCGGTGCCCAGATCGGCCGAGGCTCCGATCGAGAAACCTGCCCCGCTGGAGGAACTGGCGTTCGCCGAAACCGACGCGCCGATGCTGACGTCGATGCCGCCGGAGGCAGAAAAGCGCGGCGTCTCCATCCCTGCGCCGAGCGCGGCGCCGCGCCAGTCGCTGGGATCGGCGCCGGCGGCCGTCAGCGCAGGGCCGATCTGGCTGCCCGGCGGCAGCGGCTGCGCCTGACCCGGAACGCGCTGTGGAACGTTGCTGATCTTGTAGCGGTTCTGCGACAGCGAGATGCTGACCGCCGAGCGCAGCGGCACGCCGCTGGCGGAGAAGAACTCCAGCGTTTCGTTGTAGCTGTCGACCACCCCCATGAACTGAAACGTGCCCCAGAGGAACATGCACGGATTGGCCGGCACCGGCTTGCCCGCAGGCGCGCCGTCGGGGGAGGGCGGCGCGACGAAGGTGGAGACGATCTTGCTGGTGATGGTCTGGACGACATCGGCGCCGTCCTGCTGGGTCTCGAAAAGATCCGTGGTGTCGAATACCAGTTCGACCGCGAGCTTGGCGCTGCTGTTGCTGGCTTGCTGCGCGGCCTGATCCGAACTGTTCTTACTGCCGGTGTCGGCCTTGTTGGTGATGGTGTAGCTGAGCTTGAGCGTCTCCGGATTGAAATGAACCGTGATCGCCTGATCGAGCAGCAACTGGGTGCCGGTCGGATCGATCGGGATCAGCTGGGCTTTTTGCAGGGTCGAGTTGGACATCAGGCCACCTGCAGGGATAATTGCTCATAGGCGAGCTGCAGCTCTTCGATCGCGACCAGCGCTGCCGTGGCGGAGAGATCCGGTCCCTTGAATTTGACCGGCAGCACGTTGACCAGCATCCAGCTGAAGGCGATGTCGGTTCCCGAATAGATGTCGATCTGGCCGTTCAGCAGACGGCCGAACCGCTCACGGTTCGCCACCAGATCGAACCAGGTGAACAGATCAAGCGGCGTGGTGACGCCGCGCTTGAGCGTGAGCGAGCCGAACGCAGTGGGTCCGGGGCGCTGCACCTGACCGAAGTTGCGGCCGCCCTCGCGGATCGCGCGCGGACTCATGGTCGCCTCGATGCCGCTCGCCTCGGAAAAACTTCCGCTGCAGAGCGGACCGGGCCCGAGGCCCTCCGGCAGATTGGCGCCGGTCAGGCTGACCTGAAAGCGGAACGGGACGAACGGGCCGGTGGTCATGCCGCGGCCCCCAGGGTTGTGGTCAGTGCGCCATCGAGAAATTGCAAGCGGATGGTTTCGACCGCCACCACGGTCGCGACCGCGATATCGAACGCGTAGGTGTTGCGCTTATCCAGTTCGCGGCGCGTGATCCGGACCGCGTCGCTGACCTGCCCGCCGGCGAGCGCGCCTCGCTTGAACAGTTCAGCGAACAGGCTGGTGAGCACCAGCTCGACGCGGCCATCGTCGAGTACGTTCTCGAAGATCAACTGCTCGCCGAACTGCTGCAGATTGCGAATCAGCCAGCCGATCAGCCTGCGGCCGGGCGCGGCACGCCGTTGGGCGGCACCAGCGGCGCCCTGTTGGCAGGCCAGGATGTCGTCGTCGAGGATCGTTCCGCCCTGGGTAAAGCGCAGCACTGCGATGCCGCTGTTGCGCAGCAGCGCCAGCGTGTTGCTCTCGATGGGACGCAGCGGCGTGATCCCGAGCGGCAGCGCGCGGCCGGCGATGGAGCGCCAGACTCCGTCGGATTGCGCGACGGCACAAAGCACACCGGCGACAACGCCGCTCGGCGTGGCGGTCGCGCCGGAGACATCCTGCACCAGCGGCGCAAGCGCCTGGATCTGCGGCATGTCGGTGCCGGCGGCGCCATTTAAGTCACCGTGAACATAAGCGATCGCCCGCTTGGCCAGCACTGATTGCGATTGGGTCGTATCGGCGCCGACCGGCAACGCGAAAAGGCAGAGCATGTCGGGACGCAACACTGCGAGCGCGCCGGAGACGCGGGTCAGCACGTCGATGGGCTGGATCGTCGTTGTTGGAGTCGGCTGCGCAATGGGCGTTGGCGCAGGGGCGATAAAATCCCTGGTCGGACGAAACACGGCCGCAACGGGTGGCGGCGGCGGCAGCTCTTTCGGGGGCTGGGTGGAAGCAAGACAGAAATATTCGAGATCCGGCAGCACCAACAGCCCGGCGTCCGGAATCTGTGCGGCGATCGCGAGGCCGTTTTGCGGTTCGGCCGCCAATATCGCCGGACGCATGCTTGCATAGGCGTCGAGCGGCGCGGCCGGATCGGATACGACCCGCACCACCCAGGCGCGAAGGCCGCCGGCGGCGAAATAATCGCGCACGGCGCGCGCCAGCCAGGAATCGTCATCGGGGAACGCGGCGACAAAGGATCCGATATCGGTGAAGGCGAGCGGCAGGTTGTTGAGCGTGGTGTCGTCTGCGGCCGGCACAAAGCCCAGCGCGGCGGCGGCTGCCAGTGCCGCCGCCGCCGCCGAACCGAACGCGACGGTTGGGGCCGCCTCGCCGACGAACACCGCCTCGAGTTCCGGCGCGACGGCGGCCGCGGCGGGTTGGGCCAGCAGGCGAATGCGGTGGTCGGGCGAGACGAGCGCGTTCATGATCAGATCAGCGCGAATTCGATCTTCTCGACGGAAAGGACGAGTTCCTCCATGGCGACGTCGGCGCCACCCTTGCCGGCGAGCGTCGGCCCGGTCAGTTTTTTCGGACTTACCGAGCGCAACGTCCAGCTCGCCACCGGCGTTCGCTGTTCGTCGAGCAGCGTGATGACCACCGAGTCCTTCTTGGCTGCGAAGCCCGTGGTGCGCACCGCTTCCAGCCAGTCATAGGCGTCGGTGGTTCGCATCAGGCCGCGCTTGAGCGTCACGTCGCCGGTCTTGTAGATACCGGGATATTTGTCGGCATGGTTCTCCTGCGCGTTGCCGGGCCGGTATTCCGCTTCGGTGATTTCGGTGCTCAGCCCGCTGACATCGGAAAATCCGCCGATGGCCGCGGATCCGCTGTTCTTCGACAGCGAAACGAGAAAGTTGAACGCAAGATAGGGAGTTGTACGGTCTGCCATGGCTTACCTGTGTGCGGCTTGAGGGGACGTCATCATAATGAGCTGCTGCTGGCGGTGTACTGGCCGATGCGGAAGATCACGAATTCGGCCGGTTCGAGCGGAGCGACGCCGATGACGCAGATCAGCCTGCCGTCGTCGAGGTCGGCCTGGGTCATGGTGGTCATGTCGCAGCGGACGAAGAAGGCCTCGGCGGGCGTGGCTCCGAACAGCCGGCCCTCGCGCCACTCATTGTAGAGAAAATCACGGACGGTCGTGGCGACCGCGCTCCACAGCGCCTGGCCGTTCGGTTCGAACACCACCCAGCTGGTCGAGTTGGCGAGCGAATGCTCGAGATAGAGGAAATAGCGGCGGACGTTGACGTACTGCCACTGCGGATCGCTGGATAAGGTCCGTGCGCCCCAGAGACGGAAACCACCCCAGGTGAACTGGCGTAGGCAGTTGATGCCGAGCGGATTCAACACCTCCTGCTGCGCGGTGTTGATCGAAAGCTCCAGGCCCAGCGCTTCCTGCACCACGATGTTGGCCGGCGCCTTGTGCACGCCGCGGGTGACATCGGTATTGGCATAGAGCCCCGCGACGAAGCCGCTGGGCGGTAGCAGAACATTCCCGCCGCTCGGGCCGAGCGAGGCAACCGAGATCCACGGGTAATAAAGCGCCAGGCGGGTGTCGGAGAACAGGCTCCTGAACTGCTGTACGTCGGAAAGCGCGGCGCCCCTGGGCGAGTCGATCACGGCAACCCGGTACAACATCTTCGTGCAATGCGCCTGCATCGCCGAGATCACCGCCTGATGATTGGCGTTGTCGATCGCGGCGGAAGGGCAGAGAACGATCGACACCTCATCGACGGCCTCGAGCGCGGCAAGACCGAAGCTGCCGAGCCTTTCGTCAACCGCGCCGGTGTAGTCCGGCGTCTCTGGCGTTGCTCCGTCCGTTCCCCCGGTCAGCTGCAGCACGTAGCTGGGAGCGACAGCCCGATCGGCCGGATTCAGGAAGTTTGGATCGAACTCCGTGAGCAGATTGGCCCAGACGGCGGTCACCGAAGGCGAGCCGCTATACGTCGCATAGACCGGCTGCGTCGCCCTCGCAGTACCGTTCGCCGGATTTTGCGTCATCGCGACGGAGAGATCGTTGGCGGAGCCCTGTTCCAGCGTCACGGCGGGAAAGCTGTAGACGGGAAGACCGTTGTGCAGGACCGAGATATCGTAGCTGTCATGGTAGATGTTGCCGTCGCCGGCGCGGCTGCCCATCGCGAGCAACGCGAGCGGAACTGTGGTGTCCCCGCTCAACGCCGGGTTCATCGCCTTGGTTAGCGCCACGGTGGTGCCGCTCACCGTCCCGTACAGGGTCGACACGGTCGTGGGCACGCCGAGAAGCTTGCTGATGTTGGTGCCCACGGGAATCGAATAGAGCGGCGGTGCGGTGCCAAGACCCTGCTGGGGCAGCACCGCGACCGCCTGCGGCGCTCCGGCGCCTGATGTCGGAACGGCGCTGGCGGCTATTCCGGTGGCGAAATTGGCGATCGGTGCGACGTGCGGGGAGCCGTCCTGGTCGACATAGATGACAGGCTGGCCCGTCACGAAATCATAGGCGGCCGGCGTGGCGCCCGAGGCTGGCACTAGGATGGCGACCGCCGTCAGGCTCTGAACTCCGGTGGTGCCGGCCGGCAGGTTTGCCGCCGTCAGGGTAGTGAGCTGCGGATTGGCCACCCGCAGGATCACCGTATCGGTGGATTGGGGCGTGTTGAATTGCAGCAAGGGCGGGGAACGGCGCGGCTGGAATAGCAGAGACAGATTGCCACCGCTGCCTGGGAAGCGGGCGCTGAAATTGACCAGCGAGGTGGTACCCGACTTTGGCTGAAACTTCGCGAAGCTTGGCCGGTTGCCGGCTGGACCCGCCTGAGCGATATCGTTGTAGATGCGTGCAAAATAGAGTTGCTTGCCGCCATTGTCGAAGAACGCGCGCGCCGCGTAAGCGCTGTAATTGGTGACCGTGCCGGTGTCGCTGAACGCCAGATCGCCGGGATCGCCAAAGTAATTCTGGAAGTCGCTGAAACTGGTCAGCAGCTGCGGCATTCCGCGCACGGGCCCGAAGCGGGCGGGGCCGACCATTCCGCCGACGCTGGTACTGGCCGGTTGGATCTGCGAACCTTGGAAGCTAACTTCCTCGACGAAGACGCCGGGTGCAAGATATTCGGACATGGATCGCTTCCTTGTCTGCTCAGGATGGCTGCAGGGTGAAACCAGGGTATTTCAGCGTGGCGGCGGTATTGAACTGGCCGCGCACGATGGCGAGGGTCTGCTGCGCGGAAAATGCGCCGCCGACGGAAATCTGCACCGGCTTCAGCGCGTCGGGGTTGCCAATCGCCAAGCCGGATTGGGTGGGATCGCCGAGTACGGTCAGTGTCATGCTGTCGTTGGTTTTTGCAGAGGGCAGCGGCGGCAATCCGGTCAACGGCACGATCACGTCGCCATTGACGTCGGCCTGACCGGTGAAGCCGAGCGGCACGCCATTGCGTGTGCATGCCAGATTGACCACTGACCATGAGGCGGCGCCGGCGCCCTGCCATTGCAGATTCATTACCACGGCGCCGGCTTCGCCGACGCTGGTGGCTTGCAAGCTTGGACGCAGCGGCACGTAAGTCGGTGCTTGCGGCGTCGGGGTCACGCTGAATTGTCGCGGATGGAAGCGGCCATCGAGCGGTTGCGCGATTCCGGCGACAACAATCGTCGGCAGGACAGGCGGAGTCGCCAGCGTGGCCTCGGTCGGAACGCCCTGGTAGAGCACCGGCGACGTCTGCAAGGCTAGTCCGCGGCCGCTGGTGACCGACGTGATGCCAGCCGGAAGCGGCGCGGTGAGGGTGACCTTGATATTCGGCTCGGCGCCGGCGATCGCACGCACGCCGGCCGATCCGTCCGGCATGGCCTCGGCCCAGAACACGGCGCCCGCGGCGGGGATGCGGATCGTTTCCTGGGTCATGCGGTCACGTCCATGACGAGAGAACGATCCAGCACCGGGCCGAACTGCCGCATGTCCGGCGCCAGCGTCAGGCGCAGGCCGCGGGCGACATAGGGCACGGTGAGGCGATATTTGAGCGGCAGCGTATCCCAGATGCGCATCAGTTCTTCGCGCGTCAGCTCCTCGGTGGCGACCTGAACGCTGTCGCTGTCGTCCCAGGCGATGCCGGGGGCGCTCGGCGCCAAACCCACCAGGCCCTGCGCGGCGAGCCGGTCCGCCCCGATCAGCGGTGTGATCGCCAGCTGCTGGAATCCCCAGCCCATCAGGCTGATTTCCGCGACCGCGCTGTCGGCGATGGCGATCATCAGGAAGTGCAGCATCAACGCCACCTCCGCGGTCCGCCCGCCCGGCGTGCCCGGCAGCGCGCGCACATAACCGCCGACCACCGTGGGATCGATGCTGATCCGGTAGAGGTAGAGCGCGAGCGTGTTCTTGATGCTGGTCTGATTGAAATCCTGGCTGCCGAACAGCTGCACGCTACCATTGACGGCGACACCGCCTGTGCCGCTGGCGCTGCTGCCGGTTCCGCTCAGCTCCGCAGGGAGCCCTTCCTGCAGCATATCAACGATGGCGGACATGACGCCTTGCACCGCCGTATAGTTCGCCACGCGTTCCCTCCTAAGGATACCCAAGGGAATGAAAGCTTCTCGGCATAAATGGTTCGCGCGACGTCGGCATCCGAATGATCACGGGCCTCTCGAATGCGACGCTGATTCACTTGTGCTGTGAAAGATCCTGAGCGCCAGCCTGCGCGTGAAAGCTAGCGGCGAGGTTGGTCGCGCAGCTATCCATCGTTCGGAGGATTGGAGGTGGGGGAGAGGATGTAGATCGCGGCTGTGGGTGCTCGCGGATCAGACTCAAGGGCAGGGTGGCTGAACGCCGGCTAAAACGGACTCGGCGAAAACGCTTGTGCATCATGCGGGGCTGGCGGCTCACACGATACCCTGCATGGCTTCCCTCAAAGCCTGCACCGACAGGTTGGACAGCACGGCGCGGCGGCCGCGCGACCGATGCAGCCAGGCATGTTCTCCGTTGCGGGCAAGCACCAGGATGCGAACCGACGGCAGCGCTGCCAGCAGCGGCAGCGCAATCGCGTCAGTTTCGCCGTCCAGCAGACCGATCAGGACAAGGTCCGGCGCGAGATCGCGCAGCCGCTCGGCGACACCTTCACGCGATTCGAGAACCTCGATGACGTCGACGGAAATTTGCGACGGCAACACGCTCGTCACAAGCTCGCGCAGCAACGGTGAAAGCGTCACTACCAGCGTCCGCAAACGCGCCACCGTCCTCCCCGCTCCACGGTTTAGGGCAACGCATATTATCGGCGCCGTCGCCACGCCGATATGAATCTAAGGATGGAAAGAGGATGGAGCCGCGGGATCAACGATCCGGCGCGCGCGTCCACTTCGCCGCCTGGCCCCGCCGCTGCAAATTCAGTTTGCTCAGAACGCTGTGGACATGGGATTTCGTGGTGGTCACGCCGATGTTTAGCCGTCTGGCGATTTCCTTGTTGCTGAGCCCGGCACCGATCAGGTCGACGACTTCGAGTTCACGCGGCGTCAGTGCCGGCGATGGCTTCTGCCTGTCCGGGCGCCCCGCGCTCGAGGCGATCTGCCGAAGCAGGCCGGCCGAAATCGACGCCGAGCAGGGCTGCCGCCCCGCCTCGATATCGGCCAGCAGCACATGCAGATCGGCAAGCGCCGCGCTGCTCGGAATATATCCGGCGATTCCGGCTTCGGCCCAAAGCACCACCGATTCGATCAACTCGCTGACGGCAAACACCACCACGCGCAGACCCGCCATATGCTCGCGCAGGCGGCGCACCGCCACGATCCCGTCGCGCACCGCTGCGTCGAGCAGCAGCAAGTCGGGCCGCAGCTCGCGGCACATGCTGACGGTCTGGTCGCAATCGTGGGCATATCCGACCACTGCGACGGCCCGATCCTGGCTCAGCGTTTCACCAAGGCTGTCGCGCAGAAACCTGACTTCTGATGTGATCAGCAGCTTCAAAGGAATCGATTTGCCGTGGCTCGAATTGCCGGTTTGCATGTCACTCTGCATGCTGCGCTCCCCCAAAACAGGTCCGACGGACCATCATGATGCGGGCGTTGCCCAAACTGGTGTCAAAATATGTCTTTCAGAATACGTCTCCAAAGCGCCAATATTTTGACTTCGATTTCACGCCACTTCTATTTCTTAAAGATGACAAACGGCTCGATCCAAAAAACGGCTCGGCCTCAAGACGAAATTACCTTGCACCCGGCAATGGTTCTAGGATCGCTCCCGACCTCGTCGCCTCATTGAACTGCAGGCCGCGGCAGCGCGCAAGCTGTGTCAAAGGCCTACCACACGCCTAAATTATTGCCATGCCTCGAAGTCGTGACTCAATCATAAGTTGCGGAAGCCCGGATTTTGCCCCCCGCGGTTTGACAAAAAAGGAAAATAGTCATGAGAAAACAAGAGGCTAAAATGAGCGGCCCGCGCCAGAGGTGACATTACGTACCGGACACGTGGGTTACACTTTTCGTCTCCTTGCAGGCGGGAGCGCGTCCTTCGCTGAACAAACAGCCGCAGGACACCATTTTCGGGACTCCAGCCAACTCGCCATTCCCGACCGACCCCTTCTGGCGCAAGGCGGTCATTCGCAACGAAGCTATCTATGCTCCGCGACGCGGTCCGAGGTCTCGGCGACCGGCGCACCCGGGCGGGCGCAGGCCTACGATATCCAGCGCATTGCTCGATAGAGCACACGTTAGGAGGACCAAATGAAAGCAACTCTCGTTTCCAGCCTTTCTGCGTTAGTCATCTGCCTGATGATTTCAGGCGTCGGACACGCACAGTCGGCAAGTCCGCCAACGCCTACGACGCGGATCCTCGCCATCGGAACCGTGAACCCCGGCGTCGACCCGGCCGCTGCCCGGGCGATCCTGCCGACGGAAGTCCGGGAGACCGTAAAACTCTATCTCGATGGCAAGATCGACCAATGGTATTCGCTTCAGGGACGTCCCGGCGTCGCGTTCATCTTGAACGTTACGGATACCGCCGCCGCCCACGAGATGCTCGAAAAGCTGCCTTTGGGCCAGGCGCATCTTATGAGCTTCGAGTTAATTCCGCTTGCGCCGCTCAATCCGCTACGCCAGTTGCAGGGAATGACAACAAGTTCGCCTTAGTGAGAGTTCCGCGCGCGGGCAGCGGATTGATCCCGGCAGGGGGAAACGAGCGGCGTTAAGGAGGTGGCCGAACGCCGGTCTACCAAGTTCGAGAATTCGCGGGCAGCGTGCCAGAGTAGTCCGCGATGTAGTCTGCGAAGAATCCCGTAACCCGCCGTGACCGCCGCTTTTTCTCGGAAAATAGGGGGATCGGATGAATCTGTCGGAGAATTCCCTCCCTCTCCGCCATAAGACTGTCAACCAGCGTGTACCCACGTAAGCAAATGAAACGAAGGCCTCGGTTTTGCTGAGGGCTGAATTATGGGCCGTTGGAATTGGCTTGAGACACAACCTTGGTCAAGAGGGCTACGTACTCCTCGCAAACCTTCACCACGTCGCGCATTTCGTTGTTCATTTCGACATAGTGCGTCTCGGCAATAGTCGTCACGCTGCCGGTCAAGCCTAGCGCCATGGCTTGGGCGCGGAGATGGCTATTGCCGAGTTGATAGACGTCGGGGCTGAAGCGAACCGGGACTTCTTCGGCACGCGGAATTGTCTCTATGCGGCCCTTATGCACGCTGTCGCCTCGCATCTTTTTTGCGAAATCGTGCAAAGCCTTTTCGGCAGCGTTAAGCTGGTTCCGCCAAGTCTGCTTTCCGCCGCGCTCAATCAGGTCGGTCACGCTTCTTGCCGCCGTCATGAACGCGCTCAAGTAACGCCGGAAGGGTGCCGGCGGGGGCTCATTTGGCCGCGCCTGCTTCGCCTTTTCGTCGTGAAGGTGACCGAGGAAAAAGCGGGCCTCGTCCAGCTTGTCCGCGATCAGCTCCCAATCCATTTTTTTGGATTTTTCGGCACTCATGCCTTTGCGCTCGTCAGAATCAGGTGGTGTGCTATCGGGCGATCTTCATCGATCCATTGCAAGGATAGATGTAGTAGCCGTGTTGGCGGAATCCCGCTTCAAACTTCCTAAGGGCGCTGCTCTCTAGCGCAAGCTCTGGATAGGCTGGTTGAGAGAACCAGTGCCGCCATTTATCTGCGGACGGTAGCACCGACCCGGTTTTGTCCGGGGTCACGGCGAAAGCGAATGGGTCGTTCTTTTTCTGGAAAAAAGAAATTTCGTACATAATGGACCTCTGAATTCGGGTTAGCGCTCCAAGGGAATCGGTCGCCAGAATATACGCCTCAAACAAAAGAAAAGCCGCCCGAAGGCGGCCTATATTCGCCGAACCGATCCGGCGTCACCGAATGCCGCCCGCCCTGGCGAACGCGCCCCCCGCGACGCGATAGAAGCCTCCCGTCAACCGCGCCGCCGATCTGCGCCAAGCCAGCGTTTCTCGGCTTAGCGTTTTTGCCTTCCGACCAGTCTTTGAACCGCTTGGGGCAACGCCTTGACCGGGATTCCCTCCACCCGCGTCACCTCGCGCAATTCCCGTTGATATTGCACATCGAGAGGTCGATGCCCGGCCGGCATGGCGGTTCTTGCTTCCTTCACGCGGAAAAGCTTGATGGCAACTTTTGAGAGCGCCGCTGCAGCCAGTTGATCCACCGGCACACGGACATCGAAGTCGTAAGCCTTGAGTTCGTAGGTGTGGTGCTTGCGTTCTTCCGGCGGACCATCCGGATTGACGAAGGAACGAAAGACTCCAAGGTCCGGAATCGAGTCCAGATGCAGACGCGTCTGGCCGTCGGTCACCTCATAAGCGAACTGCCCTTGAAGGGCGGAGGGTTGCACCAGATCTCCTGCGACGAAATGACTGTCAACGATCGAGGCTTCGCCATTTTCGCCGACATGAACGCGAAGCCGGACGTATCCTTTTCCAGCCGGGCTCGCGCGCCTGCCCGAGAGCTGGTCCTGATATCCTTTCGATCCGGGGGCCTGGGCCGCAGGGCTCTTTGCTGATGGTCCCGCAGTCTTCGCCTTCAGCACCATCTTGCCTCGAATGCGTCGGGCCGGCGGTGCGTTCTTGCTCTTGCTCTTGCTGGCGTCCTTGCGCTTCACCGGCGCGGGCGGGGCATCCGTGGCTGGCTTCTCGGGTAGCCTTCTCTCGGGCATTGTCGGTCTCCTTTTCACCAATTCCGGCCGTAGCGGTAGTTGTGAATCCAGCGATAGTAGATCTTCTGCAGCGAAAAATCAGGATTGCCGCGTATCATGCCGAACCAATCCTGGTTATGCACAAACAGGTCCGGCTTGCCGCGGCCCCGGCGGAAAGGCCTGACCGTTCCGCCCTGGAAATTGCAGGGCTCGAAACGGTCCGCGGCCCCCAGGTTCCACTCTCCTACCCAATCCCCAATGAAGCTGGCCGCGAGTGAGTTTCCGCTTGAGATCATCCTGCCCAGATATTCGGTGTCCCAGTCTTCAAAGTTCCAGCCGAACAGATCGGCCTTGCCATCTCCATTGATGTCGGCCGGAAAGAATTGGTCGTGACGGGCGAGGCCGCCCCATCCCGGAACATCGCCGTCATAGCGGTGCATCATTTGCAATCCGCTTCCGGTAGAGCCGAACATGCCGAGATAGGACATGCTCCAGTCGTCGCCGTTAAAAATGAAAAGATCGGATTTGCCGTCTCCGTTGAAATCGCCGACGAACAGTTGATCGTGCCGTGCCAGGCCGCCCCACCCCGGAATATCTCCATCATAGCGGGCGGTGATCTGGAGGTCCGCGCCGGTCGACTGGAACATTCCGACATAGGCCATGCTCCAATCATCGCCGTTAAAGATGAAAAGGTCGGCCTTGGCATTGCCGCTGTAATCGCCGACAAAAATCTTGTCGTTCCTGGCCAGGCCGCCCCACCCTGGAATGTCTCCGTCGAAACGCTTGATGAAGCTGAAGCTTGATCCGTTCGAGCGCAGCATTCCAACATAGGGCATGGACCAGTCGGCGCCGTTGAAGACGAAAAGATCCTGTTTGCCGTTGCCGTCGAAGTCGCCAACGTAGAAGAGGTCATTCTTGGCGAAGCCGCCCCATCCCGGAATGTCTCCGTCATAGCGGGCCACCAGTCTCAGGCCGCCGCTGCCGTCATCTGCCAGCAAGCCGAGATACGGCATCACCCAGTCCACGCCATTGAACACCACGACCTCATCCTTGCCGTCGCCGTTAAAGTCGCCGGTAAAGAACTGGTCATTAGGCTGAAATTGCCATGACCCCGGCACCCGTTCCACGGCGCTGAAGGCAATATCCAGCTGCGCACCATTGGAGCGGAACGTCTGGATCGAATTTCCGCTGTGGACCAGCACATCGCTTCTGCCGTCTCCGTTGAAGTCGGCGGCATAGCATTTAAGGAATGTATGGCCGGTATAGCCGTCATATTGCCGTTTGAACGACGTATAGCAAACCGGACAGTAGGGCGGCGCGTTGCTCCGCATCCGGCAGTTTATGACTGGACGATATACGCCGGTATTGTTGGTGTTGGCGCCTTCGAACAATCCCACGTCCTGATTGTCGTCCCAATCGGCGGGCTTGGCACCCTGATTGTAATCGACGCAATTGCCGCTGCCCGTTGGGACCGGTGTCGTCGGATTGACGAAATTGCCCCACTTGAGGGTCGAGCGATCGGTATTGATCGTAATGTCCACCGCTCCGGGTTCGCCACCGCCGTAGGCGCCGGAATTGCAGTACTCGTCGGCCAATCCGCCAAGCCCGTGACCGAATTCGTGGGCGATCACAGCCCAACCATCGCCGGTCGTGACATGCGCGCGCCCGTTTCCTCCGCACCCGCCGTACCCCGGCTCATTGAGAATGATGAGAACGAAATTATAATCGGGCACCCATTTCTTCAGGGCGTTTTGGATCGCCGTCTCCGTGCCGGTGCCGTATTCCATCCAGCAGTGCGACCAGGAACCGCTGAAGATCATGCCCAAGGCGGTGTCAACCAGAGTCGTGCTGGCGATGGTCCCGTCGGCGTTGTACGTGCGCTGGCTGACCCCCGAATTGTTGGAAGCCAGGTTGACGCGAAAGATGTTCCAGGCGGAGGCGTCTTCGTAGAAATAGTCGTTGCCGAAAACACCGCCCAATACGGAGTTTTGCACCCAATCATTATAGGTCGCCTGATCGGCATCCGCGAAGCCGTCGCCCAGAATGGCGAGGTTTCGTTTCGAGCCCACCGGACCGGCATTCCGGATCTGAGTTACGCTGTCTGGCATCGCGCGACCTCCTCCGCTGTTGCGCTTGGCGGTACCCTCTGCGCCAAGACAACGATATCAGCCCAGGCAACCGGCAAATGTGAAGCGAATCACAATCTACCGATAATTGTTCCTGCATCAGAGGCCAGCTGGTGTGTCCCTAATCGTGTGCGATGATTTCCCGTTGGCGCAAGAATTCGAGCACGATAGCGGCCGACTGTTCCACGGAATGGTCCTTGGTTTGCAAGTGCACTTCCGCGCCTTCAGGTGCCTCGTAGGGCGCGTCGATTCCAGTGAAATTCTTCAACGCTCCTGACCTGGCTTTGGCATACAGGCCTTTGGGATCGCGCTTGATACACTCCTCGATTGCCGTATCGACGAAGACTTCGATGAACTCTCCATCGGCCACCAGGCGGCGCACCATGTCGCGCTCGGCGCGGTAGGGTGAAATAAACGAGCAAATCACGATCAATCCGCCGTCCAACATCAGCTTCGCGACCTCGCCGACCCGGCGGATGTTCTCGACGCGATCTGCTTCGGTGAAGCCGAGGTCGCGGTTCAGGCCGTGGCGCACATTGTCGCCGTCGAGCAGCATCGTATGGTAGCCGGCCTGGTTGAGCCGCAATTCCACGATGTTGGCGATGGCCGACTTGCCGGCGCCAGAAAAACCGGTGAACCATAGTATGGCAGGTTGCTGGTGCTTCAAGCCGGCGCGCTGGGTCTTGCCGATGAGAAGGGGCTGCCAATGGATATTGGTGCCTCGGCGCAACCCAAATGTGATCATTCCGGCTCCAACCGTGCGATTGGAAAAGCGGTCGATGATGATGAATGAACCGGTCTTGCGGTTTTCCGTATAGGGATCGAACGCCACAAACGCTGCGGTCGACAAGTTGCAGAAACCGATTTCGTTAAGGCCAAGGGTCGCTGCCGCCAAATGCTCGCGCGTATTAACGTCAATCCGATACTTGATCGCAGTGATGCTGGCGGGAACAATATTGGTGCCGATCTTCAGCAAATACGACCGGCCGGGCATCAGCGCGTCCTGGTCCATCCATATCACATGCGCCGCAAATTGATCGGACACCTCGGGCCGGGCGTTGGGCGCAACCAGCATGTCGCCGCGGGCAATGTCGATCTCCTCGGCGAGAGTTATCGTCACGGCATCACCGGCTTCGGCGACCTCGCGAGGTCCGTCATAACTGACAATGCCGTCAACCCGCGTCGCAAGGCCGGAAGCGGCCACGACGACCGTCTCGCCAACTCGAATGCTGCCCGACGCGACCGTGCCGGCATAGCCGCGAAAATCCAGATTCGGCCGATTGACCCACTGAACGGGGAAACGGAACGGCGCTTCGATGGCGTCGATATCAACGGCTTCCAGGCACTCAAGCAAGCACGGACCGCGATACCAGTGCGTGTTCGCAGACCGCTCGATAATATTGTCGCCGTAGCGCGCCGAAATCGGAATCGGAACGATCGAGGAAAATCCGAGCTGAGAGGCGAACGCCGCGCAGTCTGCAACGATGCGATCAAAGGTGTCTTTCTCGAAATTCACAAGATCCATCTTGTTGACGGCCACCACCACATGGCGGATGCCGAACAGCGAGCAGATGAAAGCATGTCTTCTGGTCTGAACCAGAACGCCCTTTCGTGCGTCGATCAAGATCACGGCCAGCTGCGCGTTGGAGGCACCTGTGGCCATGTTGCGGGTGTATTGTTCATGCCCCGGCGTATCAGCGACAATGAACGAACGTCTGGATGTGGCGAAGAATCGGTAGGCGACGTCGATGGTAATGCCCTGCTCGCGTTCCGCCTCCAGGCCGTCGACCAGCAATGCGAAATCGATATCCTCGCCTGTCGTCCCGTGAAGGGCGGAATCCTTGGCCAGGACCGCGAGCTGGTCATCGAAGATGAGCCTGGACTCGTGCAGCAGTCGCCCAATGAGTGTCGACTTGCCGTCATCCACCGAGCCACAGGTGATGAATCGAAGAAGGTCCTTTTGCGTATCCTCGGCACTAACTCCGTCCGACAAGGCGGTATCCATTAGAAATAGCCCTCGCGCTTCTTTTTTTCCATGGAAGCCGCCCCGTCGGCATCGATCAAGCGTCCCTGTCGCTCGGAAATCCGCACTGTTTTCACTTCGGCCACGATCGCCTCCAACGTGTCGGCGTCTGATTCGATGGCTCCGGTCAAAGGATAGCACCCGAGCGTGCGGAATCGGACAAGACGCATTTCCGGCGTTTCTCCGGGCTCGAGCGGAAGTCGGTTATCGTCGACCATGATCCAGGTCCCGCTCCGGCGCACCACTGGTCGCTCTTTGGCGAAATAGAGCGGCACAACCGGAATATCTTCGCACAGAATGTAGTGCCAGATATCCAATTCGGTCCAGTTGGACAGCGGGAAGACGCGGATCGATTCGCCCGGATGGATACGCGTGTTGAACAGGTTCCAGAGTTCGGGGCGCTGATTTCGCGGGTCCCACGAATGGCTTTTCGAGCGGAAGGAAAAGATCCGCTCTTTAGCCCGGGACTTTTCTTCGTCCCGCCGGGCTCCGCCGAACGCCGCGTCAAAACCATGTCGCTCCAGGGCCAGCTTCAGGGCTTCCGTTTTCATGACGTGGGTATGTATCGAGGAGCCTGAAGCGATCGGGCTTATTCCCTGTTTTAGCCCCTCCTCATTGACATAGACGAGCAGGTTCAGATTGAGGCGATGGGCCGTGGCGTCGCGGAACGCTATCATTTCCCGGAATTTCCACGTCGTATCGACATGCAGCAGCGGAAACGGGAGCGGCGATGGAAAGAACGCCTTTATCGCCAGGTGCAGCATCACGCTGGAATCCTTGCCGATCGAATAGAGCATCACCGGCTTTTTAAATTCGGCGACTACCTCCCTCATGATCTCGATCGATTCAGATTCGAGACGTCGCAGATGCGTTGGAAGCAATGTCTTGGGGGAGGCATGGCCCCTGGATTCCAAGGGGCTTTCTCCAGCTCTTGCGGCTTGAAATGGTATCACGCTTTCAGCATCCGTTTCACTTTGTAGAATCAAACAACCTTGCTCAGTGGTTTCGCGAAATCCTTCAACAATCCTGGATTGTCGGACCAGGCGGCCAACCTGCGGCCGCCCGATCAAGCGCCTTAAGCGCGTGAGACACAGTATGTGACAAAAAGCCACACGACTAGAGTGGCCGCGAGATCATGATTACCGGATGCCGTTCCATGTCATCAGGCGATCCATGGGCGATATGTGAGTTTCGTCAAACTATTTGCATTCCTGTCGCCGCCAGCGTCTGTGGCGGTTGTTAGCCAAGCGGTTGCTAACCAAGTATTTTAGTGGTTGGAGCCGGCTGCGGCTCGGTCTTGACAGCTTGGACTGAGTCTGTGTTTAACGATATTTCGTCTGCAGCTGTCGGCGCTTTGCGCAGCTTCCGGCAATCGCGGCTCATTGTTATCGGTTCATTTTCACCTTTAAAATTGGTCGTATTCCAGATGGAGCTCGTAAGTGTAATCATTCCGACATTCAATTCCCAACAATTTATAACCGAAGCGATCGATAGCGTTCTTGCTCAGGAATATCCTTCCATCGAGATCATCGTGGTCGACGACGGTTCGACCGACAATACCGTCGCGGTCGCACGCAAGAAGCTGCAAGGGGACGCGCAAAGGTTCCAGGTTCTCGAACTAGGCGTCAACAAGGGGCCCAGCGCGGCTCGAAACACGGGATTGCGCGCCGCGAAGGGATCGTGGCTGCAGTTTCTGGATAGCGACGATGTCTTGATGCCGCGCAAGATCGAAAGGCAGATGGCGGTTTGCGCCATGGCGCCGCCAGACGCAGCGGCAATTTATTCGCCTTGGAATTGGGGATTTTTGGAGTCCGGCCAGATCGAGTGGCTAGGGTCGCTGATGGAGCCGTTCATTTCCGGCAAGGCTCCGATCATGTGTCTCGCCGGCGGATGCCGGCCTCTGATGGGAGCGTGTTTGATCCGCCGCACGGCTCTGGACCAAGTGGGCGGGTTCGACGAAGCGCTCCGCTTCTGGGAATGCGAAGAAGTCTGCGTCAGACTGGCGACGGTCGGGAGTTTTGTCCCGGCTTCGTCCAACGAGGCGGAATACCTCTGGAGGTTGCATAAGCCGGTTCTTTATATTGGAGGCTTGGGAGCCCGGTACCGCGCAACCGCAGTAGGGCTGGATTGGATAAAACAGGTCCTCAAGGTGGCCGGGAACCAAGCCGTCGAGCGTTTGGGACTTCCGGAGCCGGACCGTCAGTTGCTGATGAACGAATGTACGTTCTGGGGCCGGGTGCTGTATTCGCAGGATCGGGAGGCCTTCCGCGAGTATCTGAGCCTGGCCCGAATTCTCGAACCGAACCTGACACCGAGCTATCCGCGCTACATCTCGGCTTTATCCCGGTGGATCGGATACGAGAACGCGGAAGCCGCTGCCAAGGCGACACGGCAGCCCAAGGCGTGGTTACGGTCGGCGTTGACCCGCCTCAATCTGAAGCGCCCCAATACCGTTACTATGATAGAGTTCGAATGAACGTCGTTCTGTAGGGGTTTAGGGCGGAGGTCTCGTGTCAGCAGACGATCACCACCGGCCACGTTCCGGGGGTGCGGCTCGCAATGAGATGTGACGTGGTATTCACGCTTTCTCGATCAGGCGCCCGGCGATGCGACGCGTGCTTCGCTTCGATTTGAGACGTGCCCTGTCGCAGGCGGCTCGCCGCTGGGGCGGCCGGCTTTGCCGGTTCGTGCCAATTTGGTTGTGGCGACGGGCTTTCCCGGAACCGGCTCTGTGCCTCTGCTATCACATGGTATCGGATACCCCGGTGGCGCATGTGAAGCATTACCGGTTTCTTGGAACCGCTGAATTTGAGCGCGATCTTCGGGACCTGGAACGTCGCTTCGCCTATGTCTCCTATGAGCAGATGATCGAGCGGCGGGAGCGACCGGAAAGGGGTCCCGACACCTCGGTGTGTCTGACGTTCGACGACGGGTTTGCCGAATGTGTCTCGGTGGTGAGGCCGATCCTGTTGCGCCATGGCGCAACCTGTATTTTTTTCATCGTCACCGATCTGATCGACAATCGTGCGGTTTTTTTTGAAACGCAAACCTCGCTCTGCGTCGATGCAATCCTTCGACATCCGGTGGACGTGGTTGAAGCGATCGTACGCGATCTCGGCCTGGAAGCGCGGCTGCCAACAACGGAGAACGCGTATAGCGGGCTTCCCGCCCAGATGGCGCGACAATGGCAGAAATTCGAGCCGCGGCTGCGACCGCTGCTGATCTGGCTATTGACGATCAGGCCCGCCGACGCCGCGCTGCTTGATCGGCTGTGCCAGCGACTTGACGTCGACGCCGCCGGATATGTCGACAAGGTCAAACCGTATCTTTCGACGGAGCAGATTTTGCAGCTGCGATCGGATGGATTCGTCATCGGGGCGCACAGTTGCAGTCACCGGCGTCTGCAGGACCTGCCGTTGGCTGAGGCCGAGCGTGAAATTGTCGAATCGTGCCGTGTCATTCACCAGCTTACCGGACAGGCATCCGTCCCGTTCGCGTTCCCCTATTTCGGCGGCGGTCTGGACCGGCTCTGGTTGGCGAAACTTCGCGACCAGTATCCATTTGTCGGTCTGTTCTTCGATACTCAGGGATTGCGGCGTGACGCACCGTTCGTGGTTCAGCGCGTGTTCGGCGAGCGGATCGACGCAACCGGACCGATCGACCGGCTGCTCCGGATGGCTTGGGCGCGCCGATTTTTCTGACGCATAGACAGGACGGCGCAGACCTTATGTTGGGTTGCGTCCTGGCCTGTCGTGCTCATCGGCCAGGTTTGATATTTCTGGTGTTTCCGGAATTCTGCCGTCTGGCATATACGGATTGACGGTCAATCGTTGGGCTGGGAGCATGACTCCGAAATTTAACTATAGCGTGGTGGCATTGTCCAAATGTTTCGCCGACTCTTGCAAGCTGGCTCAACCGCCAATAGAAGGGGAGAATGACACGCTACACTGAACTACAGATCAGCAGTGAACTTCTCGACCAGCCGGCGTTCTCCGGACAACCAAGGAAGATATTCATCTGTTCAACGCCGCGATCTGGTAGTTATTTGTTGTGTCGTTTCATGATTAACGCGGGACTTGGTGTCCCGCACGAATATTTCAACCCATTCGTCATCCGCCAGATGGCGCCTCGACTGGGACTCGAAGAAAGTATCCGCGGGCTAAGGTGGTTGCCACGCGGCCGGCGGGACCGCCTTATGTTGCGCAGGAGGGAGCGAGCCGCGGAGCTCGACTTCCTCAAGAAATATCTCGCGATTCTGATTCCCAGGCGTTGCCAGGGCGGAGTATTCGCTGCGAAAATTCATTTTCGGGATTTCCGGGTACTGGACAATCCAGTCGGACACAGACTGCTCGACGGAGCACTGTTCATCTTTCTTTACCGGGAAAATCTGCTGATGCAGGCGGTTTCGGAACGTTTCGGTCAACTGACAGGGCAGTGGGGCATTGATGACACCGTGACCACACGGCCAGCAGACAACCCCAATTTCTTTGATGACGAAGCCATCGATTGGACCTTGAACGACCTATCCGAGCAGGATCGGGGCTGGAGGGTGTTCTTGGCCCGGCGTGGCGTTGCGCCTATGTCGGTCTCTTACGAAAGGCTCTGCGAGGATCCATTTGGGTTTGTGACGGCGATCGCCCGCCGTCTCGGCATCGATCCCGACACGCTTCACCGCGGCTACAGTGAGACAGTGTCGCCGACTGAGAGTAACCCCGCGCTTCCCAGCAAAAGCGAGGTGGCCCGCCACTACCTGGCCTCCGTCGCCAGATCAGACGATCCATCGGTGCACAGCCGCGCGCGTCTGGCGCTTGCGCGCCTGTTGGGGGAGTGAGCCGCACAACGCCATAAGCGATGGCTGATGGAGAATGACGAGTTGTGAACGTCGCATCGACGATTGGCTTCACCGGATACAGCGGTCTTATCCTGATCGCATAGCACTCCGGCCGCCTTGAACGATCGCTCCGTGTCAGAGCGAGAGGAGCGTGCCGCGACAATCTTTCCGCTATCCCGTGCTTTGACGGGCTCACGCGTTAGTCGAGCTGCATTAGCTGGTATGAGTCCTCCACAAGCTCTCTGCGGCTTTCTCAGTAAATTCCGGTCAAATAGTAAAACGCGATCGCAACGAACACCGCCGCGGTTTTCGTCAACGTGATCGCGAACACGTCCTTGTAGGCCTGCCTGTGGGTGAGGCCCGTCACAGCAAGCAGCGTGATGACGGCGCCATTGTGAGGCAATGTATCCATGCCGCCACTCGCCATGGCCGCGATCCGATGAAAGACTTCGAGTGGAATATTTGCCGCCTGCGCGGCGGCAATGAAGGTATCGGACATCGCGGCAAGGGCAATGCTCATGCCGCCGGACGCCGAGCCGGTGATGCCGGCGAGCACCGTCACGGTGACGGCCTCATTGACAAGCGGATTGGGGATCGCCTTGAGGGCGGCGGAAACCGCCGCAAAGCCCGGCAGCAGGGCAATCACGCCACCAAAGCCGTACTCGGATGCGGTGTTGAGCGACGCAAGCAGAGCCCCGGCCACTGCCGCCTTGCTGCCATCCGCGAATTTTGCAAGCACGGGACGCCAGGCAAAGATGAACACCGTCAATATGCCAAGGAGCAGCGCGCCCTCGACGGCCCATATGGCTGCCACCGGACCAATCTGCGTAACGATCGCATGGCCGCCGAGTGTGACTTCGTGCTTCGCGCCGTAAGCCCGAGGCACCAGTTGCGTCAATATAAAGTTCGCGACGCCCACCACGACCAGCGGCGAGATGGCGATCCATGGGTTGGGCAATTCCTGCTCTTCGAAGGGCTCCGGTTCGTTGAGAAGCTCCGTGCCGTAGCCTTCCCCGCGTTTCTGTGCCGCTCGTCGGCGGTTCTCGATGTAGGCGAGACCAACGCCGAAAACGAAAACGCTGCCGACCAGCCCCAGCACCGGGGCGGCCCACGTCGTCGTATTGAAGAACGTCGTCGGAATGATGTTCTGAATTTGCGGCGTTCCCGGCAAGGCATCCATCGTGAAGCTGAAGGCGCCGAGCGCGATCGTGCAGGGAATGAGCCGCTTTGGAATATCGCCCTGCCGGAACATCTCCGCCGCGAACGGATAGACCGCGAACACCACGACGAACAGTGACACGCCACCGTAAGTCAGGATCGCGCAGACGACGACAATAGATAGTACGGCGCGCTCCCGGCCGAGCACGCCGATGACGGCGGATACGATCGACTTGGAAAAGCCCGACAGCTCAATGACTTTGCCGAAGACAGCGCCCAGCATGAAGACTGGAAAATAATTCTTCACGAAGCCGACCGTCTTCTCCATGAAGACGCTGGAAAACATTGGTGGGACCAGCGATGGGATCGGTCAGCAACACCGCGCCAAGTGCAGCGATCGGTGCGAACAGGATGACACTGTAGCCGCGGTAGGCCACAAACATCAGAAAGATAAGAGCGCCCAGCACGATCAAAAGATTCATGGCGACACTCCCTTTCCAAGGGCAAGCCAATGGATCCAGGCATGCTCAAGCTGTTGACGTGAGCATGGTCATGCGTTCGCGCTCGAGTTCGCTGATGACCTTGGCGTGGTGTGCGACTGCCTCGGCCAACAAGTCACGGATCGAGATAACGGTTATGGGAGTATCGTTCTCGACCACCGGCAGGTGACGAATGCCGTGCAGGTGCATCAGCTTCAGACAGTCTGCGAACGTCTTCGCAAGATCAATTTTGATAACATCTCGGACCATGATGTCCGCTACCGGAGTAAGTTCTGGAGACTTCCCGGCCAGCACAAGCCGCCGCAAGCAATCGCGTTCCGAAAGAATGCCTGCGATCGCTCCATGCTCCGTAACCAGGACAAGCCCAATGTTCTTTTCGGCCATGAGACGCATTGCCGTGAGCGCGTTATCCCTGGGGCCGACCGTCCATAGGGATCTCGGCTTTGCGGTAAGGATCTGTTTTAATGAACGATAAGCCAGAATTTCTTCCGGCCGTCTGAGCGGATGATCCATGATGCCTCACTTCCCGGGTGCGAAATGGCTTGGAGTGAACTGACAATGCCCGTCTTGGTGGATACGGCACGAACCGCAGCGTCAAGCCTTGAGCTTCTCGCTCGAAAACGCCGCTCCACGTGAACTGAGCAATTTGCTAGAGGCCGGACGCGGACCTTTATTGATCTATGTCAAGCTGTATGGGGAGAGCGCACTGCAACAAGATCGTCATTTAGGCGATCGCCGCAGCTCAAGCTGCGAAACATGACCGGACTGGTTCGCGGTTAGCTCCAAGCGGACAGCACGAAGAGCCGTTCGTGGGAGGTTCACATGGTTAGCTCGTCATCCACAAGTGACTCCTCGGCATATCTTGAGAGCCTGATGCGTGCCGGCCAGCAATCAATGAAGCAATTTGACGATGCGCTCGCCAGCGCGATGGGCGTTGAGGGTAAGCCTGCCACGCGTGATGCCTCATCGCCGTTTGCCGTCGCGGCAAACCTGCAACGGCAGTTCTGGTCTCCGATTGTGGATTTCTGGAAAGGCATCCTCGGCAACACATCTGCAGCGGGCGCCCGGCCGTCGGGCCGCGACAGGCGCTTCCAGGACGAGGCTTGGCATCACTCGCCTTACTATCAACTTATCAAGAAGTCCTACTTGATGACCTCAAGGCAATTGGCCGAGTTCGTCGATCAAGCCCAGGTCGACGAAAAATCAAAGCTGCAGCTTCGCTTCTACGCGCGTCAATTCATTGATGCGATGAGTCCGTCGAATTTTCCTGCGACTAACCCGGAAGTCATTCGAACAGCAATCCGGACGCGTTCCGCGAGCCTGGTGGCCGGGATGCAGAACCTGATCGAAGATCTCCAAAAAGGGCGTATCACCCGGGTCGACGAATCCGCTTTTGAGGTGGGTCGCAATCTGGCAGCAACGCCCGGATCGGTCGTCTTCGAGAACGAGCTGATTCAGCTCATCCAATACACGCCGCAGACGGCGGAGGTCGAGAAAACACCGCTCCTGATCGTGCCGCCCTGCATCAACAAGTACTATTTGCTCGATCTCGGCGCGGGAAATTCGTTTGTCGAGTATGCCGTCGCTCAGGGGCATCAGGTCTTCCTGATTTCCTGGCGAAGCGCCGTTCCTGAGATCCAGCATCTGACCTGGGACGACTACCTGAACCTCGGGGTGCTCAAGAGCATCGAGGTTGTGCGCGACATTGCCAATGTCGATCAGGTTCATGCGCTGGGCTTTTGCGTCGGGGGCACCATTTTGAGCTGCGCCGCGGGGGTTCTCGCCGCGCGCGGAGAAAACAAGCTCGCAACCATAACCCTCCTGACCACGATGATCGATTTCGCAGATACCGGGGAAATCGGTCTACTGATTGACCAGAATTCCGTCGCCCTGCGCGAAGCGACGATCGGAAAGGGCGGCATTCTGCCTGGCAAGGAACTGGCCTTTACCTTCGGAACCCTGCGCGCCAACGATCTGATCTGGCGCTATGTTGTCGAGAGTTATCTAAAGGGTGCGACACCTGACGCTTTCGACCTGCTCTACTGGGATTCCGACAGCGTCAGCTTGCCGGGGCCAATGTACTGCTGGTACGCGCGCAACGCCTACGTTGAAAACAAGATCAAGGAGCCCGGCGCGACCACCCAATGTGGCGAACGGATTGACCTCTCGAAGACGAAGGTTCCAATGTTTCTACTGGCCTCTCGCGAGGACCATATCGTGCCTTGGCAGAGCGCGTATCGCTCAAAGGACCTCATGGGAAGAGATCCGCGCTTTGTGCTCGCCGCCAGCGGTCACGTTGCTGGCGTGATCAACCCGCCGGCCCGCAACAGGCGCAGTCATTGGGTCAATGACAATCTGAATTGCGACGCGAACAATTGGCTGGAAAGGGCCGAGGAGAAGCCGGGAAGCTGGTGGCCGGACTGGGATGGCTGGATGAAACGCCATTCCAGCGGCACCGTTCAGGCTCCAACGGAATTGGGCAACGCTACTTTCGGCGTGATCGAGCCCGCGCCCGGCCGGTACGTCAGGCAAAAATCAAATTGATGTACCCGAGAACCGATTGTCAGGTTGGTCCTTGCTGCTGCAAAGGGCAGAGGAACGAATTTGCGGATCGCGCGGTCGCGCCGGGGGGCGTCATTCTGAAGCGTTCTGCTCTCCGTGGATATTGTCTGGCTACCAGACAGAGCCCTGGGAGGCTATGCGGATTCTAACCGCCACCGGTCGCTTTCTATCAAGCTGCACCGTTCATTTGAGCGCCTTTTGGGCGATATTCCAGATCCGGTTCGGGCAGAGCCGTTGCGAAAAAGCGCTTCTCAAGTTGAGCCGGCGCAGCCTCATTTGAAACAGGACTCGACCATGGCCGCATTCCGTGCCAATGTCTCCAAGGGAGACATCACCCGTTATTCGACCCCTAATCCCTTCCCGGAATTGGCAAACAATGATCTACGACCTCATCAGAAAGCAGTTGGGCAGTTCGGTCCCGTTCGCCAACCACGTCGGGGTCGAGCTGGAGGAGATCGAAAAAGGCCGCGCCGTTGCGCGACTGCCGTTCCGCCCCGAGGGGCTCAATCATATCGGGACCCAGCATGCCGGCGCGCTGTTTACGCTCGGCGAGGCGGCGTCAGGCGCGGCGATGGCCGGAGTGTTCGCGGCCGTGCTGCTCGAAATCCGTCCCGTCGCCGCGGACGCCGCGATCCGCTATCTCGCCGTCGCTAAAGGCCCCGTCCGCGCCGAGGCGTCGGTATCGGATGACCCTGACGCGCTGCTGAAAGCGCTCAAGACCGAAGGCAAAGCGATGTTTCGGGTCAGCGTCAACATGACCGGTGGAGACCAGGCCAAGGTCGCGGAAATGACCGTCGATTGGCATGTCTCGATGAAACGAAAATAGCCGCTGACATGAAGCCCAAAGGCTCGATCGGCTCTCCCAAGGCGCAACGCACTTCGTTTCATCATGGCGATACCAAGCGGGCCGCGGTTGATGCGGCGCTGACACTGGTCGCCGCCCATGGGCAGGATGCCGTTACGCTCAGGGCCGTGGCCGACATCCTCGGCGTCAATCATCGCGCGCTCTACCGGCAGTACACGTCGCGGGAGGATCTGCTGTTTGCGGTCGCAGAGCGCGGCTTTGCCCGGCTCGCCGATTTGCTGGAAGCCATTCCAATCGCGAATGTGGACTGCGGGAGCGCGGCGCTGGCGCAGGCCTATGCGGCGTTCGCGCTGGCCGAACGCCATCTTTACGACCTGATGTTCGCGCTGCCCTTGCGCAATTGCTTTCACGACCCGGGCGGGATCGGCCCGCCGCTGCGCCGGGTCGTCAAGGCCGCCGCTTCGGCGGTCCAGGCCGGAAGCGCTTCGCCGATGGGTGGGGATGTGGTCAGGACGCGCGTGTTGCGGGTCTGGGGACTGACGCATGGCTTGGTCGGGCTTTATCGGGCCGGAGCGCTCAAGGCCCGCTCCGACGGCAATGCCATCCAGTTTATCGTCGATGCCGCTCGGGCGCTCGCAGCGGCGAGCCGAGGTGAACCCTACCGCGCTACCTGATCGCCGATCCCGGTTCGCTGCAACATCGCCTCACGTTAACCCACGAAGTTTGTTGCCTTATCGGGCCATTACGCCTAAAAGCCCCCCTGCAACGGAAAGAGCGACGATGGCCCATAATTACGCGATCAATGACGACGTTCATCACCAGATGCAGGGGCCGCAGGGCCGCGCGGTCGTCAAGCAGCGCAGCGTCTATACCATCGTCACCTGCCTGCCGATCGAGGCCGACGGCCGTCCGCGTTACCGCATCAAGAGCAAGACCGAGAATGTCGAGCGGGTCGTGACCGAGGAACAGATCAGCCGGCTCGGCTGATCCGGCCGCGGTTGTCCTTGTTAGGTCTCTTTATTATTAGCGTTTTGTCATGTCGGCCGGTTTAGCTTGCTATTTCCGGTCCAAGCGCGTAAACGCCGCCCATTCGAACAATCGATTTGCTTGTTGATCGCGCCGAACCGGCTCTACTCCCCAAGACATCGCTGAAATCGGATCAAGCCCGCGCGAAGGTCGTGCGGGTGGCACCCGCGCATTTGCGCATCTTGGAGAAATGAAATGACAACCGGAACAGTCAAGTGGTTCAACGCGACAAAGGGCTTCGGCTTTATCGCCCCTGACGACGGCGGCAACGACGTGTTCGTGCATATCAGTGCCGTCGAGCGCGCCGGCATGGGCTCGCTCAATGAAGGCCAGAAGCTTTCGTTCGAATCGAAGGTCGATAGCCAGCGCGGCAAGACCAGCGCGGAAAACCTCCGCGCCATGTAATGCTCGCCGATCTGGGGATTTCCGCGGATGTACCGGGATCTCCAATCGGTCGCGCCACTGGCGACGAGATCAAGGCCCGCCGGTCAAACCGGCGGGCCTTTTTGTCGGAGAGGAGCCCTCGTCATCGGCGAAGCGCAGCCGATCACGCAATATCCGCGCAACTACTGCGCCTTGTCGTGCGCCGCGATGCCGACCGCCTTGTAGTCGTAGGTCGGGTAAAATTCGGTGCGATAGCTGCCCCAGGCGGTATTCTCCAGGATGCGGTTGACCTCGCGAAGCCTTGATGCCGGAAGCCGCAGCGTGACGACCTGCCCGATCCCCATCATCACATACCAGCTGACGACTTCGACGCCGGGCGGCGGAAAAGCCTTGTAGTAGCCCTGCTTCTCGAGCTGCGCATTGAGTTCGCTTAAGGGGCGCGACTGGTCGTGCTTCAGGAATATCGTGAGCATCACGGCGTTGTCGGCCGTCGGTGCCGCGTTGTCGGCCGGCGCCGTCGCGGTCTGTGCGCCGGCGCCTGAACTGAACATCAGGGCGCCCGTTAGCGCCACCATCGCCATCGCCATCGCCATCAGCGAACGCTTTCCCAGACCCATCGCCATCTCCTTTTTCTGAACATGCAATGATTGCGGATCGTCATCATTGCCGACTAACGGTGCCGGTAAACCTGTCAGCGCGGCCGGCGTTTGTCTTGCCAAATGTGAAGTACCTCACAAGCGGTCAGAGACGTCGGCGCTATCCATAGTGCCGGTCGGGGCTACTTTCAGTATCGAGGACCGAAAAAATGAACATGCGTCGGATGGCGTATTGGTGGTTCAGGGTCGTCATCTCAGGACGATTTCTTGAGAAGTTTTTCAATTTGCAGCGCGCGAAGCGCAGCTGAGAGCTGTCGAACGAGCATGCAATCGCGATTGCAGGCAAGAAGTGTCTTTCAGGCCTGGCCAACCAGTTTCTTGCAATAGGCCGCGCCGTCGCTCACGACATCGCGTCCCTTCCACGCCAGATAGGTCAGGCGTCCTGCCAGCGATTGATGGCTGCGCAGGCTGCGCGATCCCAGCACGTGGCCGACATTGTCGGGAAACCGGGCCACTTCGGCTTCCACCAGAGCCGTGATCGAGTCCATCAAGGTACGGAGCCGCTCGCCCCAGTCGGATTGGTCGAGCAGATCGATACGGACCTGCAATGCATATTCGGTGTCGTAGATATCGGTCAGAATTTCCTTGGCGACGACGACCCGGTCATTCTTGAGGGCCACGCGCAACGCCGACCGCTGGTCTTCCAGCCGGTCCAGCACCATCGAGACCACGATCGCATAAGGTGTCGCGGCGACATCGGCGGCGTTCTTGGTCGGCGCAGCCTTGGTGGCGAGACGGATCAATTGCCATTGTGTCTTGAGCCGCTTGGCCACCAGTGCCAGTGCAAAGGGAATTGCCTCGGCGTGTTTTTTCCCGAACCCATCCAGCAGCGCCGTCACCTTGGCGACTTGCGCATCGTCGAACTTTCCGATTTTCGCCGGAAGTGCATCGTTGAACTTTGCCAGCGCGTCGTGGGCGCGCAATACGCAGAGCATCTTGGTCAGGTCACTGTAGGCCGCACGCGAAGCCGTATAGGTCGCGAGTTTGGTGCGCGTCTGATTGGCGCCGTCCGGCGAGCCGATCGTGCCCTCGAGAGATTTGACGACCTTGGTCTGGAACGTCGCGGCGACCTGTCGGGCTTCCCGCTGATTGTCGGCGGCGATCAACGGGGTCATGGCCTTGGCATAATCACGTGCCATCGTCCGCAACAGATCGCGGCTGATCCACTCCCAGATGGGAGCGAGCGATCCGCGCAGTATCCGTCCGGAATTGTCATGTTCGGGGGCGCCGTCCACGAGCAGTGGTTCCAGCGGTGAAAAAAAATACCGCGATGGATTGGGCACGCGATCGGAGGGCTCTCCGCCCTTGCGGAATTCCGCGCGCAGCTTTTCCAGGATCACTTCCGCGCCGGGCATCTCCGCGCCGCACACTTCCAGCCGCTCAAGCTCGGTCAGAAGACTGCTGCGTGCCAGCGGCGTCAATCGCTGCAGATATTCCTGGATCCGGTCGGCCTGCACCATGGTACGCAAGTTTCCGCAATTTGATCCGGTATCGACGATCGGCACGTCTCCCGCCGGAATCGTCGCGCGCACGCGCAACCATGGCGGCAAGAAAAGCAGATCAGCGTAAATTAAGAGGTAAACACGACCGCCGTGGAACTACTGGAATCCGCGTTCGCGCCGGAAGCATTTCTACGATCAGTAGTACTACTGAGATTTTGTCGCAATGCGTATATCGGCGGCGTTTTCCGGGGGTTTTACGCCAATCCACCGCGAGCGGCGGCCATTCTGCGCGCTGAATTCACCGTAGTCTTACTGAGTAAAAAATTAACCCTCAAAGAGGAGAGGCGCGTTAAACAATTTATATGTCACACCAAGAAAACCGAATCGCCGATTCGCATTTCTCGAAGTGGATCGAAAACAGCCCGCGGCTCGACGACGATCTTGAATTTGTCCGGCTGTCCGCGGCGCGCGCCCGGGCGATGGACGAAGCCGGGGCCGAGATAGCCCGCCAGCTCAACGGTCCGTTGACCGCGCTGCTGCTTTACATGGGCGAGATCAAACAACACAGCCACGAATTTTCGCAGGCCGGAGGAAATCGCGCTTACCTGCAGCAGGTGGTGGAGAATGCGTTGCAGCAGACCGAGCGCGTCTGCGCCATGATCAAGCAGATCGCGGACACTCACGTGGGGTCCGCCGACGCGCCGGATCGCAAGGCCGGATCGGAAAAACGCGCAGACCGCGCCAAACCCACTCGTTCGGCGGGCGTGATGTTTTCATCGAGCGCGGGTCACAAGCCTTTGACGAGGCGCGAGCGCGAGGTTCTGAGCCTGATCAGCGAGGGCTACTCCAACAAGCAGGGCGCCCTGCGGATGCAGATCAGCCCGCGGACCTTCGAGAGCCATCGCGCCGAGGCGATGCGAAAGCTTGGCGCGCGCAATACCGCGGACCTGGTCCGTTTGGCACTCTTGCATCCTGCGGTTTAGGATCTCGGCATCACGCGGCGCGTCGAAAGTCGCGTCGTCGCCGGGACATGACTCCATTCAGATTCGGATTTGCCGCGGTGCAGGCCGGAGACGCCGCGCGGCGCGGCCGTTCAATAGAGATCTTCGGCGAATGCGCGGACGCGGGGCGTCGGCCGCAGCCTATCGGCCTTGCTCCTCGGCACGTTCGGGACGATCGTGATGGTCCAGCGTTGCGGAGGGGTTGACTTGCTTTCCAGTACCGATCGAACGTGGCCGGTGACCGTCAACCCGCCCGACCTGACGCTCGCGGTCCGGCCGTTGAACTGTGCGATACGGAAACGCCGAACTTCCTTCCGGTCGGTCGTTTCAAACGTAAACATGAAGCTCTCCTTTGCTCATGCAATTATCGCGGCTTAATATTATCCGTATATGAAAATGCTAAACCGTAGAAGTACGGCCGTGCCGCGTAACCCGAACGGGCCGCATCGGAGCGCGCGCCAAAACACGAGCAGGACTGCTTCGACCGACGGTTACTCGGCCGACCCCGGAAACACCGCTTCCATCTTGGTCTTCAGCGTCGCGGCATTGAACGGCTTGACGATGTAGTTGCTGACGCCGGCTTTCTTCGCGGCAATGACGTTTTCCGTCTTTGATTCCGCGGTTATCATGATGAAGGGCGTTTGCGAGAGTTCCGGGCTGGCGCGGACCTCCCGGAGCAGGTCATAACCGGTCATCGGCTCCATGTTCCAGTCGGAGATCACCAGGCCATACTTCTTGCCCTGCATCTTGGCGAGGGCCGCCGATCCGTCGCTGGCATCGTCGACGTTCTCGAACCCGATCTGCTTGAGCAGATTGCGAATGATCCGGATCATGGTGTTGTAGTCATCGACCACCAGGATCGGCATCGACAAATCAAAGGCCATGTCTTCGCTCCGCGCCATCCGCAATGGCTGAACAGGTGCGAGGCATCTTCAAGCATGCGAAAATTTTCGACGCTTTTCCGAAACCCGCGCTCATCAGAACCGTGACAACTATCAGCGGTCGTTGAACAGCCAGTTAATTTCCGGACGTAATAATTTCTTGTGCGCCTGCTGAGGGAGCCCGTAGTTATACGGGCCAGACTGAAGCCGAAGCCGTGGTTTTTCGCAAAGATGCACCGGCGGCGGCACCCGCTCGATCAAGAATTCGGCTTGCAAAAAACCCGATTGCAAAAACCGGATTGCAAAAACTGGATTGCAAGGCGCAGTACAACCAGGCGGAGTGATCCGCTCACCGGTCGAGAGGGGTATTCACGCAAGATAACGCGGCTGCAGCAATCTTTCGTAATGCGCCTTGACCGTCGCGTAGCATTCGCAGGAAGTCCTGCTCAGACCGTCGATGTTGGTGATCTCGATATTTCCCCGGCTGTAACGGATGAAATGGGCCTGCTGCAGCGAATTGGCGACCAGCGATACGCTGTTGCGCCGCGCGCCGATCATCTGCGCCATCGATTCCTGGGTCAGGACGAGCTTGTCGCTGCCCGACAGATCGCGGGTCTGCAACAAGCATCGCGCAAGACGGGATTCCACCGTATGCGCAGCGTTGCATCCGGCGGTCTGCTGGATCTGCGCATACACCGCCAGCCCGTGCCGAGCGAGTGTCGATCGAAACGTTGCGCTTTGGTCGGCTGCGGCGCGCAGGCGATCGACCTCGAGTGTCGAGGCGAGGCCCGGCACCAGCACGATTGCGCTGTTCAGCGCTGTCGCGTCGCCGAGCGCGGAGAATGAACCAAAGATGCTGTCGCGGCCGATCATGGCGATCTGGACGTGTTCGCCTCGCGCGAGTTTTACAACAAGAGAGATCACGCCCCGGTGCGGCAGGTATGCGCGCTTCAGCGTTTCGCCGACCTCGACTAGCGCGAATTCCTGGGCGAGCTCGACAGTTCGCAGATGCGGACGGATCAATTCAAAATCGTCCGCGGCAAGCGCCGACAAAAATCCGTTTGGTGATCGAGGAGCCGAGTCCAAAGGAGCCCACTCCCTTGCGTGTTCCTGGTACCGCCAACGCCTGTGCACGGTATTCGATATAAAAGATGATCGCTGCACGCATTGTTGGCAAGAAGAATCTGCATGTAGGCGCACCTTCCTGCACCGGCTTCGCCATCGCGCGGGCTAGCCGTCGTTGCGGAACCGTCGACACCGCGTCGCGTTGCACGGCCATCATTTCCGTCCGGCAATTCCTGGGGTCAGCGGCAATATTTCGCTGTCGCACAAATCGCACGCGCAAAAGCCAACGCGACAAGCAAGCTTCGACAAAGTGAGATGGGTTCCATGCGGCGGATTGCTGGGCCTGTGGGAACGATGCCTGCCCGGATCGTGCCACCGCTGCTCGAAAAGTGACGTTGCGATCGGCGGCTGCACGGAACTGCGCGACGTCGGGAATCGACGTGGTGCCTGGCTGCATGCAATCGCCTCGGTCAGCGATATCCCGCCGCGAGGCGCCGGCGATCACGACGAGCCGTCGAAGAATCGACCCGCTGTTCACCGACGTGATGATGCCCGGTTCGATCAACGGCGGCAGCTTCGAGAAGCATGACGCCGCGGGCCTTTGCTCAAGACATTGTTCGCATCGGCCATTCGGAAAACGCCATGGTGCAAGACGACATCTCGACGCCGGCGTTCTGATGCTCGCGAAGCCGTATCGCAAAATCGATCTGACGAAAATAACCCGCACTGCGCTCGCGGCGTGACGCGAGAATATCCTTCTCAATACCGCGATGACGTTTGCTGGCGAGTGAAAGTCGCGCAGCATTCTTGTTGCTGCAGTCGTCGCGGATGCGATCACGACCACAATCGTGGTGCAAACTCGCGCTGTTGCTTTCTGCCAATTTAATTTCTCAGTAGTTGTACGGAATTTGCGCGGAGCTGCGCGCAGTTCTGGGTATTTGTACGGACCCGCAATTTAACGAACGGGTAGCGAGGACGGAACAGTGTCGCATGGTCGCCGACTGAAACGTACGGCGTCGCGTCAATAGTGTTCATCCAGAAGGGTATCAAACATGTCCGGCATCGTTCTCTCCGCATCGGTTCGTCAGAACCTGCTTTCGCTGCAGTCGACCGCCGATCTGCTCGCCACCACGCAGAACCGCCTTGCCACCGGCAAGAAGGTGAACTCGGCTCTCGACAATCCCACCAACTTCTTCACCGCGCAGGGTCTCGATAACCGCGCCAGCGACATCAGCAACCTGCTCGATGGCATCGGCAACGGCGTGCAGGTCCTGCAGGCTGCGAACACCGGCATCACCTCGCTGCAGTCGCTGGTCGACACCGCGAAGTCGCTCGCCAACCAGGCGCTGCAGACCACGGTCGGCTATTCCACCAAGTCGAATGTCTCCACCACGATCGCGGGCGCGAGCTCAAGCGACCTGCGCGGCACCACGACCTACACCAGCGCGTCAGCGATCAGCAACGTCGTCGCCAACGGCACCGCAGGCGGCGCTTCCCCGATCACGTCAGCGATTACGCTTGGCGGCATTGCAGGATCCCTGGTTGGTACTGCGGGCGTCGACGGCGCCGGCACTGCGACCAAGCTGGCTGCTGCCCTCACCTTGCTCGGTGCTTCGAGCGCCAGCACCATCGCGGCCAATGCGGCACCGTCAGACGGTGACGTCCTGATCGTCAATGGCAAGACCATCACTTTCCACGCTGGCTCGGCTCCGGCTGCGGCCGCCGTTGCCACCGGCTCCGGCGTCAGCGGCAATATCGTTACCGACGGCAGCGGCAACTCCAGCATTTACCTCGGAACCACGGCTGCGCCCTTGGCAACCGTCGGTGACGTGCTGAAGGCTATCGATCTCGCCAGCGGCGTCGCCAAGACCGTAAACACCGCGGGCGTAGCGGTGATCACCGGCTCGACCGCCGCGATCTCCGGCGGTGGCGTGCTCACCCTGGCTACGACGACGGGCGCCGACCTCAGCATCACCGGCAAGGCCGATCTGCTGAAGGGCCTCGGCTCTGACCACGTCGGTCGGTTCCGGCAACGTGACCGTTGGCGTAGCGCGTACCACCGCTGCGACAACCACCGCCAACCTGATCCAGGACGGATCGACCCTGAACGTGAATGGCCACACCATCACCTTCTCCAACGCGCACGTGCCGTTGGCGGCGCAGGTTCCGGCTGGTTCGGGCATCTTCAACGCCGTCCAGACCGACGGCAACGGCAACTCGATCGTCTATCTGCAGACCGCCACCATTGCCGACACGCTGAACGCGATCGATCTGGCTTCCGGCGTGCAGACCACAACGAACACGGCCGGCGCCGCGGTATTCGCCACTGCGGCGGGCGTCACCCCGTCGTCAGTGAACGCGAACGGTACGCTGAAGCTCAGCACCGGTACGGTGGCTGATCTCAGCATCAGCGGCGGTACCGGCAACGCGCTGTCCGTCCTCGGTCTCAACGGTCCCACCGGCAACAGCAGCAGCTTCAACGCTGCCCGTGCCGCGGGAGTCGGCGGCATCAACGGCAAGACCTTGACCTTCAGCTCCTTCAATGGCGGCACGGCGGTCAATGTCACCTTCGGCGACGGCACCGGCGGTACGGTCAAGACGCTCGATCAGTTGAACGCCACGCTGCAGGCCAACAATCTGGCCGCAACGCTCGACTCGATCGGCAAGCTGACGATCTCTTCCACCAACGACTACGCTTCCTCGACTCTCGGGTCGGTGGCGGCGGGTGGCACGATCGGCGGCACCATCACCAGTGCGCTCACGTTCTCGACGGCTTCGGCCCCAGTGGCCGACTCCCAGGCGCAGGCTGTTCGCAGCAACCTGGTGTCCCAGTACAACAACATCCTGGCCCAGATCACCACCACGGCGCAGGATGCTTCGTTCAACGGCGTCAACCTGCTGGGCGGCGACACGCTGAAGCTGACGTTCAACGAGACCGGCAAGTCGACCCTGAGCATCACCGGCGTGAACTTCAATGCGGCGGGTCTCGGTCTGGCTAACCTCGTCAGCGGCACCGACTTCATCGACAACGCTGCCACCAACAAGGTCGTCTCCAGCCTCGCCTCCGCCGGAACCTTGCTGCGCTCCCAGGCGTCGGCCCTGGGTTCGAACCTGTCGATCGTGCAGATCCGTCAGGACTTCTCGAAGAACGTGATCAACGTGCTGCAGACCGGCTCGTCCAACCTGACGCTGGCCGACACCAACGCCGAAGCCGCCAACAGCCAGGCGCTGTCGACTCGCCAGTCGATCGCGGTGTCCGCGCTGTCGCTGGCCAACCAGTCGCAGCAGAGCGTGCTGCAGCTGCTCCGCTAAATCGGGCGGAGAGACAAACAATCGAGGCGGCGGGGTAAGCCCCGCCGCTTTCGGCCTAAGCGTTCCCTGGATTTTATGGCGGCTCGCTTGCTGCGTATTCCCGCAAGCGATGCCCCGAAAAAATCGAGGGTGGTCACATCCGCGTACCCCAGAAAAGGAGACGGCGATGCCGTTGCGAGTCGAGTTGAAGCCGTTTGAGCGGATCGTCATCGGCGAAACCGTCATCATCAATTCCGGCACCCGCACCTCGTTCCTGATCGACGGCGAGGCGCCGATCCTTCGCGAGAAGGACACCGTGACCGCCGAGACCGCCAACACGCCGGTCAAGCGGCTCTATTTCTGCGTTCAGCTGATGTACCTGAAGAACGACATTCCGAGATATCGGAAAGCGTATCTCGGCTTCATCGGGGAACTGCGTGAAGCTCTTCCCGGCTCACGCGATGTGATCGACGCCGTCAACAACCATGTTTCGGCAGGCGCGCTCTACAAGGCCCTCAAGGAACTCAGGAAACTGATGAAGGTCGAGGAAGGGCTCTTGATGAACGCCTGACGACACGCGGCATTTGAGCTGCGAAGAGCGCCCGAGGGCCTCAGCGCAGCATCGATCGGTTCAATCAGTAAAAGGTATCAAACAGCGTAAAATCCCACCCAAACAGTATTGCGTACAAACGGTTCAATCCAGAAAGGTACCCGAATGTCCGGCATTGTTCTCTCTGCATCGGTTCGTCAGAACCTGCTTTCGCTCCAGTCGACCGCCGATCTGCTCGCCACCACGCAGAACCGCCTTTCGACTGGCAAGAAGGTAAATACCGCCCTCGACAATCCCACCAACTTCTTCACCGCTCAGTCGCTCGATAGCCGCGCCAGCGACATCAGCAACCTGCTCGATGGCATCGGCAACGGCGTGCAGATCCTGCAGGCGGCCAACACCGGCATCACCTCGCTGCAGAAGCTGGTCGACACCGCGAAGTCGATCGCCAACCAGGCGCTGCAGACCACGGTCGGCTATTCCGCCAAGTCGAACGTCTCGGCGACCATCCCCGGCGCTACTCCAGCCGATCTGCGCGGCACCACGACCTACACAAGCGCGTCGGCGATCAGCAACGTCCTCGCCAACGGCACCGCCGGCGGCGCTTCCCCGATCACGGGTACGACCACGCTCGGCGGCATTGCCGCTTCGCTGGTCGGCACCGCCTCAACGGCGGGTGACGGAGCGGCCAACTTGCGAGCACGCTTAAGCTGATCGACAACAGCGGCGTCGCCGCGACCGGTCTTCTGGCCAATGCGCAGCCCACGGACGGTGACGTCCTGATCGTCAACGGCAAGACCATCACCTTCAAGGCGGGCCCGGCTCCGACCGCGGCCGCCGTTGCCAGCGGGTCCGGTGTCTCCGGCAATATCGTCACCGACGGGTCTGGAAATTCCCAGGTCTACCTGGGCACGCAAGCTGCCCCGGCGGCGACCTTGGCCGATGTGCTCAAGGCGGTCGACCTCGCCAGCGGCGTTGCCAAGACCGTGAACGCCGCGGGCTTAGCGACGATCACCGGCTCGACCAGCGCCATCAACGGCGGCACCGGCGTCCTGACGCTCAACACGTCGACCGGCGCCGATCTCAGCGTCACCGGCAAGGCCGATTTGCTGAATGAGCTGGGTCTGACCACGTCGAGTCGGTTCCGGTAACGTCACGGTCGGCAAGGCGCGTACAACGAGTGCGGCAACAACCGCCAACCTGATCCAGGACGGATCGACCCTGAACGTGAATGGCCACACCATCACCTTCTCCAACGCGCACGTGCCGTTGGCGGCGCAGGTTCCGGCTGGTTCGGGCATCTTCAACGCCGTCCAGACCGACGGCAACGGCAACTCGATCGTCTATCTGCAGACCGCCACCATTGCCGACACGCTGAACGCGATCGATCTGGCGTCCGGCGTGCAGACCACAACGAACACGGCCGGCGCCGCGGTATTCGCCACTGCGGCGGGCGTCACTCCGTCGTCAGTGAACGCGAACGGTACGCTGAAGCTCAGCACCGGCACGGCGGCTGATCTCAGCATCAGCGGTGGTATCGGCAACGCGCTGTCCGTCCTCGGTCTCAACGGTCCCACCGGCAACAGCAGCAGCTTCAACGCTGCCCGTGCCGCGGGAGTCGGCGGCATCAACGGCAAGACCTTGACCTTCAGCTCCTTCAATGGCGGCGCGCCGGTCAATGTCACCTTCGGCGACGGCAGCGGCGGCACGGTCAAGACGCTGGACCAGTTGAACGCCGCGCTGCAGGCCAACAACCTGCAGGCGACGGTCGATGCGACCGGCAAGCTGCTGATCACGGTCGAACAACGATTTCGCTTCCTCGACTCTCGGGTCGGTGGCGGCGGGTGGTGTGATCGGCGGCACCATCACCGGTGCGTTGGCGTGGTCGACCCCCTCGACGCCGGTCGCGGATGTTTCGGCTCAGGCCATCCGTTCCAATTTGTTGTCCCAGTACAACAACATCCTGACCCAGATCACCACCACGGCGCAGGATGCTTCGTTCAACGGTATCAACCTGCTCGGCGGCGATACGCTGAAACTGATCTTCAACGAGACCGGCAAGTCGACCCTGAGCATCACCGGCGTCAACTTCGATGCGCCGGGTCTCGGCCTCGCCAACCTCACCAACGGCATCGACTTCATCGACAACGCCGCCACCAACAGGACCATTGCCAATCTTACCGCCGCCGCCACTTCGCTGCGGTCGGAAGCCTCAGGCCTCGGTTCGAACCTGTCGATCGTGCAGATCCGCCAGGACTTCTCGAAGAACCTGATCAACGTGCTGCAGACCGGCTCGTCCAACCTGACGCTGGCCGACACCAACGAGGAAGCGGCCAACAGCCAGGCGCTGGCAACCCGCCAGTCGATCGCGGTATCCGCGCTGGCGCTGGCCAACCAGTCGCAGCAGAGCGTGCTGCAGCTACTCCGCTAAGTCGGGCGGCGAGACATCAGATCAAGACGGCGGGGGAAACCCCGCCGTCGCCGTCAACAATCACATTTCGGGCGGCGCTCCCTAAATAATGAAGCGCGAGGAAGAGCAACTGGCGAGTGCCTGACCCGGCGCAGGCCTGCCTTCAGACATGCACCCTTCCGCAATCGCCTCGACTCGCCCATCCTCATATTTCAGGCGTCGGCTTTAATCAGACGTTAAGACAATCGGTAAAATCGATCACGCGTGGGGGCGCGGCGACGATCGTCGGGCGCGTGGTGTCCAAATCCTGCTCGCCCGCACGCGCCCGGGCTTCATCCGTATTAGCACGGACCCAGAAATTAACGTGATTGTGATCCTGTTGGGGTTATCGGTCGTAGGGGGGAACATCCGTCGACCGACCTCCAGCAACTTCCCGGAATCCCGTTTTGCAAATCATGTCAGTGGCACAGTGACATTCCGGCGGGAGCAATCGGCATGCCCAGGGTCGGCACGTGGCGGAAGTCTGATGCGAAGAATGGTTGACGATCGACCGCAACGCTAATGCTTTGGAAGGCCTATTCTCATGGACGATCTGTTGCGGGAGTTTTTGACGGAGACCAGCGAAAGCCTGGATACCGTTGACAATCAGCTGGTCCGGTTCGAGCAGGAGCCGAACAACGCCAAGATACTGGATAACATCTTTCGGCTGGTGCACACGATCAAGGGCACCTGCGGCTTTCTCGGCTTGCCGCGGCTTGAGGCTTTGGCGCATGCCGCCGAGACGCTGATGGGCAAATTCCGCGACGGCATGCCGGTGACGGGGCAGGCGGTCACGCTGATTCTGACCACGATCGACCGCATCAAGGACATCCTGGGTCAGCTGGAAGCGACCGAGGCGGAGCCGGACGGCTCGGACCAGGATCTGATCGACGAATTACAGGCCATGGTGGAGCGTGGGATGGAAGCGATGTCAGCGTCGTCAGCGTCGTCAGCGTCGGCTTCGCCGATCGCGGATTCGCCGATCGCGTCAGCGCCGACAGCGTCGGCCGAGCCGGTCGAGTCTGAACCAATTGCGTCTGAGCCGGTCGAGTCAGTGCCGATGGCTGCCGCCGAGCCCGCGGTTGCCGAGGCCGGTCTGGTGCCGCAGACGCTGGAGCGGCCGTTACGTCCCGGCGAAGTCTCGCTGGATGAACTGGAGCGCGCGTTCCGCGAGACCCCGATCGAGGTTGCGTCACCGGCGGCCGCACCGGCAGTCCCGCGCCGGCGTCTGCGCCGGCAGCCGCACCGCGCGCGGCGGCAGCGAAAGAGCCAAAACCGGCCGCAGCAAAACCCGCACCCGCCAAATCGGCCGTCGAGGTCGAAGTGCAGGAAGCCGACAAGGTCGCCAACCAGTCGATCCGCGTCAATGTCGATACCCTGGAACATCTGATGACGATGGTGTCGGAACTGGTCCTGACCCGCAATCAGCTGCTGGAGATCTCACGGCGCAACGAGGACACCGAGTTCAAGGTGCCGCTGCAGCGGCTGTCCAACGTCACCGCCGAACTGCAGGAAGGCGTCATGAAGACGCGGATGCAGCCGATCGGCAATGCCTGGCAGAAGCTGCCGCGGATCGTGCGCGACCTCTCGGGCGAACTCGGCAAGCAGATCGAACTGGAGATGCACGGCGCCGACACCGAGCTCGACCGCCAGGTGCTCGACCTGATCAAGGACCCGCTCACCCATATGGTGCGCAACTCCGCCGACCACGGCCTGGAGACCCCGGCCGAGCGCGCCGCCGCCGGCAAGCCGGAGCAGGGCACCATCCGGCTTTCCGCCTATCATGAAGGCGGCCACATCATCATCTGCATCGCCGACAACGGCCGGGGGCTCAACACCGAGAAGATCAAGGCCAAGGCCATCTCGAGCGGTATCGTCAGCGAGGCCGAACTGGAGAAGATGACCGAGGCCCAGATCCACAAGTTCATCTTCGCGCCGGGCTTTTCTACCGCTGCCCAGGTTACCTCGGTGTCCGGCCGCGGCGTCGGCATGGACGTGGTGCGCACCAATATCGACCAGATCGGCGGCACCATCGACGTCAAGTCGGTGGCCGGCGAGGGCTCCTCCGTCACCATCAAGATCCCGCTGACCCTGGCCATCGTCTCGGCGCTGATCGTGGAAGCCGCCGGCGACCGCTTTGCCATCCCGCAGCTGTCGGTGGTCGAACTGGTGCGGGCGCGGGCCAATTCCGAGCACCGCATCGAGCGCATCAAGGACACCGCGGTGTTGCGGCTGCGCAACAAGCTGCTGCCGCTGATGCACCTGAAGAAGCTGTTGAAGATCGACGACGGCTCCTCCTCCGATCCGGAGAACGGCTTCATCGTGGTCACGCAGGTCGGCAGCCAGACCTTCGGCATCGTGGTCGACGGCGTGTTCCACACCGAGGAAATCGTGGTCAAGCCGATGTCCACCAAACTGCGCCATATCGATATGTTCTCCGGCAACACCATCCTTGGCGACGGTGCCGTGATCATGATCATCGATCCCAACGGCATTGCCAAAGCGCTCGGCGCTTCCGGTGCGGCCGCCCACGAGATCGCAGACGAGAATGCGGCCTCCCGCGCCAGCGCCGCCGAACAATTGACCTCGCTTCTGGTGTTCCGCGCCGGCACCGCGCAGCCCAAGGCGGTGCCGCTGGGGCTGGTGACCCGGCTGGAAGAGATCGCCACCGACAAGATCGAACTCTCCAACGGCCGCTACATGGTGCAGTACCGCGAGCAGCTGATGCCGCTGGTGCAGATGGAAGGCGTCAACGTCCAGACCTCGGGCGCCCAGCCGATCCTGGTGTTCGCCGACGACGGCCGCTCGATGGGGCTGGTGGTCGACGAGATCATCGACATCGTCGAGGAGAAGCTCAACATCGAGGTCGGAGGCTCGCAAGCGGGCATTCTGGGCTCCGCCGTGATCAAGGGCCAGGCCACCGAGGTGATCGACGTCGGCCACTTCCTGCCGATGGCGTTTGCCGACTGGTTCAGCCGCAAGGAGATGCGCCCGTCCGCTTCCGCGCAATCGGTGCTCTTGGTCGACGATAGTGCCTTCTTCCGCAACATGCTGGCGCCGGTCCTCAAAGCCGCCGGCTACCGGGTGCGGGTCGCCCCCAACGCGCAGGAGGGGTTGCTGGCGCTGCGCTCGGGCCAGGCCTTCGACGTGGTGCTGACCGACATCGAAATGCCCGACATGAACGGGTTCGAGTTCGCCGAGACGATCCGCTCCGATGCGCATCTGAGCACGATGCCGATCATCGCGCTGTCCTCGGTGGTGTCGCCGGCGGCGATCGAGCGCGGGCGGCTGGCCGGCTTCCACGATTACGTCGCCAAGTTCGACCGCCCCGGCCTGATCGCGGCATTGAAGGAACAGACCGCCGAGCTCCAAAGGGCGGCGGCATGAACAAGTTCAGCCCGGGCATGAACGGGTTCAGCCTGGACGGCATGAGGAATAGAGCATGACCAGTAAAACCGAATTGACCGAGGGAACCGTGGCCGAATACGTCACCGCGATGATCGGCGGCCAGCTGTTCGGCCTGCCGATCTCGCGGGTGCAGGACGTGTTCATGCCGGAGCGGCTGACCCGGGTGCCGCTGTCGCCAACCGAGATCGCCGGCGTGCTCAACCTGCGCGGCCGCATCGTCACCGTGGTCGACATGCGCGCCCGCCTCGGCCTGCCCAAAAACGACGACGGCAAGCCGCCGATGGCGGTCGGCGTCGACCTGCGCGGCGAATCCTATGGCCTCCTGATCGACCAGATCGGCGAGGTCCTGCAGGCTTGCCGACGACAGCCGCGAGGAAAACCCCGTCAATCTCGATCCCCGCATGGCCAAACTCGCCGGCGGCGTGCATCGCCTCGACGGCCAGCTCATGGTCGTCCTCGACGTCGATCGCGTCCTCGAAATCGTGCCCAAAACCGCGCTCGCCGCTTAGCTCAAGGTGTAATCGCTGCGTCCCAGCTGGGAGAAGGCCGAAATGAAAATATGCCTGGTCGTCGACGACTCGAGCGTCATCCGGAAAATCGCAAGGCGCATCCTGGAAGAGATGGACTTCGAGATCGTCGAAGCCGAGGACGGCGAGAAGGCGCTGGAAGTCTGCAAGCGCGGCCTGCCCGACGCCATCCTGCTCGACTGGAACATGCCGATCATGGACGGCTACGAGTTCCTCGGCAATCTGCGCCGCATGCCCGGCGGCGACGCGCCCAAGGTGGTGTTCTGCACCACCGAAAACGGGATCGACCACATTGCGCAGGCCATTGAGGCCGGCGCCAACGAATACATCATGAAGCCGTTCGACAAGGACATCGTCGCAGCGAAGTTCCAGGAAGTCGGTTTGTTCCAAGTCGCGGCGCCGGTGTAGTCCGGATCAGCCGTTGGTAAGTTTGTATCGAGTTTCGAGAGGCCGCCCGTGACACCCCCCGATTACGAATACCTGCGCAAGGTTCTCAGGGACCATTCCGGTCTCGATCTGTCTACCGACAAGCAATATCTGATTGAAAGCCGCTTGCTTCCGCTATCGCGGAAAGCCGGCCTCGCCGGCATCAGCGAACTCGTGCAGAAGATGAAAGGCGGATCGGCCTCCATCGTCGCCCAGGTGGTCGAGGCGATGACCACCAACGAGACGTTCTTCTTTCGCGACAAGGTGCCGTTCGATCACTTTCGCGATTCGATCATGCCCGAGATCCTGCAGGCGCGCGCCGCCCGCAAGACCATCCGGATCTGGTGCGCCGCCGGCTCGACCGGCCAGGAACCGTATTCGCTCGCGATGTGTCTGAAGGAAATGAGCGCCGCACTCTCCGGCTGGCGGGTCGAAATTATCGCCACCGACCTTTCGCAGGAGGTGCTGGAGAAATCGAAGGCGGGAATCTACAGTCAATTCGAGGTCCAGCGCGGCCTGCCGATCCAGATGCTTGTCAAATACTTCAAGCAGATCGGAGAGTTCTGGCAGATCAATGCCGACCTTCGCGCGATGGTTCAGCACCGGCAGCTGAATTTGCTGCACGATTTTTCCCAGCTCGGGGTCTTCGACGTGATCTTCTGCCGCAACGTGCTGATCTACTTCGATCAGGACACCAAGATCAACATCTTCAATCGCCTTGCCAAGGCAGTCGAACCGGACGGCTTCCTCGTGCTCGGCGCTGCGGAAACGGTGGTCGGGCTGACCGAGGTGTTCAAGCCTTTTCCGGAACGGCGCGGCCTCTATCGGCCCAACGGCGTGCGCGCGGCGCCCGCCAAGACGCCGGCCGTCGGCATGGCCGCGCCGAAGGTCGCGGCGATGGGAGCGCTCTGACAAATGTCCGATGACGCCAAAGGACCGGAACGGGTGACGTTCAGCCGCGGTTATGGCGTCTGCATCATGGGCATTGACGGAACGTGGCGCCGGGATTGTCTGCTCAACGCCATTTCCGACAACGACGCCATCCTCACCGTTGAGGGCTCGATCCAGGGCCTCAATCTCAAGGAATTCTTTCTGCTGCTATCGTCGACCGGCCTGGCCTATCGGCGATGCGAACTTGTCCGCGTCAACGGCGTCGAGATCGACGTCGCGTTTCTGAAGGGCAAGAACAAGAAGAAGCGGCCGGGCGCCTCGTCCGAGCAAGCCGCGCTGATGGGCACCTGAATACTTCCCGCTGGCCGCTTGCGTTGAAACGGCAAAGCCGGATAAGCCGGCAGTGTGCCGTCCGTAATTGCATGTCGGATTGAATGGATGACGGAGCCGCGCGGTAGCGCTCGCCCCGGCGCGTTTGCACTCCGATGCCGACCAGGCCCGCACGAATAACACAGCAGCGGACATGCCGGGACACCGTTGTCGGCGCCTCAGGCGCGGCGGATCGTGGGAACCGGCGGGTGCGCGCAGTCGGCCGCGCCGCCGGTTCCATGATTCGATGTCCTGCTATCGAGCAGAAAGTGAAGGGCGGTGCCAAGATCCGCGCTGCAAGTGCGCAATGCGGCATTCGCCCACACGTAGCGAGGCGTGACGTCGTCGAGGACGACGACGCTGGCGGCCATTTCCTGATTGCCGGGAACCTGCTCCCTGGCGATGACCGACTCGATCAGCTTCATGCCGGCCTGGACGTGTGCGATCAAGTTCTCGAGCTCGGGTACGATCGAGTGATAGCTGTCGTTTCGATCGTCGGATTGCACCGAAGCGCTGTCCCCCGCGGCATTCTGCATGAGTGCTCTCCTTCATCTCATGTTTAATGTAGCGGTGCTACTTGTGCGTTAAGTCCTGGTCCCGTAGAAACACGGGGCCGAATTCGTATCGGGCGTAAGCGTAACACCGTCGAGTGCGCGTCACTTTTTCATTCTCTGTTGACGATGGTGCATGAACGAGAAACCACTGTCCCGCGGCGAGATCTTTGTGGTCGACGACGATCCCGCCGTCCGTGAAACGCTTTCCGTGGTCCTGACGGCGGTCGGCTATCAGGTGATCTGTTTCGCCGACGGCGCCGCGCTGCTGGCGGTTGCACGAACCCGGACGCCGGCCTGTATGCTGCTTGACGTGCATATACCGGGGCAGTCGGGCCTCGATATTCTGAAGGAGCTTCACGGCGAGGACTATCCCGCGCCGATCTTCATGATCTCCGGACAGGGCGATATCGCCATGGCGGTCAGCGCCATCAAGAATGGCGCACTGGACTTTATCGAAAAGCCGTTTCGGGGCAGCGATATCGTTGCCCGGCTCGATGAGGCGATCGGCGCCTATGCACGCCGGAAGGCCGAGAACTCGGCGTCAGTCGCATCGCTTCATTTCCCCGGACGCGAACCATTGACGCGGCGCGAGCGCGAAGTCCTGGAACAATTCGCATCCGGCGCCTCCAACAAGGAAGCCGGGCGCCAGCTCGGGATCAGCCCGCGCACGATCGAAGATCACCGCGCCAACATCATGAAGAAGCTCGGTGCAAGAAACGCAGCCGATCTCATTCGCATCGTGATGAGCGCCTCGCGCGCTTCCTGAGCCGCGGCATTGATTTACCGCGTTCAGCTGATATTGCACGGCGGTCAGCCGGCGAGCGCCTTCCGGACCATGACGGCCAAATCCGACTTGCGATATGGCTTGGCGAGCAGCAAGACGCCGGAGTCGAGCCGGCCGTGATGAATGATCGCATTTTCCGTATAGCCGGAGGTGATACAGCACCTTCAACCCGGGCTTGCTCTTTTGCAGCTCGCAGGCGAGCTGCCGGCCATTCATTGCCCCCGGCACGATCACGTCGGTGAAAAGCAGGTCGAATCGATTGCCCGCCTCGGCCAGGGCGAGCGCTTCCGCCCCGTTCGCCGCATCCAGCGTGACGTAGCCGAGCGAATGCAGTTGGGCCAGCACGTAGTCTCTCACCAGTCTGTCGTCCTCGACGACAAGAATTGTTTCGTGGCCGCCCTCGATCGGCAACGCCGCGGAGTCCTCGGAGGCAAGCAGGGCTCCGGTGCCCGGCGGCAGGTACATCTTGATCGTGGTCCCGTGGCCCTCCTCGCTGTAGATCTTGATGTGGCCCGCGGATTGTTTCACGAAGCCGTAGACCATGCTCAGGCCGAGGCCGGTGCCCTTGCCGGGTCCTTTCGAGGTGAAGAACGGGTTGAATACCTTGTCGAGGATGGCGGCGGGAATGCCGGTTCCGGTATCGCTCACGGCGATCAGGGCGTAGCGCCCGGGTTGCACGTCACCGTGGATGCTTGTGTAGTTCTCGTCGAGATAGGCCGAGCCGGTCTCGAGAATGAGCTTGCCGCCGCCGGGCATGGCGTCACGGGCGTTGAGCGCGAGATTGAGGATGGCGGTTGTCAGCTGACTGGGGTCGACGGTCGCGATGCAGACTTCGTCTTCGAACACCGATTCGATCTCGATCTGCTCGCCCAGCGTGGGCCGCAGCAGCTTGGAAGTGTCGATGATCAGGGTATTGACGTCGGTTTCGCGCGGCCGAAGCGGCTGCTTGCGGGCGAACGCAAGAAGATGCTGGGTGAGATCGGCGCCGCGTGCCGCGGCCTCGTCGATCATCCTGGTGATGGCCGCCAGTTGCGGCTCCTTTGCGACCGCCTCGGCCAGAATCTCGATCGTTCCGGTGATGACCGTCAGGATATTGTTGAAGTCGTGGGCAATGCCGCCGGTGAGCTGGCCTAAGGCTTCCATTTTTTCGGCCTGTCGGATGCGGTCTTCGGCTGCGATCTTGTCGGTGAGATCGCGTATGAATCCGTTGAACAAGACACCGTCGCGGCGGCGCAGCGCGGTGACGCTCAGCTCGACCTTGATCTCTTTTCCATCGCGTCGCCGGGCTTCGAGTTCGATACGGCGGCCCAGGATCCGGCTTTGTCCGGTGCGCAGGAACAGTTCCCGGCCTGACCGGTGAGCGGCATGCCGGTCTTCCGGAATGATCAGGTCGCTCAGCCGTTTGCCAAGCGCTTCGCTGTGTGACCACCCGAATATCTTTTCCGCCTGGGAATTCCAGTCCGAGACCCTGCCGCTCTCGTCCATCTGCACGAAAGCATCAAGTGCGGTTTCGATGATGCCGCGCGCCAGTTGTTCACTTTCGCGCAAGGTTTCCTGCGCCAGCCGGCTTTCGGTCATGTCGCGGCCAACGAAGAAATACCGCCTGACCGGCTCCGACCAGGTGCCCATCCATGACAGCGTCACGATCCGCCCGTCCTTATGGACGTAGCGCAAATCGGTATTCTGCGCGCGCAGTCCGCGCCGGGCCAGGCGCATTTCCTCGCGGCTGATGTCGAGGTCGTCAGCGTGGAGGAACTCGCTGGCGTTATGGCCGATCATTTCCGTCGGCGTGTATCCCAGGATGGCTTCGGCGCTTGGGCTGATCTGAACCAGAATTCCCCTGGGATCGATCACCAGGATCAGATCCTGCGACGTTTCGAAGATGCGGCGGCGTTCTTCGATCTGCTGGCGCAGCGCCTGCTGGGTCCTCTTGCTTTCGGTAATGTCGCGGGCGGTCTTCGATGCTCCGATGATCGCCCCCGACGGGGTCTTGATCGGAGCGATGCTCAGCGACACCTCGACCGTCCGGCCGTCCTTGCGCAGACGCTCGGTTTCGTAGTGCTCGATCGTTTCGCCCGAGCGGATTCGGTGCAGGATGTCGCGCACCTCTTCCTTGCGCCCGGGGGGCACGATGAGATCGATGCTTTTGCCGACCGCTTCCGCAGCGGTATATCCGAACAGCCGTTCGGCGGCCGGATTCCAGCCGGTGATGATGCCGTCCAGCGATTTCGTGACGACGGCATCGTTGGAGGATTCCACCGCGGCGCTGAAAAGGCGCTCGCGCGCCGCATAATGGTCGCGCGCGGCCTCGGTGCGGCGATGCTCCATCGCCTCCTGCCGCAGCGCGTCGGTCTTGGCGTTGGCTTCCTCCATCACGCGCGCAAACGCCCGCGCCAGCACGCCGGTTTCGCCGCCGGCATCGACCGGAATAGGGACCGCAGCCTCCTTGCCGATTTCCTCGACCGCCGCGGTCAACTGGCTGATCGGCCGGGTCAGCGAGCTCGCCACAAACACGGCCAATGCCGCCGCGAACAATACCGCGACCAACCCGACCACCAGGGATGTTCGCTGGATGGCCGCCGCAGGCGCCATGAAGACGGCGTTCGGTACCGTTTCGATGATCCCGACCCATTCGCTGCCGGCCAGAACGGCGGGGGCGATCGCTGCTCCGCCCGGCTGTCCAGCCTGATCCGGTACGACCTGCGCGAGACCGTGCGGTTCTCCAAGCAACCCGGCCAAATTCGGGAAGTCGTTCTGCCAGTTGGTCGGCGTGCCGAGTTGCGACGCGAATTCGCGGGCACGATCGGGGTGAACGAGATAGCCGCCTGCTTCGTCGACGATGTATATCTTTTCGCCCTGCCGCACCGTCGACCGGATGCGGTCGAAGGCCGGCCGCATGTCGACATTGATGATGGCAATACCGAACGGTTTGCCGTCGGCCGAGAACAGCGGCGATGCGACGCGCAAGGTCGGCACATGCGGGGTCTCGATGACGCCGTTCTCCTGGTTCAGGTCGATGGGCGAGACGTATATTTCATCCTTGGCCAGTTTGATCGTGTCCCTGAAATACGGCTGGTCACCCTTTCGCTGCAGCTCTGCATCGGGCACGACACGAATTGCGCCATTCGGACCGGAGCGGTCGACACGGATCAGCTCGCGCTGGCCGTCCTCCAATCCGATGACGCGGAATTGCGAATAGGCGGGCTTGGCGCCGAGATCCGCTGCCATTCGGGTCGTCAGGCGCTGACGCCAGGTCCGCTCGGAGATGTGATCGACCGGATCGATCCCGCCGTTGAAGTGCGCGGCGACCATTCCATCTGCCGCCGCGTGGGACCGAAAGGTCGCGACATCCGCGCGCGCTCCGCGGACATAGGATTGAAGGTCCGCGGCGACGAACCGCGAATGGGTCTCGATGCGGTCGAGAACGCGCGACAGCAGCGCCTGTTCCAGGCTGCGATAGCTCAGCCATCCGACCGCACTGACCGCGATCGCAACCAGCAGAATCATCGCGATGGCTAATCTGGCGGTAAGCGTCATGCTGTCATCGCGCCATCTTCGTACCGCAGCTCACGGCTCGGAAGAACCGGCGACGCTGTTTTGGCATCATGGGCGGGAGGCGATATCACTGGCCTGGATGGATAACGACGATGAACGCTTTGCGGTTTCAAGGCAACCCGCAACAGCCGCCAGCAGGGCGGCTCGTTTGAACGGCTTTTGCAAGGTCCGGACCGCGCCAAGCTCGATCGCGATCGTCAGGAAATCCGGACCGGCGGCTGGATCGGAGGCGATCGGCCGGCCGGAGATCACGATGATGGGCATCAGCGGCTGCTGTTGATGAACGAGCCGCATCGTTTCCAGCCCGTCCATCCCCGGCATGAAGATATCGAGGAACAACAGATCGAACTCTTCGGTTCCGAATGCCGCGAGCCCGTGGCGGCCATTGCCGGCGAGCACCACGCTGTGGCCCGCCCCTTCCAGCAGAAGCCTGAGGGTGGCCCGAACGGCACTGTCGTCGTCCACGATCAGGATTTTTGCCAAAGCCAATGCCCCGTGAGCACGATCCAAGCCGATATTGGGTTGTGAATCCGTTGATAGTGCGGCGCAAGCGTTTCCGTGGCAACTTTTCCGCATCTTGTTGAAAAGAGCGATGTAACTCTCTTATGCACGGTGCCGGGCAGACGATTTTGGGGGGCGCGACCCAGTGAATGATTCGTCTTGCGCCGGCGCGATGCCACCAGGCGCGCGCGGGCCGCGTCTTCTTTATCGATTCAGACCCCGCGCTCCGCCATCCCCACCGCCCACAGCGCAAACGCATAGGCGATCGCGACTTCGTCGAGCCGGTGGAAGCGGCCGGAGGCGCCGCCATGGCCGGCGCCCATATTGGTGCGCAACACGACCGGGCCGCCCCCTCGCATGGTGGCGCGCAGCCGCGCGATCCATTTCGCCGGCTCCCAATAGGTGACGCGCGGATCGGTCAGGCCGGCCATCGCCAGGATCGCCGGATAGTGTTTGGCGGCGACGTTGTCATAGGGCGAATATGACAAAATGGTCCTGAAGTCGGCTTCGCTTTCGATCGGGTTGCCCCATTCCGGCCATTCCGGCGGCGTCAGCGGCAGGCTGTCGTCGAGCATGGTGTTGAGCACGTCGACGAACGGCACTTCGGCGACGATGCCGGCGAACAGGCCGCCGGCGCGGTTGGCGACCGCGCCCATCAGCATGCCGCCGGCGCTGCCGCCATGGCCGACGATGCGTTTGGCGCTGGTATAGCGCTTGTCGATCAGGGCGCGGCCGGCGCTGGCGAAATCGTCAAAGCTGTTGGTCTTGTTCTCGCGCTTGCCGTCGAGATACCAGCCCCAGCCCTTGTCGGTGCCGCCCCGGATATGCGCGATCGCATAGACAAAGCCGCGATCGACCAGCGACAGCCGGTTGGCGGAAAACGACGCCGGCATCGCCATGCCGTAGGAGCCGTAGCCGTAAAGTAACAGCGGCGCGCCGCCGTCGCGCACCAGATCCTTTCGGTGCAGGATCGACACCGGCACTTCGGCACCATCATGCGAGGCCGCCATGATGCGGGTGGTGACGTAATCGGCTGGGTTGTGGCCGGAGGGAATTTCCTGGCGCTTGCGCAAAATGCGGGTTCGGGTCGCCATGTCGTAGTCGTAGACTTCGGAGGGCGTGGTCATCGACGAATAGGAAAAGCGCAGATTGGTGGTGTCGAATTCATAGCCGCCCATGGTGTCCAGCGAATAGGCCGCCTCGTCGAAGGCGATGGCGTGCTCCTTGGCGGTCTCGAGGTCGCGGATGATGATGGCGGGCAGGGCGTTGGCGCGCTCCAGCCGTACCAGATGGCCGCTGTAGAGCTCGATATCCATGAGATAGACGCCGGCGCGATGCGCAATCAGGTCGCGCCAGTTGGCACGCTCGGGCGAGGAGAGCGGCGCGGTGACGATCTTGAAATCGATCGCGCCATCGGCGTTGGTGAGAATGAACAGTTCGTCGCCGCGGTCGGCGACCGAATATTGCACGCCTTGCTCGCGGGCCGCGACCAGGCGCGGCGGCGCATCGGGATTTGCAAGATCGATCAGCCGCTGCTCGGAAGTCTCGTGGTCGCCGCCGGCGATCACGCAGAAGCGGCCGCTGCTGCTTTCATGCAGATGGGTAAACCAGCCGGGATCCTGCTCCTGATACACCAGCACATCGTCGGCCTGCGAGTTGCCGAGGCGATGGCGCCAGACCTGCATCGGGCGGTGGTTGTCGTCGAGCTTCACATAGAAGAACGCCGTGGCGTCGGTGCTCCAGACTACCGCGCCGTCGGTCTCCTCGACGAGATCGTCGCGGTCGGTTCCATCGGCCCAGCCGCGCACCCGGATGGTAAAATATTCCGAGCCCTTGATATCCGCGCTCCAGGCCTCGAGCCGGTGATCGGGCGAATGCCGCGCGCCGCCGAACTTGAAATAGTCGTGGTTTGCCGCCAGCGCGTCGCCATCGAGCACGATCTCGATCTCGCCGCCGTCGCGGGGCATGCGGCCGAACATTTCATGCTGGCCGCCCTCGCGGAATTTTCGCATATAGGCGTAAGCGCCGTCCGGCGCGGGCACGCTGGAATCGTCTTCCTTGATCCGCCCGCGCATCTCCGCAACCAGCGTCCTTTGCAGCGGCGCGGTATGGCCGAGCAGGCTTTCGGTGTAGGCGTTTTCCGCTTCCAGATAGTTTCGGATATCCGGGTTCAGCACAGAGGGATCGCGCAGCACTTCCTGCCAGTTCTCGTCCTTCAGCCACGCATAATCGTCGACGACCGTGATGCCGTGGACGGTGAAGGAATGCGGCCGGCGCGGCGCCACCGGCGGCGTCACCGGGCTCTTGAGGTCTATCGCTTGCGTCACTTGAAATCCTCGTTCGCGGCTAGTCGCCGGACTTATTCTATATCGGTTGGACGGAGCGGATTGCCAGAGACTCCGTCATTGCGCCAGACCGGTCGGTGGCCTCATGGTTCGGGACGGCGCAAGAGCGCCTCCTCACCACGAGGGGTTAGGCCGAATCAAGCCGAAACGCAGTTCCTGGATAGATCTGCACGTGGCTTGTTGATCGGCGGGTTGTATGGTTAGGCTTTCGGCCCCGCCCGGGAAAGGCCTTATGCTTTTCAACTCCTACCAGTTCATTTTCTTGTTCCTGCCGACCGCCTTGGTCGGCTATTTCGTGCTCGGGCGATCTGGTAATCTTGCGCCGGTGATCTGGCTGACGCTGGCGTCGCTGGTCTTTTACTCGGTGAGCAACTGGCAGTTCGTGCTGCTGCTGCTGGCATCGATCGCGTTCAACTACATCATCGGCCTGATCTTGATTTCGCAGCGCCTGCGCGGCGGCCTGCAATTCGCGGTCCTGAGCGTGGGCGTCGCCGGCGATCTTCTGGTGCTGGGCTACTTCAAATATGCCGGCTTCCTGGCCGCCAATCTCAATGCGATCTTTTCGACCGGTATCCATCTCGACATCCTGCTTCCGGTCGGAATTTCATTCTACACCTTTACCCAGGTGGCGTTCCTGGTCGACGCCTACCGGGGCAAGATCGCGCGTTACGCCTTGCCGTATTATGCGCTGTTCGTCACCTATTTCCCGCATCTGATTGCGGGGCCGATCCTTCACCACAAGGACATGATTCCGCAGTTCGAAAGCGATCAGTCAAAGGCGCTGAATCCTCATTTGATGCTGTGCGGCCTGATGATCTTCGCGATCGGATTGTTCAAGAAGACCTGCCTCGCCGACGGGATTCAGCCGTTCGTGGCGTTATCCTTTGGCCCGACGACACCGTCGTTCGATCAGGCGTGGCTCGGGGCGTTGGCCTATACATTCCAGCTTTACTTTGACTTCTCGGGATATTCCGATATGGCGATCGGAATATCGCTGATGTTCGGGGTCTTCCTGCCGCTGAATTTCAATTCCCCCTACAAAAGTTCGAGCATCATCGATTTCTGGCGGCGCTGGCACATGACACTCTCGCAATTCCTGCGCGAGTATCTTTATTTCTCACTTGGCGGCAATCGCCGCGGCACCGCTCTTCGCTACGCCAACCTGATGGTGACAATGATACTGGGCGGCCTCTGGCACGGTGCCGCCTGGACGTTTGCGATCTGGGGCGCGCTGCACGGCCTCTACCTTTGCATCAACCACGCATGGAATGCCTTGAATCTGAGAATGCCGTCGGTTGCGGCGTTCACTATCACCTTTCTGTCGGTCGTGATCGGGTGGGTGTTCTTTCGCGTCGATAGCCTTGGGTCCGCGCTGACGATCATTGCGAAGATGATCGACCCGTCAAACGTGGTCTATTCCTATCGGGAAATGCTCGCGACGATCACGATCGCCGGCTACGCGCTGATCGCCTGGCTTGCTCCAAATACCCAGCAATTGATGGACTATGATCACGGCAGCAGGAGCGTCGGTCGTTCATTGCGGCCGTCACAGATCTATTTGTCCGCCGTCATGCTCGTGTTCGGCATACTCGGTATCCAGCACAACAGCGAATTTATCTATTTCAGGTTCTAGATGAAGCACGTCCGCATTTTTGAGTTTGTCGGCGTCGCCGTGTTGGCGGCCACGCTTATTGCCGCTTTCAACTTCGCGGTCGATCCGTTGCAGCTGTTCCACCCGGCCAGACTTACGAAAGCGTTCTATTCCTCGAACCATCGCATGCAGGCGGCCGGCCTGATCCGGAGCCAGGCCTTCGATACGGTGTTCATCGGTACATCGCTGGCGGTCCACTTTCGTCCCAGCGATATTGACAAGGCGCTCGGCGTCAAGTCCGTGAAACTGGCCATGTCTGGCGCCACCTCGCCGGAACAGAGCTTTGCGATTCGGACAGCCATCGCGGCGAAGCATCCGAAACAGGTGATTTGGGAGATGGATCACTGGGTGTTCTGTAACGCGCCTGATGTCGATTCCAACGAGTATTTTCCGGCCGATCTTTACCGCCGCAACCTCAAGGGTATTGCCGGCTATTTGCTGAGCCTGGATACCACGCGCGAATCGTTCTGGCTGATGCTCCGTCGCATCAAGTCGCTGGACCATTTTGCCTTGCGGCTGGCATGGGCAGGTTACCTGAAATATCACAATGACAATGTGAACGAGATCGACACGGTGCCGACCTACGTCGATCCGAGAACGGCGTATGGCGGCGGCAGGGCAATGGCCTCGTACCGGCATTACGGCAAGCTTCCTGCCGAGCGATCGGCCGGCTGCAACTACGAAGCAATGGTTCGAAATTTCGACCGTGATGCGCTCGATCTGATCCGCGGCAATCCCGGCGTGCGGTTTGTGGTTTATTTTCCGCCTTACTCCATCCTTGAATTCGTGGCGATGCGGGATTTTTTGCCGGAGACGCTGAAGATCGTCAACGACTTCTCCACCTATGTCAGCCGGCGGCTGGCGCAGTCCAGCAATGTCAGGCTGTTTGATTTTCGCGTCGCCAAGGAAGTAACGCATGATCTGGATAATTACATGGACTTCGTGCATCATTCGCCTGCGATCGATCTGAAAGTCCTTTTCTGGCTGGCGGCAGGCGAATACGCTGTCAGCGGCGAGGCGCCGGCGGCATCGATCGAGCGGCTCAAGGTGCAGGTCGAGGCTTACCGGGTCGACGATACCGAGCGGTGATCGCGTTTCTGTCGGTCGTCGTGGCACGGCTATTCTTTCGCGCCGACAGCATCTCCTCTGAAACGGCCGACACCGGCGGGCGGCACGCCGCATGCACCTAGAGCGTTTTCAAGCGAAGTGGATACCGGTTCGCGTTAAGAAAACGCGTCAAACAAGAATCTAGAGCCCCGTTTCGATTCAATCGAAACGGGGCTCTGGTGCCGCCTCAGTTATTGACTGCTGAACAGGTCTTGCTTGATGCCTGCAGCAGAGAAGATGTAGTCGCGCGAGGCCTCGAGCTGCTGGCGCAGCCGGTTCAGATCGGCGTCGAGCAGCTGCCCCCTCCACTTGCGCACCTTGCCGGCGACGATCACGGTCTCGACATTGGTGCGATCCATCAGGGACACGACTGCGCCGGGCACCTGGTTCAGCGGTGCGACGTTGAGCTTGGTGGCGTCGAGGATGATGATATCGGCCTCCTTGCCAGGCGTGAGCGAGCCGGTCTTGCCGTCGAGCCGCAGCGCCTTGGCGCCGTTCATGGTGGCATAGCGCAGCACATCGCGCGTCGTGAGCGGGGCCGGTAGACCGGCGGGCGGCGTCGGCCACGGATTGCCCGCTGCGCCTGGCGGAAGTCCCCAATCGATGGGGTTTGGCGGAAGCCCCTGATCGAGGATCATCTGGTTCACCAGCACGCGCTGCAGGTTCATGCAGACGCGCATCTGGGTGAAGAAGTCCGCCGTCATCGTGCACTCGACATCGACACTCAGGGATGGCTGCATGCCCAGGCTCTGCATCTTCAGGATCGGCGGCATGCCGTGCCGCATGTTCATCTCGATCGGGAAGGCAATCGAGACCTGCGCGCCGGCGTCATGGACCGCCTGCCAGCCCTGGTCGGACATCCCGGTCATGTGGATGAACAGGTTGTCGGATCCGATCTTGAGCTTGCCGGGCGGTTGGCCGTTCGCGCCGACGCCCCCCTGGCCCTGGGCGAGTTGGTCCAGGATCGGGCGGATCCCGAACGGAGACAGGATGTGCGCCGCGATCTGGAGTCCGAGCTGGCGCCCGATCGTCCAGGATTGCTGGTATATCTGGGGCCCAAGGTAGACTTCGCCGCCCATGATCATGGAGACAAGCTGGTCGCTCGAGGAGAACCACTTCTTATTGATGCGGAAGGCGTCCTGCGGATAGGCATAGTTCGGGGGGTTGCTTCCCGCGCCCTCGAAATAGCCGAAGGCGGAGCGGCGTCCCGAATCGAACAGGGCCTGGATGGCGGCGTCTGAATGCTGCGGCGTGTGATGAATCTGCGACACGTCGTGCACGGTCGTGACACCGTCATCGAGCTGGCTGAGGGCACCGAACAGCTCGTTGATGTACACGTCCTGCGGACGGTACACGGGGGCGAACTTGTTGAGAATAAACTCGAAGTAAGTGGTGCTCCCGCTCGGCGTGCCGGAGCCATCGTTGATGAGAACCCCGTCGGCGAGGAAGCTGCGAAGCGCCGTCTCGAACTGGTGGTGGTGCGTATCGATGAAGCCGGGCATGACGATGCGCCCGCGCGCGTCGATCACCTCGGCAGTGCCTGCCGCCAGGTTCGGTCTGACCGCAAGGATGGTCTTGCCCTCGACGAGAACGTCGGCCTCGGCGAAGTCGCCCACCTTCGGGTCCATCGACATCACGGAACCACCGCGAATGACGTAGCGCCGGCCGGGCCTACCGGTGTTCTGGGGCGGGTCCGCCGGGTTCGCGAATTCCGCCGCGGCAGGGCGCGATGCGAACAGATTAAGACCCGCGGCGGCAACCCCGGCCGCCGCCGCTCCCTTGAGAAAATTGCGCCGCGAGCCGAAATGGTTCTTGAGCATTCCTTGGTCGCACAGTTTGCACATGCTTGCCTCTCCCCGCTCGAGCCATTCGGAATGACGGCTCTGCAGGCATTCTGATCCGCGTGGGTGTCTGGTTCAATCGGCAACTCAACGGCGATCCAGCCGAAGTTGGCACGTGCCGCAAGCCGGCGCCTCCCACCACAATAGCCCACGCTCAGCTCGCCGGATTTTCGTGGGACTAGAGCCTGTTTCAACTGAGTTGAATCAGGCTCTGGCGTTATCCTTTTGTTTGAGCATGATCTCCGCGCAAACGCTTCGCGTTTGTCGCGAGGGAAAGCCGGTCTCACTTTTCCGGATCATGCTCTAAGCCAACCATTCCTAGACGTTTGATGCCCATCACGCCGTTTCGTTGCGATGCAAAATTTGGTTGCTATCGGGGTCATAGCAGAACCAGGCAAGTCCGATTTATGAGTACGCGCTCTAATTCCGCAGCCGCGCGCCGGCATTGGCGCCGAACACCGGGATCCGGTTGACGGCGAGCACCACCGCGAAGGTGATGACCAGCATCGCGATGCCCAATACCGAAATCGCGGCGAGATCGCCGCTTTCGTTGAGGTCGTAGATCAGGACCGAGAGCACCTTGGTCTGCGATGTGAACAACACGATCGCCGCCGACAATTCGCGCATCACCCCGATAAAGATAAAGCACCAGGTTGCGATCACGCCGGTGCGCAGCAAGGGTGCCGTGATCTGTCGCAGCGACTGCAGCCGGGTGGCGCCGAGAATGCGGCTGGCGTCCTCCAGCTCGGGGTGGATGGTGGCGAACGCCGCCTGCAATTGCTGATAGGCCGACGGCAGGTTGATGGTGAGAAACGCGATCAGGAGAATCCACAGCGTGCCATACAAGACAAAGGGCGGCCTTGTGTAGCTGAGGAACAGGCCGACGCCGAGCACGATACCGGGCACGGCGACCGGCGCGGTGGCGAGGAAGCCGAGCACGCGATGGCCCGCGATCACCCGGCGGGTGGTGACATAGGCGATCACCAGCGCCAGGATCGTGCCGATGGTCGCGGTGGAGGTGCCGAGAATCACGGTGTTCTTGAGCGCGAGTTGCGTCGACGACAGCTCCGTGAACACGAACACGATGTTGTGCAGCGTAGCCGTCGATGGCGTCACCAGTGTCGTCGCATTCGGCGAGAATGCCGCATTGAGCAGCGCGAAATACGGCAGGAAAACCGGGCTGAGCAGCAGCAGCAGGCAGAACGCCAGCGCCGCCCAGCGCCATTTGCCCATTTCGACGCGGCGCGGCGCGCCATATTTTCCGCCCACGACCGAATAGCCGCGGCGGCCGAGGATGAACTTCTGCGCCTGCAGCAGGAGGATCGTCAGCAGCAACAGCGGCACCGCGGCGGCGGCGGCAAGCTCAAGCTTTGGCGGATACTGGAACAGGCTCCAGATTTTCGTGGTCATGGTGTGAAAGCCGGCCGGCAGCGCCAGGATCGCGGGCGACCCGAACAGCGTCATGGCCTGCAGGAACGCGATCAGGGCGCCGGCGATCAGCGCAGGCAGCGCCAGCGGAATGGTGACGCGCCGCGCCGTGGTCCAGGCCTTGCCGCCGAGGATGGCGGAGGCATCTTCGAGTTCTCCCGGCATGTTGTCGAGTGCGTTGGCGACGAGGACGAACACAAAGGGGAAGGTGTAGCAGGAGATCACAAAGATGATCCCGGTCATCGAATAGATGTTGAACAAATGCTCGTCGGATTCCGCGCCGGTGACAAACCGAAAGAGCTGGTTGAGCAGGCCGCTGTTGGGCGCCGCCAGCAATTCCCAGGCTACCGCGCCGAGGAACGGCGGCGTCACGAACGAGGCGGTCACCAGCGCGCGGATGAACTGCCGCGCGGGCATATCGGTGCGCGACACCAGCCATCCCATCGGCGCCGCGACCAGGCAGCAGAGCATGGCCGAGGTGGTCGCGATGATTGCGGTGGTCAGCAATGGATCGAGAAAATCCGGATCGGTGAACAGCGTGACGAAGTTCTGCAACGTCACATGATGGGCCTTGTCGGTGACGCTATAGACCGCAAGCCACGACAGCGGCAGCACGATCAACACGATCAGCCCCGCCGCGAACAGCCACAGCACCGGCGCGGTCCAGTCGAGTTTTCCGCGCCTGCCGTCGATGCTTTCGGCGATGGTCATGTTGTTTTCAATCCATTTCTATCCGAGCGCTCGCATCCTGTGCTCCCTCGCCCCGCTCTTGCGGGGAGAGGGTTGGGGTGAGGGGGACTCTCCCCGGTTTGGGAGTCAGCGGAGAATCCCCCTCACCCGTCGCGCATCTGGCGATGCGCGTCGGCCTCTCCCCGCAGGCGGGGAGAGGTGAAAGGAATTTGTCATTCCGGGGCGCGAGTGAAACGAGCGAACCCGAAATCTCGAGATTCCGGGTCTGGTCCTTCGGACCATCCCGGAATGACGACGGGGCCAATTTGGTCTGGGCCATATTCAAACCCGAAACAGCCGCGCATAGCGGGTCTTGATCTCGTCCGCCATGTTCTCGACGCCGGCGGCATCCTCCTTCATCAGCTTGATATCGGAAATCTTGCGGCGGCCCGGCTTCGACTGCACCTGCGCATGCACTGAATATTGCGCGGTGAAGTCGATGAAGAATTGCTGGGTCTCGCGCGTGTGCAGCCATGCCTGGAACAGTTTTGCCGCATTGGGATGCGGCGCGCTGGCGAATATGCCAGTCGGCCCCGAGATCGTCGGCGTGCCCTCGGCCGGATACACCGGCTCGACCGGCTGACCGGCTTCCTTCAACAGCACGATGCCGTATTCGTTGCCGTCGGCCATCACCGCGCGCTCGCCGAGCGAAAGCTTTTTCGGCGGATCGGTCGACGATTGCACCTGCATCACCCGCTGCTTCGACAGCTTCTCGAAATAATCCCAGCCCAGTTCGCGCACCATCTGGAAGGTCGCGGTCATGATGGTGCCGCTATAGGCGGGATGGCCCTTCACCATTTTGCCGGCCCATTTCGGGTCGAGCAGATCGGCGAAACTTTTTGGCGCGTCGTCGGGTTTCACCAGATTGGTATTATACGCAATCGACGACAGCCAGATCCGGGAGGTCGCGAACAAGCCGTCCGGATCGCGATATTCCGGGAGGAAATGCTGCGCGATATCTTCGGTGACAAAGGGCGCCAGCCAGCCGTTCTTCTTCCACGAAATAAAGTGCGATGCATCCGAGCTGTTGATCACGTCGGCGGCGTGGATATTGCTGGCAAACTCCTGGCCGACCCGCTGGAACAGCCGTTCCGAACCGGAGCGCTCGATCTGCACGGCGATCCCAGGATATTGCGCCTCGAACGCCTTGCCGAGCTTCTCGCCGACCGGAAGATCCATCGACGAATACAGGATCACCTTTGTCTCTTTGCGCGCGGCCTCGATCAAATCGGGCGTGATCGCCACCGGCGGCGGCGCCTCGGCGCGGGCAGGGGACGCGAACACGGTTCCAAGCGCGACCGCACTCGAGGCTTTGAGTGCCCTATGCAGAATATCGCGTCTGGAAAGCCTTTGTCTTCTCATCGCGTCCTCGTGCTTCGCCTTCGTTGTCTATCGGCTCAGCGCCCGGCAGCGTTCGGGCGGCAGCGTCAGCCAGACCTCGGTGCCCCTGGGAACCGCGGTTTCGGTATCGGTCACGATCCGCAAGGTGGTGCCGTCGGATGTCTCGACCATGTAGTCCCGGCTGGCGCCAAGAAAGACCTGGCGCGTCACGATGGCCTTGACCGCATTCCCGGGGGTTGGCGGCGCTTGCGTCGAAAGCTGGATGTCGTGCTGGCGGATCGCAATAACAGCATCCTGGCCGGGAGCGAGTTTCGCGCCCACCACCTGCAAGGTCGACCCCGCAAAGGAAACATGATTGCCGTCGCGCGCGGTGCCTTTGATCACATTGCTGGCGCCGATGAAGCGCGCAACGAATTCCGATTGCGGCCGGTCGTAGATTTCTTCGGGTGTGCCCAGCTGGTCGATTTTGCCGGCATTCATCACCGCGATCAAATCGGCTGTGGTCATCGCCTCGGACTGGTCGTGGGTGACGTAGACCGTCGTATAACGATACTCGTCGTGCAGCCGGCGGATTTCAAAGCGCATCTCTTCGCGCAGATTGGCATCGAGGTTGGACAGCGGTTCGTCGAGCAACAGCGTCTCCGGCTCGACGATCAAGGCGCGCGCCAGCGCCACGCGCTGCTGCTGTCCGCCGGATAATTCGCCGGGATAGCGCTGCGCGAGAATTTCCAGCTTGGTAGCCTTGAGTATCACGTCGAGTTTTTTGGCGATGGTCGCGCGGTCGATTTTCCGCAATCGCAAGCCATAGACGATATTTTCCGCAACCGTCATATGCGGCCATAGCGCGTAACTCTGGAAGATCATCGACATCTTGCGCTGCTCGGGCGGCAAGGTATGCGCCTTCGAGGACACCACGCGGTCGCCGACACGGATCTCGCCGTCGGAGGGTTCCAGGAAGCCGGCGATCAGCCGCAGCGTCGTGGTCTTGCCGCAGCCCGACGGGCCTAACAGGCAGACCAGCTGCCCGTGGTCGATCCGCAAGCTGACGTCATCGACCACCGCAAGCGATCCAAACCGCTTGGTCAGGCCGCGCAAATCAACGGACGCCAATCACATCACTCCCCAAACGCGCTCGCGCCGTTATCGGCCTGTTATTTATCGCTGGATCAATATGGCATGAATAAAGGGGCGCCGAAAAGGCTTGGCATCCGACTATCGTCGTCCCGGCCTTGAGCCGGGACCCATCACCACAGGCCTTGGCGATTGCGCAAAGTCGTTGAACGGCATCTCTCAAAACGAGCGGCACGGGGTCGCGATGAGCGCAATCGCGCTCACGCGGGGGTCCCGGCTCAAGGCCGGGACGATTTGTTGATGGGGTTCGCTGGCTGGAGAGTTGAATCGAAGGCGCACGTGGCCCGATGATTCCCAATCCATGCATCACGGACTTACGCTTTCGCCGAGCCACTCGATGGCGGCTTCGGTGCCGCCCTTGCCGTGGGGGATATCGAGCGCCTGCAGGCCGACTTCGATCACGCCCAGGGTGCCCAGAATCATCGGCGCGTTGACATGGCCCATATGGGCGATGCGGAACGCCTGGCCCTGCAACTCGCCGATCCCGACGCCGAGCACCACGCCGCATTTTTCCTTGCAATAATTATGCAGCGCGACCGGATCGTGGCCGTTCGCCATCACCACCGTCGTGACGGTGTTGGAGCGTTCGGCTGCCTCAGTGATATTGAAGCCGAGCACCTGGCCCTCGGCCCAGACCGCGACCGCGCGGCGCACCGCTTCGCCCAGCAGGCGATGGCGCAGGAACACGTTTTCGAGTTTCTCCGCAAACAGCATGTCGATCGCCTGCCGCAGCGCGAACAACAGATGGATCGGCGCGGTGCCGGCATATTTTTGGTAGTGCTCGCTGCCGTCGCGTTCGGTCCAGTCCCAATAGGGCGTGCGCAATCCCGCGGATCTGTGCACCTCGCGGGCGCGGTCGTTGACGGCGACGAAGCCCAGGCCCGGCGGCGTCATCAGGCCTTTCTGCGATCCGGACATCGCGACGTCGATGCCCCACGCATCCATCTCGAACGGCATGCAGCCGAGGGAAGCCACCGCATCGACCATGAACAGCGCCGGATGGCCTGAGGCCTTGATCGCCTTGCCGATGGCTTCGATGTCATTATAGGCGCCCGAGGCAGTGTCGACCTGCGCCGCGAGGATCGCCTTGATCTTGTGGTCCTTGTCCTGCCGCAGGCGCGCTTCGACCTCGGCCGGACGGATCGCGCGGCGCCAGTCGCCTTTCAGCACCTCGACATCGGCGCCCATCGCGGCGGCGGCGTTGCCCCAGTTGATCGCGAACCGGCCGCTTTCCAGCACCAGGATCTTGTCGCCGCGCGACAGCACGTTACTGAGCACCGCTTCCCAGGCGCCATGGCCGTTGGCGATGTAGATATAGGAGTGGCCCTTGGTGGCGAACAATCTGGAGAGATCGCGCAACAGGCTCTCGGTCAGGTTGACCATCTGGTCGGAATAGATGTCGAGCGCCGGACGATGCATCGCCTGCAGCACTTCGTCGGGCATGGTGGTGGGCCCGGGGATCGCCAGGAATTCCCGGCCGGCGCGAACGACCATTGTTCTTATTCCTTCTGGGGTGGCTGGAGGGAAGGGATGCCGGGGAATGGCCGGAAATTCAAGCTCGCATGAAGATATCTGATTGAGGACGACACACTCAAACCATCCCCGTCATCCCCAGATGAGCGCAATTGCGCTCACTCGGGAGGCCGCAACGCGGCCGTCTCGAAGGACGACGGCCTGCATCTCGGCCGCTCATCCTTCGAGGCTCGCGCCTCCAGCGACAACGGCCAAGCCGTTGCGCAGGGATGACGGAGGTAGGTCTATTTCCCCAGCATACCGGCGACCGCATGCCAGATCTGATCCTTCAACTCGGTGGCGGGCGGGCTCGGAATGACGGCGGCCGGACCGGTTCGTTTTTGGCACGCCACCACCAGCCGCAGGATCCACACTTCGCCGTCGGTGTAATAGAGATCGCCGCCACCATTGCGCCCGGTCATCGTCGGCCCGACGCCGGTCACCTGATATTTGGCGTCCACCAGGCCGGCGGCTTCCAGGTCGGTGGCGAGCAGCTTGCGCTCGGCGTCGATATCGGCGTCGATATGATGGGTGATGGCGCCGGTATAGTGGCTGACGCCGACGCTGCGGTCGAAGGTCGCGTCTCCAAGCCACACCGGCCGCTTCTCCTGGCCCTGATCCAGCACCTTCCAGAACCGCACATGGTTGCGGTGATCGGCGCTGTTGCCGACCGGCTTTTCGAACGCCAGATCCTCGCGCCGGCCGAGATAGAACAAGGGACTGACCGGCGCGTCGCGATAAGGCCGGTCCAACAGCACGCTGCCGGCGATCTCGATCGACGATCGCAAGGTCACGGGATCGGCGGGATACCAGCCGGCGGCCTGCATGGCGCAGAGCACGTCGAGCTTGTCGCCGATCAGCCCGACATTGATCGGGATCGCCGGGAATGCCCTGCGCGGTCCGCGTCACCATCGGCAAATTGGCGAGGCCCTTCTGCTGCTCGTAATGGGTCCACAGCGCCGGCAGCGCCAAATAAGCCAGCGCGGTATAGGCCAGCACGATACCCAGCGCGAGCAGCAGAAAACGCTCCAGCCGCGAGCGATCCGGCGGGGCCTGCGATTCCAGATCCTGGTAGAGGTCAGCCACTGCGGCCCGCTTTCACAAATCGATATGCGGAAGTTTAGCGCATTTTCGAGGACAGTGGCTTCATCCTTCGAGACGCCGCACAAGAGTGCGGCTCCTCAGGATGAGGTCCTAAACCCTCATGGTGAGGAGCGCGTCTTCGCGCGTCTCGAACCATGAGGCCCGGAAAGCTGCTATCGCCGCGTCTCGCGGCAGCCGGCGGCTTCGGCGTCCTCGACCGAGCAGAACCAGCGCGTGCCCTTGGAGATGTGCATCTTGATCTGCGCATACCAGCGGCTGGAGGGCGTGTGATAGATGCACTCGCCCGCGCCGTTGACATTGCCCTTGATGGTGCAGTCCGGCGACGGCGCCACCGGTCCCGAGGCCGACGCCAGCAGGATGGCGTTGGAATTGGCGGGCGGCTTGGCGGCGCCGAGAATGGTGGTCTTCTTGTTGCGGATGCGCCAGTCCCACGGCGCGATGAAGGCGCCCTGCCACATGCCGGCCTTGGCCTCGCGCGCGGCCTTCTCGTCCTCGTCGTAATCATGGGAGAACCGCACATAGGACAGCGCCCAGCCGTTCCTGACCATCCATTTCTGGATGTCCTCGCCGTCGACCTCGCATCGCGCCACCTGCCGGCCGCGGCGGTCGGTCGCGCGCACATGGCAGGTCCAGCTCCGGTTGTCGGCATGTTTTATCAATTCGTCGCGCGCGGCGACGCCGCAGGTCCAGCGCTCGCCCGCGTTGTTGAGGCAAAGCTGGTCCACCGACGGCGCGTCGATGCCGCCAAGACGAATGCGGGCGCTGCCGATCTGGACCGTGTCGCCCTCGCGGACCTTCGCGATCCCGCTGATGTCGGCGGCTTCCGCCAGCGCCGGCAGCAGCAGCATCAGGATCGCCGGCAGGAATTTCATCATCATGAAAAGGGCCGCGTTCAATGTGAGGTAGTAGCCGCTATGGTCGCGGATTGTGGTGCGGTTTGGGCCGATGTGCCAGCGGCTGATGCGGTGCGCGCTGTCAACTTACCGCGATGTGAACGCTCACAGCCGTCGTCGCCCGCGAAAGCGGGTGATCCAGTATTCTAGAGCACTTCCGCAAGAGTTCGAGATAACCGCGGCCCTCACCCGAACCCTGCTGGAGCCTGTCATCGGGCTCGTCTCGACCCCGGAAGACCGGGGCGAGGGTATGACAGCAGTGGCTACCCCGCCCCCCGCATCATGGCCCGCCGCGCCAGCGCCAGCGCCATCAGCACGAAGGCCGAGGTGACTTCGCTACCCCCGACCAGGATCCGCGTCGGCGTCTTCATCTTGTTCCACTCATAGGCCCTGAACGGGCCATGCCTGCCGCCTTCGCCAAGACTGGCGATGATGCAGTGCAGGGCGGGCGCGAAGCTCGCAGGCTCGGCGCCGAGATGGCCGAGCGCGATCAGCGCCAGCGCGGCGTCGAAGGCGTTCATCTCGCCCAGCGATCAGTTCACCCTGCACATAGGCCAGCACGCGGGCGCGGATGAAATCGAACGCGCCGCCGGGGTCGATCGCCGCGCGCGCGGCCAATGGCAGCGCGATGAAGGCCGCATAGCAGCGGCCGAAATAGGCGCAATAGAGTTCCGGCAGATAATAGATGTGCGAGCGCGGATCGGTGAAGGCGCCGCTGGCGACCAGCCGCCGCTGGAAGCCGATGATGCGATGCACCGTGTCGAGCCGCTGCGGCGTCTCGACGATCTTCCAGCGGTTAAAATTGCGGAAACTGACCTCGAGGATATCGAGGTTGAGCGTCGGATCGAGGTCGTTGCCGAACGGACGTTCGCCGGCAAGATTGTCGATCCAGGTCGCGACGCCGCCCTCGTAGTCGATGTGGTCGTTGAGCGGCACCGTCACCACAGGCTCGTTGGCGCCGCCGCGGACCTGGTAGCCGGCATAGAAATCCAGCAGCGGCTGTTCGAGGATCGGGTCTTTCGAGCCGGCCTGGGTCGCGGCCGAGAACGAGCAGGCTGTGGTGTCGCAATCCGGCACGTAGACCCCGAAGCCGAGGTCCTGCTTGATCTGCGAGAAGAAGCGCGAGAACCGCGGATGCGGCAGCGGCGCAAGTGCGGTGATGACGCTGACGGGGGAACCGTCCCGCGCGCGCACTTCTTCGCGGCTGGTGACGAGGCAAAACTCGACCATCTCGGCGATGGCGCGCCGCGCCGCCGCGGCCTGGTCGGGGGACGCCAGCCCGGTCTCGACAAAACCCAGCAGCGCCTCGGTGAAGAACGCGTCGTAATAGGCCGAGCGATGGCGGATCTGCATCGGCTCCCACATCGGCTCGGCGATGCCCTTCCAGGGCGGGTTGATCAGCTCGCGCGCCGGCGAGCGCGCGATGAAGATCCGCGCCAGGTTGAACAACAATGTCGAATTCTTGTAGCCGCGCGAATTCAGCCCGGTCAGCGCCATCGACAATTCGCGGCCGCGCAGATCGGGATCGCCGATCAGGTTGAAGGCGGCATAGGCCGGAATAAAACCGTTGCCGGCGAAGGCGCGCAGCAGATGCGCGCCGCAGGTCCGGATCACCGGTTCGATCTCGGCCAGGGAAGCCGCGCGGCCGGGCGGGGCCGCCGGCTTGGGCCGGGGATGGCTCAGCTCGATGGTGTCGAGCAGCGCCGCCACCGGCGCGCCGATCGCGGCCCAGTCCGGCGAAGCGTCGTCGCGCGCCCGGACCAGAGCTTCCTGCAGGCGCTGCAGCCGCGGCGCGTCGCGTAATTCGGAAAGCCCGGTCCGCCGCAGCAGCGCCCGCAGCGCCGGGTTGCCGAGCGCGGTCCGGTAAAATTTGCTCAAATGCGGGTCGCCGGAATGCCGGCACAGCAGCAGCGGATCGCACACCTCGTACAGCGACGGGCCGTCCTTCCGGGCCGTCAGCGCGCGGTAGGCGGCGCCGGCAACATGCTGAAAACTCATGAAGTTTCTTCCCGCGCGACGTCGAGCGCACGTTCCTTTGGGCAGCGCCTTATTTTGACCCCGGCTGCCGCCCGCCTCCCCGAAACCTGCAAGTCCTTGAAAAACTACACGAAAGCGAGGGAAACACAAATGCGGTCCTCTAACCTCCCCTCCCTCCACGCGCATTTGCGCGTGGCGGGGAGGGGTCGGGGGTGGGGGGTCTATCCGCAGGAAACGCTGCTTCGGTAATCGCGGCGCCACCCCCCACCCCCGACCCCTCCCCGCCGCTTCGCGGGGGGAGGGGGAAGAGAAAAACCGTAAACACCGCCTTAAGCCCCGGCCGCAGGGCCCCATTCCCCAGGCGCACGTCTTAGAATATGTCAACCGGGTTGCCGGATATGACCCGGCAGGTTAATGATTTCTTTGTTGCGGTGCCGCAAATTGAGCGTAATTGGACGTCAGACGTCCGGCACCCCCTAAAACCTCGATGGCGTTGGCGCGACCAAAGTCAGCGCGCGCGCCCTTGATAGTGACAGGAAACAAGCGTGATGAAGCTTAGCCAGTTCAGCATCTCCCGCCGCTCGATCACCGTGGCCACAGCCTTCGCCGGCCTGGTGTCGCTGGCGATCGGCGCCCATGCCGCGCTGAACCTGCGCCCGCTCGATGCTGACAAGGCGGTCGCGGCTGAACAGGCCGACACTGTGGCCAGGCACGCTTCGCGCATTGCGCTCGTGATCGGCAACGGTCACTACCCCGACGCCAACGCGCCCCTGACCCAGCCGATCAACGACGCCCGCGCGCTCACCGCGCAGCTGCGCCGCAACGGCTTTGACGTCGAAATCGTCGAGGACGCCAGCAGGGACGACATGGTCAGCGCGGTGGCGCGCCTGAAGGACCGCATCCGGCCGGACTCGGTGGTGATGCTGTTCTTCGGCGGCTATGGCGTGCAGGTCGGCCGCGAGAGCTACATGATCCCGGTCGATGCCGCGATCTGGAGGGAAGCCGACGTCCGCCGCGACGGGCTGTCGATCGAATCCGTGCTCGACCTGATGAAGGAAAAGGGCGCCCGCGCCAAGCTCGCCGTCATCGACGCCTCGCGCCGCAACCCCTATGAGCGCCGCTTCCGCCGCTTCTCCCACGGGCTGGCGCCGATCGCAGCCCCCGACAACGCGCTGATATTGTCGTCGGCGACGCCGGGCAAGGTCGCCGACGACGGCCAGGGCCAGACCAGCGTGCTGGTGTCCGAGCTGCTCACCAACCTCGCCGCCCGCGAGCCGGAAAAAGTCTCCGGCGCGGAAACCCTGTTCAACAAGACCCGCCTCGCCATCTCGCGCGCCTCCGACGGCGAGCAGGTGCCCGCGGTGTCCTCCACGCTGACCGAAGACATCACCCTCGCCGAAGCCGCCAACGCCGGCAGCTAGGCGGCTCTCCAGTTCGGTGGCTTCATCCTTCGAGACGCGGCCAAGCCGCGCCGAAGGACTCCCGCGATTCCAGGATCGCCAGGTCGGTGCAGCGCACCCTCGCCCCATGGTGAGGAGCTCGCCGTAGCCCAAAGGGCGAAGGCGGGCGTCTCGAACCAGCCCGGAAGGCCATCTTCGCGACCCCTCACGCCGTCGAAAGCCCTCGCCACTCGGCGAGCACAACCAACCCCTACTTCCCATCCGCCGTCGTCATCACCGGCCGCACCGGATCGCCTTCGCGCAATAGCGTGCCGGCGCGCGCCACCACGACGTCGCCCTCGCTCAAGCCTTTGCGGATCTCGAGCTGGCCCGCGGCCATCAGCCCGATATCGACCTGCCGCGTCTCGACCCGCTGCCGCCGCACCACCTGCACCACGGTGCCGGCCGGGCCATAGAGCACCGCGGTCAGCGGCACCGAGACGTTGCAGCTTTTCCCCGTGGTGATCTGCGCGCGGCCGGACGAATTCACCAGCAGCCGCCGGTTGGTGGTGATCGCGACATAGGCCTGGCCGAGCTGGCTGTTGGGCTCGACCGTCGGCGCGATCCGGCGCACCTTGCCGTCGACCTCGCCGGCGCCGACCACCTTGACCTTGGCCGGCTGGTTGACCGCGATCTTGGCGATATCCCGGGTCGGCACCAGGCCGACCAGGTCGAATTCGCTGCGCGCGATGATCGAGAACAGCGCCTCGCCCTTGGCGGAGGCCACCGCGCCGAGCACCGCCGAGGAGGCGGAGATCAGGCCTGCCACCGGCGCCTGCAGCACCTGCTGGCCGCCTTCGGGCAGCGTCAGCCGCGCCAGCGTCTGCCCGGCGGTGACGGTATCGCCGGCCTCGGCCAGGATTTCCGCGACTTTGAGGCCCTGCCGTTCGGCGCGCACCGCCGTCTCCTCGCGCGCGATGATGATGCCGGAAACCTCGACGATATCGGCAAAGCAGGATTTCGCCGCCGTCAGCACGGTGACCGCCGCGCCCTTGGGGGCGTCGGCCTCGTCGGCGGCGAGGGCGGGGTGGGAGAGGGAGAGAAGGGCGACCGCGAGGGGGGCGAGCAGCTTTCGCGGGGGGCCAAGCGCGGCGAAATGATTCATCGGCATTCCAGTCCCGTTATAGGAGCCATCGATATCAGAAGGCTGGTGGGGGAGCCAGTGTTTCACAGATTGCTCATGCCACCGTTGAATACGAAATCGCGGCCGACCGTGAAGGCGCGCTCTTAGAGTTTGTCCGGAGACTTCAGGCCGGATTGCAGAGTTTTCTGAGCATGAGGCGGATTGAGGCGAGGCGCAAGAACGCCAAGGCCTTTCGGTTGAGGCACTCCCAATCCTTGGCCAGGCGGCGGCAGCGGTTGAGCCACGCAATGGTGCGCTCGACGATCCAGCGTTTGGGCAAGACCACAAATTCATTGACCCCATCGGAACGTTTGACGATTTCAATGTCGACACGCGGAAGAACTTCTGCAAGCGCTTTCGCAAATTTCGGTCCTTTATATCCACTGTCAACGAACAGCGTCTTCAAAAACGGGAACGTGCCGAACAATGTCGCCATGACGAGAACGCCTCCATCGCGATCTTGAATGTCGGCCGGATGAACGATGGCGTGGAGCAGCAGGCCTACTGTGTCGACAAGAATGTGCCGCTTCTTGCCCTTGATCTTCTTGCCCGCATCGTAGCCGTGCGGATCAATGCACGCCCCCCTTTTTCCGCGCTTTTCACGCTCTGGCTGTCGATGATGGCGGCGGTCGGACTGGCTTTCCGCTGCGCTTGTTCTCGACACTGCTGATAGAGCGCGTGATGGATTCGTTCCAGTGTGCCGTCATAGGTCCACAGATCGAAGTAGTCGTGCACTGAGCTTTTCGGCGGCAGATCTTTCGGGATCGCGCGCCACTGACAGCCGGTCGAGAGAATGTACATCAGGCCGTTCACCACCTCCCGCACGATCACCGTCCGCTTGCCACCGCCAGTCTTGCCCGGCGGGATCAGCGGTTCGACCAGTCCCCATTCCTCGTCGGTCAGATCGCTCGGATAACGCAACTTGCTGCGGTCGTAGCGGGCGCGGTTCTGGCTCGTCCACATCGGTGACCCCTCCTCGAATTAGGCCACCACACTTGAATCACAGATGATTCACATGATTCTAAGAACTCTTCGGACAGACACTTATATATAGCCCTGAGGCTCTTCGCCCTCTCTATGAAGGCACGCTGAGCACGCCATGGAGCGGAGGAGGAACTGCTTCACGCAATCGCCATTTTATGGAGATCGGTGCGTCGCCTTCCCAGGAAACGAAGTCAACTTCGCCACAGTACAAGAACGGCGTCGGCTTTGAACCGGTCTTCTTCGTTGGTCGCACGAAGAGATGAACGTGCTTTCCCTGAGCCCGGTGATTGCTAAGAACCTGCCCGTGCTTCGAAGCCCTTGTGGTGCGGTTCTGGCTCTGCCAAGCGAACTCACGGTCGGATACGAAATGGTCCACGTATCGATGCTCCGTGTTCATGTCTTCCTTCGCTAAGGTAACCAGAAGAAAGATTTCTGGATCTTGGACAACGAAACCAGCGTTCCAGATTGCTTGACTGAAAGTGAGGCCGAAGGCTGGCGCGATGGTTTCACGCAAATAGCGTGACCAGACCTGTAACCCCTGAGGGGTTGGAATTCGTAGTGCCTCCATCTCGAAACCGGATAGGTTACGCTTTAATTTTACTCTCTCGCCGCGCCCCGGCAGTCCTGCGTCACCGCCAAACCAGTGACGCAGTATTTCCGGCAGGAGATTTACATCTTCACCGGGCTTTCGAACGATGTTGATTACATTCTTTTCGATCGAAACCTCGTAAGTCTCGTCGTCTATCTGGACAGGAGTTAACTCCTGCTCAAGGTGAAGGCTCGTAGCTTCACTAGGAAGAAACAAGATTGGATAATCACCGGCACGAGCCACTCGGCAGATAATGTCCGCGGCCGGCTCGCCTGAGCCTCGTCGATTCAAATATTCCACAAGACGCCAGTCCAGAATTTCACGAAGAAGGTCCCGAAAAGATCCAACGTCTCCAACTTCGAAGGTGGTGAATAGGTGGTCCCGTTCAAAGCGAAAGAAGGACGCATCTTTGGTTGCCTGGCCTTCCACAAGGGCGTGGATAGGATTTTCAACAAGTATGCGGCGCAAGCCTTTTACATCACCGAGGTCAACGGAGAAATCGTCGCGGACCTTCAAATATCGAGCTGCGAGTCGCGCGACGTGCTCAACCAGCTTATCAATTCCGATCTCTCCAGGTATCGCGTCCGCCGATATCATGGCGAGCAACAATACGATCTTATGGCTGTGGTTGGTCTCGGTCTTCTCGATACTCTCTAGGAAAGCACGAGATTGTGAGAAAGCCTTGGTCTCAGCCTGCGATAGCCCATTCATGCGTGAAACAAACCCAAGCCAAGAGCGTTCGCTATTTCCGCGGGGACTAAAACTCTCATGAAAGGTTTCAACCGCGGTCGGTCGGACACCGTGGCGTTCGAAAAACTCCCTGTAAAATGCTTCAAGTGCGGCTTCTGGCCGAGCGGGCTTCAATAAACTATCGAGAATCTTCACGCTTTCGAGCTCGTAAGTGACAGAGCACCCCGCTGGGAGGTCAAGCTCTTGCTTCCTGACCTCGTCGAGAAGCTTTCTTAGAGCGCCTATGCTGCTAGCATTTCTCTCCGCAAGAGCTGCGACGGAACGCAATTTCACGAGAAATGATCGGTGATTGCCGATGTAGTCAATGACTTTCAGAAATGGCTTTCCCGGTGCTATACGCAGCCCCCGACCGAATTGCTGCATCCAAACCACTGTCGATTCGGTGGGGCGTAGCATGAGAACGGTATCGATATTGGGAACATCAACTCCTTCATTGAACATGTCGACCGAGAAGATAACATCAATCTCGCCATCGGCGAGATGCTGAAGCGAAGTAGCTCTTGGAGCGCTCTCGTTACCGGCATGCACGGCAACCGACCGAACACCGCGCGCATTGAAAAACTCCGCCATAAAGTTCGCATGGCGTTGCGAGCAGCAAAATGCGATGCAGCGCTGTGCACCATGCTTACGGAATTGCTCAAGAGCGTTTTGAGCGCGTGCCTCGGTGGCGACTGCCGCCGTAAGTTCCGTGGGGTCGAAGCGCGCGTTGCGCCAGGGTATGTTGGCGTAGTCGACCACATCCGGGACGCCCCAATATTGGAAGGCACAGAGCAAGCCTGCCGAGATACCATCCGGTACCGATGCGTCAAAAACGAGATTTTCTTGACACAGAGCCAGAAGGTCACCCCCGTCCATCCGCTCTGGCGTCGCTGTTAGTCCGAGCAAAAACTTCGGTTCAAAATAGTCAATGATGCGACGGTATGTTGTCGCCGCCGCGTGGTGAAATTCGTCTATAATGATGTAGTCAAAAAAGGTGGCACCGAACGTCTTGAGGTTTTCTATGCGCCCTAGTGTTTGCACCGAGGCGAAGACAATATCCGCGGAGGAGTCTTTTTGCGACCCGATCATTCGTCCGATGGATGCATTTGGCCGAACGTGCCGAAAATTATCGATGGCCTGATTTAATATCTCTTCGCGGTGAGCGACGAAGAGAACCCGTCGGAATTGTGCCCGGTCGCTGTCGAAGGCAGAGAGCCAGGTTTTTCCGAGCCCTGTAGCCAGAACAACGAGGCCGGCGGAAAAGCCTTCGCGGCGAGTCTCTTCAAGGGCCTTAAGAGCCTGCTGCTGAATAGAGTGGGGGACCATCATTGGCGCGGGCGGCTCTTCAGCCACTCCCGCCCCTCTCCAATCCGCTGGCAATCGGCGCGCTTCATAGCGGCATATCCAGGCTTCGTCAGCTCGGACAGCTTGGTAGCAGTTGAAGATATTTTCGAAGCCGACGGTGATTTCCGAGAATCCGGCTCGCTCGTGCCGGGAGATCACCTTGTAGTTCCATTCGATGGAACTGGTCAGTGCTGGCGCGGATAGGTTTGAACTTCCGACAAACGCTATGCCTTCGACGTCGGTTTGAAAGATGTAGGTCTTGAGATGAAAGCCGCGATCGCGTGTCTCGTAGACACGAACATAGAGGTCGCCAGAAAGATCGTTGAGACGGCGTAACGCCGCTGGCTCTGTAACGTCCAGATAGTCTCCGACGAGAATCCGTGCCTGCCCTCCGCGAGCCAGAAAGTCTCGAAGGTGCGCGACGATCATGCGAGCGCCACTGTCGAGCAAGAAGGCGACCGCGATGTCACAGGTCGTCGATCCGTCGAGGTGTAGCAGTAGGTGTGGGAGAAGAGGATCGTCACCGCCCGTGACGAGCTTTTTGTGAATGGGGGGTTCGAGCAGACTTTTGCCGGCAGTGAGGTGATTTGCCTTGTTTGGAATTATATGCCGCAATCCGCCTCGGGGATCAGCAACGTCGCCCTCGTAGCGCGGGATAATGTGAAGATGGAAGTGGACGGTTTGACCTGCTGCAGAGCTTTCGTTGAATCCGACGTTAAATCCGTCTGGATGGAAACGTTCTGATATCAACTTCTGGCTCTGATCGATTGCCGACCAAGTTGCGGCCTTCTCGGAGGAACTTAGGTTTGCCCAGACCGGTGTGTGACGCCGAGGAATGATAAGCAGGTGGCCGGGACTTACGGGAAATCCGTCCCAAATGGCGATCACGCAGTCGTTCGAGAAGGCGATACGACTTTCGTCAACCGAACAAAATGGGCAGCTCATTGCACCTCAAGGAATCTAACAACGTGCCATCGCCACTTGTCTCGACAATGCGCCCATCTTCGACTCAATAATTTTGGTTGCTCAATCAAGGGCCTGTCCTACAGGTGCGCCTCAAAAAACCAGAGGCAATGCTGAACGGTCAAAAACACCCTTGGCATTTCATGGGACAGCGGTGTTGCTCAAATCAATCCGCGACCAGTGATTTGCGGATTAAACTACCCTCTGTCGGTTTGTATTTGGTTGCCTTGTGCATCTTCGCAAAAGTATTCACGTCCTGCCGTGAATAGGCGATTTCGTAAAACGCTTCTCCGGCCTCGTTTGTAAACGAGTATTCGCGCGGTTTGGTCCATTCGTTTTGCTAACCATCCAATGGCAGCCACCGCAGCATAATCCGCGGTTCGGCCAAAGGCAAAAGGAGGAAAAGTCGGCGGCGGTATCAGGCGGTCTGTTCGCGTTTTGCATCCATTGGATGGGCTTTTCTAACGCCAGAACCCGCCGCTACTGCCAACTGATTTGCCCGACGGGCAAATCAGTTCGTCTGTTGCTTTGCCGTTGTCCAGTCCTGTTTACAAAAATATTCTGATTTTCCGAAGACCCAAATCAGTCTATATCGTTCGCCGTTCCGTCCTGAAAGAGGGGCGTTGGCCATCGTCACGAACGTTGGGGCGGGATGCGGTGGACGCGGTTGGTGATGCAGACGAGCGGCACCAATGCGGACGGCGAAGCCGTGTGGTCCTGACGCCCCGACGCTGGCGTCAAGTCTGCGCTAAGGCGCGCAGGCGACGGTGGCAAAAGAGCCCGGTCACCGGGGAGAGCCCGGAGTAAGCCGTAAACCATTGCGCAGGGAGCGCCGGGTCATCCTGGTGGACCTGTGGTGAATATGCTCGTGTGGTTTGTTTTTTCCCACACGGGGCTGCGGGTGCAGCGGGCACCCGGCGTTTCCCTGCGCCCTCATTTTTCGAGGCGAGGTTTTGTTCTATGCACGGCCCGGACGCATCGCGCCGCGGGAATGCGATGGTGTGTCCCGTAATCCGTCATCCTGAGGTGCGCGCTCTTGCGCGCCTCGAAGGATGCACGGCCACGGGCCCCGTCGTCCTTCGAGACGCCGCGCAAGATGCGCGGCTCCTCAGGATGACGGGGAAAAGATTTTCTTGGCTGTTTGAAATTTGAATCGGTCGGAATTCAGCGCTGCCCCGAATTGCCGCGCGTGTTCCAGTTGCTCCAGGGCGCGCTGGCCAGCGTCTGGAAGTCGGTCGACAGCGGCCGGCGCATCTGCCGCTCATAGGCGGCGATGATCTGTTCGGAATCCCTGATCTTCGCCTTCAGCTCGGCCACCATCTTCGGCGCTTGCCCCGCCGCCTTGGCGCCGGCGATCTCGCCGAAGTTGAACTTGGCGGTCTCGAGATGCTTCAGGGCTTCGCGGTGCTTCCTGATCTGCGCGCGATGCCACGCAATCATGCTGTTACTGTCGGCAGCCATCGGAGTCTCCTCGGGGAGCGAACGCAAAGCTTAACCGATTCGCGGGCACAGGCGAGAACGGTGTTGATGCGTGGAACCGGGCAACACCCTCAATTGTCGTCACCCGCGAAAGCGGGTGATCCAGTATTCCAGAGACATTAGTGATTGATCCGAAAGGCCGCGGCGTACTGGATACCCCGCTTTCGCGGGGTATGACGGCCGTTGGCGGAGGAGCGAGCCGCGCCCCACGTCCGCCTCCCGCCTACTTCTTCCTCCGCCGCGCCGCCGCAGCGTCGACCACATTATCGGCCTCCTCGCGCCATCGCAAAATCTCCACCGCCAGCACCGGGTGATTAAAACCCTTCAGGTGCAGATCATCCAGCGGCGCCATGTCGACCCATGGTTCGACCATGCCGTAGACGCGCCTGGAAACCACGATCTGGTTGGCCTTCGCCTCGTCGCACAGCCGCGAAGCAAGGTTGGTGACGCTGCCGATCGCGGCGTATTCGAGTCGCTGCTCGAAGCCGATCTGGCCCAAGGTCGCATAGCCGAGCGCGATGCCGACGCCGAAGCCGAGACTATGGCCGCGGTTGCGCCAGCGCTCGGTCAGGAGGCCGATGGTGTCGCGCATCTCCACCGCCATCTTCACCGCGCGCCTTGTGTGATCGGCAAACTGGATCGGCGCGTTGAACAGGATCATCACGCCGTCGCCGGCATAGCGGTCGAGCGTGCCCTCGTAGCGGAAGATCAGTTCGCCCAAGGCCGCGTGATATTCGCGCAGCACGTTCATGGCCTCTTCCGGCTCGGTGCTCTCGGTGAACGAGGTAAAACCGCGGAGATCGCAGAACACCACGGTGACTTCGCGGCGGTGGCTGTCGAGCAGCGCGTCATGGCCGTCGGAGGAGGCGATCAGTTGCGCGACCTGCGGGGCGAGAAAACGCTCCAGCTTGCGGATGCGCTCGATCTCGGCGAGTTGCTTCTCGACCCGCTCTTCCAGCGAGCGGTTCCAGTTCGTGAGCTGCTCGGTCTGCTCCTGCAGCTTGCCGGCCTGCTGCTGCACAATGGAATGCGCCGAGGCCAGTTCGCGGCCCTTCTGGTCGACTTCGGAAAACAGCCGCGCATTGCGCATCGCCAGCACCGATTGATGCGCAAAGGTGCGCATCAGCCCGATCAGGTTCGGCGAGAATTCGCCGGCATCTTTCCGCAGCACCACCAGCGATCCCAAGATGCCCTTCTGGTCGACCAGCGGCACCACCAGCACCGAATGAAATCCGGCGGCGACCGCGACGTCGCGCAGCAGATGATCTTCGGCGTTGGCGAGATCGGGGATCGCGACCGGCTCGCCGCTGCTCGCGGCCTGGCCGAGGATGCTGGCGCTCTCGTCGATTGCGAGATGCGCGGCCTTCGGCCGCTCTGTCGATGCCGATTGCCTCCGCCAGGTTGAAGCGATGATCGGCGGCGTCATAGCCATAGATCAGGACCGCGTCGGCATGGGTGATTTCCAGCGCGCGCGCGGCGACCGTCGGCAGCACGGCGTTGAGATCGAGCGAGGAGGCAACCGCGCGGCCGACTTCCTCAAGCACCTTCAGCTCGTTGATCGAGCGCGCGAGGTCGCGGGTGCGTTCCTCGACCTTGGTCTCGAGGCCGGAATAGGTTTCCTGCAGCTGGCCGGCCATGCTGTTGAACTGGTCGGCGAGTTCTTCCAGCTCGTCGCCGGTCGCCACATCGATGCGATGGCTGAAATCGCCGGCGCCCAACCGCCGCGCGCCGGCGCGCAGCGCGGTGATCGGGATCAGCATCCGGCGCGCCAGCAGGGTGCCGGCGAGGATCGCGACCACGAGGCCAAGGCCGATCAACAGCGCCACCCGCACCAGCTGGTCGCGGATCGGCGCCAGCGCCAGCGCGGTCGGCTGCTCGAAGAACACGAACCAGCCGTATTTCGGCACCGCGGCGGATGCGGTCAGCACGGCGTCGCCGTCGGCGCTGGTGCCCGACACCTTGGCGCGGCCGTCCGGCGCCAGCAGCGCGGCGACCTGCGGCAGCGCCGAGAGATCCTTGGCCACCTCGGGGCCCTTGGCCGAACTCGCCAGCACCTGGCCGCGCGGATCGACCACATAGGCGAACGCCGCCTTGCCGACCTGCGCCTCGCCGAGGAAATCCGACAGAAAACGCAGATCGATGTCGGCGAGGGTGACGCCGGCATTGAAGCCGGAATGCGACACCGCGATCGACATCAAGGGCCGCCCACTGCGGAAATCGGCGGGCGCGAAGCTGACGCCGCGGGCCACCGTTTCGGTGAAGCGGACGTCGCGGGAAAAATCGGCGCCGCTACTGACCAGCATCGAGGTGCGCGACAGCCGAAGCTGCTCGCGGCCGCTGCCGTTCAACAAGCTGAGTTGGTTGACCGCCGCTACCTGGTTCAGCAGCTGGGTGTAGTCGGCGCGGTGCTTGTCCAGCGTGTCGGCGCTGGCGCGGGTCACCCAGCTGATCTGGCGCTCCAGTTCGGCGAGCGACTGCTCGATCCGCCGCGCGGTCGCTTCCGCCTTCTCGCTCATGGCATTGGTCAGCGTGGTCTTGGTGGCGCGGTAGCTGATCCAGCTTTCCATCGCCCCGTTCACGGCCAGCACGAAAACCACCAGCCCAACCAGCGAGATGACGTATTTGGCGAACAGGCCCTCGCGGAGAAACCAGATTTTGTCCCTGACCCCGATCATCCAGACCCTCGGAAGCGGCGCCAATCCCGGTGCCGCGTTCATGGCCGTCTCAGCCGGGGCCTGTTTAGCACAATTCGACGGGTCCGGCCGGGCCTCCGCCCACGTGGTTAGCCCGGTAATGACGGCGAGATTATCGCCCGCGGCCACCCCCCTCCCCCAACCCTCCCCCACGAGGGGGGAGGGAGAAGAAAAACGGCGCTCCTTTCTCCCCTCCCCCGCGCGCGCAGCGCGTGCGGGGAGGGGTCGGGGGTGGGGGCGCGACGGCGGCGGTTCGAGTGACGGTCCGTGGAGCCGCAGTGTCGATGACCGCGCTGAGCGCGAGGCCCTTCCGGCGGCTTCCCTCGCTGACCGTCTGCCGCCGGTTGGCGGTCGAACAGTCGATCATCGCTCATCCCTCGACGCGCTCTGTCGCTCCCTCCCCCTTGTGGGGGAGGGTTGGGGAGGGGGTGGCCGCATCGGCGGTGGGAGTAAGGTGCGGTGACCGAGACCTCACCGATTGAACAACTGCCGCAGCACGTCGTTCATCGGCTGGCTGTCCTGCTGCGGCTGCGGGATCGTATCGGTCTGGGTTTGCGCTGCCGCAGGCGGCGCGGCCGGGGCCGGCGCGTTCGGCGACGAAATATCGCGGCGCTGCCCAAGACCCTGCTGCAGCAGGTTGCCCAAGGTCTCGCCCAGTTTGCCGCCGAGCTGGTCGGACATTCCGCCGGTGGCGCTGCCCGCACTGCCGGCCGTTCCGCCCAATCCGTCGAGCGCGCCGAGGCCGCCGGCGCCGAACAGGCCCTTGCCCATCTCCTTGAGCTTGGCGTAGGCCGCATCCGGATTATCCAGCACGCCGGCCATATCAGGATAGATGCGCGGCTCGGTCCAGGGGCCGTCGATCACCACGGGAATGCCGAGCCCGACCGGATCGGAGGCGCGGCCCTGGCCTTCGGTGGTCATCACCAGTTTCGGTTCGACCCGGAACGCCAGCGTCTGCGCGCCGAGGTCGATGGTGCCGGCGCCGGTCATCTTCACCAGCGGGCCGACCAGATTGAGATCGGTGGTGGTCGCCTGGCCCTTGTCGATCCGGAACGATGCCGCCAGTTGCGTCAGGTCGGTGGTCTGCTCCTTGCCCTCCTGCCATCCCGACAGCGGGCTTGCGGCGAGCTGACGGATCATCGCCGCGACGTTGAGGCCTTTGATGGCGCCGTCCTGGAACACCGCGAACACGGTTCCGCTCAGGCCCGACATGATGGCGCGCTGGCTGTTGCCGGCGGAGCGCACCGCCAGTTTCGCCTGCAGTTTGCCGTCGAGCTTGTCGAAGCCGGCGGCGCTGCGCAGCAACGGCAAGGCGCGCACGCCGACGAGATCGCCGGTCAGGCCATAGGTCGGGCTGCCACCGGACGCATCGACGATCAACTGCCCGCTGGCCTGGCCGCCATAGGCGCCGAGATTTTGAAACACGCAGCGCAGCACGCCACCGGCCAGCGCGGAATCGATCGCCGCCGGCGCGAAATGCGCGCCGCCAAGATTGATCTCGGCGGCGGATACCTTGACCTGAGCGTCGACATAATTCAGTCCGGTGAGATCGATCGCGGCGTTGCTCCAGGGTTGAGAACCCGAAGCCGATGCGCCGCCGGCCTTCGACATCGCAAGGTCGAGCCGCTGGAAGTCGAGATCGAGTTTGAGCAGCGGCTTGCTCGCGATATCGACCGACGCCCAGCCGTTGAAGGCGCCGTCGCCGATCGCACCCGTGAGGCCGTTGATCATCACGACCTTGCCGTTGAGCCTCACCTCGGCCTTGGCGGACAGCGGCGCCTGCAGGGCGCCCGGCGCATCGAGCGTCAGTTCGACCGGCGCGTTCTGCCGCTCGACCGGCGGCGCCGGCAAGCTCGCCTTGATCTCGAATTTGAGCGGATGCTCGCCCGCCCGCGCGCTTCCAGTAACCCTGAGCTTGCGATCATCGCCGATCAGCGCACCGGCGCTGAGGCCCTCGATGCGATTTTCCACGCGGTCGTGCAGGTTGGAAAATACGATGGCGCCGTCGGTCACCGTAACGCGATCGATTGTTGGCGCGTTCGCTTCAGGCTCGCTGGCGGATGTCGCCGGCCTTGAAGCCGAACCAAGCGGTCCGCTGCGCTCGCGCAGCAGCGGCACGTTCAGGACCGGGCGGCTGATCACGAGCTCGGTGATCTGCGGATGGCCCGACCACGCGCCCGAAAGCGTCATGTCAGCCTGCACCTTGCCGACGGTCAGGCGGCTGGAATTATCGCGGTCCTTCGGATTTTCGAGCGTGACGTCCTTCATCGTCACATGGAACTGTGGCCAGAAGCCGACTTTGGTCGAGCCCGCGATCGTCAGCCGATATCCGGTCTCGCGCTCGACCCGGGACTGGATTGCCGAGGTCATGAAGCCGGAAGGGATTCCGATGATCATCAGCAGGACGAGGACAACGATCACGGCAGCGATGGTGCTGCCTGCGATTTTCAATGCTCTCATGATGTCATTCCCGACCGGTCAAGCGGCATCGAATTCGCCAGCGCCCCAGCCGGGCGCGGCCTTTTCCTCAAGCTTATCCCGGAAACGGGAGGCGGCTCAAAGCCCGCAAAAATAATCCGCGGGTACTGCAAAGTTATGTGACTTATGACACACTTCGAACAAGCACCTTTTCGAACTGGAAGGCATTGCAATGAGCAAGGCGGCCGAATTTGCGGTCATTCTGAAGATGAATCCGATGTTCGCAGACCTTGGCGCCGACGAACTGGCGCGGATCTCGAACCTTTGCCACACCCAGCATCTAAGGCCGGGCGAGGCGCTGTTCCAAAAGGGCGATCCGGGCGATGCCTTGTTCGGGGTCCGCCGCGGCCAAATTCGCATCGAAACCGGCGCCTCCGACGGCAGCCGCCTGACCCTGAATTTCATGGGCCCGGGCGACCTGTTCGGCGAGGTCGCCGTGCTCGACGGCCAGAGCCGCACCGCCGACGCCACCGCAGGTGAGCCGACTGAACTGTTCGTGCTGCGGCGCGAGGATTTTCTCTCCCATCTCGAGCGCGAGCCGCGCGTCGCGATCAAGATCATCCAGCTTTTGTGCCAGCGCATCCGCTGGCAGAGCGAGCGGATGGAGGAATCCATGCTGCAGCCGTTGCCGGTACGGCTGGCACGCCGGCTCTGCGCGCTCGCCGCCGATTTCGGCTCCGAGGTGCACATCTCGCAGGAGCAGTTGGGCGTCTTCGTCGGCGCCGCGCGCGAAAGCGTCAACCGCCAGCTGCAGCTCTGGCGCAAGGACGGGATACTCGATCTGCAGCGCGGCCGGATCTTGCTGCAAAACATGGGCAAGCTGACGGCCGTGGCGCGGAATGAGTAGGGGGCGGATGTTGACGATTGTGAGTGTAGGACAACCGTACCCTTCACTCCGCCGCGGGCGAACGCACGATGGCCGGCGGTGCCGGCGGTTCCTTGTGCCCGGCGGAATGATCCGCCTTGGCATGCTCGGTGTCGCCACTTTGGGCCAGCAGCTTCTTGCCGAAGTGCCAGAACAAGGCGCCGATGTCGTCCATCATCATGAACATCGCCGGCACGAATACCAGCGACAGGATGGTGGAGAACACCAGGCCGCCGATCACGGCGAGCGCCATCGGCGATCGGATCGACTGGGACAAGACGCCTCATTCCCCGATCGGCAGCCTTCGTCGCCGCACGCGATCCCGATCCACAACGATAATACTGCGTGCAATGTCCGCTTCGGTCAGTGTGGCAAGAATCCCGCTCAATCGTGTGCGCACCTCAGCTTCGGACCAGTTGCCATTACGGAATAAGATCAAGCTTGGCTCGCTGGCACCTGTGACCGCGAGCAGCCGCGGATAGTCGAGGTCGGCGGTGACGACGGTTCGCGCCTCGCGCTTCGCCCGGGCAATGATCTCACTGTCGGTCGCGCAGTGGAGCCCCAGACCGGCAGCATGCACAGCGTCATGCCCCCGATCGGCAAGCCACGTCGCCAAAGCCGGCGACAGCGGCATGTCAATCAGAAATCTCACTTGGCAGGAACGGGGGGCAGCAGCTCGACCGTCTCATCTTCAGCGAGGAAAGCCGCGTAACGCAACGCCTCGTCGATATCGGCGGCTTCGATGTAGGGATAGGTCTTGAGAATGCCGTCGCGCGTCTCGCCGGCAGCCATCAGCCCAAGCAGGCGCGCCACCGGAAACCGAAGCCCGCGAATACAGGGCTTGCCGGTACAGACCGCAGGATCGATGGTGATGCGGGTAAAAGCCATAACGTCAGAATAGCTTGCTCCGATGAATCTTGCCAGTACGTCCTGCGGTCGGCCACCCGCTCACAAGTGGGCGTCGTGCGCTGCCACCGGTCTCGCCTTCGGCGAATCCGATGACAGGCTCCAGCAGGGGCATCCGATACCCGGCGGCTTAGCGATGATCATTGACGCCGCGGATTACTGGATCATCCGCTTTCGTGGATGATGACATTTGTGATTGTAGGACAACCGCACCCTTTACTCCGCCGCGGGCGAACGCACGATGGCCGGCGGTGCCGGCGGTTCCTTTTGCCCGGTTGAGTGATCCGGCTTCGCATGCTCGGTGTCGCCACTTTGGGCCAGCAGCTTCTTGCCGAAGTGCCAGAACAAGGCGCCGATGTCGTCCATCATCATGAACATCGCCGGCACGAATACCAGCGACAGGATGGTGGAGAACACCAGGCCGCCGATCACGGCGAGCGCCATCGGCGATCGGAATTCGCCGCCGGCTCCGAACGCCAGCGCGCTAGGCATCATGCCGGCCGCCATCGCGATCGTGGTCATGACGATCGGGCGTGCACGCTTCATGCCGGCGTCGATGATCGCCTCCTCGCGCGGCTTGCCTTCGCGCATCGATTCGACCGCGAATTCCACCAGCATGATGGCGTTCTTGGTGACAATGCCCATCAGCATCAGGATGCCGATCCACACCGGTGTGGTAAGTTGCTTGCCGGTCACCAACAGCGCGACGATGGCGCCACCGATCGAGAGCGGCAGCGAGAACAGGATCGTGATCGGCTGCAGGAAGGTGCCGAACAACAGCACCAGCACCGCATAGACCATCATCAACCCGGCGGTGATCGCGGTGGCAAAGCCCTCCGACAATTCATTCAGGCTTTCGGCATCGCCCGACGGGCTGACCTTGACGCCCTTCGGCAGGCTTTTCATGACAGGCAGGTCGTAGATTTTCTTGGTGGCATCGCCGAGTGCCGCGGAGCCGACGAGGTCGGCCGCCACGGTGGCCTGCCGCTCGCGGTCATAGCGGTTGATGCTGGTCGGGCCCTGGTCGAGCTTGATGTCGGCGACCACCGACAGCGGCACGCCGCCTTTCTCGCCGTGCTGGCCGAGCGGCACCCGCAACTGCTCGAGCACATTCAGGTCGCCGCGCGCGGCATCCTCGAGCTGCACCCGGATCGGCACCTGGCGGTCGCCGGCGTCGAATTTCGCCAAAGCCGGACCGACGTCGCCGATGGTGGCGACGCGGATGGTCTGCGACAGGCTTTCGGTGGAGACGCCAAGCCGCGCTGCCAGATCCGCCCTCGGCTCGATCCGAAGTTCGGGCCGGTCGAGCGAGACCTCGGAAATCACGTTGGCGATCAGCGGAATCCGCTTCATCTGGGTCGCCAGCTCGCTGGCGACATTGCTGACGATATTGCTGTCGACGCCGGTGACGACCAGCGAAATCGCGCGCAGGCCGTTTTCATCGAGGAACCAGAACCTGATATCGGGGACGTTTTCGAGCTCCTTGCCGATCTCCAGTTCGAGCTCGCGCTGGGTGATCTTGCGCTCGGTCTTCGGCGTGTAATTGATGATCAGCGCGGCGCGGCGAACCTCGAAGGTGCCCGGCGGCACCCGCCCGCCATCGACGAACACGCTTCTGACTTCGGGGCGCTTGCGCAGGCGCGCGACGATTTCCTCGGTGGTCTTTTCGGTGAAGGCAAGCTGCGAGCCCGGCGGCAGCTCCATCGCCAATAGCGAGCGCGCGGAATCCTGCGCGGGCAGGAAGCCCTGCGGCAACAGCGTGATGCTCCAGATCGAGGCGGCGAAAATGCCGAAGCCGATCAGCACGGTGATGAAATAGTGATGCACCGACCAGGTGACGAGCCTGGTGTAGTTCTGCATGACGCGTCCCGGAGGCGGGTCGTCATGCGCATGATCCTTCAGGAAATAGGCCGCGAGCACCGGCGTGACGAAGCGGGCGGCGAGCAGCGAGAAGAACACCTGCACCGAGACCGTGATGCCGAACTGCTTGAAGAACTGCCCGGCAATGCCGGACATGAAGCTTGCCGGCGCGAAGATCGCGATGATGGTCAGCGAGATCGCGATGACAGCAAGGCCGATTTCGTCGGCGGCCTCAAGCGCCGCGCGATAGGGCGATTTCCCCATCCGCATGTGGCGCACGATGTTCTCGATCTCGACGATGGCGTCGTCGACCAGAATACCGGTCGACAGCGTGATGGCGAGAAAGCTGACGAGGTTGAGCGAGAATCCCAGGATGTCCATCGCCCAGAATGCCGGGAAGATCGACAGCGGCAGCGAGATCGCGGCGATGATGGTGGCGCGGATATCGCGCAGGAACAGCAGCACGATGATGACGGCGAGGATCGCGCCCTCGAACAAGGTCGAGATCGCGGCTTCATAATTGCCTTTGGTAAACTCCACCGATGTGTCGATCAGCTTCAGGTCGACGTCGGGATAGGCGACCTTCAGCGCGTCGATGCGCTTCTGCACGGCGGCGGCAACCACCACGTCGCTGGCGCCCTTGGAACGCTTGATGCCGAGCGCCACCACCGGCTCACCGTTGAAGCGGGCAAAGGTGCGGCGGTCGGCGATGGTGTCGGTGACGGTGCCGAGATCGTCGAGGCGAACCTCGCCGCCGCCGAACAGCGGAATCATGGTGCCCGCGAGCTCGTTGAGCGTCTTGGCGCCGGCGAGCGTCCGGATCGCCTGGTCGTTCTTGCCGATCTCGGCGCGGCCGCCGGCGAGGTCGACATTGGTGCCGCGCAGGCTCTGGCTGACATTGACCGCAGTAAGCCCCGCCGCCTGCAGCCGGTCGGGATCGAGGGAAACGAGGATTTCGCGCTCGACACCGCCGATACGCTCAACCTGGGCGACGCCGCGCACGCCCTGCAGCGCGCGTTTGACGACGTCGTCGACAAAATAGGACAGTTGCTCCGGCGTCTTGCCGGGCGAGATCGCCGCGTAAGTGACGATCGGCAGGCCGATGACATCGACGCGCTGAATCAGCGGCTCGGTGACGTTCTGCGGCAGGTTGGCGCGCACCCGGGTGACGGCGTCCTTGACGTCGTTCAGCGCTCGATCGGTGTTGGTCTCCAGCGCGAACTGGATCGTGGTCAGCGAAAGCCCGTCGGTGATCGACGATGAAATATGCCGCACACCCTCGACGCCGGAGACGCCGTCTTCGATGGTCTTGGTGACCTGCGATTCCAGCTCGGCAGGAGCGGCGCCGAACTGCGATACCGCAACCGAAATGACGGGGATATCGGCGCTCGGCAGCCGCGTCACCGCGAGCTTTGTAAAACTGACCCAGCCGAGCGCCAGCAGGATGATCGAAAAGACGACGGAAGGAAGCGGGTTGCGGATCGACCATGCCGAGATATTGAGCGCCATCAGCGTACCCGCGTCCGATCGAGGTCCTCGGCGAACATGGTCTTGATCTGGTCGCCGTCATGCAGCGAAGAGCCGGCGTCGGCCACGACGATTTCGCCGACATCGAGGCCTTCAAGGATTTCCGTCGAGGTATCGGACACCAGGCCAACGCGGACTTTTCGGGTCTCCACTGTATTGCCTTTGACCACCTGAACGGTCAGATGGTCAATGGCGGTGCGCGGAATCGCGACGCCGCAACTGCGCTTGGCGTCGATGTTGGCGCGGGCGAACATGCCGACCTTGAGCGAGGGGTTATTGGTCAGCGAAATCCTGACATGGCCGAGTTGGGTGGCGCGATCGATCTGCGGCGAAACCAGCCGCACGCGGCCGACGAGATCGGGCGCGTTATCCCGGCTGATGCGCACCGTCGCGCCCGGATTGAGTTTCAGCATGTGGACCGCCGGCACCTCGGCATCGAGCTCGATCTCGTTGTTGACGGCGATGCGAAACATCGGTCCGGCCTGTGGCGAGGCCGGCGCGCCGACAATGGTCCTGACTTCGGTGACGAGGCCGGGGGCCGGCGCGCGCAACGACACCGGCGCGGACGATCTTGCGCCGCCGCCTCCGGGCTGCTGCGGCGGCGGCGACAGCCGGGCCAATTCCTGATTGTCGGTGACGGTGTCGCCTTCGCGGACCAAGAGATCGGTAACCTTGGATCCCTCCTGGTCGGCCCCGACCACGGCTTCCCGGCGCGGCACGATAAATCCGGTGACCCGCACCATGTCGGAGAAGCAGGCATTGGTGGATTTCGTGACGATAACGAGCGCGTTGTTCGGCGTTGCCTTCTCTTCAGGGCGGGACCGATGTTCAAACCAATACCATCCGCCTCCCAGCGCCGCCACGAAGACCACCGCCAACGCAGGTTTCAGGTACTCGGTCAGCATCATCGCCGGATCAATCCAGAGCTAAAGTCGTGGGGAGAAGTAGTTAGAGCATAATGATATTAGATCGAAACGGCACCCTCAAACCATTCCCGTCATCCATCCGCTTTTTGGTCATGGCCGGGCATAGCCGTCCGAAGGACGGCGTCGCTTCCGCTCGCCTATGCCCGGCCATCCACGTCTTTCTTGTTGCTATGCTGTTTAGACGTGGATGCCCAGGACAAGCCCGGGCATGACGAGGCAAACGACGAAGCCGTTCGCAGGGATGATGGATTGGAGGGTCACTTGGACGCGGTGGCCTTGTTCGCCATATTCACGACCTGCACCCGGCGGTTGACTTCCGCCAGCGGATTGGCCGGGTCCTTGAGCTTGCTCTTGCCGTAGCCGACGGTCACGAGGTCGCTGCCGGCAATGCCGAATTTGTCGGTCAAATAGCGCTTGATCGAGTCGGCGCGGCGTTCGGACAGGTCCTGGTTGTAGACCTCGCCGCCGGCGGCGTCAGTATGACCGGCGACGATGAAGGTCGAGCCCTTCAGGTCGGGATTGGTCAGCGCCTTGCCGAGCGCCTGCACCGAGGGCAGCGATTTGGCGCTGATATCGGCCGAATTGTAGTCGAAGGTGATTTCGAGATCGATATTCGGCTTGTCCTTGGCGATGGTGGCGATCTCTTCGCGCTCGCTGAGCGAAAGCGAACGCGTGGCGCGGCCACGGATGGTCTGCACGAAACGGCCTTCGGCTGCGACCGCCGCCGGATCGACCTGGGTCTGCGGACCGACCGACAGGCCCCTCGTTAGGGGTGCCTTGGGCGGCGGGGCGAGCGCCCGGACGATCTGATCCTCGGTCACATTTTGATCGCCGGCGAGGGCGCTTCCGACGCCGAAGGAAAGCGCGGCGCCGATCGTCAGAACCGAAAGAAGCGTGGAAAGCCTTTTGCTTCCAAAGGATTTCGACATTGCCAGTCCCTCCTGCGCGCGAACCCGCGCGGTTCCCATGGATGAGCTATCAAGCCGCAAGGACAAATCGGCCCAAACCGCTCGCGGCCATTTCGTGGTTTGTCTTCGCCGACCGCCTCGGGGTTCGAGGAAGCCCCGATATTTCCAACTCAAATTGCCGTCAATCTACCCCGTAATCCGCATATTCCTTGACAATATTCGGATCCATCGCCTTGGCGTTGGCGATATCCAGATCGCCTGCCGCAACGGCGCCGCTGCGCTTCTTGGCCAGGCCGCGCCCATACAGCGAAGACGTCAGTCGCGGATTGATCCTCAGCGCGGCGTCAAAATCGGCGATGGCGTTCTTGGTCATTCCGCTCTTCAGGTTGAGAAGGCCGCGGCTGTCCAGGGCATCGACGAAGTTCGGGCGTAGCCGAAGCGCCTCGTTGCAATCCTTCAGCGCCGCCTGCAGGTCGCCGGTCACGGTGCGTACCCAGCAACGGTTGTTAAGGGCCTCGACGTCCTTGGGGTTGAGCCGGATCGAGCCGTCGAAATCCTTCAGAGCGAGGTTATACTCCCCCTTGCTGGCATAGACCTGACCGCGCCGGTACAGCGCGTTCTGATCGTCGGGATTATCGGCGAGCTTGGCGGTGAGGCTCTTGATGGTCGGATCATCGCCAAGCGTGCCCTCGTTCTTCACCACCGGCTTGTCGGCGGGAGGCGGAGCCACGACCTGCGGCGGCGGCAACGGGTCCTGACGCGGCAACGGCGGCAACGGAGTTGGCGGGGGCGATGGCGGTTCGGGAGCCACCGGCTGGGGCAGTGCGGCTATCGCCGGACCCGGTGACGGTCGTGCACCGGTACCGGGGATGAACGAAAAGTCCTCGGCCAAGGAGGACGAAATCCAGGGCACCTGCTCGCTGCGGGAGGCGCGGGTGACGCCGACCCGGGTCCGGTTCAGCGTCTCCTCCGCCATCAGGTCGGGAACCTGGATTTCCTTGAGCAATTCCTGCACGAACAGGCTGTGATCGCCGCCATTGTCCGAGATGACGGACGACAGCGCCGCCGAATACATCACCAGCGTACCGTTCGGGGCAATGACCGGCGCAAGCCCCGCCGAAAAACTGCGGAACCGGCGCTCGAACGGATTGCGCCTTGAGGCATCGATCAGGGCGATCTTGACGCCGGCGCCGCGGCTGTTGATCTCGCCCAGTACCGTCTCCAGGCTGAGGCCGTCGCGGCGAACATCGGCTTCGGTCCAGATCTGCGCGTCGACCGGGATCATGTAACTTTGGCGGTTGGACTGAACGCCAAATCCGCTGAAGAAAATCAGTGCGACCGAACCCGGCTTGATGCGTCCGTAGAGCCGATCGAAGGCGCGGCGCATCGCGTCGCCTGTCAGATTTTCGCCGACATCGACATTGAAGCCGTCGCGCTTGAGTTCACCGGCGACGTCGCGGGCGTCGTTGATCGGTTCCTTCAGCGGCGCTTCGGCGTCGGGATATTTCGCGTTGCCGATCACAAGCGCAAATCGGTCGGCGTGATTATCCGCAGCCGAGGCCACGATCGGCGCGACCGATAACATCAAGGTCACGAGCAATGCGAGGCGAATTCTCATGCGACGGCGGTCCAGCCAACAAGGCGCCGATTCCAGCTCGCGCCTCGGCGACCTTAACCCACGGAAACCGCATTATCAAACCGGGCTCGCGAACCCTGTCAACTGCCTGCGAAGGTCAACAATGATCGGGACAATTTGCCGCGACAAGGTTTTACGAAACCTCGGAATCTCACACGAGATCGATCGCAACACCTCGCTCATTTTCAGCCGTGTTTTCGTCACGGCTGGGCGTGTCCCGGCGCCATGACGTTGGTCGCCGCCCGCTCGATTGCGGATGGAGCGGCGCAATGTGACGGATCTCACATTGCGGCATCGGCCGTCCCCCGGTTTGACCTTTCGCGGCGACAATGGCTTGGTTCGGTCGGGCCAAGCGAAAACCAAGAAGAGTGGAACCGATGGGAAACGCCTACGAAATCTACGCCATCCGCTATGCGACGATGTCGCCGCGCACGCCGCACCTGAATTTCCTTAATCCCGATCCGCACGAGACCACGGCGTCCGACCTTGATTATTTCGTCTGGCTGATCCGGGGAGGCGGCCGCGATATCCTGGTCGATACCGGTTTCAATGCGGCGGAGGCGCAGTTACGCAACCGCAAGCTGACGCTCAATCCGGTCGAGGCGCTGGCGCGCTTTGGCGTCAGCGCCGATGCGATCAGGGATATCGTCGTCACCCATCTGCACTACGACCACGCCGGCAATCTCGACCTGTTTCCGAACGCGCGATTTCATCTGCAGGACCGCGAGATGAGCTACGCCACCGGGCGCTGCATGTGTTTCGGCACGCTGCGGCATCCGTTTTCGGTGGAGCATGTCACGCTGATGGTCCGTCACGTCTTCAGCGAGCGGGTTACGTTTCATTCTGGCGATGGCGAAGTCGCGCCCGGCGTTACCTTGCATCGCGTCGGCGGCCATTCCGATGGCCTGCAGGTGGTGCGGGTCGAGACCGCGCGCGGGCCGGTGGTGCTGGCGTCGGATGCTTCGCATTATTACGCCAACATGCAGCGCCGCAGTCCATTCCCGATTGTCTATAACCTCGGTGACATGTGTGTGGGATGGGAGACCGTCGAGCGCCTCGCCGGCCATCCCGACCGCATCATTCCCGGGCACGACCCGATCGTGACCGAGATCTATCCGCGCGCCAGCGACAAGGTCGATGCCTATTCGCTGCACGCCAGGCCCTCGCGCTCGTTCGTCAAGTAAGCGAGCGGACAGATGTCAGCGTACAAGAAGATCGGCTTCATCGGCCTCGGCGTGATGGGCGAGCCGATCTGCCGCAACCTCGTGAAAAAGAGCGGCGCGCCTGTGCTCGCGTTCGACCTGGTGCCGGAACCGTTGGCGCGGCTTCGCGAACACGGCGCCACCATCGCCGGCTCGGTGGCGGAAGTCGTCGGCAACAGCGACATCGTGTTCCTTTGCCTTCCCAGCGCCAAACATGTGCGCAGTGTGTTCGAAGGCGACGGCATCCTGAAAAATATCCGCAACGGGCAGGTCGTGATCGACCTCGGTACTTCGTCGGTCAAGCAGACCCGCGAATTCGCCATAGCGCTGCAGGCCAGGGGCGCCTCCTGGGCCGATGCGCCGATCGCGCGTACGCGCCAGGCGGCGCAGGAGGGCACGCTCAGCGTGATGGTCGGCGCGACGGACGAATTATACGCCGCGATCGAGCCCCTGATCCGCTGTTTCGCCACCGATATCACGCGCTGCGGCGATGTCGGCGCTGGCCAGGTGACAAAGATCCTCAACAACATGGTGCTGTTTGAGACCGTCAACGCACTGGCCGAGGCGGTCGCCGTTGCCAAGCGCAGCGGCGTCGATCCGGCGCTGCTGCTAAATACGTTGTCGAAGGGTTCGGCCGACAGTTTTGCCTTACGCAATCACGGCATGAAGGCGATCGTGCCGGGCAATTTTCCCGAACGCGCCTTCTCGACCGAATATGCCTTGAAGGATTTGTCCTATGCGCTGGAACTGGCCGCGGACGCCGGGATCAAGCTTCGCGGCGCCGAACTGGTCGGCAAGGTCCTGCAGGAGGCGATCGACGCCGGCTCGGGCGGGGCGTATTTTCCCGTGATCGCGAAGCATATCGACCCGGCTTAAGTCATTCCACGGCGCGCGCCAAATACGCCCAGGCCATTCACAGCGATTTGAGATCGCCGATGTGAGTTGGTTCACACAACTACTGGATGTGAGAGATATACTCGGGTAATTCCGATCTGACGGCCGACACCCGTTCTTCTCGGCGCCGACATGCCAGGCGCGAACCGGTGTACTCCATATTGCCAAGTCCAACGGAATGGATGGTGAGTGCGATGGCTCAAGTCACAAAAATCACCGTGTGGGTTCCCGATCATAAAGCGCTGAACGAAATATTGTCGGCAGCGCACGTACATACCGAGTGCGGCAGTCCCAAACGAGACAGCGACGGGGCTTTCATCGTTACGCTGTATGGATCAGCGGCCGAAGCGCAGAAGATCGCCGCGCTCGGCTATCGGCACGAACTGGACGACACCTTTGGCGAAGCGTTGGAGCAGGCGCAGGCACAAGTGTCGAAAACGGACCGCTTCCAGGGCGGCAAGATCAAACCGGAAGGCCTGGGAGTGAAGCGGTAGAGTTCTCTCGCGTTTCTTGGGCCGAATTCCGGCCTGCGGAGCGCCTACGAATGGAGACGCGCCGTGTATATGAACGTAACCGAAGTCGAGTCGGCGCTGATCGGCTTGTCCGCAGCGCATCCGACGATCTGCAAGCTGGTCACACTGCCCAATCTGACCGTTGATGGAGTGCGGACGACGCATGCGGTCGTGCTTGGCACCAATGCCGCGAACACGGTCGACGCCTACTACCTGACCGGGGGCGTACATGCGCGCGAGTGGGGCAGTTGCGAGATCCTGGTCAACATGGCGACGGACCTCTGCGATGCCTATGCAGGTGGAACGGGCGTCGGCTACGGCGGAAAGTATTTCTCGGCGGCCGAGGTGAAGGCGCTGATCGAGCAGATCAACATCATCATCTACCCCTGCGTGAATCCGGACGGGCGCGACTATTCGCAGAACGATGTCGCGTTGTGGCGCAAGAACCGCAATCCCGCCGACAGCGGCGGCGTGGCATCGAAGATCGGGATCGACATCAACCGCAACCAGGATTTCCTGTGGAACTTCCAGACCGCGTTCGCTCCGGGAGCCCAGAACGTATACCTGGCCTCCAGTGATCCCTCTCAGGACACCTATCACGGGCACGCGGCGCTCAGCGAGGTGGAGACGCAGAACATCACTTACATACACGACACGTTCACCCGGATCCGCTGGTACGTCGACGTCCACAGTTACTCGGAAGACATCCTCTACGTCTGGGGTGACGACGAGATGCAGACCAGCGACACCAGCAAGAATTTCATGAACAGCGCGTTCAACGGACAGCGCGGACTGGTGGGCGACGGCTACAGCGAATACATTCCGGACAATGACTTGTCGACCGTGGAAGGTCTGGCGACCGCGTTCACGAGGTCGCTCGCCGCGGTGAGAGGCAAGACCTATGTCGCAAAACCAGCGTTCTCCCTGTACGCGACGTCGGGAGCCAACGATGACTACGCGTACAGCCGGCACTTCGTCGATACGTCGAAGGCAAAGACGATGGCCTTCACCGTGGAATGGGGCACGACATTTCAGCCGCTGTTTCCCGAGATGGACGAAATCATCAAGGATGTCTCGTCAGGTCTGATCGGACTTGGGCTCGAAGCGCTGGGAATCGACAGCTATATCGTGACCAACCGGGACACCTTTTCTTCCTACGAAGTCGAAACCACGCACGCATATCCGGAATCGTTTTACGTGATCTATGATGGGCTCGCGCCGAGTTCACTGGGGGTTCCGGGGACGACGCCGACGATCCAGTTTCTGGATTCGATCGGCGGCGCCGTGATCCCGTCGATTTCGGGGACGGTCACCAGTGTCGATCTGGAGAATTCCGGGGCGCTCAATACGCCGCAGCGCGTATCGTTCACTGTCGAGGTGGATTTTACCGATACCAGCGCGTTCACGTCCGAAACGCGGAGCATCTACGTGCAGGCGAGTCTTGCAGGTTTGCAGGATGTGGCGCCGATCGAACTCGTCAAGCAGCCGAATCCCTACATGGTGGACGGCGCGACCAGCTGGCTCTCCACCGACGTCCGGGTATTCCAGCTGCGGCCGGGACAGAAGATCAACGCGAGCAACGTCGTCCTCGACGATCCCAATACCAACGGCAACGCGCCCTTCAGCTTCATTCAGGGATTGCTGAGCGAATTGCGGGGCTATGGAAACAACACCGCGCCTCCGTTCGAGAACATCTCCCAGAACGAACAGGCCAGCCAGCTGGAACTGTCGCGGACCGTGAACGGACAGCGGGTGTTGAACTTTGCGGTCGCGAAGGTGCGATACCGCGCGCAGACGCAGGACGCGACTGACGTTCGCGTTTTCTTCCGGACATTCAATACGATGGTGTCCGACCTGAGCTACACCACGAATGCTTCGGCCAATGTGCAGAATTACCGGCGAACGGCGGCTGGAACGATTCCACTGCTCGGCATCAACGCGTTCTTCAGCGGCGCGGGGAACCAGATTACCTCCATTCCCTATTTCGCCGAGCCGAGGATCAATTCCGCCGCGCAGAGCATGACGACGCAGAGCGATAACTCGAACAAGGCGACACTGGTCCACAACGGCAGCCAGGAAGGATTGCAGTATTTCGGCTGCTGGCTGGACTTCAACCAGACCGATCCGCAGTTTCCGGTGCAGGTGCCGACGGGGAGTGACGGTCCGTTCTCGGCGCGGCTGCCGATCGTGCAACTGGTCAGAGGCATCCATCAATGCCTGGTCGCCGAGGTGCGCTTCCAGCCTGGAGCGACCGACCCGATTCCCAACGGGGCCACGCCTTCGTCGAGCGATCGACTGGCGCAGCGCAACCTTGCAATCGTGGAATCGGATAACCCGGGGATTGCATCGACCCATGTCGTGCAGCACACGCTGGCGGTGAAACCTTCCCAGGTGAATCCGAAGGGCACGTTCGCGGCGGTCGGCGAGCGAGGAGACCCGCGAACGCCGTACGACGAACTCGTGATCCGGTGGAACGATCTGCCGCGGGATACAACCGCGAACTTCTACTCGCCGGACTGGAGCGCTGACGAGATTTTGAGGTTGGCAGCCACGCTCAGGCCGGGACCGCAGGTGCTGGGCAAGATCGATACCCACACGATCTCCTGTCCGGTCGGCGGTATCTCGTACATTCCACTCCCCGGGCGGATACAGCGGCCGATCGCGGGCCTGATGACGTTGCAGCTTCCCCTGTCGGTCCGTGCGGGCCAGCAATTCCGGGTCGATGTGCAACAGCATTCCGGGCTCACTTATCTGAGAACGCGATCCCAACGGGGGCGTCTAGAAAGCGAGCAGTTGATACGACAGGATTACAGCTTGTCGCAACGGAAGGTGCTGGGAGCATTCCGAATGACGACGGTTGTGAGCCTCGGTGAACCATTACTGAGCCGGCTCGTCCGGAATCTTGCGGTGCTCAAATATATCTTCCAGGCGATTCCCGTCACCGATAGCTGGCACCCCGTGTTCGACCGATATATCGGTCAGCTCAGCGACCAGGTGAAGGGACTGGGCGTCGATCCTTCGCAGATTCCGCCGAGCGTGGACGATCCCGGAATCCCCGGTCACGGTCCTCCTCATCGGGACATCCACTGCTACACCGGCAAGGTCTCCGAGGTTATCTTCAACTGCTTCGGGAATTTCGAGGGCTTCGTTCTGGAGAGCTGTGGCGAGGTTCATCGTTTCAGCTCGGTAGAGGCCGCGATCGGCGAACTCGTTCTGCGGGCCTGTCGGGAACGGCTTTGGATATCGGTCTGCGTGGAGAAAGGACGCAAGAGCCACATCTGCGAGATCATCGTCAAATCCGGGCATGCCGAAAAGCCCTGCGACTGATCACGGTTGTTCCGCGGCGAGCGCCGGGGCCGCTCAATACCCGTCCTTGACGTCGGCCTCTTGACTGGTCTGTACCAGATCGAGATTTTTCTCGATCTTGCCGAGCAGCCGCGCAAATTCCTTGCGCTCCTGCGCCGAGAGGCAGGAGAGAATCTCCCCCTCCCGGCGCAAGAGGCGCGGGATCAGTTTTTGGTACAGCGCTTTTCCCTTCCGCGTCATGCGCAAGGCGAACTCGCGGCGGTCGTCTTCGTTCTCGACGCGCTCAATGAGCTGCCGGTTCATCAGCGCGGAGACGGCACGACTGATGGTGGATTTGTGGGTCCGGGTGCAATGCGCAATGTATTGCGCGCTGCACGCGTCATTGCGGAAGCCGAGCGTCGCCAGCACCCGCCATTCCGGAATATCAAGCCCGTAGCGCTCCCGATATTCGCTGGACAGCGCCGAAGAGACCTCGGCCGCCAGCCGGTTCAGCCGGAAAGGCACAAATCTGAACAGGTCCAGTGTTGCCAAAAAGCCGCTCCAACTGGAGTTGACGCCGAAACGCCTAAAGCGTTTAGATAGTTGCAGGTGCGACTACCTTAAGCCGACACACCATCCCTTGGCCAGAGCAAGGTTCTTGAGCGCATGGCGCAGCAGTCCAAAGCCCAGTTCGGCTATCGCCGCCACGCCGACCAGGATCGGGCCGGCGGCAATATCGCCGAGCACCCCGTCGTGGTGGTCGGCGCCGGGCCGGTCGGGCTGTCGTTCGCGATCGATCTGGCGCAGCGCGGCCAGCCGGTAGTGTTGCTCGATGATGCCGACCGGATCGGCGAGGGCTCGCGCGCGATCTGCTTTTCCAAGCGCTCGCTGGAGTACTGGGACCGGCTCGGCATCGGTAGCCGCATGGTCGACAAGGGCGTGGTGTGGAGCGTCGGCAGGATTTTCCACGGCGCCTCGCTGCTTTATCAGTTCAATCTGCTGCCGGAGCAGGGCCACAAACGGCCCGCCTTCATCAATTTGCAGCAATTTTATGCCGAAGCCTATCTGGTGGACCGGGTGCAGGAATTATCCGCCATCGATCTGCGCTGGCGTAACAAGGTGACCGGGCTGCAAGCGCGCAACGACCATGTCGTGCTGACGATCGAGACGCCGGACGGACCCTATCGGCTGCGTGCCAACTATCTCGTCGCCTGCGACGGCGCGCGATCGTCGCTGCGGCAAATGGTCGGTGCGGACTTCGCCGGACAAGTGTTCGAGGATCAGTTCCTGATCGCCGATGTCAGGATGACGGCGGAATTTCCGACCGAACGCTGGTTCTGGTTCGATCCGCCGTTTCATGCCGGGCGTTCCGCGCTGTTGCACAAGCAGCCGGACGATATCTGGCGGATCGATCTGCAGCTCAATCCGGAAGCGGATCCCGCGGTCGAGAAGCGGCCGGAAAATGTCCGGCCGCGGATCGCTCGCATGCTCGGGCATGAAAATTTCGATTTCGAATGGATCTCGCTTTATAAATTCCAGTGCCGGCGGATGGAGAAATTCATCCACGGCCGCGTCATCTTTGCCGGCGATGCCGCGCATCAGGTCTCGCCATTTGGCGCCCGCGGCGCCAACTCCGGGCTGGAGGACGCCGAGAATCTGGCCTGGAAGCTTGATCGTGTGTTGAAAGGGACTTCGCCGGAGGCCTTGCTCGAAAGCTATCACACCGAGCGAAGTGCCGCGGCTGACGAGAACATCCGGGAATCCACTCGCTCGACCGATTTCATGGCCCCGAGTTCCGCCCAGGAGGCGCGGTTGCGCAAGGCGGTGTTGTCGCTCGCCAGGGAAACCGAATTCGGCAAGCGCATGATCAATGGCGGGCGGCTCTCGGTTCCCTCGATCTATGATTCAGCCCTCTCGACCGCCGATCGCGATGCCTGGCACGGCGGCCCGCCGCCAGGCGCTTCCATGCCCGATGCGCCGGTCGCGTCGCGTGACGGCGAGCCGGCGTTCCTGACGGATGCCTTCATCAAGGCGGGAACGCGGTTCGCGCTGCTCGAGTTTAGCAATGGCGTTGCGGTCGACCCGCCGGATGGCCTGGGAGTGATCCGTATCGGGGGTCAAGACGGTTTCTCGGACACCGCAGCGCTGGTTGGCGCACGTTACGATGCCGAGCCCGGCACGGCCTATCTGCTGCGGCCGGATGGTTATGTCGCCGCACGCTTCCGGCATCCGACCCGTGCCGCCGTCGACGCCGCATTGGCGCGCGCCTGCGGAATCAATTGAGGTCTCGATCATGGCATTGTCCACCAGCTCGAATTTTGCCAGGCCGGACGACGCGTTTCGCGCCGTCGTCGAGGCGCATCGCGGGTTGACGGACGCGCAAAGCGCCGACCTCGATGCGGCGCTGGTCTTGATCCTTGCCAATCATATCGGCGATCTCGGCGTGCTGGACGAGGCGATTGCGCTCGCCAAACGGCGGATGCTGGACGCGAGCCAGCAGGCGCAGCAGCAGCAACAACAGCAATAGCAACAACAGTGAAAATAATCGCATGAGCATGTCTAAAGGCGTCATTGCGAGCCAACGGGTCGGCGCAAAGCGCCGCCCGATGATAAACTCCGCGAAGCAATCCATCGAGCTAGAACAAAACTGGATTGCTTCGTCGCGTTGGCTCCTCGCAATGACGTGGACAGAGTTATCGCAAAGGAATTGAATTAATGACAAAGGGTTTTGCATCCACGACCGACATGGCGGAGAAGAAGATCACCTTCTCCGAGATCGGTACCGATCTCTATGCCTTCACCGCCGAGGGCGATCCCAATTCGGCTGTGATCGTCGGCGACGACGGCTGCATCGTGTTCGACGCGCAGGCGACACCGGCGATGGCCAATAAAGTGATCGAGCGGGTGCGGACCGTCACCGACAAGCCGATCAAATATGTGGTGCTGTCGCATTATCACGCGGTGCGGGTGCTCGGCGCCTCCGCCTACAAGGCGCAAGCCGTGATCGCCTCGCAGGAAACCAGGCGACTGGTCGAAGAGCGCGGCCAGCAGGATTGGGATTCCGAATTCGGCCGCTTTCCCCGCCTGTTCCAGGATGCCGAGAGCATCCCCGGCCTGACCTGGCCGACGCTGACCTTCGAAGGCGAGATGTCGATCTATCTCGGCAAGCGCGAGGTGCGGCTGATGCAGCTTGGCGCCGGCCACACCTCCGGCGACATCGTGGCCTGGGTGCCGGACGCGGAAGTAATGTTTTCCGGCGATCTGATCGAATATCATTCGGCCTGCTATTGCGGCGACGCGCTTTTGCGCGAATGGCCGGCGACGTTGAACGAAATCCGCGCCTTCAATCCCAAGGCGATCGCGCCGGGCCGCGGCGATGCGCTCAACGGCATCGCCACTGGGCGCGACGCGATTGCGATGACGCGCGACTTTGTCACCACGCTCTATGGTGCGGCCGAATCCGCCGTCGCCAAAGGCCGCAGCCTCAAGGACACGATGGCGGCGGCGCGCGAGGTGATGGACCCGAAATTCTCGAGTTTCGCGATCTATGAACACTGCCTGCCGTTCAACGTCTCGCGCGCGTTCGACGAAGCCTCGGGAATCGACGACCCCGTGATCTGGACCGCCGAACGCGATCTACAAATGTGGGCTGCCTTGCAAGGAGGATGACCATGAATATCAATACCTCGCCCGATCTGATCAGCCGCAGCACCGTCGGTATCACGCCGGGCTACATGTCCGGCTTCGGCAACAGTTTTGAGACCGAGGCGCTGCCGGGCGCGCTGCCGGTCGGACGCAATTCGCCGCAACGCTGCGCCTACGGGCTCTACGCCGAACAGCTCTCTGGCTCGCCGTTCACGGCGCCGCGCGGCAGCAATGAACGTTCATGGCTCTATCGCATCCGGCCATCGGTGAAACACTCCGGCCGTTTCGCCAGGGTCGACATCGGCCTGTGGCGCACCGCGCCGTGCCACGAGCAGGAGATCACGGTCTCGCAATTGCGCTGGGATCCGACGCCGATCCCGAAGCAGGACATGACGTTCCTGCAGGGCGTGCAGACCATGACCACGGCGGGCGACGTCAACACGCAGGCAGGCATGGCCGCGCATGTCTTCCTGATCACCAAATCGATGGTCGATCAGCATTTCTACAATGCCGACGGCGAGATGATGTTCGTGCCGCAGCAGGGCAATCTGCGCTTCATCACCGAATTCGGCCGCATCGATGCCGAGCCCGGCGAGATCGTGGTGATCCCGCGCGGGGTGAAATTCCGCGTCGAGATCACGGCCGGTCCGGCGCGCGGCTATCTCTGCGAAAATTACGGCGGCGCCTTCACGCTGCCGGAGCGCGGGCCGATCGGCGCCAATTGCCTTGCCAATGCCCGCGACTTCCTGACCCCCGTTGCGGCCTACGAAGACAAGGACACGCCGACCGAATTGTTCGTGAAATGGGGCGGCGCGCTGTTTGCGACCACGCTGCCGCATTCGCCGATCGACGTGGTGGCCTGGCACGGCAACTACGCGCCCTACAAATACGATCTGCGGACGTTTTCGCCGGTCGGCGCCATCGGCTTCGACCACCCCGATCCGTCGATCTTCACGGTGCTGACGGCGCCGTCGGAAACCCCGGGCACCGCGAACATCGATTTCGTGATTTTCCCGGAGCGCTGGATGGTGGCGGACAACACCTTCCGTCCGCCGTGGTATCACATGAACATCATGTCGGAGTTCATGGGGCTGATCTACGGCGTCTATGACGCCAAGCCGCAAGGCTTTGTCCCCGGCGGCATCAGCCTGCACAACATGATGCTGCCGCACGGCCCGGACCGCGAAGCCTTCGATCACGCCAGCAATTCGGAATTGAAGCCGGTCAAGCTGACGGGCACCATGGCCTTCATGTTCGAGACGCGCTTTCCGCAGCGCATCACCGCGCATGCGGCGAAGTCCTCGACCCTGCAGGACGATTATGCGGATTGCTGGAAGGGACTGGAAAAGCGGTTCGATCCGAACAGGCCGTAGGGTTGCGCGATCTAACTTTCCGTCATGCCCGGGCTTGTCCCGGGCATCCACGTCTTGCGGCTAGAAAGTGAAGTCGTGGATGGCCGGGTCAAGCCCGGCCATGACGGTGTTACTTGGAGAATCATTTTGCCCCACCCCAACGATCCCACCCTCCGCTCCTTCATCCCGGTCGATCCCGCCTCCGACTTTCCGATCCAGAATCTCCCCTACGGTGTGTTCTCGGCCAAGGACGGATTGGCGCCGCGCACTGGCGTGGCGATCGGCGATTACGTGCTCGATCTCTGGCAATTGGTGCAGGATTGCCGGATCGACCTGGTCGAACCGGGCGTGTTCGCGGCACCGACCTTGAATCCTTTCATGGCGCTGGGCCCGAAGGTGTGGTCGCGCACCCGGGCGCGCATCAGCGAATTGCTGCGCCATGACAATCCCGAGCTGCGCGATAATCCAAAGCTGCGCCAGCGCGCGCTGGTGCCGATGGCGGACGCAAAGCTGCATCTGCCGATCGCGGTCTCCGGCTACACCGATTTCTATTCGTCGAAGGAACACGCCACCAATGTCGGCGTCATGTTCCGCGGCAAGGACAACGCGCTGCAGCCGAACTGGCTGCATATGCCGATCGGCTACAACGGCCGCGCCTCGACCGTCGTGGTCAGTGGCACGAAAGTGCGCCGGCCGCGCGGCCAGCTGAAACCGCCGAATGTGGAGTTGCCGAGCTTCGGTCCCTGCAAGCGGCTCGATTTCGAGCTGGAAATGGGCGTCGTGATCGGGCAGCCCTCGCCGATGGGCGAGATGCTCAGCGAGAAGCAGGCGGAAGAGATGATCTTCGGCTTCGTGCTGCTCAACGACTGGAGCGCGCGCGATATCCAGCAATGGGAATATGTGCCGCTCGGCCCGTTCCAGGCCAAGGCGTTCGCGACCTCGATCAGCCCATGGATCGTCACCCGCGAGGCGCTGGAGCCGTTCCGCGTGCAGGGGCCGGCGCAGGATCCGGTGCCGCTGTCTTATCTGCAGCAAACCCAGCCGAACAATTACGATCTGGAACTCGATGTCGGCCTGCGGGCGGCGCAGATGAATGAGGCGGTCAACATCTGCCGCACCAATTTCAAATACATGTACTGGTCCTCGGTGCAGCAACTGGTGCATCACGCTTCATCCGGCTGCGCCATGAATGTCGGCGATCTCTTGGGCTCCGGCACCATCAGCGGCCCGGACAAGCACCAGCGCGGCAGTCTGCTGGAAATCTCCTGGAACGGCACCGAGCCGGTCGAGCTCGCGAGCGGAATCGTCAGGACGTTTCTCGAGGACGGCGATTTGCTTGTCATGCGCGGCTGGTGCCAGGGCAAGGGCTATCGTGTCGGGTTTGGCGAGGTCGAAGGCACGATTGTGCCGGCGGTTTAAATGCTGTCTCGAACCGCGGCCAGTAGCGTGAGCACTTTTTCAGTGAACTCGTCATGCCCGGCCTTGTGCCGGGCATCCACGTCTTGGCCACGAGTACAAGAGAAGACGTGGATGGCCGGGACGAAGCCCGGCCATGACGAAGACGGATGATGTCATTTTAATAGCTGCGGCGCTAAGGCGGCAGTTCACCGCTCTTCCGGTCGGATATCCCTGATCCGCGCCGAATGCGCCGCGATGTCGTCGAGGCTGTAGGACAGATGCACGCGCTTGTCCGAGGGCGGCCGCTTCGCCACCGACAATCCCGGCCGCCATTCCTTCGCGGGCCGGATCGGCCGCGGCGCAAAGCCGCCGCCGCAGTTCGGGCAGACATTATTAATCCTGGTCTCGACGCAGTCCGCGCAGAAGGTGCATTCGTAGGAGCAGATCCGCGCATCCGTCGAATCCGGCGGCAGGTCCTTGTCGCAATATTCGCAGTTAGGCCGAAGTTGCAGCGCCATGGTGGTCTCGTGGCTTTTGAAGTGAGGCGGATCATCGCAAATCGAACCGGGGAGACGAATGACGAATTTCCCTCGATTTCGGCCACGTCCGGGATTTACTCAACTGCTGTCATTCCCCGATGCGCAATTGCGCATCTGAGGATGCGCCTTCTTGGCGAGGCCCGATCTATCCGACGGTGGTATGGGTCCGGGTTCGCTCGCTTTGCTCGCGCCCCGGAACGACGGCGGGTCTACTTCCCGCCCTTCCACTCGCTTGTCAGGTTCGCGATATCCGCCGTCTCCGGCTCGCGGATCGCCGACGGTGTGCGCGAAAAGCGCGGCGCCGGCGCCGGCTGGGTGACGCCGTGGCGTTCGACGAAAATCTTGCGCGCCGCCATGTGCGGATGCTGCGGCGCTTCCTTCATGGTGAGGATCGGCGCAAAGCAGATGTCGGTGCCTTCCATGATCGCGCACCATTCGTCGCGGGTCTTGCTCTTGAAGACCTCCGACCAGTTTCTGCTTCAGCCCGGGCCAGGCCTTGCGGTCCATCTGCGCATCGAAGTCGGCGTCGGTCAGGCCGGCGTGCTGGCGCAGCAGCGCGTAGAATTGCGGCTCGATCGAGCCGATCGAAATGAAGCGGCCGCAGGCGCATTCATAGACGCCGTAGAAATGCGCGCCGCCGTCGAGGAAATTGCTCTCGCGTCCCTCGGTCCAGCGGCCCATGGCCGTCATGTCGAAGAACATCGACATCAGCGAGGCCGCGCCGTCGCACATCGCCGCATCCACCACCTGTCCCTTGCCGGATTTCTTCGCTTCCAGCAGCGCCGCGAGCACGCCGACCACGAGGTAAAGCGCGCCGCCGCCGAAATCGCCGACCAGATTGAGCGGCGGCACCGGCTTCTCCTTGGTGCCGATCGCGGCCAGCGCGCCGGTGACCGAGATATAGTTGATGTCATGGCCGGCGGCCTGCGCCAGCGGGCCTTCCTGGCCCCATCCGGTCATGCGGCCATAGACCAGGCGCGGATTGCGCGCCAGTACCACCTCCGGCCCGAGCCCGAGCCGTTCCATCACGCCTGGCCTGAAACCTTCGATCAGCGCATCGGCGTTGGTCAGGAGATCGAGCACCTGCGCCACAGCGGCCTTGTCCTTGAGATCGAGCTCGACGACCTTGCGGCCGCGCCCGGCCACCGATTTCATGTTCTTCCTGGCGCCGACGCGATCGAGCGTGACCACCTCCGCGCCCATATCCGCCAGCATCATGCAGGCAAAGGGACCAGGCCCGATGCCGGCAAATTCGACGATGCGAAAACCTGACAGCGGGCCGGAGGTGCGGGTGGAGGATTGCGGGGCTGATTTGTCGAGCACGTTGTTGTTCCCGTGATGAAGAGGAGATCAGGACGTCGCGGAAGTCTTGCTGCCGTGACGCGCGGGATCGCTCAGGGTGACCTTGGCGGCATCGGCCCATAGTTTGGCGTTCTGCTTCTGGCGTTCGGTGCCGGTGCCTTCTTCGGCGATCTTGCGGCCGAGCGCGAGGTAGACCGGAATTTCCTCGTCGCGCATCGGCCTTGTCGCTTGCTTGCGGGCCAACGCCTTTTCGATGTATGGCGCGAGTTCTTCCCGCTTGCGCTTTTCCCGTTCGATCTCGCGCGCGCGGAATTCCGGCATGACATCTTTTGCGAACAGTTCCAGCGCCTCGCAGATGTGCTCATGCCTGTTGCGGCCGCCCTGCTGGATGAACACGGTCTGGTCGACGCCGGATTCCTCGAAGTGCCGCAGATGGGTCCGTAGCTGGTCCGGCGTGCCGATGCCATGATCGGCGCCGGCCGGCGGCAGCGCGTGCCGCGCCTTTTCGAAATTGGCCCAGATGTCGGTGCGTCCCGGTTTGTGCTCGCCGAAGATGTAATGATGCGCCAGGCCGTAGCGGAAAAATCTCAGGCCGTCTTCGCCGCGGCGGCGCGATTCCATCTCGTCAGGGTGCACGGAGAAGCCGGTCACCATCGCGACATTGGGATTGACCGCGTGGCCGATCGGCACGCATTCCTCTTTGAAGATGCGGTAGTAATCGTCGACCCATTGCCGCGCCTCGCGCGGATCGACAAAGGCAAAAGTCAATGCACCGATCCCGCAACGCGCCGCCATCTTGATGGTTTCGCGGTTGGAGCAGGCGACCCACAGCGGCGGATGCGGCTTCTGCAAGGGCTTCGGCACCACGTTGCGGCAGGGCATTTCGAAGAACTCGCCCTTGAAGCCGGGATAGGGGTCCATCGCCATCATGTCGGTGCACTGCTCGACGCCTTCCTTCCACATCCGCCGCTTCTCGACCGGATCGAAGCCGACATTGAAGCCGCCGAGCTCCATCAGCGAGGCGCTCTCGCCGGTGCCGAATTCGACGCGGCCGTTGGAGACGAGATCGAGCGTGGCGATGCGCTCGGCGACCCGCGCCGGGTGGTTGTATTTCGGCGGCATCAGGCAGATGCCGTGGCCGAGGCGGATATTCCTGGTGCGCTGCGAGCACGCCGCCAGGAAAATTTCAGGCGCCGAGGAATGCGAATATTCCTCGAGGAAATGATGCTCGACCTCCCAGGCGTAGTCGATGCCGAGCCGGTCGGCGAGTTCGACCTGGTCGAGCGCCTCCTGAAACAGCCTGTGCTCGTCGCCCTCGTGCCACGGCCGCGGCAGCTGGTGCTCGTAGAAAATGCCGAATTTCATGGGCGCTCCCTGCCGCGTAGTCCCCGAACTCTCTTGTTGGGAAATTGTCTAGCCTGGCGGGGAGCGTGGCAAGCGGCTTTTAGCTTGAATATGGCTAAATGCAGTGCGGCGCGCATTGCTGCGCGCCGCATGCTGCAACTGCGCGGAAAGCCGATCAGCCGGCCGCGGTGACCGCCCGTTGCGCCATCACCTTGATCAGGTTGGCGCGGTAGGACGACGATCCCTGAATATCGCTCAGCAACCCGTCGGCGGAAATCGTGACGCTGTCGAGCGCGCCCGGCGACCAATTGGCCTTCAGCGCCGCCTCGATCGCCGGCACCCGCATCACGCCGCTCGACGATGCGCCGGTGGCGGCGACGCGGACATCGCCCGATTTGGTCTTGACCACGAATACGCCGGTCAGGGCGAAGCGCGACGCCGGATGGGGAAATTTGGAATACCCCGCTTTGGCCGGAACCGGGAAAGCGACCTGGGTGATGATCTCGCCGTCATCCAGCGCGGTTGCGAACAGGCCCTTGAAGAAGCCATCCGCCGCGATGCTGCGCTTGTTGGTCTGGATCGTCGCGCCAAGCGCGAGCACCGCGGCGGGATAGTCGGCGGCCGGATCGTTGTTGGCGATCGAGCCGCCGATGGTGCCGCGATGTCGTACCGCCGGATCGCCGATCAGGGAGGCGAGATATGCGAGCGCGGGAATTGCCTTTTGCACCGGGCCACTCCCGGCCACGTCGTAATGCGTCGTCGCCGCCTTGATCGTCACCGCGTCGGCGGAGACATCGATGCCGATCAGGTCCTTGATCTTGCCGAGATCGATCACATCGGACGGCGAGGCCAGCCGCTGCTTCATCACCGGGATCAAGGTATGACCGCCGGCAAGATATTTTGCCTCTTTGCCCTTGGAAAAGAGTGCTGCCGCTTCATCGACAGAGGAGGGGCGATGGTAGGTGGTCTCGTACATGGTGATGCTCCAATCTTTTGTTTGCGCGAAGCCCGGTCGCAAAACCGGTGCCCACTTTTGCGGGCTGCGCGCTAACCGTGAATGGCGTGCCACACCCGATCGGGCGTCGCCGGCATTTCCAGTTTGTTGTTGCCGATCGCGTCGGTGATGGCGTTGATGACAGCTGCCGATGCGCCGATCGCGCCGGCCTCGCCGCAACCCTTGACGCCAAGCGGATTGCTCGGACACAGCGTCGGGGTGTGGTTCAGTTTGAACGACGGCAGGTCGTCGGCGCGCGGCATGGTGTAGTCCATGAACGAGGCGGTGACTAGCTGGCCGCTGGCGTCGTAAACCGCGCCTTCCAGCAGCGCCTGGCCGATGCCCTGGGCGAGGCCACCATGGACCTGGCCCTCGACGATCATCGGGTTGATCAGCCGGCCGAAATCGTCGGCCGCGACAAAATTGACAAACGTCGTCTTGCCGGTGCCGGAATCGACTTCGAGCTCGCAGATATAGGCGCCGGCCGGGAAGGTGAAGTTGGTCGGGTCGTAGAACGCCGTCTCCTTCAGGCCAGGCTCCATGCCGTCGGGCAGATTGTGCGCGGTGTAGGCCGCGAGCGCGACCATCGGCAGCGCGATCGATTTGTCGGTGCCGGTGACCTTGAACTCGCCGTTCTCGATGACGATGTCGCCCTCGGACGCTTCGAGCGCATGGGCAGCAATCTTCTTGGCCTTGGCCTCGACCTTCTCCATCGCCTTGATGATGGCGGTGCCGCCGACCGCGATCGAACGCGAGCCATAGGTGCCCATGCCGAACTGCACCTTGTCGGTGTCGCCGTGGACGATCTGCACCTGGCTGATGGGAACGCCGAGACGTTCCGCAATCAGTTGCGCAAAGGTCGTCTCGTGGCCCTGGCCGTGGCTGTGCGATCCCGTGAGGATCTCGATGGTGCCGACCGGATTGACGCGAACCTCCGCGGACTCCCACAGGCCGACGCCGGCGCCCAGGCTGCCGACCGCCTTGGAGGGCGCGATGCCGCAGGCCTCGATGTAGCAGGAGAAGCCGATGCCGCGCAGCTTGCCTTCAGACTTGGCTTTGGCCTTGCGCGCGGGGAAGCCGGCATAGTCGATCGCCTTCAGCGCCGCATCGAGCGAGGCGCCGAAATCGCCGACGTCGTAGGCCATGATCACCGGGGTCTGGTGCGGAAAGCTGGTGATGAAGTTCTTGCGGCGCAATTCCGCCGGATCGACCTTCAACTGCCGCGCCGCAGTTTCCATCAGCCGCTCGAGCAGGAAGCTTGCCTCGGGGCGGCCCGCGCCGCGATAGGCGTCGACCGGCACAGTGTTGGTGTAGACGGTTATCACCTCGGCATGGATCGCGGGGATGTTGTACTGGCCCGACAGCAGCGTCGCGTAGAGATAGGTCGGCACCGCCGAGGAGAACAGCGACATGTAGGCGCCGAGATTGGCGTGGGTCTTCACGCGGAGCGCAATAATCTTGTTATCCTTGTCGAAGGCCATTTCGGCCTTCGAGATATGGTCGCGGCCGTGCGCGTCGGTAAGGAAGGCCTCGGTGCGATCGCCGGTCCATTTCACCGGTCGCCGCACCTTCTTCGACGCCCACAGCGCCACCATTTCTTCGGGATAGATGTAGATCTTGGAGCCGAAACCACCGCCGACATCGGGCGCTATCACCCGCAGCTTGTGCTCCGGCGCGATATTGTAGAACGCCGACAGCACCAGCCGCGCGACATGCGGATTCTGCGACGTCGTGTACAGCGTGAAATGTTCTTCGGCCTCGTTGTATTCCGCGATCGCCGCGCGCGGCTCCATCGCGTTCGGCACCAGCCGGTTGTTGGTGAGCTCCAGCGACACCACATTGGCCGCCTTGCCGAAGGCGTCCTTGACGGCGGCTTCGTCGCCGATCGCCCAGTCGTAGATCACGTTGCCGGGCGCCTCGGGGTGAAGCTGCGGCGCGCCGGGCTTGATCGCCGCGCGGATATCGGCCGCGGCCGGGAGTTCTTCGTAATTGACGACCACGGCTTCCGCCGCATCCTTGGCCTGGTTCTTGGTCTCGGCGATGACAACCGCGACCGCCTGGCCGACAAAGCGCACCGTTTCCGGCGCCATCGCCGGAAACGCGCCCATCTTCATCGGCGTGCCGTCCTTGGAGGTGATCGCCCAGCCGCAAATGAGATTGCCGACCTTGTCGTCGACGATTTGCTGTCCGGTCAGCACGCCGACCACGCCCGGCATTTTCATCGCCGCCGAGGAGTCGATACTCTTCACTTTGGCATGGGCATGCGGGCTGCGGACGAAATGGGCAAACGTCATGCCCTGCAGCTTGATGTCGTCGACGTAGCGGCCTTTGCCTGTGATGAAACGCCGGTCTTCCTTGCGCACTACGCTTGCGCCAATGCCTTCAACGCCCATGTTCTGTTCTCCCAACCGGAGTTTTTGATTTCCGCCATTCCCATCGGAATTCGGCGGTCTCGGATTTGATGATCGATCGTTTGCGGAGACTATTCCGCCGCCTGCGCAACCTTCATGCGGCCGGCGGCGTCGAGCACCGATTTGACGATATTGTGGTAGCCGGTGCAGCGGCAGATATTGCCCTCGAGCTCGTGGCGGACGGTGGCCTCGTCGAGCTTGCCGCTATAGCGGTTGACGATATCGATGGCCGACATGATCATGCCGGGCGTGCAATAGCCGCATTGCAGCCCGTGATTGTCGCGGAACGCCGCCTGCATCGGGTGTAGCTCGTCGCCCTTGGAGATGCCCTCGATGGTGGTGACGTTGGCGCCGTTGGCCTGTCCGACCAGCACGGTGCAGGATTTGACCGCCCGGCCATCGATATGGACGACGCAGGCGCCGCATTGGCTGGTATCGCAGCCGACATGGGTGCCGGTCAGGTTCAGATGATCGCGCAGGAGATGGACCAGAAGCGTCCGGTCCTCGACGTCGGCCGAAACCGCCTTGCCGTTCACCGTCAATTTAACTGTAGACACGCGTGATACCTCCCGATGCTTTTGATTGTTCCGATTAGAAGCACCGGAGCGGAACTTTGCAACTGGGAATTTCGTCGCGGAAGTCATTGTGATGTCGTTTTCGCGCCATTCCGCGCCAGCCGCCGTCCCGCCGGGCCAAGAGCCTCGAACTGGAATTGCTCCCGCAAGGCATCATCGGCGAGCGGATGCGCTGTCATGCCGCTCGCCTTGGCGGATTGGAGACAAACGACGCGCCGCCGGGGCGCGAAGTGATCTTTCGCGGTGAGAACGGCATCCTCGGCATGGGTCCGAAGCCCGAGCCCGGCCAGGAAGACCCCTATATGGTCGACGCCGGCAAGAACAAGAAGGCGCTTGTTGCGGGCGGCAGCGGAGCTGATCGTTCCTTTGCCGCAATGCGGGAACTCACGCGCTGCCGAAGCGTTGTCGACTGTGGCAGGCATTATCATGCCGCTTTTACGCCTGAGAGCCTTGGAACCGAGCGTTCCCGGTGGTTTCTCACTGGTCCCATCCATGGATTTGCAGCCCAGTCCAGCATTATATCGTGACGCTCCCGTTCCGTCGTTGGCGCAACACGATGACGGTCGCGTCATCGAGACCAGCATTCCGTCCCGCCTCGATAGCCTGCGCTGGAGCGGCTTTCACACCCGCGTGGTGCTGGCGCTTGGCATCACCTGGATTCTGGACGGGCTTGAGGTCACGCTGGCCGGCGCGCTGTCCGGGGCGCTGAAGGAAAGCCCGGTGCTGCATTTCACCAATTTCGACGTCGGCTTCTCCAACAGCGCCTATCTCGCCGGCGCCGTGATCGGGGCGCTCGGCTTCGGCTGGCTCACCGACCGGATCGGGCGCAAGAAGCTGTTCTTCATCACGCTAGCGCTCTATCTCACCGCGACCGCGGCGACCGCGCTGTCGTGGAATGTCGCAAGCTACGCGCTGTTTCGGTTTCTCACCGGCGCGGGCATCGGCGGCGAATACACCGCGATCAACTCGACGATCCAGGAATTGGTGCCGGCGCGCTATCGCGGCTGGACCGACCTTGTGATCAACGGCAGCTTCTGGATCGGCGCAGCGCTCGGCGCGGCCAGCGCGATCGTGCTGCTCGATCCGCATTTGATCGGCCCCGATCTCGGCTGGCGGCTGGCATATCTTACCGGTGCGTGCCTCGGCCTTGTGGTGTTTGTGATGCGGATGTGGATTCCGGAAAGCCCGCGCTGGCTGATGATTCACGGCCGTCCCGATCAGGCGCATGCGATCGTGGACGATATCGAACGGTCGGCCACGGGTCAGGTGCTGGATCCGCGTCAGCATGCATGGCCGAAAATCAAGCTGCGGATGCGCGATCACACGCCGCTGCGCGAGGTCGCGCACACGCTGTTCTCCCTTTATCGCCGGCGCGCGCTGGTCGGGTTGGCGCTGATGATCGCGCAGGCGTTTTTCTACAATGCGATCTTCTTCACCTTCGCGCTGGTCTTGACCGATTTCTACGGCATCGCCGCCAACCAGATCGGCTGGTACATTTTGCCATTTGCGGCCGGCAATTTCCTAGGGCCCCTGCTGCTCGGCCGTCTCTTCGACACGCTGGGCCGCCGCGCCATGATTACGCTGACCTATGGCATTTCCGGCGCACTGCTCGCGCTTTCCGGCTATCTGTTTTCAATCGGCGCCCTCAGCGCCGAGAGCCAGACCATCGCCTGGATGGTTATTTTCTTTTTTGCCTCACCTGCCGCCAGCGCTGCCTATCTCACCGTCAGCGAAACCTTTCCGCTGGAGGTGCGCGCCTTGGCGATTGCGCTGTTCTATGCGGTGGGAACGGGGATCGGCGGCGTCGTCGGCCCCGCTCTGTTCGGGGCGCTGATCGATACCGGATCGCGCAACAGCGTCTTCGCCGGTTACCTGCTTGGTTCCGGCCTGATGATCGCGGCGGCGGTGATCGCGTGGCTTAACGCCATCGCGGCCGAGCGCCGGACGCTGGAATCGGTTGCTCGCCCGCTGGCCTTTGTGGAGTAGAATGCGATGAACCAGGATCTGGCCGAGGCGCCATTGCAACAGGATAATCCATCGCCGAAGCCGCACTCGTCGAAGTCGGCGTTGAACGAACTTGCGCCACGGCTGGACCGATGTGCCGTCCTGCTCGACATCGACGGCACGCTGCTCGATCTGGCGCCGACGCCGCGCGAGGTGTGGGTGCCGCCGGGTCTTTCAACAACGCTCAACCGCCTGCTTGAGAAAACCTCGGGCGCGCTGGCGCTCGTCAGCGGCCGCTCGCTCAACGATATCGATCTGATCTTTGCCCCCGAACAATTTCCGGCGGTCGGCGGCCACGGTGCGGAATTGCGGCTCTCGGCGGACAGCGAAGCCGTCGCCACCCACGCGCCGCCGATGGACAAGGAATTGAAACGGCGGCTGGCGGCGATTGCCAAACTCAGCCCGGGCATTCTGCTGGAAGACAAGGGCTATTCGCTGGCGCTGCACTACCGGCTCGCGCCGCATGCGGAAAAGGCGATTTACGAGGCGGTGTCCCTGATCAGGGCCGATCTGCCGAATGCGCCGATTGAAGTGCTGCCCGGAAAATGCGTCTGCGAGATCAAGCCCTCCGGCTTCAACAAGGCATCCGGTGTCATCGAACTGTTGAGCCACGCGCCATTCAAGGGCCGCCGCCCGGTCTTCATCGGCGACGACGTGACCGACGAGAGCGTGTTCGCGATCATGCCCGATTTTGGCGGCCTTGCATTTTCCGTCGGCCGGCGCGCCAAAGGCGTCGCCGATCATTTCGACGAACCGCGCGACGTCCGGGAATGGCTCGCGCGCCTTATCGGCGGCGAAGCTGCGGCGGGATGAAGATCGCGGCTGATTTCGCGCGGTTCCAACCTTGCTCGCAAATTTTCTTTGCGCTGAATCGATCGAGTTCCGCCCCGGCGCAGCCCGAATTTGGTTTCATTCGGTTGAAAGGATGGCCAGTGCCGCCAATTTGAAGTTCCTAAGATGGTGCGGCTGGCGCGAGTAGGAACTTCAAATCGATAAGCGGCACGGGAAAACTTTACGTGTCAGTGCCCCTTTGTTTTCCGAAGTTCGTGTCAGAGATCGCCGCGGGGGTTCACGAACTTCGGAAAAGGGGCACTGGGAACCATATTGATGAATGGCCGTTAATTTACGATTGGAACATCAGGAGGAGACCCTGTGAAGCTCGTCGTGGTTTCAAATCGCGTCGCGCGCGGCATGGCCAACGAGCCCATGACGGGGGGTCTCGCAGCAGCGTTGTTGCCGGTGGTGGAGAAATCCGGTGCGATTTGGGTAGGTTCGAGCGGCCGGGTCCGCGACGGCACCCAGAAGGAACCGTTCGCGGAAGTCGAGGCGCTCGGCGCCGGCGCGCTGGCCATGCTGGATCTGCCGGCCGCGCATTACGGCGGATATTATGAAGGTTTCGCCAATTCGGCACTATGGCCGGCGCTGCATTCGCGCACCGACCTGATCCGGGCCTCGCAGGAAGATTATCTGTCCTATCGCGAAGTGAACGCCTTCATGGCGCGCGCGCTGCTGCGATTTGAGAAGCCTGATACCGCATTCTGGGTTCAGGATTATCATTTCCTGGCGCTGGGTGCGGAACTGCGCGAACTCGGCGTGACCCAGCCGGTCGGGTTCTTCCTGCATACGCCCTGGCCCGCGCGCGGTATCGTCGAAGGCGTGCCGCATCATCGCGAATTGATCGAGGCGATGCTGGCCTACGATCTGATCGGGTTCCAGACCAACGACGATTGCGAGAATTTCCTCGCCTATGTCGAGTCGGATCTGGGCCTCGTCGTCCATGACGGCGTGATCACATCGCGCCATGGCAGATCGCAGGTCGCGGTATTTCCGATCGGCATCGATCCGGAGAATTTCGCCAGGCAAGCCGCCAAGGCGGTGTCCCATCCTGACGTGTCGCGATTGCGGCGAAGCCTGAACGGCGAGAAGCTCGCGATCGGCGTCGACCGGCTGGACTATTCCAAGGGGCTGATCAACCGCATCAGCGCCTTCGACCGCATGTGGACCTTGCAGCCGGCGCTTCAGCGCACGGTGTCACTGCTGCAGATCGCCACGCCCTCGCGCGGCGCGATCGAGGCTTACGGTAATCTGCAGAGCGAGCTGGCGAAGCTCGTCAGCGATGTCAACGGCCGCCACGGCGAAGTCGACTGGACCCCGATCCGCTATCTCAACAAGGGCTTCGGCCAGACCGTGCTGGCGGGGCTTTACCGCACTGCGCAGGTCGGTGTGGTGACGCCGCTGCATGACGGCATGAACCTGGTCGCCAAGGAATATGTCGCCGCGCAAAACCCCGCCGATCCCGGCGTGCTGGTGTTGTCGAAATTCGCCGGTGCGGCGAACGAACTCGATACCGCGCTATTGGTCAATCCTCACGATATCGACGCCATGGCGCGGACCATTGCGACCGCGGTGTCGATGCCGTTGACCGAACGGCGGGTGCGCTGGGAAGCGATGATGGCGAAACTTCGCAGCCATACGATCCAGCAGTGGTTCGCCGATTTCGTCGACGCGTTGCAGGACGCCCAGTCCGGCAAGGCCGCGGCAGAGCCGCCGCTGGCGGGGCCGCCGGCTTTGTGGCCACTGCGCTCGGTCAATTCGGGCGCGCGCTATCATTAGCGTATCGTCGTCATTCCGGGGCGCGAAGCGAACCCGGAATCTCGAGATTCCGGGTCTGCTCTTCGCGCATCCCGGAATGACGGCGAAATGCGTCTAGTAGCAATATGCGACGCCGTCGAGAACGGGGCAGCGCGCCTTGCCCGGCGCGCTCGGATTATCCAGCGGCACGACGCCCTTGCCCTGGCCGACGAACACGCCTTGTCCGACGATGACCGACGATTTGTTGCCGATGATGACGCTCGGATGCGGCGACGTCAGGCTCGACCGCGTGCCGTCGGGCCAGATGATCGCATCGCCGGAAAGCACGCCGCGCCTTCCGTCATCGCAACTCACGTCGACGCCTTGACGGGTGCAGGTCTGCGCCCGGACGGGCCCGGCGCCGGCAATGACGATCGCGCACGGTGAGAATGGAGAACAGCAGCGCCCGATCGATCGTCATCTCGCCGCGCCTGTTGAAATCGCCGCACTATTCAGTCGTCGCCTGGAGCAGGTTTTCGGTTCAACGCCCGGAAAAGGCGTAATCCAGGAGTCGAGGAGTGGGTAATTGCCAAGCCTATTCAACGATTTGCAGGAATATCTGCGATGGCCGCCGCCCTCACCCTTGCAAAAGTCGCCCCATCCCTTCAAGACAGCACATCCGGAGAGATGGCCGAGTGGCTTAAGGCGCACGCTTGGAAAGCGTGTGTGCGGGAAACTGTACCGTGGGTTCGAATCCCACTCTCTCCGCCAGATACAATTGAAATCATTAGATAAATTTTGTTTTTGATGTCGCACCCATCGTGCAACCCATCAATTTTCAAATGGTCTGATGGGGAGGGTGCCAGTAAGTGAAACAGCTCTTCAATCTTAAACAGTGGCTGACCGTCCTGGATGCAGCCCGCCATTTAAGCATTCTATTTGGAGAAGAAGTGAGTGTGGCCGACGTGCTCCGTCTTGCGCTGGATGGCCACCTTATTCTGTCCGTGGATTTCGTAAATCGCACAGAGGGACGCCCCGGGCGACTTGTTCCGCTTCAGGACGCCAAACGGCTAAAGATAATGTCTTTGGACAACAAGCCGCTAGATCTGGTTGTAGGCGTGGAGATCGGAGATCAGGTAATTGAATTTGATAAGCGGGTCATAACACTCGAAGGTGTTTGGGACCTGAAAATGCGAGGCGCTGAAAAAATTGACGTTGAGCATCAATATCAATGGCTAACAGGTGGCCCCCCTGTCGATCTCCAATCTTTGGATGGTCCGATCGTTTGCCGTCAAGATGGAATGCACTGTCAACTTCTCGAGAATTTTTCAAATAATAAGCATTTTGATCCAAAAAACCTAAAAGAGCCGCGTAGCCATCCAGACAATTATTATCCGGCTGGTCGTCTTCCTGCCGACAGCGTTCTTGTCGTCAGAACGTCTGCGCTGCACGATCTGGAAGCGCGGCTGGCGGAGCCGGATCAGAAAGCCGAAAAGCCGATCGAGCGGCGGGAACGCAATACCTTACTACTAATCGTCGCAGCTTTGGCGAAGTTGGCCAAGATCGATGTGACCAAGCCGTCCAAAGCCGCCGCGGCTATCGCAACCCAGACTGACCTTATGCGCGTTTCGGTCGCCGCACGCACCATCGAGAACCACTTGAACCGCATTTCCGACGCCATGGAGGAGCGCAGAGCGTAACTTCCGCAATTGCGCATTCGTTTTCCGCAATTGCGCCATTCGGTCAGCGAGTCGCTGTAGCTCATGTCGTACCAACCAAGCTCAAAAGGTACGACATGACAAAGAACCCCGAAACTTATGGCGCGATGCCGGCTACTGGCTACATGCGTCAGTCCCAACTGATCCCCGCGATCTTCCCGTTCTCGTCGGCGACCCTCTGGCGCATGGTGAAGGCAGGGACCTTTCCCAAGCCCATCAAGCTGGGTCCGCGCATCACGGCTTGGCGCGTCGAAGACATTCGCGAGCTGCTCCAGCCCGGCGCGTAATTATTGGCATCCGTTCGACATCCAAACCGCCGCACGACACATCCCATTAAACAAAAACCCGGCCGCACCGCTCTTTTCCTTGGCGGGATCAGTGTGCGTACCGGGCTAAACATAGGACTGCTAACAATGAAGAACGTAGCTTTTCGCGCGCGTCATCGCAATCATTTCCTCCGACGCGGACCCCAGCTCGATCTGTTTGCGTGGAGGGCGCCGCCACCGAGGAACAATCACCGCGCCTTCTCGCTCGCACGGCGTTTTGGTCTGAGCCCCGACCAAGCCGCCACCATCGCTCGCCTGGCAGTATCGGCGGATCCGACCATGAAGTGTAAGGGACTGATGCACATCCCGACGCCGTTTACCGCGATCGAGGCAACTCGGCGCGCGGCAGCACTGGAGACGAACCGGGGGTCCTACCAGACTACGGTTATCACCCAGCGGGCAAGCGATGCAATCAGCGACGAGGTGGAATAGATGGCCCGGATCCGCTCGGTCAAACCCGATTTTTGGACAAGCGAACAAGTCATGGAATGTTCGCCGATCGCTCGCCTGTTGTTTATTGGCATGTGGAATTTTGCCGATGATCACGGTCGCATTCCCTGCGCGCCGAAAACGATCAAAGCACAGATTTTTCCTGGCGATGACATGGACGCTAAGAATATTCGTCGAATGATCGGCGAGTTGTCGTCGAATGGACTTGTCCGTCTCTATGAAGTTCGTGGCAAAGAGTTTTTGCTGATCACGGGCTGGCACCATCAGAAGATTGATAAGCGGCAACCAGCCAAATATCCCGACCCTCCTAGTGAAAATTCGTCGAATGCGCGTCGAACGGTATCGACTGATCTGAGAGGATCGGAAGGGATCGGAGCGGATCGGATCGAAAGAATCCTCCGCTTCGCGTCGTCGACGACTGGCCGAAGGATTTTGGCGATCAGTTCTGGCAAGCCTATCCTCGCAAGACTGAGAAGCTGGCGGCTATGAAAAAACTCGCGACGCTCCGCAAGTCGGGGACCGTGACCTTTGCCGAATTGCTGGCCGGCGCGGGGCGATACGCGGCAGCGAACATCTACACCGAACCAAAATTCGTGAAACAGCCCACAACCTGGCTGAATGCCGGGTGCTGGGCCGATGAAATCCAAACTGGAGGTTCCGATGGCTACCGAACTGGAAATACGCGCACATCTGGACACGATGCGATTCTCGCCGTTGCAACTCGAAAGGCTCGCGAGCTCGATCGGCAAGACCCAGTGGGCGGGACAGCCGGAGCGCCGGGATTTGCCATCGGGGATGGAGCTGACGGTCCGGGACCGCGAGGAGATCGAAACGCGGCTCAGGCAGCTCACGGAAATCACCACCGGGACCAACCTGACGATCAACGAGTTCGCGAAGGCGAGATTATCCCTCCTGACAAAAATGCTGCTGGCTTTCCCGGCGGCCGGGAGTTCGTCTGAGGCCGCAGCGCAGGCCCGCAGCGACATCTACGATGACGCGCTGGGGGATATGCCGCCATGGGCAATCAACGCAGCCATCAAGCGTTGGGCGAGGGGTGAGGTGCCAGCTGACCCCAACATGGGCATCCTGAACTTCACCTTTGCGCCGTCGCCGGCCATTTTGCGCAAGCTAGCCAAGGTTGAGCTCGGGCCATTCGAGCTGCAGGCTGCTAAGCTGAGGGCGTTACTGAAAACCATTCCGATCGAGCGGGCGATCGAATCCGAAACCAATTCCACAAGAGGTTAAGAGACCGTCGGGTCTGGTTGTTCCAATCGCATTGAGGCGCATGTAGGCAACGCCACCGATACGCACGATCGGGTCACCGCGGGCTTTGCCGAACTGCTGAAGCGCAAAGAATCGAGATGGCGGGTTCTTGTCCCCTTCGACGTGCGGGAGAGGATCGACCTTGGCGGGGCCGCCAAAACGCGCGGGCAGAGACACTACCAGAAATCTGGGCGCCCATGGCTTCGAGGGGTGTCGCCCGTCACCAGAATTCGTCGATTGGCTCCGGTCGGCAGCGAAGTTGAATGCAGGTCAAGAGGAGGTCTTATGGCTGACCAGGAAGATACCATCGACGTCGCCGAGATTCGGCTTTCAGCGGGACGAGGGGCAACACAGGCCGCCTTTGCAAAAGCGCTCGGCATTTCTGTCCGGACGCTCAGGAATTGGGAGCAGGGCAGGCGGCATCCAACGGGAGCGGCCGTGGTATTGCTCACGCTGATTTTGAAAGATCCTGGAAATCATTCCATCGCTCCGCGGCCTAGGAAATCGGCTTTTCAAGTAGCAGTCTAGGCGCCGGCGATCCTAAAATTATTGCAAGGCTATCGCGATAGAAAATGCGGTACTCCAATGGAGTAATTTCTGGACCAATACGCGCGGGCGCGCGCGCGAGGGCTGGATTCCGGTGAAAATGGGCCCTTCGCAAGCTGACCAATATGGGGCGCTAATTCGGGCAGGTAGGAGCGGTCCATCTAGGACGCGCAATGCGGACCTAGAGCGACAGGTCCGACCGAACCAGCGGTATTGGTTGCGCGACGGGGTGCTTCATTGGGCGCCGCTCAGGCCAGCATACCGCGTAGATCAGGAATAGAGACTCTGGAATTCGTTATTTCGTCCTGGTGTCACCCCACCCCCCAAGATTAAGCAACCCGCGCCAGCGGTCCTCGCTGAAGTCGTGACGGGGCTATTGCCTTAAGATCGGTGCCGAAGGCGCCCATCAGGCCGTATCGAGGGCGCACCGCCAAGTTGGAACTTCCTGGCCTGGGATCATTACATCGCTGCGCCGTGTAGGTCGCGATAGGCTTTTCAAATAGCGGTGCAATGTCCGCGAGAGAGACGGCGAAGCGCGAGGCGGCCGGGCCCTGTGGACCTTGCGGCAAATCGGTTTAGTATGGTTGTCCTGAAATGGAGGGTGCCATGCCCGCAAGATGGACCTCGAAAAGACGATCGCTGACCTGGTCGAGCGCAAGAACAGCGCGCGCGAAGACAGCGCGGAGCATCGTCTCGCCGTTCGCGCCCTGGCGGGCCTGCGGTATGGTTACGAAGAGGCCGGCCCGCTCATGGAGGAGCTGGACCCGCTCGGGTGGGGAGCTACTCGCCCCCTTGATCGTGTTGACCTGACAGGATCGCACCCAGCGACGTTACCCCTGCCAACCCGTGGATAGGGATCTCGCCGCGGACGACGCTGCGGGACGATCTCGTCCTTGGGCATCCCGGTCAGGGAGCATCTTTTCATAGAGGTATCGGCCGCCGATCGGGAACAGCATTTCGTGGGCCGCGGTCGGCTACGGCTGAGTGTGCCCGCGAAGTTAGTTGCCTTCCTGCGACGTCAGTACGCCATTGGAGCAATTTCCCCGCAATACGTGCGCACGCGCGCGCGAGCGGGTGAAAATGTTGTTGTTTTACCCCAGGGCGGCTCTCAAGGAGTACACACCAACATCCCATACGGCCAAACCGTTGGCAGCGCCGGGTCACCCGGGAGCGGAACGGGTAGTCAGCCTTGACAGCCCAGAATACTGACTTCCGCTCTTCCCCCGATTGTGTTGCAAAACTCGAAAAACGAACGATGCCCAAAATCTCGCGAAAGTCGATTTTTATAAGTATCTGCCGCTGCAACGGTCCATAGCGCCGATACGCGGGTCCGTGGTCGTTTTTGCGTGAAATGATGTGGCCCCTCACGTCGCCGAGCGCGAAATGCGTCGGCGGCCCCGGGATTTTTCGTTGGTCAACCCAAAAAGACTTTTGCAACACTATCCCCCCGAAAGCGGACTCAGGTCGGACATCGCGGCATGTCCGAAA
>CAVZWE010000025.1:0-147264 GCA_963778925.1 uncultured Alphaproteobacteria bacterium | reverse complement strand
TTCTACACGGGCGCCCTTGTCCCGAGATCGGCGCCCGCTCATGCGACGAGCTTCTGCAACTGAGTAATCGTCTGCGGCCAGGCTTCGACCCGAACTTTTCTCTCTTCATTGCAAGCGTCTTTTTCCTTCTGTTCTTGTTTTATTTCTACGTTCTTCGTGGGGTTCAACGAATTGAACCCTATCAACCGTGCGGCGGCCGGTGCCCGTTTGATCCACGCCAGCCATTCGGCACAGACGATGCTCACCACGTTGGGCAAGTTCTTCCTGCCGCGCACCGGGCGGGCCTGCACCGCGATGTGACCGTGTTGGTGGGCCTTCCGGATCGCGTTCTGTGAGGTGGTGCGGCTGACTCCGGCGTGCGCCGCGATCTTGTCCAGCGGCCAATCACAGACACCGTGCCGCTTGACCTCACCGGCGACGATGCACAGCACGGCGCGTTCGCCTTCGGTGTACCGACCTCGGATCTTCGGTGGCATCGTGCTCGATGCGGCGAGCTGGCGCCGCCGTTCGACGGATTTCGCGCGGTCAGGAGATCGTTGCGGCCGCCGGACGTTAAATCGCGACCCAACGCGGCCCTTGAGGAGACCGACCGCCTTGCCGATGCCCGATATTGTCATGCCGGTGAGAGTTACGGGGCGCCGGTCCCGGATGCATTGATCGAGGAATGTTGCATCGTCCTCGGATATTTCGCCTCTGCCGAGCCGCCCCACGTCTTGCTAGCCAGGCTGTCGAGGCTTTCAGGGTCCGGCGCCCGACCGATCATTTCATACAGATTGCCTGCTGTCGTACTGTCGAACGTTCGCAGGGCGGTCATAGGACACCGCCGGGCAATGAAACCGCTAAGTAGTATCCGAGCCCAAAGCGGTGACGCAGCGATCGCGCTTGAACCTCGGCGAATGTTTCGCTATCGTTGCGGGTGCTGTTTAGCTCTTTGCGATATGCCGTCCCGTTTGCAGCGGGGCGGTTTCGCATTTCTGGATCAGGTGGTCCGCATACTGCGCCCCGCAATAGTTTGGGCGACCGCTTCAAAGCCCCTTGATATTCAATGGGGGCAGATTTCCCCAAACTTTGATATAAGCCGTTGAGATCATTTGTTTCGTGCGCTCCGCTAGGGAGCGCCACTCTTTATGATGCGTAACCACGCTGATCCCAAAAAACCATTCGCATACCCGATCAATGGTGATGGCGCCGGCCCCAATGGATGGCGGCCCAGACCCGTTCGTGAAGATAGTACCAGGCAATCTTGGTGACCAGTTCGAGGGCGGCGATCGAACCCGCCATCTCGATCCTGCCGGTCAGGAACCAGCTGATCGCGAACGTATCGAGCGTTCCCAGGGTGCGCCAGCTGAGGGCCTTGAGAACCGACCTCGTGTGTGTCTCCGCTCCCCTAAATAGAACCACCCCGGTGTGCCTTCCTTAGTTTGACGTTGACGGAATCTATCACGCTGCCGCCGCTTGCCCGCACGCGATGCCAATTCACCGATGGACAACGCGCACGATAGCGTGCATTTTGCTTCACTAAATCCTGCAAACGCTTTGATCTGACTGAATTATCACTGGCTCGCCAGTGAACGCCCGAATTCGCGGCCTGGTTCCGCCGGCCGACAAAGGAATTGAAATGAGACTTTTTGCCGTTCTGGTCACGATTTGCGCGCTCACCCAAACCGCGATGGCCCAGACTCCGGAATGCAAATCGATATCGGAGCCGAGAGGCAGGCTCGCCTGCTTCGACAAGGGCGCGACACCGGCCGCGTCGAAACCGCCGTTGCGAGCGGCTCCCGATTCGAAAGCCGAGCCCGCAAAATATGTCGATACGATCAGCGCCGAAGACACGCTGATGAATGCACGGCTGAAAAATATCTGCCGGGGTTGTTGAGCGCTTGACACGGCGCGACGCCGGTTCCGGGTTTCGGACTGTAGATTAGTGAGAAAAATGGCATATTCATCCTGATGAATCTGCTTGAATCCCTCCCCACGGTCATCGGCACCGCCGCGGTGGCACCTGCGCTGTTGATCTTGTGGCTCGTGATCGCGGCCGGCGAGCACCCCGGTCCGCCCGCCAAGGTCTGGACCGCGTTCTTCCTCGGCGCCGGCAGCATTTCGTTATTGGGCGTGGTGCGTGCGCCGTTTGTCGGGATCCTCGCGACCCCAGAGAACCCCTGGGTCGCGCAAGCCTTGCATTCGGTATTCGGGGTCGCCCTCCCGGAGGAAACCGTCAAGATTCTCGTCATCGCCGCGGTCTCGTCGCGGCGCCGGCCGTTCGCGGATCCGATGGACCCGGTGATCTACGGTGCGGCGGCGGGGCTCGGTTTTGCGGCCTACGAAAACCTCGCTTATCTCGTGCAGCATGCGGAGATCTGGCAGTCGCTGGCCGCCTTGCGCAGCGTCCTGACGGTGCCGTTCCACGGCGCGCTCGGCGTCATCGCCGGCGCCTACCTTGCGATCGCGCGCTCCGGCACCGCGCTTGGCGCAAACCGGCATCACCGCGACCGGGCGCGCATCACGAGCCGAATTCTGGTGCTGTTTGCGCCGGTGGCGCTGCACGCGGGATTTGATTTCCCTCTGCTGACGCTGCAGAAGAACGCCGACATCGATCCATCGACCAGGCTGATGCTGGGAACGGCGAGCGTGCTGATCGGATTCAGTTCGATCGCGTTTGCGCTGCGGCTGGTGCGGCGCCTCAGCCGTCATCACGCACCCCGCACCGAAATCGCCCGCGAGCGGATAAGCCGGTTGCGGCGGATGTGGGCGTCACTGGTGGTTGGCGGAGGCGCCGGATTTATCGGTCTGGTGTTTGTGCTGACGTCGATCCACCACTGGCTGGTCAATCCCGATCGCAATATGGCGCTTGTGCTGGTGCCGATCGGACTTACCTCCATTCTGATCGGCAGCGCGCTGTTGCTGGTGACCACCGCGATTTATATCCTCGGCCGCAATCGGATACGCACGAGCGCAGAGGGTTTTTCGTCCGCGCCGGGTCGAGGCTAGGGGGCAACCTGCGAACAAACTTCACCATGCGGCGCGGCCGCGCGTTATAATACCAAGGCATCATATCAGGGCGTCATTCTGCAATACCAGCGTCGGGAGATTATAAAATGACCCTTCCCCAGGACATCGCCAAGCTGCAATCCGAAATGAGCGCCGCGGTCCGCGAGCATTGGAAGGCCTTCCTGATTGAAGGCATCCTGCTCGTGATCCTCGGGCTCGCCGCCATGATCGTGCCGCCGCTTGCGAGCCTTGCGGTCACCATCTTTCTGGGCTGGATGTTTCTGATCAGCGGCGTCGCCGGGCTGGCGCTGACGTTCTGGGCCCGCCAGATGCCGGGCTTCTGGTGGTCGCTGATTTCGGCGGCGTTGGCGATCGGCGCCGGCATTATCCTGCTGACAAAGCCCGTGCAGGGCGTCCTTACGCTTACGATCGTGGTCGGCGCCTATTTCCTCGCCGAAGGTGTCGCCACCATCATGTATGCGCTGGAGCATCGCCGCGAATTATCCGAGCGCTGGAGCTGGATGCTGTTCTCCGGCGTATTGGACATCCTGATTGCCGCCATGATCATCACCGGGCTTCCGGGCTCGGCGGAATGGGCGATCGGACTCCTGGTCGGAATCAACCTGTTGTTCGGCGGCGCTTCGCTGATCGGAGTGGCGCTGGCCGCGCGCAAGGCTTAATCCCGGACGGATTGGAGATACCGACGCTCAGCAACCGCGGCAAATGCTCTTGATCTTGCGATCGAGCGCGGCGTCTTCCTTATTGGCCGGATTGTTCGGATCGCTCAGATTTTTCTCCGATGGCACCTGATCGGCGCGCGGCTGGCGGTGGCCGATCGGGGCTTCGCGCATTGCGCCTGAATTTCCAGCGCCCGATGTTCCCGTATTGGCGCCCTGCGCCATCGCGGCCGGACCGCCCAGCACAACCAGCAACGCCATCGACATCATCAACTTTTGCATCTTGCTTCTCCCATCTCAGAGAAATGCGCCTACCGCGCCCGGTCGGGGACCTCGATCGTTGCGCAATTGCGGCGCCCCTGGGCAGCGCAATCCTGAACTTTTCGTGTATCGGCCATGGTGACGAGCAACCATACTCCCGCCGCCGCCAGCACGACAAAGAAACCGAGCATTACCGCGTTCTCGACGTTGCGATTGCCCTGGTCGTCCGGCGGCTCCGGCGCTGTCCCTCCTGTATCCGCCATGTGTCGTCACGGCTTCGGAGGATAGAGATGAACGTCGCCGCAATAGTCAACGATACGATAGCGCGTTTCCCCGTTCCGTTCACGTTCCTGCGGAAAAGAATTTTCCTGCGACAGGTAATTCGGGCCGACCGGCGATTTGCCGTGGCCGCCGGGAATATCCAGCACGTAATCCGGCTGGCATAGCCCGGATACCCGCCCCCGCAGGGCACGCATCAATTCCTGCCCATGCGCAAGCGTTGTACGCAGATGCGAAGTGCCGGGGGCGAGATCGCCGTGGTGCAGGTAATATGGCTTGATCCGGCATTCAACCAAGGCCCGCATCAGCGCCTCCAGCGTGGCGGCATTGTCATTGACGCCGCGCAGCAGCACCGACTGGCCGATCATGGGAATGCCGGCATCGATCAGATCGGCGCAGGCGGCGCGGGCCGCGCCGGTCAATTCCCTGGCATGATTGGCGTGCAGTGCAACCCAGGTGGTCGCGCCGCTGACCTTCAGTGCCGCGACCATCTCGCGGCTGACGCGCGAGGGCTCGACAACCGGCACGCGGGTGTGAAGCCGGATGATCCTGACATGGCCGATCGCCGCCAGATCCGCCATCACCTCAGCGAGGCGCCGCGGCGCCAGCATCAGGGGATCGCCGCCGGTCAGGATGACTTCCCATATTTCGGAATGCGCGCGGATATAGGCAAGCGCATTGTCGTAGGCGCCCTGCGAGAGCGCGGGCGACTTGCCCGGGCCGACCATTTCGCGGCGAAAACAAAACCGGCAGTACACCGCGCAGACATGAACCAGCTTGAACAGCACCCGATCGGGATAGCGATGCACGATGCCTGAGAGCGGCGAATGCGCGTAATCGCCGATCGGATCGGGATCCTCGCCTGGCTCGCGCAGCAATTCCCTGACGCTTGGAATGAATTGTCGGGCGATCGGATCGTTGGGATCGTCTGGGTCGATCAGCGCCGCCATATCCGGCGTCACTGCCACCGCATAGCGCGCCGCGACCTTTTCCAGATCGGACAGATCTGCGGCAGGCACCAGTCCGCGGGCGACAAGTTCGGCGGGCTCGCGCAAGGTCGCGGGGGGCTTGAGATGGATCCCGTTCATTCATCACCCGAAGGCTTGGTCCATACCACCTGATCGACCTTGAGCGCGCCGCTTGCCAGCATCACCAGCCGATCATAACCCAGCGCGACGCCGCTTGCTTCCGGCATGTGAGCGACCGCGTCGAGAAAATCCTGGTCAATCGGGTAGCGCTCGCCGTAGCGCCGCGCCTTTTCGTCCATCGCCGCCGTAAAGCGAAGGCGCTGTTCCCGCGCGTCGGTCAACTCGCCGAAGCCGTTGGCGAGTTCGACGCCGCAGGCATAAATCTCGAAACGCTCGGCGATGCGCGGGTCGGAAGGCTTGACGCGGGCCAGCGCGGCTTCCGGAACCGGATATTCGAACAATACTGTCAAACGTCCCTGCCCCAGATTGGGCTCGACGTGCTCGACCATGACCTTGCTGAAAATGTCCGACCAGGTGTCGTCATCGGATATCCGCACCTGTCCCCCTGCTGCCGCCACGAGCCTGGCCCGATCGCCCTTGCCATCCATGACGGTAGCAAGCAGATCGATGCCGGCAAAGCGCTCGAATGCGGCTGCTACCGTCAGCAGTTCCGGTTCGGCAAAAGGATCGGCGCTTCGGCCGCGAAATGAAAATCGCCCGATTCCTGTTGCCTGCGCGGCGTGCGCAATCACGACGATGCTGTCGGCCATGACGGCGTCATAGGTCGCGTTGGCGCGATACCATTCCAGCATGGTGAATTCGGGCAAATGCAGATCGCCGCGCTCGCGATCGCGAAACACCCGTGCGAATTCGAAGATCCTTTGTTCGCCTGCGGCCAGCAGTTTCTTGCAGGCGAATTCCGGCGAGGTCCGCAAGTACCGCGTCGCGCGCGTGCCATCGGCGCGGTTAAGTTCGGTGCGCGGCGCATGCAGATGGGTCTCGTTGCCGGGCGAAACCTGCAAGATGCCGGTTTCGACCTCCACAAAACCCTGCTCGTCGAACCATGCCCTGACCGCCCGGGTGATGGCGCCCCGTGCCATCAGAAACGGCCTGATATCGGCGTGCCGCGCCGGGGTCCACGCTGGCGACGGCGCGGCGGGTTCGCCAGCGGGTTTTTCGGTCATTTGGTCCATTGGAGTTGATACGTCGCGTCCGAACCTTTTGCACCCCTTCGGTGACTAACCGCGGACAAGGAATCAAGCAATGTTTGACCACAAAATACTGGGAACATGGATTCTGCTTTTGCTGGGCATCGCCTCAGTGGCGCCAGCGCGCGCCGACGGTCCCGGTGCCGGCTTCAAACTGGACCCGAAGGCCACCATCTTCACATCCCCCGACCGAAAGGTGCGGCTGGAGCAGTATGTCAAAAAGACGGAAGACGGCGATCTCCTCTACCAATTCTGGACCTTCGACAGGGATCGTCGGCATGCATTCCTATTAAATGCCGATGAGGGCGATGATCCGACAGGTTATGCCGCCGGATTCCGATTTAGCCCGGACAGCCAATGGCTGGTGCGAATGCAAAAACTGGGAGCCGGCTCTCAGACGCTCTTTCTCTATCGAAGGAAGGGGTATGAATTCCCGCCCGCGACCACAAAACCCCTCGGCGATCTGGCCTGGGATTATTTCTTCACCACACCGACATCAAAGGGGATGCATCGCGACCCGGAGAACCCGTACGGGCTCGATCACGCATTTGTCGGACTGGTCAAGGGCATGGAAGAAAATTACGCCTGGATGGGACAGCATTGGCCCGACAGCCGCCATGTCGTGATCAGCCTGTCGTTCGACATGCAGGGTGAAGAGAAACCGGCCCCATGGATCGAAGGTTGGCACTGCGTCTACGATCTGAAAACCGGGACATTTTCAGTCCCTCCGGACTTTGCCGAGAACAACGCGAAGTCCGTCAAGACTCGAAGCGCTCGATCGGAATGACGGGCGTGCCACGCCAGCACCCGTGACAGCGAAAGTCCACTGTTTTCGACCCGTCAACAGACCGCCTCTTGAGCCTGTAAAACGCTGGCATCGACCGGCAAAATGAGTATGTTGCAGCCCGAAACCGCTTCGCTGGCCTGAAGGACGCCCATGTCCCGATCGGTCCCGGGCCAGAATATCAGGAAAACCAGCTTTGAAAGTCATCGCCAGTTCTATTCGCAAGGGCAACGTCATCGAGCAAGACGGCAAGCTTTACGTGGTTCTGACCGCCGAGAACATCCATCCCGGCAAGGGAACGCCGGTCAGCCAGATCGAAATGCGCCGGATCAGCGACGGGGTAAAGATTTCCGAGCGCTACAAGACCACCGACCAGGTGGAAAAGGCGACCATCGAGGATCACAACTTCAATTACCTCTATGAGGATGCCGACGGCTTCCACTTCATGAATACCGACACTTACGACCAGATACAGGTGCCGAAGGATGTGGTCGGCTCGGCCGCGCCGTATTTGCAGGAAAACATGACCGTCAAGCTCTCGCTTCACGGCGTCATTCCGGTGGCGATCCAGATGCCGCAGCGCGCGACGCTTGAGGTCGTGGAGACTGAGCCGGTCACCAAGGGCCAGACCGCCTCTTCTTCCTATAAGCCCGCCATTCTCTCCAATGGCGTGCGCACCGCCGTGCCGCCGCATATCGGCACGGGAACACGAATCGTGGTCATGACCGAGGACGGGTCTTATGTCGAGCGCGCGAAGGACTAGGCGATTATCTGGTCATGCGCCGAGGGCGGTTGAGAGAGAAAGCTGTCTGCCGTCTTTTGCCCCGGCTCGTTGCGCCTACGCTGGCGTCGTTCCTTCTATTGGTGGCCGGCCATTCCGCGCTGCGCGCCGATGAGTTCAGGACACCGCCGATTTCGGCGGTCCGTGTCGATTGGCGCGCGGCGCTCGATCGGCTCCGATCCGAAATCAATACCCGGCCGGCGATTGCGTCCGACTTCACGTTTACCGGTCGGCGCCGGCTACCCGCCTATGATCCACGTTCGACGCCGGCGCTGGTGCAACTAAATGCCGTGACCTCGCAGCTCTTCGCCGGTATCGGGCGCAGTCCGGTGCCGGTGCTGCTGCCATTTGACACCGCGGCATTTCTTGACGCCCGGCGGAGCGGCGCGCCGGCAAGTCTCTCGCTGTCGCGCTATCAGGCCGACTTCCGTCCCGTCGACCTGTTTGACGCAGGCCCTGCCGGCTACGACGCGGTGTTTTCGCTTGAGCCCGGCGCCGGGGACGTGCCGCCGCGTACCTTTGCCAAACCCGTCGAAGTGCAGATCACCGGCTCGATCCTGACCTACGACATCAGCGATCCCCTGGGCGGCAAGGGCGAACCCGTCAAGGCCCTGGCGGCGGAATTCCCCGACCTGCGCCGCTTCATCCGCGAAGGCTATGTGCGCTATGCCTTCACGCGGTTCGGCGTTCCCTATGTGGTGTCCATCCAGTGCCTCGACTTAACGCCCCGCGCCCGGCGGCTGGCTTGCCGCGAGGCCTATCCTGTGGCCGAGCGCTTCCTGAAAGCATTGCGCCTCGCCGGCGGCCTGGCGTCGCGGTCGCGAACGGATATTTCATCGGAAATTTTGCAACGGCCGGCGGAACAATCGCCCGATTTCAGCTACCGCCCGAGTGGCGACATCATCGCCCGCAGCGGCAGTCGCAAGCAGGACGGCCACGGCGACGTCACCGCTTATTCGCAAATCCGGTTTCCGCTGGAGAAAGCCCCAGCTTTCGTCCATTCGCAGGAATTCAGGAATCGCGGATCGAGCGACAAATCGCCTGACGATTTGCTGGGCAGCAATAGCAGCTATCCCTGGCGGGATAATTTTTGCGAAGCCCGCAGTTTCAATGTCGGGCAGTGCGCCAGCGGTTTTGGCCATCAGGGAGAGGACATCCGTCCCCCGCCATGTCCGCCAAATATTGAAGGCGCTGTGCGATGCGACCCCAAGCGGCAGGGCGTGGTCGCGGTTCGCGACGGCGTGGTGATCCGCGCGCCGAAGCAACAAGCAGTGACGCTGCAGATTAACACCGGCACCGAACACCTGCGCTTTCGCTACATGCACATGAATCCGGCCGCGCTCGATGCCGACGGTGTTCTGAACGGACGCAGCCTGGGCGAAGGCGAGAAAATCGGCGTGGTTTCGAATTACCTCGACCACCCCAACGGCACCAGCCGCCATTTGCATTTCGATGTCCAGGTGTTCACCCGTGACGGCTGGATCTGGGTCAATCCTTACGCCACGCTGATTGCGGCCTATGAGCACTTGATCCGCGGCCGCGGGCGCGAAATCGGCGAACCCATCCCGTCGCCCGCCGTGGCGCATGCCCTGCCGGTGGACGCTGCCCACGCCAACCCGCAGGAAGGCGGCGAGAACTGAGTTTTATGTCGCCGCCACGTGACCGGTTTTCTGCCGCGCCGGCGGCGTCCAGCGATAGGCGACCCCAAACCTGTTCCAGACATTGATCGAAGCGATCGCGGAAGTCAGATAGGCCAGTTCCCGCTCGGAGAATTCCGCGACCGCTTGCGCATAGACCTCGTCGCTGACGCCGCCGGTCAATAGCGTCAGCGCCTCGGTCCACGCCAGTGCCGCGCGCTCCCGCGCAGAAAACAGCGGCGCCTCGCGCCAGACCACGACAAGATTGAGCTTGTCAGCCGACAGGCCGAGGCCCTCGCCTTGCAGGATGTGATATTGCACGCAGAACACGCAGCCATTGATCTGCGAGGCGCGAAGCTTGACCAGTTCGAGCAGTTGCTTGTCGAGGCCGGCCCTGGCGGCGGCCTGGCCAAGTGCGGAGACGATCTCGTAGGCATCGGGCGCAATCGCCTTGAAGTCTCTCTGTTCGCTGCGGGCATGTGGCATCTTCGTCACCTCACTTTATAAGTATTCTGATTTGTTATAAGACCACTTATATGATGCGCAAGACTGGAACTTTGCCGAAATCGCGGCCGACCCGGAAAATGCTGACAATGCGAAAATCGGGGCCGGCGAAGAAATCTCTCCGAAGCCGGAAAAGATCCGCCCGGAATCTTTCGCCTCCCGGCGTCCGTCCGCCGCTCCCGGGCCAGGGCAAGCGCGGCGAACAGGGCTATCTCGCCTATTTGCTGCGGCAGGCCCAGGCCGCGACCCGGCTGACGCTGGAACGGGCGCTGGCCGATCTCGGCGTCACCCCGCCGCAATTTGCCGTACTGACGATGCTGAGGGCCTATCCGGGCTTGTCCGGTGCCGATCTGGCCCGGGTGGCGCTGCTGACCCCGCAGACCGTCGGCGTCATCATCCGCAACCTCGAGCGCGACGGCGCCATCCGCAAGACGCCGCATCCGGTGCACGGCCGCCTGCTGCAGTGGACGCTGACCCCCCGCGGCGGCAAACTGCTCGGCCAATGCCGGCGTCATGTCAAAGCACTGGAACAACGGCTGGCGGCCGGACTGAGCGCGAACGCGGAGGTGACGGTGCGGCGCTGGCTGTCCAAAATTGCCGCAGAGCTGTCGCAAGAAGGAAAGCGCCAAAGGCGCTAGACTGCCCGCATGAGACACCCTGATTCTACGAAAGCCCCGACGCGACGTGCATTGCTGCGGTCCGGTCTCGCGGCCAGCACGCTGCTCGCAAATCCCTTCGCGGCATTTGCGGCGGCACCGCCCGGCTTCGATCAATGGCGCGATAATTTTCGCGCGCGCGCGCTGGCCAAGGGCATCTCGGAGGCGACCTGGACCCGCGTGATGGGCCGCATCGAGCCGGATATGTCCGTGTTCAAGCAGATGCAGAAGCAACCGGAATTCAACGAGCAGATCTGGCAATACATCAATCGCCGGGTCTCGGACTGGCGCATCATCGCCGGCAAGGAAGCGCTGAAAAAGAACGAAACGCTGTTCGCCCGGATCGAGCAGGATTTCGGGGTCGAGCGCGGCACATTGCTGGCGTTGTGGGGCGTCGAATCCGCCTACGGCGACCCGCTGGTGCAGCAGAACCATATGCGCCCCGTTTTTCCCGCGCTCGCGGCCCTTGCCTGGAACGAGCCGCGCCGCCGCGCCTACTGGGAAACCGAATTGATCAACGCATTGAAGATCGTCGATCGCGGCTGGAGCACGCCGGAGGAGATGCGGGGCTCGTGGGCCGGCGCGATGGGACACACCCAGTGGATGCCCGAAGTCTGGCTCAATGTCGGGATGGATTATGATCGCGACGGGCGGGTGTCGCCATTCGGCAAGCCTGACGACGCGCTCGGTTCCAGCGCACGCTTTCTGGTCTCCAGAGGCAAGTATCGCCGTGGCGAGCATTGGGGCTACGAAGTCCGCGCGCCCGGCGGTTCATCCAGCGGCAGCCGAACCTACGCGGCGTGGTCGAGCGCCGGCGTCACGCGCGCCGACGGCCAGCCGTTCGCGCAGCCCAATGCCAGCGCCCAGATGTGGGTGCCGGTAGCGGGCGGACCTAGCTTCCTGCTGGGACCGAATTTTTACGCCGTGCGAAGCTACAATCCGTCAATGAACTATGCGCTGGCGATCTGCCATCTCGGCGATCGCATCCTCGGCGCACCGCCTTTCATCCAGCCGTTCCCCGGCTCCGAGCGTGCGCTGACGCTTGCCGAAGTGCAGGAGATGCAGACCCGATTGACAAAAGCCGGTTTTGATACCGGCGGCACCGACGGCCGTGTCGGCAACGACACCATGCAGGCGATCCGGGATTTTCAGAACAAGATGGGGTTGTTGCCGGCTGACGGTTATGGCGGGCTGAAGGTGCTGGCGCGGTTAAGGCAGGGTGGCTAGCGCAGCGCCCCAGAGTGACGAACCTACCTGATCACCGCGGGCCCCTGATCAGGCACCGCCACGTCGAGCACGCGCAGCTGCACGCGCTCGGTGCCTTGATAGCGGTCGACCGCGAGCGATCCGGCCACATGCAGCGGCTGTCCGCGATGCGCGATCAACGCATTGCCGAGTTTTTGCCCGATCGAGCGAAACGCGATGCCGTTCACGATCGCGCCGTCGCCGGATTTGAACCGCACGCGCAGATGCGCCTGCCCCACTTCATCGGCATAGACCAGTTGATGCGACGGCAGCGCGATCACCGGCTCGGGATTGCCGCTGCCGAAGGGGCCGGCGCGATTGAGGGTTGCGGCCAATTCCGGCGTCACCGCGCGTGCGCTGACGGCGCCGTCGATGAAGAGCTCGTTGACATGGCGCGACTGCGCCACGTCATGGGCGAGTGTGCTTTCCATATAGGCGCGGAATTCCGCCAGTCTCTCCTTGCGCAAGGTGACGCCCGCGGCCATGGCGTGGCCGCCGCCCTTGAGCAGCAATCCGTCCTTCACCGCTTGCCGTACCGCCTTGCCGAGATCGACGCCGCCGATCGAGCGGCCCGACCCGGTGCCGATGCCGCCGGGCTCCAGCGCAATGGCGAATGCGGGCCGCGAGAATTTTTCCTTCAGCCGCGAGGCGACCAGACCGACCACGCCGGGATGCCAGCCCTCCGACGCCGTAACGATCACCGACCCCTTGTCTTCCAGCCCGAGCGACGCCAGCGCCTCGGCTTCAGCTTGCGCCTCCGCCATCTGTTCGATGACGCGACGTTCGCTGTTGAGACGATCAAGCTCGGCGGCGATTCTGGCTGCCTCGGAGACGTCGCCTTCCAGCAGCAGCCGCACGCCGAGATCGGCGCGCCCGATCCGGCCGCCCGCGTTGATGCGGGGCCCCAGCATGAAACCGAGATGCCAGGCCTCAGGCGGGCCGTTCAGCCGCGACACATCCATCAGTGCGGTATGGCCGACATGATCGCGCCGCCGCATCGCGATCAGGCCTTTTGCGACAAAGGCCCGGTTGAGCCCGATCAGCGGCGCGACATCGGCGACGGTGCCGAGCGCGACGTGATGCAGCATGCCAAGCAAATCCGGCTCCGGCATTTCGGCGGTCCAGAATCCCCGTGCGCGCAATTCCCTGTTGACCGCAACCAGCGTGACCAGCACCAGGCCGACCGCGGCAAGATGGCCAAGGCCGGAGAGGTCATCGAGCCGGTTCGGATTGACCAGGGCGTCAACGTCAGGCAATTCGTCGCCGCATTGATGATGATCGATGACGACGACCGACATCCCCTGCCGTCGCGCTTCCGCCAGCGGCTCGAGGCTGGTGGTGCCGCAATCGACCGTCACCAGGAGCTTCGCGCCCTTGTCCGCGAGCATGCGCACGGCCTCGACATTGGGGCCGTAACCCTCAAAGATCCGGTCGGGAATATGAATCAGCGGATCGAGCCCGCAATGGCGCAGGTGCCAGGCCAGAAGCGCCGCCGAAGTGGCGCCGTCGACGTCGTAATCGCCGAAGATCGCGACCTTTTCGTTTCGCGTCACCGCGTCCGCGATGCGTTTCGCGGCGGCTTCCATCTGGGTCACGGTGTAGGGATCGGGCATCAATTTGCGGATGGTCGGATCGAGAAAATCCTCAACCGCATCGATCTCGACATCGCGGCCCGCCAGCACCCGCGCCAGCATCTCCGGCAGCTGATAGCGCTGTACGATTGCAAGCGCCCGCGCCGCACCGCGCGCATCGAGCCGGTCGAGCCAAAGCTTTCCGGTCGCGGAATGCGACACGCCGAGAAACGCCGGCGGCGCTTCGACAGGCAATGCGGATGCGGGAAAGCTCATGATGCTTTCAGTAGATAGTTACTAAAGGCAATCGGACAACGTCACACAAGTCTTCGCCGCGGCCCGCGGCCGTCATCCCCGCGTAACGGCTTCGCCGTTATCGCCGGAGGTGCGAGCCTCTTGGCGAGCCTCGAAGGATGACTGACACCGGTGCGTGCGGCCCATCCTTCGAGACGCGCGCGCCGGACAGCGCAAGTGCGCTGCCGGGAGAGCGCGCCCCTCAGGATGACGGTAGCGAATGTTGCTTCAGCCTAACAGCCCATCCGCTCGGCTATCCCGTTAAAATCCTTGGCGACGACATCCCAATCGCCCTTGGCCTCGAAATCATACTTCTGCAAAGGGCCGTATTCGGTCGGGCGCGCGACGAACGCGGTCTTCAAGCCGAGTTTCTGGGCGGCCTTCAAATCGTGGTTGTGGGCCGCCACCATCATCACCTCTTCCGGCGGCAGGCACAGCAGGCGCGCGGCGCCGAGATAGGTTTCGGGATCGGGCTTGTAATGTTCGAACAGCTCCGCCGACAGGATCAGGTCCCACGGCAGACCTGCGAATTTCGCCATATTGGTCAGCAGCGCGACATTGCCGTTCGAGAGCGGGCTGATGATGTATTTCGTCTTCAGCCGCGTCAGCCCGGGCACGCTGTCCGGCCAGGGATGAAGCCGGTGCCACCCCATGGTGAGGTAATGCAGGTCGGCGTCGGTCAATCCCGCGATTCCAAGCTGCGCCACCAGCTTCTGCAGCGACTGCCGGTGAAGCCTGTCCAGGATCACGTAGCCGCGCTCGGGATACTTTCTCACCTCGTCCATCGAGGCGGCATAGACGGCGCGCCAGCCATCGACGAGCGCGGTCCAGTCCGCCTTGACGCCACGCTTCTCGCTCCATTTCGTGAAATCCGCGATCAGGCTGGTGCGCCAGTCGACCACGGTGCCAAACACGTCGAACACCAGCGCCTTCACCGCCGAAATATCGGACATACCTGCTCTCCTGTTTCCAGGCCGTCATTCCGGGGCGATGCGCAGCATCGAACCCAGAACCCCGAGATTCCAGGTTCGCGCTTCGCGCGCCCCGGAATGACGACATGCCGCTCAATCGAGGTGAAATTTCTCGAGCTGCCGGTGTTCGGCCTTGATGTAACGCACCGTGCCGGTGACCGAGCGCATCACGACAGTCTCGGTCTGGATCACATCCTTGCGGAACTTGACGCCCGAAAGCAGCGAACCATCGGTGACGCCGGTCGCGGCGAACAGGCAGTCGCCTTTTACCATGTCTTCGATGCCATAGATCATGCGCGGATCGGCGACGCCCATCTTGCGGGCACGCTCGCGCTTTTCTTCGGTATCGAGGATCAGACGGCATTGCATCTGGCCGCCGATGCAGCGCAACGCCGCCGCCGCCAGCACGCCCTCGGGCGCGCCGCCGGTGCCGATATACATATCGATCCCGGTATTGTCAGGATCGGCGCAATGGATCACGCCCGCCACGTCACCGTCGGTGATGAGGCGGACCGCAGCGCCGGTGCCGCGCACTCCGGAAATGATATCGGAGTGACGCGGCCGATCGAGCACCAGGACCGTGATCGCGGAAGCGTCGACGCCCTTCGCCTTGGCCAGCCGGCGGACATTGTCGGCGGGCGATGCGTCGAGTTCGACCACGCCCTTCTTGTAGCCGGGTCCGACCGCGATCTTCTGCATGTAGACGTCGGGCGCATGCAGCAGCGTGCCGCCGTCGGCCATCGCCATGGTCGCGATCGCGCCGGGCATATCCTTGGCGCACAGCGTGGTGCCCTCGAGCGGATCGACGGCGATATCGACCTGCGGGCCGGCGTTCAACCCGACCTTCTCGCCGATATACAGCATCGGCGCCTCGTCGCGCTCGCCCTCGCCGATCACCACGGTGCCTTCGATCGGCAACTTGTTGAGCTCGCGGCGCATCGCGTCGACCGCGGCCTGATCCGCCGCCTTTTCGTTGCCGTGGCCGCGCAGCCTTGCCGCCGACACTGCCGCGCGCTCCGTCACCCGTACGATTTCGAGCGTCAGGATGCGCTCCAGCAACAGCTGCGGCGGAACGGAAATATGGGTCGACATCGGCACACTCCTTAAAAAACTTCACTGCGGCCCTTGCGACCCGCAACCAGTCGTTTCGCGCGCCGTCCGTCCGGACCAGGGCACTAGTTTTTTTCGATCCGTATCACCTGCGGCCGGCCACGGATCACCTCGTCGCGCTGCACCGCCTGCAGCGCGCGGTATACCGCATCCTCGCTGGTTGCGTAGGTAATCAGAATGACCGGCACCGGCGAAGCTTTTTTGCCGGCACCGCTCGCATCAGCGCCGTCGCGATGGCGCTGCACGATCGATTCAATGGAAATCTTCTGTTCCGCGAGCCTGGTGGCAATCGTCGCGGCGGTACCGGCGAGGTCGCGCGCCATCAGGCGGATGTAGTAGCCGCCCTCGTGACGCTCCATCGGCGCCTTTTTGGTCTCGCGCAACCGCGCAACCGGGCGTCCGAACGGTTTGGCGCGGATGCCGCGGGCGACATCGGCGATGTCGGCAACCACGGCCGAAGCGGTTGCCGCGCCGCCGGCGCCCGGACCGACCAGCGTGATCGGCGGGATGCCTGCGCCGTCGATGGTCACCGCATTGGTGACGCCCATCACCTGCGCGATCGAGGATGATCTCGGCACCATGGTCGGATGCACGCGCTGCTCAATGCCCTTCGCGGTCCGCACCGCAACCCCGAGCAGTTTCACGCGATAGCCAAGCTCCTCCGCCGCGCGCAGATCTTCCGGCGCGATCGAGGAAATGCCTTCGATATAGACCGCGCTCTGCGCGACCTTGGTACCGAAGGCAAGGCTGGCCAGAATCGAAAGCTTCTGCGCGGTGTCGTGGCCGTCGACGTCGAATGACGGGTTGGCCTCGGCATAACCCAGCCGCTGCGCATCCTTCAGGCATTCGGCGAACGACAGGCCTTCCTGTTCCATCCGGGTCAGGATGTAATTGCAGGTGCCGTTGAGAATGCCGTAGACGCGGTTGATGCCGGTACCCGCAAGACCCTCGCGCAGGGTTTTGACGACGGGAATGGCCGCGCCAACCGCCGCCTCGAAATTCAGCGCGCCGCCATGCTTCTCGGCCGCCCTCGCCAGCCGCAGGCCGTGCCTGGCGATCAGCGCCTTGTTGGCGGTGACCACCGACTTGCCCGATTTCAGCGCCGTCTCGATCGCCGACAGTGCCGGGTCACCGGAACCGCCCATCAATTCGACGAAGCAATCGATGCCGGGATCGCTGGCCAGCTCGTACGGATTCTTCGCCCAGGAAATGCCGCGCAGATCGAGCCCGCGCTTTTTGACCTTCGAACGCGCGGTGACGGCGACGATGCGCACGCCGCGGCCGCAGCGCTCCGAAAGGGCGCGGCCCTGCCGCTCGATCAGGCGGACCACTTCGGCACCAACAGTGCCGAGCCCCGCAATACCCACTTTCAGGGGTGCGACCATGACGCGAAAAACCTGCCGGAAAGACGATGGATAGGCATGATCTGATCCGAAAACCGTCTGCATCCTCGGGTCAAGTCCGAGGACATGCTTTTCGGGATCATGCCTAACGCCGGTTGGCGAGAGGAACCACGTTGTGCAACGTTTCAATGCCGCTTTCAAGGAAGCGGCGCACGCCGCGCGCGGCCTGGCGGATACGCTGCTCGTTTTCCACCATCGCGATGCGAACATAGCCCTCGCCGTGCTCGCCGAACGCGACCCCCGGCGACACCACCACGCCGGATTTCTCCACCATCAGGGTGGCAAACTGCATACTGCCGACGCCGTGGAACGCTGCTGGCAGCGGCGCCCAGGCAAACATCGAAGCTTCGGGTGGCGGAATCTCCCACCCTGCCCGGCCGAAGGATTCCACCAGCGCGTCCCGGCGTTTGCGATAGGTGTCGCGCATCTCGCGAATGCAGTCGTCGGGACCGTTCAGCGCCGCGGTCGCGGCGACCTGGATCGGCGTGAACGCACCATAATCGAGGTAGGATTTCACCCGCGCCAGCGCTGCGATGATGCGGTCGTTGCCGACGGCAAATCCCATGCGCCAGCCGGCCATCGAAAACGTCTTCGACATCGAGGTGAATTCGACGGTCACATCGATCGCGCCGGGAACCTGCAGCACCGAGGGCGGCGGATTGCTGTCGTCGAAATAAACCTCCGCGTATGCGAGGTCCGACAGGATGAAGATCTCGTGCTTCTTCGCGAACGCCACCAGATCCTTGTAGAAATCGAGGCTCGCGACATAGGCGGTCGGATTGGAGGGATAACAGACGACGATCGCCAGCGGCTTCGGGATCGAATGGATGATCGCGCGTTCCACGGCCTCGAAGAATTGCGGCGTCGGCTCCGAGGGTACCGAGCGGATCACCCCGCCGGCCATCAGAAATCCGAAGGCGTGAATGGGATAACTTGGGTTAGGACACAGCACGACGTCGCCGGGCGCGGTGATCGCCTGCGCCACATTGGCAAAGCCTTCCTTTGACCCCAGCGTGGCGACGATCTGGGTCTCGGGATTGAGCTTGACGCCGAAACGCCTCGCGTAATAGGCCGCCTGCGCCTTGCGCAGGCCGGTGATGCCACGCGACGCGGAGTAGCGGTCGGTCCGCGGCTTGCCCAGGGTTTCCTTGAGTTTTTCGATGACATGGGGCGGCGTCGGCAGATCCGGATTGCCCATACCGAGATCGATGATATCGGCCCCGGCATTCCGTGCCGCCGCCTTGGCCCGGTTGACCTGCTCGAACACGTAGGGCGGCAGGCGGCGGACGCGGTAAAATTCTTCCATGGGACCTTGCTCCGACAACCAATAAGGGCAGAATCGCCGGCACGACCAACACGAAACCGAATTCGGCTTTGTCCAGAAATCGCTCCAAATCAAGGATTTAGAGCGAATTCAGGTGCGGATTTTTGTGCCTTCGCCCTGATTTGCGGTTGAATTGGGTTCTTTTACCACGGACGCCCGGCGGCGCCAGTCGTTAGCGTTACTTAGCGGCCGAGTTTTGCGCGGCTGCGACCGAGGCCTGGCGGTCGCGCGCGGCAGCGAGTTCGGCCTCGATCTTGGCCCGCTGCGCGGGCGGTATCGCGGCCTCGTCGCGGTCCGGAGGCAAGTCATGGACCGGAAGGTAGGCGCCGGCTTCCTTCGGACGCGCGGGCGCGTCGGCGGGTGTGCCGACCAGCGGCAAATCCGCGATCGAAGTAGAGCAGCCGCCGAGCGCAAGTGCCGCTGCCAGCACCGCTCCCAAGGCAAATGCCCTTTTGTTTCGATCCACCGACATCCGTCTGGAAGTCCCCGAGTTCGCTGGTATGAGCCTTGCAGCGACACAATGATCCGTTCTTCGGATCTCGCAGCTGCGCTCAAACCATTGTCGCCCGAAACGATTAAAGCTGAAACAACAAATCGGACCCTTGGGGCTTCAATATGACGGAACCGAGATACTTTGTCGCAGTGCAGCACAGCGAGTGCCGAGATTAACCCCGAACTCCGTCATCGTCGATCAACGCGGTGACGAAGTTGAAATGAAGCTATAGTGTCCGGACCATGAGCGACGTCACGATCGAGACCCAGGCCGCAAAGAAGTTCGACCCCGAAGCCTTCGCGATGAATCTTGCGCGGGCCATGGAGAGCAGCGGCAAGGCGCTCGCGGCCTATCTCAAGCCGCGCGAGAGCGGCGAAGTCGCCGACAAGCCGCCGAGCGAGCTTACCGAGGTGGTCAAGACTTTCACCGCGGTCGCGGAATACTGGCTGTCCGACCAGGACCGCTCGTCGGAGCTGCAGAAGAAGATCGCCAAGGACTATCTCGATCTGTGGGGCTCGTCGGTGCGCCGCCTTGCCGGCGAACAGGCGCCGCCGGCGATCGAGCCATCGCCACGCGACAAACGTTTTGCCGACCCCGAGTGGAAATCGAACCAGTACTTCGATTTCGTCATGCAGCTTTATCTGCTCACGACGCAATGGGCGCACGATTTGGTGCACAGCGCCGAGGGAGTCGATCCACACACCCGCAAGAAAGCCGAATTCTACGTGCAGCAGATCAGCAACGCGCTGGCGCCGTCGAATTTCGTTCTCACCAATCCGGAAGTGTTGCGCGAAACGCTGACGTCCAGCGGCGACAATCTGGTTCGCGGCATGAAGATGCTGGCGGAAGATATCGAGGCCGGGCACGGCACGCTGCGCATTCGTCAGTCCGACCCGTCCAATCTCGTGGTCGGCGTCAACATGGCGACGACCCCGGGCAAGGTGATCTTCCAGAACGAGCTGATGCAGCTGATCCAGTATGAGCCTGCGACGGAAACCGTGCTGCGCACGCCGCTTCTGATCGTGCCGCCCTGGATCAACAAGTTCTACATCCTCGACCTCAAGCCGGAAAAATCCTTCATCAAGTGGTGTGTCGATCAGGGCATCACGGTGTTCGTGATTTCCTGGGTCAACCCGGACAAGAGCCTGGGAACCAAGACCTTCGACGACTATATGAAGGAGGGCCCGCTGGCGGCGATGGACACCATCGAGAAGGCCACCGGCGAGTTGAAAGTCCATACCATGGGCTACTGCGTCGGCGGCACCCTGCTCGCCTCGACACTGGCCTGGCTTGCGGAAAAGCGCCGCGTGCGCGTGACCTCGGCGACCTTCCTGGCAGCCCAGGTCGATTTCACCCACGCCGGCGATCTCCTGGTGTTCGTCGACGAGGACCAGATCTCGGCGCTCGAGCGCGATATGCAGGCGTCCGGCGTGCTCGAGGGCAGCAAGATGGCAATGGCCTTCAACATGCTGCGCTCGAACGATCTGATCTGGTCCTATGTCGTCAGCAATTACCTGAAGGGACAGCCGCCGTCCTCGTTCGACCTGCTGCACTGGAACTCGGATGCGACGCGGATGCCGGCGGCGAACCATTCCTATTACCTGCGCAACTGTTACCTGGAAAACCGGCTGTCCGCCGGGACCATGGTGCTGGACAATACGCTGCTCGATCTGTCGAAGGTGAAGGTGCCGGTCTACAATCTGGCGACGCGCGAGGACCATATCGCGCCAGCGGATTCGGTGCTCTACGGCTCGCAGTTTTTCGGCGGTCCGGTGAAATATGTCCTGTCCGGATCCGGGCATATCGCCGGCGTGGTCAACCCGCCGTCATCGGGCAAATACCAGTTCTGGACCAACGACAATATGCGGGACATCACGCTCAAGGACTGGCTCAAGGGCGCCGAGGAGCACAAGGGATCGTGGTGGCCCGACTGGCGCCGATGGCTTGAAGGCATCGACGGCGAGACGGTGCCGGCGCGCGCGGTCGGAACCGACACAATGCCCCCGATCGAAGACGCGCCCGGCAGCTATGTCCGGGTCCGCGCGTAGCACGACGCTGCGCGCCCGGAGCATGTTCCGGAAAAGTAGGAACCGGTTTTCCCTCGCGACAAGCGCGAAGCGCTTGCCCGGAGATCATGCTCAAATAAAATGATGCCGCCAGAGTTTGATTCAACCCAGTTGAACCAGACTCTGGGCTATAACCGGCCGGCCCGCCGGGGCGGGATTTGAAACCGAATTGAGGGGATAGCGCCAATGACACGCGAATTGTTCTGGCTGTCGCTGACGGTCATTTTGACGGGATTGCTGTGGATCCCCTACGTGCTCAATCGCAGCCAGGTTCGCGGCCTCACCGGCGCGATGGCCAATCCGTCCCGCAACGACAAGCCGCATGCGGAATGGGCCACCCGGCTGATGTTCGCGCACGACAATGCGGTCGAAAACCTCATTATCTTCGCGCCATTGGTGCTGATCCTCAACGCGATCGATTATTCCACAAAATGGACCGTGCTTGCTTGCGCCGTCTACTTCTGGGCGCGGCTCGCGCACCTGATCGTCTATACGATGGGACTGCCGGTGTTCCGCACGCTGGCCTTCACCGTCGGTTTCCTGGCGCAGGCCACACTCGCTCTGGCGATTTTCAAGATCGTTTGAGCCGCCAAACCTCCGTCTGGCCGTTGAACTGTAGCCCCGGCCTTTGCCGGGGCCCTGTCGATCTGGATGCCTAATTGACGATGGATCGTAAGCCGGAGGTCTTTTTTTCGTAAAATCAAGAGCTTATGTAAGAAGATACTTGGCACATTCACGAGAGAATATCCCATCCCGTCGGCCACGCCAACGGACTTCCAAGATGACGCAGGCAACGTGGGTGTTCCGATTCCTTAATGATAGAATGTGATTTTCTCGGTATCATTCCCTTGAAGAGTCGCTCGGGCCGCCCATTTGAGGGCGCGCTGGGTGCCGGTGCGTTCAATAACAAAAAGAAAGAAAGATGTGGGGTCAAAAGATGAGCGAAATGAGCAACACCAAAACAGCCGAAAGATTTGCGTTTCTCAGATCAACGTCAGAGTGCCCACGGCCGATCTACGATGAGATTCTCTCTGAGGTCGATGGATGTGTTGTGATCCCAACTCTGGGGTCAATCGTCCCGAACTGGTTGTTGATTGTGCCTCGCTCGCCGATTTTAAATTTTGCAGAATGGAGCGTGGAGACGGGGAAATCCAACAATGGCTTATACATAAGGTCAGCAGATTCCGAAGCGATCGATTCATGGGATACTTACGTCGCTCCCTAACGGAAATGACGAAGGGGCAATTGCGGAACTTGAGAACGATTTCCAACGAATTATAGGGCCAGACAATATTATCATTCGCACCAGTGTAAGAGCCGGGGAAGACAAGAAAGCGAACCTTCCCCGAACCGAAGGTTTGCGCCCCGATCAAGCTGCGCGCCAATGTCTTCAGTGGCGCAACGACCTATTAGAGAAAAAGGCTGATCTACAGCAATACGCCTTCGTTGTTCACCGATTCATTGCGGTGCGAGCCTCCGCTTGGGCGAGAGCGGAACCAGGCAATCCCCTAGTCGAGATCCATGGGCTTTGGGGGTTGCACGATGCGCTTCAGTATTGCCCCTACGACATTTGGGAAGTGCATGTACCAACTAGCATTGCAACCGAATTCACCGAATACAAATCCCATATGCTCATCGCCAATTCAAACGGGGGTTGGGAATACGTTAGAATCAAGAATGAATTCGGAAGAAGCCTTAGCATTGGAAGGCGTGAAGCAATCGAGATTGCGAGCAAGACTCTTTCAATCGCAGAACGCCTTGGGCGCTCGTGCCACGTAATGTGGTTCGTCGGCTGCGTCGACTCGAAAGAGAACAGCTTCAATATTCCATGGTATTGGATGGAAGCACACACAGCCGAAAAGAACCTAGATCGAACAAATTATCGGCTGTTTCGAATTCGAAAGCCGGGCCGATCTTGAAGTATTTCGACAATCGACTTTCCCGAAATCTCGGTTCGCAATCGAATTGATGCCGAAAGATTTGTCGCTCTTTAGAGACATGGATTTTATTGAGATTGTTGGGGAAGTCGCAAGGGAGGCTGGTGTTCCTGTCATTATCGACGGTTCGACGTTAGCACACGCGTATTTCGCACTTCGCAGACTCGGTTGCACGGTGGTACCACGTGGCGAAAAAGAACATACGCGGGTAAGGCGTAGTGCGAGCTTCGGAAAGATTGTGCGCGACAAGATTCCCGCGCGGATTGCGGCGCGGCAAGAAGCGGGAGCGACGCGCAAGCTTGCAAACAATTTGAAACTTAATTTTTTGATCAGCAAGCTGCTTGAAGAAGCCCTTGAGGTGCGCGGTGCGGAGACGCAGACCGAACGTAAGACCGAGCTGGCTGACGTGTTGGAGATAGTAAGGGCGCTCGCGCAAATGGAGGGATTTTCCCTCGATCAGGTCATACAGACTGCTGATGAAAAGAGGGTCAAGGCAGGCGGCTTCGAGGAAGGCCTAATTCTACTACAAACAGGCATACTAGGTAGCCGCCGCGACGCTTTGACCGAAGATAGCAGGCCGTTGACTCAAGTGTTAGCGCGAAGAACAGCGGGTGATACGTTCGAATTGCCATTCACCTTCTTTGGATTTATGGAGATTGATCAGCCGCGCTCAATTGTATTCGAAGATTTTGGCATCCGGCTGTATATAACACTCAAAAATGACCGCATTGAATTTCGAATTTCTCACGGTGCTGAGCAGCTTGAGCTCCCCTTAGATATGAGTGTGAGCTGAGTTGGGTTGCACAAGGGCGTTGCTCTGCAAAACCCGCCCTGAATGAAGTAGTGATCGAGCGCATCGCGATCGTCGAGGGCTCCCCCTGTAGCTAGCATAGAAATAGCGGCGGGTCTGAGCGCGTGCCAGACCAATGACGGCTCCGGGGTCAGTACGTGGAGCAGGCACGCATAGGCCTGCGCATTGCTTTGGTAGAAGCGAAGGGTTTCTTCGTCCACAACCGCTACTCCGGCCTCACGGAAACAGCGCGATCTGCTCAAGCCCGGTGGTCTCGGGAAGTCCGAGCATCAGGTTCATGTTCTGGATCGCCTGCCCGGCCGAGCCCTTTACCAGATTGTCGAGCACGGAGATCACGATGGCGCGACCCTTGATGCGGTCGGCGACGACGCCGATCTGCACATAGTTCGAACCGCGCACGTTCTGGGTCTGCGGCAGCACGCCCTTCTTTGCGACATGCACGAAGGGTTCGTCGCGGTAGGCCTTGTCCAGCGCGGCCCGCAAATCATCGGGCGTGGCGCCATTGAGCTTGACATAGGAGGTGCAGAGTTCGCCCCGCGCCATCGGAATGAGATGCGGAGTGAAGTTAACGGTCACCGTTGCACCGGCGGCAACGCCGATTTCCTGCTCGATCTCCGGCGCGTGCCGGTGCGTGCCCACCGAATAGGGCGACAATCCCTCGCCGGCTTCCGAGAACAGGGTGTTCTGCTTGAGGCCCCGGCCGGCGCCGGTGACGCCGGATTTCGCGTCGATGACGATGTCGTCGACGTCGATCAGTTTTGCCTTCGCAAGCGGGACCAGTGCGAGAAGCGCCGCGGTCGGATAGCAGCCGGGGCAAGCCACCAGCCGCGCCGCCGTGATTTGCTCGCGATAGAATTCAGTCAGGCCGTAGACGGCCTCGCCCTGAAGCTTCAACGCGCGATGCTCGTGGCCGTACCATTGCGCATAGACGTTCTTGTCGCGGAGCCGGAAATCCGCGGACATGTCGAGGATTTTTATCTTCGGGTTGGCGACCAGTACGGCTGCGATGATCTCCTGCGTCGTGCCATGCGGCAATCCGCAGAACACCGCGTCGAGCGTTGTCCAGTCGACCTTTTCCCATTCCACAAGCTTCGGCAGGTCCAGCATGAAGAAGTGCGGAAACACTTCGTCCATTGCCTTGCCGGCATGGGTGTTCGCAGTGAGCGCCGTGATCTCGGCATGCGGATGCCGCGCCAACAGGCGCACGGCGTCGGCTCCGGTGTAGCCGGACGCGCCGAGAATGCCGATCCTCTTCTTGCCGCTCATCGCACCGTTCCTTCTGGCAAAGTCCTAGCATCCAATTGTGTCGTCCCGGCTGCGAACAGTTGCGGGCGCAGCGCATGCATTTCGCCTGCCAGAGCCTGGGCCGCGGCTTCCTGCTGCCGCGCGAGTTTCGTTGCGACCGCCACGTGATCGACGTCGGATTTGTGCTGATTGAGTTTGAAACTGCCCTCGACCTCGTCCACCGACATCACCAGACCCACGATCGCTTTTTTCAGCGTATCAAGCCGTCCAGCCGCCATCTTCGACGTCGTCCACGCCGGTTTCGGCGCGAGCCAGCCTTCAAACTTTGCGCTGAGCGCGTCGAGATGCGGTCCGAGTTCGGAATCGGACAACATCCGAACCGTGCCCGTGAGGTGCACGGCCTGGTACAGCCAGGTCGGCACCTGATCCGGCGAGGCGTACCAGTCTGGCGACACATAGGCGTCGGCGCCGGTCACGGCCATCAGCCAGCGCGATTGCCCGTCGGCAAGTTTCGCGAGCGGATTGTGGCGCGCGACGTGAAATGCGGCCTGCGGCGTGCCGTCATCGGCCGAGGTGAGGTAAAACGGCAGCGACGATGCGATCGGCTTGTTGCCGTCCCAGCCGCAGACCGTGCCGAATCCGCGCGCTTGCGCGAAAGCGAGGCTCGCGGCGCGATCGGGCTTGAACATCGGAGGCGTATACATTTCAAACTCCTGCTTGACGTAGGAGCCGCCGGATCAAACCGCGTTTTTGTAAGGGAGAAGCCGCGGAGGATTCCGGCGGCAAAGGCTGATGTCTTAAACGCAGACGTCCGCCCGTACCGCGAGAATGCGGCGGCGGCGAGCGATGAAAATGGTCGCAGTGTCAGTCATGGGCGGGGCTATAAGGCCGCGCCCCATTTTCGTCAAGGTGTTTGAAGCCGTCTTGAGTTGAACTCGACCAATGTCATTGCGGGCCGGTCCGAAGGACCAGCCCCGGAATGAAGAATGGATATCAAATCATCGGATTCCATGGCGCCGGAATGACCCGATAGCCGCTGCCATCCTTCTCGACATTGCCGAGCCCGGGGAACGGGTAGTGGAAGCCCTGCACCTGCAGCTTCTCGGCAGCCAGCATGTCGTACACGCGCCGGCGGGTCTTTTCGGCCATGTCCGCGTCCTGGTCGAACCTGCCATGCCAGCCCGGATTGGTCGCGAACGGAACAGGATTGTTGGTGACGTCCGACTGGATGAACACCTTGCCCGAGCCGGACGACAACACGTAGGAAGTGTGGCCGGGCGTATGGCCGATGGTATCAACGGCAAGCAGCCCCGGTGCGACCTCCTTGCCCCACTCGTAGGGCGTGACCTTCTTCTTGAGGCCGGCATCGAAGATATTGCGATTGTTCTTGAACAGGCCCTGCATGCGCCCCGCGGGCGCCCGGCTCATCTCGCCGTCATCCATCCAGAATTTCCACTCGGTCGCCGGCACCAGCACTTCGGCGTTGGGAAACGCCGGCGTGCCGTCGGCCGCCAAAAGGCCGTTCACGTGGTCGGTATGGAAGTGCGAGATCACCACTATGTCGACCGCCCTGGGGTCGAGGCCGGCGGCGGCCATGTTGTCGGCGAACTGTCCGGCGGTGCCCTTGGTGTTGACCTTCGCCGCCGGACCATTGCCGGTATCGACGACGACCAGCTTGCCGCCGGTATTGATCACCAGCGGTGCGTAATAGATCGTGAAGATGTCGCGCGGCAGAAACGCCTTCTCGAGCGCGGCGTTGATCTCCGGCTTCCTGGCGTTGGTGATGAAGGAATCCTCCAGAGCAAAGGTATTCCTGCCGTCGGAGACCACGGTGACCAGGATATCGCCGACCTTGTAACGATAGAAGCCTGGCGCCTGCTTGTCCGCCATCGGCGCGGCCGCCCTCGCGGGCATGGACGGCAATAGCGGTGCAGCCGCGATTGCAGCGGCTCCGGCGAGTGCGTGACGTCGTGTCAGTTCCATGCCGATGTTCTCCCGGTGAACCGATGATTTCTTGGTTTGGCCGCGGCTATTTTTATCAACGTTTTGGCCCCGGCGCGACAACAAGGATGTTGCCGCAGGGGGTTGGTGTTCGATGGCTTAACGGCCACGCCTGTGGCTTATTCCGGCTAGCTTCAGACGGCGCGCCACAGCCATTCGGCGATCTGCGCGATCACGTCGCCGAACAGCAGCAGCGCCGCGGCCCAGACCAGCGCCGATACGAAATTGGCGATTTGAAAGCGCCAGTACGGCATCTCGAATATCCCGGCGGCGAGCGGTACCGAGGCACGCAGCGGTCCGAAAAATCGGCCGATGAAAATGCTGGGCACGCCCCAGGTCTTCACGAACGCCTCGCCGCGCGGCAGGATTTCCGGGTAACGCGACAGCGGCCACATCTGCGCGACGTGCTCCTTGTATTTGAAGCCGAACCAATAGGAGACCCAATCGCCGAGCGCGGCCCCGATGCCGCCAGCGATCCAGACCGGCCAGAAGCTGATGCCGCTGGCACCGATCAGCGTACCGATCGCCACCAACGCCCCCCAGGCCGGGATCAGCAGCGAAATGAAGGCGAGCGATTCGCCGAACGCCAGCACCAGCACGATCGGAGCAGCCCAGGCCTGATGGTCGCGCACGAAGTCGGCCAGCGCGCGCACAAGATCTTCCATTCAAAAAAGCCCTTCCCCGGCCATTGCCCCTCGGAGCCCTTGAACCTTTCTACCGGTTCGATGCCTAAGACAGGTAAGCCAGCCCCTTCCGTGACATCAAGTCACAAAGGCGGGGACGGTGCGTGAGTTCACGCTCTGCCAACCGGCTTTCGATTCCCAACCGATGAACAAGGGAAGACTGATGATCGGATCGTTGATGATGTGCGTGGGTGTTGTGGTCTTGCTGGTCGGCATGCTGGCGGGCATCGAAATGGGGATCCGGCAGGACTTTGCGCTGGCGCCGGCCCATGCGCATCTGAACCTGATTGGCGGCGTGCTGCTGTTCCTTTTCGGACTGTACTACCGGCTGATTCCCGGCGCCGGCACCACCGTCCTCGCCAAAACCCAGGGCTGGCTGCATATGACAGGCGCGATCCTGTTTCCGGCCGGCGTCGCGCTGGTGATCTTGAAGGGCGAGTCATTTATCGCTGCGCCGATCGCGGGGTCGCTGATTGTGACCGCGGCGATGGCGTTGTTCGCGGTGATCGTGTTCCGGACCGCGCGGGCCTGACCGTTCAGCCAACTTCAGCTCTGAGGCGGCGGCGGTTTAAACGGCCGCGGCTTGGCCGGGTGCGGCGGGTGCGGCGCAAGCGGTTGCAGCGTCACGATCACAGGATTGGGCTTGTGGTCCTGCGCGGCGCCGGTGGCGGCATCCACGCCCATGCCGACGAGGCCACCGAGTAGAAGATTGCCCGCGAATCCCGCCGCCCCGGTGCCGGGAATTTCTTTGGTCAGCGGAACAACCTGCGGCTCATAGCCCTCTTTGTTGATCGTTACCGTAATATCGGCGTTGCGCTTCGCCACGACCACGCAGGGGGTCACACAGGCGGTGGGAATATCGAGCCCGGATAACTCGGCGGTCGCACCCGCCGGCGTCGTCGCGATGGAAATGTTCTCGGTCGTCCCCCGCGTCACCGACGCGCAGCCAACGCACGGCAGCACGATTGCCGCCGCCAACACCAGCCTCATCATTGGATTTTGCCCCCCGCCCAGCCGAAGTTTCACTCAACCTTTGAGTGAAAGCAAGTGGATGCTCACAAACGCGTGGCATCGCTAACGCAAAGCCGCCGCCGCAGACCGCCGCTTCCTGCGGTCACTTTTTAAGCCTATCCGTGGCATAGTCAGGGAAACCGATTCGCCGCCGCGTCCCGCGCGCAACACATGAGAATCCATGCCTAAGCCATTGAAATCGCTTGCCAAGAGTAAAGCCCCGGCCGACCTGTTCGCTGCCGCGGAGCCAAAGGGCCGCGCGCCGTTGAAGGTCGCCTCACGCAACTCCAGCGCCGAAGCCGGCTATACCGCCCGGGATATCGAGGTACTGGAAGGCCTCGAGCCGGTTCGGCGCCGGCCCGGCATGTATATCGGCGGCACCGACGAGAAGGCGCTGCATCATTTGTTCGCGGAGGTCATCGACAATTCGATGGATGAAGCGCTGGCGGGCCACGCCACCTTTATCGAGGTGGAATTGAGCGCCGACGGATTCCTGACCGTCACCGACAATGGCCGTGGTATTCCGGTCGATCCGCATCCGAAATTCCCGAAAAAATCCGCGCTCGAAGTCATCATGTGCACGCTGCATTCCGGCGGCAAATTCGACTCCAAGGTCTACGAGACCTCGGGCGGCCTGCACGGCGTCGGCGTGTCCGTGGTGAACGCGCTGTCCTCGCGGCTCGAGGTCGAAGTCGCGCGCGGCCAGAAGCTCTACCGGATGGCGTTCGAGCGCGGTCATCCCAAGGGCAAACTGGAAGACCTCGGCAAGATCAACAACCGCCGCGGCACCAAAATTCGCTTCAAGCCGGACTCCGAGATTTTCGGCGCCAAAGCCACCTTCAAGCCGCAGCGCCTGTTCAAGATGGCGCGCTCGAAAGCCTATTTGTTCGGCGGCGTCGAGATTCGCTGGCGCTGCGACCCCGCGCTGTTGAAGGGCGTCGACGATGTGCCGGCCGAGGACAGCTTTCACTTCCCGGGCGGGCTGAAGGATTATCTCGCCGCCGCGATCCACGCCGATACCCTGGTGCACCCCGATATCTTCTCGGGCAAATCCGGACGCGTCGGCGCCCACGGCGCCTGCGAATGGGCGGTGGCATGGACCGCCGACGCGGACGGTTTTCTATCCTCCTATTGCAACACCGTGCCGACACAGGACGGCGGCACCCATGAATCCGGTATGCGCAGCGCGCTGCTGCGGGGCCTGAAGGATCACGCCGAGCGTGTCGGCCAGGGCAAGCGCGCCGCCACGGTCACCTCCGAAGACGTCATGGTTGGCGCTGCCGTGATGCTGTCCGTGTTCGTGCGCGAGCCGGAATTCCAGGGCCAGACCAAGGACCGCCTCGCCACCGCAGAAGCGCAGCGTATCGTCGAACAGGCCATCAAGGACCCGTTCGACCACTGGTTGTCCGGCAATCCGCTGCAGGCCAACAAGCTCCTGGATTTCGTGGTCGAGCGCGCCGACGAGCGGCTGCGCCGCCGCGCGGAAAAGGAAATCTCCCGCAAGACTGCGGTGAAGAAACTGCGCCTGCCCGGCAAGCTCTCCGATTGCACCAACACGGCCGGCGAAGGAAGCGAGCTGTTCATCGTCGAGGGCGATTCGGCCGGCGGCAGCGCCAAGCAGGCGCGCGACCGCAGGACCCAGGCCATCCTGCCCTTGCGCGGCAAAATCCTCAACGTCGCCTCCGCAACCAAGGACAAACTCACCGCCAACGCGCAACTCGCGGACCTGATCCAGGCGATCGGCTGCGGCACCGGGACCCAGTACCGCGAGGAGGATCTGCGTTACGCCCGCATCATCATCATGACCGACGCCGACGTCGACGGCGCACATATCGCCTCGCTCCTGATCACGTTCTTCTACCGGCAGATGCGCGGGCTGATCGATGAAGGCCATCTCTATCTCGCGGTGCCGCCGCTCTACCGCCTCACCCATGGCAGCAAAACGGTCTATGCCCGCGACGACGCCCACAAGGACGCGTTGCTCAAGAGTGAATTCAACGGCAACGCCAAGGTCGATGTCGGCCGCTTCAAGGGCCTCGGCGAGATGATGCCGGCGCAGCTCAAGGAAACCACCATGGACCCGGCCAAGCGCAGCCTGCTGCGCGTGGTGCTTTTGGCCGACGACCGCGAAGGCACCGCCGACTCGGTGGAGCGCCTGATGGGCACCAAGGCGGAAGCCCGGTTTGCCTTCATTTCCGACAAGGCAGAGTTTGCCAGCGAGGATCTGCTGGACGTTTAGGCGGGCGGCCGTCCGGCCAAGGTCGCGGCGGGCCAATTCAGCCATTTTGGAGTGGATTTAGGGCCGCTTCCGGTCTTTTCGCGACCCTGTCTGTCTGTTGTTCCCCGGACTGTTTTCCAGCGGGTGTGCCCCCCCGGCAACAGCATTTTGGACTGGACCAGCTATAGTGCAGCCATCGGGTTTGGGAATTGGTTTACCTCGCCCTTGCTCACGCGATCGGGTCCGAACGGTTTGTTACTGGGGAATTGAACATGAAGAAATTAGTCCTAGCTCTGAGCGCGCTCGCGGCATTGACCGGATCGGCGATTGCGGCTGACCTTCCCGCCAAGGCCCCCATGATAGCGCCAGTTGTTGCCCCCGTGCCGACATGGACCGGCTTCTGGATTTCAGGCGGCTTCGGCTTTGGCCTCATGGAAAATTCTAACTCGGTGACTGCTTCAACCGCCCCATTCGGTCTTTTTGATCCCGGCCATGACTCAGGCGGACGGGGCTGGCTCGGCAAGGTGGGCGCAGGATATGACTATGAGTTCATGTCGAGATTTGTGATCGGCGGCTTTGCTGACGCTCAGTGGTCGAACATCAGGGGACAGAATAGCTTCTTGTGCCCTAGCGGCTGTGCTGGCCCCTTTGGCTACACTGGCCAGATGAAGAATGATTGGTCTTGGTCCGTTGGTGGCCGCGTCGGCTACGTCGCTCTTCCCGGTTTGCTCACCTACGTTAACGCTGGTTGGTCCCAGGCTGACTTCACCCAGGTCAACTGGGGGAACGGGGACCCGAACTCTGGTCCAATAGGCACTCCTACCGGTGCTGTGCTGCCCGGCCAGCGCGTGAGCGGGTATTTTATTGGCGGCGGTACCGAATATTCCATCTCTCAAATCCCTGGCCTTTTCTGGAAGAGCGAGGTCCGCGTTTATGATTATGGCGATCACAGCACGTCGCAGCCCTGTCTGGTAACCGGATCATGCGGTACGGCGGGTACGATCCACTCAATCATGCATAGCCACGTTTACGAGCAGACCGCCACTACCGAGCTGGTCTATCGCTTCAACTGGGGTGGCCCAATCGTCTCGAAGTACTGATCTCTGCTGAACTTCAGCAACTCAAAAGCCCCTGCATTTTCAGGGGCTTTTTTGTGCCTCGACAAAGGCAGGTTTCGCGGGCCGCTTGAAACGGTCAGTCCTGCCCTTGCTCCCGGGCGGCACGCGCGCCACTCTGGCGCCATTGCGCGATGGCCGCGCCTCCAACGCGAGCAAGGACAACCCATGCGCCAATTGCTTCTGATCCTGGGCCTTCTGGCGCTCGCCATCGGCCTGCTCTGGATCGGGCAGGGCACCGGTACGATCAACTGGCCGCAATCCAGCTTCATGATCAAACAGATTCAGTGGGCCGGATACGGCGCGGCGCTGGCTGCGTTCGGCCTGGTCCTGATCTGGCAGAGCAAACGCTAAGGAATGATCCGGGGATATCAATCATGAAAAGCGGGCTATTCGATCTCAGTGGCAAGGTGGCTGTCGTCACCGGCGGCAATGGCGGCATCGGCCTCGGCATGGCGCGGGGGCTCGCGGAAGCCGGCGCAGCGATTGCCGTCGTCGGGCGCCATAAAGCGAAGTCGATCGCGGCGGTGACCGAGCTCAAACAGCACGGCGTCAAGGCGATCTCCGTCACCACAGATGTCACCGACAACGCCGCCGTCACCGACATGGTCGCGCGCACGCTGCGCGAACTCGGCCGGATCGACATTCTCGTCAACAACGCCGGCATCAATATACGCAAACCCCCGCACGCGCTCGCGCTCGAGGAATGGGACAGCGTGATCCGGACCAACCTCACCAGCGCCTTCCTGTGCTCGCAAGCGGTCTACCCGGCGATGAAGCAAATGGGCGGCGGCAAGATCATCAATATCGGCTCGATGATGTCGATCTTCGGCGCCAGTTTTGCCCCCGCTTACGCCGCGAGCAAGGGCGGTATCGTGCAGTTTACCCGCTCCTGTGCGGTGGCCTGGGCCGCCGACAACATCCAGGCCAACGCAATTCTGCCGGGCTGGATCGACACCGATCTGACGCGGCGCGCCCGCGAGCAGATCGACGGCCTCCATGACAAGGTTTTAGCGCGCACCCCGGCGGCACGATGGGGCGCATCAGGTGATTTCGCGGGGATTGCGGTGTTTCTGTCATCGCGCGCGTCCGATTTCGTCACCGGCACCGCCATTCCCGTCGATGGCGGATTTTCCATGATGGGATAGACCGGCTGCGCCAGGCCGCCATGAAAAAGCCCCGGGCGATGCCGGGGCTTTCTTGTCTCGCACGACTTGAAACCATCAGTACCTGGCGACGAGCGGGCCACTGAACTTGTAGCTGAGCCGCGCAACAACGGACTGAACGTCGTGGGGCTTCACGTCGAAGCTGTATACCCCGGGCGCGGCGGCGCCAGCGAGCTGATAGCCCTTGGTCTGGAACGCCGAATAGTCGTATTCGAGGCCGGCAATCCAGTTCTGGGTAATTCCGTATTCCCAGCCCGCGCCGACTGTCCAGCCGTTGTGCCACTGGGTGTCAGAGCCTGAGCCGAAGGCCGGCGGAAGCACATCGGAGACCGCCATGCGGTCGTTGATGCCGGCATAACCGGCCTTGAAGTAGAACAGATTGTTGTTCGCGGTGACGCCGAACCGGCCCGTGATCGTCGCCATCCAGTTGGTATGCCAGCTGAACAAATCGTCCCTGGCGCCGAAAACGGCGTTGGCCACGCTGCCGCGGTTGCCCATGCCCGAGATCGTGCCTTCAAGACCGAACACGATATTGCTCGCTTGCCAGTTGTAGCCCATCTGGCCGCCGCCGAATACGCCGCTTCCCCGCTGGCTGAAACCCTGGCCATGAGCGAGATCTCCGAACGCCGTCGTATTGGCGGTATTGATCCATGTTTCGTTGGTCGACGCGCCACCGAGATGACCCCCGACATAGAAGCCGGCCCAGTTGTATACCGCATAAGCCAGTGGCGGCGCCTTGGTGTAGGGCCATGGCGCGAGATCCGCGGCAGACGCAGCGCCGGCTCCGAGAGCCGCGGTGAATGCCAGTGCGGCGATAAATCTTGAGCTGATCATCTCTGTTCTCCCCCTAAGAACTTTTCCCTGATAGCTCGTTAGCGCGGAGTCGTTGCCAATTCGTCGACGAATGCGAGAGCGGCGCAAACATGCGCAACCGCAACGCGCCGATCGCGACTTATGGTTAATGCGAGATCGTTTGCGGCTTGCGATCCGTCAACGCCGGAAGCTCTTGATCTCGGACACGCTGCCGTCGCGATAGGTCAATTCGACCGATACGAATTGGGTCGAAGGCGCGAGCTTGAGATAGGGTTGCGCGTCGTGGGGGATGACGCTGGGATCCCTGGGATCGCAGGGCGGCATCTTCAAAACCTTGTCCGGCACAGCGCTGTCGATACCGACGCGTACTTCGCGGATCGCGCAGCGATACGACATCAGATGGCTGTAATAGACCAGGAGCCCGTTGAATTCTCGAAACGACAGCCAGCTGGTCGCGGTCATGTCGAGGATTTTTCGCTGATCGTGGATCAGCGCGGCTTCCGGATCGAACTTGATCGGAAATGGTCCCTGCAATTCGCCTGATGCGTCGACATAGCGGACCTGAATGGTCGCTGCCGGCGCGTCGGCGGCAAGCTCGATCGATGGATTGGGCATCCGCTTGCGGGTACGCGGATCGAGCGTGTCCATAAAACCGGTCTCGCGGAACTCGCCGCTATCGCCCATTCGCCACGAAATCCCGAGCGTCGGATCGGCGATCGAGAACACCACGGTCCAGCCGCCATTGTGGCGGGAGAACATCGCGATCGGCGCATTGACGGAATCGTTTTGCGGCAGCCGCGGCACCGACACCGGCGGCAATGCGGCGACCTGCTGCGGCGGCGCGCCAGGTTTTGTTGCTTCCTTGGCGACATCGGGCTGCGCCTTCGCCACGCCATTGAGGAAGACGTCGTCGACCATCTGATCGAAATAGACCGGGATCTGCTTGTGGCTTACCGTCTCCGCCATTTCGCTGACCAGCCTGCGGGTGTGCTGGGCGACCTGAACCAGGTTCTCGCCGGGTTGCAGCAGTTCCTTGGCAAAGGTGCGCGTGAACACCGAATTGGGATTGTCGTCATTGTTCGACAGCCGATCGAGCGCGGTCTGCCGGGGTCCGGCTGAAAAGACCGAAAACACGCCCTCCGGCAATTGCGTCATCGGCGCAAGCCCGCCGCCGCCGGCCACCGCGCGGGTGCCGCTTCGCTCAAACGGATTGTTGCGGCAGGCATCGAACACCAGGATCGCGGTGCGGGCCTTCTTGTTCTGCAATCGCTCGATGATGCGGTCCGCCAGGATCGAGGCGTCGCGCACCAGCTCTTCCTGGCCCTCGGTCGCGGCAGGCACGTCGGTCGGCAGCAGGAAATTCTGGCCCGCGATTTCAAAGCCGTGCCCCGCATAGAAGAAGAACGCGGTATCGCCGGGCCCGACCGCCTTGTCGAACGCCAGCAAGGTCTCGCTGAACGCCTGCCTGTTCTGGTTCTCCGCCACCATCACGGAAAACCCGAGCTGTTTCAGGGTATCACCCATGGTGCGGGCGTCGTTGACCGCCTTCTGCAGCTTGGGCACGTTTTTGTAGTCGTTATTGCCGATGACCAGCGCGACCCGCTTTTCGGCCTGCGCGGGCTGCGCGAGCGCCAGAAACGCGACGGCGATGCTGGTCAGCGCGGCCAGTCTGGAAAGCCATCCCGTCATCAAATTCCCCGCCTTGCACGCCTCATCCGCGGCCCCTGCGAACCGCTCCATGCGGTAGTCGGCAAAGCCGCGCTGCCGGTTCAATCGAGCGCTTCCGCACGCTTGCTCCATTGCCTCAGAATGGGTCCGGCAAAATTCAGGGCGAGTGCCCATAGCGCCACCCGTGGGTTCACGAAACTCAACGCAATCGCCAATAGCGACGACACGATTAGCAGAATCGCCGACATCTGCCGGTGCCGCAGATGGTCGCCCTCTTCCCGGTGCGGTGTAATGAACATCAGGCGAAGGCCGACGACGGCGATCAAAAGCGTATGACCGGCATAGAGCCAGATCGCGGGCGCGAAATGCGCAAAACGGCCGACGACGATGGTCGTGAACGGCACGCAGGTGATCAGAAAGAGATAGAGCAGCCACCAATTGACATATTCGCGGTTGACGTATTCGGCGCGGGTACGCATCTCGACATTCGAAAGCCAACGCAATCCGAGCACGCCGAAACTCAGGACATAGGGCAGGAATTTCGGCCAGAGAGCCAAAAGGCCCTGCACCAGTTCGGCGCCGTCCCTGGGGTGAAAATCATCCGGCAGCCGCACGTCGAGAATCAGCAGCGTCATGGCGACGCCGAAGATTCCATCGCTAAGCGTATCGAGGCGCGCTTTTGAGAACATGGGGTTCCTGGGGGCTTGCGGGGCATTTGTGCAAAAACATTAAGCTTTTTCAACGCTTGCCGCGCCTGCTCCATTGACTTTGGCCAATTCGCCCCTATGTTCCGGCTTGACGCGGCCCGGTATCGAAACGCGATATCTTGAATTAGCCGCCTGTCTGCGTATCCGAAAATCCCGTGCAAATCTGCGTGCCGTTCCGGGGTTGAGCGCGACAGTTATTTCCGGGATTCCAAGCGGCGGTTTCTACCAGAGGCTCAATGTCTTTTTCCCATCTCGGCTTGTCCGACAAGGTGCTCGCCGCCGTCGCGGCCACCGGTTACACCATCCCTACCCCCATTCAGGAACAGGCGATTCCCCACGTTCTGGCCCGCCGAGACGTTCTCGGCATCGCCCAGACCGGCACCGGCAAGACCGCTGCCTTCGTCCTTCCGATGCTCACCATGCTGGAAAAGGGCCGCGCCCGCGCCCGAATGCCCCGCACCCTGATCCTGGAGCCGACCCGTGAACTCGCCGCCCAGGTCAAGGAACAGTTCGATAAATACGGCGCCGGCCAGAAGCTCAACGTCGCGCTGTTGATCGGCGGGGTTTCATTCGGCGATCAGGACACCAAATTGACGCGCGGCGTCGACGTGCTGATCGCTACCCCCGGCCGGCTGCTCGACCATACCGAGCGCGGCGGGCTGTTGCTGACCGGCGTCGAGCTGCTGGTCATCGACGAAGCCGACCGCATGCTGGATATGGGCTTCATTCCCGACATCGAACGCATCTGCAAGATGATACCCTTCACCAGGCAGACGCTGTTCTTCACCGCAACGATGCCCCCCGAAATCCGCCGCATCACCGAAACCTTCCTGCACAATCCCGAAAAGATCGAAGTTTCCAGGCCCGCGACGACGGCCTCAGGTGTGGCCCAGTTTCAGGTCGCGGTTGGCCGCGAGCCGCAGGAGAAGCGCGAGACGCTGCGCCGGCTTCTGCGCGAGGCCAAGGATCTCAACAACGCAATCATCTTCTGCAACCGCAAGCGCGAAGTGGCGCTGTTGTACAAATCGCTGCAGAAGCACGGTTTTGCGGTCGGCGCCCTGCACGGCGATATGGATCAGTCGGCGCGCACCGCAGCGCTCGATCAATTCCGCAAGGGCGAAATTCCGCTCTTGGTTGCCTCCGACGTCGCAGCGCGCGGCCTCGACATTCCCACGACCAGCCACGTCTTCAATTTCGACGTGCCGCATCACGCCGACGACTACGTGCACCGCATCGGCCGCACCGGGCGCGCCGGGCGTGGCGGCACCGCGATCACCATCGTCACCCCGCTCGACCAAAAATCGATGGTCGCGATCGAAAAGCTGATCGGGCAAACCATTCCCCGCGCCGAAGGCGGCGTCGAGGTCCGGGCGGCTGACGGCCCGTCGTCCGGCGGCGAGACCGAACAGCCGCGCCATTCGCGCGGACGCGACGGCGCAAGAGAAGGTTCACGCGAAGGTTCACGGGACGGCTCGCGCGGCGGCCGCAAGCCGCGCAGGGAACGCGAACCCCGGCGATCCGGCGGTGGCCGCCATTCCGGCCCGCAGCCCGAGGCGCCCGTTGCGGCGTTCTCCCCTCCCTCCGCTCCCCCGGCCTCACGCACGCCCTCGATCGGCCGGGCACCGGCACCGAAAACTTCGCCCGAACCATCGTCAGAACCGGCCGATCACTCGCATCTTCCCGCGTTCCTGTTGCGACCCGTGCGCGCCCGCGTCTGAACGCCAGGCTCGCAACTGCGAAAGGCCGACGGGCGCCGTTTACCGGTCGTTCATTCTCCTCCACTAACTTGGCGGCGATAATTTTAGTTATTGCTGCAAGTGAGCGGGCAGCAAGTCCGCTATTGGGGACATCATCGTGGTCAAGGTGCTTGACGAACATGAACGCACGATGGCCTTCGCCGAAGTCGCGCTTGGCCAGATCAAGTCCCTCCGGCAAACCGCGGTCCCCCGCAACTATGAGATCTGGTACGTCTACGCGACCGGATACAATGCCCCGCTCAACAAGATCATCAACGAGACGCTGGCGCGCAACGGCAAGCTGACCGAGGCCGACCTCGAACAGATCTACGAGACCTATCTTTCGCAGATCAAGGCCTCCGACCGCATCGACAAGGTCGGTGCCCGCGTGATCGGCGAGATCGACGACGTCATGCGGCTCCTCACCGAAGCCCTCCAGATGTCGGCCAGCTATGATGCCAGCCTGTCCGGCGCATCCCATGAGCTCACCGCCGTCCAGAAACCCGATCAGGTCAAGGCGATCGTCCAGACGCTGGTGAAATCCACGCGCGAGATGCGCAATACCAACAAGGCGCTGGAAGACCGGCTGTCACTGTCGAAAACCGAGATCAGCAATCTGCAGCAGAGCCTGGAAGCGATCCGGGCCGAGAGCCTGACCGATCCCTTGACCGGGCTTGGCAACCGCAAATACTTCGACCGCTCAATCGATACCGCGGTGCAGAATGCGCTCGCCAGCGGCGAGCCGCTGTCGCTGCTGATGTTCGACATCGACCATTTCAAGTCGTTCAACGATAGCTATGGCCATCTCACCGGCGATCAGGTGCTGCGGCTGGTCGGCATGTCGCTGAAGCAGACCATCAAGGGCCAGGACATCACCGCCCGCTATGGCGGCGAGGAATTTGCGGTCGTGCTGCCCAACACCGCGCTGCGCCAGGCGCTGACGGTCGCCGATCATATCCGCCGCGCAGTGATGTCGAAGGAATTGAAGAAAAAATCCACCGGCGAAATTCTCGGCCGCGTCACCATCTCGGTCGGGGTTTCCATGCTGAAGCCGGGCGACGACACCGATGCCCTGATCGAGCGCGCGGACGCCTGCCTCTACGCCGCCAAGCGCAACGGCCGCAACCGCGTCATCTGCGAAGCCGACCCGGAATACGCCGCCGAGACCCAAAGCCAGGTGGCATGAGGTCAGCTCCATCCGTCATCCCTGCGTAACGGCTTCGCCGTTATCGCTGGAGGTGCGAGCTTCTGCGAGCCTCGAAGGATGACTTGCGACGGAGCGTATGATTCATCCTTCGAGGCCGTCGCAAGTGCGACGGCACCTCAGGATGACGCTTTCTTCTTTGGCGCCTTCTTCGCCGCCGGCTTCTTCGTCACCTTTGCGGGCTTCTTCTTAGCCGCTGCCTTCGGCCTTTTCGGACGCTTCCTCAACGCCGCGCGCTGCGCGGCGGCCAGCGCCGTCCTCGCCCAGTCGGTCAGCGCCTCCGGATCGTCATAGAGCCGCTCCGGCAGTTGCCAGTACGAACCCACCGTGACGGTCCTGGCCCTGGTTTGATACTGAAACGGTTTTGATCCTTCAGCCTCGAACTGTGGAATGCTGTGCTCGTCGGCGCGGAAGTAGAGACCGCCACGCAGCGCCAGCGCGAAGTTGGTACCATCGGCAGAAATGCCGAAGCCCGAGAACATCCGGCGGATGGTGACCGGGCCGAAGTCCGAAAACAGATCGATCAGGAAGTCGCGGTCCATGGCGAGCAGCTAGCTCCGGCGTCATCCTGAGGTGCGCGCCCTTGCGCGTCTCGAAGGACGACAAAGTTGCGAGCGGTCATCCTTTCATCCTTCGAGACGCGCGAGCGCGGCTCCTCAGGATGACGGCAATCTTTGTGCGAGCCGCTAAACCTCAGCCATCCACCTTCGCGGCCGTCAGCTGTACCGACTCGCCGCAACCGCAGGCGCCGGTCTGGTTCGGATTGTTGAAGATGAACTGCGCCGAGATCTTGTCGGCCTTGTAGTCCATCTCGGTGCCCAGCAGAAACAGCACGGCCTTGGGATCGACCAGGATCTTCACGCCCTTGTCCTCGACCACCTCGTCGGTCGGGCGGATGTCGTGGGCGTATTCGACCGTATAGGATTGCCCGGCGCAGCCGCCGTTCTTGATCCCAACCCGCAGGCCCACGATCTCGGAATCGGCGCGCCTGGTGAGTTCGGCGATCCGCTGCGCGGCGGCTTCCGTCAGCTTCATCACCTGCGGGCGCGGCCGCGGCTTCGGCCTAGAGGGGGGTGTCGAAGAAGTGGGCGTCATATTGGTCATGTGGTCATTCCTGCCAGCCAATCAATCTCGGCCGTTGTCGCTTGAACAAGTTAAGTCCCAATCTGCTAACGCTTCACCACATATTGAGCACGAGACGCGCCTCGTCGGTCATCCGGTCCGGCGTCCACGGCGGGTCCCAGACCAGATTGACGTTGACCGGACCTACGCCGGGAACGCTGGCGATCGCGTTCTCCACCATCGTCGGCAATTCGCCGGCCGCCGGACAGTTCGGCGTCGTCAGCGTCATCATGACATCGATAGTGCGGTCGTCCTTGATCTCGACCTTGTAGATCAGGCCGAGTTCATAGATGTCGGCCGGAATTTCCGGATCGAACACGGTCTTCAGCGCCGCCACGATCTCGCCGCCGAGCCGTTCGGTCTCCTCCGGCGGCAGCGCGGACTGGGTTTCCATGTTGCTGGTATTGACTTCGAGATTCTCGACGGTGTCGGTCATGCGAACAATTCCCGCGCCTTGATCAGCGCCTGTGCCAGATGGTCGACTTCTTCCCTTGTATTGTACATCCCGAACGAGGCGCGGCAGGTCGCCGTCACGTTGAACCGCTCTAAAAGCGGCATCACACAATGGGTGCCGGCGCGCACTGCGATGCCCTGCCGGTCGATCACGGTGGCGACATCGTGGGGATGGGCGCCCTTCATCTCGAACGAGATCACCGGTCCCTTGCCGCGCGCGGTACCGATCAGACGCAGCGAATTGATTTCGCGCAGGCGCTCCTGCGCATAGGTCAAAAGACCGTGCTCGTGTGCGGCGATGCGCTCCTTGCCGATCGAATTGACGTAATCAATCGCCGCACCAAGCCCGATCGATTCAACGATCGCCGGCGTCCCTGCCTCGAATTTGTGCGGTGGATCGCCATAGGTGACCCAGTCCCGCGCGACTTCGCGGATCATCTCGCCGCCGCCGTTATAGGGCCGCATTGCCACCAGATGCTCATGCTTGGCATAGAGCACGCCGATGCCGGTCGGGCCGTAGAGCTTGTGGCCGGTGAAAACGTAGAAATCGCAATCGATATCCCTGACGTCGATCGCCAGGTGCACGGCGGCCTGGCTGCCGTCGACCAGCACCGGGATGCCGCGGGCGTGGGCTATCTTCACCACGTCCTTCACGGGAACGATGGTGCCGAGCGCATTCGACATCTGCGTGATCGCGACCAGCTTCGTGCGCGACGTCAGAGCCTTCTCGAACTCGTCGATCAGGAAATTGCCCTCGTCATCGACATCGACCCATTTGATCACGGCGCCATGGCGTTCCCTCAGGAAATGCCAGGGCACGATGTTGGAATGATGCTCCATGATCGAGAGCACGATCTCGTCGCCGGCCTTGATATTCGGTTCGCCCCAGGACGACGCCACCAGGTTGATCGCCTCGGTGGCGTTGCGGGTGAAAATGATTTCTTCGCTGCGCCCGGCGTTGAGGAATTTTGCCACTTTGACGCGGCCGCCCTCATAGGCCTCCGTCGCCGCATTGGCGAGGTAATGCAGCCCGCGATGTACGTTGGCGTATTCGGTTTTGTAGGCTTGTGTCATGCGGTCGAGCACCGCATTGGGCTTTTGGGCGGACGCTGCGTTGTCGAGATAGACCAGCGGCTTGCCATAGACCTTCAGCGACAGCGCGGGAAAATCCTCCCGCACCCGGGCGACGTCATAGGAACCATTCAGGACTGCCGGATGCATGGTCATCCCCGTGCCTCCAGCCAGCGCTGCGCCGCAGATATCGCGAGTTCACGCAGGGCGTCGTTGGCGACCGCTTCGATCGCCTCGCCGACGAAGGCCTGGATCAGTAGCGACTGCGCCTCCTTCTCGGAAAGGCCGCGCGCCCGTAGATAAAATAGCAGGCCTTCGTCGAGCGCACCTGTTGTCGCGCCGTGCCCGCAGGTGACGTCGTCGGCGAAAATCTCCAGTTCCGGCTTGTTGTCGGCCTCGGCCTCGTCGGACAACAAGAGCGCGCGCGTCATCATCTTGGCGTCGGTCTTCTGCGCCTTGGGGCGAACGATGATGCGGCCCTGGAACACCGAATGGCCGCGGTCGTCGACCACGGAGCGAAAGATTTCGCGGCTGGCGCAGTTCGGCACCGCATGATCCAGAAACAGCGTGGTGTCGGCATGCTGCCGGCCATTGAGCAGGTTGACGCCGTTGGTCTCGACGCGGGAACCCTCGCCGGAAAACGCGATCACCGCCTGATAGCGGCTGACGTTCGCGCCGCTGGTCATACCGAACGTGCTGAAATGGGCGTTGGCGCCGAGCGTCACCACCGAGGAGGAAATGTTAAAGGCCTCGCGGCCGTCCTCGATCAGACGCACATGGTCAAGCCGGGCGCGATCGCCAATCGAGACGACCAGGGAGTCGTGCACCTGATAGGCCTTGGCGTCATCGGCAGCGATGTAACTCTCTACCAGCATCGCGGTCGCGGCCTTGCCGAGCCTCAGCAGGGAGCGCGTGAACATCGCCGCCGGCTGCACACCGCTGGCGATATGGATCACATGCAGGGGCTGCGTCAGCGCGGCGCCCTCGGCAACCTCGATCACGACGCCGTCGGTCATCATCGCGCTGTTCAGCGCCACCATGGCATCGGAATTCTCCGGCGCGAACAATTGCGCATGTAGTGCGGGTTCGCCGGCCTCCAGCACCTCGCGCAGCGTGCGGATGCCGAGACCCTTTTCCGGATTTTCCGTGTCCGACAGGCTTGGCGCGAACATCCCGTCCACCAGCACCAGCCGGCGCACGCCCGCGATCGCGTGCAGCTTCAGCGCAGCACCGGCGCGCTTGAGCGCCGCGGCGTCCGGCGCCGCCGCCAACGGCAGCACCTCGCGCATCAGCATGCGCAAATCAGTATATTTCCAGTCCTCGATGCGCCGGTGCGGCAGGCCGAGTCGCTCATAAGCCTCAAACGCCTGCTGCCTGAGTTCGGCGACCTGGCCCGAGCCCGGCAGCCGGCCCCGTGCAACGGCGAAAGCATCGCTCGGCGCGCGTGCAGTGTCGGTCTTTGCCAGTGCAACGTTCATCATGAAATCCGTTTGGCCATTCAGGCCGCGTCCTCGAACTGCGCGTAGCCGGAAGCCTCGAGCTCCAGCGCCAGTTCCTTGTCGCCGCTCTTCACGACCCGGCCCTTCGACATCACATGCACGAAATCGGGCACGATGTAATTCAACAGCCGCTGATAATGCGTGATCACCACCATGGCCCGATCCGGCGAGCGCAGTGCATTGACGCCGTCGGCGGCGACCCGCAGCGCGTCGATGTCGAGGCCGGAATCCATCTCGTCGAGGATGCACAGGCTCGGCTCGAACAGCGCCATCTGCAAAATCTCGTTGCGCTTCTTCTCGCCGCCGGAGAAGCCGACATTGACGCCACGGCGCAGCATCTCCTGCGGAATGTTGAGGCTCGCCGCGACGCTGCGCACTTTCTTCAGGAAATCCGGCGTCGAGAATTCGCTTTCGCCGCGCGCCTTGCGCTGGGCGTTAAGCGCCGTGCGCAGGAACGTCATGGTGGCGACGCCGGGGATTTCCACCGGATACTGGAACGCCAGGAACACGCCCTTGGCGGCGCGTTCGTCCGGCGACATCGCCAGCAGGTCTTCGCCCTTGAACAGGATTTCGCCTGATGTCACTTCATAGCCCGGCTTGCCGGCGATGACGTGGCTCAGTGTCGACTTGCCGGAACCGTTCGGCCCCATGATGGCGTGAACTTCGCCCTTGTTCACGGTGAGCGAAAGCCCGTGCAGAATCTCACGCTCCTCGACGCGGACCTGCAGGTTTTTGACTTCGAGTAGTGGCATCACATTCTTCCGCTTTTCCGTTTTCTCCTCGTCCTGAGGAGCGCCGCAGGCGCGTCTCGAAGGACGTAGCTGACAATCTTTGCTTCTCGTCCTTCGAGACGGCCGCTACGCGGCCTCCTCAGGATGAGGTCTTATCCAACCGATCCCTCAAGCGAGATCGAGATCAGCTTCTGCGCCTCGACCGCGAACTCCATCGGCAGTTGCTGCAGCACGTCCTTGACAAAACCGTTGACCACGAGGCCGACGGCTTCCTCCTGGCTCAGCCCGCGCTGCACGCAGTAGAACAAGACGTCCTCGGAAATCTTCGAGGTGGTCGCCTCGTGCTCGAACAGTGCCGACGAATTCTTGGCCTCGATATAGGGTACGGTGTGCGCGCCGCATTTGTCACCGATCAGCAGCGAATCGCAGGCGGTGAAGTTTCGTGCGCCGGTCGCTTTGCGATGTGCGGTGACGAGGCCGCGATAGGTGTTCTGCGACACACCGGCGGCGATGCCCTTGGAGATAATCCGGCTGGTGGTGTTCTTGCCGAGATGGATCATCTTGGTGCCGCTATCGACCTGCTGGTGGCCGTTCGAAATCGCGATCGAGTAAAATTCTCCACGAGAATTGTCGCCGCGCAAGATGCAGCTCGGATATTTCCAGGTGATCGCCGATCCCGTTTCGACCTGGGTCCAGGAGATCTTGGAATTGTTGCCGCGACAGTCGCCACGCTTGGTGACGAAATTGTAGATGCCCCCGACCCCTTCGGAATTGCCGGGGTACCAGTTCTGCACCGTCGAATATTTGATCTCGGCATCGTCGAGCGTGACCAGTTCGACCACGGCGGCGTGCAACTGGTTTTCGTCGCGCTGCGGCGCAGTGCAGCCCTCAAGATAGCTGACATAGGCCCCCTTGTCGGCAATGATCAGGGTGCGCTCGAACTGCCCGGTGTTGCGCTCGTTGATGCGGAAATAGGTCGACAGCTCCATCGGACAGCGCACGCCCGGTGGCACGTAGACGAACGAGCCGTCGGAAAATACCGCCGAATTCAGGGTAGCAAAATAATTGTCCGAGGTCGGCACTACCGTGCCGAGATACTTCTTCACGAGCTCGGGATGCTCGCGGATCGCCTCCGAGATCGGCATGAAGATCACGCCGGCTTTCTTCAGCTCTTCCTTGAAGGTGGTGGCGACCGAAACCGAATCGAATACGGCATCGACGGCGATCTTGCGCTGGCCTTCCGGCCGCACCACGCCCTCCAGCACCTCCACCTCGCGCAGGGGAATGCCGAGCTTCTCATAGGTCTTGAGAATTTCGGGATCGATCTCATCCAGCGACGAGACCTGCTTCTTCGGCTTCGGCGCCGAGTAGTAATAGAGATCCTGGTAATCGATCCGGGGATAGTTGACGCGGGCCCATGTCGGCTCGGTCATGGTCAGCCAGCGGCGATAGGCTTCCAGCCGCCACTCCAGCATCCAAGCCGGTTCGTTCTTTTTCGCGGAAATGAAGCGGACGGTATCTTCCGATAACCCCTTCGGGGCCCTGTCGGACTCGATAACGGTCTCAAACCCATATCGGTATTGGTCGACGTCGATCCGGCGAACCCGATCGACCGTCTCCTGTACGGCAGCCATTCCATCCTCCGCTCGCGGTTTCAAGGACCGCGGTGGATCATCCCAAAGCTTTACGATGTTTCCTGGCGGAAATCACCTGCTTTAGAAACGTTCAAGCAGTGTTTCGTCGCACCCCTTAAGTAGGGTACCGGCGAGCTTTCGCCAAGCCTCAAGGCAGCGATCGATATCCGCAGATGACGTGGACCAGCCCAGACTGAGCCGCACGGCTCCCTGTGCCAGTTCCGGCCCAAAACCCATGGCTTGCAGCACATGCGAGGGCTGGACCTTGCCCGACGAACAGGCCGAACCCGAGGACACCGCAATCCCGGCAAGGTCGAAGCCGATTACCGCGGTTTCGGCCTTCAGGCCGGGAATCGCAAACAGCGTGGTATTCGGCAGCCTCGGCACCTCGGCGGCGAACACGATGACGCCGGGGGTCTGCCGCAGGCCGCTCTCAAGCCTGTTCCGTAAGGTTTCAAGGCGAATGGCGTCGTCCCGGAGGGCGCGCATGGCGGCCTTAGTGGCTGCGCCAAAACCTGCAATTCCCGCAACGTTCTCTGTCCCTGCCCGGCGTCCCCGTTCCTGACCGCCGCCGCGCAGTATCGGCTCAAATCCCGTTAATCCCTCAGCCAAAACGGTGGCGCCGACGCCCTTGGGGCCACCGATTTTGTGCGCCGAAAGCGTCACCAGATCGGCACCTATCATATTGATATAAAATGGTATTTTTCCAAGCGCCTGGATCGCGTCGACATGCAGCAGACCCCCGGCAGCATGGACGATCTCGGCAGCCTCGGCGACCGGCTGCACCGCGCCAGTTTCGTTGTTGGCTGACATTACCGACACCAGCGCGGGAGGCCCGCCTGCGAGCGCGGCGCGCAGACGGTCCAGATCGAGCAGGCCGGAGCGGGTTACGCCGATCGTGCTGATCGCCTCGGCCGGGAACCGTCCGCCCGCGAGCACCGAGGCGTGCTCGATGGCAGAGACCAACAGCCTCTCGACCGGCGGCCCGGAACCCCGCCGAAGCCCCGGCGTCAGCGCCAGCACGTTCGCCTCGGTTCCGCCCGAGGTGAATATGACGTTCCGGGGCTCCGCGCCGACCGCGCCGGCGATCGCGGCTCTGGCGTCCTCGACCAGCCGGCGGGCCTGGCGGCCCTCGGCATGCACGGACGAGGGGTTGCCAGGGAGATCCCATGCCGCAGCCATGGCCTCCCTGGCCTCGGGGCGAAGCGGGGTGGTCGCATTCCAGTCGAGATAGACGCGATCGGGCATGTGCCGTCTTAGCACTTTTCGTTAAACGACAAATCACTGCGCCGGCTGGGCGGCCGGAGGTACCGGCACCGTCGGCTCGAACGCGGCGACCCGCAATCCGAACAGCGGCCTCAACATCGCGATCCGCCGGACGATCTCATAGGTCACGACGCAAGCCGCCAAGGTACCGGAAATCACGATGCTCGCCTCCAGCCAGGCCGGAAGATCGCGGCCGTTCAGTTCGTGAGCGATCATGATGATCGCTGTCTGATGCACGATGTAATAGGGAAAGATCGCATCGGTCAGATAGCGGCGCGCGGGCGAATCCGCCACGAGCCAGCGCCGGGCAAAGCCGAGCACGGCTATCATGCAAAGCCACTGATAGCAGCCGAAGGCGATCCCGCCATAGAGTTTTAGCAGCAGCGATGGCGGCGATGCGGAGTCTCTGCTCCAGCGCAACACCAGAAAGGACAGAAACAGCGCCACCGCGAGCGCCAGCGCACGCCGCCGCTGGTGTTCGATCGCGTCCCAGAATCCATCGGCGCGGGCGAGCAGAAAGCCGAGCAGGAAGGCGGTCGCGTAAACCGCGTGATTGTACCAGTCGCCGAACAGCGCATGCGTTGAAGGAAAGTTCGGCAACAGGACAAGCCGGTAGGCCGCGAACGCAACGGAGGGCAGGACCAGCAGCAACCAGCCCAACAGCGCCGGCTCAAGCCTCCGTTCGATCCAGCCGACAAGTCCGGGGGATGCGATCAGCACGACGCCAAGCGCCATGGTGTAGACCCATAAATAGGCCACGAACCACAGGTGGTTCCAGGTCGGCAGCAGAATGCAGGGACCGGGACGGCAGAACTGCGGGCCGAAAGCAAGATAGTGCCGCACATAGAAATCGAAAAACCCGGCCGGATAGCCCAAACTTTCCACGATCTGATCATAGGCCTGCGGCGGCACGATCACGAGCATGCCGAAGACCAGTGGGACCAGCAGCCGGGTGGATCTTGCCCGAAGAAGCGGCCCGACCCTGTATTTAGACAGCATGAATTGGGTCGCCGCGCCGGAGACCAGAAACAGCAGCGCCAGCCGCCACGGGTTGAGCAGCAGCATCAACGGTTCCAGGGCCGTGATGCGATGCTCGCTTTTGATGTGGAACCCCCAGGACACGTAGAGCATGCCGACATGGTAGAAAATCAGCAGCCCGAAGGCTGAGATCCGGACCCAATCGAGGTCGACGCGGCGCTCCGACCTTTGAGCGGCGAAAGGCGGTGAATGTGGTATGGTTTGTAGCTTCATGGCTCGATCCCAAAGTATGCGATGAATGGCATGAGTGACGTCAAAAATGCTCAGGCTAAGCCCCGCGTCGAGCCGGTTTGGGACCGGAACCAGCCGGCCTGGGATGAGGTGAGACCCACTGGGACGAGCGGCGAGCTTCGCGGGATATCCGGCGCCGACTGGCTGCTCTATGGCGCTGTAGCAGCGGTCGCGCTTGCGATCGGGGTGGTCAATGCGTTCTCCGCGGCGCAAGACGCCGCCTGGCGTGGCGGCGCTTATGACGTGCGCACGCCCCTGTTCTGGGAGATGTCGAGCATCGTCACGATCATCCTGATCGCACCCCTGCTCTTCGTCGCGGTCCGGCGGATGCGCCACGCTTCGGGATGGCCTTTCCGCCTCGCACTCGCCGTGGCCGCAATATTCGTTTTCTCAGGCCTGCACATTGCCGGCATGGTGGGGCTTCGCAAGCTCGTGATGTTCCTGGCCGGCGGCTCCTACGATTTCCACTTCTCGATCGCGACCCTGATCTATGAATTCCGCAAAGACGTCATCACCTGCCTGTTGATCGGCGGCTCGCTGTGGCTGATCGACAGTCGCCGCGATGCGCCGGAATCTCGGTCGGTCGCGACACCAGCCGGGGCCGAGCCTGCGTCGGCGGCGCCCGACATAGTCTGGCTCCGCGACGGGTCGACGCGCATCCGCATCGAAGCCAGCGACATTGTTTCCATCAGTTCGGCGGGAAACTACGTCGAATACGTCCTTGCCAGCGGGCGCAACCACCTGGTCCGGGGAACCCTGGCGGCCGAGGAAGCGCGGCTGACAAGGTTCAACATCGTGCGGGTGCACCGGACGCGGCTGGTCAACCTGTCTCGCGTCACCGGGCTCAAGGCTGGCCCGAACGGAGACTTCGAGCTGACGCTCGACACCGGGCAGACCATCTCAGGCAGCCGCCGCTACCGCGACGCCGTCGCCTCGATTGAAGCGCTCGCCAGCGATCCGATCTCCGCTTCGAACGGATAATACCGCTCCTCGCCGGATGCCGTCGCGGCGCCGAACGCCCTCCGGCCGAAGCCAGCAAAAGAAATTCCATTGGTGCCGCAAAATCTTAATTCGAACTATTGACCGCGTTTCGAGGCCGCTTTGGCGCACAAAACCCTTGCTTTTTGCCCCTCGCCTCATGCTAGAACGCGGCCTCCAGTTCACCGGGCGCCGTTCGCGCATCGCCCAACGACGTCTGATCAGCCCTTATCTCTGCGAGGTTTCGTCTCGGAAGAGCCGGATGAGACCAGCACAAGTCGGTTGATTTTGCAAGGACCATCAATGCCTGAAGTCATTTTCACCGGCCCCGCGGGCCGCCTCGAAGGCCGTTATCATCCGGCCAAGCAGAAGAACGCGCCGATTGCGATGGTGCTGCACCCGCATCCGCAATTTCACGGCACGATGAACCACCAGATCATCTACCAGTGCTATTACGCATTCGCGCATCGCGGATTTTCCGTGCTGCGCTTCAATTTCCGCGGCGTCGGCCGCAGCCAGGGCTCGTTCGATCACGGCACCGGCGAACTCTCCGATGCGGCTTCCGCGCTCGATTGGGCGCAGACCATCAATCCCGAAGCACGCGCCTGCTGGGTCGCCGGCTTCTCGTTCGGCGCCTGGATCGGCATGCAGCTATTGATGCGCCGGCCCGAGGTCGAAGGATTCATCTCGATCGCGCCGCCCGCCAACCTCTACGACTTCTCCTTCCTGGCGCCCTGCCCGTCCTCCGGGCTGATCGTGCATGGCGAGAAGGATGCGGTGGTGCCGCCCAAGGACGTCAACACGCTGGTCGAGAAACTCAAGACCCAAAAGGGCATCGTGATCGACCAGCAGATCATCCCGGGCGCCAACCATTTCTTCGACGGCAAGCTGGAGCCGCTGATGGAGACCGTGACCGGCTATCTCGACATGCGGCTCGCCAACGTGCGCTAGGCGCAGGAAGCGGCCATGAGTTCGTTCGTGGCTCTGCTGCGCGCAGTGAATGTCGGCGGCACCGGAAAACTGCCGATGAGCGATCTCAAGGAGATCTGCGAGGAACTCGGCTTTGCCGCCGTCCGCACCTACATCGCCAGCGGCAATGTCGTGTTCTCCAGCCGCAAGTCCGAAGCCGCGATCAAGTCTGCCCTTGAAAAGCGGCTGGAAGTCTATGCCCGCAAGCCGGTCGGCGTGCTGGTGCGCTCTGCCGCCGAGATGGCACAGGTATTCGCGGACAATCCATTTCCGGACGCTGCGCCCAACCGCACCATGGCGGTGTTCCTCGATCGCGCGCCGCCCTCGGACATACTGGCCGGCGTTCTCGGCCAGCGGGGCGAGCAAATCCTGTTGGGGCGCCGCGAAATCTACATCCACTACGGCGACGGCATGGGCACCTCGAAGCTTGTCATCCCCGCCGCCAAAAACGGCACCGCGCGCAACATGAACACCGTTGCGACACTCGCCCGGATGGCCACCGAATCCTGACTCGCAGAAGCGTGCGATTACGCCGCCGCCTGCGTCCGAAGCTGTGACAACCTGGATTTTCGCCGGTCGATGAAGTCACGCAAGCAGCGCGGGATAATCGGCACTCACGGCCGATCGCACCGATGGCCGCGCCGCGAGCGCTTTGCGCCAGCGCGCGAGCTTCGGCTTGCCCGAAAGAATTCCAAAATCGGCGATCTCGTCGAACACGTCGAAATAGCGAAACACCGGGGCGAACACCGCGTCGACCAGCGAGAAATTTTCGCCGTCGAACCATGGCGCGGCCGCAACGCGCGCCTCGAGCCGCGCAAAGCGCTGTTCGAGTTGCGCGGTCCTGGCCTTGAATGTGGCTTCGTCCGGCGCCGCGTAAAAGCCTGCGATGTCGCTAAGCACAGCCGATCCGAATTCGATCCAGCCGCGATGCTCGGCGCGCTTCAAGGGATCGGCGGGATGCAGCGGCTTCGGCTGGGTTTCCTCCAGATATTCCAGAATGACGGCGGACTCGAAAATCGGGACGTCGCCGACCAGCAGCACCGGCGTCTTGCCGAGCGGCGAGATCGCCAAAAACCAGTCCGGCTTGTTGGCAAGATCGATGTCGATCCGCTCGAAGGCGACGCCCTTCTCGGTCAGCGCGATCACCGCGCGCTGCACATAGGGACAGAGCTTGTGGCTGATCAGTTTTAGATGCGCGGCGGCCATGGACGATCTCACAGTTTCATGCAGCTGCATCTAATTAGATGCATCTGCATTAACCTGTCAAGATCGATGTGTCGGCTGCATCGCGAGCAATTGATCACGGCCGCGCGATCACCCCGCCGGTCATCGGGATCGGCACGCCGGTAGTGGCGGGATAGCTCAGCGGCAGGCCCTTCAGGCCCCGCGCCGCCAGAAAGCCAAAGGCCTGCGCCTCGATGGCGTCGGCCGGCCAGCCCAGCGCGTCGGCGGCCTCGACGGTGGCCGGCTGCAGCCGCTCGCGCAGCATCCGCAGCATGGTGAGATTGCGGGCGCCGCCGCCGGCCACGATCCAGCTCTTCGGCTCCTTCGGCAACAACGGCACGATCCGGGCGATGGCCTCGGCGGTGAAGGCCGTCAGCGTCGCCGCGCCATCGGCGGCGGACATCTCGCGCAGTTTCAGCGAAGCAAAATCGTTGCGGTCGAGCGATTTCGGCGGCGGCATCGCAAAGAACGGATGCTCCAGGGCGCGCATGACCCATGCCACGTCCACCGTGCCCTGCGCGGCCGATGCGGCCTTCGCAATCGAACGGCTGGCCCATGGTGCGGAAGCATGTAGTCGTCGAGCAGCGCGTTGCCCGGCCCGGTATCGCAGGCGATCAGGGTGTCGGCGCCGTCGATATAGGTGATGTTGGAGACGCCGCCGATATTGACCACGACGATCGGCCCTTCGCGCTCCAGCGACTGGGCCAGCGCGCGGTGATAGACCGGCACAAGCGGCGCGCCCTGCCCGCCGGCGGCGACGTCGGCGGCGCGGAAATCATGCATGACCGGGATATGGATCGCCTTGGCCAGCGCCGCGGCATCGCCGATCTGCACCGTCATTTTCTGCTCCGGCCGGTGCAGCACGGTCTGGCCGTGAAAGCCGACGATATCGATATCCTCGCAGGAGATGCGGTTCTGCGCGGTAAAGGCGGCGACCGCCTCGGCATGGGCAACGGTGACCGCGCGCTCGGCCTCGCGCAGGATGCCCGGCCGCGCGTCGCGCTGCGGCAGGTCGACGGCCTCGGTCAGGGCCTGGCGCAGCAGCCCGCGCTCGGTGTCGGTGTAAGGCCGGTACCCGGACGGTCCGAACGACTTTACCCGCTTGCCGTCGGTCTCGATCAAGGCGACGTCGACCCCGTCGAGCGAGGTGCCGCTCATCAGACCGATTGCCGTCAACATCATCGCTATGGTGCCTTCGCAGGCTTGCTGCCGCCCTGCTCGTGACGCCCTGCTTGTGTCGAACAGGCACATCTTATAATGCCACAACGCGCCGGCCGGCGGCAGCCCGTATCCATCGGGGTTCCGCAACTCCTTGCAAATACCGTAAAGATGATCAGTGAATAAGAATGATCAGAGTCGCACACAAATGACTGCATTTAAATCTGATTTTCTGAATATTCTGCAGGAACGCGGCTTCATCCACCAATGTTCCGATTTCGATGGCCTCGACGCGCTGGCCGCGAAGGGCCAGGCGACGGCCTATGTCGGCTACGACTGCACCGCGCCGTCGCTGCATATCGGCAACTACCTCACCATGATGATGCTGTACTGGCTGCAGCAGAGCGGCAACAAGCCGATCACGCTGATGGGCGGCGGCACCACCATGGTCGGCGATCCCTCCGGCAAGGACGAATCGCGCGCGCTGCGCAGCGTCGAGGAGATCGAAGCCAACAAGGCGAGCATCCGCGGCGTGTTCGCCAAGGTGCTGCGCTACGGCTCCGGCGCCAAGCGACGCGGTCATGCTCGACAACGCCGAATGGCTGACCAAACTGAACTGGATCGAGATGCTGCGCGACATCGGCCGGCATTTCTCGGTCAACCGCATGCTGACGATGGACTCGGTGCGGCTGCGCCTCGAGCGCGAGCAGGAGATGAGCTTCATCGAATTCAACTACATGGTCTGCCAGGCCTACGACTTCGTCGAACTGTCGCGGCGCGTCGGCTGCCGGCTGCAGATGGGCGGCTCGGACCAGTGGGGCAACATCGTCAACGGCGTCGACCTCGGCCGCCGCATGGGCACGCCGCAACTGTTCGCGCTGACGACGCCGCTGCTCACGACGGCGTCGGGCGACAAGATGGGCAAGACCGCCAAGGGCGCGGTCTGGCTCAACGCCGACCAGTTCAGTCCCTACGATTTCTGGCAGTACTGGCGCAACGTCGAAGACGCCGACGTCGTCAAGTTTCTCAAACTGTTCACGATCCTGCCGATGGACGAGATCGCGCGGCTGGCGGCGTTGCGAGGTTCCGAGATCAACGAAGCCAAGAAGGTGCTGGCGACCGAGGCGACCGCGCTGCTGCACGGCCGCGATGCCGCGAACGCCGCATCGGAAACCGCGCGGCAAACCTTCGAGGAAGGCGCGATCGCCGAAAACCTCCCCTCGGTGGAAATTTCCCGCGGCGAACTTGAAGCCGGCATCGGCGTGCTGGCGGCGTTCGTCAAGGCCGGCCTGGTCGCGTCGAACGGCGAGGCGCGGCGTCAGATCAAGGGCGGCGGTCTGCGCGTCAACGACGTCGCTGTCACCGACGAGAAGATGATGCTGAAGCTCGGCGGATCTCACGCCGGAAGGCGTGATCAAGCTGTCGCTTGGCAAGAAGCGCCACGTCCTGCTCAAGCCTGCATAGGCGCATTCGCTTTTGACCCTTGCTCCGGGGCGCGGAAACGCGCTCCCTGCTGGCATGGACAAAAATGCGCCGCGGGAGGAGATCATAGCGAAAGCCGCCGAAGCCGGCGCGCGTGGCGCTCAACGTGCTGGCGCTGTGCTTTGCCCTGTCGGTGCTCGGCCGCGGTCTCGGCGAGAGTTTTACCGTTTTCCTCAAGCCGATCTCGGAGAGTTTTGGCTGGGACCGCGCCCAGGTGGTCTCGGTCTATTCGCTGACCGCGCTCGCGGGCGGACTGGCGGCGCCGCTGGTCGGCCGGCTGTTCGACCGCTCGGGGCCGCGCACCGTCTATTCGCTCGGGCTGTTGCTGCTCGGCGGCGCCTTCCTGGTCGCCGCCCATGCGCACTCAGCTCTGGCAGTTCCAGCTGAGCCTCGGCCTTTGCGTCGGCCTCGGCATCGCCTTCATCGGCAACGTGCCGAATTCGATCCTGCTCGGCCGCTGGTTCGGTCCGCGACTGCCGACCGCGATGGCGGTCGTCTATTCCGCGACCGGCGCCGGCGTCCTGATCCTGCTGCCGGCGTCGCAACTCCTGATCGATCATATCGGCTGGCGCGACGCCTATCAGATCTTCGGCGCCATCGCGCTGTGCCTGCTGTTGCCGCTGTTGCTGCTGCCGTGGCGGCTGTTCTCCACCGGCTCGCCGCATCTCGCCAAGAGCGCCGCCGCCGACTTCGTCGATGAAGGCTGGACGCTGGTGAGCGCGATGCGCCACCACGCGTTCTGGGCGCTGTTCTCGACCTTCTTCTTCACCGCGGTCGGCATGTACGCGATCGCGCCGCAGATCGTCGCCTATCTGATCGATGCCGGATTTCCGCCCTTGCAGGCGGCGACCGCCTGGGGTTTTTCCGGCATCGTGCTGCTGTTCGGCATGCTCGGCGTCTCCTGGCTCGACGGCATCATCGGCCGCAGGCCGTCGGTGCTGTTCAGCTACGCCGTCTCGATCGTCGGCATCGTCATGCTGTGGCTGCTGCAGTCGTATCCGAACTTCTGGCTGCTGACGGGCTTTGTCGTCTGCTTCGGCAGCATGATCGGCTCGCGCGGCCCGCTGATCACGGCAACCGCGATGAAGATCTTTCGCGGCGAGCGGGTCGGCACCATCTTCGGCACCATCTCGATCGGCAGCGGGCTGGGATCGGCGTTCGGCTCCTGGGGCGGCGGCCTGATCCACGACTGGACCCACAGCTACAATCCGCTGATCGCGTTTTCGCTGGTCAGCGTGGTGCTGGGAATGATCCCGTTCCTGGTGGTGCCGGCGCTGCGGCGCTAGCAACTCGAAAACGCCATGTCAGTTGTTCGGCGGAAATTCCACCGGTGTGTCCTGCTTGCCGGGGTGGAATTCAAAGATCTTTCTGAGCACCCCCGGCGCCATCGCCGAGATCGGGTTGACGCGGAGCACCGGCTGGCCAAGCGTGCCGACGACTTCGTAGGTCACGCCGATCAGCCCCTCATTGCTGCCGCCGCCCAGGAACAGCCCGACAATCGGAATTTGGCCGAACATGTTGTTCAGCCCGTACATCGGAACGAAGGTGCCGCTCATGCGCAACTGGTTTGCGGAATCGATGCTGCCTTCGATGGTCCCGCCGATCATCGGGCCTTTCAGGACGCCCTCCCGGATGGTCATCTGCCCGTTCTGGCGGGTGAACTCCGCGCGCACGCGCGAGAACGAAACGCCGTTCGGCGCTCCCGCAGGCCCACCGGCGGCCAGTCGATCGAGCGCCGCTTCGCCCTTGACCGAGAAATCGCTGACGTTGATCAGGCCCTCTCTGGCGCTCGGTTCAACCGTCGGCGGATCCATCGCCAATTGAAGCTGGCCGCCGACCACCTTGCCGTAAAAGTCAGTGAAGCGGAAGAAGGCGCCGGCGTCACTGGTCTCGAGATAGATCACTTCCCGACCCTGCGGGCGACCGCGCAGATCTCCCGTCAGCGGCGTATCGCGTCCAAGCTTGCCGCTGAGCGCAAAATTCCTGATCACGCCATTGCGCCGCGATAGCTTGCAATCGACGCTGCGCAGGGCCTCGCCATAGAAGCCGGCTACCGCTCCTAACTTCAGGTCGACATCGAAATCGAGGTTCCTGGTCTTGCTCTTGGCGTCGGCCTCCTTGCCGGAAATCGCGGACTTGAGAAAGCCGCGGCCGTCGAATACGTCACCGCGCATGGTCACCTTCAAGACGCCATCGGAGCCACGTTCAGCCTTCAGCGAGGTCTTGTCGCCTTCGGATGGCGAATAGGTCGGGAAGTTGACGTTCATCAGGTCGCCGTTTTGATCGACTTCGATCGATCCCTTGATCGACACGCCGCCGCCATCGATGACGATGTCCTCGAAACGGGTCGACTGCGGCTTCTGCACTACGTTGAAAACCGCGCGGCTCGACTTGCCGGGCACCTTGACCCAGCCCGGCAGGATATTGTCGAGCTTCAACGCGGTGAGGTCGGCCTCGATGCCCATGCGGCTGTCGCCTCCGACCTTGCCGGTCAGCTTGATCGGAAGGGCGCCGCTGACCGCGGGCCCAAGATCCAGGCCGAGGCGGGCACGGCTGGCATCGTCGAGCGTCGCCAGCAACTTGATATCCGCATCGCCTTCGCTCGGTTTGCGATAATCCAGCGAGGCCGCCTGCCCGTTGATCTTGACGTCGCCCTTGACCTGATAGCCCGCATTGTTGGCAATCACTTTCAACGCGTTGGCTTCGAGCTTCTGGTTCATCATCAGTTTGTCGGCGGCAAAGCCGTTGAGATCGGCTGACACGGTATAGGTCGTATCGGCCTTGGTCAGCGCGCCCTTGACCGGCAGACCGAGCGTGATCACGGCGGAAACCGTGCCCTTGCTCGAATTGGGATCGATCAAGGTGCCGGAAATGTCGCTGAGACGGTCGGACGCGAGTATCTCGGCGGCCGCCGGCACCGGACCTTCGATCCGGAATTTGATCCGGGCCGGCGATGGCTTGGGCGCCATGTCCGGCACTTCGAATACGAAATCTGAAATATTGAGTTTGCGCCCAGCGGGCGTGTCGGACGCCGCCTGCCCGATGGTCACGGTCGCGGTACGGCCGGTGACACGGGCTTTCAAATCGGCGTCGTGCACGGACGGAAGTTCGTCGACTGGATGCAGCGTCACGCCGCTGGCGACGATGTTGACGGAAAGGCCGTCATCCGGAATCGGCGGGCCTCGCCGCGACAGGTTTCGCACCGGCGAGTTGACGCCAACCTCGATGCGCTGAAGCGAGCCGCGTTCGACCCGCTCGATCACCCATTCGCGGACCTCCGGAACGATCAGGGTCGGCCACATCCGCTTGAGCGCGGACGCCGACATCGGCGTTCCCGCGAAACCCAGAACCAGCCGCGGCTCCGCCGAATAATCGACACTGCCAGTTCCGGCGATGCCAATCTCGCCGTTACTGATGTCGGCCTGGGTCAGCAGCACGCGCTTCTTGTCGGTGTCAAAGCGCAGGCCGATCGCAATGCGGTTGAAGATCAACGGCTGCTCGCCATCGATGCCCGCCAGCACGATGGTGCCGCCGCTGAAGCCGAGCTGCCAGTCATTGACGCTGTCGTTGGGCGGCTCGAGATGGGCCAATAGCGTGATGCGGTTCGAACCGGAAATGATCTTGAAGGGCGCTACCAGCACGCGCCGTGCGGCATCCCATTCGACGTTGATTTCAGCCGAATCGATTCCCATCGGATAATCGGGCGTATCGCTGTCGGTGATGGTGCCCGCGCCCGCGGTGAGTTTGCCGCGGAAATAGGTCGGCAGGCCGTCGCGGCCCAACTCGCCCTTCAACTCGCCGGTGAGCGGCAAATCCGCGCTGTAAGTCAGGTCCTTCAGCCGCATGGCCAGCAGGATGTTCGTGGTGGAAACCTTGTCGGCGCGAAGATCGACCGATCGCACGCCGTTCGCGGGCGTGCCGACCACGACGCGAAGCGACCAGGCATGGCTGCCCTCTTCGCCGACGCTCAGCGCCACGCCGCCGCCGCTCGGTCGTCGCAGGCTCAAGGAGATGTTCTCGAAATTCCATTTATTGCCGCGCTGCTGATCGTCGATGATCAGGCTGCCGTTCTTCAAACCGATTTCATTGAGGTTTTGTCCGTCCAGCCCGGTCAGGCTCAGGCTGTCGAGCCAATCGAGCCCGGCGAGCAGTCCGCTTTGCGTACTATCGGGAGCAGTTCCAGTGGGAGCGGATCGGGCAGCGGGTGACGATGGAGCAGCGGCTCCGGGCGGTGGCGCGGCGGAGATTTGACGCGGAAAGGTGGGCGCAAGGCCCGCCTGTTTTTTTGAGGCAACGCCGGTGGCCAGCGGCTTGGCGTTGTCGCCGGCGGAAACGGTCACGTAGCCGTCCGGCGTGATGCGCACGGACAGTTCGGCATCCACCAGATTGAGGCTCTCGGCGCGCAGCCGTCCCATCAACAGCGCGGTGCCCGAGAGTTCTCACCTCCGCTTTCGGTGCACTCGCCACCACGGCATGATCGCGGTCGCGGACGATGATATCGCGGATGCGCACGGCGATGCGGATCCTGCCGGCTCGCTCGATCTGGGTGCCGCCGACTTCGACAGTATTGCCGTGACCGATATTCTCCTCGATCGCCGCCGCCAGCCATGGCGTGGCCATCTCGAGGTTGATTGGACCAGCGCCAAGCCGCCACCACAGCCCCCCGAAGCAGCCGGCGAAAATCACCATCAAGGCCGCGATCACGATGGCAAGGCGCTTTACCCACCGTTCAGCCGCGATCCGTCGGCGCAGCGCGCCGATGCGATCGCCGAGCCGATGAAAACCGGAGTTCGACTTGGACAACAGCCGGCGCGCGCGATGGCCCGCCGCTTCGTCATGGTGTTGATCCCAATCGGCATCATCCCATTGCGAGGCTTGGGCGTCGGCACGCGGACTAGTCCCCTTGGGCGACGTATTCCTTGCCATTGCCTCTCGGTGCTGGCGCTGCTTGTGAGATTGATCGCCGCCACGGCCTCGCCCGTCCCCACGTAACGAGCGCCCCTGTGCCGGCATCGCTGCCAATCCTCGATTATTACTGTTACTCGTCATTGGGCCCAAGGAGCACATTCAACGAGCGGACGGGGTGGTGTGTCGAGTTCCTTGTAACCATACTCCGCGGCCATCAGACTTGCCCAGTAGTCGGTGTGATTCCGGCTCCGGGGACAATACCCGCAATACCCCATGATTGATCCGCCGAAAGCGACGAAAGGAAGGCGTATGTCCAAGAAAACGCGTAAGAAATCCCCCAAAACCCCCTCGCGCAAGGCGGCCCGCCCTCGATCCGTGGCGTCGGCGAAAAAGCCGCCTTCGAAAACCCGCCGGGCGACTGCGAACAAATCCGGCAAGAACGCCACCCCGGGAGCATCACATAAAGCCCCATCGAAACAGTTAAAAAAGCCTGATGCGCCTGCTGCGCGCAAATCGGCGCTTGCCGAGGGCGCAAAGGCACCCGCCTTCCGCTTGCCACGCGATGGCGGCGGCACCGTCTCGCTCTCCGATTTCGCCGGAAGAAAACTGGTACTGTTCTTCTACCCCCGCGCCGACACCCCCGGCTGTACCAAGGAAGCGATCGACTTCACGCGGCTATCGCGCGCGTTTGCCGAAAGCCAGACCGCGGTCATCGGCGTTTCGGCCGATCCTCCAAAGGCGCAGGAGGCGTTTCGGGACAAGCACCGGCTCGCCACGCCTCTGGTCTCCGATGAGCAGCACCAGATGCTGGAGGCCTATGGCGTTTGGGGCGAAAAATCCATGTACGGCAAGACTTTCCAGGGCATTCTTCGCACCACGGTGCTGATCGGCGCGGACGGCCGAATCATAAAGATATGGCGCAATGTGCGGGTCGATGGCCATGCCGACGATGTGCTCGCCACTGTTCATGCCCTGTAATTTGCAGCGTTGCGTTCGCTAAAAATTAACCATGAGAAGGTCAAATCACGCCCGTAAAATTGGCCGTACGGAACTCCTCTCCGACCGGCGCGGGAGTGCCGATGTCGTACCGTTCCGGTCATCATTCCGAGTACCCGCAACACCATCCGCATGACCACGGCAGGTCCTCCCCTCGCCGCGGCGCGACGAGCCATGCCGCGGCCTCTCCGGCTCACCCACAACAAGATGGCTACACTCTCGTTCACGCCGGCAAGCAGGTCCGGTTTGGTCCGGTGGCGTTCTGGATCGTGGTCGGCACCGTGACGTTGCTCGGAATGTGGTCGGCCGCCACCGCTACCTATTTCGCGTTCCGCGACGATGTTCTCACCCGGCTGATCGCTCGCCAGGCGGAGATGCAATATGCCTATGAGGACCGCATCGCCGAGCTGCGCGCCAAAATCGATCGCACCACCAGCCGCCAGTTGCTGGACCAGGAACAATTCGACCAGAAACTCGACCAGATCATGCGCCGTCAGACCACGCTGGAATCGCGCGCCACGGCGCTCGGCGCCATTCCGGACAGCTCCGTCACCGGATCGATCAGGCCGCCATCGCGCGGCACGGCTGCGAGCGATGCCTCTTCGGGTACACCAAAACCTTCGCCGATCAGCGACACCGTGATTTTCGTGGCGCCGCCGGATCGTGAAGCGCGCCTCGAATCGCGCGCGCCCATTATCCCCAATCATCAGCCGAACCAGTTTGCCAAGGTCCAGGGTGTCGATAACGTTCTGGTCCGCCTGCAGGCCTCGCTCGACAAGATCGAGGGACGGCAAATGGCCGCGCTCAACGCGGTCGAAGACGGCATGGAATCGCGCGTGCGCCGGATGCGCGGCGTCTTTACCGATCTCGGTCTCGACATGGCGCAACTGGAAGCCGCAGCGCCGCGTGCCGCGGTAGGCGGCCCCTACGTCCCGGTAAAACTTCCGCCCGACGCCGGCACGTTCGAACGCCAGCTCTACCGGATCAACATCACGCGTGCGCACGTGGAGCGTCTCAACCGGACGCTGGCGCTGGTGCCGTATCGCAAGCCGGTGGTCGGCGAGGTTGAATTCAGCAGTGGTTTCGGGGTCCGTAGCGATCCTTTCCTCGGCCGCCCCGCGATGCACACCGGTCTCGATTTCCGGGCGTCGACGGGCGATCCGGTGCGCGCCACCGCCAACGGCAAGGTGGTGTCATCGGGATGGTCCGGCGGCTATGGCCGGATGGTGGAAATCGACCATGGCAACGGCCTGTCGACCCGCTACGGCCATCTGTCGGAGATCAACGTCAAGGTCGGCGACACCATCAAGATCGGCCAGGTGATCGGCGCCGTGGGCTCGACCGGCCGGTCGACCGGCCCGCATCTGCATTACGAAACGAGGATCGACGGCGAAGCCGTCGACCCGCAGAAATTTTTGCGCGCGGGCGTTCGGCTGGCCGCGGGCTGAGACGAACCGGCGGACAGCCCGGCTGCTCTAGTGCCCGACCTCGCCGGTGATGACGTCGCCGAACAGGTGCCAACTTTCTCCGTCGAATTTCATCAGCTGCATCTGCTCGATCGGAAAAAAGTCGTTCGGGCCGGTGTTGATCTTGATGCCGGGCAGCAGGACCTCGCTGGTGAAGTCCTTCAGACTCGCGGCTTGCTTCATGACGTTCTCGCGGGTGAGGTCGTCGCCGCACTGCTTGAGAACCTGAACCATGGTCTGCGCCACGGCATAGCCGTAGACATTGTTGGAGTTGGTCTTGTCGCCGTCCGGATAATATTTGTCCATGAAGGCCTGCCACGCCTTGACGCCCGGATCGTCCTTCCAGGCCGGATCGGTCGGATCCTTGTAGTAAGCCGTCGAGATGATATCTTTGGAGAATTCGAGACCCGCCGGCTTCAACACGCCGGCAACCGATGTCGAGACGTTCGCCAGGAAGAATTTCGGCTTCCAGCCGAGTTCGCCGACTTTCCGGATCGCCTGCGCCGATCCCTTCGGCGCGGCCCAGGAGAAGAAGATGTCGGCGCCCGAATCGTGCAACGCGACAATCTGCGAGTTGATGCTGGGGTCGCTGACCTCATAGGATTTGTCGGCGATGATCATGCCGGCCTTGTCGCCGAGCCCGTCGCGCAGTCCCTTGACCTGATCCCGGCCGGCGTCGTCGTTCTGCCAGAACACCGCGATCTTGCCGTCGGGAAAATGTTCGAGAATGTATTTGGCGTAGATGCGCCCCTCGCTCTGGTAGTTGGGCTGCCAGCCCATGGTCCACGGAAAATTCTTCGGATCGCCCCATTTGGTGGCGCCGGTGGCGACGAACAGCTGCGGCACTTTCTGCGCGTTCATGTATTTCTGGATCGCCGAATTGGACGGCGTTCCCAGCGGCTGGAAGAGCAGCAACACCTCGTCGCCTTCCACGAGCTTGCGCGCCTGCTCGATCGCCTTCGGCGGGCTATAGGCGTCGTCATAGCTGATGAAATTGATCTTGCGGCCGTTGATGCCGCCTTCGGCATTGATCTTGTTGAAATAGGCCGCCTCGGTCTTGCCGATCACGCCATAGGAGGAGGCCGGACCGCTATAGGGCATGGTATTGCCGATCCTGATCTCGGTGTCGCTGACGCCAGGACCGTATTTCTTTTGCGCATGCGCCGCGGTCGCGGTCATGGCCGCAGCGGCGGCAAACACCGCCAGGGCCATAAGGCTTCGGATACGCACCGGCATCGTTGTCTCCCCATTGGCAATTTATTTTGTTCAAGTGTCGCAAGCCACGGATGGGCTTGCAAGCATCGGCTTATTCCGTGCCGCGAAACAGCATTGTTGACCGCCGCCAATTATGATTGATGCATGGCAGCATGCCATCACTCGAAGGTCCCGCGGTTTGCAACTAAAGCGACGAATTGGCCCGCGACATCCCAGGCTCGGCGAGGCCGGATTTCGCATCGCTCGCTGGCTCGCCGCGCGAACGATGGCGGCCGCGGCTTTTCATCAGCTCGGCTCGGATTTCGCCAATGCACAAATCGCGCGCGTCCACGGAAAGCTTTCCCGTGGAGAAACGGTTTATCTCGCCGGCTTGGGGCTTCCTGGCACGCACAATTCGGGGGTCGCGCTGGTTGAAGTGAGCCAGAAGAATGGCCCGCGCCTGATCGTCAACAACGAGGAGGAACGCTTTTCCGGCAACAAGCACACGACGGAATATCCGAAAGGTTCGATCGATGCGATGGTGGCGACGCTGCGCGGCATGGGGCGCGATATCGATGACATCGCCGCCTGGCTCACCGGCTGGGACTACCCCACGCTCGCGGGGACCATCGCCCGTTCGGTGCTGGAGGAAATTCCGCAAAGTCTAAAGCTGCTTCGCAGCACCGAAGCCGCGGGCTTTGACGGCCGCCGGCTCGATCAGATGACCCGCACGCCGAAAATCCTTGGCCGGCAGCTCGGACTTTCGGAGCGGGTGCCACTGATCTGCATGCCGCATCATGACAATCATGCGTGGTTTTCCTTTGCCGCCTCGCCCTTTTCCGACAGCGATGAACCTGTCGCCATCGCCGTGCTCGACGGCACCGGCGATCGGGGCTCGATCTCGCTCTATGTTGCGAGGGATGGCGACATGCGCCGGCTTTGTTGCAACGACAGCATGTTCGATTCACTCGGCGCCTTCTATAGCGTGATCTCCTCGACGCAAGGCGGCTGGACCTGGCTCTCCAGCGAGGGCCGCTACATGGGCGCCGCCGCCTGGGGCGATATGAACCGCGCCAGCAATCCCTGCTACGCAAGACTGAAAGAGGTGCTGGATTTCGGCGAGGGTGGCGAAGTCCGGCTCAACCGGGCCATGGCCAACTGGTATTGCGACCCCTTCGATCATCCCTACAAAGCCGCGCTGATCGAGATTCTCGGCGAGCCCCTAAAACCCGAGCAGCTCTGGAATCCCGACGCCGTGCTGCGGGTCGAGGACATCCACCACCGCCCCGACACAAAAGATCGCCTCGACAAGGCGGCGGCAACGCAACTGGTGTTCGAGGACGCGATGATCCATGTGGTCGATCATCTCTTGCGCACCACCGGCGCGAACCGGCTGGTGCTGACCGGCGGCGTGGCGCTGAATGCGGTCGGCAACATGCGGCTACTCGAACATTTCGATCACGCATGGTTTTCGAAGTTCCAGCAACGCAACGCGTGCCTGCATCTGTGGGTGCCGCCGACGCCGGGCGATCCCGGCGTCACCATCGGCGCCGCCTGGCTGTTCGCGCATCTCGCCGGCTCCCCGCGCGGTGAACCGATGACGCATGCGTTTTATTGCGGCACCTCGCCATCGCCTCGGGATATCGCGACCGCACTTCAGGCCCCCGACATTGCCTCGACGCGGATCGGGGACATCTCGACGGCTGATGGCCGCGATGCGGTCGCCGATCTGATGGCGTTCATGGTGGCGCAAAACGGCGTCATCGCGCTCTATCAGGGTGCGGCCGAAACCGGGCCGCGCGCGCTCGGCCATCGCTCGATTTTTGCGAACCCCTGCGATCCCGGGGCGCGCGAACTGCTCAACGAGCGCGTGAAATACCGCGAGGCGATCCGGCCCCTGGCGCCGATGGCGACGCTGGAGGCGGCACAGCAATATTTCGAGTTGCTCGAAGGCGCCGCCGACGGCGATTACAACGCCTATCACTACATGGTGCTGACCGCGCATTCGAAGCCGCACGCACGGGCAAAAATTCCGGCGGTGATTTACGCCGACGGCACCGGGCGGATCCAGATCGTGCGCGCGGAAGATGACCCCCTCACCCATGCCTATCTGAAGGCGCTAGGCCGCCGCATCGGCGTCGAGATCTCCGTCAATACCTCCTTCAATGTCGCAGGCCCGATCGCGCAGACCCCGCAACAGGCGATAGATACGCTGCGCCGCTCGAGGGGTCTCGACGTGGTGCTGCTGGTGGCTGATGACGGCACGGTCACCGCGGCATGGCACGGCGGCGACCGGGACACCGGCCGGTTCACGGGGTGGTTTTCGGAATGGACCCTGGCGCGCGGATGAAATCGCGCCCCCGATTCACGGGTTCCGTAAACACAGACCGACCGTTGGGGGCGTCGTGCATTTTACACCCTCGGACGCGCCGCCGCTCGGACAGAATACCGACACCAGGGTCTCATTGGCTTCGCAGCTAGCCGCGCCGTCGGTTTGAACCGACCTTATGTTGGTGGCAGCTGCGTCGCCCTTGTCGCCCTTGTCTCCCTTGTCTCCCTTGTCTTTGTCGCCTTTGTCGCCTTTTTCGCCTTTATCACCTTTGTCGCCCTTGTCGCCGGGTGCGCCTTGGGGCCCCTGCGGGCCTTGCGCACCGGTCTGCCCCTGAGTGCCAGCCACGCCCTGAATGCCTTGCGCGCCCTGCGGACCTGCCGGACCCTGCGCGCCCGGCTCACCTTTCGGCCCCGGATCCTTGCCGCAGCCGCCGAGCGAAAGCGCAAGACCAATGATAAGTACTGGAAAAATTCTCATGACCATCCCCCGCGAAAAATGGACCGATCGCCGGCTGCAAGAGCCGGCCCCATACAAGGCCATCGAACCATGAGGGTTCCATGACAATGATAGTGTAGCGCCAATCCGCTACCTCTGGGAGTCGGCTTTCAAGCGGGACACGATTTCGATCATCTTTCCTTCGTCGTCGTCGGGCGCATAGGCTTTCGCCCGCGCATAGGCCTCGACCGCGGCGCGTCCCATCAGGGGAACATCGGACAACAGGCCCTCGGCCAATGCCACGGCGTAGGCAGCATCCTTATGCCGCAGTGCGGCCGTAAAGGTCGCGCCGGAGAAATTCCGCGCCGCCATCCGTCGGGAATGGCGGATCACCTGCGGACTGGCGGCTACGCCCGTCTCGACCGCCTCCAACACCAGCTTCATGTCGAGGCCGGCCTGCTCGGCGATCGCCAGACCCTCGGCGATGCCGGCGATCTGGATTGCGCCCATCAAATTGTTGATCAGTTTGTAGACGGTGCCGGTACCGACCTTGCCAAAATGCCGGATCGTGGCCGAGAGCGGCGCCAGATATGGCCGCGCTTGTTCGAGATCGGCAGGCTCGGCGCCGACCAGCAGGGTTAGCTTTCCCGCCGCCGCCGCATCCGGCAAGCCGGTGACGGGGCTATCGATATAGATCAGGCCGCGCCCGCGAAGCTCGCGCGCCAGGTCGAGCGCATGCTGATACGACACGGTGGAGCATTCGATCGCGAGCGCTCCGGTTTTGGCGCGCGAAGCCGCGCCATCCTTGCCGAGCCACACCGCGCGCGATGCCTCGTCGTCGGCAACCATGGTGACGATGGCATCGGCGCCATCGGCCGCGTCCGCGGGAGACGAAGCCCAGCGCGCGCCGCGCGCGATCAGATCCTCAGCCTTCGCCTTGCTGCGGTTCCAGACCGCGACCTCAAAGCCATTGTCGAGATAGCGGCCGGCCATGCCGTGGCCCATGCGCCCGAGGCCGATAAAGGCAACTTTTTTCATCGCCTAGTCCACATCCTCGACCGCACCCGGGGTGGTGCCGAAGGCGCGCTGCGCCAGCGTCGCCGCCATGAATTCGTCGAGGTCGCCGTCGAGCACGCCTGAGGTGTCGGAGGTCTGCACCCCGGTGCGCAGGTCCTTCACCATCTGATAGGGCTGCAGCACATAAGAGCGGATCTGATGGCCCCAGCCGATATCGGTCTTGGCGGCCTGGTCGGCGGCGGCCTGCTCCTCGCGCTTCTTCAACTCGATTTCGTAGAGCCGTGCGCGCAACATGTCCCAGGCCTGCGCCTTGTTCTTGTGTTGTGAACGGCCGGCCTGGCAGACCACGGCAACCCCGGTCGGAATGTGCGTCAGCCTGACCGCGGATTCGGTCTTGTTGACGTGCTGGCCGCCGGCGCCGCCCGAGCGCATGGTGTCGGTGCGGACGTCACTTTCCTTGATGTCGATCTTGATGCTGTCGTCGACGACCGGAAACACGGCGACGCTGGAAAACGAGGTGTGCCGGCGCGCGTTGGAATCGAACGGCGATATCCGCACCAGCCGATGCACCCCGCCTTCGGTCTTGAGCCAGCCATAGGCGTTGTGACCGCTGATCTGGATGGTGGCGGACTTGATGCCGGCCTCTTCGCCTTGCGTCTCTTCCAGATATTCGACCTTGAAGCCGTGCTTTTCGGCCCAGCGCGTGTACATGCGCAGCAGCATCTCGGCCCAGTCCTGGCTCTCGGTGCCGCCGGCGCCGGCATGCACCTCGAGATAGGAATCGAAGCGATCGGCTTCGCCCGACAGCAGCGCTTCCAGCTCGCGGCGGGCGACTTCCTTCTTCAGGGCTTTCAGCGCGGTCTCGGCCTCGGCAACGACGCCAGCATCGTTCTCGGCCTCGCCGAGTTCGATCATCCCGACATTGTCCTCGAGCTCGCGCTCGACCTTGCCGATGCCCTGTAGCGAATCCTCCAGCGAGGTCCGCTCCTGCATCAGCTTCTGTGCCTTCTGGGGATCGTTCCAGAGATTGGGGTCTTCGGCGAGCTTGTTCAGCTCGGCCAGACGCGCCGTGGATTGTTCGACGTCAAAGATGCCTCCTCAGCAGCCCGACCGACTGCTTGATCTCTTCGACTAGACGTTCGACTTCGGCGCGCATGGGCTCTTACGATCTGCGGCGCGGGGCCGCCGTTTCCAATACTGCGAGGGATGTAGCGGCGCACGCCGCAAAGCGCAATCGGCTCGCGTGCTTTCTTCGCGAGCCGCCAGTTGAATGGCGCTAGTAAAGCCCGCCGGTGCCGGGACGGAACAGGCTGCGATCCGCGTCGGGCGATGGCTGCAGCGAGCGCCCGTCGGCGTCGGCAACCCCGATGACGGAGTAGTTATCCGGCGGCGCGGTGCCCGGCTTGAAGGCTTCCAGGATGGTCCCGCCGCTTTCGCCCGGGCCGGCCCGCATGCCGGTCTTGGAAACGACGCGGATCAGCTTGATGCCGGCCGGCACCTTGAAGGGGATCGCCGGCTTGTCGGCGAGCGCGAGCTTCAAAAAGTCGCGCGCAATCGGCGCGGCCAGATGGCCGCCGGTGGCGCCTCTGCCGAGGTTGCGCGGCTTGTCGTAGCCCATATAGATGCCGACCACGATGTCAGGCGAAAAGCCGATGAACCATGCATCCTTTTCATCGTTGGTGGTGCCGGTCTTGCCGGCGATCGGCTTGCCGACTTCCTTCACCACCGTCGCCGTGCCGGCCTGTACCACGCCTTCCATCATCGAGGTGATCTGGTAGGCCGTCATCGAATCCAGTACCTGTTCCCGGCGGTCGACGAGCTGCGGCTCCGGCTGATTCTTCCAGCCGCCGGGCGCGTCGCAGCCGCGGCACTCGCGCGCGTCGTGCTTGAAGATGGTATGGCCGTAACGGTCCTGGATGCGGTCGATCAGGGTAGGCTTCACGCGCCGGCCGCCATTGTCGAACATCGAATAGGCCGTGACCATCCGCATCACGGTGGTCTCGCCGGCGCCGAGCGCATAGGAGAGGTAGTTGGGCAGCTCGTCATAGACGCCGAAGCGCTTGGCATATTCGCCGATCAGCGGCATGCCGATATCCTGCGCCAGCCGCACCGTCACCGTGTTCAGCGACAGCCTCAGCGCATTGCGAAGCGTGACCGGTCCGTTATATTTGCCCGATGCATAATTCTCCGGGCGCCAGACACCGCCGCCCTGCCCCTGATCGATTTCGATGGGAGCATCGACTACGACGGTCGACGGCGTATAGCCGTTGTCGAGCGCCGACGAATACACGATCGGCTTGAACGATGAGCCCGGCTGCCGGTAGGCCTGCGTCGCGCGGTTGAACTGGCTCTGGTCGAACGAGAATCCGCCGACCATCGCGAGCACGCGGCCGGTCCAGGGATCCATCACCACCATCGCGCCGGAAACCTCCGGCAACTGGCGCAGCCGGTACTGGCCCTCGACCGCGGTGCCATCCTTCGTAATCAGCGGGTCGGCATAGATGACGTCGCCGGGCGACAGCACCTGCGATACCGTCGTCGGCGTCTTGCCCCGCGCCGGTCCCGCCGCGGCCTTTGCCCATTTGACGCCATCAAGCGCGATGATCCCGGTTTGCCGCTCCTTGTTCACCGCGCCGCCCAGTTCGTGGCCGGGCTGGAAGCCGATGCGCGCGGACTGATCGCTGGTTTCCAGCACCACCGCCATTCGCCAGGGCGAGATGTCCGAAAGCGATTTGACGTCGGCGAGTTTCACGCCCCAGTCGCCGGATATATCGAGCTTGCTGATCGCGCCACGCCAGCCCTGCGCTTCGTCAAAGTTGACGAGGCCGGCCACCATGGTCTTGCGCGCCATCACCTGGATCTTGGGGTCGAGTGTGGTCCGCACCGACAGGCCGCCTTCATAGAGTTTCTTTTCGCCGTAGCGCTCGAACACATCGCGGCGGACTTCCTCGGCAAAATATTCGCCGGCGAAAATGTGGGCGGCATTGCTCCGGTTGGTCACGGTCATCGGATCCTTGCGCGCCTTGTCGGCGTCAGCCTGCTTGATCCAGCCGTTTTCCAGAAGCCGGTCGACCACGTAGTTGCGGCGCTCGATCGCGCGGTCGCGGTTGCGGACCGGATGCAGCGCCGCCGGCGCCTTCGGCAGCGCCGCCAGATAGGCGGCCTCCGCAACCGTGAGCTCGTTCACCGATTTGTCGAAATAGACCAGCGAGGCCGCGGCGACGCCGTAAGCACCGAGGCCGAGATAGATTTCGTTGAGATAGAGCTCGAGAATCTTGTCCTTGGAATAGGCGCGCTCGATCCGCATCGCCAGCAGCGCTTCCTTGATCTTGCGGGTGAATGACACCTCATTGGTCAGGAGAAAGTTCTTCGCGACCTGCTGGGTGATGGTAGAGGCGCCCTGCGGACGGCGATTGGAGCCGTAATTTTGTGCGTAAAGCACGGCCGCGCGCGCCATGCCGGAAAAGTCGATGCCGCCATGCTCGTAGAAGTTCTTGTCTTCGGCCGCCAGGAACGCGTTGATGACCAGTTTTGGAACCGCCTGGATCGGCAGATACAGGCGGCGTTCCTTGGAATATTCGCCGAGCAGCGCACCGTCCGCGGCATGGACGCGCGTCATTACCGGCGGCTCATAATCCTGAAGCTGCGAATATTCCGGCAAATCCCTGGAAAAATGCCAGATCAGGCCGGCGGTGGCGGCGACGCCCACCAGGAACACCACGGTTCCGGCGGCGAACAGGAATCCCAAGAACCGCACCAGAAAGCGCATTATCAACTACCCGTTTTCAACCCTTGCGCCGTAACGGCGTTCCTCAGCGTCAACCCGCTCGCCTAGCGATCCGTCATTCCGACCAAGCTTATAACACAAGCCGCATAATACGTCCGGCGGAGGCCAAATTTTGATCGATCCCGACGGCCTCGCGGTGGATTTTTATAGGGCCGCCGCTGTGGCCAAACTAGGGCTTCCGCCGCGGCATGGCCCTGTCAGTTCCCGGGCGCAGCCGTCGCCATGCGTTTGGCAAAGAAGGCATCGATGGCCTGCGCCATCGATCCGACGGTACGGGCACGCCAGTTTTCCGATACCAGATGTTCAAGGTCGCCCTTGTTGGAGACGTAGCCGAGTTCGATCAGCACCGACGGCACATCGGGAGCCTTCAGCACCCTGAAGCCGGCCGATTTCAGCGGGTGTTTGTGCATCCGCACCGTGGTTTTCATTTCGTTCATCAACAGACGGGCAAACCGGTGCGAGAACGCGCGGGTTTCGCGCTGCGCCAGGTCGATCAGAATGTCCGCGACGTCGGTCGGCTCTTCGGTCAGGTTAACCCCGCCAATAGCGTCCGCCTTGTTTTCCGTCTCCGCCAACCTCTCCGCCTCGGCGTCGGAGCCACGGTCGGACAACGTGTAGATCGTGGCGCCCTGGGCGTCACCTTCATGGTTCGGCAACGCGTCGGCATGGATCGAAACAAACAGCGCCGCCGACTGGTTGCGCGCGATCTTTACCCGGTCGGCGAGCGGGATGAAGGTATCGTCGGTGCGGGTCATGACGACACGGTATTTGCCGCCTTTCTCGATGCGATCGCGCAGCGCCAGGCCAAATCCCAGCACCAGGCTCTTTTCGCTTTCGCCATTGGCCTGTGTGCCATTGTCGACGCCGCCATGGCCCGGATCGATCACGACAACGGGGCGTGGATCCGGTGGCGCCGCGGGCTTGGCTGTGGCTGACGCCGTTTCCGCAGGTAGCCCCGCGACCGCGTCGGCAATCGCCGGCCGCAGCTCGGGCCGATTTTCGCGCGCGAGCGACTGGACGAAACCGGTGCGGTCAACCGCTTCCAGCTCGAGCACCAGCCGCGGCGGCTGACCATTGGCTGCTTCCAGCACATAGGAATGAGCGATCCTGGCCGGGCCGGTCAGATCGAACACGATCCGCGAACCGCCCGGCATCACCAGGCCGTAGCGGAATGCCTTGATCAGCCCCCGCCCCGCGGTGCCGACGCCGGCAGGAAGCTGAAAGTTGACCTGTGGAATGTCCACCACCACCCGATACGGGTCGGCCAGCGCAAAGGCGCGAAACTGGATGGTCTTGTCGAGATCGAGAACGAAGCGGGTTTGCCTGGCATCGCCGGCCAAGCGGGCGTCGGAGGCGACGGGAAAACCCGAGGCCGCAACCGCGCTTGATGGCTGGCCCTCGGCCGCCCCCAGCATGGTCATGCCGGCGCACAGCAATGCTGCGGCGCACACTAGCGCGTATCCCGGCAAAATACGATGATTTGCGCGGCTCGCCACCGAATCCAAGCCTCCGAGCAGCCTCTTACCGCAATAGAACCACAGGGTTAACTGCTGCTTAACGTGTTTCCAGTGAATAAGGTAGGGTGTTGCCGCGCTGCGACGCTTCCCTTGCACGAGACCCCCAATCAACGTATGTACAGGGGGCTGACGGCTAAAACTCCCGGTTGTGTCGCGTTCAGCCTCCCGGTGCAGCGCCGGAACCTCTGAATTCCAGGAGTTCCAGCGTCTTTCCGATCCCTCCACGGCCAGCGCAGCGCGCGGCTGACAAGGAGTGGCGGTTTCGAGCCCGAGCGGCGTCGGTCCCAGGTTACCATCTTGTTCCAGGGATGGCTCCAGACACGACATAACCGATTATCGGGGCCCGCTTTTGGGCCCGATACGCGAATCGCCGGCGGACGCTTTGGCGCCGCGCCGGGGCTTTCAGTGACAGATAAGGCGGCCTCTTGCCGCCAACGTGTTCAGACGGGCCGACGCTTGATGCGCCAGACTGTGTTGCCGACCAAGATCCACGGAAGAACCGCGCCGACGCGGAGCGAAAGCTCCGCGCGTCGCGTTCCTCCCACAGGATCGCGATCGGACCGGCGCCCCGGGTTGCGTTTTGGCCTTCCCCTCACCCCCGAATCAGGTGGACCGTCGCGTCACCCGGCGGCGCGATACGCGCTTACCGTGATACGCGCCCGCCGCCGTCATGAGTTCCAAAATGCCCAACAAAATGTTGATCGACGCCACCCACCCGGAAGAGACCCGGGTCGTTGTGGTCCGCGGCAATCGCGTCGAAGAGTTTGATTTCGAGACCGCCCAGCGCAAACAACTGCGCGGCAACATCTACCTCGCCAAGGTCACGCGCGTAGAGCCGTCACTGCAGGCGGCCTTCATCGAATACGGCGGCAACCGCCACGGCTTTCTCGCCTTCAGCGAAATCCACCCCGATTATTATCAAATTCCGGTCGCCGATCGCCAGGCGTTGATCGAGGCCGACGAGCGCGCCCATCGCGAAGCCGAAGAAGAAACAGAAAATCGCTCCAGCCGAGGCCGCCGTCCCCGTCACCGCAACGCGCGCCGTCGCGGCAATGGCGAACGCGTCCAGAGCGAGATCGTCGAAAACGCAAGCCCCTATCCGTCACAGGCCGCGCAGCCTCATGAGGGCCACGAACAGGAAGGTCCGCAGGGCGAAAGCGCGCGCGAACACGACCAGGTCGATGCCGGGCATCATGATGATGCCGGGCACCATGATCACGAGCACCATGATCACGACCATCCTGCGCATGAGCATGCCCGCGATGAGCGCGATGACGCGCATGACCAGGGCACCGAGACTCACGCCAGCGAAACGCTGGCGGCGGTGACCCTGCCCGATACCGCCGCCGTCGAGGCGTTGGCCGCGGAAGCTCGCGAGGACGCGGAAGAAGAACACGCGCATCATGATGAGCAACATGAGGCGCACGCGCTCGAAAACGCGGCCTATGCCGACGACGCCCCCCGTGCCGAACATGGCGGCGAGCATGCCGAACACGAAGCAGGCGAGGCCGCCGCACCGGGTCAGGCCGAACACGCCGCTGCCACTGGCGACGAAAACCACGACGACGAAGACGAGGGCGATGAGGCCGAGGAAGAAGTCGTCGAATCCGTCGGCGGCGACGACGTGCTGGAAGAAGTGCCGGAGCGCGCCTTCCGCCCGCGCCGCCAGTACAAGATCCAGGAAGTCATCAAGCGCCGGCAGGTGATGCTGGTGCAGGTCGTCAAGGAAGAGCGCGGCAACAAGGGCGCTGCGCTGACCACTTATCTGTCGCTGGCCGGCCGCTACGCGGTATTGATGCCCAATACCGCGCGCGGCGGCGGCATCAGCCGCAAGATCACCAGCGCGCAGGACCGCTCGCGCTTGAAGGAAGTGGTGCAGGATCTCGATGTGCCCGAAGGCATGGGGATCATCCTGCGCACCGCGGGCGCTTCCCGCACCAAGCCTGAAATCAAGCGCGACTTCGAATATCTGATCCGCATGTGGGAAACCGTGCGCGACATGACGCTGAAGTCGCAGGCGCCGACGCTGGTCTACGAGGAAGGCTCGCTGATCAAGCGATCGCTGCGCGATCTCTACAACAAGGAAATCGACGAGATCCAGGTCGCCGGCGAGGCCGGCTATCAGGAGGCGCGCGATTTCATGAAGATGCTGATGCCCTCGAACGTGCGCGCGGTGAAGCAATATCGCGACGGCCAGCCGCTGTTCTCGCGGATGGGGGTCGAGAGCCAGCTGGATGCGATGTTCTCGCCGACCGTGCAATTGCGGTCCGGCGGCTACATCGTGATCAACCAGACCGAAGCGCTGGTCTCGATCGACGTCAACTCCGGCCGCTCCACCCGCGAACATCACATCGAGGACACCGCGCTCAAGACCAATCTGGAGGCCGCCGAGGAAGTCGCAAGGCAGCTTCGCCTGCGCGACCTTGCGGGCCTGATCGTGATCGACTTCATCGACATGGACGAGAAGCGCAACAACCGCTCGGTCGAGCGCAAGCTCAGCGATTGCCTGCGCCAGGACCGCGCGCGTATCCAGGTCGGGCGCATCTCGCATTTCGGCCTGCTCGAAATGTCGCGCCAGCGCATCCGCGCCAGCGTGCTGGAGAGTTCGACGGAGCCCTGTCCGCAATGCGGCGGCAGCGGCCATGTGCGGTCGGTGTCGTCGGTGGCCTTGCAGTTGCTGCGCGGCCTTGAGGAAATTCTGATGAAGGGCGCCACCCACAATCTGGTGGTGCGCACCCGGACCGACGTTGCGCTCTACGTCCTCAACCACAAGCGCGGCCATCTGCGCGATCTCGAAAGCGGCTTCAAAGTGACGCTTTCGGTGATCGCCGATCCGACCGTGAGCGGCCAGCAATCGTTCATCATCGATCGCGGCGAACAGGTGCATACGCTCGAGGCGGCCAAGGCGCTGCTGGCCGCGCAGGTCGCGGCGTTCCCGCCGCAGGTCGAGGAAGCCTTCGACGAGGAAGAGCCGTTCGACATCGAAGTCGAATCGGAAGTGGAAACCGACGAGACCGAAGGGCTCGGCGACGAGGCCGCGGCCGGCGAAGAGAGCGCCGGCGAAACCGAAGGCGACGGCCACAAGCGCAAGCGGCGGCGGCGGCGGCGCGGCCGTTCCGGCGAGCCGCGCGAAGGCGGACCGGTGCGCGACGACAACGCTATTCCTCAGGTCGCTTCGACCCCCGCCGAGGTTGTCGCGGGCGAGGAAGGCGAGACCGAAGAGGACGAATCCGACGAGCAGCCCGGCATGGTTCGCGCCGATCAGGCGGCGGGCGGCGAGCGGCGGCCCCGCCGGCGCGGGCGTCGTGGCGGACGCCGCCGGCGCGGCGGGCTGGAGGATGGTCTGGCCGGATCGATCGTGGACGAACTCGGGCCGGCCTCGGCGCCGGAAGCAAGCAGCGCGGTGGCCGATTTCGACGGATATTCAGCCCAGCCGTCGCTGCCGGTGGTACAGCCCGAATCCATTGCACCGCCGCCCGAGCAGCACCCTGCGGAGCGCGCTCAGCCGGAAGTGGCGCGAGCGTCCGCGCAAGAGGAAACCGCCCAGGAGGCCGAACGAGCCGCCGCACGGCGGCGTTCGACCGTGCGCGAAAAAGTGAGCTTCCTGGTCGATGCCCAGCCCGAGGCGGCGCCGGCACCCATCAGTCACAGCCAGCCCGAGCCTGCGCCACCCCCTGCCCCGGCGCAGCCGGATTCCGAGACAACCAGCGACCAGCCGCGCCGCGCGGGATGGTGGTCGCGGCGCTTCGGCAACGGTGAATAAACAATCCGGTTTGTGAAACGAAAAAACCGCCCGGCAAAACCGGGCGGTTTTTGCTTTTCGAAAATTCCAAATTCGGGTTCAGGTGGTTCCGGCAACATCTGTATGTGGCAGCGTCAAGTCACGATCCCAGGGCGGTTCCGGTGTAAAGCGGGTCGCGATGAAGTCGATGAACGCACGCACTTTCGCGGCTGGATGGCGGTCGGGCAGGAAGACCGCATAGATACCGGCAAGCTCGACGGCCGGTTGATCCAGAGTGAGGGCAATCAGCGTTCCTGCACGCAAGTCATCGGCAACGATAAAAGTCGGCTGGTAGATCAAGCCCTGTCCCGCGATCGCAGCAGCCCGCAGGGCATCTCCATTGTTCGCCCGCAGGTTGCCCGATATCTGAATGCTGACATCCGCCCGTGCGCCAAATATCCATCGATCGACGGGGTGCTGCTGGGACAGCGTGTAGCCAAGACAATTATGACCCGCGAGGTCCGAAACCGCGAGCGGCCTGCCTCGCGCTTTGAGGTAGGACGGCGCCGCACAGACGACGATGCGGCAAGGTGCAATTCTTCGCGCGATCAGGCTTGAATTGCTGAGATTGCCAATCCGGATCGCGAGATCCCAACCCTCTTCTGCAAGGTCGACCAGACGGTCGTTGAGGCCAAGTTCGACGGTCACCCGCGGATGGCGCGCCGCAAACTCTGCGAGCAAGGGGGCGATCTGCCGCGAGCCGAACGAGACCGGCGCATTGAGCCGCAATAGTCCCCTTGGCTCGACGCGATCCGCCGCGACGGCGGCATCGGCTGCTTCGATCTCAGCAAGGATGCGGCCGGACGATTCCAGGTAGTTGCGCCCGGCCTCGGTGATCGAAAGCCGTCGCGTCGTTCGATGGAACAGCTTTACGCCCAGTCGCGTCTCGAGCGCGGCAATATGCTTGGTGACCATGGTCTGCGACATGCCCGCTAGCCGGGCAGCCGCCGAAAGGCTGCCGGCTGCGGCAACCCTGGTGAATACTTCGAGCCCGGTTAGCCGATCCAGCACGAACTATCTCACTCTTTTGGTGTGATCTGTAATTCCAGATTTCGATATTATCACTCCAGGAAGAATAGGCCATAGGTCCTCCGAGAAATCAGGAGACAGCCATGATCGAGTCCCGAACCGCTCCCTATGCCGCGCTGTTGCTTCGCGTCAGCCTCGGCATCCTCTTCCTGGCGCATGCCAGCCTTAAACTGTTCGTCTTCACCCCCGCCGGAACGGCGAAGTTTTTCGGCAGCGTCGGACTGCCGCCTGAATTCGCCTATCTGGTCATCACTGCCGAAGTCCTTGGCGGCATTGCGCTGATCCTGGGATTGTGGACCCGCATCGCGGCACTGGCGTTGGTGCCGGTCATGCTGGGCGCCATTTTTACCGTGCACGGTGCGGCCGGCTTCTTCTTCACCAACCCCCATGGCGGCTGGGAATACCCGGCGTTCTGGACCGTCGCGTTGATCGTCCAGGCGCTGCTCGGCGATGGCGCTTACGCGCTGCGCCTGTCTGGGGCTGATGGCGCCGTCGGCAAACTCACCGGCGCACACTCACATTGAAGCAGCGGCAAGGCGGCGGGCCGGCCTTGCACCGGGGAAGGATGTCATGACATTGCCGAGCCTGTTCCTGTCGCACGGCGCGCCGACCCTGCCACTGACCGACACGCCGGCCCGCGCGTTTCTGTGCCAGCTCGGCGGCGCGATCGTGCATCCCAAGGCCATTCTGGTGATCTCGGCGCATTGGGAGACAATGGTGCCGACGGTCGGCGCGGTGGATCGCAACGAGACCATTCACGACTTCGGCGGATTCCCGCGGGCGCTCTACGAGCTGCGCTATCCCGCCCCGGGCTCGCCGTCGGTGGCCACGCGGGTTTTGGACCTTCTGCAGGCATCCGGACTCGACTGCAGGATCGATCGCGGCCGCGGCCTGGATCACGGCGCCTGGGTGCCGCTATTGCTGATGTATCCACAAGCCGATATTCCGGTTCTGCAGCTCTCGGTCCAGCCGCATCTCGGACCCAGGCACCATCTTCTCATGGGCCGCGCGTTGGCGCCGCTGCGGCAAGACGGCGTGCTGATCGTCGGCAGCGGCAGCCTGACGCACGATCTGTCGGAATTTCGCGGCCATGGCCCGAACGATCCGGCCCCGGATTGGGTCGACGCTTTTGCCGATTGGTTCCACTCGGCGCTGACAACCGGCAAGACCGGCGATCTGCTCGACTATCGGCGTCAGGCGCCATTTGCGATCAAGAACCACCCCAGCGAGGAGCATCTCTTGCCCTTGTACGTGGCGCTCGGCGCCGCTGGAGAGAACGCGCGCGCCGAGCGGCTACACGCAAGTTCTACCTACAGCGTTCTGCGGATGGACGTTTACGGCTTCACGGCTCACAACGAATCCGCGCGAAGCGAAAGTTCGCAAACAAAGGAATCGATTGGTCACGCCGGATCAGCGGCGAACGCCTGACTTCGACGTCGCAATGGGTCCAACTCCAATCGCCGCGTCCTTGAGCTGGACTTATATTCACGCGCCCACTAACCCGTCGTGACCGCCGTCTCGATGTCGGACGGATCGATCTCCTTGTTGAGCCTGGCGTGCAGCCTGACGTGGTCGAGTTCGCCCTCCCACCACGACACGAACACCGCGGCGACGCCATTGCCGGTGATGTTGGTCAGCGCACGGACCTCGCTCATGAACTTGTCGATACCCAGAACGATCGCCATGCCGGGCACCAGACGCGGATCGACAACGGCCAGCGTCGCCGCAAGCGTGATAAAGCCTGCGCCGGTTACGCCGGAGGCTCCCTTGGAAGTCAGCATCGCGACCAAGAGGATGGTTATCTGCTGGCCGAGGGTCAGATCGAAACCGAGCGCTTGCGCAATAAACAGGGTTGCGAGCGTCATGTAGATATTCGTGCCGTCAAGATTGAACGAATATCCGGTCGGCACCACCAGGCCCACCACCGACTTGGAACAGCCGAGCCGTTCGAGTTTTTCCATCAGGGAGGGAAGCGCGCTTTCCGAGGACGAGGTGCCGAGCACGATCAGCAACTCGTCCTTGATGTAGGCAAGGAACTTGAAGATCGAAAAACCGATCATTCGCGCGATGATGCCCAGCACCACGAACACGAAAAGCGCCGCAGTGACATAGAACGTCGCGATAAGGCCGATCAGATTCAAAATCGCGCCGGTGCCGAATTTGCCGATGGTATAGGCCATGGCTCCGAACGCTCCGATCGGCGCAACCTTCATGACGATGGAGATGACACCGAAAACCCCGTGTGCCGCCTCGTCGACGAACGTGCGCAGGTTTTTGCCGCGTTCGCCAAGGCTCATTACGGCAAAGCCGAACAGAATTGAAAACAGCAGAACCTGGAGGATCTCGCCCGTCGCAAAGGCGCCGACGACCGTGTCTGGAATGATGTGCAGGAAGAAGTCGACGCTCTTCTGGCCCTCGGCCTGCTTGGCAAAGCCGGCCACTTTCGTCGCGTCGGCCATGGCGCCGCCGAAGCCCGAGCCCGGGCGCACCAGATTTCCGACGATCAGCCCGATCACGAGAGCGAACGAAGAGACGACCTCGAAATAGACCAGCGCCTTGACGCCGATGCGACCGACCTTCCGGGCATCCTGGATATGCGCGATTCCGGAGACCACCGTGCAGAAGATGATCGGCGCGATCACCATCTTGATCAGCTTGATGAAGCCATCGCCGAGCGCCTTGATCCAGTCATTGGTCGCCAGGTTGGGCCACAGCCAGCCGACCAGAACTCCGATGATGATGGCGATCAGCACCTGGATATAAAGTATCTTATACCAGGGTTTCGCCGCGTGAGCTCGAGCCCGGGCTACGGTCGTTGGCGCCATGACATTTACTCCCCCCTTAAAAAACCCGCGGATCCGCCCCTCGCCGTTGCGCGGGCGACCGTCCCAGCAGTACAGCCAAGATCAATTGGCGCAGCGGAGTCAATGATGTTGGTCAGCTCGCCTGCAATTTTATCCGGCTATCTTAGCCATCGCGCGATCCGCGCAACCGCTTCGCGCATCTCGTCAGCCGATCGCGCGTAGGAAAAGCGGATGAATTGATGGCCGTGGACCGGATCGAAGTCGATACCGGGCGTTGCCGCGACGCGCGCCTGCTCCAGCATCCGTTTGGCAAATTCGAAACTGTCCGAGGTGAATGCCGAGACGTCGGCGTAGAGATAGAACGCGCCATCGGCGGGCAGGAATTTGGTGAGACCGGCTTGCGGCAGACCCTCAATCAGAATTTGGCGGTTCTCCTGGTAGCCGCGCTTCACCGCCTCCATCTGCTCGCGGCCTTCGAATGCGGCCTCGGCGGCGATCTGCGACAGCGTCGGTACCGAGATCGCGAGATTCTGCTGCAACCGCTCGACCGGCCGCACCAGCGGTTCCGGCACCACCATCCAGCCGACCCGCCAGCCGGTCATGCAGAAATATTTCGAGAACGAATTGATGACGAGCGCGTGCGGCGAAAGCTCTGCCGCGGTTACGGCCGGAAACGCATAGTCGAGGCCGTGATAGATTTCGTCGGAAATGAAACGAATGCCCGCGCCTTCCGCCGCCACGATCAGGCGGGTGAGCGCCTCGCGCGACATCATGGTGCCGGTGGGATTGGCCGGACTTCCGACCAGCACGCCCTTGAGCGGCGTTTGGCGATGGGCGGCAAGCAAGGCCTCGCCGGTCAGCGCATGCCGGGTTTCGCTGGAGGTCTCGATCAAGACCGGCTCGCAGCCGAGCGCGGTGAGAATGTGACGATACGGCGGATAGCCGGGCACGGTGACCGCAACCCGATCGCCCGGCTCGAACATCGCAAGAAAGGCCAGGATAAACGCGCCCGACGAGCCGGTGGTGACCACTACTCGCTCGGCATCCACCGTGCAGCCATAGGTCTCGCGGTAATGCCCGGCAATGCGCGCGCGCAGCGAGGGAATCCCGAGCGCGGAGGTGTAGTCGATCCGCGCGTCGTCGAGCGCGGCGTGCGCCGCCGCTATCGCCGTCTTCGGCGCCGGCGCCGCCGGCTGTCCGACTTCCATGTGGATGACATGGCCGCCAGCCGCTTCAATGCGCGCAGCCGCCGCCATCACATCCATCACCATGAACGGCGGAACGTCGCTTCGCCCCGACGCCGTCAGCAGGCCTCTCGCGCGCTCTCTCACTGTCGCTTCAAGCATCGATATCTGCTATTGCACCCTGTGCCCGCCATGAACTTCGGAAATGGGGCAATAGTGCCCCAGACTAGCCGCATTCCACGGATTGTTAGGGCATATCTCGGATCCGGCCCGCCGCCAATCGTTAAAGACCGCTCGATGCTGCCTCGCATGACGCTACGCAAGAAATCGTCGAAATTGACCGCAATCACCACGGCGGCCGCGCTCGCCCTTGCGCCGATGTCATCGGCGCTCGCGCAGCAGGAAAAGGGCCCGCCTGTCCTCCGGGATACCGAGGCCGAGCAACTGCTGCGCGATTATACCAGGCCCATTCTGCGCGCCGCCGGCCTGGAAAAGCAGAACATTCAGGCCGTGATCATCAACGAGAGCGTCTTCAACGCCTTCGTCGCCGACGGCCGCCGCATTTTCGTGAACTACGGCGCGATCATGCAGTCCGAAACCCCGAACCAGCTCATCGGGGTGCTGGCGCACGAGACCGGCCATCTGGCCGGCGGCCATCTGGCCAAGCTGCGCGAGCAACTGGCGCAGGCCCAGACCCAGATGATCATTGCCATGCTGCTCGGGGCCGGCGCCATGGTGGCGGGCGCGCGAGGCGGCAACGCCAACAGCGGTTTGTCCAATGTCGGCGCGGCCGCAATCTCCGGACCGCAGGAAATGATCCGCCGCACGCTGATCTCCTATCAGCGCCAGCAGGAGGAAAACGCCGATCGTGCCGGCGTGAAGTTTCTGACCGCGACCGGCCAGTCCGCGCGGGGCATGTACGAAACCTTCAAGCGGTTCACCAATGACAGCCTGTTCGCCGCGCACGGTGCGGATCCCTATCTGCAGTCGCATCCGATGCCCGCCGACCGCGTCGCCGCCCTCGAGGAACTGGCGCGTACCAGTCCCTATTGGGACAAGAAAGACGACCCGGCCCTGCAAATGCGCCACGATATGGTGCGGGCCAAGATCTCGGCCTTCATGGAGCGGCCGGACACGGTGTACCGGCGCTATCCGATGTCGAACGAAAGCCTGCCGGCGCGCTACGCGCACGCGATCACGACCTACCTGCACGGCGATTTGCGCTCCGCGCTCGCCCAGATCGACGGCTTGATCCAGGCCCAGCCCAGCAACCCGTATTTTTATGAATTGCGCGGTCAGGCGCTGTTGGAAGGCGGCAAACCCGCCGACGCCATCGCGCCGCTGCGCAAGGCCGTCGCGCTCTCGAATAACTCACCGCTCATCGAGATGTTACTTGGGCAGGCGCTCGTGGCAACCGATAATAAGGCCCATACCGAGGAAGCGATCGCGATTCTGCGGGCGGCGGTTGCACGAGAGACCGAGGCGCCGATAGGCTATATCCAGCTCGCGATGGCCTATGGCCGAAAGGGAGATTACGCGCAGGCCGACCTGGCTTCGGCACAAGCCGCCTTTCTTCGCGGCGACAACAAGACCGCGCGCGAACTCGCCTCGCGCGCGAAAACCCGTTTCGCCGTCGGCACGCCCGGATGGGTCAAGGCCGACGATATCGTCGCTGCAAAGCCGCTGCCCGGCCAGAACAGCAACTAGAATTGAATCTAGCCAGGTTGGGAGGTTTTCGAACAACCGGCTTTCACCAAGAGGATTTGCCAATGCCTTCGCTTCGCTTGCTCGCTCCCGCATTGCTCGCGCTCGCACTCTGCGGCGCGCCGCAGGCCGCATCGGCGCAAAGCTTTTCCGACACCCAGCGCGGCGATATCGAGACCATCATCAGGAATTACCTGCTCGCCCATCCGGAAGTGCTGGAAGAGGCGATGACCGAACTGAACAAGCGTCAGGCCGCCGCCGAGGCCGAGAAGCATGAGGCCAGCGTTGCCACCAACGCCGAGACGATCTTCAACTCGCCGCGCGGCGTCGTGCTCGGCAACAAGGACGGCGACGTCACCTTCGTCGAGTTCTTCGACTACAATTGCGGCTATTGCAAACGCGCGATGGCCGACATGCTTGATCTGATGAAGAGCGACCCCAGGCTCAAGGTCGTGCTGAAGGAATTCCCGGTGCTGAGCGAGGGTTCGGTCGAAGCGGCAAAGGTCGCGGTTGCCGTGCGCATGCAGGATCCGACCGGCAAGAAATATCTCGATTTTCACCAGAAGCTGCTCGGCGGCCGTGGCCCGGCGGACAAGGCGCGCGCGCTTGCCGCCGCCAAGGATGCCGGCCTCGATACTGCCCGGATCGAAAAGGATCTGGCGAGCCCGGAAGTGCGCGCCACCATCGAGGAGAACTTCAAACTCGCCGAGGCGATGGGCATGAACGGCACGCCCAGCTACGTGATCGGCAAGCAGGTGGTGATCGGCGCGGTCGGCCTCGATAGTCTGAAGGAAAAGATCGGCCTCGCCCGCTGCGGCAAGGCGACGTGCTGAGGGCTCGCGCGAGCGCGCCCCGGCGCCCATCGCCGTGAGGGTTGATTATCAATACTCGCTGGGCACTTGTCCAAATCGCCGAAGTACGTGATTGGCGTCGAATTTGCCAATTCCGAAATCGCTGGTGCGGCTGAATGCGATCGCGCCGACATGGCCAAAAGATTTCCAAAGCCCGCGCGCACGCTCTATCGCAGCGGCGGGACTTGGGCATTTGATGGGTTCGCCTGCGACGATGCTGCCATCGACGTAGTCGAAGGGCACCACCATGAAATGGGTGATCTCGGCCATACCTCTGCTTCCTCCCTCGCACCAACATACGCGTTGACGCCTTACGGTCGGCGTTTTGGCTTATTTTCTTTGCAACCTATTGCAGGCGCGGCTTGGTATTTTGACGCAAATCAAGGCAGGCGGATATAGGCGAACGCGGGCTGCAGGATTGGCGACAATGCCCAGCGTGATCTCGAGACGATGGCGTTTGACTGGGCCTGCCGGTTGAGATCCACGCGACTTCGAATCGTCTCGCCTGTTCACCGCGCGTTCACAAAACAAACGCGATGGAACCGCCGGGATTGCGGAACATCATTGATCTCCCTTCGTTGTCGGCGCGGGCAATACAAACACGCGAGGAGATACTCTATGACTAATCGCTTTACGATGTCGGTCGCAGCAGCGGCACTGATCGCCGGAACCGGTTTCGCCTATGCGCAGGGAACCGGCATGGGCCGCGAAGCACCATCGACGGGCCCGACGGTTCAGCAAAGCGCACCGTCTTCGGAGCGGGGTTCTTCATCCGCAACGTCGATGAACCGCGACGCCGGCGAGCCCTCAGGAATGAAGTCGTCGCAGTCGGGTGAGAAGATGTCCCCCGAGGGCAGCAAGAACCAGCGCGCTCAGGACAATATCAAGGCCGGCCCGAAGGGCGAGAAGTCCGCCCAAGATACCAATATGAACATGACGGGCGAAAAATCGAAGAGCATGAGCTCCGAGATGAATGAAAAGGGTGCCGCGAACAAGGACATGAAGGCTGAAGGCCGTGACCGCAACAACATGAACGCCGAACAAAAAGGCGCAACCGACAGGTCCCAGACCACCACGGGACAGGCCGGCGCGGGCGGAAAGCTTTCGACCGAGCAGCGCACCAGGATCACCACGGTGATCCGTGACCAGCACGTGGAACGGCTCAACAACGTGAATTTCTCGATCTCGGTCGGCACCCGCGTTCCGCGCGAGGTCAGGTTCCATCCGCTTCCGACGGAAGTCGTCACGATCTACCCGGAGTGGCGCGGTTATGAGTTCATCCTGGTCGGCGATCAGATCGTCGTCGTGGATCCGCGGACCTTCGAGATCGTGGCTGTGCTCGAGGCCTAGGATCGACGGCATTACCGGGTTGGGGGGTGGGCCGAAAATGCCCGCCCCTTTTTTTGTGTCCTGGCCAAGCGGTCGGCGCCGGCAACGCTGTCCTTAACCTTGGTTAACGAGTGAATTCCGCAGGTTCTGCACACTATTTTGCGGATCGGATGAGGCATTTGAGGCAGGCTTGGGAGGGTCTAAAGGCTTCCCCTTGGGCGTGTTGTTACCTATAACCCCGCCACCTATCGCCACATTGCCGGGATTTGGATGGCCAAGAGTATTGCCGAGACGATCTACGTGCTCAATGGCCCCAACCTCAATCTATTGGGGACCCGCGAGCCCGAGACCTACGGCCATGCCACGCTTGCCGACGTCGAGAAGCTTTGCGCGGAGACATCGGCGCAATTCGGCATGAAGGCCGATTGCCGGCAGTCCAACCACGAAGGCGAACTGATCGATTTCATTCACGAGGCGCATGCCAGGAAGGCGGCCGGAATCGTCATCAATGCCGGCGGCTATTCGCACACCTCGATCGCGCTGCACGACGCGCTGGTGGCGGTGAAAATCCCGGCCGTCGAAGTGCACGTCAGCAATATTCACGCCCGCGAGAATTTCCGTCATCACTCCTTCACCGCCCGAGCCGCTTTCGCGACGCTGAGCGGCTTCGGCATCGACGGCTACCGGCTCGCGATCGCCGGCCTTGCCGCCAAGATCGGCGCCAAGGCAAAAGCCTGAAATACCTGCCCGTCACCACCTAGAAAGTTCCGGATCAAGATCATGGCGCGCCAGCCTGACGACAAGACAGCCGCAAAATTCTCCAGCGATGATGGTGCGCTTATCCGCGAACTCGCATTGCTGCTTGACGAGACCAGCCTCACCGAGATCGAAATCGAACGCGCGGGCTTAAGGGTGCGGGTCGCGCGCAACATCTCGATCGCGGCATCGGTGCCGCCGGCCTTCCAGGCCTCCGCGACCGCGCCCGCCGCCGCGGCGCCAGCCGTCACCGCCGATATCGCCGACCATCCGGGCCTGGTGCCCTCGCCGATGGTCGGCACCGCCTATTGGGCGTCCGAACCCGGCGCCAAGCCGTTCATCGAAGTCGGCGCCAAGGTGTCGGTCGGACAGACGCTTCTGATCATCGAGGCGATGAAGACGATGAACCAGATTCCGTCGCCGCGCGCCGGCACCGTGACGCAGATCCTCGTCGAGGACGGCCAGCCGGTCGAATTCGGCGAACCGCTGGTAATTATCGAGTAGAGGAGTAGAGGCGAATAGGGAGTAGCGAATAGCGAATGGTTTTTCACTTTCACTATTCGCTACTCCCTATTCGCTATTCGCCAACTGGGACACCATGTTCGACAAGATCCTGATAGCCAACCGCGGCGAGATTGCCCTGCGCGTCCTGCGCGCGTGCAAGGAACTCGGCATCGCGACGGTCGCGGTGCATTCCACCGCCGACGCCGACGCCATGCATGTGCGCCTGGCCGACGAAAGCGTCTGCATCGGACCGCCGCCGTCAAAGGACAGCTATCTCAACGTGCCGGCGCTGCTTGCGGCCTGCGAGATCACCGGCGTCGACGCGGTGCATCCCGGCTACGGTTTTCTGTCGGAAAACGCCCGCTTTGCCGAAATCCTCGCCGACCACAATTTGCACTTCATCGGACCGAAGGCCGAGCACATCCGCCTGATGGGCGACAAGATCGAGGCCAAGAAGACCGCCAGGAAGCTCGGCATTCCCGTGGTGCCCGGCTCCGATGGCGCAGTCGGGCCGGACGACGACGCGATGGCGATCGCCAAGGCAATCGGCTTTCCGGTGCTGGTCAAGGCGGCCTCCGGCGGCGGCGGACGCGGCATGAAGGTCGCGCAGACGTCGGACGATCTGATGCTGGCGCTTTCCACCGCCGCCAATGAAGCCAAATCGGCCTTCGGCGACGCCTCGGTCTATCTCGAAAAATATCTGCAGAAGCCGCGCCACATCGAAATCCAGGTGCTCGGCGACGGCCGCGGCGGCGCCATCCATCTCGGCGAGCGCGATTGCTCGCTGCAGCGGCGCCATCAGAAAGTCTGGGAAGAAGGCCCCTCGCCCGCGCTCGATGCCGCCGCGCGGGCGAAGATCGGCGCTACCTGCGCCAAGGCGATGCAACAGATAAAATATCTCGGCGTCGGCACGGTGGAGTTCCTCTACGAGGACGGTGAATTCTATTTCATCGAAATGAACACCCGCATCCAGGTCGAACATCCCGTCACCGAGATGATCACCGATATCGACCTCGTGCTGGAGCAGATCCGCATCGCCGCCGGCGGCGACCTGCCGGTGACGCAGCAGGAGGTCGTCATCAACGGCCACTCCATCGAATGCCGCGTCAACGCCGAGAACCCCGTCACTTTCCGCCCCTCGCCCGGCAAGATCCTGCAATACCATCCGCCGGGCGGCCTTGGCGTGCGGATCGATTCTGCGGTCTATCAGGGCTACGTCATCCCGCCTTATTACGACTCGCTGGTCGGCAAGCTGATCGTGCACGGCAAGACTCGCGCCGAGTGCCTGATGCGGCTGCGCCGGGCGCTGGACGAAATGGTGGTGGAAGGCATCGAAACCACGCTGCCGCTGTTTCGGGCTTTGGTCCGGGAACCCGACATTATCGACGGCGACTACCATATCCACTGGCTCGAGCAGTATCTGGCTGGCCAGCCGGCCGGCTGAACCGCAGCTCGTTATCCGAAAACAATTCGAGCGCCGTGGAACCAATTGCCCGCGCAGGCGTTTTGGTCGGCTGGGAACCTTTTCCCGCCCAGGGGGACCTGCTTGAATTCCTTTCTTTCATGACGCGAGACTGCTGTGACGCCTGAAGCCACGCGCCGGCGCGCGATTGGCCAGATCCTGCTGCTTGCGGCGGGATTTCTGGTGCTGGTGGCGATCAGCGCCACCTCGGTCATCCTCGTCAATCAGGCGCGCGAAGACAATGCCTGGGTGGTGCACACCATCGAGGTCGAGAACCAGCTTTCAACCCTGCTCTTGCAAATCCGTCGCGCCGAGAGCGCCGCGCGCGGATATCTCCTGACTTCCGAGCCGCGCTTTCTCGCCGAACACCAGATTGCCGTCGCGACCATCCTACCCGACGTCGACAAGCTGGCCAAACTAGCCGGCGACAATCCGGTTCAGATCGAAAACAGCAAGCTGCTGCGCGCGCCGGTCGAAGCGCGGCTGGAGGAATTCGCCAAGGCGATCGATTTCGTCAAGCGCAACGACATCGCCGGCGGCATCGCCATGCTGCGCGAAGCCGGCGCCGGCAATTCGGTCCAGCGCATCAATGACGTCGCCGGCGCGATGCGGGCCGAGGAGGAACGGCTGTTTGCATTGCGCACCGCGACCGCCGATCGCACGCAGCGGCTCGCTTCCATGGTGACGGTCGCAGGCTCGGGCCTGGTGATTGCGCTGGCCGGGATCTCGATATTTCTGGTACGGCGCTCGGCGCGCGCGCGCGACGATGCCGAAGCGCTGTTGCGCGACAGCAATATCAATCTGGAGGCCACGGTCGACGAGCGCACCGCCGATCTTCGCGAGGCCAACGATGAAATCCAGCGCTTCGCCTATATCGTCAGCCACGATCTGCGCTCGCCGCTGGTGAACATCATGGGTTTTACCAGCGAGCTCGAGGAATTGCGCGCCGACATTTTCAAGCGGATCGCGGCCCTCGGCCGCGCCGCGGCTTTGGCGCCGCCGGTGCCGGTGCTTGCGGGAGAGAACGAGCCGGTGCTCGAGGGCGAAGACAGGCAGCTCTCGCAGGATTTCTCGGAAGCCCTGGGCTTCATCAAATCCTCGATCGCCAAGATGGACCGCCTGATATCTGCCATCCTCAACCTCACCCGCGAGGGACGGCGCGAATTCGAGCCGGTGCCGGTCGACACAAGCGAACTGATCGAGGCCATCGTTACCACGATGGCCCATCAGGCCTCGGAGGCGCAGGCGCAGATTCGCATCGAACCGCTGCCGGACATCGTCTGCGACCGCCTCGCGCTGGAACAGATTTTCTCGAACCTGATCGACAACGCGCTGAAATATCTCAAGCCCGGCGTTCCCGGCGACATCTCTGTCCGGGGCCGGACAAAGCTGGGCTTCGCGATTTTCGAGATCACCGACAATGGCCGCGGCATCGATCCCAAGGACCATCAGCGGATCTTTGACCTGTTCCGCCGCGCCGGCACCCAGGACAAGCCCGGACAGGGCATAGGACTTGCCCATGTCCGCGCGCTGGTGCGGCGACTGGGCGGAACCATGTCGGTGCAGTCGGAACTGCACAACGGCAGCACATTCACGATAACGCTGCCCATCGCCTGGACAGCCAGTAACCGGAACAGAGACAGATGAGCAAGCCAGTTACCATCATCATGATCGAGGACGACGAGGGACACGCCCGCCTGATCGAGCGCAATATCCGCCGCTCCGGCGTCAACAACGAGATCATGCCGTTCACCAACGGTACAGACGCGGTGAACTACCTGTTCGGCAGCGATGGCACCGGCCGCGAACACAAGGGCCAGGCGCTGCTGATCCTGCTCGATCTCAATCTGCCCGACATGACCGGCATCGAGATCTTGCGGCGGGTCAAGGAAAACAAATATCTGAAATGCGCGCCGGTCGTGGTGCTCACCACCACTGACGATTCCCAGGAAATCAAGCGCTGCTACGAACTCGGCTGCAACGTCTACATCACCAAGCCGGTGAACTACGAAAGTTTCGCCAACGCCATTCGCCAGCTCGGACTGTTCTTCTCCGTCATTCAGGTTCCGCCAGCCGCCACATGAATCCCGCGATGCCCACATTGCTGTATATCGACGACGACGAGGGGCTTGCCCGGCTGGTCGATCGCGGCCTGACGCGGCTCGGCTTCAAGGTCGTTCATGCGGCGAGCGGCGATCAAGGGCTCGAGCGCCTGACGCAGGGCGGCATCGACGTCATTGCGCTCGATCAATACATGCCGGGCCTCGACGGGCTGGAAACGCTGGAGCGGATCATGGCGATCCCGAATGCGCCGCCGGTGGTGTTCGTCACCGCCGCGCAGGATTCGACCATCGCCGTCACCGCGCTGAAGGCCGGCGCCGCCGACTATCTGGTCAAGGATGTGCACGGCGATTTCATTCCGCTGCTGCAGGTCGCGGTCGACGGCGCGCTGCGGCAGGCGCAAATCCAGAAGGCCCGCGACGACGCCGAGGCCGAGGTCCACGCCTCGCGCGACCGCTATGCCGCGCTTGCCGCCGAACGCGAGGTGCTGCTGCGCGAGGTCAACCACCGCGTCGGCAACAGCCTGCAGATCATCGCGTCGCTCCTGCACCTGCAGGCCAGTTCGAGCAGCCAGGACGACGTCAAGGCCGCGCTGACCAATGCCATGGGGCGCGTCGCCGCGGTGGCGCAGGTTCACCGCCGGCTCTACACCTCGCACGACCTCAAGAGCGTGCTGCTCAACCAGTATCTCGACGCGCTGCTCGAGGATCTCGAGGCGATCCGCCGAGGGCAACCGGATGTCGCGGCTGACGTTGAAGGCCGAGCCGGTCGAGATCGATCCGGACCGCGCGGTCGCGATCGGCATCATCGTCAACGAGCTGGTGATGAACGCCGTCAAATACGCCTACCCCGACGGCGCCGGCCCCATTCACGTCGACCTCAATGCGGAAGGCGACGATCTCGTGCTGTCGATTGCCGATGACGGCGTCGGCCTCAACGTCAAGACCGACCCGCGTTCCACCGGCATGGGGCAGCGCATCGTCACCGCCATGGCCTCCAAGCTGGAGGCCAGCGTCGAGCGCGATCCCGGCTCATGCCGGCACCCGGATCGTGCTGCGGTTTCGCCGCGCCAAGAAACCTGCCGAGAAACCTGGCTGCGCGGCAGCGAGCTAGCCGCGGCGGCGCCTCAGCTGATCAATTGCAGCCAGGGCAGCACGATCAAGAGAAGGCCAGCAAAGTAGATCACCCCGAAGATCAGGCCGAATTTCCAGAAATCGCCCTTGCCGATATAGCCGCTGCCGAAATACATCGGCGCCGGTCCGGTCGCATAGGGTGAAATCACCCCCATCAGTCCCAGCGAATAGACGCAAAGCAGCGTCAGCGTCGGTATCGACAATCCGGGAATGCTGGTGCCGACCGCGAGCACTACCGGCAGCACCGCCGCCGCGTGCGAGGTGATGCTGGAAAAGAAATAGTGAATCCAGAAAAAGAACGAGACCAGCAGGATCATCCCCAGGGTCGGCGACAACGTCGCAAGCGGCTTGGCGTAGCCTTCCGCAACCCACTTGATGAATCCGATCTCGTTCAGGCCCGACGACAGCGTGAGCAATGAGGTGAAATAGAAAAATACTTCCCACGCGCTTTTTTCGGCGACGATGTCGTCGAATTCGATCACCCCTGTCACCAGCATCAGCGAGATCACGACGAAAACCACCATGGTCGGATTGATGAAGTTGGAACCGAGCACCGGAAGCCTGATGGTGGGATTGGAGCCGGTGATCCAGAGGAACATCGCCAGCAGCACCAGCGCGGCCATGATCCATTCGTTGCGCGAGGGTGGCCCCATCGCGGAGAGTTCGCCGGAACTCCATGTCACGATCTCCGGGCTCTGCTTCACCTGCGGCCGGCAAATGATGTAACTTAACAGCGGCACCAGCAGCAGCAGCGGGATTCCGAGCGGCGCGAAACCCGCGAACCATTGCGACCAGCCGATGTCCACATTCACGATCTTCCTGGCAATGCTCAACGCCGCCGCATTGGGCGCGAGCGCGGTCAGGAACAGCGAGCTTGTGACCGCGGTGGTCGCGAACGCGGTCCACATTACATAGGTCCCGATCTTGCCGGCGGTGGGTCCGGGCTCAGAACCGTAAATCCTCGGAATGTTGCTGATGATCGGATAGATAGTGCCGCCGCTGCGCGCGGTATTGGACGGCGTCGCCGGAGCCAGCACGAGGTCCGAGAAGGCAACGGCATAGCCGAGGCCGATCGTATGGCGGCCGAGGCCGCGCACCAGCATCAAGGCGAGCCGTCGGCCCAATCCGCTCTTGCGGTAGCCGATCGAAAACACAAACGCGCCGACGATGAGCCACACCGTGCTTTCGGAAAAGCCGCCCAGCATCCATCGCAGTGATTTGTTGGGATCGGGCTCGACATAGCCGAGGACGCCGGCAACGGTCAGGCCGATCAGGCCGACCGCGCCCACCGGCATGGATTCAAGGATCAGGCCGGCGATAACCGCCGCGAACACCGCGAAGTAGTGCCACTGGTTGGCGTTGAGACCAGCCGGCACCGGCACCAGATAGATCGCAAGCCAGATGCCCAGCGGGGCAATCGTCCTCCATGTGAGCTTCACGAATGTCCCCTTTCGTTTCTTCCCCATTGGCTTTTCGCCCCGGCTCAATCCCCCGGGCAGCGATGCCGTTCTCGGGAACCTAGCATAGCCGGTTGCTACGCCCCGCGGGGAATTCGCGATGCGGTGCTGTAGCTTGTGGACAAGCAAGGCAGGGAGCCCGCCGTGACACGGTGCTTTGACGGTCCACCCCATCGCGCGGCCAACTTCAGCCTGCTATCCTGCCCGAATGACGTCACGCGACTCCGCCTCTTCCGAGATCACCCCCGAAGTGCTGCTACGCGCCTATGCCTGCGGCATCTTCCCGATGGCCGAAAGCGCCGACGACCCGACCCTGTTCTGGGTAGAACCGGAAATGCGCGGCGTGATCCCGCTCGATGGCTTTCGCGTCGCCTCACGGCTTAAGCGCACGGTGCGCTCGGATGCCTTCGCCGTTACCGTCAACACCGCTTTCAAGGCGGTCATATCAGGCTGTGCCGCGCCGCAGTCGGGCCGCGACGATACCTGGATCAACAAGCGGATCCGCGATCTCTATGTCGGACTGCACGAACTCGGGCACGCCCACAGCGTCGAGGCCTGGGAGAATGACGAACTGGTCGGCGGGCTCTACGGCGTCAGCCTCGGCCGCGCCTTCTTCGGCGAGAGCATGTTCCATCGCGCCCGCGACGCCTCGAAGGTGGCGCTGGTTCATCTGGTGGCGCGGCTGATCGCCGGCGGCTTCGAATTGCTCGACACGCAATATGTCACCGAGCATTTGCGCAGCTTTGGCGCGGTCGAGATCTCGCGCCGCCGCTATACGGCGCTGCTCGACCGGGCGATCAAGGGCGAAGCGGATTTTTGCAGGCTGCCGGTCGATCGCCCGGTCAGCGGCGAGCGGGCGCTCGAAATCATTGCCGCGCGCGGCTGAACAGCTCGCCCTGCTACGCCTCAGGCGGCCTTCTTCTTGAAGCGTCCCGGGTCCAGCGGCGGCTTCGCCAGCAGCCCGGGCAGCAGCGCGTCGGCAGCATATGCACCGGAGATCAAAGCAGCCTCGACACCCGGGCCGTGCGTCGCGCTTCCCGCCACGACCAAACCCGGAATCGGACTCTTGGCACCCTTCAGCCGGGCGTTCTGGCGGACGCCGTAGATTGCGCCGGTGCTCGACCAGTCATAGCGGGTAAACGTGACCGGGCTCGCCTCGTCGCGATAGACGATGTGGCTCGACAGGCCGGGAATGACCTTCTCCGCTGCCGCGATCATCTTGTCGCCGAACTCTTTCTTGCGGTCGCGATAGTCCGGCGACTGGCGCCACTCCTTCCAGCCCCCGGCCTGTTCGCCCGGAAACCAGCTCCGTGCCTCCGCCTGCGGCAGCAGGGTTATCAATGTCAGCGTCGAATGGCCGGGCGGCGCGGCCGCGGGTCGATCATCGACATCGCGACGAGGCCGATATTCGGCTCGCCCTTGACGCTCACGAAGGGGCGGATGTCGGGGACGAAATCGACCCCGAGATGGACCGTAAACGCCGACGAGGCCGGCTCGCCGGCGGCGATCTGTGCGGAAAAATCGCTCGGGACGTCGGCGGGCTCGACCAGTTCCAGAAAGGTTCGTTTCAGATCGGAATTGGCGACGATGGCACGCGCCGAAATCCGCCTGCCGTCCGCCAGCACGAGGCCTGTCGCCGAACCGTTCTCGACGGAGATCTTCGCAACCGGCGAATTGAGCCATAGCTGCCCGTTGCGCTCGCCGATGGCGGCGGCAAGCGCATCGACGAGCTTGCGGGAACCGCCGACGGGATGATAGCCGCCGTGAAAGTAATAGCCGAACAGCGGCACCATCTCTGCGCAGGTCAGGCTCTCGGAGCCGTCGCTGATATAGCCCGTCAACGCGGTGATCAATCCGCGCGCCTGCGGATCGCCGATGTGCTCGGCGACCAGTCGATCGAACGGCTTGTCGAGCCACTGGACCGCCAGCGGATGCTGCCGCGAAAACTCCAGCATCGCCTCGATCGTCATCCCAAGCCCGGGTATCCCGCCGCTTCCGGTCAGCGACGAATACATGCCGTCGTGAATGGCGCGGATGGTCGTGAACAGCGTTTCGAATCCCCTGCCCTCGGCCGGGAACAGCCGGCCGAGTTCGGCAACATAGGCCTGCCAATCGGCGGGGACATCGACCGCCAGATTTGAGAAGCGATAGGTATGTTCAACGCGCCGCCATTCGACCTGATCGGCGACCTGCAATCGCTCGAGGATCGCGGTCACCGGGCCGCCCATCCACACCCCGGAGAAATCGTGCGGGCCTGCATCGAAGCGATAGACCAGCGGCACGCCGTTATGGTTCAGCCTGCGCTGAAACGTCTGACAAAAGCCGCCCGCCTGAAAATGTTGTTCGGCGACCACCACTTTCAGCCCGGCATCGGCAAGCAGTGCTGCGGCGGTAAGACCGCCGATACCCGCTCCGACCACCGCCACGTCGAAATCATTGTCGCCTTGCGCGCCGCCCAGCGCCGGGGCCGCCCAATGATAGGTCTCCAGCGACCGTATGCGCCGTGCCAGCGCCATATGCACGAGGAATTTCGGCCCCAAAATCGACGCCACGGCGCCCGCGACCACAATGCCCGTGGTGACGATGCCGCCGGCTTTCAAGGCGTGCGCGAGCGCAAGCAACAGGAAGAGCACGCCCCACAGCGCGGACAGGATCATATTGACCACCACGAAAACCGGATTCTCGGCCGCACCGGGATAGGCGGCGCGGGAAAACTCGGCCGTCCAGGGCCTTCGCAACAAAACCGTCGCAATCGAAAACACGCCCAGCCCGATGAACGCCAGCGGGACCGCGTTGGCTACGACGACATCCCGGGCCACCAAAAGGCCAGCGGCCAATGCGCTGAAGATCGCCAGCGCCGCAATCTCGAGCATCTTGATATCGCGTGCATAAAAACGCCAGCCGCATACGATCAGCGCCACGGCAAATCCGGCGCTGATGGCGGCCGCCGGCATCCCGCGAACGATCAGAAACACGAAGATCGCGATCGGCAAGAGTGCAAATTTTACGGTGAAGAACGTCTTCATGCTCAGACCCGTCGGCAGAACAGGATATTGAGCATCTAAGACAGTTTTGCGGTCCCCTGGTTGATCTTCGTCAATCGAAGGCCGCGACCCGCGCTGCGCGCTGACGCTCGGAATCATCGCCGCGCGCGGTCGCCGTCCGGCTCTACTGCCTGAAAATCCCGAATAGCCCACCGGGTTGCTGCGGTGGTGGCGGCGGTGGTTGTGGCTGCTGCTGGAATTGCGGCTGAGGCGGCGGCGATGGACGCTGCGCCTGCTTCGGCGGCGCGCGCTTCTGCACCGGCGGCGGCGGCGCCGGCTTCGGCGGCTCGACCGGCGCGGCGGTCACGATGGTGGTATCAGGATTTTTGCAGTCGGTCAGCCAGATGTCGTAGATCGGATGCTCGACGCCGTGCAGGCCGGGGCTTGCAGCAAACATCCAGCCGGAAAAAATCCGCTTCACCTCGCCCTGCAGCGTGATCTCGTCGACTTCGACAAAGGCGTCGGTGTTGGCGGCCTCCGTTGCCGGACGCGTGTAGCAGGCGTCGGTCTTCACCCGCAGCGCGCCGAACTGCACGGTCTCGCCGATATCCTCGTCGAAATTGATGATGCGCCCGGTGATCTTGTCGAGGCCGGAAAAGCTCGCCTTCTTGTTGACGATCTTCTGCGCCGGCGGCTCGGTGACGACCTCGTCGCCGGGCTGCAAGGAGGCCGGCGATTGCGGCACGCCCTTGGACTGGCGCTGTCCCGGCGGCAATCCCGGTAGCGGGGCGCCGCCGGGCGGCGCCACTGCGACTCCCTGATTGGGTTGTGGCGGCGCTATCCCGATCGCCGGCGGGGTATTTTGCGGAACCACCGTCGTGCCGGGCGGCGGCGCCAAAGGCTGCGACTGCACCGCCCCCGGAGGCGGCACGCCCTGCCCCGGCAGCGGACGATTGGGGGCCGGCAGCACCCGGCCCTGCGGCAATTCCGGCACTTCCTCTTCGTCGTCGGGGATCTGCTGCTGGCCGCCGCGGGGAATATTGCCGGGTGGACGTGGCGTCGGATCGGAAAAGATATTGCCGATCTGCGCCCGCGCCGGCGGCGCAAGCGAAATCACGGTGGCGGCCAAAAAGGCCGCAAAACCAGTCAGGGCAATGGTTCGAAACATCTCGCGGCTTTGACAGGCGAATCGGGCTCGCGACATAGTACAGACTTATCCGCCGCTCGCAGGCTCACCGGTTAACACGGCGAATACGGCGGGGAAAGGGCGGTTTCCGGCCACCTCAGACCACTGGTCAGCCCGCGCCCCAGATGAAATAGTCCTCCACCAAAGTCCGCGCGCGCCCTGCGCCGAACCACCAGAAATCCGGGACAACCGGACGTGAAGAGGAAATGACCGACATGCCCGACCGAATTCGTCTGGACGGCAAGGTCGCCGTCGTCACCGGCGCGGCCGGCGTCATCGGACGCGCGACCATTCGGCTGTTGGCCGAACGCGGCGCGCGCGTCGCTAAGGATTGTCATTCCGGGATGGTCCGAAGGACCAGACCCGGAATCTCGAGATCCCGGGTTCGATGTTTCGCATCGCCCCGAATGACAGGTTCAATATCGCAAAGGTCCCCTAACCATGCCCGTGACCCTCGATCCCGATGCCGCCGCCGTATTCAAGGCATTTCAGGAAGCCGGCCGCCCGGCCTATGAAACGCTGACGCCGCCGGAGGCTCGCGCGTTCTATTTGGCGGCCCGCGTGGTCAGCAACCCGGAGCCGCCCGAACTGGAATCGGTCCGGCCGCTGGCGATCCCCGCCCCTCACGGTTCGATCGCTGCGCGCGTCTACACGCCGAAGACGCCGAGGCAGGTCGGCGGCCTCGCGCCATGCCTGGTGTTCTTCCACGGCGGCGGCTGGGTGATCGGCGATCTCGATTCCCACGACGTGGTGTGCCGGAAACTGGCCGACGAAGGTCAGCTGATCGTGATTTCAGTCGATTATCGGCTGGCGCCCGAGCACAAATTCCCCGCCGCCGTCGATGACGCCATCGCCTCCACCAAATGGATCGCGGACAATGCCGGGCAGCTTGGCGTCGACGCGTCGCGGCTGATGGTTGGCGGCGACAGCGCCGGCGGCAACCTCGCCGCGGTGGTGGCGATTGCGGCACGCGACGGCAACGGCCCAGCGATATCGGGACAGGTGCTGATCTACCCCGCGATCGATTTCGCGATGACGCACCCCTCGCACAGCGAGCCCGAGACCAGCATCCTGCTGACGCATTCGGTGATCCGCTGGTTCTGCAATCATTACCTCAATGGCGCCGCCGACGTCCACGACTGGCGGGCATCGCCGGTGCGCGCCAAGACCCTGATCGGGTTGCCGCCAACCTATGTGCTGACCGCGGGCGCCGATCCCCTGCGCGACGAAGGCGACGAATACGCTGACCGGCTAAAGAAAGCCGGCGTGCCCGTAACCTACCGTCACTTCCCCGGCCAATTCCACGGCTTCTTCACCATGGGCAAATTGCTGCAGCAGGCCAACGTCGCGGCCAGCGACATCGGCGCGTGGCTGAAGGCGCTGAATTAGCGCGCGCAGCGGCGCTATCGCCGAACCCCCATCGGTGCGATAGTCGGGTTGGAGCGGGGATCTCGGAGTAGACATGAGACGACGGGAATTTATCGTCCTTGTCGGGGGAGCTACCGTTGCGTGGCCGTTGACCGCATACGCGCAACAATCGGCAAAATTACCGACGATCGGGATTCTCTATAGCGGAACTCAGAGCAGTTCTGCGCCCCTCATTGCCGCATTCCGCCAGGGACTGAAGGAAGCCGGCTATGTCGAGGGCGAAAACGTCGTCCTCGAATACCGTTTGAGTGAAGGTGACAACGATCGTCTCCCGGCTCTGGCCACCGATCTGATCGGTCGAAAAGTAGCGGTGATTTACGCGAACAGTGTTTATGCCGCGCTGGCGGCCAAGGCGTTCGGCGGAACCACCCCCATCGTGTTCCTGACCGCCGGCGACCCGGTCGCGGACGGACTTGTCGACAGCTTCAACCATCCTGGTGGTAACGCCACTGGAGTCAGGTTGTTCAACTCGGACATTGTCGCCAAGCGTTTGCAGCTGCTTCACGACCTGGTACCGGCGGCTACCATGATCGGATTTCTGATCAAACCGACGAACCCAACCGCTGCTCTCCAGGCAAAGAGCATCGAGGCGGCAGCCGCAGTCATCGGCCTGCGGATTCAAGTTGTGGCGGCGAATATCGAACAGGACTTTGACAAGGCGTTTGAAACCCTGGCCGCAGAGAAGGCCGATGCGCTTCTGGTCGGCACAGACCCCTTCTTCGTCACGCTGCGCGATCCATTGATCCGGTTGGCGGCGCGCTACCGGTTGCCGACGCTATACGATGTCAGGGAAGCGGCGGTATCCGGCGGTCTGATCAGCTACGGCACCAGCCTTGCCGACGCCAATCGCAACATGGGCATCTACGCCGGCAGGATACTCAGGGGCGAGAAGCCTTCGGAGCTGCCCGTCCTGCAACCCACAAAGTTCGAGCTCGTGATCAACCTCAAGACCGCCAAGACCCTCGGGCTAACCGTGCCCGCGACGCTGCTTGCCCAGGCCGACGAGGTGATCGAGTGAAGCGGCGCAACCGACGTGCTATGGTTTTGGCTTCCTACCCTTTGGGGTGACGGGCATGAGACGGCGCGAGTTTATCTCACTCTTCTGCGGCGCGGCCGTTGCGTGGCCGGTGGCGGCAGGCGCACAGCAGCAGCGCGAGCGAGCGCGACGAATCGGTGTGGTGATGGGCTATCCGGAAACCAATCCGAATGCGCAGTTGCAAGTCACGGCGTTCCGAAAGCAGCTTCAGAAGCTCGGTTGGACCGAAGGAGACAACTTTCGGATCGACCTTCGCTATGGCGCCGATGATCCCAAGCGCATCCGCGCAATGGCGATCGAGTTGCTCGGCTTGAAACCGGATCTGATGGTGTCCAATTCCAACCTGGTCACAGCGATCCTCAAGCCCGAAGTTCGCGACATACCGCTGGTGTTCATCTCCGTTTCCGATCCGATCGGCAGTGGCTTCGTCGCGGACCTGGCCCGGCCCAGCGGCAACGTCACGGGATTTGCCAATTTCCAACCTTCGATGGGAGGCAAATGGCTGGAGCTGCTTCTGCAGATCGCCCCGCAGGTCGAACGCGCTGGGCTCGTGTATTTTCCCGAGCCCCCCAATATCGGCTACCTGAAATCGGCCGAAGCCGCAGCACCCTCGCTCAACAAGAAGTTGGTCGGTCTCGACGTGCATAGCGGCGCCGAAATCGAAAGCGTCATTGCAACGTTCGCGGCCGAACCGAACGGCGGCCTGATCGTCGCGCCGAATGTCGTTACCTTCGCGAATAGCGACCTTATCGTCGCGCTGGCCGCACGCTATCGCGTGCCTGCGATCTACCCCTTCGCATTTTATGCGAAGGCGGGTGGATTGGTATCTTACGGATTTGATGCGGCTGAGCAGTTCCGGCAAGGAGCAGATTATGTTGATAAACTGCTCAAGGGCGCCAAACCCGCGGAACTGCCCGTGCAGCATCCGTCGAAATTCGAGCTCGTCGTCAACCTGAATACGGCCAAGACGCTCGGTCTCGACGTACCGCCGCGACTGCTCTCGCTTGCCGACGAGGTGATCTAGTGATCAAAGCGATGTCTGCTGCGGTCACCCCTCGCTCCGTTTGAAAGCCATATGCCTGTCACTTTTCAAAGGAGCGTTGCCCTCCCCGTGCGGGCTTTGGCCTGGCTCGGCGCGCAGGGCACCCGCGCGATCGCCGCGCTGGTGTTCATCGGCGTCGCGCTGCCACCGCTTGGCGAGCTGCTGAAGCCGTTCGTCACCGAAGCGATTTTTCTGCTACTTTGCATTTCCTTCATGCGCGTCGACATCGGCGCGCTGCGTGAGCACCTGCGGCGACCCGGCATCGTGTTCGCAGCGACGGCCTGGACCACGCTCGGCGTACCCCTGATATCCGGCATCAGCTGCCTGGCCACCGGCCTCGACGCGCGCTCACCGGATCTGCATCTCGCGTTGATGCTTCAGGCGGTGGCATCGCCGATGATGGCCGCGCCCGCGCTGGCGGCCGTGATGGGCCTGGATTCGACGCTCGTGCTCATCACCCTGGTGACCAGCACGGCGCTGGTGCCGATATCGGCGCCGCTGTTCGCTTACGCGTTCTTCGGCGCGGGCCTGACGCTCTCGCCGCTTGGGCTCGGCCTGAAACTGCTTGTGATCCTTTCGGGATCGTTGTGCGTGGCGGGCGCGATCCGCTGGAGCGTGGGAGAAGCCGCCATCGTCAGGCACAAGGCCGAGATCGACGGGCTCAATATCGTGATCCTGTTCGTGTTCGTCGCCGCGGTCATGGGCAACGTGGTCGGCGGCTTCTGGGCCGATCCGGTGAAGACGATCGAATTGACGATGCTGGCGTTCGCGGTGTTTTTCGCCTTGGTCGGCGTCACAGCGCTGATTTTCCACGGCATTGGCCGCGAGCGCGCACTGGCGCTCGGCTTGATGGTTTCACAGCGCAACATGGGTCTGATGGTGGCCGCGACGGACGGCATATTGCCGGGAACGACGTGGCTGTATTTCGCGCTCTCCCAATTCCCGATCTATCTGTCGCCGCAACTGCTCAAACCGGTGGTCGGGAGGTTGATGGCGCGCAACGCCGCGCCCGCCGCTGCCGGAGCCGGCGACGCGTGAGCGCCGATGCCCTGCAGGTTACCTGAACAGCGCGCCCGTCATCATTGCGATGCAGGTCACGAGTCCGATAGCGGGTATCCAAATGGGAACGGTGACATGTGGAATATCCGACCGCACCCCGCGGTACCGCAGCCGCAGCAAGGCGAGATTGACCAGCGCGAACAGCGCCAGTGTTGCCAGCGATGTGCCCTCCGCAAGCGGCGTGAGCGGCACCAACAACGCCAGCGGAACCACTGACGCCGCAATGCAGGCGGTAGCGACCAGCGGTGTGCCGGTCCGGGGGTGAACCCGCGCGAACATAGCCGGCAAGTCGCGTTCCCGCGCCAGCCCGTAGATAACCCGGGCCGCCATCGTCATCTGCGCCAGGATCGTGTTCAAGGTCGCCACGATGGCGATCGCGCTGATGGTCGCCGGGCTGACACCGGCGACTTCGCGAAACACCAGGCTGAGCGGCGCCGACGAGGACGACAGTCGTTCGATCGGCCCGGCGCTGACGGCGACCGCGGCCACCAGCACATACAGGATCGTCGAGATGCAGAGCGTCAAAACCATGGCACGCGGTATATCGCGGTGCGGGACTTTCGCTTCCTCCACAACGTTGGCCAAATCCTCGAAGCCGATGAATGCGAAGAAGGCCAGCAAGCTGCCGAAGCCGATGCCGGACAAGGTTATGGCGTTCAGCGGCGGCGCATGGGCGATCGTTGCGGCAATCGGAAGGTCCGCGTGGATGCCCGCGACAATCACGGTCACCAGGCCGCCGACCTCGATGATGGTGAAAAGGCTCGCAAGCGCTACCGATTCCAGGATGCCCCAGGCGGCCACCGCGCCAAGTGCGAGAACGACGATCACCACGATCAGGCCCTGAGGCAGATCGATGAATTGCTGGATATAGCCCGCCGACCCCAGCGTAACGGCGGCGGCTGACACCACGCCGGTCACGACGGTCAACAGACCGATCGCCGTTGATAGCGCGCGGGATTGGAATGCCGCCCGGACATAGGCGGCCTCGCCTGCGCTGACCGGATAGCGTGTCGAAAGTTCGGCGTAGGAGGCAACGGTCAGTCCCATGACGGCGGCGGCGAGCACGAACGACCACGGAGCGTAAACGCCGGCATGGCCCGCGACGGTGCCGATCAGGACGTAGATGCCGGCGCCAACCGTGATTCCCGTGCCATACAGCACCAGCAAGGCCAGACCGAGCTGCCGCCGCAGCGGGACCGCGCCTTCGATCGGCGGATCACTCGCCATCAATGCGAGAACAGGATCGGCAGCGGCGGTTTCGACAGCAGGTGCCTGGTCGCTCCTCCCAGCACGAATTCCCGCAAACGGGAGTGTCCGTAGGCGCCCATGACGAGCATGTCCACGGCGTGGGAGGCAATATAGGCCTCGAGCACGTCGCCGATCCGCCTGCCCTTGGCATCGACCCGGTCCAGCACGACGTCGATACCGTGCCGGGACAGGTTCTTCGACAATTCTTCGGCGGAATGTTTGCTGTCGAGAAGCTTCTCGTTGAGCACGGTGACCACGCGAACCTGCTTCGCTTTTTCCAATAGCGGGATCGCGTCCGAGATCGCGCGAGCGGCCGCACGGCTGAAATCCCAGGCCACCGCAACAGTCCCGAACCCGACCGGCCGGGATCGCGGATTTTGCGGCAGGACCAGGGTCGGCCGGCCGGACCCGAATATCACCGCCTCGGCGTACCATTGATCGTACGACTCCGGTACCGGCATCACCGTGAGATCACGAAGCCGCGCATATTCGACCAGCAGGTCCGGAACCTCATACGATTTGCATTTCTGAAGCATCGATTCGCGGGATATGCCGGACTTCGCCGCGGCGGCTTCGAACGCCGCAAGCAGGTCCTCGGCGTTTCTTCGGCTCTTGCCGGCTTCGCCTGCGACGATTCCGGGCAGGCCGACCACCGAACCGGAAATGAAGTGGCCGGGCACCTGAACATGCATTTCGCAGGAGAGCGCCGCCATATGCGCGCCAAGAGCCGCGGCGATCGAAACCGCATCCTCGACCGCCGATACCGGGGTCGGCTGAGGATAGCTCGTGAGCGTGAGCAGGATGTCTTTGAACGCCATGACGGACCTCGTGTTGTGGGTTCAACTTAACCCCATGGGATCGCCGGCGTTTGATTCATCTCAACCGCCGGGTCTAACGCAGGTGCCGCCATCGGTCTGCGCACCAGCAAAAATGCCGCCGCGGCGACGATGCAAAGGGCTCCCGCGATCAGGAATGCCGGCCCATAGGTCCCGAGCGCGTCGCGGCTGACGCCGGCACTGACCGCCATGAACCCGACCCCCAACTGGTGCGCGGCAAAAATCCAGCCGAACACCGCAGGTCCCATCTCCCGTCCGAAGGCTGCGATGGTCAACCGCACCGTAGGCGGCACCGTTGCAATGAAATCCAGCCCATAGATCACGGTGAAGGCGATCATCGCGACCAGCGAGACATTGCTGGTAACCAGCCAAACCAGCGACACTCCGCGCAGCGCGTAGTAGACCGCCAGCAGCCAGCGATTGTCGAAGCGATCGGATAGCCAGCCCGACCCGATGGTGCCGATCAGGTCGCATACGCCGATCATCGCCAGCAGGCTGGCGGACGTGACGAGTGGAAATCCGAGATCGCCGCAGTAAGGCACGAAATGCGTTTGCGTCAGCCCATAACTCGACAAGCCGCAAATGAAGAAGGTCGCTGCCAGCACCCAGAACACCAGCTGCTGCGACCCAAGACCCAGGGCTTTAAAACTCAGCAGCACGAAATTGCCGGTGGGCCGCGGTGGGACCGGCGGCATCGACGTCTCGCCGAGCGGGGCAAGGCCGAGTTCCTGCGGCCGATCTTTGGTCAGCAGCACAAACAGCACCATCATCACGAGCAAGCCGATGCTTGACGGCACCAATGCCGCGCGCCAACCCCAATGTTCGGAAATCCAGGCGCCCAGCGGCATGAACAGCAGTGTGCCGGTTGCAATAGCCCCGTTCAGCAGGCCAACAACCAACCCGCGATGGGTGGTGAACCAGCGCGATGAAATGACCGCGCTGAGCTGCAATGCCGTCAGTCCCGGCGCGATTCCGAGAAGCGCGCCGAAACCCAGCCAAAGCTGAACCCGCGTCGTCATGGTAGCGGTCAAGAGCAGCCCCAGCAGCGAAAGCGCGCCAGACAGCGCCACCATGCGCCGCGGCCCATAACGCAGCATGAGCCCTCCGGCGAAAGGCGCAGCCAGGCCGAACAGCGCAAAGCGCAGACCTTGCGAGGCGGAGAGCTCGCCGATCGTGAGTCCGAGTTGATCCGACATCGGCTTGATCAGCACGGCGGTAATCCCGAGCGCCGAGCTGGAGAACAGAATTAATAAAAAGCCCAGTGCAGCCGTCACCCAGCCGTAGTGGACGCCGCTAGCGGCTGCGTATTTGGCAAATCGGTCGACAAGCATTTCTGTATCCCTTTGAGTATCCCCGGATGCAAAAAAGCGGCATACGCCGTATGGCCGTCGTACAAGGAGGAAATGTCTATGTAGTTGGCGGGTTTGACAAGCGTAACCGCAGGGGCGGGAGGATTTTGGGTTCACGCCAACAGCCGTTGCGTCACGCCGATCCACTGGGCATGATGGAGCCGCAGCCGATCGGGGTTTACTGTCCGGTCAATGAATCAGGAGATTTCCATGCTGGGACGAATTGTCGCCGTGACACTGGCGATCGGCGGGCTGACGGCCCCGAACGCCGCCTTCACGCAGCGCGACTGATCGATCGCGGCGTGGAAACTTCGGCTTCGATTGAGATCGCCAAGCACACGCTGCTGTCGTGCGGCCTCATTCTGGCCGTCGGCACCCTGGCCGGCCTGCTGGCGCAGAAGATCAGAATTCCCGACGTCGCGGTGTTTCTGGTCGTCGGAATGGCGATCGGCCCGCAAGCGCTGAACCTGATAGATATCAGGGCGGATTCTGCGCTGAACCAGATCATCCTGCTGTTCGGCGCCAGCTATATTCTTTTCGATGGCGGCGCTTCGCTGCGCTTCAACGTCTTGAAGCGGGTCTGGATCACTATCGTCGTGATCGCCACCGTCGGCGTCTTGATTACCGCAGGGATCACCGGGCTTGCCGCGTATTACGTTCTCGGCGTTCCCTGGATCGTTGCGCTGCTGCTGGGCGCGGTGCTGGCCTCGACCGATCCGGCGACGCTGGTGCCGATTTTCCGACAGATTCATATCCGTGACCGGGTCGCGCAGACGGTGATGAGCGAGTTGGCGTTCAACGACGCCATGGGCGCGATCCTCACCTTCACGGTGCTGGGGGTGGCGATGGGGACCGGCGAATTCTCGCTGGTGTCATCGATCGTCGACCTTTTCAAACAATCGGCGGTCGGCATCGTCGCCGGCATCGCGCTCGGATACCTGGCCGCGCTGCTGATCGCACATGAACGCTGGGCGTTCCTTGCCGAATACGCACCGGTCGTGACGCTGGTGGCCGTGATCGGCGCCTATTTCGCCGCCGATGGTCTGCAGGCCAGCGGCTTCATGGCGGTATTCGTGTTCGGCATCGTGCTCGGAAACAAGGAGGCATTCGGGTTCGCGATGCAGGATGGCGAGGCGCGAAAGCTCGACGAATTTGTCTCGACCACCGCGTTCATCATGCGGCTCTTCATCTTCATGCTGGTGGGGGCCCAGGTCGATTTCACTCTGATGGGTCAATACCTGTGGGGCGGCGTGATTGTTGTGACCGTTTTGATGCTGGTTGCCCGGCCGGTGACCGTCTTTGCGTGTGCGCTGCCCGACCGGCGCGCACGCTGGAGCGTCAAAGAGATGCTGTTCATGTGCTGGACACGCGAGACTGGCGTCATTCCGGGCGCGCTGGCCGGCCTGTTGCTGGGCATGAAGGCGCCGGGCGCGCCGATGATCGCCTCTGTTACCTTCATCGCCATTCTGATGACGATCCTGATTCAGGCTCCGACAACAAGATGGCTTGGCAAAGGCTTGGGACTGTTGCGAGCCGACGACTAGCACCTGGATGGAAGACATTCGCTCGCACTGTCTTCTTCTCAGTTTGACCCACCGGGCATGAAATGGACATCCTCTCACTCAATTACGTTGTTAGCGCGCAGAAGAATTGATTCCGGGATCGTTAGTCCGATTTGCTTGGCGGTCTTCAAGTTGATCACAAAGAAAACCTTATCGATCCCCTCTACCGGCAGTTCAGAAGGGCTGGTACCCGCAAGAACCCGGCGAACGTACTTTGCGGAAACTCGGCCAATCTCCTTGTAGTCAGCGCTGTAGGTGGCAAGCCCGCCTTTGGCGACGGCACTGGGATCGTATAGCATCGTAGGCAGGCTCTTGGTTCGCGCCATGTCGATGATAGATTGAATCTGACTGTCGACCATCGCATCCGAAATGGCGATGCAAGCATCCGCTTCATCAGGCCTGAACGTCTGTAATGCCTTTTGAAGTTCTTCAATCGAACCTACGTGCCGCTCTATTAGTTCCAGGCCTAAATTCTGAGCTGCCTTTCGCGCTTCCTTCGAGGATTCGATGGCTGAGAGGTTGTGTGGGTTGTAGAATGTCACTACCCGGCGGAGGTTGGGCACAATCTCCCGCAAGAGTTCAAGACGTTTGCCAGTAAGGTCGGTGGCCCGAAACTGCACTCCCGTCAGCCTGCCGCCTGGCGTCGGGATCGATTGCACGAGCTTGACAGTGACAGGATTGGTTCCCGCGACAAAAACAATCGGGATATTTTCGGTTGCTTGCTTTGCGGCGAGACTGACCGACGTGGCAAGCGTGTAAATCAGGCCTACCTTTTGCTGCTCCAAATTCCTCGCGGCTTCCTCTACCGCTTTCAAATCGCCTTGCGTGTCGTGAATTTCCAGGACGAACTGCTTTCCCTCGACCAAACCCAGTTCTCTAAGGCCATCCCGGAGCCCATCAACCATTTCGTACCAGGAACCTCCCTGCAGGATAACTCCCACCTTGGGAATTCTGGCGTCTTGCGCGCTCGCAAATGGGAGATGAAACAAAAAGGCAACGGCCAGTACGCTAAAAAGACGGTGCGTTTGCATGTCTGGATTCCCACATCAGCTCCGACCCGCTGAGAAAGTAGGGAATGCTATCAGACTTTAGGGTGGACGTGTTTGAAGCAAATTACGCCGTGGAAGCGCCTAGACCGTTCTGCCGTGCCGACTTCGGATTTTGGCACATGGCGTCATTTTGCTGCCTGCAACAATATGTCGGCTATCGGGGGCGTAGCGGACTCTGGCAAGCCTTTTGGCCGGCACATTTAGGGGTTCACGGCCTGATTACCCCGCCCGCGCCGCGCGGCGCAGCGACTGCGGCGGCTGGCCGAAGGCGCGGATGAAGGCGCGGCGCATCCGCTCCGGATCGCGAAAGCCGGTCAGCTCGGCGACGCGTTCGATCGCTTCGCTGGAGGATTGCACGCGCTGCCGCGCCACCTCGATCCGCAACCGCTCCACCGCTTTCGACGGCGTTGTGCCGGTCTCCGCAATGAAGGCGCGGGCGAAATGCCGCGAACTCATGCCGGCCTGCTCGGCCAGGTCCTCCACCGTCAGCGGCGCGTCGAGATGCTCGCGCGCCCAGGTCAACAGCGGCGCGAAGCGGCCGCTCGGCGCCTTCAATTCCAACAGCGACGAGAACTGCGACTGGCCGCCGCTGCGGCGTTCATGGAGCACGAGCTGGCGCGCGGCCTCTCGCGCGACGTCGTCGCCGAAATCCTCCGCGGCAAGCGCCAGCGCCAGGTCGATGCCGGCGGTGATCCCCGCCGAGCTCCAGATATTGCCGTCACGGACGAAAATCCGGTCGGGCTCCAGTTTCACCCTGGGATAGGTTTTGAGAAAATGCCGCGTGCGCCGCCAATGGGTGGTGGCGCGGCGGCCGTCGAGCAGGCCCGCTTCGGCCAGCATATAGGCGCCGGAGCAGACGCTGGCGATACGCACGCCACGTTTTGCGATTGCCCGCACGAACGCCAGCGTCGTTTCGGATTTCGCCGCGGCGTCCACCCCCTCGCCGCCCGCCACGATCAGGGTGGAAATCGCGCCGGCGGGTTTCAGGCCGCGCGCGAGTATTTCGACGCCGGAAGAGCTGCGCACCGGACCTGGCGTAGCCGCCAGCACCCTGATCGACGGCGGGGTGCCTGCAAGGCGCGCGGCGATTTCAAATACCGAAATCGGCCCGGCCGCGTCCAGCAGTTGGAAACCGGGGAATACGAGAACGCCGATCATGATTTTCGGGCAATGTCCTGAAATAAGGGAAATATGGCATTTCGGACAGGAGACCATCATGGCAGGATGCTTGGGTCAAGCAAAACCTCGAAAGGCTTCCTCATGTCCGCGCCGCTTCAGATCGGTCTTGTGATATTTCCCAAGGTGACCCAGCTCGACCTCACCGGGCCGGTGCAGGTGTTTTCAAGCGTGCCCGGCGCCAAGGTGCATCTGATCTGGAAACGCATCGAACCGGTCGCAAGCGACTCCGTGTTGACGCTGACGCCCACCATCACCTTTGCGGATTGCCCGCAGCTCGACGTCATCTGCGTGCCGGGCGGGGTCGGCACCGACGACATGATCGACGACAACGAGGTGCTGGACTTCCTGCGCAAGCAGGCAGCCGGCGCAAAATACATCACCTCGGTCTGCACGGGATCGCTGGTGCTTGGCGCGGCCGGCCTGCTCAAAGGCTACCGCGCGGCGACGCACTGGACGGCGATGGATTTTCTTGGCGAGTTCGGCGCGACGCCGACCAAGACGCGGGTCTGTGTCGACCGCAACCGCGTCACCGGCGGCGGCGTCACCGCGGGAATCGATTTCGCGCTGACGCTGGTGTCGCTGCTGGTCGACCGGCAGACCGCCGAAGCGATCCAGCTCAGGCTTGAATACAATCCGGCGCCGCCGTTCAATGCCGGCTCGCCGGATACCGCGCCGCCGGAAATACTTGCGTTCATGAAAGAGAAGATCGCGCCCGGGCAAGCGCGCCGCGGCGAGGCGATCCGTCGTGCCGCCGCGCGGCTGGCGTAACAACCAAGCAAAGAAAAAGGCCGCCCGGTTTCCCGGACGACCTTTCCTGTCCTACGGTGGCGCCACATTGACGGGCGATTTCAGGACATCTGCACCGGGGGCCTATCTCCCAGCCGGATCCTGATCGGGTGCCGCTGCAAATCGGGACAGTCGCGAACTGGAGCCCGAACCGAGGCGATGGTCTCCCATCTCCGCAAGATGACCTATTCAGCCATGAATGCGTTCAGGCGACAACAACGCTGCGGGAAATGTCCCCGCTGATCCCGCTATTCACAGGCGGTTGCGCCGCCCCCCGGACAACTAGGGAGCGTACTCATAAATCGAGCTTGACGGTGATGCTTGCTCGATGTCCGCTATGCCCGGATAGCGACTAAATTCTGCAGCGCAACGAAAATGACGCGATGTGCCGCCAACAGGCGACATGGAGCGATTGGCCTATCACGCAACGATATTAGGGTCCATCTCGCGCATGATGGCCGTGATCCCGACAAGACTTCCCGCCTCGTCGAGAATGGCAATGAGCGCGGCATCGAGCGCCACGCGCGTGCCATCCCGTCGCAGTCCCTCGATATCGAGCACGTGATCGGGGCGGTAATTGAGCACGCCAGTCGCCATGACGCGCCGGAAGTTGCGCCAGTGGTCGGCGCGCTCCTTCTCCGGAACTATGAGATCAAGGGTCCGTCCGATCGCCTGGCCTGCGCTGTGGCCGAAGATGTGCTCGGCGGTCTCGTTCCAATCACGAATGATCCCCTCACGGTCCGCCGAAACGACCGCATGCGGGCCCGGCGCGAGCGCGGCTTGCGCGATGGCTTGTTCGCTTGCTGATAGCACGACGTTCTCCCCGTTGCGCGAGATCATCGTGTGCTGCCGCGGATATAGTGCTCCAACTGCTCGATCACAAATTCCCGGTCGCTAATGATGCTCTTGACCAGATCACCGATCGAAACGATGCCAACAAGCTCGCCATGTTCAATCACCGGCAGATGACGGAGGCGCTTTGTAGTCATGAGCGCCATGCATTCCTCGATTGATTGGTCGGGCCCAACGCACACGACGCTGCGTTCCATGATGTCGTCGACCCGCGTCTGTGGCGACGCGCGCCCCTTCAAGAAAACGTTGCGTGCATAGTGCCGCTCGGTGACGATGCCGACTATTTTGCCGCCGTCCAGCACGACCAGCGAGCCAACGTCCTTGTCGGCCATCATCTTAATTGCGTCGTAGACTTTGTCGCTGGCACGGACGGACCATACCTGATGGCCCTTCTCTTCCAAGATATGACGGACTGTCGTCATGACGGCACCAAAGGCAGCAATTGGAAAATATCGCACAAAATCCGCTTATCATTTTGACAGAGATCAAGGAGGGCTCCTCATAGACCGCCCCTCAGGATGGAAAGCGAACCCTGCCAGGCCGCCGCACCCTAACGGGACGTTGTGCGCCGCAGTGATTCTGGTAGCCCGACTTGGGCCTTACACCCGGCGAGGCTCACGACAACCGACTCTGCACTGAGCTTCTGGCAGGGTTGCAAGCGAAGTCTATGTTGCTTGCAGATCGCGGCTATGACGCCGATTGGATCAGGGCACTCGTCAACCAGCAAGGTGCGTGGGCCGACATTCCGCCGAAACGCAATCGCAAGGACCCGATCTGCTTCAGTCCTTACCTGTATCGCGCGCAACCTCGTCGAGCGGTTCTTCAACAAGATCAAGCAGTGTCGGCGTGTCGCGACCCGATATGACAAGCTCGCAGCCAACTATCCGGCCTTCATCAAACTCGCGCCAATCCGAATTTGGTTGCGTGCTAATGATTCCACGCCCTGGCTCGTCATTCCAGGGCGCGCATTGGCGCGAACCTCAGATGTGCAATTGCACATCGGGGAATCCTTGGATTCCGGGGTCGCACGGCGCCTGTCATCGGGCCGCGCTCTGCGCGGACCCGTTGGTGCGCCCCGGAATGACGATCGTTGGTGCTTATTGCCCCGGCGTCCAGGGCTGGTAATCGCCGGTGGCCGCAGGCCGGCGGCCGCTCGCCAGGGTCGAGCCTGACGGACGGTAGGCCAGGGGTGTCCCGGTCATGTTGGGAACATGCGGCTTTTCCCATTCGCGCGCGGTGTAGCTTTCTTCGGTCGGCGCGACGTCGACGGTGTGGTGCATCCAGCCATGCCATTCCGGCGGGATGCGCGAGGCCTCGGCCAGGCCGTTATAGACCACCCAGCGCCGCTCGAAGCCGAGCGTCGGATCGATCTTGCGCCCCTTGGTGCGGAAATAGCGATTGCCCTGATCGTCGACGCCGACCAGTTCGCCGAACCGCCAGGTCCATAATTGCGTGCCAAAGGTCTGGCCGTTCCACCATGTGAAAAACTTGAGCAGAAACTGTTTCATGGGGGTCAGCCAGTTCGAGAAGCGCGATGGGCTCTGATGCCATCGGCGGGCCGGATTGTCCAGCAAAGTCCGGCCCTCTCGGGTCCATCGGCCGCGGGAAACGCGTCCGTCACCTTCCGGAGGCCCGATGTCGCGATTTCGGCGCAATCCGTTCATTCCGGGTACAGTTCCGATCTGGCAAGCTCATGCCATGCGCATCATCGGTGCGCGGCTCGGGAACGTCCGCCCTTGATAAGGGTTAGGCCGGGTCCCGCAGATGGAGCCGAAAATGATCAGTGTTAAAGTGTTGAGTACTGCGGCCGTGATGGCGCTGGTTTTGCCGACCGCAAGCTTTGCCCAAAATCCGCATCGCGTTCCTGGCGGCGCTGGCGTCCACGTTGGCGGCGGTGGTGGCCCGCGCATGGGCGGCGGCGCACCGGCGGTGCACTTCAACGGTGGCGGCGGCGCGCCGGTTGCGCGCTATAACGGTGGCGGCGGCGGTTGGCATGGCGGCTATGCTGGCGGCTATCACCGCGGCGGCGGCGGATTTCATCCCCGGTGCCGTCGCCGGTGCCGTGATCGGCGGCGCGCTGGCGTCCCAGAGCTACGGCTATTACGGCGGACCGGGCTATGTCGTACGCGCCCAGTTACTACGACAACCAGTACTACGACGACGGCGCGGTCGCGGTTGCGCCGGGTCCCGCGGGCGACGACACCGTTGCCTACTGCATACAGACCTACCGTTCCTACGATCCGGCGTCGGGAACCTATCTGGGCAATGACGGGTTGCGGCACCTCTGCCCTTAAACTGTGTTCGGGATTTCCGGGATGAAAGGACGGCGCGCTCCGGTGCGCCGTCCTTTTTGGTGTCATGACCGTGTCACCAGCGCGACGCCGGCCAGCGTGAAGATCAAGGCCGCGATCTGGCCGGGGCCGAGCGGCTCGTGCAGCGCCACGGCGGAGGCGACCACGCCGATCACCGGCACCGCCATGGTGCCGATTGCCGCCACCGAAGCCGGCAGCCGGGCGAGCGCCGCAAACCAGCTCACATAGGCGATGCAGAACTGGACCACGGTCGAATAGACCAGCAGGATCCGGCCGACATCGGATAAAGCCGCCACGTCCGCCTTCTCGATCAGGAGACCGACGACGGCGACCGGCAGGCATCCGATCCCGATCTGCCAGCTGGCGGCGGTCAGCGGCGGCAGATGGAGTGGCAATTTCTTCGCCAGCACGGTGCCGATGGCAAAGCCGAGTGCGCCGCCGAGCGCCATGATGATTCCCGGCAGCTTTGCCATGCTGGCCGCAAAGCCGTTGCCGCCCATGATGGCGGAAAGACCGGCAAACGCCATCACCAGCGAAATGACGCGCAGCAGGTTCGGCCGCTCGCCGAGGATCGGCCAGGCCAGCATCGAGGCCCAGACCGGCATGGTGTAGGCGATCAAGGCGGCCTCGCTGGCGGGAAGCCACAGCAGCGCCAGTCCCATCAGCACCATCCAGCAGCCGACGTTGAGGATGGCCGCCATCACCAGCCGCGGCCACATTTCGCGGGGGACGCGCAGGCTCTGGCCGCTGAGCATGGCCAGCGCGGCCAACAGGCACGCACCGACCACGCCGGAGCCGCCGCGCAGCGTAAGCGGCGGCAGTTCGCTCAACAGGTACTTTGTCACCGGCCAGTTGAAGCCCCAGCCCACCGAGGTGATGGCGAGGAACATGAGGCCCGCGGGCGTGATGTGCGCCCGTGCGCCCGGCGGCTTTGATTCTGTCATGAGGTGAAAGGACCGGTGGAATTGGCGGCACCTTGCCGGTTATCGGAGGTCGCGGCTATCGGCCGGCGGGCATGCCAGCCCGGACCTCCCATAGCCCCGCCTGAGTCTCGCTTAGGCAACCCCTCGCCTGCAATAAATAGTTACCCTGTGAACAGCGGGGCGAAGCCGAAATCCGCGCTGCCAAAACAATTTTTTTCGCTTGGGAATCCCTGAGGACTCACTGATACTTGGCGCCGTGGGGGGTGCGGGCCGACCCCCTGTTTTCCCCGACTTTCCACCATATTTAGTATTTGATTCAGGAACTCGTACTAGTCCTTGACGGGCGCAACGGAGTTGGCCTAGCTTTCTACCTGTTCGGCGCGAGTGTGTTTGGGTCCCGCCGGTCACTCCCAGATGGGTTCCAAAATGACCACTCCGCCGGCCGGTCGAGGCCGCGGTGATGGGCTTTTTTGCCCTGAATTCCGGGAGATTTCGGAAGCGCCAAAACGAGCCGAAAATGGCTCAGACTATGCGTTGGGGCGTTTAAGAGCATGGACTGAAGAACCGGAACGAGGGCGTTCCGTCAGGACATGCGGCGGCAGATGAGGTGTTCGCACCGATCCTGCCGCCAAACAGAAACAGGGCCGGGTCCACCGGTAGAGCTTGCGAACCAAACAGTTCGCTCAAGGAACAACAGCCGGTGCCGCGCTAGCGGTCCGGTCAAAAACAACGGGGCACGACCAATGCGAATCGAACGACGCAACACCACTGCAGGCCAGTCACCCTATGCAGGGATTGATTTCAGATTGACGACATCTGAGATCCGCAATCCCGATGGCTCGGTGGTATTTCGGCTCGAAAACGTCGAAGTGCCGGAATTCTGGTCGCAGGTCGCCTCCGACGTGCTGGCCCAGAAGTACTTTCGCAAAGCCGGCGTCGCCGCGCGCCTGAAGAAGGTCGAGGAAGAGACCGTGCCGTCCTGGCTGTGGCGCTCGGTGCCGGACACCGAGGCGCTGGCTGATCTGCCCGAATCGCGGCGCTTTGTCAGCGAGCTCTCGGCCAAGCAGGTGTTCGATCGGCTGGCTGGCTGCTGGACCTATTGGGGCTGGAAGGGCGGCTATTTCTCTAGCGAAGAAGACGCCCGCGCCTTCTCCGACGAGCTGCGCTACATGCTGGCGAAACAGATGGTGGCGCCGAACTCGCCGCAATGGTTCAACACCGGCCTGCACTGGGCCTACGGCGTCGACGGTCCCGGCCAGGGCCATTATTACGTCGACTGGAAGACCGGCAAACTGACCAAATCGAAATCGGCCTACGAGCATCCGCAGCCGCACGCCTGCTTCATCCAGGGCATCGAGGACGACCTCGTCAACGAGGGCGGCATCATGGACCTCTGGGTGCGGGAAGCGCGCCTGTTCAAATACGGCTCCGGCACCGGCTCCAATTTTTCGCGGCTGCGCGGCGAAGGCGAAAGGCTGTCCGGCGGCGGCCGCTCAAGCGGCCTGATGAGCTTCCTCAAGATCGGCGACCGCGCCGCCGGCGCGATCAAGTCCGGTGGCACCACGCGCCGCGCCGCCAAGATGGTGGTGGTCGACGCCGACCACCCCGACATCGAGACCTATATCGACTGGAAGGTGAAGGAGGAGCAGAAGGTTGCCGCCCTCGTCACCGGCTCGAAGCTGAACCAGAAGCACCTCAAGGCCGTGCTGAAAGCCTGCGTCAACTGCGAAGGCTCGGGCGACGACTGCTTCGATCCCGAAAAGAACCCGGCGCTTCGCCGCGAAATAAAACTCGCCCGCCGCGCCATGGTCACCGACGGCATGATCAAGCGCGTCATCCAGTTCGCGCGCCAGGGCTACAAGGAGATCGATTTCCCGATCTACGACACCGACTGGGATTCGGAAGCCTATCTCACCGTCTCCGGCCAGAACTCCAACAATTCGGTATCGCTGAAGGACGACTTTTTGCGCGCGGTGGAGACCGATGGCGACTGGAACCTGATCGGCCGCACCTCGAAGAAGATCACAAAAACCGTGAAGGCGCGCGATCTCTGGGAAAAGATCGGCTACGCCGCCTGGGCCTCCGCCGATCCCGGCCTGCACTTCAACACCACCATGAACGACTGGCACACCTGCAAAGCCTCCGGCGCTATCCGCGCCTCGAACCCGTGCTCGGAATACATGTTCCTGGACGACACCGCCTGCAATCTGGCCTCCGCCAACCTGATCACCTTCTACAACACCACCACCAAGCAGTTTGATGTGGATGCGTATGAGCATCTCTGCCGCTTGTGGACCATCGTGCTCGAAATCTCCGTGATGATGGCGCAGTTCCCCTCCAAAGCGATCGCGGAATTGTCCTACGAATTCCGCACGCTCGGCCTCGGCTTTGCCAATATCGGCGGCCTGTTGATGACCATGGGGCTTTCCTACGACAGCAAGGAAGGCCGCGCGCTGTGCGGCGCGCTGACGGCCATCATGACCGGCATCAGCTACGCGACCTCGGCCGAGATGGCCAAGGAATTAGGCCCCTTCCCTGGCTTCAAGAAGAACGCCGGCCACATGCTGCGGGTGATCCGCAACCACCGCCGCGCCGCCCATGGCGAAAGCAGAGGCTATGAGGCGCTGGCCGTCAATCCGGTGCCGCTCGATCACGCGTCTTGTAAACAGGCCGACATCGTCGAGCACGCCAAGGCCGCCTGGGACAAGGCGCTCGAGCTCGGCGAACTCAACGGTTATCGCAACGCGCAGGTCACCGTGGTGGCGCCGACCGGCACCATTGGCCTGGTGATGGATTGCGACACCACCGGCATCGAGCCCGATTTCGCGCTGGTGAAATTCAAGAAACTCGCCGGCGGCGGCTACTGGAAGATCATCAACCGCGCCGTGCCCGAAGCGCTGCGCGCGCTCGGCTACCGCGAATCCGATATCGCCGAGATCGAGGCCTATGCCGTCGGCCACGGCTCGCTCAGCAATGCGCCGGCGATCAATGTTTCCACCCTGAAGGCCAAGGGTTTTACCGACGAAGCACTTGCAAAGGTCGAAGCGGCGCTGCCGACCGCATTCGACATCAAATTCGCCTTCAACAAATGGACCTTTGGCGAGGAGTTTTTGCGCGACACGCTCAAGCTCGACGCGGAAGCGATTGCCGCGCCGAACTTCGACCTGCTCACCGCGGTCGGGTTCTCAAAACGCGAGATCGAGGCCGCCAATGTCCACATCTGCGGCGCCATGACGGTGGAAGGCGCGCCGCACCTGAAGGCCGAGCACTACAGCGTGTTCGATTGCGCCAATCCCTGCGGCAAGATCGGCAAGCGCTATCTCAGTGTGGAAAGCCACATCCGCATGATGGCGGCCTCGCAACCGTTCATCTCGGGCGCGATCTCCAAAACCATCAACATGCCCAACGACGCCACGGTGGAGGATTGCAAATCCGCGTACCTCCTCTCCTGGAAGCTCGCGCTGAAGGCCAACGCGCTCTACCGCGACGGCTCAAAACTGTCGCAGCCGCTCAACTCGCAGCTCATCAGCGATGAGGACGAGGAGGACGACGCCATCGAGGCCTTCATGGAAAAGCCTATGGCTGCGCGCACCGCGCAAGTTTCGGAACGGGTGGCGGAGCGGCTGGTCGAGCGCATTGTGGTGATGCGCGAGCGCGAACGTATGCCAGACCGCCGCAAGGGCTACACGCAAAAGGCCGTGGTCGGCGGCCACAAGGTTTACTTGCGCACCGGCGAATATGATGACGGCCGGATCGGCGAGATCTTCATCGACATGCACAAGGAAGGCGCCGCGCTACGCTCCATCATCAACAATTTCGCGATCGCGATCTCGCTCGGCCTGCAATACGGCGTGCCGCTGGAGGAATATGTCGACGCCTTCACCTTTACCCGCTTCGAGCCGAATGGCCCGGTGCAGGGCAACGACAGCATCAAATATGCGACCTCGATCATCGACTATGTGTTCCGCGAACTCGCGGTCAGCTACATGGGACGTTTCGATCTCGCCCACGTCGATCCGACGGAAACCAACTTCGACGCCATCGGCAAGGGCGTCGAAGAAGGCCGCGCGCCGGAGCAGCCCTCCAACAAATACCTGTCGAAGGGTCTGACCCGTTCGCGCACCGATAGCCTTGTCGTAGTGCGCGGCGGCAGCGAGCCACAGGTCGACGCCCGCGGCTCAGGCAATGTCACCTCCCTTGCTTCGCACGGACCGACTGCCCGCAGCAACGACACCGTCGAAGGCGCCGTCGCCCTGAAGCAGGAAGTCCAACACGACCTGTCGCCGACGGAGAAGCTGGAAGCGCTGCAGTGGAGCAAGGCGGGCGCCGCGGCCGCCGCCGCACCGTCAAAGGCCGAACGCCGGGCCGAGGCGAAAGCCAAGGGCTATGAAGGCGAGATGTGCGGCGAGTGCGGGAATTTTACCCTGGTGCGGAACGGCACCTGCATGAAGTGCGATACGTGTGGGTCAACGACGGGGTGTTCGTGAACTTTCGCTGACGTCATGCCCGGGCTTGACCCGGGCACCACGAATAAGGGGCGGCCAAAAGGCCGCCCTTTATGATTGTAGTTCAAAAATTTGCCCGTTGCGGTTACGTTAGATCGTCTTACTCCTCAGGAACGGTGGGTGACGCGTGCCGCGACTTACGAAATCCGATATCGAAGGCGCGCTTCTTTCTGGCGCCACCGTACCTTGGACAGACACTGGAGGTAAGCTCGCAAAGATTCAGCTCGCGACAGCCAAACAACGGCGCCTGTTCTCCTATTTGCGCAATTCGAAGATACGCGACGTGAAGGGGCTGCCACAAGCTTTCATCGACGGTCTTGCAGCCGCGTATGTCGCGGTCGGGGATCCCGCCGCGGCCAGCGTTCAACAAACCATTAATCCGAGCGCCTTCGGGCCGTGGAAAATCCAGACTCTCAAAATCGATGGATTCGGCGGCGTCAATATCTGGAACGGCAAACCGTTCGAGCTCGCCATCGACTGCGAAAGTCTCCTCATGGAGGGACCTAACGGAAGCGGGAAATCGTCTTTGAGCGCAGCGATAATTTGGGCGCTCACGGGCGAGCGGCCCCGCGACCAAGGGGATAGCTTGCTCGACGAGGTGAAGCCGGTTTTTGACATGAGCGGTAAGGCCGCTGGCGCATGGCCCCCTGTCGCATCATATCCGCCCGATCTAGTTTCTCTGAAATCGCCGCCAAACGTAACCGTAGAAATCGTGTTCTTGAACGCCGCAGGAACGCGAGCCACGGCCCGCCGTCACTTCGACGGCAAGAATGTCACATATGCCGCCGACCCCGCATTGCAAATTCCGAGCATCCTGCTCGAAGCTGGCCTTCTCATGCCCGCCCGCATGCCGCATCTGCGGCTCGACGAGGGCAGGAGCAGACTCACCGATGCCGTGCAAAAACTCACGGGCCTCGATGAACTCATCGAGCTCGGCGCTTTCATTCAGAGCTTATGCCACAGCAGCCGCGACTATCTCGCCTATAAGAAGGCCGAGTTGGCTTCATCGAAGACTGAATTCGACAAACAGATCGAGCGTGCGCGAACAGCGCTCTCCCCGGTCTCCGTCGTCGAACCGAACTTCAAACCCTCGGACACCGACGTAAGGGACCGCGAGATGGGGAAGTTCGGCAAACTCCTGAACGACAAAGCTGCCGAACTCATCGCGACGGTCTCTGGCGATCTCGCATCGGATCTGACGCTTTCCGATCCGAAAGTGCAACAGCGGATCGTCGTAGCGCTAGATGGCGCCGAAAAAGACTTGAATGAGGGTATGTCAGGCCTTCCGGCTTGGAAGCTAGTGGAAGCCATCGCTGCGGCCCTTCCGAGCGAGCCTCGAACGGCCGCTCGCGCTGCGGTTGTTGTAGCCGCGGATGCGCTCGAAAATGCCATTGCCTATTTCAAGAAGGAGCAAGCCGATTCCAAATTCCGCCTGAAGGCTGCGGGCGCTCACTGGCACAACGAAAATGTCACTGGCTCGATCGAAAACTGTCCGCTCTGTGACATCTCGATGAAGAGCAATCCCGCGCTGCAACAGGAACTTGAGGCGCTGAGGTCGGCCGGAGAGGCCGCGACGCGCGGTCTCCATGACAATGTCAATGCGATTATGGCGACGCTCGAAGAAGCTCTGCCGCAAAATCTGCGGCGTCTCCTCAACGAAGCGTTGACGTCTCAGCCACGCGCGAACGTGGAAAAGGACTATCGGCGCAAATTCGTGGAAGCCGAGCGCTACGCCAAGTGTCTCGTAGGATTCAAAGCATTAGCGGAAGCGGCCCTTGCCGGCATGCCCAGCATCGAGATCGTCGCTGCGACACCGCATATCGCGCCGTTGCCTGCAGCAGCCGCAGTCGCTGAGCGATTGGACAAAATTGAGCGAATGTGCCGACTCGCCGAATGGCACGAGGCCCAGGGAAAGCGATGGACCGACTGGTGGACGGCGCTGACACCGATGAATGCTTCCGACGCCAAAAGTCTTTCCTCGCATCTACGTCATCTGAGCAAGTCGCTCAGCGAAGCCGAACCTTATCGCATTGGCGCAGACGCCTTGCGGCTGGCCTGGACGCACGGCAAGACGGCTGCGGCCATTGAACGGGAGCAACAGAAGCGCCAGGAGATTGCTGACGATTTAGCGCCGCTGAAGCAACTTGGTAATCTCGCCGAGGCCCAGGCGCGCAACGCAATCACGGAGCTATCCGGACGAATCTCGGCCATCCATAGTGCCACATACATCGTCGACCGGCTGAAATTCCAGGAAGCTTCGCTCGATAAGAAGACCGGGCTCACGGTGCTTGGTCAGCTCGGCGACAATATGCGTATCGACGCAACGCTTATTGCCAACACGTCGTGGCTGCGCGGAATTCTGTGGGCCTTCATCCACGCACTCCGCGAAGAAGCGGTTGAGCAGATCGGCGGCGACGTGTTCCCGGTCATTATGCTGGACGATCCGCAGCAAACTTTCGATAGCGAACATCGGGCGCGGTGGGCCGAACAGATCGCAAAATTGCAGAAGGCAGCGCCGGGGGTGCAAATTCTTCTAGCGACCCATGACGATCAGTTCTTGTCGCAGCTCAGTTTGCTTGGCATCACTGGCCGCCACGCCCTCATCTGCTCGGCAAGCGAAGAGTTCGGCCATATTGCGATCCTGGAGGGAGATCGGCTTGGACGCGAATGGACGGCGGCGAAGCAAGCGAGGACGCCAGCTGCAGCGAAGACCTATATCGCAGCCGTCCGCGAGTTCGTGGAAGGTATGCTGAAGCTCATGCTGCGCGGCATTGATCCAGGCATACCGGTGGCGGTCATGGGCGCCTGTCGTGAAAAAATCTCCGAACTTCATGATCACCAAATCGAACCGTGGACCCAGCCCGCCTTCAAAGGTTTGGTCTCTGCGCTTTCGAAAGGCTCTAAGGAGATTAAATGGATGGAGGACTCGCATCACTCGGGCATTGTTCTCACCATGAATGAAGCGAGCGACGTAGAGAAGCACTGGCGCGAGAAGCTTCGACCGGCGGTAGAACGTTGTTTTCGGATCATTCGCGATCATCGCGCGCTCCACGGTGGTCTCGCCGCATTGCACGCTTTTCCGCCATCCGTGACACTGCCGGAAGGTCACAAGGCGAAGGTCCGGCAGTTCCAGATTCCGCTACTTGGCACGGCCGCCGCCCTGACCGACGGGCGTGTTGCCGATGGCTGCATGGATCTGACATTGCCACGGGCAGCCATCAGCCCGTCGAGTTGAAGGACCATTTTCTTTTCAGATTAACGCAGCCGACGCTGGAACCCGTGGCGCGTCCAGGCAATCTTCTGCTGGTACGCGATCACGCAGAGGCGACGCCATTGTCGCTTGTGATCGCCCTGCACGAGACCCAGCTTCTTGCGCGTCGCCTTCAGGTCGCGGACAATCATAGCGATGTCGCTGTTCTCACGGCGAGCGCGATCAATCCGCGTCTCACAGCCGCTCCAGTCATTGCGAAGCTCTCGACCTTGACCCTGAAAAAGGTCGTCGGCGTGCTGTATGACAGCGGAAAGACGATCAGCGGACGATCGTCTGAAATGGAAGTCGCAGAATGTGGCGGTGAAGCCGTGATAACGACGATCTTGTCAAACGCCAGAGGCCTCGTGGAGGTGAGCGGCCATAGCGCCGAACCGCTGGCCCTGGATAAACAATTCCTGATTATCGGGGATCCGGTATCTCTCAAAGATGCTGAGAAGATTCTCGATGGGCGTCCGGTTATCGCCGAGGATTCCGATTCAAGTCGCTATTTCAAACGTCTCCGTGTTGAGTCCAACAGCATTATTCTCGAGAAGTCTTGAAATCAGCGGTGATTTCCCGCCGATTTTGCTCGCTAGAACGGCAGGCCCGTCAAAACATCTCACGAAGGTCTGGCCTGTCCTTGGCGTCCTGTTCGAGAAGCCGTAACGCGTCCGAGTTACTTGCAGCTTATCGCCCCAACACGATAGCTGCGGCGCTGGAGCGCGAACGGTACTTTTTGAAGTGAAGTGTTGGGCGGTTGAATACAGGGCCCGCTATCAAGTCCGTCAGCCCCATGGGCGCGATTATCCAGCGGTCACAAACTTCGTCGATAGCCACCACTACCCTTGCTGAGATTATGCGTCTTGTGGATAACCTGGAGAACTGCCCGCTCGTTGTGAAACTTCACAAAGTCAACGACGGATTCGTCGGTGAGCCTCCAACCCTGCGCCGGGGGTTTTTGCGGGGTTAAGAGGTCCCACGACAGCGGCTCCTTGCTGTTGAGCCACTCGTCGGTAATCCTGACCATTGGCCATTCACCCGAGTGGTCCACGTGCGCTTCGTGCCAGTTCAGAGTGACACCCGTGACCTCGCACTTCGCGAATGACCCTATTCCATTTGGGAAAGCCCTCTGCTTAGTTTGCAGCGTGATATCCCTGATGGCTAAGTTGCAGCAACCACCTATAGCGGCTCTCAATCGTCGCGCCTCCGACAGGCCCTTGTACCAATTGGGAGAGATTGAGAACGTGTCCTGCGTTCCGTCGTAGCGCTCGACGTAGAATGCTCTCTGCACGACGGCTCGACCGGGTTGAATGTCCTCCTTGACTGCGATGTGCTTGACGTTTTCGAATCTCCCGCGGGCCGCATCATCGTGCTGGTCCAAGAGTGCCCGTATCAATTCATAGTCCTCTCCTGCCAACGGCTCGTGGAGCCCCACCTTATCATTTTTGATGTGTCTGATCTCACCGAACGCTGTGCCCTTGGTCCTGAACTCGAACCTACCTATCGAATATTTTGCCATTGACGTATTTCCCCAACATTCGACCTATGGTAGCAGCTCGTAGAGCCGATTAGTTAGCGCAGCATAACTCGCCAACTCTCGTTTGCCCTTCGCGATATGCATCGCAGCGTCATACGCCGTATCAGAAGTCCGTTCGTCGGGGCGATGCTATGAGTGATGAAAAGCCTATCTGGACCGATCAGGACGATGCCGAGATCGGTTACGGTGAGGAAGTCTCGCAGGATGCAAGCTCCTTCATCGCCGAGATCAAAAAACGCTATCCGGCACCCCAAGCCGATGAGATTTGGCCCCATTGGTCGGAAGGCGTCCCAACCAAGTTTCGCAGGCACGTTTGGGGAGACTGGTTTTCCTCGGGTATCGTCCAGCACAGACCCGTTGCGTTTCCGCTCACATTGGATTTGGAGTGGAACAAGCCCTACTCCCTCGCCCAACTTAAGAACAAGCCGCGGTACCTCCCAGGGGACTACACCTCGCAGTGGAGTGGCGTGTATCGAATTTTCGCCCGTGACACGGAAATCACGAGATGCTGCGGGACGGATCCCACGGGCACACTCTACGTCGGCTGCGCTGCGAGCCGCGGTCGAAACTGGTCAATCCTTCAGACCCGAATACAAGCAATCCTGAGCGGACGTCATCACGCAATGGAAAAGTGGAGTTTCAGCGACGTACTCCGCCAGAAGTTTCCACGGGAATTGCTCTCAATCGAGTGGGCCTACACTGGCACGCGGGTCGACTACACCGGCAAGACTGTCCCGAACGTCTTGCTGGCTGAGGGGTGGCTACTATCGAGCTACAACAATTCATACGGCGAGTATCCGCCGTGGAACCAAAAGGGATAACCAGCCCGTGGGATGGGTGAAGCGACTTGTCCGCCGTAGCTCGCCGAGCGAAGGCGGAAGCGATACCCATCAATCGTGGTTCATAGCGTCGATGGGTTTCGCAAAAGGACTCGTCCCGCGCGCAAGCGAAATCTCGCGCCCTCGCCGCGACAAAACAACACGACGGGCAAATCACTTCTGGATTTCAGAAATCCGAGTCAAGCTCCAGAATCAAAAATATTCCGCTTAACCCGTCGGGCAAATCAGTGATCTAGCTTCGCGTGTCTCACCCGATGAGAGGGGCGGGTCGCGATCGTCACGAACGCGCGGTGGGATGCGGTGGACGCGTAGCTTGCGAGAGACGAACGCAGGCCTCGCGGACGGCGAAGCCGTGTGGTCCTGGCGCCCCGACGCTGGCGTCAAGTTCGCGGGAAGCAAAACTTCTCGCGGGCGACGGTGGCAAGAAAGCCCGGTCACCGGGGAGAGCGCGGAATAAGCCGTAAACCACTGCGCAGGGAAGGCCGGGATGCCTCCGCTGAACCTGTATGCTCGCGTGCGTTTTTTTGTGCACGTTTGCACGCGAGACCGCGGGTGCAGCGCGCATCCGGCTTTCCCTGCGCCCTCTTGTTCTTCCGAGGGTGGCAATCGACGCAAAGCTCGGGCGCACTCCGCGCCGCGAGAATGCGGACGCATATCCTCTCGCTGTTTGAAAATTAAATCAGAACTCACACTAACGTCTTGTCGGCTAGCGAACGTTGCTACCCTTCTTCGGCTCCCACCACGCTGGGTCAGGGTCGACCGGCCAACCCATGGCGAGCCGGCCGGGATGGGCACGCTGCCTTTGCATGGAGTAGCACGTGGGATGGATGGAGCGAAGCGATACCTATCAATTGCCATTCATGGATCGACGGGTTTCGCGGAGGGCTCAACCAGCCGTCGCGCTAGTGACGATCGGTGATCAAGACGATCGGCGCCGGCTCGTCGATGGGTTTGCGAGCGCTCACGTCGACGGCAACGCTCGTCGCCTGGGGCGAAGCTGGTGCCGCCTGGGGCGTCTGCTCCGCGGTCGTCGCGGCGGCGGCAACAACCGTGTCGCTGGCGCTGGCGCTGGCCTCCTGATTCCAGTCGCAGGCAGCGGCCGGATAGGCAGCAAAAGCGGCGAAGGACGCGGCAACAAGAAGCTTCTTCATGGCCAGGCTCCTTTTGATATCTCGCTCACCCTAACACATCAGGGCCGGCGCGGGCGCTTCACCGTGATCACGAAACCGTAAACTCGCCGGGTGGATTGCCCCGTGGGGTGGATCCGCCCCCGTAGCAGCGCTTGGCGCGGCCCGAGGACTATTGCGCCCTGCGAGCTCTATTTGCGCGCTTCGGCGGCAGTGAAAAACCTGGTCCCATCGAAAAACCGGTTCGGGCGGTTGAATACGGAGATGAACATCGCGCCATTGGGAGCATGCGCGACGTGGATGTTGCCGCCGGGCCGCCACACGAAGTCACCCGCGCCACAGCTTCCCTCCGCGTCTTCGAGCGATCCTTCGAGCATGTAGGTCTGTTCCAGCGCCGTGTGCTCGTGCAATGGCACGACCGCGCCGGGCGCCATCCTGAACAGGATGGTCGAGCGCCCTTCGTCGTCCTGGTACAGGATCTTCATTTCTATTCCGTCGAATTCCGTTCGCTGCCAGGGCATCGAGGACGCGGCGACGATGGTCGAGCGAAGTTCCGGCGGATTGACGGGCATGGGCTTGTTCATGGCCTCTTCTCCGGATCAGTGGCGAATGCCGATCCGGCAGCCTAGCCCGGTTGGAGCGAAACGCAATCCGGGGCCTCTGTGGCATCGCAACCCGGATTGCGCTGCGTCCGCCGGGCTGCAATCGGCTGCATGACCATTTCGGCAACCAGCGTCCGTTTTGACGAAGACACGATGTGGGTCGAACTGACCGACGGGCGGACGCTTGGTGCCGCTCGCTGGTTTCCTCGGCTGTTGCGTGCACTCCTGCTGACGCGAACGGGTCGAGTTTACCGCGTTGGCCTGCAGTGGGAAACTCTCGACGTAGATATTTCCGTTGCAGGACTGCTCCCCGGTCGCGGCGCTGAGCAGACGAGCCGATGCGCTCAGAGCCCCGACCCTCTCAAGAGCGCGAGCTTCGCTCGTCCTCGACCCCGCAAGTGCGGGGCGAGGGAGAAGTGGTGGTTACGCGGCCGTGGCGCCGCGCGCGTCCGCCCGGCGCGGCAGCTTCCAGTCCGGCCGGATGAAGTGACAGGTGTAGCCGTCAGGATATTTCTCGAGATAATCCTGATGCTCGGGCTCGGCCTCCCAGAACGGGCCGGCCGGCGTCACCTCGGTGACGACCTTGCCCGGCCAGAGGCCGGACGCGTCGACATCGGCGATGGTGTCTTCCGCGACCCGCTTCTGCTCGTCACTGGTGTAGAAGATCGCCGAGCGGTAGCTCGCTCCCCGGTCGTTGCCCTGGCGGTTCAGCGTCGAGGGATCGTGGATCTGGAAGAAGAATTCAAGCAACTGGCGATAGCTGATGATTTTGGGATCGAACACGATCTCGATCGCCTCGGCATGATTGCCGTGATTGCGATAGGTCGCGTTCGGCACCTCGCCGCCGGTGTAGCCCACCCGTGTCGAAATCACGCCGGCATAGCGGCGAATGAGATCCTGCACGCCCCAGAAGCAGCCACCGGCAAGCACGGCGCGTTCCGTCGAAACTGTCATGTCCGCTTCTCCTTAGGTTGCCTCGCGGGCGTTGTCTTACCTAGTCTCCATGGCAGCGTACAATGCGGCCGAACGATGCGGAAACGCAAACATTCCGGTGCCTGTTCACGAAGATTTGGCCGTGCAATTCTGGAAAAAGCTGCACCGGGACGCGCATTCGCGCGACCCGTTGGGCACCCCTATTCGCTGCGCCCGACATCGCAGCCCTTCTCGGCATAGGACGCGCGGCGAATGCCGTATTCGTCGGCCTTGAAGGTGGGTTTGCAGAACGCTTCCCATTTCTCGTCCTGCTTCTGCTGCGCGATCGCGTCCAGCCGTTCCTGTTCGCGATCGCGAACGGGGTCCGGAACATGCGTCCATGTCGACCTGCATTCGCTGTAGCCGTAGTAGCGGGAATATTTGCAGCCCCATGTCGACACGTACGATCCCGCGAGCGCGGGCGATGCGCACGCCACCAGCGCGGCAGTCATCAAGAGCTTCTTCACGGCCATTCTCCATTCTGGATTCTGGTTTCATCAGCATGCCGCAAAACCGGAAACCGGGACAGTCCGGTCGTGCTGGAGATTCCAGGCCCTTGGGGCGCGGCTGCCTCCGTATCTCCCCTTCCGTAACTCCCCTTAGGTGATCGACCCGAATTTTCCGCTCGTCCCCCCGCTGCTATCCATCAACCCTGCACTTGGCTTTTCGCATCCGCAGGAGGTGAAACATGGCCCAGGTCTATTTCCATTATTCCAATACTGAAGAGGTATTGATCGATCGATGCGGCGCCCCGGCAGGCGACCTGGCCGAGGCGCGCGAGCACGCCACCCTCGTTGTGCGTGCGCTCGTCATGACGCCCATCATGGAAGATTGGCGCGGCTGGGTGCTGCATGTCAGCGACGATGACGGCGAAGAGATTTTCAGCCTGCCGTTTGCCTCCGTGCTCGGCAAACCGCATTGAGAGGCTGTCATGCCGGTCACGCAACGCTCATCGCTGCCGCTCTGCCGCCGCCTGAATGCGATCATCATCCGGTGGCACCGGCTGTTCAGAATTGCCAGCGATCGCTATCGGCCCGAGCTTCATTACATGCGAGGGCCCGGCCCGAAGTGGCACGAGAAGCATCAGGGCCGCACCGACAGCGGTGCGCTTTTTTGAAGCACGGCGGCCTGGCTCTCGCCGATCGGGCAGATATCTCAATCACGCTCAATCGTGCCCGCTCGCCGGGCTCTTCTTGAGGCGATTTCTTACCGCTCTCATGCGCTGGATCTCTTCCTCGAGGGCTTTCATTTTGTCGTCGAGCTGCATCATCTTCGCTTTTGGCGCATCGGCGCTGCGCAGCTTGTCGAGCACTTTGCCTACCGAGAGTTTATTTATTTCAGCCATCGCAAACTCCTCTGGGCGCAATCATGCGCGCAGCGAGCTCAAATCATCTTGATATGGCTCAAATTGATATGGCTCAAAAACGCTTCTTTGTTTTGCGCTGCACACAAGTTCCAGCGTCCGCTTGTTCCGTCAGCTATTGCACGACGTCCAGTTTGACGTTGGCAACACCTTGGCCAACCATACCCAGCGATTGGGCAGCGGAATAAGAGACGTCGACGATCCGTCCGGGAACGTATGGGCCGCGGTCGTTGACCCGGACGGTCACGGACCGGCCGGTTGCGACGTTGGTCACGCGCAGCCGGGTGCCGAACGGCAGCGTCGGATGCGCGGCGGTCAATTCGCGCGCATCGAACTTCTCGCCGCTCGCGGTCTGTGCGCCCTCGCTGTAGAAGCTGGCCACTCCCTGCGAGGCGCCAAGTCCCCGCGAGGCAATCGGTGTCCCGGCATTCTTGCGGGGCGCGAACGGGGTATGGTGCGCGACGGTCACGCGCGGGTGCGTCACGAATGAATGTCTGGTGACAACGGAGGACTGGGCGCAGGCCGCCAGCAAAGTCCCGCCAGAACGACAGCCAACAGCCGAACGACGTTCCGGCCACGCGCGGCCACGACCAAGGGCGCGTCAGGAAAATGACTTGCCCTGACGCCTGCACGCGAAGTTCCAGCACGGCCAATGGACGGCATGTTGTACGCCCAAACTCATGCCCCCAACCCAAACCGAAGTCCCGCTGCCAATAGCGGCGGCACTGTGGCCGGGTCGGGCTTGGCACCGTATCGACCGCGCCATTTTCACTGGGTGTGGCCGCCAGGCCACAGATTGCTGGCACGAAATGCGGAGCCATCTCGTTTCCGTGCGATCCTGGATCATGCTACACGCCGTTCCCTCCCCCCTTGTGGGGTCCGAGGCGAGCGAAGCTCGCTCTCGAGGTTAGGGAGTGGGGTGACCGCATCGGGACTGCCCGTGTGAACCCCTCTCCCCAACCGTCCCCCACAAGGCTCCAAAAACCGCGCGAAAAGGCCCCGCCGGTGCGCCATTTCAGGCGGCGGTGAGTGGAGCACGAGTTGGTCGCGGGCCTAGAACTCCTACGCGCAAAGGCAGCTCAATGCCGTCTTAGCAGACCGTACGCCACGCTGGTATTGCCATAGTCAGCGCAGGCCGCTTCCGGGTTTTTCATCAAGGCCGCCAGGACTCGGTTGGACGTTTTGCTGGCCGCCTCGAACACTTCAGGGCGGAATTTACTCGGGTCGTAGTCGTTGCCATCGTGGGCCTTTATGGCAGCGTCATAGGCGGCGATCATTGCCATCGCGGCTTCAGGGCTGCCGAGAAGCTGGGCACCTCGTTGGACGCCGCCGACACCATTGGCCTCGTAGCCGGTGCATTGTCGTACTACGAGCACCGTGGCCGCGGTCACGAGTTGGTCGAGGAACGTCGCCTCGGCGTCGGTGAGCGTTGCGGCGCGCGTCTGCGCCGGCATGATCATCGCGAGCAGTGCGATGGCTGACAATTTGAGTTTCATTGTCGCGGTTCTCCCTACGGCCATTCAACACATTCAGCTATCGCGCGGCTCTCGCAGCCGCAAGCCCGGTAGCGCCGACCAAGTACGAATTGGCCTTCAACCTCAAGACCGCCAAGGCCCTCGGCCTGACCGTGCCGACGTCGTTGCTCGCGCAGACGACTGAAGTGATCGAATAGGCAGTTGCCACTTCCGGTGTTGGGCTTTCGGACATGCCGAAGTAGTTGCTCCATGTCCGCAGTAGGGGGATGAACGGACTTGGCTTAGGCGTGCGGCCAGGTCTGAGTCTGACCCCACAACGGACGTCGCAAATACGCACTACGCTGGGTTGGGCCCCCTTACAGATGCCAATCTGATCCGGTATCCTGCCTGTACTAAGCTTGGGGCCAGCATCCAGCATGAAGCGTCGGGAATTCATCGCGGGTCTCGGTAGGGGGCAACTAATGAAGCGCCGCGATTTCTTGTTTGCCGCTGCGATGCTCGCGCCGGCGATACGACATGCCTCAGCGCAGCAGCCCGCCACGAAGAAGCGTCTTGCGGTCATTGTCTATAAAGTCGAAGATATGAGGATCGGAGGCCACCCCCTTGCGACAGTCTTCTTTGAAGAACTGCAGCGCCTCGGCTACGTCGAAGGTGCAAACCTCATTGTCGATCGGGTGCAGTATCAGTCGGGACGTCTCGAGGAGATTGCACGCGAAGTGGTCGCGACAAATCCCGATGTGATTGCCAGCCCCGGAACACCGATGACCGTTCGCCTCAAAGCGGCGACGACCACGATCCCGATCGTAGCCATGACCGGCGACCCCATTCGGTTCGGGCTTATTTCGAATCTCGCCCGCCCCGGCGGCAACATCACGGGTGTGAGCGTGGACGCCGGAGTCGAAGTCTGGGCCAAGCGCCTTGAATTGCTTTCCAGCGCCGTTCCCAAATTGGTCAATGTCGTTTTCGTTTCATCGGAAGGAGTGTGGACGAACGCAGGCGGCCAGGCGGTGCGCGACGCGGCACAAAAGCTGGGGATTTCCCTGGTACGGGCTCCCTTGAGCAGCCCTTATGGTGAAGCGGAATACCGGAGTACATTCTCATCGATCCAGCGAGATCAGGTGGACGGATTGATCACTTCGGATGAGGGGCAGGTGCTTCTTCCGCAAAAGTCCTTGTTGGTTCAGCTGATCCAGCAGCTTCGGCTTCCCGCCATTTACCCGTACCGTGATTTCGCGGAAGCAGGCGGACTGATGTCCTATTCCTCCGACCTCAAGTATGTCGTGATTAGGCAGGCAAGGCAGATAGCCGAAATATTGCGGGGAGCCAATCCGGGCGACATCCCGTACTCTCAAGCAGAGCGGTTTGAACTTGTTGTCAATCTCAAGACGGCCAAAGAGCTGGGAATTGAGATACCCGACGGGCTGGTTGCAGGCGCGGCTGCCGTCATTGAATAGCCACCCATGGGCGCATTTTCGCTTGTGGCACATCTGCGACATGCCGCGATGTCCGTTTGAGGTCTGCTTGCAGCGGTAGAACAGAAGGTCGCTTTTCGGAGCCGTTAGAGCAACTTTTGACCCAAACCAGCCCAAGTGGCCGAACGGCGTCATGTGTTGCAGAAAGCTTCAATGAGGCAACTCGGTAGTCGCGTGGAACCTATCAACGGGCGATCGGCTCGTGGATATGTGTGGCCGCCTCGATGGCTATCGAGCCCAGTCCCTCGTCAACGTCAGGTGCAGCGACGGCTTCTGGTTCGACGCGCGCTCGCGCTACTTGATGAGCCCGAGCATGGTGAGCGCGTCGCAATTGTGCTCGGTCGAGAAATTAGTGATCGGGAAGGGTTGCGCCGGCCCCGGCACCAACTTCTGGACAAATCCCAATGGACCGAAGGCGGGCCAGTGGGCGATATCGTGATTGCCCGCATGGTGGTCGTCTTCCTCATCGTCACCTTCCCGTCGGCCGTTGGGGTCGTGGAAGCGGACGAAATTCGCCCAGTAGGCCTTCATCTCGACCGCAAGCTGCATTCCGCCCGTCGTCAGCGGCGGCGGCTGTACTGCCGCGCCCGGCGCCGGCGACGCAGCATTGGCGGCGGCATCAGCCGGGCTTTGCAAAGTCTTGGCATCGAACAGATACGACAACTCCGAAGCGTGCGCTGCTCCATAGGAGAAGCCGATCCGCGGCAGGAACACGTTCGGCGCGTTCGGATCGGCGAACTCATAGGCATGGACCGGGACAAACCTCGCCAGCAGTTGGTTGGAGTTAAGGCCTGGGCAGGTGATAGTTATATCGCCGTAAATCTGGCCGAGCGCCTGGTCCGCGCTCGGCTGGTTGTTGTTATCCGGATTCGGGAAATTCGCAGGTGGATAGAGCGTCGCGAGCGTTCCCACTTTCGCGGGGGCAGCAGTAGTGGCGGAGATAATTCCCACCAATTGCGGGAAAGTCCGAATGCCATGGTCGACCAGGAATTGCGCCCGGCCGCCCGGTACGAAAGTGAAGGTCGTATCGAAGTAAAACGGCTCGAACAGAGTGCCCTCGTTAAGGTTGGTGCCCTGCATGACCGGCACCCGGTTGAAATCACCGATCCTGAAAGCGTCCGCTAATCCTTGCGGCAAGATCGTCGTGCCAGCAGTCGGCAAAGCTCTGCCGCCGCTTTCAAGGATGCCCTGCGCAGCAAGGAGAGCCGCAACGGGGGCGTTCCGAAGGCAAGCCGCGATCTGCTGATCCCACCCTGTGCAGCCGAGCGCGGTTGCGAACGAAACACCCAGAGCTTGCTGGGCCGCGACCGTCGGCACTGTGAACAGGCCAGTGGCGCCGCTCTCAATGATCGCGGCGTGGAAAAGCCCCTTTGCGGTTGGCGAGGCCAGATGGGAAAGAGTGCTGAAGCCGCCGGCCGACTCGCCGCCGATCGTCACCCGGTGCGGGTTTCCACCGAAATGCTGGATATTGTCGCGGACCCATTTAAATGCGAGCTGCTGGTCCATCAAGCCGTAATTACCGGCGATTCCATTGCCGTCCAAGGAGCGGTGGGAGAGCCAGCCGAGCGCGCCGAGGCGATAGTTGATGGTCACGACGATGATCTTGTGGGCGCTGACCAGGATGCCGGGGTCGTACTGCGCGCCTGCACCGGTCACGAGCCCGCCGCCATGCATGAATATCCAGACTGGCAGCCCGTCGTCGCCCCCCGAATGAACGGGTGTCATAACGTTGAGGAAGAGGCAATCCTCGCTGAAGGGCTGCTGCGCTGAAAACTGGAAGACCGGCTGCGGGCACGCACTGCCCGGCGTTGTCGCATCGAATATCGTGGGAGAGCGCGAGGGAGCTGTGGGCGGCATCCAACGGTTCGCACCGGCCGTTGAGTTGGCGTAGCGGATGCCCTGGAAGTTGTTGACCACGCCGTCGCTCACGCCGCGAACCGGCCCGCTCGTCGTCTCGATGACGCGCGTCGGGGAGCCGGCCATCGCGTCCGTCGGCGCAACTCCAAGAACCACCATGATCGATGAAAAAAGGGCCGTGCCCGCGCGTCGCCAACGGATCGCTCTGTCTTGGCGCGCCGAAAAGTCTGCTGTCTGTTGACCTCCCATCGTCGTTCCCTCCCTTGGTCTTCGATTGAATTGCAAAAAACCTTACCCGTCAACGCTGGCTGCCGGTTATTTGACAAACCAGTCAATCTACCGGCGCGGGAATGATCGCACAGGCCAATTTGAAAATCGCATGCCCGTTGCATATCGCTGCCGAAGAGTCCGCACTCGGCACAAAGCATCAGTTTGCGCGATGCCTTTGAGACATGCCAAGCGGCCTTGAGAAGGTCCGCTAATTGGGGAGTACCGGAAGTGGTCGGCGGACTGCGAAAACGACGCGATTGACCCAAAGCGGCCGTAGTTTGTGCTGCGATAAGCGCTGTCGCAGATGTAGCGCGGCTACGCGCTTGATAGACTGTGTTGGATGCCGGCGAGCTATGGGGCCCAAAATGGACGACGGAACACTGCAAGCCATCGACCAATTGGTAAGAACGCGGCGGTCCATTCGACGCTTTACTGATCGCCCAGTTTCCAAAAAACTCTTGCTTGAAATTCTCGATGTTGCTGGTCACGCTCCCAGCAATTCAAATATGCAGCCTTGGCGGGTCTACATGGCAGGCGGCACGACCAAGGACAAGCTCGCTGAAGCCCTCAGCGAGGCACACAGAACGTCTCCGGCCGATTACCAGCCGGAGCGGCCGATGTACGCTCCTGATCTACCCGCCCCTTACTCGGATCGGCGACGGCTATTCGGACGCGCGTTCTATGCCGCGCTGGGCATCGACCGAGCTGACATGGAAGCGCGCGACCGGCACGCAGCACGAAACCTAATTTTCTTTGATGCGCCGATTGCCGCCTTCTTCACGGTGGATAGGCGACTGGAAGTAGGTAGTTGGTTCGACTGCGGACTTCTCGCTCAGACGTTCATGCTTGCCGCGAAGGCGAGAGGCCTCGATACCTGCCCGCAGATTTTCCTGACTAAGTATCACTCGGTAGTTCGCCGGCATCTTCCCATCGACGATAGCCAGATAATCGCATGTGGCATGTCAATTGGTTACGCTGACACAAACTCCATCGAGTACGCCATCAACATTCCGCGTATCCCGGTTAATGAATTCGCCTCTATCGTGGGGCTGGAATGACACGCAACATCGTCACGTGGGATACACCGCACCGATGGCGGCTTACGGCACTTAACGACGTTTTTGGAGTGTCCGCTCAGCGGTCGCTGGGTTGAACGGACATTCGGACGACGACGAATTGACGAGCTTGCCGATGATTTAGCTGCGATGATCGAATGATGACGACTTCCGGTTTTGGCACCTTTGAGACATGCCCCGGCAGCGAGTAATGTCCGCTCTCAGGGGCAATCCGGAAGACGTTTGCTCAGGCCGAGTTCTTCCGACTTTGACCGATGCTGTCGAAAAAGTCTTTTCGCATCGCTTAACACAAATTCTCCGAGCCGTAGTTTGGAGACCTACGCCCGCGGCAGGCTTAAGTAATTGGTGTCATGCTATATTTTGTAGTTGCCATCCTCACACCCTCTCCCACAAGGGGAGAGGGAGTTCACCAACATTGCCGAGACATCAATGTTCTAATTGGGTGGGTTGTTTCGCCGACCGTCGTCGGGGCGGCGTTTGGTCGCTCTCAACTTTGCGGGCCGGAAAGCGAGATCTCGCGTTCGGCGCGGAAGACATTGCCATAAAGGCTCGCAATCCACCGCCGTCCGCTCGACGTCATGTTGAGATAGCCAATCTCGGTCTGGATATGAGGCGCCACACTGTTCCAGTAAAACTGCGGGTAGCGATTGACGATGTCGGCGGGTGAATCATAGCCAAGCTCGCGATTCATGCCGACCTCCTCGAACTCATGGTAGAGCGCGTTTGCTTTCCTGAGGTAGTTGGGATCGCCGAGTTGCCCGATCAAATCCGCCGCACGAACGATCGACGCCTCCTCGCCGCATTCACAGTCCTCGGCGGGCGGAAATCGGGTGCCTTCGATCGCGTCCGCAATGCGCTGCTTGTCGAGCGGAGGCATGCCTTCGATCCGCCTCATCACGTAAAGTTTCGACCGGTCGACGTGGTAAGGCATCAGGCCGGCGTCCGATGAACCGCGCGGCAACGTCACCTTTCTGCCGGTCGAATCGATCACGAAGCCGTCCGCGTCGTCGTCCTTGAACAGGCCACGCACATAACCGATGTCGTGGGTGATGCAGGCAATGATGACATGCGCGTAATCGTCCGCGGTGACGTTGTCGTGCAACGCGCGGCCGCGGAGGATATCGTGTCCCGCAAGCGTCACCAGCAGCGTGTGCTCGACATTGTGGTAGAGCGCGTCGCTGTTTCCGATGCATTCGAGCGCGACGCGAGCCACCCCTGGCACGATCCCCAGCAGATTCGTCTGCGGCGACCCGAAGCGGCGGCGCATATAGGAACCGAGAAACTCCTCCAACGCATCTGCCGCCAGTTCCGGTATCGTCATCATCGATGCTGCCCCGCCTCTAGTAGCGTTTTCAACGAAGTGGAGACCGGTTCGCGTTAAGAAAACGCGTCAAATAAAAAATCTAGAGCCTTCTCGCGCGAACTCCTGACTTTCCGTGCCTAGCCGATGAACCGGCAGCATAGCGCTTCTCCGGTCCGGTGACCAAACAATCTCGCGCCCGGGAAAAAAGCGAATTATATTGCGGTCCCGCTGCTGCGCGTCTGCGCTCTCAACAGCACATCCGCTAAGCTCATAGCAAGCGTAGCCCGAATGAAGCCAAGGGGTCGCGCGAATGCGCGCCCGCTGACAGGCTCCGCTGAAATCCGGGCCCGTTTCGTTTCCTTGCGATCCTCGAATACGCTGCTCTCCGTTCCCTCCCCCCTTGTGGGGGAGGGCTAGGGAGGGGGGTGGCCGCATCGGGACTGCCCGTGTGGACCCCTCTCCCCAACCCTCTCCCGCAAGGGGAGAGGGAGCTCACGATCGTTGCCGAGATATCAATGTTCTAATTGGGTTGGTTGCCCTCAGAGATCGTCAAGATCGGGCGGATCGAACCAGTTCGTCAGCGACAGCCCGCCGTCGACCACGATCGCCGCTCCCGTGACGTAGGCCGACACCCGGTTCGACAGCACCGCCAGCGCCATCGGCGCGAGGTCTTCACCGCGGCCGAGGCGGCCGAGCGGAATGTGCCGCGCAAGCGCCGGATCGGCAACGAAACCGCCGGCGGCGATAGCGCCGGGCACCAGCGCGTTGACCCGGATACCGAAGCGGCCGAAGGTCTTTGCCAGCTCCTTCACCAGCATCGACATCGCCGCCTTCGAGGTAGAGTAGTGCGGCAGGTTGCGCGGCGTGCCTGAATGCAGCGAGGTCAGGAACAGGAACGAGCCGGGCGCCTTTGCTGCGATGAGTTTTCGCGCGAGTTCGCGGGCAAGGTGAAAGCCGGCGTCGACATTGACCGCACGCATCTGTTCCCAGGTCTCGCTGCTGACAGCCAGGGCGTGATCGGCCTCGCGCCGCGGCGGCGACGCGCTGTGGACGAAGTGGGTCACCTGCCCGACCGCAGACTGTGCCTCGGCCAGCAGCGCATCGCGCGCGGCTGAGTGAGCGAGGTCGCCGATCCAGGGCACCGCCAGCTCCGGCCGCGGCGAGGTTTTGACCGCGGCAGTCACCGTATCCCGGTTCACATCGGCAAACACGGTTCGCATCCCCTCGCCGACCAGCGCCTGCGCAATCGCGCGCCCGATGCCGTTTCCCGCCCCGGTGACCAGCGCCGCCTCGTGCGCAGGATCGAAGGGTGTGCTGAGCAGGCTCATGTGTCGGGGCTCCGATGCGATGGGATTTAGTGTGGGCTTTGCGCGAGCAGTTCACCGAAACTGCCACCATACCACACGATTATTCTCCCAACGCCGATGGGCTACGGCATCGTCTCGTCATGGCCGGGCTTCGTCCCGGCCATCCACGTCTTTCTTGCTCGGGTGGAGCCAAGACGTGGATGGTCGCCGAGCGAATTTCCAGAGCCTGATCAACCGATCTGCCCGACGGGCAAATCAGTGACGTGCCTGTGACTTGGCTGTCCAGCCCTATTTGCAAAAATATTTCGCTTTGCTCGTCGGGCAAATCAACGCCATGACTCCCGCCGTCCCGCCCTACACAGAGGGGCGCTCGCGATCGTCACGGACGTTGGAGCGGGATGCGGTGGACGCGGCTGGTGCTAAAGACGAGAGCGCCAGTTCCGCCTTCGCTAAAGCTTCGGCGGACTGGCACTCAGCCCGGCGAAGCCTTTGGCGTAGACGGGTCGCGGACGGCGAAGCCGTGTGGTCCTGACGCCCCGACGCTGGCGTCAAGTCTGCGCTAAGACGCGCAGGCGACGGTGGCAAAAGAGCCCGGTCACCGGGGAGAGCTCGGAGTAACCGTTAAAACCATTCGCGTGCGGGAATGCTGGGTAATCCTGGTGGACCTGTGGTGACTACACTCGTGTGGTTTCATCTTTTCCACGCGAGGCTGCGGGTGCATTGGGCGCCCGGCATTCCCCACGCCCTCCGTTGGGCGGAAGGTTTCTTGCACAACCCGGGCGCATCGCGTCGCGGGAACGCGAAGTTATTTCCCAGCCGTCATCGCCCGCGAAGGCGGGCGATCCAGTATTCCAGAGACGCTGATGATGGAATCGAGAGGCCGCGGCGTACCGGATACCCCGCAGGAGCCTGCCATCGGGCTCGCCATAAGCGAGACCCGGTGGCGGGGTATGACGACTTGTCGCTTGGCTATTGCGCCCGCGCAGAAATTCAATATGGCGGCGGCTTGCGCGCCCGCTGGGCTTTGGCCGCTTCCACCCACCACGCCAGATCATCGGCGAAGCGCGGAAACGCCTGCGCCAGCGCCTTGCCGCCCTCGCCGATTGGCTGGCCGTCCGCAGACAGCGTCTGCGCGATCGGTCCCGCCGCGATGGTGCTCGAAATCACCACCATGCCCATCTCGGAGAGCGTGCCGTGCCAAGCAGTCGCAGCGCGCGCGCCGGAAAAACGCCCGGCCGAATAGCTGGCGATGGCGGCAGGCCGCCAGAACCATTCCTCGAGAAAATGATCGGTGAGGTTTTTCAGCCCGGGCTGGACGCCCCAATTATATTCGCCGGTGATGAAGACAAAACCGTCGGCCTCGCGGATTTGTCCTGCGAGTCTTTCAAGCCGCTCGGGTGCGGCGCCCTTCGGATATTCCTTGTACATCCGGTCCAGCATCGGCAGACCGACCGCCTTGGCGTCGATCAGTTCGACGTCGTCGCCGCGGCCGCGCAGGCCCTCGACGACGAACTGCGCCAGCCGAATGCCCAGGCGGTCGGAACGGTAGGAGCCGTAGAACACGAGAATGCGGTTGCTCATGGCGTCCGCAGCCTATCATTTCGCGGCCTTCAGCGACATCATGAAGGCGACGATCTCGTCGATCTGATAGTCGGCAAGCCGCGGGTTGGGCATCGCCTCATGCGGGCCCATGCCGCTGTGGTTGGAGCCCAGGAATTCCCGCAACGCCTGCTCGGTCAGGAGCGGCCGCTGCGCCAGTACGGCAAAACTTGGGCCCGGCGGCGCCAGCACCGGAAGCTCCTCGCGCTGCTGCATCACCACGTGACAGGCGCCGCAGACGCGGCTGGCAAATTTGCGTCCCGCCGCGACCTGGTCGCCCGGGGACGTCTGCGCCTGCGCCGGCGATGCGAGGCCGGCCGACAGCGCCAACGCGACAATGGCAGGTTTGCAGATGGTCATGATGAACGCCTCCCGCTCCTCGCCCCGAGCGCTTGCTCCGGCCCGTTACTTTTTCGGCGGCGAAAACGACTGGTCGCCAAACGGCGACACCGTCGGGGTTTGCATGACGATGAAGCCGCGTGCCATCGATTTGTGGCAGGCGTTGCAGCCGTCCGTCAGCTCAGCGACCGCTTTTGCAAACCGCCCGCCATCTCTGGCATCGATTGCGTCGGAAATGGACTGGATGGGCTTGGTCATGGTGGTGACGTTGGTGACGGGAATGCCCTCATACATCACCGCCGCCTCCAGGAGGCCGGCCTTGAGCTGGCGAAGTTCGTAGGCCGCGAGTTCCCAGTTCCGGGCCTTGCCGGCGAACCACAGTTTTATATGCCGGGTCTGCACCGCGTTCATGATATCGCCGAGCCGGGGAACGTATTGTCCGTCGCTCGTGGTGGCACCCAGATTGGACTGGGCAATGGCCAGCGGCGTCAACGAGCCAACCAGCAAGAGGGCGATGATATATCCGCGCAGTTTCATTCGATTCTCCAAACCTGTGCTGTTTTGTGTCCGGGATAGCACCCTCCCCTCGCTGCCCTATTGATGTCGCTCAAGGCGCGCCGGGGCTTAAGACGCGGGCCATCACGATGGCGAGATACTAGAAGCAGAGATTGGTGACAAAATTTCCGCGCTTGTCCTTGAGCACGTAAGGACATTCCAGGTGCTTCAGCGCCTTCTTGGCGTCTTCGTCGCCGAGTGCCGCGGCCCGCTGGTAATAGGACTTCGCGGCGGCGGAATCCTTCGGCCCGCCGCGGCCCTCCTCTGCGAACGCGCCCATCCGCTCCAGCGCGCCGGCGTGATTTTGCGCGGCCGCCTTCTCGAACAGGTTACGCGCACCGGCATCGTCTTTTGCGCCGCCGGTGCCGTCGGCCAGCATCAGGCCAAGCTGGTACTGCGCCTCCGCATTGGTTTCGGCGGCCTTTGCCAACAGCTCGCGCGCCCGCGCGGGGTCCGACGGCGCACTGCCGCCGCCACCCAGCGCGGCGAGGTTGGTGACGCCGCGCGGATTACCGGCCTCGGCTGCGCGCTCGAACAATCTGCGCGCCTGGGCGTCGTCCTTGGCAACGCCTGCGCCGGTGCCGTAGAGCACGCCGAGTTCGACCATCGCCGAGGTAGAACCCTTGTCGGCCGCCTTGCGCCAGGCGCTGATCGCCTCCGGCAATTGCCGGTTGGCGGCGTAGGCGCGGCCAAGCTGGTAAAGCGCGCGCCGCGAGGAGCCGGAAGCGATCCTGCAGTACTTGATCGCGGTGGCGATATCGGATGGCGCGACATCTGTCGTTCCCTTTACATCCGCCGGCTTGTCCGGATCGGAGGGATCGGCGGCGAGCCGGTCGCACAATACGAGATCGGCCGATTGCGCGGTTGCCTGGGGTGGACCAGCGAAACACGCAAGTGCTGCGATCGCCATCGCCGAAAGAGCGATGCGCTCTGTCCCAGCCCATGAAAGCGTGTGAAGTGATTTCATCCGGGCCCACATTCGAACCGGGCGAAGTTAGCTTCGAAGCATGGGCGGATTCAAGGCTCCAACCCGGCGCCACCTCCGCCCAGCGAAACCAAAACGCAATGATCCGCCAAAGCTCTCGCCTTGACGGATCGGATGCAGCCTGGATGCCCCAGCCCGGGCCGTATGTCCTGCGCTCAGGCCGCCGCCGCCTTCGCAGCCGTCGGCACGGAAGCGATCGTCTTCAGGATCTGCGAAGCGATCTGGTAGGGATCGCCTTGCGAGTTCGGGCGGCGATCTTCCAGATATCCCTTGTAGCCGTTGTTGGCGAAGCTGTGTGGCACGCGGATCGAGGCGCCGCGGTCGGCGATGCCGTAGCTGAACTCAGTGATCGCAGCGGTCTCATGCTTGCCGGTCAGCCGCAGATGGTTGTCCGGGCCATAGACCGCGATGTGATCGGCTCTCGATTCTTCGAACGCTTTCATCAGCTTTTCGAAATAGTCCTTGCCACCGACTTCGCGCATATAGGTGGTGGAGAAGTTGGCGTGCATGCCGGAGCCGTTCCAGTCGGTATCGCCGAGCGGCTTGCAGTGGTACTCGATGTCGATGCCGTACTTCTCGGTCAGTCGCTGCATCAGGTAACGGGCCATCCACATTTCGTCGGCAGCCCTCTTGGAGCCCTTGCCGAAGATCTGGAATTCCCACTGGCCCTTCGCCACTTCGGCGTTGATGCCTTCGTGGTTGATGCCGGCGGCGAGGCAGAGATCGAGATGCTTGTCGACGATTTCGCGGGCGACGGCACCGACGTTGGAGTAGCCGACGCCGGTGTAATACGGGCCCTGTGGCGCAGGATAGCCGGTGGTCGGAAAGCCCAGCGGACGGCCGTCCTTGTAAAAGAAATATTCCTGCTCAAAGCCGAACCATGCGCCTTCGTCGTCGAGAATGGTGGCACGCTTGTTCGAGGGGTGTGGGGTCTTGCCATCGGGCATCATGACTTCGCACATTACCAGGACGCCGTTGGTACGCGCGGCGTCCGGGAAAACGCGGACCGGCTTCAAAACGCAATCCGAACTTTTTCCTTCGGCCTGCATGGTCGAGCTTCCGTCGAAGCCCCAGAGTGGAAGCTGTTCGAGCGTCGGAAATGAATCGAATTCCTTGATCTGAGTTTTGCCGCGCAAATTCGGCGTCGGCGTATATCCGTCGAGCCAGATATACTCGAGCTTATACTTTGTCATTGAGCCTCTCATGAGTTGATGATGCGTAAGGTGGGAAACCGAAGCCTATTGGTCACCACAAGCGTACCCGGCCACCATCGGCCATTCCTTACCAAGCAATTAAAGTGCCAATCGCTGCACTGCGGGACCCTTTCCGCGGGCAGGAGACACCTCGGTTTCCGCGCTGCGAAATCGGATTTTGGGTGCGGCAAAGGCGCGCGGTCCGTGCAGTCGATCAGGCCGCAACTACGCCTGATTCCGCAGCAGCCTGCGGCCCGCTTTGCCGTTCCGATTAAAGCCGCGCCAGTTGTAGGCAACATTCATCAACAAAGCGGGCCGCTCCCGCAACCTTGGCGGCGGCCCAAGCGTTAGCCAGTCGATGGTTGCTTTCCTGGGTGCAAAATCAGAAATGCCTACAATTTGTACAGCGAATGATTTTGTTTTGATCAGGTTGCATCGGCGCCGTGCACGGACGATATCAGAATCAGTAACCAGTCGAGAACGAGTCGGGCGCAGCATGAGCGAACGCGCTTGGACACAAGGAGAGATGATGATGAATTCCAGTTTGAATCACGGATCCGCAAGGATCTACCAATTCCCTCCCGGGGGCCGCTCGGCTCTCGGCGGACGTCGCCATGAAGAGACCAAGTCCGCTGCCGAGGAGGCCTCCTCGCGCGTGAACGAAGCGGCCTGCAGCGGCAGCTGGTATCACGAAGCGGCCATCCAGGAATCCAAGCCGGCATGGGAGCGCTGATGCCCACCACTCCACCGATGCCGAAATGTTGCCGGTCTAACGCGTAAAAAAGGGTCGAAACAAAATGTTTCAGCCCTTTTTCATATCAGCTCGCACGCAGTCACCGGGCGCTTGGCGTGCTTGATCGTTGTGCCTGTCTTGGTGATCTTCAGCGTGACACCGCTGCCCGAATAACGTGAGCCCGACAAGGTCAGGCGCCTGCCAAGCGTCACCGCCTTGCCATCGATCTGCAAATGGGCACGCCGGTCATATTCGAAAAATCCGACGATGAATTGAGTGCCATCGGCGCAACGGTAGCTCTGAAAGCTCTGCGCCAATGCGGCCGATGATCCGGTTGCAACTCCTGCGACCAATAACGCCGCACCGAAAAAAATAATGACCCGGCACCGATACATCCTCGTCTCCCCGCAAAAGTGAGTATAGACCAGACCACAGCAGGCGATGCAATCTCCCCTTATTTCTCCGCCTCGCAGGATGGCTTAAGCTGGTCCCATGTCAGAGTCTCCTGCCCGCCACCTCAATCTTGCCGGCGCCAGCAATTTCCGCGACCTCGGGGGTTATCCCGCCAGAGATGGCCGCACCGTCTGCTGGCGGCAGATCTTCCGCTCCAACCATCTCGGCCACCTCACCGAGGCCGATATCGAAGTGCTGCGACCACTGGGTCTAAAGAGTGCGTTCGATTTTCGCGGCACCGAGGAACGTGTCGCGGCGCTATGCGGACTTGAGGAGATCTCGGTACATTCGCTGCCGATCGAGCCGACCGTCGTTGCAACGCTGCGCGCGCGGCGCGCCGCCGGCGTGGCGCTGTCATCGGCCGATGCGCTCGACGTCATGCGCGAGTCCTACCGCAACTATGTGCGTTACAACACGCCAAGCTTCCGCGCGCTATTCACCCATCTGCTTGAGGACCGTGCGCCGCTGGTGATTCACTGCACCGCCGGCAAGGATCGCACCGGCTTCGCCTGCGCGCTGATCCTGCATGCGCTCGACGTGCCCGACGATCTGATCGCCGAGGATTACCTGCTCACCAACCGCTTCTACCGGCGCGACCCCTCCGCCTCCAGCGATCTCCCCGAGGAGGTCAGTCAGGTACTCGCGTCGGTGCAAACATCGTTCCTCACCACGGCGTTTGAGGCGATCAGCGCCGATTACGGCAATCTGGAAAATTATTTCAGCGAAGGGCTCGGTCTCGGCGCGCAGGAGCACGCATGGCTCCAGGCCCGCTACCTGAGGTCCTGAATTTTCTTTCCGCTCCGGCGAAACGTCAAGAAATGCCTAGGCGGCCGCTTCCAATTCAGCATCGAGGTCGGTGATGACGTCCTCGAACGCCGATATCGCCTGCTGAACCGCCGCGATCTGCATGAGTTCCCAGCCGCTCACCGGGCCGTTACGATTTTGCAATGCTACGACGAGATCCCGCCGCTGTTCCTTGAGCTGAACGAGGGGTAAACCGTGGTCAGGCAGATGTCTCATGGTATTTTTCCGAGGCCTTGCTTGGACGAGCATCTTCCAGTAGCTGAATCATTCTGCAGTTCGCTTACCGAACTCCGGCAAATTTTAACGATTTTGTCCGCAGGGGGCCGCGGGCGGCTCAGGCACCGACCTCCGCCGCCACGGCCAGCTCGATCGCGCGGAACAGCGCCTTGGTCACGCAATTGGTGCTCCAATCGGTCTGATGAAGACCGTCGGTCGCGTTGATCATCGTATCAAACGGAATCTTGTCGATGTCACGCCAACGCTGCATGAGCGCGAACCGTGGGAACAGATTGACCCTTGCCGTGTCGGCCGCGGTCGAGATCAGCGACACCATCAGCTTGGTGTCCTCGATTTTTTGATCCGTGAGCAAAACCGGCGCGTATTGCAGATCCATCAGGATGACATCGCTGGCGAGGCCGCTCAGCCGGTCAAGTCCGGCAGCAATCGAGCGGGCGACGCCACCTGGATCGTATTCATCCCGATGAAAGATCGCGTTGGTTCCGACCTGCCAGATCACCAGCGCCGGCGCCTCGGCGAACACATCGCTCTCGAAGCGGGCGAACTCACTCGGCGCCTCCTGGCCGCCGACGCCTCTGTTGAGCACGTCGATCATCCGGTCGGGAAACCGATTCCTCAAGAGCAATTCCAGCCTGCAGGGATAGGGCACGACGTCACCTTCGCCCGCCGTCGACGACGAGCCGATCGCCACAATCCTGATCTTCCTTTGGCTGGTGAGAGCCTGCACCAGGTGCGGAAGCCGCTGTTTGAGGCGTATGAGTTCGTCAGGAATGTCGCAGGGCGGTGGCGCATCGGGCATATGAAACTTCCATTTGCTCAGAGCGATCCCTTGTCGGCCTGCATTTGACAGCAGAATTCCGCAGCATTGCAAATCAACTTCGCATGACAGTAGTCTGGGCCCTCCCACTCCCCATGGCCCGGAGACCCCATCATGGACGGAAGAGTCGTTGTCGTCACCGGCGCCTCGGGCGCACTCGGCAAGGTGGTCGCGGATGTGGCGCTTGCGCGGGGCGCACAGGTGGCAGGCGTAGACCACGCAGCGTCCCCGATCCCGGCAACGGACAAACGCATCGAACTCGGTGGCGTCGACCTGTCGGATGCGGCGCAGGCCAAAAAAGCCATCGACGCCGTTGCCGCGCATTTCGGCCGGCTCGACGCGCTGGTGAACATTGCCGGCGGCTTTGCCTTCGAGACGGTCGCCGAGGGCGATCCGAAAACCTGGCAGCGGATGTACGCGCTCAACGTCCTCACCGCACTGAATGCATCCCGGTCGGCGATCCCGTATCTGATGGCCTCCCCGGCAGGCCGGATCGTCAATGTCGGCGCCATGGGCGCGCTGCAGGCGGGCGCCGGCATGGGCCCCTACGCCGCATCCAAAGCCGGCGTGCATCGCCTCACCGAGGCGCTCGCCGCCGAATGCAAAGGCAAGATCACTGTCAATGCCGTGCTGCCCTCGACTATCGACACCGCAGCCAACCGCGCCAGCATGCCAAACGCGGATTTTGCGAAATGGGTGACGCCGCAAGAGCTGGCTGACGTGATCCTGTTTCTCACAAGCGAGGCGGCGAGTGCCATTACCGGCGCGCTGCTGCCGGTAAGCGGGCGGGTTTAGTCTAGGGCCAAGGCTGCGGGTCAAGTGCTGAGCAGGGGCCGCGCATCAGCGTTCGCCGGCATCAGCCGATCGAGGCCAAGGAGGGTGGCGAGCTAAAGCACGGAGCATTTCAGAATTGGATCAAGCGAATCTTCGATATCTCGCCTCGACGTGCGGAACGTTACATGGCCTTGCCGACGCTGAAAAGCGACATACACGTCGTTTTTCAAGCATGGGCGGGTTCATGCGGGAGAGCGGTCGTTACATCAGGCCACGCTTCGAATGACAAGCGCAGCGCAGATATCAGTTCCCTGGATAATCTGCGCATTAAATCGCTCCGGCCCTCCATAATCAGGTGGCGCATGAACGACACGTAGAGTTGGAGTTAATTCGAATTCGAACGCGTCGAGGCCGAAAGGCAATCCCTCTCCAATGGATTTCAGAGCTGCTTCCTTGAGGCTCCAGAGTTGGCAGAAAGTTCGCAGGCGCGCCAAACCGCCTACCACTTTAACAGCCTTCACCTCAGCTTGCGAAAAGAACTGTTGAGCGAGTTCTGCCGCCTCCAAGTTCCTCGTTTGATCCTCGAGGTCAACACCGATACTGTGTGTCGACGACCACGCGCCGAGAAAACCGAACCGGCAGGAGGAAAAACTAAACCAGACATTTGGCAAATCGGGAAGGTAGGGGCGCCCTTTCTTTGTCTCCTGGAATACTATCCGCGATAAGGGCTGCGGTGATCCGAGCACGAAGGCTCCGCAATAGCGACGAAACGCACGCCGTTGTTTGAAATGAGCCTTGCCGTCCTCCGTTACAAAGCGGTCCGCCCTCTGCAACTCGACATCCGACAGGACTGACACGCAACGCCGTGATGCCTCGGGATCGCGCGAAACCGGCGCATACAGAACACGAGCCGCATGACTCGCTGGCGCCGGCGTCCAGTCGCCTGCGCTTGCGGCGAACAGACCGTTCAGCCATTCGCTATCGTCTCGCGTCATCTGAGGTCATGTGAGCTTCGTAAATCGCGATCCTTCTGGTCGATAGCCGCTTTCTCCGGGAAGCTCGGGAGGTTCACCGCCTCCTCGTCGCAGAGTGATCGTGGGAGAGGTGTTGAACCGTTCACAGGCTCCGCGGGGCTCCCTTCGTAGGTAGCTGTGATCATGTTCATCTCCTTGAGGACGAGCGACAACGGCAAAAGGGTCGTGTCCCGCTCGATGACCGCGCCACCCATCACCGTGGTCCCGAAGGCGACGGTGCAGCCGTCCTGGATGTGAGTTCGCTTCACCTTCAGCATCATGTTCTCGAAGGTGTGAAACTGCAGGAAGCCGTCGATAACACAATCATTGCCGAAGCTCACCGCGTTCCAGTCTGAGCACTGCATTGGCCGGATCACGATTGTCCCGTAGCCAATATGACATCCCATCCATCGTAGGATGGAATTCGCGAGAACAGTCCCGGCGCCGAACATAAGAGGACTCCTGCACCAGACGAAGAAGCAGTCCTGCGCGAAGAAGTAGGCGAAGTGGCGCCACGACCAGAAGGGGGTCGAGTGATTGGCTCCCCATTCGCTGCCGATGAGGGACTTCTTGATCGCGACGCTGAACAGGACCAGATTGACTTCTACGAGGATCAGAGCAATCAGCGCGCTGGCGATTGGGTGTCCGCCCAATCTCAGCAAACAAACGTACAGAACCGGGAAGACGATCATCTCGGTGATGGGCAGCATGCCGATGCTCAGGAAGTCGAACAGGAAGACCCGGGTCAGGAAGAGGGGAAAGTCCGGCAGTCTGTGGGTTTCATTCTCCGCCTCAAATGACGCGCTCGCGAATTTCACCGGCGGATTTCCCGCCACCGTGATTGGCTCGCCAAGCCGGGACCGCATTTGTCGTCGGAACTGTATATCATTGCCCGGCGTGGAGACGCCTAGCAGGAAGTTGGACGGGAAATTCCCGTACTCCGCTACGCAATTGTTACCGCCGAAGAAATTCCGGGGCATATCGAGGCGGCGCAGCTTGAAGTGCTCGGCGCCACAATCGAGCATGTTCGTGAAACATCCATTGGAGAAGAAAACCTGGGAGTCGGCGGTAACAGCCTCCGGGACGATGTTGAACATGACGTCGCACTCGGAGGCGCCAAACCGCGGGAAGTGCATGCCAGCGAGAGCCCTCAGGTACTGCCCGGTGATGCTCCAGGTCCACAGTCCCTGGATGCCGTTTAACCTCTTCATTCTGTACATGAGGAGAGCACCCCTGAGCCCGCGCGAGGGATACAGACCCGGCGAAACGGCCGTCCAGCGTATGAAGAGGCAGCCCAGCAGAGAGGTCACGACGATGGTGCACCCAGCTGACGATAAACGAGTAAAGAGCCAGGTGCCAGACGATCTCGAACAGCGGCGTCACCCTGAAATATTCGTCGGAAAGTTCAGCTTCTCCGGCGGGTACCAAGGCGCGGGCGAGCCAGAAGATCGCGGCGGTGGGGACCACAATGAGCCAAAAGGATAGGAAGATCTGCATAAGGACGTTGAGGGTCTCCAGTAGCCAGATCGGATACGCGTACTGACAGGCGATCGCCGTGCGCTTCAGCTCCGTGCAGCGGCCGTTGAGGCGCGCGGGAGCTCCTTCCCAGATCTCCTGCGAGCCCACGTTGGCGAGGATGGGGGTCAACGGAGTGATCCAGGTGCCGCGGCCCACCGTCACATTGTTGGCGATGGCGGCTCGCGTCCCGATCTTGCAACCGCGCTCGAGATGAACCGGACCGACGTGCAGGTGCTGCCCCGACCACTTGGTCGTTTGGATGTAAGCCCCGGTCGAGATGGCGACATCGCCCTCGATGGAGATCAAGTCCAGGGGCCCGGATAGGTCGGCATCGTGTGCGCACTGAAGGTTGTCGCCCAC
>CAVZWE010000024.1:0-485847 GCA_963778925.1 uncultured Alphaproteobacteria bacterium | reverse complement strand
TTAAGCTCTCTGTCACCCCATCGACGAAATAGTCCTGCTCAGGATCACCACCGATATTCGCGAACGGCAGCACCACGATGGACAGACGCGGAGCTGAAGATGGGCTTGGTGTCGTGCTGCTGCCCCCTGTCCCCGCACCAAGTCCATCCCGGACCACGGCGTAGGCTCGTACCGGGCGGCCGATATTCTTGAGTTGCTGCTCGCCCAGATCGGTGAACTCGACTGCGATCTTGCCACGGACCTGATCGTGCGCGGAACCCGAGATGCAGATGCCGCCCGGTGTGGCAATACCCTCAAGCCGTGCCGCGATATTGACGCCGTCGCCGATAATGTCGTCACCCTCGATCAGGATGTCGCCGAGGTTGATCCCGATCCGGAACAACATACGCTTGTCCTGCGGGATACCGTCGTTACGCTCGGCCATCACCGCCTGCACCGCAACCGCGCATTCAACCGCATCGACCACCGAGGGAAACTCGAGCAGCACACCGTCTCCCGTGGTCTTGACGATACGGCCGCCATGCTTTGCCACCAGTGCATCGGAGACGGCGCGATGTTCGCGCAGGATACGGGCGGTGCCTGCTTCGTCGAGACCCATCAGCCGCGAATAGCCTACTACGTCAGCGGACATTATCGCCGACAACCTGCGTCCGATCCGGCTTGGATGCTCTTGCACCATGGCACGCAAGTCCCTTCGCGCCCCCATTTTGTACGAGAAAAGAACTGCCGCGCCAACACCCGTCCGCATGTCAGTTGGCCGATGGGGCAACCCTACACGAACCTAACCAACAGCCCTGCGATGCCAAAGAACACCAATGCCGCTCCGATGCTTTCGCCAGTACGTCCTCGATGCGGTAATTGAAAATGCTGAAAAAGCCCTAGGTAGAAAGCCGATAAGATTGACCGCAGAATTCTGCGCGTATCACCAGCAGTACGAACTCCTACGAACCGAGAACGCCCTGTTGCCGATGGCGTCGGCGATTGCCGAGATCGAGGGCCGGGCCTCGGCCCCGCCATCGTTTAAACCCCACTTGGGACAATGATGCTGATCGGCCTCGCCGGTTGCTTATCGTCGACAGAGGAAGGAAGTTGAATTCGCAAGGGCCTAATGACTTCCGAAATTGGCACATCTCGGACATGGCGCGATGTCCGGCTTTGGTTCGCTATGCGCGCCAAAGCGGACATCCCCAAAGGCTAGGCGGCGGCCGATCAGGCCATTGCGGCCTCGCGGCGATGCGCGCGAGGCGGTCAAGGCGCTGATCGTTGGCAACCAATTTCTTGAAACCGATCTGGAGAAACTAAAGGCTGCGGTCTCCATGGGCTACGCGCGGGGGACGCTGCCACTGCCGCGTGATCGCAAGGATTGGTATGATTGAGGCGTGATGTGATCGCGATCCTTGGAAAGCAAAAAAACACGGCCCCGCTGACGGAGTTCATGATCAGCGGAGCCGTGCATGCCACTGCGGCAGTTTAAGAAGCGGGACCCAGATGGAGATCGGACGGGGTCCCGCGCATAACACCGCAACGGCGCTTTCTGGGATCGTCGCTCGGTAAGATGCTGTAAGAAAATTATCGCCCAGGCGGCAACTCATATGATCCAGAACAATGTTGCATCGTCATCAACGCCGACGAATGTCAGCTGTTGGCACGAAACCGATACGGTCCGATGTCTGACTTGAGTTCGCTTTCGGGGGTAAAGCGGAAGTCGGCGTCGGCCAGTTCGACTTCCGAGTTTGACCCGGAGCGGATATGGGGTCGTCGGGTAGCGAAACGGTAACTATGGAATGTACAGTCGGGATTTCCCGGATCAGCAACCTTACTCCGGTTCTCGGTTTATTCAGTAAGGAGCTTGTCGAAGTCAGCGGGCGGGCCTCAAGCATGAAAGCCTCCCGCAAGCGCTGAAGGTACCGCTAGTAAAGACCAAACCGGCGCGCAGCCGCTCCGAGGCCGTGCTTAAGTTGTTTGAAGACCCGCTGGTACAGGTCGGGTGGTGGATGCGCTGCATCTATTGTCTGAAGCTCTTGCGGTGTGAGCGTCAGTGAGAGCGCGACAGCGTTCTCCGTTACATGCGCTGCCAAGCCGGATTTGGGAATTGCAATGACGTTACCGCTGCGGATGGCCCAGGCCAGCGCAACCGCGGCCGACGTAGAACCGTGTGCTGCGCCGATACTTTCAAGCGTGGGGTCATGCAGCAAGCTGGTGCCGCCGAGCGGAGTATAGGCCATCACCGGCATACCGTGCTGCTCGCACCACGGCAGCAGGTCATCCTCAATGCCGCGGCTGCCGAGGTTGTAAAGGACCTGATTGGTCGCGCAGCGATCGCCGTGTGGAATATGGAAGAGTTCTTCCATGTCGTTGACGCTGAAGTTCGACACACCCCAGGCGCGAATCTTCCCCGCCGTGCGTAGACTTTCGAACGCCGTCACAACGACGGAGAGGTCGGTACTCCTATCTCGCCAGTGAACTAGGTAGAGATCGAGGTGATCAGTGCCGAGACGGGCGAGGCTCTCCTCGCAAGCACGCGCGATGATGCCATCTGCCGTCATGTGATCCACTTTGGAGACTAGGAATACGCGGTCGCGCTGACCGGCAATCGCGCGGCCGATCAATTCTTCGGAGCGGCGGTTGCCGTACCCCTCCGCCGTGTCGATCAACGTCATCCCGAGCGAAAGGCCAGTGCGCAGCGCTTCTTCCTCAACGGCTGCCGGGTGTCTTCCCTGTCCAAGATGCCACGAGCCCTGGCCCAGTGCGGGGACGACGGTGCCGCCGCGGAACTTTACCAAACGCCCTGCAGCGTTTGAATCCGTGCCGGTGGCCGCAGCAAAAGCCGATGCACCTGATAGCCCCGTAAGCATTGCGCTGACGGCGGGCAGCGATGAGCCGAGCGCCGCGCAAAGTCCACCAAATTCACGCCGGTCCAACAGCTGCTTGTACATATCTTCCATCTTCTATCTGATCCTTTCCACTACGGCCAATCGTCGATTCGACAAGGATCGCTGTCAAGCCGCGAAATTTGACCGATGTCTTTCAGCATCGTTCAAGATCACGAATTGGTCTTACCCAAGGAAGCTGCCCGCGAAGCTGGTCGCGCACCCATCAACCTCAAGACCGCCAGGTGCCCGACCTTATCGCGCCACAGACGCTGCTCGCGACAGCTGCCGAGATAGTTGACTGAAACAGGGCCGGAGTTCTGCTTGTGGCACAAAACGGACATGGCGTGATGTCCGACTTGAGTCCGCGATGCGTGCAAAAGCGGACATGCAGGCAGTGCCGGCGGGGGTTTAATTCTCCCTCCCGCATCCCCACATACTGTTCATGACCCAATGGCAATCACCGCAGCGGGAACCCGTAAAGACCAAGGCTGAGCTGCGCGAGATGCTGGCAGAGGCCATCCGCAATACGCAGGCTGAGAATAAGCGCCTGCAACAGGCCGAGAGAGATCGCGGCAAAAAGGCAGCCTAACACCTATCTGAGTGCAAGAACCTCGGCTGGCCGACCTTCCCCCAAGGCCCCATCCAGCCAGAGTTCCGACACAAACGGCCTCGGCACGCCGCCCGCGCCGGGGCCGTTTCTGTGCGCGTATGACCTGTCCCTGTTAGGTAACGAAATTCACGCTGTTTGCTCTAGCCGCAGCCGCCTCGACTTCCTGGGCAACTTCGATCCTATCTTGATCCGACTTGATCGTAGCGGCGGCAGCGCTGCTCGTCTGGTCTGCAACGAGCCTGACCTCTGCTTGACTGACGATGATATGCGCCGGGTACGTGGGACCGATGGTACTCATGTGCCATCAATCTCGCAGAGATGTGTTCATGGTTTCTTAAGAGGTTCGGTTAACGCCATTTCATCATCGCAGCAGCAGTTTCTATCTGCCATGGCATTTGTTTTGGTTCCCACGCATCCGACGCTTCATAAGCTAAATCCCAGGCGGTAGTAATGCCTGTCAGCAATGCGAACTCGACAGCATCGCCTAAGATCGGGTGCGCCAGCCAATGGGGGCAACCGACATCCTGTTCCAGCTCGCACCCCGGTTTTAAAGTGATCGACCCTTTCCCCATGAGCATCACGCAGCTGACAAAAGTTTATCAGCTCTGAAAGATAGCGCCGCAGCCACTCAAAAGTTATTGTGGGATTGCCCCCATCATCGTCAGGCCATGCTCCAGCTCGTTGGGCCAAGAAGGATCGAAGAAAAAAACATTCTTGTGTCCACTAACGATCTTCGCAACTTGCAACAGGATGTGGCGCTTGTGAACGTTCCAGGTCAGGATGATCTTGGGACGAACAGATGCGGTGTGGTGGTGTTCTGCTCGACGTGGTTGAGCACGTCTATTTTAATGGCCATGTTGGCCTCCTTCTGTCTGATGTGATCCGGCCCGCGCGCCATGCACGGCCGTCCAGACTTTGAGCAAATGAATTGAGAGAGCGCCAAGAGCAGGCTAAGCAACGGCACAAACGCGCACGCACGACGGAAAACGCGCACGCATTCCGGCCAACGACGGCGCACTCACATTAAAGTTTTATCGGGATCGTGTGTCAGCGCAACCGCACGACCTTGTCGCCGTCCGGCGCGACGCGCCGAACTTTGGTGCGCCAGCGCGGATAGCGTCAACGATGAAGGAGGGCGCGAGATGACCGTACACACGCTCCACCATCCGAGTGTCCACATGGCCCAGATTCTTGGCGACCACCATCAGCGGCACACCATTCATGACCGCATGACTAGCCCAGGTATGACGCATCCCCTTGATGGTGACCGGTGCGTGAGCGAAGCGCGGGCATTAGCCTCACGCATCGGTCGCGCTTGTTCGGTGGTCTTCCAACGCGCGCCGTCGTCATGGGTGAACATCAGTGCGCTACCGGGACGGCCTGTACAATGCGATTTGAAGAACGCGCACCTTCGTCCGTCAAGATAATGTGACGCGCCTTGCCGGTCTTGGACTTACGCACCGAGATGGTGCCGCCGTCTGGGTTGAAGTCAGTGACGACTAACCGCGCAAGTTCCCCGTAGCGAGCACCGGTCTCGAGCGCGGCACGCACCCACGGCCGAAACTCTTCGTCGCAGGCGTTGACCAGCCGTCGCGCCTCCGCGACCGACAGATAGCGCGCGGCCACCTCAACCCCCCGAAACGGTTTCAGCCGACGGCCCCAAGCGTCGCGAGCCTGACGTGACCTTCGTCAAAGGCGTGATTGAAGATCGCCTTCAGCATAGTCAGCACCCGGTTGGCGGTGGCCCGCCGCTTGCGTACCGCTTCATCGCCCGCCGGCTCCGGCCGGTACTGCACCTTGCCCTTCTTCGGTCGGTACTGCGCCGGGCCGCCGCCATATTGGCTAGCCAGCGTCGCAGCGTCTCGGCCGTCAGCTCACTCACCACGAGGTCGCCCAGCACGGGCAGAATGTGGGCGGTGCCGCGTGACAACACGTCCGCTACAGACTGGCCGATGTGGCGTTTGTGCTCGACGTAACGAGCCATCGCCTGCCGCACCGTGAGCCGTGACCACCGTGTCGCCGTCCGAGGTCACCACCATGGCGCGGGCCTTAACTGCGGCTTGTGCGAAGCTCAGGATGGTCGTGCCATTGTCGTCATGCAGGTCATCCGCCAGACCCAGCGGGGTAAGGCGATACTTATTGGTGCCGATGAACCGCCGCAGTATCCAGCGGCCCGCCGTGCGCTCCCGGCGCTGGTAGCCGAGATGCACACCGGGTTGCAGTAGTTTCTGAAACATCCGGCACGACATCAATGACGAGGTGTCGTGTGTGTCCCTCTAGCTCCGAATGAAGATGACGGCCAAGCGCCGTGATCGTCGGATGCGACGCTTCCAAAGAGAAAGCTGTCCGAAGGTCGCATAAGCAAGCTCAACCGTGCCGCCCAGCGCCGTTTTATCGACGTGAAGCTTCTTTGTTGTCCGGAAATCTACTTTCCGATTGCCGGATTAGATCACGTAGGACCCTTGCATCCTCATCGCCGTTGTCAGCGCCCGCGCGGCTAGACAGTTTCAATGTAACCTGTCCAATCGCCTTTCTGCTTGCAGCATCATCATTCAGCATGTCAGTAACAAATTCGGAGCCGCGTTCATTTAGCGCGGCAGCCCAAATCAAATTTTCATAACAGCACCGTCAATGCGCGCCCCTCTACCACGAGACCTTCGCGCACCATCAGAATTGCGCCCTTGAAGTTAGAGATTGTTCTGCACAAAAGTGCCAAAGAAACGATTTTTGGATCGCGCGCGCCCAAATGCGACAACGAGACATTAGCTGCGCCAACTGTTTCGATTGCAATACCAAGCAATTTCTCACAGAACGTGATGGCGCTTTGCATCTGTTTAGACTGAACCATCTCAACCCCGCAGTTTCGCCATAAACGGCCTGAAGTCCTTGCCCACGGGTCGCCGCTACTAAAATTCCGAAAGTTTGGAAGGATCGATGTGCAACTTCGCATGCAGGTCGGGTGACATGGCCTTGCCAGCGTCGGCAAGCTTGCGGGCAAAATAGAACCACTTGGCGCGTTTTGTGCCGCTCAGTTCTGCCACTTTTTCTTCTCCACCAATTTGCAGAGACCGGGAAACCAGTTCGGATTTGGCTTCCCTTTGCTCAATATGGTAGCCGAAAGACAATCTCGATAGTAATTGAGATACATCATTCCATCGTGGTCGCGCGCCAATTGTTCCGTGCGGATTTGCGAGAATATGCCTGCCGCAGCATCGAAAAGGACAATTCGAGGATAAAGCAGCCGATTTGCTTTCAAGTGCGACGGCGTCGAGGAGAGCCGGTCCAAAAACGACGTCCTCCGCATGGTCGGATTTATGTTAGCCTATTGTTCGTTTTTCATTCAGGACGGTCACTATCAGCACGAGCGAGAAAGATCATTTCTTTCGGCAATGTTCAGCTTGCGGAAGCTTGAGGATGCTACTGCAGTGAAAAACGTCGAACTGCGGAAGGCACGAATTGAAGATGCGATGGCCTCATTGTCATCATTGCAGTCAGCGTGCAGCTTTTACCTCACAAGTTCGTTGCAGCGATGGCCGACAATAGCGGAGGAGTACCATCGTCTATCCAAGCTGTTCAGGGAACATGGTCTGGTTTCTTAAACCATCAGCATCGTGGTTACGCCAACCCGGTACGGCGCCCTAGGTCTGCTCTTGAACGTTGCCTCGTAGGTTTCGCCGTGCGTGAGGTAGTTTCGCTTTTTCGAGGGGGCGTTTCGTCGCTGTTTGCGAAACCCAATCACTTCATCTCCTCCAGCAGCTTCCGCGCTTCACCCAACAACGCCTGAACCTGCCGTCGCTCGGCGATCGCATCCCTGGTGAACAGGCCGTGCTTGCGCGCGTTCCGGTTTGCCCTTGGCGCGCCTGATCCCGGTGCGCCGCCGTGCATGCGGCAGCGCTTCTTGCCGTGCACCGCCGGCGAGCGGCACGCGCCGCCGCAACGGGTTCTGGCGCCACAACGCGGGCTCGCCAGCATCGGGCCGGTATTTCTGATGTGATCGGTCATGTCTGTGCTTCCGGCTTGGCTGTCGCCGCACCGGGGCCCTCGTTCGGAGCCCAAAGCAGAATGGCCCCTGTACGCGGCTCTTCTTGACAAACTGTATCCAATTAGATACATTGGGCCATGAACACGCTCATTCGGTCATCCGTCTTTTCCGATTGGCTGAATAGCTTGAAAGATCAGAAGGCAAAGGCGCGGATACTGCACCGGCTGTCGCAAGCCTCCCTGGGCAATTTCGGGGATTGCGAGCCGGTAGGCGAAGGCGTCTCGGAAATGCGTATCCACCATGGTCCGGGATTCCGTGTCTATTTCGTGCGTCATGGTGCTGCCGTCTATGTGCTGCTTTGCGGTGGCGACAAGTCCAGCCAGCGCCGCGATATCGCCAGGGCAAAGCGCATGGCGAGGGAATTGAAGGAGAGCGGGCGATGAAGAAGGCCAAAGCCAAGGAAAGCATCAAGAAACGTCAAGGCAAACGCGAAGGCAAAGGTCACTTACGCGCCATTCGAGGTCGCTGACTATCTCGATAGTGAGGAAGCGATTGCGGAATATCTTTCGCTCGCAGCCCGCGACGAAAACCCCGGCGTATTGCTCAAGGCGCTTGGTGACGTGGCCAAGGCGCGCGGCATGGCGGAGGTTGCGAAGGCATCCGGTCTCGGCCGCGAAAGCCTCTACAAGACGCTGGCACCGGGTGCCAAGCCGCGTTTCGAAACGATTGCCACCATCATGCGGGCGCTGAATGTCGGGTTTTCAGTCGAAAGCAGGTTGCCAGTGCGAGCGAAGAAGGCTCGCAAGTTGACAGCGGCGTAGGTGGCGAGCGAGCCGTCTGCGAAACGCCATCACTTCATCTCCTCCAGCAGCTTCCGCGCTTCCCCCAACAACGCCTGAATCTGCCTTCGCTCGGCGATCGCATCCCCCGTGAACAGGCCGTGCTTGCGCGCGTTCCGGTTTGCCCTTGGCGCGCCGGATCCCTGTGCGCCGCCGTGCATGCGGCAGCGCTTCTTGCCGTGCACCGCCGGCGAGCGGCACGCGCCGCCGGAACGGGTTCTGGCGCCACAACGCGGGCTCGCCAGCATCGGGCCGGTGTTGCGGACGTGACCGCTCATGCCTGTGGCTTCCCGCTTGGCATCGGCGGAATCGCGCCTTCGCCTGGAGCCCGCGGCCTTCGGCACATTCCGCGCCGCGGATGCCGGGTTCTTGTCCGAAACGATCACGCTCGCGTGCTGCGTGACGTTGCCGACAATGGCGTTGCCGCCGTCCTCGACCTTCACGTTCTGCACGGTGACGGCGGGCTCGCCATGGCTCCGGTAACGGTTGAGCGCCTCGATCTGGGCGGGAAACGTGCGGGCAAGCCTGCCCAATGCGCGCGCGGCGCTGTCGTGCTGGGCGATGTCGTCCGCATTTGCGAGGTGCTGGGCGCATCGCATCGCCATCACATGAACCGAAACCATCTGCGCCACCAGCATGGCCTCGACGGAATCCCGGGGCTTGAAGCTCTTCACCATCGAAATCATGAAGGACAGGTTGACCTCGTCATGGCTCCCGCCGCTCACGCTGGCCCTTACCAATTGCCGGAGGATGCCATCCATCGCTTCGCGATCGGCGACCCCCAGCGCGTTCGCCATGAGTTGTTCGCCAAGCTCCGGATCAGGATGGTCGATGGAGAATCCGTGCGACGAGAGTTTTATTCGCGGGGCGCGGGAGCTTTGGCCGGATCGGTTGCGGTGATCGTGGTTGGCATGGCGACGTCGGGAGCGGTGTTCATGTCGAGATTCCCTGGCACGCGCGAGGCAAGCGCGCGGTTCGGCCACGCGCAGGCGATCGTTCGCCGCGGCGAGGCGGTTGCAATTTCAATGGTGGGTGAGGATTTTGAGCCGCAATCAACCGACGCGACCGTGTTGCGGAGCGGCGGGCATTTACAGGATTGCGGGATGGTGAAGAAATGCCCCTGATTTGCCCGACGAGTCAACCTGCTTTCGAAGCATCCGCGGCCGCCTGCTACTTTGCATGGGGTTGTTTTCGATATTTTGGGAGCGCGCACCTTCGAAGGGGATTTCTCCAACGTCACCCGCAGTTATGCCGGCAAAGGCACGGTGCGATACGCATGGTAGCGGGTCCTCGAGTTGAATGGCCGACCTGCATATGAATATTCCGCGGGGCGCCTAACCGCATTATACTGCAATCTCAATCACATAGAGTTCGCAGTTTTATTCTGAGTGGCGCGCCAGTGGTTCCGGAAACGCCGGCATTCAGGCAGATCCTTGCAAACGGCTGCATCCTGCGCTCGCTCGGACGTAGCTCGTATATGAACAACGTAACTGGCGTTCTCGATATCCGGACCGTATAATTTCAAGTCAACTTGGCGGTAGAGCGGATGTCCATGTTTGCAGGCAGATTAGGTCTCGTATTTGTCGTGGCGGCGCTCTGTCTGGGCGTGCGAACGGCCCACGCCCAGTCTGCGCCGGTGACCTATTGGACCCCGGGCTGGCTCGGCTTCGGCGGCAATCTGAATGCCGGCGCAGGGCGCGAACACGGACGGTAACTATGCGAGCTTTGATAGCGGTGGCGCCGGCGGCTTTTCCTCGACGCGTTACAATTTTTCGAACGGCTGGTTTGTCGGCAACGAACGCGGCGGCATGGGCTTGAGCGGCATCAACCAGGCTGGCGCGTTCGGCTCGCTCCAAACCGAAGGCGTGCAGTTCGGCTACAACTTCAAGAACGCTCCCGTCTCCGTCTATGCCGGTTTCGACACGTTGAAATACAATTCCGGCATCGGCGGCGCTTTTTCGCCCTTCGACTCCACGTCCAGCACCGTGCCCGGCTATGGCGCGCATGCGGGCGTCGAATTCAAGCCGACGTCGAATCTCAGCCTGTCGCTCGGCTTCGGCTACACCCAGCAGTCGGGGCGCATCGACACCGACACCAAATCGCCCTCGCTGTCCAACGCTTCGCAGTTTGACCTTGTCGGCGGTCGCCACTGACGGCGGTGTCAGTCCGAGGGGCGATGGGTTCGCGAGAACTCAAGCCATCCGAGGTCAGGCTCGATCGGGCAGATCAAGATAGGCCAGGCGATCCATGACGCCATCCGCGAGCCCTACCTTGTAGACGGCTTCAGCGAAGCGCCTGTCCTCGGCTATTCGGCTCAGCTTGCTATTGCCCATGCGTTGGGGCAGCAGCGTGCAAACCGGCTCAAGCATTTCGATCTCGAACGGAACGTTGACGCCGGCGGTCATCGAGAACGGCCCAGGGGTGATTAGCCTGGTAGCGATCAATTCTCCGTCGTCCATCGAACTCTCAAGCCCGACGTCGAGCAGCCATACTTTGGAGTTGCGGAGAATATCGGTGGCGATCAGGCCCGCCGCGTCGTGACATTGTTCGATCAGGAGTATTGCAAACTGCGACGCGCACATCGCGTCCAGCATCAGCCGCTCGTCGGACTGCGGTTCAAACTTGGCCGACTTCGCGTAACGGTCGATCGCCCGCGAACGATCCGCCGGCGCTGTGTAAATGGCAAGGTCGTAGACGTAGTACATCTCGTCCGTGTCATCGAGAATCAACGTCTTTCCTTGTGCCAATCCGAGCCGACGCGCGTGTTTCAGCAGAGTGTCGCCGGATATGGACCTAAGAACTTCCTCATGAAGTTTCTTGGAGATTTCCCGAAGGTGAAGATACCCGGCAAGGATATCGTCGCGCGTCGAAGGCATATCGCCGCCCCAAGCCAGGGTCGGCTGCTGTTGGACGAAAGGAAGAGCCATGGAACTTCTCCGAACTGGACCGGCAGCTCCTCGCGGTCATTAGCGCGGTTTATTGATTCGCGGAACAGCAATCCCTGATTTCGAATCGGCCGGAGGCGAAAGCCTGTTCGGCACGGAGGAATTAGCATCCGATAAGGCGAGGCGTTTTACATGCCCCGCCGGATTCCGCCTACTCGCTGCTCGCCCTCAGCGAAGCGATGCCGCAATGTCGGCAATCGACCTGAAAAGGACGAGCGGATCGTCTTTTGAGGGAATGAAACCGCGTCGCCCCCAGAACGCTTGGGCCTCGGCGTCAACCGCGTTGACAATCAGCGCGCGACATGGTGCTGATGCTGGTCCTGGGCGCGGTGATCAATTTTCATATCTTGCTCCCGACGTTCATGGCGTTGCGCCGGGACAGTCGATCGGCCTGCACTCAAACGACGCTTCATGGATACCCCTCGACCGGTTTCTGAGCATGGCGCTTTCCTCGCCACGGAAGAACATGAAGTCCGGCAGCAAATAGGGACGCGAACGCGGCCTTGAATCACCCCTGCGAATCGTCAATGGCAAAGAAGACGTTCGCGACCGCGGCGGCCCTCGTGTGGTCGGTCGCGCCGTACAGTTGCGGGCCGGCGCAATGGCGGCCGGCTCTAAAGCCGGCCGAACCTCGACCCTTCAATTCACTTCGGGTACTTGCGGAATTCCGGCTTGCGCTTCTCGTTGAAAGCACGCACGCCTTCCTTGGATTCCTCCGTCTCATAGAAGAGCTTGAGCGCCTGCATGCCGAGCGCTCCGATGCCGGCGATTGAATCGGTATCGGCATTGAACGAGCGCTTGGCGATTGCGATCGCCGTCGGACTGCGATCCATGATCTCGCGGCACCAGATTTCGACCTCGGCGTCGAGCTGATCGTCCGGCACTACCTTGTTGACGAGCCCCATCGTGGCTGCCTCGGCGGCGCTGTAGCGGCGGCACAGATACCAGATCTCGCGCGCTCTCTTCTCGCCTATGATGCGGGCCAGATAGGCGGTGCCGAAGCCCGGATCGACGGAACCGACTTTGGGGCCAACCTGGCCGAACTGGGCGCTTTCCGCGGCGATCGTCAGGTCGCACAGCGTCGCCAGCACGTTGCCGCCGCCGATCGCGTAGCCGCGCACCTTGGCGATCACCGGCTTCGGCGCCGTCCGGATGATGGCATGCAGTGCTTCCATGGGCAGGCCGACGGTGCCGCGGCCGTCATAGCCGCCGTCATGCGCCGACTGATCGCCGCCGGTGCAAAACGCCCGCGTGCCTGCCCCGGTCAGGACGATCACGCCGATCTGCGCGTTCCAGGCGGCGCGGTTCAAGGCGTCGATCAGTTCGTCGCAAGTCTTGCCGCGGAACGCATTGAGCTTGTCCGGCCGGTTGATGGTGATCGTCGCGATGCCGTCGCGCTCCTCGTACAGGAGGTCGGTGTATGCACTCGCTACTGTCATCTTAAATCTCCTTTGGTTCGAGGTTCATTTTGGACGGCGCACCGCTCGATGCCGTCAGGCGCCAAGCGCCTTCGCGATCTCGCGCAGCTTGAATTTTTGCACTTTGCCGCTCGGCGTCAGCGGCAATTCGGCAACGATCTCAAGCCGCTCGGGCAGATACTGCCGCGCCACCTTCTGGTCGGACAAAAACTGCGCCATCTGCTCGAAGCTGAGCTGCTGGCCTGCCTTCGGCACCACGAACGCACAGGCGCGTTCGCCGAGCCGCGGGTCGGGCATGCCGACGATTGCCACCGCCTGCACCGCCGGATGGCGAAACATCAGGCCTTCGATCTCGACCACCGGAATGTTCTCGCCGCCCCGGATAATAATGTCCTTCGACCGGCCCGTGATGCGGACGTATCCGTCGGCATCGATGCGGGCGAGGTCGCCGGTGTCGAACCAGCCCTCGGCGTCGTGATTGTAGAGCTGCGGGCGCTTGAGATAGCCGACGAAATTGGAGCAGCCGCGCACCTTGAGGACGCCTTCTTCGCCGGGCGGCAGGGGCTGGCTGTCCGGTCCGAACACCCGCACCTCCATGCCAGGCAGCGCGCAGCCGTCCGTGAAGAACGCCTTCTCGTCCGGGTCGCCGAGCTTCGTGGTGGTAACGGCGCCGTTCTCCGTCATACCCCATGCCGATACAATGGCGGCACCGAGCGTCTTCGATGCGCGCTCGACCAGCACGCGCGGAATCGGCGCGCCGGCGGCGAGGAAGATGCGCAGGCTCGAGACGTCGCAGCCCCCGCGGCCGACGGCATCGGTCAGGTCGGAGAGGAATGGCGTCGACGCGAATGTGAAGGTCACCCGCTCCGCCGCGATCAACTCGGCCGCTCGCCGTGGCTCCCAGACGTCCTGCAGCACCACGGTGGTCTGCAACACGACCGGCATCAGCAGCCCGTAGATGAAGCCCGACTGATGCGCCAGAGGCGAGGACATCAACACGATGTCCCGCCCGCTGAGCCCGAGCCGTTCGCGGAACGGATGCGCGTTCGACAGGATGGTGTTGGAGGTGTGCATCACCCCCTTGGGCTCGCCGGTCGTGCCCGAGGTGTAGAGCAGCTGAATGACGTCATCGGCGCTCCGGCGCCGCTCGGCGAACAGACGCTTTGCGTCGCGCTTCGTCTCCCACGGCTTGTCGACCAGCACACTCTCGAAGCTCTCCTCGCCACTCCCGCCAATGACCAGCAAGCGTTGGAGATGCGGCAACTCGTGGCGCATGCCTCGCACCATGGCGGGGTGATCGAAGTCGCGGAATTCCCGTGGGACGACGAACACCTTGCTTTCGGCGAAGTTGAGCATGAATTTGACCTCGCGCTCGCGGAAGATAGGCATCATCGGGTTGATGACCGCGCCGATCCTCCAGCAGGCGAAGCGCCAGCGCGCCGAACTGCCACCAGTTCGGCAACTGGCAGGACACCACGTCGTCCTTCTCGATGCCAAGTTCGCCAAGTCCGACCGCGATGCGGTCGACGAGGTTCCCGAACTCCCTGTAGCTCAGCCGGCGCCCGGTGCCCTGCATCGAGTTGAAGTCGACGATCGCCGTCTTGTCGGGGGTCTGCGCGATGCAGCGGTCGAGGTAATCGACGAGAAGCTCGTCGCCCCAGTACCCCTGTGTCCGCATCGCCTGGACTCGAGCCGCAGGTAAAATCGGATCGAATTTCATGTCTCCTCCTCGCTTTTTGCCTTGCTGGCACCGCGCCGGTAGCCATGCGGAACCCCACCGGGCTGCTATGCGCGGTGCGCGCATGATTGCTTGACAGCCTCTCCGGAAACGGCGATCTTTCCGACCGAATGATCGTTCATTCAGGCAGCGGTATTATCCATGATCCTGACGGAAGAACAAGAGATGATCCGCGCCACGGCGCGGGATTTTTCCAGGGCGCAGCTTGCCCCGCGCGCCGCCGAGTGGGAGCGCACCGCGACCTTCCCGCGCCAGGCGCTGCGCGAGATGGGCAAGCTCGGCTTCATGGGCATGACGGTGCCGCCGGAATGGGGTGGGGCGGGCGCGGATTATGTCGCCTACGCCCTCGCGCTCGAGGAGATTGCCGCCGGCGACGGCGCGTGCTCCACCATCATGAGCGGGCACAACTCGGTCGGCTGCATGCCGATTTTCGACTACGGCACCGACGCGCAGAAGGAGCGCTATCTGCGCCCGCTCGCATCCGGCGAAAAGCTGTGCGCCTTCTGTCTGACCGAGCCGCACAGCGGGTCGGACGCCTCCGCGCTGAAGAGCAGGGCGGAACTCCGCGGCGGTCGCTATGTGCTCAACGGCACCAAGCAATTCATCACCACCGGCAAGAATGCCGACGTCGCCCTGGTGTTCGCCCGCACCGAGCCGGGCAGCGGCAAGCGGGGCATCTCGGCCTTCATCGTCGAGACCGCGTGGCCGGGCTACCGGGTCGGCCGGGTCGAGCGCAAGATGGGGCAGAACGCCTCGGACACTTGCGAGATCCATTTCGAGAACCTCGAGATTCCAGTCGAGAACAGGCTTGGCGCGGAGGGCGAGGGATACCGTATTGCGCTCGCCAACCTGGAAGGCGGCCGTATCGGCATCGCGGCGCAGTCGGTGGGCATGGCGCGCGCGGCATACGAACTCGCTTTGGTCTATGCGAAAGAGCGTGAAGCCTTCGGCAAGCCGATCATCGGGCATCAGGCGGTGGCATTTCGACTGGCCGAGATGGCGACCAGGATCGAGGCATCGCGCCAGCTCGTGCTGCATGCCGCGGCGCTGCGCAGCGCGGGCCGCTCGTGCCTGGTTGAAGCCTCGATGGCCAAGCTGTTCGCGTCCGAGATGGCCGAGCAGGTGTGCTCCGACGCGATCCAGACTTTCGGCGGCAACGGCTACATTGAGGATTACGGCGTCGAGCGGATCTTTCGCGCCGTGCGCGTCGCCAAGATCTACGAGGGCAGCAACGACATCCAGCGGCTGGTGATCAGCCGCTCGTTCGGAGGCTGACGGGGATGGCCATGCTGCCGCTTGCCGGGATCCGTGTTCTCGACTTCAGCACCCTGCTTCCGGGGCCGCTGGCCGGACTGTTCCTGGTCGAGGCCGGCGCTGAGGTGATCAAGATCGAACGTCCCGGGACGGGCGACGAGATGCGGACTTACTCGCCGCGCCTCGGCGAGGACAGCGCCAATTTCGCCCTTCTCAATCGCGGCAAGCGTTCGATCGCGATCGACCTCAAGGCGCCGGACGCCGTCGCGCAATTGACGCCGCTGATCGAGCGCAGCGACGTGCTGATCGAGCAGTTCCGTCCCGGCGTGATGGAGCGGCTCGGTCTTGGTTACGCGGCGCTGAGCAAGATCAACCCCCGGCTCGTCTATTGCAGCATCACCGGGTTCGGCCAGACAGGCCCGCGCCGCGACATGGCGGCGCACGATCTCAATTATCTGGCGCTCGCCGGTCTGTTGTCGCTGACGGGCGACTGCGAAGGCGCACCTGGCATGCCGCACATGCCGATTGCCGATATCGCCGCTGGCACCTATCCGGCGCTGATCAACGTGCTGCTTGCTCTGCTGCAGCGCCAGCGCACCGGCCGGGGTTGCCATCTTGATATTTCGATGACCGATAATTTGTTCGTGCTCGCCTATTGGGGGCTCGCCAACGGCTTTGCCGCCGGTGCCTGGCCGACGGCGGGGAGTGCGCTGACGACCGGCGCGTCGCCGCGCTACCAGATCTACCGCACGGCAGATGGCGGATACCTGTCGGCGGGACCGATCGAGCAGCGGTTCTGGGATGTATTCTGCCGGTTGATCGAACTCGACGAGTCGCTGCGCGACGACGCCAAGGACCTTGCTGCCGCGCGGGCCGGAGTCGCCGCGCGCATCGCGGCATATCCGACAGCGCATTGGCGGCAGGTGTTCGAAGGGCAGGACGCATGCTGCGCCATTGTTGCCAATCTCGAGGAGGCGGTGCGCGATCCTCACGTGGTCGCCCGCAAGATATTCGATCGTCATGTCAGCGCCGGCGCCGAGACGATCCCGGCGTTGCCGGTGCCGATCGATCCGGCTCTGCGCGATTCCGCCGTCATCAAGTCCGCGCCACGCCTTGGCGCCGACAGCGGCCTCGTTGGAACGGGGGGCTGAATGGCTCGCGCCGTCCAGATCGTCCGCCACGGGGAACCGGAGGAACTCGTTCTTGCCGAGGTGCGGTCGCCGGCGCCGGGGGGAGACGAGATCACGATCGATGTGCATGCGGCGGGCGTCAATTTCCCCGATCTGCTGGTAGTGCGCGGCACCTACCAGAATCTCGCGCCGCTGCCGTTCAGTCCCGGCAAGGAAGTCGCCGGCATCGTCAGCGCGGTTGGCGAGCGCGTCCGCGAATTCCAGGTGGGCGACCATGTGCTCGCCTATGTCGAGAATGGTGGTTATGTCGACCAGATCACGGTGCGGTCCTCCTTGTGCCATCCGGTGCCGGACGGGCTCGATGCCGCCGACGCCATCGGTCTTGGCCTCGCCTTCCAGACCGCGCATTTCGCCCTGTTCGCCCGCGGCCAGATGAAGCCCGGCGAGACCGTGCTGGTCACCGGCGCGACCGGAGGCGTGGGCATCGCGACCGTGCAACTTGCCAAGGCCTGCGGTGCCATCGTTGTTGCCGGCTGCATGACGCCGTCGAAGGCAGGGTTCGCACGCGACCACGGCGCCGATCACATCATCATGCTCGATCGGCCCGATCTCGATCAGAACCTCAAGGCCGAGGTCGGGGCGCTGACCGGCGGCCGCGGGGCGGACGTCGTGGTCGACAATCTCGGTGGCCGCGTGTTCGACGCCTGCCTGCGCTCAGTTGCCTGGTGCGGCCGCATCGTCGTGGTCGGCTTCGCCGCCGGAGCTCCGGCGACGCTGCGTTCCAACTATCTGCTGATCAAGAATATCGCGGCCATCGGGCTGCATTGGAGCGACTATCGCGATCGCACGCCGGCCCGCGTCCGCGACGCCCAGCAAGAGATCTTCGCGTTATGGCGCCAGGGACTGCTCGCCTCGCCGGTTACGGATGCGCTGTGCCTCAATGATGCGGCGTCGGCACTGCGCCGGATCGCCGGCCGGCAGGTGCGCGGCAAGATCGTGTTGCTGACCGAGCGCTACGCCGGCCGCCTGACGCCATCGCCTGACCCTGTTCGCAGCTAGGATCCGCCATGTTCCAGACCTCCATCGCCGGCCAGATCGCAACGCTGACCATGAGTTCGCCGCCGGTAAATGCGCTCAGCGAGGCCTGGCTCTCAAGTTTTTCGCGCGAGATCGGCGGAATTGAAGTGCGAAGCGACTGGAAGGTGCTGCATCTGCGCTCTGACCAGAAGGTGTTCTGCGCCGGCGCCGACGTCAAGGAGATGCGCGCCCGCTTCGAGGCCGCCGACGGCCCCGACCGCACCTACGCCTATGTCGCCTCGATCCAGCGGCTCTATACGCGCATCGAATCGCTGCCGCAGGTGACGCTGGCGGAAATCGGTGGCGCCGCGCTCGGCGGTGGCTTCGAGCTCGCGCTCGCCTGCGACCTGCGCATCGCTGCCGCCGAAGCGAAACTCGGCCTGCCAGAGGTGAAACTTGGCCTCATTCCCGGCGCCGGCGGTACCCAGCGGCTGACGCGGCTCATCGGCCGCGGTCTCGCCAGTCGGCTGATCCTGGGCGCCGAGGCCGTCGACGGCGTCTCGGCCGAGCGGCTCGGCCTGGTGCAATGGGTCTGTCCGCGCGCGGAACTCGCGGATCGTGCGGCCGAGATCGCGGCGCGCATCGCCGCCCTGCCGGCCGCCGCGCTCGCGGCAGCCAAGCGCTGCATGACATCGGCAGCTACCCCCGGCCGCGGCGGTTATGGCGACGAACTGGAATTGACACGCAGCCTTCAGACGAACGCCGAGACGCGGGAGCGCATCAGCGCCTTCATCGCTGGAGCGCGGACCTGACCAACAGCAAAACAAGAGGAGAACGACATGGATTTCACGGGCAAGATCGCATTGGTGACCGGCGGAGCATCCGGGATCGGCAAGGCAACAGTCATGGAACTGGCGCGCAACGGCGCGCGCGTGGTTTGCGCGGACATCAACGAAACGGCGGGCAAGGCGCTGGCCGAGGACGCGCGCCGGTCCAAATTCGACATCGAGTACGAGCCGATCGACCTGACCGACAGCGCCTCGGTTCGCCGCTGCGCCGCGGTCGTCACGACGCGCCATCCCAAGATCGACATCCTTGTGAACGCTGCCGGGTTCAGCGTCTTCTATCCATTCCTCGAAACGCCGCCCGATTACCTCGACAAGGTCATCGCCGGCAATCTGACCGGCTCGCTGCATCTGACGCAGGCGCTGCTGCCGTCGATGATCGCCGCCGGCAAGGCCCACATCGTCAACGTGGCGAGCGACGCAGGCCGCGTCGGCTCGACCGGCGAAACCGCCTACGCCGCGGCCAAGGGCGGGATGATCGCTTTCACCAAATCGCTCGCCCGCGAGGTCGCGCGCCACGGCATTTGCGCAAACTGCGTGTGCCCGGGACCTACCGACACGCCGCTGCTCGACACCCGCTCCGACAAGCTCAAGGAGGCGTTCATCAGGGCGATTGCCTTCCGCCGGCTCGGCAAGCCAGAAGAAATTGCCGACGCAATCGTCTTCTTCGCCGGGCCGAAATCGAGCTATATCACCGGCCAGGTACTGAGCGTCAGCGGTGGTCTCACCTTCTCCGGCTGAGCGACGTAAGGACCCTTTCCTGGCCGCACGGTCAAGCTTTTCAGCTATCAAAAAAGGATGCTTCGCATGACATCAACAGCCGCCCGCTTTAACCCGACCCGGGTCGACTTCTCGAATTTCAAGCCGCAGCACTTCCAGTGGCAACGCGACGGCAAGGTTGCGACCATCACGCTCAACCGGCCGGAGCGCAAGAATCCGCTGACGCTCGAGTCCTACGCCGAGCTGCGCGACACCTTCCGCGATCTGGCTCTATTGCGGCGACATCACCAACATCGTCATTACCGGCGCCGGCGGCAATTTCTGTTCCGGCGGCGACGTGCACGAGATCATCGGTCCGCTGGTCGAGATGCAGCGCAAAGACGATATGGCCGGCCTGCTCGCCTTTACCCGCATGACCGGCGATCTGGTCAAGGCCATGCGCGCCTGCCCGCAGCCGATCATCACCGCGATCGACGGGATTTGCGCCGGCGCCGGTGCGATCCTGGCGATGGCGTCGGATCTGCGCTTCGGCACCGCGCGCAGCAAGGTGGCGTTCCTGTTCGTGCGCGTCGGCCTTGCCGGAGCGGACATGGGCGCATGCAACATGCTCCCCCGCATCGTAGGCTCGGGCCGGGCGGCGGAACTCCTGTATACAGGCCGGGCGATGGACGGCGCGGAGGCCGAGCGCTGGGGCTTCTACAACAAGCTCTCGGAACCCGACGCCGTACTGGCTGACGCGCAAGCGATGGCGAAGACGCTCGCCGCCGGTCCTACGTTCGCGAACTCCATGACCAAGAAATGCATCCACCAGGAGTGGAACATGGGCGTCGACGAGGCAATCGAGGCCGAGGCCCAGGCGCAGGCGATCTGCATGCAGACCAAGGATTACGGGCGCGCCTACGAGGCGTTCGTGGCCAAGCAGAAGCCGGTGTTCCAGGGCAATTGATCCGGCGCGCATCGCGCGTTGAAATTGTCCGGACTAGACGTTGAGTTTGGTGAACGCTTTCTTGCCGCGCGGCGTCAGCTTTGTGTTGAGCATCAGCCTGATGCCGCGCGCGAGATACTCGTCGAGTGTCATCATCGGACGGAAGCGCCACGCCTTCAGCGCCCAGGCGTGCGCGAACATGATGATCTGGTAGGTGAAGAGTTCGACGTCGACATCTTCGAACAGACCTGCGGCGATGCAGTCGTTGATGCAAGCGGCGATCAACCGGTTGGTGGCAAGTTCCTTCTCCTGAATCAGCTTGCGCCGCATCTTGGGTAGCGACTTGGTCTCGCGATAGGCGAGCACGGTGGCGCCGATCTTGGCGTCGTTGACGGTGCAATAGGCCTTGACCGCGGCGTGGAAGCGCGCCAGCGGCTCGCTGGCACCTGCGATCGCGGCGGGCACGTGGCGCTGGTAAGCGTCGAGCACCTCGATCAGTGCCAGGAACAGCACGTCTTCCTTGTCGGAGACGTACTGGTAAATGGTGCCGATGCTGACGTCGGCCCGCTTGGCAATGTCGCGTATCGTGGTCACGTGGTAGCCGTCCTTGGCAAACAGCTCGATCGCCGCCGCGATGATCTGTCCGCGCCGCTTCTCGATGAGTTCGGGCACCTCCACCTTGCTCTTGACCGTCAGGCTCATGGCCACCTTTCTCGCCGCGGACGCTTTGTCATGACCGGCGACCGCTGGATGCGGGCGCCGATCAAACCTTTTGCTTAGAATGCCTCCATTTTGCAAGTGCCTGTCGGAGGCGTTGTAGCCATGTTCGCCGGAATGGTCTCCGTAATGATTGGGCGCAGCTTGCCGCCCTGTTCGCCAATGTAGCCGAAGTAGTTGGGCAGGATCATTTGATGATCCTCGGCGCGCAACGTCACCTTGCCGAGGATGGTGTCGAACGTGCCGCCGCGCAGCGCCTTGGCGACATCGAGGGGTTTCACGCTCTTCGCCTTCTCGACCGCCTGGAAGATCACCTGCATGCCGAGATAGGTCTCGCCCTCGAAGCTCGCCGGCTCATCGCCGCTGTATTTCTTCTTCCACGCTTCGACGAATGCCTTGTTCGCCGGCGTGTCGAGCGTCGAGGAATAGTTGATAATGCCCCAGATGCCCTTGGAGGTCGCCCCGAGCGTCTTGACGTTGTTGTCGGTGACGAAGCTGACACCGGCGACGAACACCTTCTCGAGTACGCCGAACTCCTTCGCTTGGGTTGCGAAGTTGATGGCGTCGCGGCCAGCGAGCGCGACCCACAGACCCTCGGCGCCGGACGACTTGATCTGCTGGATGAACGGGGCGTAGTCGTTGGAACCGAACGGCGAGTAGATCTCGGCGACGATATCCTTGTTGTCGACCTTGGCGGCGTCGACGAAGCTCTTGCCGGAGTCGCGGCCCCAGGCGATGTCTGCGGCGAGGATCGCCCATTTGGCCTCCTTGCGGCTGCCGAGCCACGGCCGGACCACGGCCGCATCCTGCGCGTCCTGGTGATTGGTGCGAAACATCCGCGGCACGCAGGAGTCGCCGGTCAGCTTGTCGCTCTTGTTGATGGTCGAGACATAGATCGCGTCCCAGCGCGCCAGCAGCGGGCCCATGGCGAGACCTTCGCCCGACGCGATGGTGCCGGTCAGGATCTTGTAGCCCTCAAGCGCCAGCTTCTCCGCCTGCTTGCGGGCGACGTCGGGCTTGGCTTCGGTATCGAGTATCTTGATCTCGACCTTGTGGCCGGCGACGCCGCCTTTGGCATTGGCCTCCTCCACCGCGAACTCGATGGCGCGCACCGCCTCGGCACCGAGACCGGCATAGGTGCCGGTGAGGGCGGTTGGCACGCCAATCCTCAGTGTCTCCTGGGCCAGCGCCGAGCCCGGTGGGGCGATGAGCGCGACCGCCGATCCGAGCAAGCCGAATGCGAGCAATTTCAACCTGCGCATATTTTCTTCCTTTCGCATGTTCTTCTCCTTCTCTCCTTGGGACGTTGATCTCAGACTGCAACGTGCTTCTTCAGACTCTCCATCGAGATGCCCGCGAGATGGCCTTCCTCCACGATCGTGCCTTTCGAGAGCACGTAGTATCGTTCCGCGACGCGGTGAACGAGACCGAAATGCTGTTCGATCAGCAGCAGCGCGGTGCCTGCGTCCGCGAGCTGGCGCAGGACGACTGCCAGTTCGTCGATAATCACGGGTGCAAGGCCCTCGCTCGGCTCGTCGAGCACAAGCAGAGAGGGGTTCGACATCAGGGCGCGGCCGATCGCCAGCATCTGTTGCTGGCCGCCGGACAGCGCGGTACCCGGCGTGTTGGCCCGCTCGCGCAGGATCGGAAACAGGTCGAATACGCGGTCAAGGGTCCACGGCTTGTTGCGGCCGGGGGCGCCGCCGATCACCAGGTTCTCCCGCACTGTCAGGGTCGGGATGATGCGGCGGCCCTGCGGCACCACGGCAATGCCGCGCCGCGCCGCCATGAAATGGCGGATCGGCGAATAGCGCTCTCCGGCAAGCCGGACTTCGCCGCCCGATAACCGGGCGACGCCGAGGAAGGTGTTGACGATCGTGGTCTTGCCGACGCCATTGCGGCCGAGAACTGCGACGCGCTCGCCGTCGGCGATCGCCAGATCGACGTCATGCAGGATGCGGGCGTCCCCGTAGCCGGACACGACGTTGCTGAAGGCGAGTAGTTCGCTCATAGGGAGCTTCCGAGATAGGCCGTGATCACCTCCGGAATGCGGCGGATCTCGTCGGGCGTCCCTTCGGCGAGGATGGCGCCGAGGTGAAGAACGGTGATGCGGTCGCAGATTGAGAAAACGACCTCCATGTCATGCTCAACCAATAGGACGGTGACGCCCCAACGGGCCGCGAGATCCTTGAGGCCATCGGCGAGTTCGAGCGATTCCTTGATCGACAGGCCGGCTGCCGGTTCGTCGAGCAGCAGGATCTTCGGCCGGCCGATCAGCGCGAGCGCGAGGTCAAGCCGGCGCTGGTCGCCATAGGAAATGTCGGCAGCACGCCTGGAGGCGAGCGCCGTCAGGTTCAATTCGGCCATGATCTCGTCGATGTTGGGCATCTCAGTTGCCCGCGCCGCGAGCTCGAGTTGCTCGATCACGGTGAGATCCGGAAAGATATTGGTACGCTGGAACGAGCGCGCCAGACCCGCGCGGCGACGCTGCTGCGCCGTCATGGCGCTGATGTCGGCGCCAACCATTTTGACGGTGCCAGACCAGTGTACCGCGCGGCCCGACAGCACATCGATCAGGGTCGACTTGCCGGCGCCGTTCGGGCCGATCAAGCCGCGGATTTCCCCTCGCGGCACCGCAAGGTCGACACCCTTGAGGGCGAAGAATCCGCCGAACCGCCGGGTAAGTTTGCCGCCTTCGATCGCGTAGCTCTCAGCCATGGCCCGGCCTCCGCTGCCATAACTTTGCGAGTGCGCCGCCGAGGCCGATCGGAAGCACCAGCATGACGACGATCAGGATGACGCCGATGATGCCCTGCCAGTGCTCGGTAACGTCGCCGGCGATATCCTTGGCGAAGAAGAAGATGATGGCGCCGAGCGCCGGGCCCCAGATTAGTCGCGGGCCGCCAATGATCGCCATGATCAGGGCTGAACCGGACAGGCTCCAGTGCAGCACATCGGGCGACACGAAGGTGTTGTAGAGCGTGAACAACACCCCGCCGACCGCGGTGACGAAGGCCGACAGCGTCAGCACCAGCACCCGCGGCAGCGTTGTCTCATAGCCGATATAGCGCGCCCGCTCCTCGTTCTCGCGGATCGCAACGGTCAGACGGCCGAACGGGCTTGCCGCTATCAGGGCCAGGCCGAATATGATCAGCACGAGCACGCTCCAGCTCACCACGAACATGCTGTGCGGGACCTGGAACACGGAAGTCGGGATGCCGAAGATGGTCGATGGCAGGTTGACCGAGAAGCCGTCCTCGCCACCGGTAACCTGCCGTGCCTTCATGGCGAATTCGTAGCACGCCTGGCCGACGGCGAGGGTGAGCATCGAGAAGGCGACGCCGGGAATCCGGACGATCACGAGGCCGAGCAGGAAGGCAAGCGCGGTCGGCAGTACCAGCGCCAGCATAATGGCAAACTCCACCCGCATCGCGCCGAGCTTCAGGGCCAGCGCGATCACGTAGCAGGCGATGCCGTAGAACGCCGCGTGACCGAACGAGACGACGCCGTTCTGGCGGATCAGAAATCCGACGCCGGTGGCGAGTATGCCAGTGATGATCGCCTGGGTAAGCAGCGTCATCATGAGGTCGGACTGGATTGTCGCTGCAATCAGTACACCGATGGCGATCGCGCCGATGGCGGCGGCGAGCGCGAGCGCATGACGCGGCGGCGGAGAGCGGGTGACGGCGGGTTCGGTGGTCACGATATCGGTCATCGTCAGACGTGGCTCCCGGCGATGCCGGTCGGGCGCCAGATCAGTACGACGACCATCAGCAGAAACGGGATCATCGTCGCGGCCCACGGCAAATAGACCAGCCCAAGATTATGCACTTGACCGATCACGATCGCGGCGATGAAGGCGCCGGCGAAGCTGCCGAGGCCGCCGACCACGACGACAATGAAGGATTCGATCAGGATGTAGCTGCCCATCGAGGGCGATATCGCCAGCAGCGGCGCCGAAACGGTGCCGGAAATGCCGGCGAGTGCCGCCCCGAGCGCCACCACGATCACGCTGACACGGTCGGTGTCGACGCCTTGCATGGCGGTGGTCAGCGGATCTGCGCTGGAGGCGCGCACGTAGAGGCCGATCTTGCTGACGCGCAGCCATACCGACAGACCAAGCGCGACCAGCGCCGCGACCGCGATCACCACCAGCCGGTAGACCGGGAAGCTCTCACCGAAGATCGACACCGATCCCGAAAAAATCGAGGGCACCGGCATTTTCAGGAAGTCCTTGCCCCAGACGAACTGGGCGAAGTCCTCAAGGATCAACAACAGGCCGAAGGTCACCAGCACGGTGACGATCGGGTCCTCGCGCTGTAGCGGCTGCAGGATCGCGATGTCGAGCAGCGCGCCGACCAGCGCCAGCACGATCGCCGCGGCGAGTATGGCGCCCCAGAAGCCGCCCATCGCGGCGACGCTGAAGCCCACATAGGCGCCCAGCATGAACAGGCTGCCATGGGCGAAGTTGACGATCCGGCGCAGGCCGAAGATCAGTACCAGCCCGACCGACACGATGTAGAGGAGCCCGCCATAGACCAAACCATTGAGGATCTGCACCAGCATCAGCGATCCTTATCCGGCTGCGGCAGCAGTCGACGGCAGCGTTGCCGTGGGCGCCGACCGCAACCAAGACCTGTTCGCGCCTGCTGCTTCGTTGGCGTCCCCAACTAACCGTTCCTCTTCCGCGAGATGATTGCGGTTGCCCTTCTTTTTTGGTAGAATGATCGTTCATTCAGTCTGGGGTGTCAATAGGGGCCGACACCGGGTCGCCCTTTTGCTTGGCTGATCTGCCAGAACGATGCGGGACAATGGCCCGCGACAACGGAAGAATGAAAGACATGTTCTATCACGTCGTTCTGATGCGGCTGATCGATGCCGACGACGCGTTCCTTGCGCGGGTGAGCGATTACCGAGAGCGGGTCCGCCGCGAGCTCCCCTACGTGCGGGACTACCATTTCGGCCGCAACTCCGCCCTTCGTGCCAGGGGCTATGGCTGGACGGTGATCGGCACGTTCGAGAATTCCGCCGATCACGACCGTTATCAAGCATCGCCCGTGCACCAGGAGATGAAGGCGTTCATGATGCCGCATATCGCCGATATCGTCGTGTGCGATTTCGGCGCGACGGGAGACGGTTGAAATGGCCAGAAGCCACGACACGGCCAGCGGCTTCGTCTGGTACCCGGGCGATGCCTTCAAGCGGGAGAGCAACTGGGCCGCTTTCATCGCGGCCGAGAATCTGGCCGACTATCCGATGCTGGAGCGCAAGGCGGCGAGGGACCCGGAATGGTTCTGGGACGCCATGATCCGCTTTCTCGGCGTGCAGTTCGTGAAGCCGTACTCCCGCGTGTTGGACCAGTCGAAGGGGATCGAATGGCCGCAATGGTGCATCGGCGCCACCGGCAACATGACCCTGTCGCTGCTCGACCGTCATCTCGCCGCCGGCCGCGGCGGCCATGACGCAATCGTCTGGGCTGGCGAGGATGGAACCCACAGCCGATTCAGCTACCAGCAACTCGCAAGCGAGGTGAACCGCCTCGCTTCCGGCCTTGCGGCGCTCGGACTGGAGAGCGGCGACGCTGTCGGCATCTACCTGCCGATGGTGCCGGAGGTTGCTGTCGCCTATCTCGCTCTCGCACGTCTCGGCTGCATCGTTCTGCCGCTGTTCTCAGGCTTTGGCGCCGCCGCTATCACGGCGCGGCTCAACGACGCCGAAGCGGTTGCGGTGATCACGGTCGACGGCACGCTGCGCCGCGGCAAGCCGGTCGAGATGAAGTGCTTGCTCGATGAGGCGATCAAGGACGTACCGACCGTCCGCCACGCTGTGGTCGCCCGGCGGCTTGGCAACGACGTGCCGATGCCGATCGGCCGCGACGTGTGGTGGAGCGACGTCGCCGCACGCGGCCGCGACGATTTTGCGGCGATCGAACTGCCTGCCGAGCATCCCTTGATGATCGTCTATACGTCGGGCACCACGGGACGGCCGAAGGGCACGGTGCATACCCACTGCGGCGTCACCGTCAAGACCGGTGAAGACTTCATCCTGTGCTTCGACCTGAAGCCAAGTGACCGTTTGATGTGGATGACCGATTTCGGCTGGCTGGTCGGCCCGCTTCAGGTGACGGCGGCGCTGCTCGCCGGCGCAACCTGTGTGCTGGCCGAGGGCACGCCAGACTACCCGGAGACCGGCCGTCTGTGGCGGCTGGTGCAGGACCACAAGGTGAGCTTTCTGGGCTGCGGCCCGACGCTCGCCCGGATGATGATGCGTTACGGAACAGCCGATATTTCGAAATACGACCTCTCCTCATTACGCGTGGCCGCCTCGACGGGCGAGCCGTGGGATCGGGATTCCTGGATGTGGATTTACGAGAATGCGCTCGGCCGGCGCGGCCCCTTGATGAACTATTCGGGCGGCACCGAGCTCGGCGGCCTGGTCGCCACCAACGTGCTTTACCCGATCAAGCCGGCAAGTTTCTCCGGTCCGATACCGGGCACCGGCGCGGACATTGTCGATCAGGACGGAAGTAGCGTAGGCCCCGGCGAGGTCGGGGAACTCGTGATGCGCCAGGCTTGCATTGGCACAACCCGCGGATTGTGGCGCGACCCCGAGCGCTACATCGAAAACTACTGGAGCAGGATTCCGGGCATGTGGGTGCACGGCGACTGGGCCTCGCATGATGCCGATGGCTCGTGGTTCATCCACGGACGCTCCGACGACACGATCAAGATCGCCGGCAAGCGTACCGGCCCGGCCGAGATCGAGGCGCTGTTGCTGGCTACCCACCGCGTCAGCGATGCTGCCGCGGTCGCGGTCCCCGATCCCGTCAAAGGCTCGGCGGTCGTCTGCGCGGTCGTGGCCGGACCGAACGAGATGCCCGGTGCGGAACTCGTTTCCGCTCTTTCCGACGCCGTCGTTACCGGCCTTGGCGCTTCGTTTCGGCCGAAGCAGTTGCTGTTCGTGCGTGATCTGCCGCGTACCCGCAACCTGAAGACCATGCGCCGCGTAATCCGCGCCGTCCTGCTCGCCGAGGAACCCGGCGATCTCTCGGCCCTGGTTAATCCCGAGGCTGTCGAGGAACTGCGAAAGATCGTGGCGGCGCCAGAAAACTGAGGCGGAGTGGAATCTCGAATGATGCGATTGCAAGGACGGACAGCTCTCGTTTCCGGTGCTGGCGGACCGATGGGACGTTCGGTCGCTGAGCGCTTTGCCTGCGAGGGCGCCTCCTTGATTCTAACGGACATTTCCGGTAGCCGGCTCGCCGAGTCGGTCTCCGCGATCGCGCCGCTGCTGAGGAGTGGCGCCAGGGTGACCGCCCACCGCGCCGACGTCACACAGGCGGGGGAGGCAGCGGCGGTGGTCGCGGCCGGGCGCGCCGCCATCGGCGACGTCGACATCGTCGTCAACATTGTCGGTGGCATCAAGGCCAAGGTGTTGTTTGAACCGATGGTGACGATGACGGAGGAACGCTGGGACGCGACATTCGCGCTCAACACCAAGGGTGTCCTGCACCTGACCAAGCTGCTGGCGCCGATCATGGTCGAGCGTAAATACGGCAAGATCATCAACATCTCGTCGATCAACTTCGCAGGCGAAATGGGCAATGCCGACTACGGCGCCGCCAAGGCGGCGGTCGCCTCGCTGACGCGAACCATGGCAATCGAATTCGCGCCTCATGTCAACGTCAACTGCATCGCGCCGGGCACCATTCGAACGTCGGTGCTGCAACGCATGTCGGCGGACGAACTCGCCTTCTACGCCCAAAAGCCGCTGTTGAAGCGGCTTGGCGAACCGGTCGATATCGCAAACGCCTGCCTGTTTCTGGCGAGCGACGAGGCGTCCTACATCACGGGCGAGATCCTCGCGGTGTCGGGCGGTATCTGGCCAGCGCTGTAGCCATCATTCGCAGGCCGGTCTTGCAGAACGCGACCTTCCTGGCACGTCGAAGCGGCGCGCGGGTCAGTCGCATTGCCTTGCTCATTCCGCCGCGAGGGCGACGGGGGGAACGAAATAGGCCGAGTTTCTCCCAACGTTGGCTTTCGCCCTGGAAAGTTCGGATCTGGATACGACTCGCAGATGGACTTCATCGGGCCCGTCGAGAAAACGCAGGGCGCGCCCCCACGTCCAGAGATAGGAAAGCGGGGTATCGGGCGTCAGCCCCATCGCGCCAAACACTTGCATCGCCCTGTCGACGACGCGGGTCTGCAACCGGGCGGCAACGACCTTGATGGCGGAGACATCGACACGAGCCGCCGAATTTCCTTCGCGATCCATCTTGTGAGCCGCCTTTAGCACCAGCAGCCGTGCTTGATCGATCTCAAGCCGCGATTCGGCGATCCAGTCCTGGATATTGGCGAACTCCGCCAGATGCTTGCCGAACGCCTTGCGTTCAAGTGCGCGTTCGCACATCAAGTCGAGCGCGACTTCACACTGGCCGATCGCCCGCATGCAATGGTGCACACGACCCGGACCCAGTCGTTCTTGCGCCAGCCTGAAGCCTTCTCCCTCTTCTCCGAGCAAATTCGAAACCGGAACCCGGACATTCTGAAACAGCAACTCGCAATGCCCCTCGGGAGTATGATAGTTCATGATCGGAATGTTACGAATGATGCGCAGCCCCGGCGCATTCATCGGCACCAGGACCATCGAATGCCGCGCCAGCGAGCCGGGCTCCGAGCTCTCACCCGTCACCCCCATTACGATCGAGAGCCGACAGTTCGGGTGATGTGCGCCGGTCGTAAACCACTTGCGGCCATTGATGACGTAACTGTCGCCATCGCGGACGATGGTGGTGCGAATGTTTCTGGCATCGGATGACGCGGCGTCCGGTTCGCTCATTGCAAAGCATGAGCGTATTTCGCCGATCAGCAACGGATCGAGCCATTCGGCGCGCTGGGCGGGATTAGCAAACAGGTTGAGCAGTTCCATGTTGCCGGTATCGGGCGCACTGCAATTGAACACTTCCGAGGACCAGTGAATCCGGCCCATGATCTCGGCAAGGGGCGCGTATTCGACATTGCTGAGCCGCAGGCCAGGTTGGTTTTCTTTCAGGCCGGGAAGAAACAGGTTCCACAGATCTTCGGAAAACGCCCGCGATTTCAGGCGCTCTATCAGCGCGAGCGGATAGCGTCCGGCGGACACCTCGTTGTGCCAATCTCGATTTGCGGGCTCGATGTGAAAGCGCATGAAGTCCCCAAGTTGCGTCCGTAGCCGGGCAACCTTTTCGCTGTAGTCGAAATTCATATGCTGCTTTCCTGATTCCGTGTGACTGGGCCGCCCATGCGGGCCTGATGGCCCAGCGCGCCGCAGCAAATCCAGTGTGACGGAAAAATCGGCCATTGCGGTTGATTTTGATCAAGCGAGGCTGCCGATCGGACTGGCGCGCCGGCGGGCAATCGGCCGCTATCAGGGCGCGAGGTTCCTCGAACAATCGGATCAGCATCAGCCGTTCCCGCGCAGCCTCGCTCTCCGTGCATCTGGAAGCCGCCGTGGACCCCTATCCCCGGGGTCCCGATTGGATGCCGATCACCACCGAAACTGGGGTCCTTATTCTTCCACGCCGAAGCGGAACGAAGGAAGGGTCCGAACGTGTTCTATATCCGTGGCGCGCAAGCAGGTCAGCCTTCCGCCGCTTCCCGTTCCATGTCGCGGCCGGACAGGTCCTCGCCTTGCATTTTGGCGTAGTCGCGCGCCATCTCCTGCATCAGGAATTTTGCGGGAATGTCGTGGTACGACCCGTGGTCGTTGACGTATTGCATATAGGTCCGGCCGGCGCCGTCGAAGGGATGCAGAAGCGCGTCGCTGTGGCCGTCGAAATCGAGCGGATGCACGCCGACCTTGGCGCACAGCGTGGCGTTGAAGGTCGGGGTTGCCTTGCGCCAGGCGCCGTCCACATAGACTTCCGTGTAGCCGTGCCAGGTGAAAACGTCCGTGCCCATGCTCTGGCGCAGCTTCTCTGTCGTGAGGTGGTTGCGTACGTCGGCGAATCCGATGCGGGCGGGAATGCCGTGGACTCGGCAGGCGGCCGCGTAAAGCGCCGCCTTGCCGACGCAATAGCCGTTGCCGGCCGCAAGCACGCTCGAGGCCCGGAACGTCTCGGGCGCGCGCATGTTGACGTAAGGGTTGTAGCGGATGCCGTCGCGCACTGCCTTGTAGAGCAGGCTGGCCTTCTCGCGGTCGCCGGCGTCCGCCCGAACGGCAGCCTTGGCGAAGTCCCGGACGGCCGGATGATCGCTGTCGATATATTCGCCGGGATCGGTGTAGAGGCGGTGGATCGTGTCTGGAAGAATTTCGGTCATGCCGCAGCTTAGCAAGCGCCGTTCGTGAAATTCAATGCGATAATTTATCTCGCAAGTGGGCGCGGCCCCGCCCGGTAGCGGACTGGGCGCGTTTGGTGGGTCCTCCACCGTTCCCCGCGCCGGCGTCGGCGCTTCGGCTTTCCCTGGTCGCTCCGGACGAACGCCTGCCATTCGGCATCCTCGATGACCCTCGCGCGAATGACCGCTCGCCGGAACTCGACGAGGCAGTCGAACAATTCTCCGCACTGTGTAAGTCTTTCGCCGAAATTGGTGGTTCGAGATATTCTTGGCCCAAGGACCTCTGTTTACGCAGCTTGGTTTGACTTTGGTCAAAACCGCACATCGCTATTGCTGCTAGGAAATCGCTTCCTACCCCTACAAAGTTACTGGAATTGCCGGTCGTCAAGCGACCGGCAACTTTTTTGACACCGGCAATCCCGTCCTTGCGCCGTGGCGTGGTTCCCCTTTTATGCGTCGCCCGCCGCGATGTGGACCGTCGTCAGGTGCCAAAGCGATATTGGATACTGCTTTATCGACCCAACGGAGGTTTCTAATGCTCTCGCAGAATCTTCATCCACCTGGCTGGCGGCCGCCGGTCGGCTATGCGAACGGAATCAGCGTTCCAGCAGGCCAAATCGTATTCATTGCCGGTCAGGTCGGATGGGACGCAGAGCAGCATTTCCAAAGCGAAAACCTTGTTCCGCAATTTGAGCAAGCGCTAAAAAATATCCTTGCCATACTCGATCAGGCAGGTGGCGAGCCAACTCATATCTGCAGGATTACCGCGTTCTGTATCGACAAACCGGCCTACCTCGCCAACAGGCGCGAATTGGGACGCATATGGAAATCGCTGATGGGAAACCACTACCCGGCAATGAGCATGATCTTTGTCAACGATCTTCTCGATACCCCCGCAAAGATCGAACTTGAAGCGACGGCGGTTCTGCCCAACTCAAGTAAATAATCGGGACATTTTAGATTGCGACGCAACCGGCATTCGAGCGGCTGGATCGCTTTCGTGCGCCTGCAATCCGGCGATGGCTGTCCGCACCTTCTCGGCTCGCAGCGTTCGAGAACGTGCGCCTGCATTCTGCGTCCTGATCGAACGGATGTAGCCCTTGCGGGCATTGGTGTCCGCGTTGTCGAGCTTCTCGTTCATCAGTCGGGCAAACACATCGTTCTTCCGGGCATCTATGGTGGTCGTGGTACCGACGGGCAGCGTTCAAACGCGGCACCTTAGTTGTCACCGGCCCAACGATACTGCCACGCGATGCCCACAGCGGTCAGTTCGCTTCCGGTGCGGGTGGTGATGCCTGTGCTGGCAGAGAGCTTGAGAGAGTTTTGCCGGTCGATCGGCAGAGCGAGAGTGAGGCCGGCCCGGGTGATCGCCTGCTCGTTTTCACTCTTTACGCCGTTGAGGGCGGTGCGGCCGCCCGCGAAATAAAGGCCGTCCAGCGCCATCCATATGCCGGACTGGAAAGTGTAGATGACATGTCCCTGCACGGCATAGATCGGCGCCTGTGAGAAAGTATTGCCGCCGAAGAACTCGGTATTGTCGCTGAAGAATGTCACGCTGGGGGTGAGCTCGACTGTCCATGGACCCCAGGCCTTTGAGATCCCGAGTTCGGGTCGGAACGACCAGCGATTGCCGCCGAGGTTGAGCAGCTTGGTGTTGTCGTATTGCCCGAGCGGCGCGGAGACCTGCAGGCTCATCCCAACGATGAGATCCTGCCGGTAACTGGCGAATTCCTTCGCCGAAAGCGCGGGTGCCCCAAACAAATTGACCGAGACGCGAAATCGCGGATCGCCCAGGCCCGCCATCTCGCGCTCGCGCGGCTGGCCGTTCAGGAGCCCATGCGCGGCGAACGACGATTCCGGCACGATCACGTCGAACTTGGCCGACTGGCCACCGAGATCGAATGACCGAACATAGGCCAGCACGCTGCTATTGGAGTGGAATGTGGCGTCGGCGATCGCTGCGTCGGGATCGAATGCGATCTTGCCTTGGGAGTAGACGTAGCCCGCGAGCAGGAAATTCGTTCCGACAGGCGCATTCGAATACGATCGCGGCTCAGCATCCTGCGCTCTCGCATCTGCCATACCCAAGGCGGTCGCGATTGTTCCGAGCGCCACGCAAAGTGAGAGCCGGGTTCGTGCCACTATTTGAGGCGGTTTGCAGGTACGCTCAATCATGATCGGGCGTTCGCCTGCTGCACCCAAAGCAATGCTGCGAATGGAATAGCTGAAATCATCACCTTCGAGCCTCAGAAACGCTGCCGTATGCCTACTACATTCGCGTTGTTTCCTTCTTTCATGGCACCAAGGGTTCCATAGCCACCGGAGCGATGCTGAATGCGAAACACCAGTTCGGTGTTGGGAGAATTGGCCAAGGCGAACGCAAGGTCAAAGCCCAAGTAAAACAGAACTTTGGCGCTGCCTTGATGGACGATTTGATGCTCAGCCTCTTGGCCTATGGGATTTGAGATGGCGCTCAGTCCGAACACCAAGCCTGGTGAAATTCGGACCGCATCGAACAAGGCGATGCCCTGGTGCCGAAAGGCGACACCGCCCCACAGCTCCGCCGAGTGCACCAGGTTGTTGGAAAAAACGATAGTATCACAGCAAATCTTGTAGTGACCGAACCGATCGGCAAGTCCGAGTTCCGCGCCAACAAGGATGCCGCTGTTAAATTGAAGGAGGTCCCGCTGATAGGCGCCGCCCACGATATAGTTGTCGTAGAATTTCGCCTCCGGCGCACCGGCGCCGTATACGAATGTGCTGCCGAGATTTCCCGAATTTGTGAGACCTCCAAAAACGAACACCGACTGCTGCAGATTGGGCTGAGAAGCCAGTTTAAACGGAGTTAGAAGGTAGGAGAAATCCTGGTCGGCTTGCAACTTGCCTGCTTCGTCACCTTGCAACCCGGAGGCTTCGACCGGTAGCGGAGCTCGCTGTTGGTCGCGAATAGTATCGGCGGATCTGGCTGGCGCGGGAACCATAGTCAATCCAAACGCGAGTGCCCACACACCGATGCCAATAACAGAGCGCAACGCACATCTCCCCTGGAGCTGGTGGCCAAGCCCAAGGAGTGAGGCTGTTGAAACTGGGCCCCATTTCCAGCTCTGCTTGAAATTCTAGGGAAATGAACTCTGGGCCCCCGTGCCATCATGGCAACACTCACAAAAGCAATTATGTTCATCGTTGGGCGCGCAAACCTGTATGCGACGCAACGTCGCGTGCGTGAAGTCTTGGTGTGCAACGAATTCGTCTCAGGCTGTCATGGCCGGACTTCAGCGCGCCACAGCTCGGCAGTGAAGCGAGTTACTTAGATCGCCACGAAGCACAATGTTCAGCCGTTCTGCGTCCTGACTGCAGCGTCAATCGTGCCGTTGCTTGATTTATACGATGCGCAGCAGCCCCCGGGTTTCATAGCTAACCCGACAGCGTCAGGTTGGTGTTTTTACAATTTGGAAACCCCTGGCCTGCAGTTCCAGGATTACGGCCATAGCCAAATGCGCGCATTCCTCCGACCTGATCCAGTGGGGACTTCTCCAATCCGGATCGTCGTCCTTTGGGTAACTGACAAAGGCGGAGCGAATGGCGGCCTCAATCACATCCTTGGGATCATCCGACATCGATACCTCGCCTTGGACGGTAAGCAGATATTGTGCAAGGCCTTCCGACGACCGCGGAGCCCCGACGGGGCTTTCCAGGACGTCAGCCGGCCCAATCGTCTCTTCACTTCTGCATGCATAGGGGCCTGAGCGTCTCGTCAACGCTACGGGCCTTGGCGTACTCGATCAGTGCCAGCCGGGCTGCTTCGCAACGCTCTGCGCTCGCAAATTCTTGGGTCGCTATCACCGCGCCATTGGCAAGGCCGAGCCAGCTGACGACGATCAGCACATAAGTCATGATATCCTCCTCGCAGTCTTATGGGTGGTGGGCCCGTTTCGAGCGCGGCGGAAAGATCTTTTTCAACAGGCCGCGGCAGCCAGTTGCATCGAATGACGCAACCAGCTGGGGCGCGGGGCCATGCCTGCCGGCCCGAGGGCGTAGCTTGGAGCGATGAGCGGCCTAATAGGTGCCGCCCACCGTGTCATTCCGAGCCTTTATTGGCATACATACAGGATGCCATCTCCGCCCTTCACCAATGTTCCAGGCTCACAAACAATGCCGTTGCGGCTCGCATAGTCAGCCCAGTCGGCGTAGCCATAGGTCCAGGGCCCACCTAAGTAATATGCACGCACGGCGTACCAGGGGAGACCCTCGCTCGTGTAGTAGTGACCATGATAGTAGGGCCGGACTACTAACCGCGTCGCCGCCTGCGCCTTGCCGACCGACAGCGATATTCCACCTTGCTCGGACCAGCCAAAGGAAAACAGGGCCGCGCAAGCGAAAGCGGAGGTCGCAACGGCAAACTTCTTTAGACTTATCGTCTTCATGGGTGTTCTCCATAAATGAACTTCAGCGCGATGACACCAACTCAGCCCGGCGGTGGCAGGTTTGCTTTAGATCAAAGGTCTGGGAAAAAGCAGCGGGTACGCGAACACCTCTTCGCTGGCCGCCCGATTGGCGCCGCGCTTCGTGTCCGCGTCCTGCCCGGTTCTGCTTGATCCATATCAATACCGGCGGAGGAGCCCGCGATCATTGAGGGTCGGCCGCGCGCCGCATGCGTCTGTCATTGAGCGCCGACGTCTTGCGACGGCACGCCAGTCATTTGGCTTTCGGCGCCGCACGCCCGGTAACGACCAGGACGCTTTGGCGATGGGGCTGGCGAGATCAAAGGGCCTTGGTTCGATACCGAGCGCGACAGGCGGGATTGCCCGACTGGCGTGCGCGCGGTTGCGCGAGATGGGTAAGGATCCCTCCATCGTCCTGTCGAAGGCGGGGGTGACGCCGGAGCAAGCTCGCGATCCCGCCATCAGGCTGGAAGTCCAGACCCAAATCAAGCTCCTTCAACTGGCCGCCGAGGAGCTGCAGGACGAGGTGCTGGGCTTTCGCCTGGCGCGCAGCTTCGATCTCCGCGAGATCGGTCTGGTCTACTACGTGATCGCGTCGTCGGAGCATCTTGCAGATGCGCTTCGAAACGCCGAGCGGTACAGCCAGATCATGAACGAAGGCGTTCGCCTGCGCTTCGCTCTGCAGGATCGAACCGCGACGATCGCGCTTGATTACGTCAACGTCGATCGCCATGCCGATCGGCACCAAATCGAGTTCTGGATGGTGACGCTGGTTCGCATTTGCCGGCAGGTGACGGACGGCCGTCTGGCCCCGTCGCGGCTCAAGATGAGACATGTCCGAAGCCGAACGCCCGCGGAATTCAGAACATTCTTCGGCAGGGATGTCGAGTTTGGTGCCGATGTGGACGCGATCTGCTTTCCAGCGCCGGTTGCATCGCTTCCGGTCGTGGGACGCGACGACTACCTCAACGACCTGTTGCGGCGCTACGCCGAGGAGGCGCTTGCGCGCAAGCCGCGAGAGCGCGCCACGGTCCGCTCGAAGGTGGAGGAAATTGTACCGAAGCTACTACCGCACGGCGGAGCCGTCGCATCGGAAGTTGCGCGGCGGATCGGATTGAGCTCCCGAACCCTGTCGCGCAAGCTCGGCGAGGAGGGGACGTCCTTCGCGGAAATCCTGGACCAGCTGCGGGCCGCACTTGCCAAGCGCTATCTCGACGATGAGACGCTGCCTGTTTCCGAGGTCGCGTGGCTGCTTGGCTATCGCGAGGTCTCCTCGCTGACACATGCGTTCAAGCGATGGACCGGCATGACACCCCGACGGTTTCGCTCCGGCCAGCCTGAACCAACCTGAGCAGAGGCTATTCCGGCTGCCCGGCAACGGGGGCGGCGAGATACCCCAAATCTTTGGCCGATCATCACAAGACGGAGATGCCCGCGATTGTTACGCATGCGGCCCAACCGCGTCGGTGAACCGACTCTCAGGCCGGACGTCTTATGACTCGAGAAGATTTGTTGTTCGTCATTGCCGTCGTGTGGCTCTTAGGCCTTTGCTCCGCCGCGGCCTGGTTGCTGCTCGTCGGCTAGTCGTGTGCGACCAATACTGATCAGTTCTTGAGTCAGGCTCTCGGGAGCCGCTTCGGTAGCACCAGTCGGTGCAAGAGGAAGCCTGTCCGGCACGGGCGCTTACCGAGCCAATTCGAAGGGCGTCGGGGGGCCTAGTCGAGATCAGCAGCGGCGGTCCGATGATTCGATTTCGCAGGCGTTTTGCCGATGGCGGATGCAAAACTCGCCAAAATGACGAAGCCAAGCTTTGATCTCGTTTCGCCGTAAGGTTTTTCTTCCGACAGCCGCGACCAGCTTTCCGCCTCAGCCATCCAGATGGCTCGGTTAGCCGGATCCTGCGTTGCAAGCTGCTTGCACAGCGCAGCCCGCGAACTAAGTTCGAACTGACTGATCATCGCTATCCCTGCCCAGGGTCGATTTATTATTAATATTAAACCTACGACATGTTCCGCTCTCGGGCCTATTGCCCTCTTGGCCATTGTCCCAATGGACATGACACGGTGACCGACCAAGCAGCGCGACTTCATGCCAACGTTGCCGACAATGATGAATTCCCTTGATCTGGCTCAACAATGCCCAAGCCGAAACTCAATCAACATGCCGACGCAGGACTTGCTTGTGTAAGGTCGCTTGGCAGGCGACCATCATTTGTCTGCCTGCCAGGTGGAACTCTGCGGGGGCGATGGAGCGACCAATGCCCGTCGCGCGATATCTGTTCTATGTTGGCGGAGTGTTGCTCGCGCTGCTCTTTGTCGCGGATGCGTGTCTTCCGAAGTTGCCGGCTGCACCCGCCGGACTTGGTTCTTCGGTAGTCATCCGCATTCATTCCGATCGGAAATGGCCGGAGCGCATTGTTCTCGACACCAGCCAGCCCACGATCACTCCAGCGCAGATTGCGAACACCGAGGCCGGTTCCGCGGCCCCGGCAAGCGCCGGCTCTGCGGAGACGCGGGCGCGCGAGGCATTTGCTCAGTTGCAACCAGCTGACGTCGAACGCCTCCAGCCGCGTCAGCCAGAGAAGCTCGAACCGAAGCCGCAACGTCAAGGCAAAATTGCAAGGAAGCACGCCGCGCCGCGTATCCGCCTGGTGGCGCGGCCACCGCGGTATGGCTGGTTTGGCTATCAAGTGTGGTGAGCGTTTCCGATCTCCTCCTACCTTGCGCCCAACTACGTGCATAGCTGCGATCGATGCTTAGTGCCTTGCCGTCATCCATCGATGATCGTGGCATTCATGGTGCTGATCGTTCCCTCGGAATGTCAGCGACGCTGACCGTTGACGCGGATCAACATAAGCACCTCTGAGCGGCGCCGTATTTGAAAATCTATCGACACCCGGAGTTTCTGACAGGAGTGAAACTCCAAAGTCTGAGCTCAGGCCGCACGGGGCGTACCTAGCGCCGTGAGGAAAGGCGTACAGGGCGCACCGCAACCAAGACGCGCCCGCAGAATCGGCAACGGACATTTGTCGCCACAACGGCAGATGTCCGCTCAGTCGGACGGGGACAGATGGCGGACACGTGGTACGTTACTTTTGAGGTGCACAAGCGCGGGACCTTGCCGAAGAGGCGAAGTCCCCGCGAGACCAGAACGTTTCAGAGCGAAGCGGAAGCGAAGGCCTTCGCACGAACCAAATTCGATGAGGGATTGGTCGTCTATGCGGGCACGATCAATCCATTTCTGCCGAGACGGTTGATCCCCTCGAGCGATATCCCTTCCTGGCTCGAGGAAGGTGACGGCAGGGAGATCGCGAATCAAGCCGACAAGACAGAAACGGAAAAGTAGCAGCCGGAATTGCGGCTGCTCATTGCCGATAACGACAACCGGATCTTGGAAGCAAGCGTCTCTTTCATTCAGACGACCAAGCCCAAGACAGTTGGCTAAAGCCGTTCTCGATGTTGCCTTGCCACAAGCAAGCGATCTGGGGGCGCCACGCGTCGACGCCGCTCGTCGCAATCGAGCCCTGCTGGAACTCGCCACAATCGAGCCCTCCTGGAAGAGTGGGCTCGCGCGTCAATTTCGAAATGTCTTGAGTGTTGCCATTTTGGCACGGGGGATTGGAGCTCCTGCCAGTAGGTTTCGGGTGGAAGTCGGAATCGGTTGCATTGCAACATAAAACAACTGCCGTTTGGGACCATTCAGAAACGGCTGGCATGGAGAAAACACGATGAAAAAGCTCTTTCTGATGACGGTTGGTCTGGCGGCGGCGTTGGGCATCGCGGGACCCGCGGTGGCTGCTGATATGGCTGTGAAGGCGGCACCACCGCCAGTGATAATTCCGATTTACAATTGGACCGGCTTCTACATCGGCGGCAACGGCGGCTGGGGTGAAAGCCACAGCTGTGTGGATTTCCTTAACGGGGCTGGCGTAGCCGTCGCTCAGGGCTGCGGCAGTCGATCCGGAGGCGTCATCGGCGGCCAGCTCGGTTATCGCTGGCAAGCCAGCCAGTGGGTGTTTGGCCTGGAAGCTCAGGGCGATTGGGCGGATCTCAGCAACCAGCGCCTCAGCCTCTTCAATGCTGCGTTCTCTACTCGCACCAAAACCAGTGGCATGGGCCTTTTCACTGGCCAGATCGGTTATGCATGGAACGCCTCGCTGTTGTACTTCAAGGGCGGCGCGGCGGTAACAGACAACCGCTTTAGCATCCTCGATAGCGCCACCGGCGCTGAACTGGCCGCGTCAAGCGCGACCCGCTGGGGTGGCACCGTGGGTGTTGGTTGGGAGTATGGCTTCACACCGAATTGGTCCGTCGGTATCGAATACGACCACCTGTTTATGGGCCATGCGAACAATTCGTTCACGGCTACCGATCCGCGTCTTGTCGGCTTCCTCAACAGCCGCGTCGGCCAGGACGTGGATATGGTCACCTTGCGATTCAACTACCGCTTCGGCTGGGGTAGCAGCCCTGTCATAGCGAAATACTGACCCCTTCCTGTTTCATGTTCTCAATGGGCCGGCAGAAATGCCGGCCCTATTGTTGAAGGATACACGTCTGACAGATGTGTCGGGCTCGCGAGCCTCCGGATCAGTCGCCGACCAAAGGACATGCGGCAATCACTGGCGATCCTGCCCGAGGTTCAGCACCAGATGGACCGTCTGCGGGTCGCGGCGCGCGGCGCGCCTGAAGCCGAACTTGCCGAACACATTCAGCATTGCTGTGTTCTCCGGCAGAACTTCTGCCGTGAGCTCATGCAATCCCGCATTGCCGGCGATCTTGACGAGGTGACGCATCAGGATGGAGCCGATGCCTCGTCCCTGCCAGGCATCGATGACGACGAATGCCATCTCTGCGCGCCCGGGCTCGAAGACGATGTATCGACCGCCGCCGACGATGACGTGTTGGCCTGCCTCCTCGGCGAGCACAACCAGCGCGACATGATTGCTGAAGTCGACGTCCATGAAGAAAGCGCGCTCCTTGTCGGAGAAATGGCGCTTCATCACGAAGAAGCGGCGCTGCAGCGATTGCGGGCTGGTTTGTTCCAACGCAGCGAGCATGGCGGCCTCGTCCTCCGGCCGAAGAGCCCGGATTTCGACCGGGCTGCCGTCGCGCAAGCATTCCCGCGCGCTGTAGTTGGCGCTGTCCGACATGGGGCTCTCTCGCGGGTGGGCCAGGCAATCGATCTTACCCGCTCTCGGTTGATGAAGCCTCCAGCCAGTTGCGTTTCGCTTGATCTGGATCAAGATCGCCGCGCGAAAACGGCGGCTACGCTCTCGCCGCAGCATGCGTGGCCATGGATGAACCGTGAGAACACTTCGTCAGCTCCTCTCCGGAGATGACATTGTCCAGCTTTTGATCCGGCTCGGATTGCTCGCGCTCCTGATCTTCTGGACGCTGGTCCTGATCCGCCCGTTTGTACCGATCCTGGCCTGGAGTGTTGTCCTCGCCGTCGCGCTCAATCCGGCCTTTCAGCGGCTTTCCAAATTGTTGGGCGGGCGGCCGAAGCTTGCGGCGACAATCCTCACCGTAATCAGTCTCGCCATCGTCATCGGACCGGCCACCTGGATCGGCTTGGGCGCAGTGGACGGAATCAAGGACATTGCGGAACAGTTGACCGCGGGTGAGGTGGTGGTTCCCTCGCCACCTCAGGCCATCAAGAGTTGGCCGCTGGTCGGGCCGAAGCTCTATGAATTCTGGGATCAGGCCTCAACCAATCTCCGTTCGGTTCTGCGCGAAATTGCCCCGCATCTGAAGCCCGTCGCAACGACCTTGCTTGGTCTGGCCGGCAATGCTGGCTTGGGAACGATCAAGTTCCTCGTTTCCGTGGCGGTGGCCGGCGTGCTCTTTCCGTATGGGCCACAGCTCGTGGCGGCCGGTCGCGGTTTCCTGGCGCGGATCGTGCCCGAGCAGAGCGAGCATTTTCTGGAACTGGCGGGCGCCACCATCCGCGCGGTATCCCAGGGCGTCATCGGCGTGGCCATCATCCAATCCTTGCTGGCCGGTATCGGGTTCAAGCTGGCCGGCATTGCGAGCGCGGGACTGCTGGCATTCGTAGTCCTGCTGCTGTCCATCGTGCAGATCGGCGGAGCAATCGTGATCCTCCCGGTCATCATCTGGATCTGGACCGACAAGGACTTTGCAACCGCGCTGCTGCTGACGGTGTTCCTTGTGATCGTCTCCGTGCTCGACAACATATTGAAGCCGCTGGTCATGGGCCGCGGCCTGACCACGCCGGCACTCGTCATCCTGATCGGGGTGATCGGGGGAACGCTCGCGCACGGGATCATCGGTCTTTTCATCGGGCCGATCATTTTGTCGGTGGCCTGGGAGTTGATGGTGGCCTGGATCCGAACCGATAGCGCCGGACCCGGCGTTGGAAGGGATCGTCGAGCGTTGACCTAAATCAACGTCGGCGACCGCGAAGCTCCTTGAATGAATTCGAGCGAGAATGAGGTACGAACATGTCGATGGAAAACGTAACGTTGCCAGGTGGCCCGATGTCCGGGCTTGTCGCCTCGGCCGTCGAATATATGGTCGATGCGGGACAGCGGAGCGTGCTGTTCCTGGACGTCATGCGCCGGCGCGGCGACCAGTATCGGGAACACGTCGCGCAAACCGCGCCGCATGTCCTGCAATATGCCGCCGAATTGATCATCGACGGCCGCAAGCTGGACGAGCCGGTCAATTACGCGCTGGTGCGCATCATTCCGCCCAAGGGCGTCGAAATCGATCTCCAGCGGCGGCCGTTCATCGTGGTCGATCCGCGCGCCGGGCACGGTCCGGGTATCGGCGGGTTCAAGGCGGACAGCGAAATCGGCGTCGCGATGAAAGCGGGGCACCCCTGCTATTTCATCGGCTTCCTGCCGGAACCGATGCCGGGACAGACCATCGAGCGCATCGCGCGCGCCGAGGCCATCTTCATCGAAAAAGTCATCAGCCGCCATCCGGAAGCCGACGGCAAGCCCTGCGTGATCGGCAATTGTCAGGCCGGCTGGGCCGTCATGATCCTGGCGTCGCTGCGGCCGGAGCTGTTCGGGCCGCTCATCATCGCCGGCGCGCCGCTTGCCTATTGGGCGGGCGTGCACGGCAAAAACCCGATGCGCTATTCGGGCGGCCTGCTGGGCGGAAGCTGGCTGACCGCGCTGACCAGCGATCTCGGCGCCGGCAAGTTCGACGGCGCCTGGCTGGTGCAGAATTTCGAGAACCAGAATCCGTCGAATACGCTGTGGACCAAGCAGTACAACGTCTATTCCAAGGTCGATACCGAGGCCGATCGCTACCTCGAATTCGAGCGCTGGTGGGGCGGACACGTCAATCTGAACGCCGAGGAGATCCAGTTCATCGTCGATGAACTCTTCGTCGGCAACAACCTCGCCGCCGGCAACATCGAGATGTCCGACGGCCAGAAGGTCGACTTGCGCAACATCAGATCGCCGATCGTGGTGTTCTGCTCCGAGGGCGACAACGTCACCCCGCCGCAACAGGCGCTGGACTGGATCCTCGATTGCTATGCCGATGTCGATGAGATCAGAGCCTACGGGCAGACGATCGTCTACACGGTTCATCGAAAGCATCGGTCATCTCGGCATCTTCGTGTCCGGCGGCGTCGCCAAGAAGGAGCACGCGGAATTCTCCAGCAATATCGATCTGATCGACGTGTTGCCGCCGGGGCTCTATGAGGCAACCTTCGAGGCCAAGGGCGAGGAGACCACGAGTGCCGATCTCGTCGTCGGCCAGTGGGTGATGCGCTGCGAGGCGCGGACGCTCGACGACATCCGCGCCATGGGCGGCAATTCGCCCGAGGACGAGCGGCGTTTCGCCGCCGCCAAGCGCGTCTCCGAGATCAATCTCGCCGCCTATCAGAAATTCCTCCAGCCCTGGATCAAGGGCATGGTGACGCCGCAGATGGCGGAAATGATGCGCAATCTGCATCCGCTGCGGCTGCAGTATGAGGCCTTCAGCAGCCAAAATCCGGTGATGACCAAGCTGAAGTCGGCTGCCGAGGAGATCGAGGAAAACCGCAAACCGGCTGCAAAGGACAATCCCTTCCTGGCGTTCCAGGAGCAGGTCTCCAAGCAGATCGTCCATGCGCTGGATAGCTGGCGCGACTCGCAGGAGGCGCTGAGCGAAGCGATCTTCCTCAACGTCTACGGCTCGCCGGCGCTGCAGGCGGCGGTCGGAATCGATCCGAAGTCCGAGCCGTCGCGCCGGCGCGAGATGTCGGCGGAGCACCGTGCCATGCTCGAGAAGCGGATCGCGGAACTGAAATCCAGGATCGGCGAAGGTGGTCTTCGCGAGGCGGCGATTCGCAGCCTGCTCTACGTCGGGTCGGCGCGCGGAATGGTCGACGAGCGCAGCATCGAGGCGCTGCGCCAGATCCGCCGCGACTACAGCGGACCGCGGTTGACGCTGCCCGAGTTCAAGATGCTGGTGCGCGAACAGTTCTTCATGCTGCTTCTCGATCAGGAAGGGGCCTTGGCCGCGATTCCGAAGCTGCTGCCGGACGACGTCAATCAGCGCCGTGCGGCCTTCGCGGCGATGCGTGAGGTGCTGTCCGCCAGCGAGGAAATCACGGGTGAGCGCGCGAGCCGATTGCAGCGCGTCGCCGCGTTGTTCGGTGTCGATGCCACGGAAGGGTCAGAGAGGGAAGGCAACGTTGCCCCTTTCGATCCCAAGGCGAAGGCGTCGTAACGGCAGGTTGGAAAGATTGGGAGTGACATCATGTCAGCCGACGCGACGCAGACGCAGTCTCCCAGCAAGTACGACCGCTTGATCGCGGCGGCCAAGGCCGTGCCGCCGGCACCGACCATCGTCGTGCACCCCTGCGACGAAACCTCGCTGCGCGGCGCTGTCGAGAGTGCACAAGCCGGCATCATCCGGCCGATCCTGGTCGGGCCCGAAAGGAAGATCAGGGATACGGCCGCCAAGTCACGGTCTCGACATCTCCGGCTTCGAAATCGTCGATGCCGCGCACAGTGAGGAAGCGGCCGCCAAGGGCGTGGAGCTGATCCACGCTGCCAAGGGCGAAATGCTGATGAAAGGCAGCCTGCACACCGACGAGCTGATGCGCGCCGTCACGGCGAAGGTGGGTGGCCTGCGTACCGACCGGCGCATCAGCCATGTGTTCGTGATGGATGTTCCGGCCTATGCCGAGACCCTGTTCGTGACGGATGCTGCCATCAACATCTTTCCCGATCTCGACGCCAAGCGTGACATCATCCAGAATGCCATCGATCTCTACACCCAAGTCGGCTTCGGCAAATTGCCGCGGGTAGCGATCCTGTCGGCGGTCGAGACCGTCACCTCCAAGATTCCATCGACGATCGAGGCGGCCGCGCTCTGCAAGATGGCCGATCGCGGCCAGATCACCGGCGGGCTGCTCGACGGGCCGCTGGCGTTCGACAACGCCATCGACATCGAGGCGGCGCGGATCAAGGGGATCAAGTCCGAAGTCGCCGGCCGGGCGCAGATCCTGGTCGTTCCTGACCTCGAGTCCGGCAACATGCTGGCGAAGAATCTCGCCTACTTCGCCAAGGCCGATAGCGCGGGCATCGTGCTCGGCGCCCGGGTGCCGGTCGTCCTGACGTCGCGTGCGGACTCGCCGCGCGCGCGGATGGCGTCCTGCGCGGTGGCGGCGCTCTATGCAAACGCACGGCGCCAACATGCTCCAACCGTTGCGGCGTGAACGCCATGGATACCATCCTTGTCGTCAATGCAGGCTCCTCCAGCGTCAAGTTCCAGGTCTTTTCGATCGAGGGAGAAGGCAAGCTGCGACGGCAGATCAAGGGCCAGATGGATGGCATTGGCAGCCGTCCGCGATTGCGGGCGAGTGGCGCGAACGGCGATCCGATGGCCGACCGCGCCTATCCGATCGAAGCGGTCACGGACGTTCCGGCCGCGATGGATATCGCGGGCGCCTGGTTGCGGGACGAGCTTCGCATCCAACCGATCGCTGTCGGGCACCGCGTCGTGCATGGCGGGCCGGACTATGACCGTCCAGTTCTGATCGATCATGGCGTCGTGGCGCGCCTGGAGCGCTTTGTCGCGCTGGCACCGCTGCATCAGCCGCATAATCTGGCGCCGATCCGCTCGATCCTCGCGAATTTTCCGACGTTGCCGCAGGTCGCCTGCTTCGACACCGCGTTTCACCGCACGCACAGCGCGGTCGCCGACCATTACGCGATCCCGCGTCAGCTTCATGCCGAGGGCGTGCGGCGCTACGGATTTCACGGGCTGTCTTACGAATATATCTCGAAAACCCTGCCGCAGATCGCGCCCGATATCGCCAAACGCCGGGTCATCGTCGCTCATCTCGGCAGCGGCGCCTCGATGTGCGCGCTGAAGGAAGGGCGGAGCGTCGAGAGCACCATGGGCTTCACCGCGCTCGACGGGCTCCCGATGGGAACGCGCCCGGGTCAACTCGATCCCGGGGTCGTGCTCTATCTCATCTCCGAGAAGGGAATGTCGGCGTCGAACGTGCAGAATTTCCTCTATCGCGACTGCGGCTTGAAGGGGCTCTCCGGCGTCAGCAACGATATGCGTGAACTCGAGGCCAGCGCAGACGCCAACGCGAAGCTGGCGATCGAGTATTTCGTCTATCGGATCGGCCTCAATGCCGGCATGCTTGCGGCCGCATTGCAGGGCCTGGACGCGTTCGTCTTCACGGCCGGCATTGGCGAAAACTCGGCGAGCATTCGCGCGCGCGTCGTCGAGCAGCTCGGATGGCTCGGCGTCACGCTCGATCCTGCCGAGAATTCCCGCCACTCGCGGCTGATATCGCGCTCCGACAGTCTGATCCCGGTCTACGTCGTGCCGACCGACGAGGAACTGATGATCGCGCAGCACACGCTGTCGCTGCTGTTGAACAGGCCATCGACCAGCCCCAGACAAGAGAGGGTGTCATGATTCCCGTATTTCCGGATACCAAGGTTGCCCTGAAGGGGAAAAAAGGCCTCATCGTCGGCATCGCCAACGACCAATCCATCGCCTGGGGATGCGCAAAGGCGTTTCGCGCGCTCGGCGCCGATCTCGCAGTTACATATTTGAACGACCGTGCCAGGAAGCACGTCGAGCCGCTGGCGCAGGCGCTGGAAGCAGCCGATCTTCATGCCGCTGGATGTCATGGTGGAAGGGCAGACCGAGCAGGTGTTCGAGCGGATCGCGAAGGAATGGGGGCAGCTCGATTTCCTGCTGCACGCGATCGCCTTCTCGCCGAAGGAAGCGCTGCACGGACGGGTGGTGGACGTCGGCCGCGACGGCTTCCAGAAGACCATGGAGGTCTCCTGCTGGTCGTTCATGCGGATGGCGCATCTGGCCGAGCCGCTGATGAAGAATGGTGGAACGATGTTCACCATGACCTATTACGGCAGCCAGATGGTGGTGGAGAACTACAACGTGATGGGCGTGGCGAAGGCGGCGCTTGAAGCCGCCGTCCGCTACATTGCCGCAGAGCTGGGCCCGAAGGGCATCCGTGTGCATGCCATCTCGCCCGGGCCGCTCGCCACGCGCGCGGCATCAGGCATCCCCGAATTCGACGAGCTGATGGACAAGGCGCAATCGAAGGCGCCGGCGCGCAGCCTGGTCAGCATCGACGACGTCGGCAACGCTACGGCATTCCTCGCGCTCGACGGCGCCAAGCTCATCACCGGCAGCGTTCTCTATGTAGACGGCGGCTATCACATCATCGACTGAACGGGATCGGCGCGCCACGGCGCGCCGCTCAGCGATAGTGCAGGGCGATCAGCTCGGCGACGCAGGCAGGGCGCTTGCCGCCTTCGATCTCGATCACAAGATGGTAGTTCACACGCAAGCCGTCGGGCGGTACGTCCTCCGCTTCGGCGACGGTGAGGCGGCCGCGCAGCCTCGAGCCCGCCGGCACCGGCGCCAGATACCTTATCCGGTCCGCACCATAGTTCAGGGTGTTGCGCAAGCCCTTCAGGCCCATCACCGAGCGGACGAACATCGGGGCCAGCGCGAGCGACAACAGGCCGTGGGCGATGGTGGTGCCGCCGGGCAACTCCTTCTTGGCGCGCTCCTGGTCGACGTGAATCCATTGCTCATCGCAGGTCGCCTCCGCAAAGCGGTTGATGCGATCCTGCGTTATTTCGACCCAGTCGCTGACGCCGATCTCGGTGCCGACGGCGGATTTGATCTCGTTGAAGTCGCTGAATATCCGCATGTGTTCGCTACCTTGTCAGATATTCATTTCCGGAACTGCGTCGGGAACGACGAGCTCGGCTTCCGTCACCGCCATGACCTCGCCGACGCTGACGCCAGGTGCGGTCTCCAGCAGGGTCGCTTTGCCGTCGGGGAACGCGATCACCGCCATCTCGGTCACGACCAGGTGCACCGGCCGCGCCGAGGTCAGAGGCAGGTTGCACTTGGCGACGATCTTCGACTTGCCCTTGGCTGCGTGCTGCATGGCGACGATCACCCGCTTGGCGCCGCTGACAAGATCCATCGCCCCGCCCATGCCCGGCACCATCTTGCCGGGGATCATCCAGTTGGCGAGATGCCCGCGCGCATCAACCTGGAGACCGCCGAGGACAGTGACATCGACGTGGCCGCCGCGGATCAATCCGAACGACATCGCGCTGTCGAAGGTAGAGGCGCCCGGCAGCGCGCTGATCGGGCGGCCGCCGGCGTCCGTCAACATCGGGTGCGCCATGCCTTGCTCCGGGATCGGCCCGGTGCCGATCAATCCGTTTTCCGACTGAAAGAACACGTTCAGTCCAGCCGGAACGTAGTTGGCGACCAGCGTCGGAATGCCGATCCCCAGATTGACGAGGTCGTCGGTATGGAGCTCCTGCGCGACGCGTCGGGCGATGATCTCCTGTGCATCCATGTTTCACCCGTTCGGGTTCGTAATGAGGTAATCGACGAGCGGCGCCGGCGTCACGACGTGGTCGGGCGCGATGACGCCAACGGGCACGATATGCTCCGCCGTAACGATCACCGTGTCGGCTGCCATCGCCATAACCGGATTGAAGTTGCGTGCGGTCAGCGCGTAGGAGAGGTTGCCGAGGTAGTCGGCGAGAAAGGCGTGAACCAGCGCGAACTGAGCCCGCAGCGCGGTCTCGAGCAGGAACGGCTTGCCGTCCACCTCGATCTGCCGCTTGCCGTCTGCCACGGACGTGCCGACGCCGGTCGGCGTGAGCACGCCGCCGAGACCGCATCCGCCGGCGCGAATGCGCTCGACCAGGGTACCCTGGGGAATAAGGTCGACGTTGATCTGGTTGGCCAGCATCTGCTGCTGCGCCTTCGGATTGAGGCCGATATGGCTTGCGGTCAGGCGCGAGACCAGAGTCGCATCGAACAGCTTGCCGACGCCCTTGCCGGGGACGCCTGCGTCATTGCAGATCACCGAGAGACCGTTCTTTTGCTGCCGAACCACTTCGTCCAGCAGTCGCTCCGGTGTTCCGACCCCCATGAACCCGCCGACCATGATGCTCGCGCCAGCCGGGATCATCGCAACAGCTTCTTCGACGGAAACGGCCCTCATGATCGGGACTCCAGTCAGCAGTGATCAAGGGCGGCAATGGACGAGATGTTGGCGAGGGATCACCGCGGCCCCTTGATCTGCATCAAGGCTTCTCATCATTCCCTTCGCGGGGCGGCGATGCCCACGCCTTCGAGCGCTTCGTCCCACAATTTGCGAACCTCGGCATGCCGCGCTTCAAGGGCGGAGCTGACGGCGTCTCGGAATGGCACGAGGTCCGGTCCCTTCAGCAGAATGATCTGCGCCTGCAGCAGGCGGCTGCTCTCGAATTCAATCCGGCGCAGCGCCATGACGAAGGGGTCGTGGGCATTGGCTTCCGCCGGCAGCAGTGCGGCCGGCCGGATGCTGGCATGCACGGCATGCGCCCGCGTTGCGAGATCGACCGCCAGCGCCAGGGATTGATCGCCAATTCCGTCAACCGGCTTGGGAAACCATGCCGTCTCCCAGGACGCAGCCATATAGCCCAAAGCGAGATCGGGCACCCAAGTGGTGGCGCGCAGCAGCAGGGAAACGATCTCGGATTCGCGGTAAAACTGCGCATTCAATTCGGTCTGCCAGGCGGATTCGAACTTCACGGGCAAAGCGAGCGCAAACTGCCGCGCCAATGCGCCATGTGCGGAGACCAGGAACGCGGCGACACGCGTCTGCTGACGCGGCGGCACGCGGCCCTCGGAATCAAGCGGTCCGAAAAATTCGCTCATGGGGTCGTTCCCTGCACAGGGATGGCACGCAGATGATCGTAGCCGGCGGGAAACGGAACGAGTTCGCCACCGGCGTCTTCGGGCGCGATCCAGACAGCCTTGTTGCCCTGCCAGCGGCCGGCCAGCACGTCCTCCGCGAAGCGCGCCAGCAGGTCCGCCGTGAGCGCCGGCTTCTCCAGCGTGAAGGCGTGATAGCCCCTCTGAATGATCACGAGCGAGCTGTTGGGAATGTGGACGCGCAAGGTTTCGTGCAGGGCACGCGGCGTCAGAAAGTCGAACTCTCCATTCAGGATCATGGTCGGCACGCCGATCGACGACAGTTGCGGCGTCAGCGGCTGGAAGTCGAGGAAGGACTCCATCAGGTTCTGCAGGGCGTAGACGTCGTTGACCAGCCAGCCCTGCCGCTTGACGCTGTCGAGATGCCCCAGCACTGGCTTCAGCCACTGATCGGACACGTTCATCGGCAACAGGAGATCCTGCAGATAGCTGGTGCCTCCGAGAATCAGCCCGGTACGCAGGGCGTTGCCGATCAGAAGGAGTTGCGGCGGAAGCTCCGCAAAGCAGCTCATCGGCACCAGCCCGGACAGCCGCTCGCCATCTTCGATGGCATAGCGCAGTGCGATCAGGCCGCCGAAGCTGATGCCGCCGAGAAAGACGGGACCGTCGCCGAGCTCGCCGATCAAGAGACGAAGTGCAGCGACCTGGTCGTCCTGACTGATGAAGAGCTCGGGCTTGTCGGATGCGCCCTGGCCGAGCAGATCGAATGTCGCGACGCGAAAGCCCCGCGCGACGAGAGCATCGCGATAGGCGGCCCACAGCTCGGCATATTGCGTAAGCCCGTTGACCAGCACATAGGCGGGAGCGTTCGCCGGCCCATCGAGCTCATAACGTATGCGATATGAGCCGTGACTGAGGAAGGGCATCGCGAAAATCCGCGCCGGAGGAACGATCTAATATTCGTCTCTCAAAGCAGCAAACCCTTGAGTTAGATCAACGGTCGACCGGTAGGGCGTACCTAGCCTTCTGACAAAATTAACAGGAGGAATCCGCCATGGCCGGGAGAAACATCGCGAAGCATTGCTTTGTCAGCCTGCTCTTGTTGCTGGTCGGTACTGCCCTCGCATTTGCACAGCCCTTCACGCGGCGCTCATCGCAGATGCAGCATGATGAGCTCAAGAAGACCGTTGAGATTGCGAACTTCCGCCTCGGCGGCAAGTACGATCTCTCCGACCCCTCGAAATGGGAAAATGGCGGAGAAGGCGGTACGACGCTGGAATCGCTCGGCGCCGGCAAGCTACGCGCCGCCTACATTGCGATCGGCACACCGCGCCGTAATGCCGCTGGCGAGATCACTAACGCGGTCGTCATTAACTCCTACTACTCGGGCGATTCCACCGATATGTACGAGCAATGGGTCAAGGGTACTGCCCTGTCAGGTGGCGTACCTGTCATTGGCCCGGGCAGGCCGATCGATACCGATCGTTATTACGTCATCATGGTTGATCCGCTCGGGACCTGGGGCGCCAGCAAGCCGTCCGACGGGCTCGGCATCAAATTCCCGCAGTACAGCTATTACGACATGGTGCAGGCCAACTATCGGATGTTGCGCGACCAGCTCAAGGTCGCGCGCGTTGCGCTAGTGGCCGGCGTGTCGATGGGCGGCACGCAGACCTATGTCTGGGGCGTCATGCATCCGGAGTTCATCGGCGCGCTGATGCCGATCGGGGGCACGACGCAGTCGGACGCCGAGGATCCGGTCGGCAACTGGACCTTCCAGCTGATGACGGCCGCCATCGAGGCAGACCCGGTGTGGCAATCCACCAAGGGCGACTACTACAAACTCCCCAAGGAAAAGCATCCGATACCGGGCATCGCATTCGGCTGGTCGGTGCTCGGCCTGACCGGATATGATTTCGCCTTCCGCACCACGCAGAGCTTCGCCGCCGTGCAGCCGGAGGTGTTCTATTGGGACCCGCCAAATGAGAAGGCAGGCAGCAGCGTGACCAATCGCGCCAAGCTGTACGACGCAGTCGATCTCGTCTGGCGCAACCGGGTCGGCGAGACCCACAACATCAATCCCTATCTCGGCCGCATCCAGGCCCGCACATTGGTGATGCATATCAGTAACGACCTGTGGCTGAACTTCAAGCTGGCAGAGCGCGCGGTGGACCGCGTGCCGGGCGCGCAGCTGATCGCCGAGGAAAGCCCGGTCGCCCACTACGGCGTGTTCTCGATTGTCAACCACCGAAAGAACGATCCGAAATTCGTCGCCTTCATGGATGACGTCGCGAGCCTCGACCGGGCGCAGAAATACGTCGACAAAAACTATCGCGTGCCCGGCGTGGCCGCCAACATCGACCCGAGCAAGTCATTCTGGAAGGATTACGTGACCTATCCTTATCCGGTCAAATACGCGAACGCGAAGGATAAGCGCGGCACGTCGTGGCAGATCGGCTACATGGACGAATATGCTGGCACCGACAAGGATCCGAAGGTGCTCGTCATCGTTCACGGCAAGGGTGCGTTCGGCGGACACTACGGCAACATCATGCAATATGCTCTGCGCAGCGGGCTGCGCGTGATTGTGCCCGATCTGCCGCACTACGGCATGTCCGGGCCCGGTAATCTCGACAAGAGCCCGGCGCGCACCATGCAGGACATGCGCGAAGTCGTGTACGACCTCGTGGTCAACCAGCTCGGCGTCAAGAAGGCGGTCTATCTCGGCCACTCGCTCGGCGGCCAGCTCGTGATAGGCTACGCCCTGACCTGGCCGGACGCGGTGCAGGGCCTCGCCCTCGAAGCGCCCGCTGGTCTTGAGGAGTACCCGCGCGAGATCGCGATCTCCAAGGACAAGAAACTGCGCCTGTTCGACGAGTCCTTCGCCCGCGACTTCGACAAGTGGAAGCAGACCTGGGACCAGACCGGGATCCTGGCCACTGAGATGGCGCGGCCGGAGCAGAACATCCGCGACTTCTTCTATTTCAAGAAGCGAGATCCGGTGACCGGTGTCGTGTCGGCGTCCAAGAGCGGCTACTTCTTCAGCGACAGTGAGTATGCCAACTTCCACACCGATCAGCGCGTCGGACTGACCAAGGGCAATCCGAAGGAGCTCGAGCAGTGGTGCAACGTCTTCATCTTCGACATCTACACGATGGTGGCGGAGCTGCAGCAGGACGATCCGAAGAACCTGTACGAGCGGCTCACCCAGATCAAGGTGCCGATCTTCCTCTCCTTCGGCGACAAGGAGCCCTTTATCCCCGGCACAGCCTTCAACGGCCTGACCGACCTCGGGCGCGATATCATTACGCCGTTCATGTCGCGCATGACCAATGCCGGCAACCGGCCGATCCTCAAGATCTATCCGGATACCGGGCACTTCATTCATACGGACAATCCGGTCGAATTCCCGGTCGACGTCGTGGACTTCGTGACCAAGGGGACGGTTGACACCAGCTCGCCACTCGGCACCGACCGCATGATCAAGGGGTCCGTGGTATCGGCATTGCCGGTGGCGCCGACACCGCCCGGTGCGTCACCAACGGCAGGGCTGAACAAGTAGGATAGGTCCATGCCACGGGTGCAGGCGGGAGAAGTCCAGCTGGGCTGGCGGAAATGGGGTGAAGGCGACGTCACCGTCGCCTTCATCCATGGCAATCTCGCCAGCAAGGACTGGATCGAACTCGCCGCACCGCTGTTTCCCGCCGGCCTGCGCGTGATCGGGATTGACTGGCGAGGCTGCGGCGACAGCGATCGACCGAAGCCCGCAGCCGACTATTCCAACTACTCGATGCAGCAGCACGCGATGGACATGCTGGCGGCGCTCGATGCCCTGGATATCAGGTTCTGCCATCTTGCGACCCATTCGACCGGCGGCATCATCGCCGCGCGGATGCTGTTGATGCAGCCGCAGCGGTTCGGACGGGTGTTTTCGCTCGATCCGGTCACGCCGCTCGGCTTGTCCTTCAACGCCGAGCAGATCGGTCTGTTCAGTGCGATGATGGCGAGCAAGGAGCTGACGCGGGCCATGATGGCGACGGCGGCGTCCTCGCTGTTCGTGCCGGAGAGTCTGGCGCCGAACGTGATCCCGCGCTTTCGCGACGGTCTTGGCGAGATACAGGCGCTGTTCGAACGAATTCTCGAGCAGACCTTCGGTGTCTCGGAAGGAATCTGGATCGGCACGCCGGTCAACCTCACCCGGGAACGGGAAAGCAGAGAGCTCGAACGGCGCATGGTGGAAATCCGCCATCCGCATTTGGTGCTGTGGGGTGAACGGGACGGCTGGATTCCGCCGGATGACCTGCACACGATGGCGGCGGCGATGCCCGACTGCCGGCTCGTGATTGTGCCCGGTATCGGGCATTCGATGAATCTCGAAGTGCCGGCGCTCTACGCCGGGTATTTCGGTGCCTGGTTCGGGGGCCTTGCGAAATAGCTGAGTTTAATCCGTTCGTCACAGGAGGAGTACGACAATGGCAGACATCAACCCTTCAGCCGAGAATGTACGCGCGATGCTGACCGAGACCCTTGGTCGTCTTCGGAAGGCCAGTGATGAGTATTTTGGCCTGCTGGAAAAAGGTCTGAGCTCCTCGCCGCTGCCGATCGCCGATCAGGCCAAGCAATTCTGCAGTTTCATGCAGCGCAACGTCACTGCGACGTTCGACCTTGGTGACAAGCTGACCCAGGCCAAGGACATGCAAGACGCCGTCAAGATGCAGTCCGAGTTCTTCCAGGACCAGATGCGGTCGTTGACCGATCAGGCCAAAAACATCGGCGAGTCTGCCATGAAGGCGGCCGCGGGGGCCTTTACCCCCAAGAAATGAACTGATGGCTACCGCTTGGGGCGCGCGCCGCCCCTTGCTGGTCCGAGCCAGCGAGAGAGGGCGATGACGGGTCAATTCCTGCTCGGCACCATCATCAGCGTAATCAACATCATGATTCACGCGCTGGTGACCGTTGCCACAGTCGACATCGCCCGCACCGCGGGATTGCGGCACACGTCACGGCCACGGTCGCATCTGATGGCCGTGATGGTCGCGACTGCAGCCATCCTGATGGTCGCTCACACACTTGAGGTTCTGGTATGGGCGCTGGCCTACGCCATCGTCGGCGCGGCGCCTGCCGGAAGCGATCTGCTCTATTTCACCTTCGTCAACTACACCACGCTCGGCTATGGCGACATCACGCCCGTGGAGGCGTGGCGGCTGACGGGACCCATGACCGCCATGAATGGTATCCTGATGTTCGGCTGGTCGACTGCCGTCCTGTTCGAGGTGCTCCGCAAAACGCTCGAACATCTCGCGTCGATTGCGGCTCCCGGCTCGGCGTTCAGTTCTGAAGATCGAGGCTAGCAAGCTGCTGCCGGTCCAGCAGCACGATCTGGCGCTGAGTGTTGCCGATGAAGGCGAGGATGCCGAGTTCATGCAGGCGCGACAGCGCCCGAGACACGGTTTCCAGCGTCAGGCCGAGATAGTCGGCGATATCGCGCCGGGACATCGGCAGCGCCATGACGCCTGCCGCCGTTAGCCGCTTGTCCATCTCGAGCAGGAAGGCGGCGACCCGCTCCAGGGAGGTCTTGCGGCCGAGCAGCAGCATGTGGTCTTCGGCGTGCTGCAGATTGTCCGTGGTCATGCTGAGCAGATTGCGGGCAACCATGGCATCGCTTTCGGCCACCACTTCGAGGCTGCGCCGCTTGACCAGGCGAACCGTGGTGTCGGTGATTGCTTCCGCCGTAAACCGGTGCTCGCTGCCGTTCTCTAGTCCGAAAATATCGCCGGCGAGGTGGAATGCGCCGATCTGGCGACGTCCGTCGGAAAGCAGCTTGTAACTTCGCACTGCACCAGACTTGACCTGGTAGACGTATTCCGCCGGCTCTCTTTCGCCGTAGACTTCGGTGCCCTTCTTGTAAGTGAATTCGCTCAGACTGACGATGGAATTTGAGTCACTCTTCAGCCCGAGTTCGCGGAGCGTATTGGGCCGTGGAGACGGATCGGCAGAGATGCGAACGAACATGGGCCAACTCCCGAACTGATAATGACGTGATAGCCGCAGGAGAATATTTCGTCGCGAGGAATGTGCCGCCGATTTTCGCCATTCCCGCGAAAGTTGTTTACGACGAAGGCAGCATTTGCAGCCATTGTCTCAAGGTTCATTGTACCAAGGGACAGGGCGGCGAGATGATGCACGCAATGAGAGGCGCCGGTGCTGCAAGGATGCATTGCCTCGATGAATATGCTCTGATTAGCGAATCTTTCGCCTATGCCCAGTATCATTCATATGGATGGATGGATCATCGGTTCGGCAATGTTGCTCGGGCTAACGCGTTTGACGGCGAAGGGTGGCGCCGATCGCTTTGGAGCTTTATCACCGGAATTTCCGCGACAGCCATTGCATCTTAAGAGGGAAAATTGCCTGGCCTTGTTTACGTGGTAGACGACGACGCCTCGTTTCGGACGGCGATCGAGCGCCGGCTGAAGCTTGCGGGCTATGAGGTCGCGACTTTTTCATCGGCACAGCAGCTGCTGGACCAGTTGCCGGACGGTGAAACGCCGGGATGTATCCTGCTTGACGTGCAGATACCGGGATTGAGCGGTCCCGAACTGCAAGGCCGCCTCGTCGAACTCGGTTCGAGGCTGCCAATCGTCTTCCTCACCGGACATGCCGATACCGCGACGACGGTGCGGGCGATAAAGGCCGGCGCCGAGGATTTTTTGACCAAGCCGGTATCGTCTGAACAATTGATCGACGCGATCGAGCGTGCGCTGGCTCGTCAGGCGGCCGCACGTGACCAACGGAGCAAGCTCGACTTCCTTCGCGCTCTCGTGGCGTCTCTGACGCCGCGCGAACGACAGGTGTTCGATTTGATCGTGCGCGGCAAGATCAACAAGCAGATCGCCTACGAACTCGGGACGACCGAGCGCACGGTGAAGGCGCATCGCCATCAGGTGATGGAAAAGATGCAGGTTCATTCACTTGCGGAGCTGGTCTCGATCGCGGAGCGGCTGGGCATGCTTGATCCGAACAGTGATGCGAGCAATTAGTCGTTATTACAACCCATTGTCAGGTTCCTGGCCGCGACCTGTACAAAGGGACAATATGAAAGTTTATTGACAGAATCTCGCAGAGAGTACCTAAATGCCGATCAAGCTTGTCGGCCGACAAAGCAGAACAAAACTTTGAAATCAGGCCACAGAGCCCATGGTGCTCTCGCAAACCTGTTAAGGGTTAGAAGGCCAGCCGCCTTGCCGTTACATAAATCCATTTTCGTTGTGGATGATGATTCGTCCATGCGCAGGGGTATGAAGCGATTGCTTCGAGAGCACGGCTTGGATGCGAACTCTGTTCGAATCCGCCGGCGCGCTGCTTGGTCATGGGAATTTCGACGAGGCCTTATGCATCGTCATGGATATCAATCTGAATGGTGAATCCGGCATCGCTCTGCGCCGGAGGATCGCGGAACAGGGCGTGAGCGTGCCGGTCATCTACATCACCGGCAACGATAGCCAGGCAAACCGATCGGCTGCTATCGACTCGGGATGCGTGGCCTACCTGACCAAGCCCTTTGCCGCGGAAACATTGATCAAATCCATCGAACGGGCGAGCGCAGGGGTAGCCTAGCTCGATCGACGCCGGCTCATTCTTCGATGTCCTGTTCGAGCGTCTGCGCCGGCGCGCCCTTGTGGACGGACGCGAATTGCCCAAGCGGCAGCGATGTCGTCAGCGACAGGAGGCTGGAATCCACGACTTCCAGCGCCAGCGCTTTTCCTGAGTCCATCTCCTTGATGATCTTCGGGTCGGCGACGTCGGCCGCGATGCAGGCGTTGCTCAGACACCAGGTATAGGGCACCTGATAAGGCTTGCCTTGGTCGACGGTGAGCTTGGCCGGGACCTGCAGATACATGCCGACAGGTACAAATATCTGAACCCGTGCGGTACGGTCGCCTTCGCGCTCGATCAAATCCAGGCGGACCGCTGTTTGACCGGTTGCGAACGTGCCGGTGATGCTTGTCCTGCACAGCGTCTTGGCCCCGCCAGGCTTGAAGCAGACCTTTCGCCAATCACCATATTTGATGTCGTTTGCCGTGCGCTGCCCGCGAGGCGTGATCTCGGTGCGAGCAGTCTTGCCGGCCGGTGAGGTCTCTCGCGGCGTGGCCGACCGGATCAAGGCGCCGCTTGCGACAGCCGTGAGCAGCAGCGTCGCCAAGACCTTCGTCACAGGTGGGCGCGTCAACCGAGAGTCTGCGCGATGTGAATTTGCCATGATTGCGTCTCCATGCGTTGGCTGTCGCTTACCTGACGCCGTCGAGAAACTTCGATACAAGCGGCGACCAGATCGGGATGGCGTCGGGTGAACCGATGAAGAAATGTCCGTCATTGCCGAACGGCGGCAGCAAATGATATTCAGCCTTGCCGCCTCCGGCGGTAAAGGCGTCATGCATTCGCTTTGTCAGCGCAGGGCCGAAGAACGTGTCGTTTTCGACGTAGATCCACAGCATCGGCACGCGGGAGGTGCGGCCGAATTCGCCGGTTGTCTCCACAAGCACGTCAGGCGCGCAGTTGTTGTTGGGCTTGCCATCGACGCGACCGCCGCGGCCTGCAGCAAAGGTGATGATCGCTTTCACCTGCGGCGGGTTCAGGCTCGAAAGCGCGATGGACGCCCATCCGCCGGCGGATTGCCCGACGACGATGACGTCCTTCGGCACGACGCGTTTCTCGGCGGCCATGTAGTCTATGATCCAGAGATCGGCCTGTGCGACGGCAATGCCGGGATCGCGGAAATTGGGATTGCTGCATTTGCCGACTTTCGAGAAGAACGGCCCGTAGAGGCCGTGCTCGGGGATGTCGATGGCCGCTGCCCCGTATCCGGTTCCGACGGGAGCCACCACGAGGTAGCCGCGTTTTGCGAACCAGTGCGCGGCGGCGCGGAATTCAACCAGCGGAAAGAAGCCGCGATCGACCGCCTTGAGCGAGACGCCATGGTTCATGATCACCAGCGGGAAGGGGCCGTCACCGACGGGACGCACCACATAGGCGAACATCGGGAGCGGCAATGGCAGCGCCCAGATTTCCTCCTGGATGCGCGCAGATCCGCTCGTGTCTTCGGCGCACGCCGGAGCGATCAAACAGGCGAACAGCAGTGCCGCTGCCAGCAGCTGCAGGGTTGAAGCATGTCGCGGACCCATACTTGCCTCCATCAGCCAACGTAGGTACTAGCCACAATGATCGGACCGAGCACGGTCAGGACAACGTTGCCGACGGCGTAGGGCACGGCGACGCCCAGCACCGGTGTCTGGCTCTCGGCAACCTCGCAGCATCCGGTCACGGCGGCGTCGACCGTCATGGCGCCGGCCAATGCGCCGCAGGTAATGACCGGATTCATGCGAAGCACGTAATAGGCAAACAGTGTCGCGACGGTCAGCGGCACCAGTGTGACGACGAGGCCCATGCCGACCAGCAGCAGGCCATGCGACTGGATTGCGACCCACGCCGCGTGGCCATTGCCGAGCCCGATCGCGGCGATGAAGCCGCCAAGGCCGAGATCGCTGAGCGCCTGCTGCGCCGCGGGCGGCAGCGCGCCCATGGTCGGCCGGCGCGAGCGCAGCCAGCCGCAGACGAGGCCCGCAATCAGCGCGCCACCGCCGCCGCCCAGCGTCAGCGCAATCGACCCGACCTTCACGCTCAGGAGACCGGCGAGCAAACCGGCGCCGATGCCTGCGGCAAGGAATGCAACGTCGGTGCGGTCGCCGGAACGCAGGATTTGTCCGACTTGTTTCGCGGCGCGCTCGATGTTGCGGGTGCTGCCGACCAGCGTCATGACGTCGCCGACATAGACGCGGGTATCCGCGCTTAGGGGGACCTCTCGGCCCATCCGCGTCAGCGTGCGAAGGAAAACGCCACGCGCGTTGTCGCCGACCCGTTCAGCGATCTCCTTGATGGACCGGCCGTGGAGATTGCGATCGTCGACGAGCACCTCAATCACATTGCCCGGAATCTCCTTCAGAATTTCGTCGGCATCGATTTCGGTGCCGACGACGGGCTTCGCAGCGACGAGGGCAGCGGTCCGTCCGGCGATGACGATGTCATCGCCTGCTTCGAGAACGGTGTCGAGATGCGGCTCGACATCGGCCCCCTGGCGCACGATTCGCTCGACGACGGTGCGGCTGCCGATCGCGTTTTCGACGGCCTCGACCGTGCGTCCCGCGGCGGCCGACACGCGATAGGCGCGCGCCTGGAATTTGCGATAGTGGAGATTTTCGTTCTGCGGCGGGTTGCCGCCCGAAAGCTCCGCCTCCAGCTTCGCCGCTTCCTCCTTCAAATCGATCCGCATCAGTTTCGGCGCGACAAACGGCACGTAGAGCAGCGTGAGGATATAACCGAGCACGTAAGTGACGGCATATCCGGCCGCGATGTTCGCCTCCTGCTGCTCCAACACATTTTTGGCGAGGCCGAGCTGCGCCAGCGCTCCTGACGCCGTGCCGATCACGGAGGATTGCGTCAAGGCTCCCGCTGCGAGACCCGAGGCAGTGCCGGGACCGAGGGCGAAGGTGTAAGCGAAGATGAGCACGATGATGAGGCCGGTGCCGCCAAGCACGAGTGCGAGGGCAACCTGCGCCAAGGTTCGCAAGCTCAAGGAAGCAAAGAACTCAGGTCCCGACCGGTAGCCGATCGTAAACACGAACAGGCTGAACAGAACCACCCTCAGCAAGGCCGGGAATGTAAAGGTGCCGAGCTGGCCGATAAGGACGGCCACGATCAGCGTGCACGCCGTGGTGCCGATCGAAAATCCGCGGATCCGGACACGGCCGAGAATGGTTCCGAGCGCGACCGACAGCAGCAGGAAGATTTCCGGAGCGGTGGAGATGATCCACCTGACGGTGTTCATGGCGCATTTCCTCCAGCCCCTTTCGTTCAATTTTGGTTCGTGAAAACCGGCGATGCTTGATCCAGATCAATCCTCGCTGGCGGTAAGGCGCTGCCTATGGGTCCGTGCAGGATTTGGGACAGCCGACGTTTCGGATATGAGCGCTCTGGATATCGCCACTGTTTCGTCGATACGCGGCGACGAAACGGTGCCGATCGCGCTGTTGCTTGCTTTCGCCGGCGGCAATCTCGACGCCTATACCTGGATCATTCATGGCGTGATGGCCAATGCCCAGACCGCCAATCTGGTTCTGCTCTGGGTGTTCGGCTCGGCGGGAGACTGGGCGGAGGCGCTCCACTTCGTTCCGCCGATGATTGCATTTGCCGTGGGCGTGGTGGTCGCCGCATGGCTGCGCCGCGCGACTGGGGAGCGGGCCGGCGCGATCAGCACGCTGATCGAAATCCTGCTGCTGATCGCGGTCGGTATCCTGCACAATCGGCTGCCGGATCTCGCGGGCACGCTGGGCATCTCGTTCGTCGCCGCTATGCAGACCGCGGTCTTCACCAAGGTCGAAGGCGTGGCCTACAGCTCAGTGATGATCACCGGCAACATGCGACAGGCCATCGAAGGCGTATTCGCCGCGGTCTCCGGAGCAGGCCCGCCCGGTTCGTTTCGCCGTTCCGGCATCTTTGCATCGCTGTGCCTCGCTTTTGGCCTCGGGGCAGCCGTCGGCGCCTTTGCAACCAAGCAGATTCCGGTTCTGGCGCTCGGCATTCCCGTGATCGCTCTCTTGATCGTGTTGCTACGCTGCGAAGCCCAGCGCAATGTGGCCCGCGCATGAACACACCTTCCGAGCAGAGAACGGGCTGGACACGGCTTTTCCCGCCGGCGATCTGGCTTGCCGACTATCGCAGCTCCTGGCTGCGACCGGACGCCATTGCCGGTATCACGCTCGCGGCTTACGCAATTCCAGTGTCACTGGCCTATGCGGCGCTTGCCGGCTTGCCGCCCCAGATCGGCATCTACGGCTACATGCTCGGCGGCGTCGGCTACGCCCTGCTCGGGTCGTCGCGCCAGCTTGCGGTTGGTCCGACATCTGCCATCTCGCTGATGATTGCCGCCACTGTCGGGTCGCTGGCCGGCGGCGACGCAGCGCGATACGCCGAGATCGCGAGCCTTGCCGCTTTCGCGGTGGCGCTGCTGTGCCTGATCTCCTGGCTGTTCAGGCTCAGCATTCTCGTCCGCCTGGTGAGCGACAGCATTCTCGTCGGCTTTAAGGCGGGGGCCGGGCTCACCATTATCATGAGCCAGCTGCCGAGCCTGTTCGGTGTCGCGGGCGGCGGCCGCAATTTCTTCGACCGGGCGTTCCACCTTGCCGGCCAGCTTGGCGACGTCAATCTGCTGGTGTTGCTCATCGGTCTCGTTGCTCTCTTGCTGTTGCTTTTCGGCGAGCGATTCCTGCCGGGCAGGCCGGTCGGGATCACCGTCGTGGCGCTCTCGATCCTCGTCGCAACGATGCTTGGGCTTCCGTCGATGGGCGTAGCCAGTCACGGGGAAAATTCCGGAGGGATTACCGGCCTTTGCCATACCCACCTTTGGACTGGTGGAGCCTGAAGACCTATTTCCCATCGCCGCCGGCTGCCTGCTGCTCGCCTATATCGAAGGCGTCTCTGCCGCCCGCAGCTTTGCGGCCAAGCATGGCTACGGCCTCGATGTGCGGCAGGAGTTTTTGGGGCTGGGGGCCGCCAATCTCGCGGCGGCGTTCGGTCACGGTTACCCCGTTGCGGGCGGCCTGTCGCAGTCGGCGGTGAATGACAATGCGGGCGCCCGTACGCCGCTGGCGCTGGTGATCTGCTCGGTCACGCTGGCGCTGTGCCTGCTTTTCTTCACGGGACTCTTGACCAACCTGCCAAAGGCCGTGTTGGCGGCCATCGTCTTTGCCGCCGTGTACAGGCTGGTCGATCTCCGCGCGCTGCTGCGCATGTGGAAGGTCAGCCGGATCGACTTTTACGCCGCCGCGATCGCGCTCATGTCCGTGCTGCTGCTCGGAATCCTGCAAGGGGTGCTGCTTGCAGCAATTGCGTCCATCTGTCCTGCTGCTGGCGCGCGCCTCGCGGCCGAACGTGGCGTTCCTTGGGCGGCTTCCCGGAACCGGCCGCTATTCCGACAGCGCCAGACACGAGGGCGTCGAGCCGCTGGTTGGCGTGATCGCGTTCCGCCCCGAAGCCTCGCTGCTTTACATCAATGCCGAGACGATCCTGGAGGCGGTCCTGGATGCACTGCGAACATCGACTGATATCAAGCTGGTGGCCTGCGATCTCTCGGCGTCGCCCTACATGGATCTGGCCGGTGCGCGCATGTTGCACGATCTTCACGATGAACTCGCCTCCCGTCATGTGGCGTTCTGTGTCGTCGGCGCGCACGCGCAGTTGCGCGACCTGTTGCGGGCGGAGGGACTGGCCGAAAAGACCGACAGCGGCGCGTGGCTTCGGTCGCTCGATAGCGTGCTTGGCGACGACAAGACCAGGTAACCATCTGATTCCAAAGCAGAGCGTCCGGCTCGACCGTGAGCACGGCCTCACTTTCCGATGTGAACCATCCCGTCGGTAACAATTGGCCGCGATCGGAGCCCTCTGACTTCATATTGCATTGCGAAGTGTGTTCGAGCGTCCAGAAGGCGCTACGACCGTTGACTTGGATCAATGGAGCGAGGCGGACAGGTGATCACGATCCGGCATCCACCTCGTCACGATCGGGAGAGAGACATGTCCAAGGACGCAAAGCCCGCACAGAAGCGCATCGATCAGTTCTTTTCCGGACCCGGCGGACGGGCCGACGACTGGCGTGATCTGGTGGACGCCGCAAAAGCATGGGCGCGAGGCGGGGACCGCGCGAAATACGACGCGGCGCTGTCCGATCTCGCGGTGACGGAAGAATTTCACGGCTATCCGGGCTTGCATCTGATGGCGGCGTTGAAGGAAGCCGCTGCGGCCGGAGATCGCGGCAGCGTCGCTCGCGCTTGCGACACGAATCACGCAAGCCCTGACGACAAGGTCCTTCCGCCAGCACGCCGGCGACTGGGATCAGCATGACGAAGGAAATGGAGACATCCCCGATCTGGTGCCTCCGACCTTTGGCGGCAAGGAGGCGCACCGTCCCTATTTCGAAACCCTGATCGTCACCGGGCGTCTCCTCCAACAATTGGCCCGCGCTCTGCACGGAGTGGCGCAAGCTGCGGCGCCCGATCGACTCGTTCGTCTATGAGCCCGTCATCGTCGGCAGCCTCGAAGACGCGTTCTGCGCGACGCATCCTGAACCCCAATCTCGCCGCCGTCGTGATCAACGAAGGGCTTTGCGCTGCGCTCGCGCCATGACGCGCCCGTGCTGCGGACCATGACGGCCTCGGTCGGCCTGAACGATGAGTCCGACGCTTCCGCGCTGCGGCTCGCCCACATTTTGAAGCGGGTGCGTCCTGAGCTCGACATCTACCTGATGTCCAATCGCAACGTCGAGGAGATGGCCGGCAATCCCGGACGCCAATGTCGCCCGTCGCATCTTCTATTCCGTCGAGGAAATTGCTCGAACTGCATCTTTCCATTCTGGAAGGCGTCCAGGACCGCTTCGACACGCCGTTCTTCGACAATCTCAAGAAGTACGCGCAACGTCCGATCGGGACGTTCCACGCGCTGCCGATCGCCCGCGGCAAATCCATCTTCAAGTCGGACTGGATCCGCGACATGGGCGAATTCTACGGCCCGAACCTGTTCCTCGCCGAGAGCAGTGCGACCACCGGCGGTCTGGACAGCCTGCTCGAGCCGACCGGCAACATCAAGAAGGCGCAGGACAAGGCGGCGCGCGCCTTCGGCGCCGACCGCGTCTTCTTCGTCACCAACGGCACCTCGACCTCGAACAAGATGGCGGTGCAGGCGCTGCTCGCGCCGGGCGACATCGCGATCGTCGACCGCAACTGCCACAAGTCGCACCACTACGGGATGGTGCTGGCCGGCGCCCAGCCGCTCTATGTCGAAGCCTTCCCGATGACGGAATATTCGATGTATGGCGCGGTGCCGCTGAAGACCATCAAGCAGGCGCTGCTGAATGCGAAGGCCGACGGCCGGCTCGACCGGGTCAAGATGGTCGACCTGACCAACTGCACCTTCGACGGCCACATCTACAACACCCGCCGGGTGATGGAGGAATGCCTCGCCATCAAGCCGGACCTGATCTTCCTGTGGGACGAAGCCTGGTTCGGCTTTGCGCGCTTCTCGCCGTTCCTGCGGCCGCGCACCGCGATGGGGGCCGCCAACGACATCGAGGCGTGGATGCACGACCCGAAATCGGTCGCGGCTTACGAAAAGCAGCAGGCCGAACTCGGCAAGAACCCCTCCGACGAGCTGCTGCTCAAGACCCGGCTGATCCCCGATCCGCGCCAGATCCGGCTGCGGGTCTACCAGACCAACTCGACCCACAAGTCGATGTCCGCGCTGCGGCAGGGCTCCATGCTGTTCGTCAAGGACGTCGAATTCCACACCGTCGAGCAGCAATTCAAGGAGGCGGTCTTCACCCACGCGTCGACCAGTCCCAACCAGCAGCTGATCGCGAGCCTCGATGTCGCGCGGCGCCAGATGGAGCTCGAAGGCTATGGCCTGGTCACCAACGCGATGGAGATCGCGCTGGCGATCCGTCAGGCGGTCAACAACAATCCGCTGATCTCGAAGTATTTCCGCATTCTCGGCGCGGACGCCATGGTGCCGGCGTCATATCGCGCAAACCGGCTTCGTCGACTATCTGGCGCCCGGCGCGAACTGGGCACCGCGCTGGAAGAGCCTGCAGGACGATGAATTCTGCCTCGACCCGACCCGCATGACGCTGGTGTGCGGCACCGCCGGTTTCGACGGCACGCAGTTCAAGGGCATCCTGTCGAACCGAGTACGGCATCCAGGTCAACAAGACCTCGCGCAACTCGGTGCTGTTCCAGTCCAACATCAACAATACGCGCAGCGACGTCGCGCATCTGATCCGGGTGCTGGCCGAGATCGCCGGCGAGGTCGACCGCGGCCTGACCCAGGGTGGTGCCAATGCGAAGAAGACCTTTGAGGCGCGGGTGAAGAGCCTGATGACGGACGTGCCCGACCTGCCGAACTTCTCGCATTTCCACCAGAGTTTCCGAGGCGATGCCGGCACCAAGACCAACGAGGGTGATATCCGCAGCGGCTTCTACTCGGCCTATGACGCGGCGGGATGCGAATATATCCGGCTCGCGGATCCCGAGATCGATCGTCGCCTGAAGGCCGGTCCTGATCTCGTCTCGGCCAGTTTCGTGATCCCGTATCCGCCGGGCTTCCCGATCATGGTGCCGGGCCAGGTCATCACCCAGGAAACCATCGACTTCATGCGCAAGCTCGATGTCAAGGAAATCCATGGCTACGACGCGAACGAGGGCCTGAAGCTCGTGCGCACCGAGGCCCTGGCGAAGATCGGCAGGCCGAAGCCTGCTGCCGCCGCGCCGAAGCTCAAGGCCGCATCTTAAGGGGGACGAACATGCAAGGCTTTTTCACATTCCTGCAGCAAAATCCGTTTCTGCTGCTGTTCTTCGTCGTCGGACTCGCGGTCTGGATCGGGCGGGCGAGCATCAAGGGCTACGGCCTCGGCATGGTCGCCGGCGCCATCGTGGTGGGCGCAGCGCTTGTCGGTTGTGGCTTCAACCTACGGGGTGAAGCTCGAGCTGAACACCTTCGCCAAGAGCCTGTTCTACTATCTCTTCATGTATGGCGTCGGCTTCGTGTCGGGCCGTCCTTCATCAACAGCCTGAAGGGTGATGGCCTCAAATTCACGGTGCTGGCGGTGGTGTCGAGCGTGCTCGGGCTTGCACTCGTCGTCATCGGGGCGAAAGTGTTTTCACTTCCGACCGGCGCTGCCGGCGGCATGCTCGCCGGCTCGCAGACCATGTCGGCTGCGATCGGCTCGGCCGAGCAGGCGATCACCTCGGGCGTTGTCAAGTTGCCTGAGGGGCATGAAGCCGGAAGACGCCACGGGCATGATCGCGCTTGTCCTACGGCATCACCTATATCTGGGGCACCGTCGGCATCATCCTGATCTGCAAATATCTGCCGCGCTGGTGGGGCGTCGATGCCAGGGCGGCTGCGAAGCAGTACGAGACCGAGTTTGGCGTCAAGGATCTCGAAGGTGGCGGCCTTACCGGTTATCGCCAGTTTGGCCTGCGCGCTTACCGGCTCGAAAACCAGGCTCAGGTCGGTCAGAGCATTGCGGGATTCCGCAACAGCCACCCCGAATACCGCATCGTGAATGTCTCACGTGGCGGCGAGCTGTTGGGCGCCGATCCGGATCTCGTGCTGCAGAAGGGCGATATCGTCGCCCTCGGCGGCGCGACGACGAGCCTGACGGACAAGATGGGGCTGATCGGTCCCGAGGTCGCCGACGCCAAGACCCTGAACATTCCGCTCGATCAGGCCGAAATCCTCGTCACCAACAAGGAGATTGTCGGACGTACCTTCGAGTCGTTCCGTGGCGAGGTGCTGGCGGGCCAGCTTCAGGTCACCAAGGTCGAGCGCGGCGGCGTGCCGATCCCGGCCGGTCTCAAGACCAAGCTTGAACGAATGGACATCATCTCGGTGGTCGGCCTGAAGTCCGCCGTTAATGAACTCGGCGAGATGTGGGGTCGCATCGCGCGGACCAACACCTCCACCGACCTGCTGACGCTGTCGGCCGGCATGATCCTCGGCTTCCTGATCGGCGGGATCGAATTCCCCGCCTTCGGTGCCAAGATCGGTCTCGGCAATGCCGGCGGCCTCTTGCTGTCGGGCGTGATCGTCTCGTCGATCGTGTCGCGGCTGCGCTTCTTCGGCAATACGCCGAATGCCGCGCGCAACGTGCTGGAGGATCTCGGCCTCGTCGTCTTCGTCGCCATCGTCGGCGTCAATGCCGGCGCCGGGCTGCTGGCACAGCTCACGGGTGCGGTGGCGCTGAAGATCTTCATCGCCGGCTTCATCGCCTGCACGATCCCGCCGTTCGTCGTCTGGGCGATCGGCTTCCACATCTTCAAGATCAACCCGGCCGTGCTAATGGGAGGCGTTGCCGGCGCGCGATCGCATTCGGGCCCATGCCGCGAGGCTGCGGTCGAAATCCAGAGCTCCGTACCCTGGATCGGATTCCCGGTTGCCTACGCCGTGTCGGGCATCCTGCTCACCGTGTTCGGTTATTTCGCGATGCTCCTGGCGCAATAGGTCAACATCACAACTCAGAGGAAGAGGAATCATGAGAAAGTTTGCCGTAAGCGTTGCTCTGGTCGCCTTGCTTGTGGGCGTAGCTGGCGTCAGCACGTCAGTGCGGGCTGAAACCGGCCAAGTCGCCGTGGTCTTTACCAAGGGCGGGTTCATCGTCGGTGTCGGCGGCGGCGAAGGCGTGCTCGTCTTTCGGGGCAAGCGCTATCCGTTCACCGTCTCCGGCATGAGCGTCGGCTTTACCATCGGTGCCTCGACCACCAAGCTTGTCGGGCACGCCCTCAATCTAACGGGGCCTGCTTCGATCGAAGGCTCCTACAGCGCGATCGGCGCCGGCGGCGCGATTGCGGCCGGTGCGGGAGGCGTTCAACTGCAGAACGCCAATGGCGTGATCCTGCAGCTCAGCGGTCCGAAGATCGGTGCTGAAGTGTCGGCTGCCGTCGGCGGGGTCACGATACGCCTGAGGTAGGATGGAGACGATCAGGCCGCGCTACCAGCGGGGCCTGATCCACTCAGTATAGCTTCAGTATCGCTCCGCGACGAAGTTCATCCCGCGCAGGCCTGTCTGGTCGTTGTAGCGTCCCTTGTCGGCGCGCTTCGGCAGCGTGACCTTGTCCTTCTTGATGCGCTTGTAGGGAATCGATTTCAGGAGGTGCGCGATACAATTCAGCCGTGCCCGGCGCTTGTCGTCGGACCGGATGACATACCAGGGCGCATGCTTCGAGTTGGTCGCCTTGAACATCAGGTCTCGCGCCCGCGAATAGTCGTACCAGCGCCGGTAGGATTCGGTGTCCATCGGGCTCAGCTTCCATTGCCGCAAGGGGTCGTCGATCCTTGCCCTGAAACGCCGCTCCTGCTCCTCCATCCCGACCTCGAGCCAGAGCTTGATCAGGATGATGCCGCTATCGATGATGTATTTCTCCATCTGCGGGACACAGCGAAAGGAAGCGCTTGTGGTCCTCGGGCGAGTACAGAATCCCATCACGTATTCCACGCCGGCGCGGTTGTACCAGCTGCGGTCGAAGATCACGATCTCGCCGGCGGCCGGAAAATGCTGCATATAGCGTTGAAGGAACAACTGCGTCTTCTCGCGGTCCGACGGCGGCGGGAAGAGCGACCACGCGAAACACGCGTGGGCTGACCTTTTCCGTTATCGCCTTGATCGTGCCGCCCTTGCCGGCGGCGTCCCGGCCTTCGAACACGATGATGACCCGCAGCTTCTTCGCTTTCACCCATTCCTGGAGATGGCAAAGCTCGACCTGGAGCTTTTCCAGCTCCTTTTCATAGTCCTTGCGCTTCATCCGCGTCCCGGTCTCGTCCTTTGCCATGCTCGCCCCTTACGCTGCTTGATATCCAAGTCGGCGCGGAGCGGCACTTCAATCGCCCCAGGCGATAGTGATGGCGATATCGCCGGGCACTCCGCCGGAGAACTCGATGATCTGGTAGCGGATGCGATAGCCGCGTGGCTTCAGATAGTCGGTCCAGAGCTGGAATATTTCCTTCGGGATGCCGGTCAACGTGTTCTCCCAGCCGGCCTCCTGCTGATTGATGGCGCGGCCCTTGTCGGTGCAGAGCGTATTGGGGAAGCGATAGACCTGCACTTCGGTCAATCCGTTGCGCACTGCGCGCTGGATCACGGTCGAGGCCAGCTTGATCTTTTCCTCCTCGGATTTGCCGGACGGGCGGGTGAGCCGCTCGATCAATGCATGTTTCTCGGCCTCGGCGGCCGTCGCAAGGCGGGCATATTCGTCCGCCTTTTCGGCCTCCTTGAGGGCCGCTTCTTTCCGGATCTGCGTCGCATTGGGGATCAGATCATCGATGGTATTGGACATGATTGATGTCTCCTGACAGACTGCTCCTGCTTTTGCAGGAGGCTAGGTGAGGGCGTCGATATTCCCTTGATCCAAATCAAACCATCCGTACCTCGGTAGTCATTGTATTTGTCAGATTGGTAGTCGGTTCAGTTTGTTTCGGGGAGGAGAATATTGAGCGAGCAGCTTCATCCGATGGGTCCCCATCATCTGCCCTTCTACATCGTCGCGCCGGGCGATACCGACTGGCTCATGGTGGGAACGGGCATCTTCCTGATCGCCACCGTTTTCATGGTCGGCGTCCTCTATTGGCGCCTGCACAGTCTGCCGGAGCGCATGGCCCACAAGACGCAAAAGCTGCAGTTCGAGATCGTGGCCGTGTTGGGCCTGCTCTCACTGTTCACGCACAATCATGCGTACTGGATTGCGGGGCTTTTGCTCGCGTTGATCGAGCTTCCGGATTTCAGCACACCTTTGCGCAGCATTGCAGGATCGGTCGAAAAGATCGCGGACGATACGTCGCCGGGCGGCGCGAATGAAGCAACCGCGTCGGAAGCGGCGCCGGCGGAAACGAAAGCTGGTGCACATGAACTGAAATCGGACGCATCCAACAGCAAGGTACCCAACCATGCTTGAGCTCATGATTTGCTCGCTGCTGACGATTCTCCCCGATTACCTGTTCCGTCGCTATGTGCAGGGCAAGCGGTTCGGCAAGGAGATTACGTTCTTTTCCGTCTGGTTCGAGCTCAGATGGGGCATCACGGGCTGCCTGCTGCTCACGGTGTCGCTGATCACGACCGTCTTCTTTTTCCATCCGGCGACCGATAGCGCGGCACTGCTATTCCGGACCGTTCCGATCCTTCCCGAGGGCGGGGGGCGTGTCGCTGAGGTCAATGTCGGCTACAGCGCGCCGGTGAAGAAAAACGACGTGATCTTCACACTGGACAGTTCGAAACAGCGGGCCGCGCTCGAGACCGCCACGCGCAAGGTCGCCGAGGTTGATGCCTCGATGGCGAGCGCGGAATCCGATGTGGTCAAGGCCGAAGCGCAGATCCAGGAAGCCAAGGCCAACCATCAGCAGGCCAGGGACGAATTGGACGTCAAGACCGAGTTGCAGCGCCGCAATCCCGGCATCGTGCCGCAACGCGACATCGAAAAGCTGCAGGTGATGGTCGATCAGCGGCAGGCCGGTATCGACGCTGCGACCGCCTCCAAGCAATCGGCGACCTTACGGGTGTCGACGCTGTTGCCGGCAGAGAAAGCGAGCGCGCAGGCCTCGCTGGCGGAGGCGCAGGTTGACCTCGACAAAACCTTCGTCCGTGCCGGCTTCGACGGACGGGTCGAGCAGTTCCTCATTCGCACCGGCGATGTGGTCAATCAGTTGATGCGGCCGGCCGGTATCCTCATTCCCGAGGGCGCCGGTCAGGCGCGGTTGCAGGCTGGCTTCAGCCAGATCGAGGCCGGGGTGCTGCGGGACGGTATGGTGGCCGAGGCCGCGTGCACCTCAAGGCCGTGGGTGATCATTCCGCTGGTCGTGACGGCCGTCCAGGACTATATCGCGGCCGGTCAGTTCCAGGCCGGTCAGCAGCTGATCGACCTGCAGAACATCGCCAAGCCCGGCACCATTCTCGTATTTCTCGAGCCGCTCTACAAAGGCGGCCTCGATGGCGTGACGGCCGGCAGCATCTGCATCGTCAACGCCTATACCAGCAATCACGACGAAATCATCGACCCGAAGACCTCGACCGGTCGCCGCATCTTCCTGCACGTCCTCGACGGGATCGGCTTGGTGCACGCGCTGTTGCTGCGCATACAGGCGCTGCTGGTGCCCTTCAAGACGCTGGTGTTCAGTGGCGGTCATTGACAGAAACATGAGATTTGAAGGAAAGCGTGCATGATCGGTTCCGGGAAATTGGTCGCCTCGGGCGTGCTATTGCTGGGCTCACTTTTTGCTATGGCTGGCCGCGCCGCCGCCGTTGATCTGAACGGCGCGTGGGCCACGAGCGCCGATCAATGCGAGAAAGTGTTCACCCGCCAGGGTGGAAAGCTCGGCTTCACCGAAATGTCCGATGTCTACGGCGGCGGCTTCATCATCGAAGGCGACCAGATTGTCGGCAAGTTCGCGCGATGCAAGATCAAGTCCCGGAAGGATAACGGCCCCAGCGTCAACCTGATCGCGACCTGCGCGACCGACATCATGCTGTCCAGCGTTCAGTTCAGCGTGAAGGAACTCGATGCTAACAGCATTGCGCGCCTGTTTCCGGGCATGGAGGATATGGAGATCAGATACCACCGCTGTCCGTCGCAATAGCCGCGATCAGATTCGGCTTGATTCATATCGAACAAGGCGGTCTCGAATGGCCGCTGAATAGCCTTCTATCCCGGGAGGTTTGATATGAAGCCTGTGACATTCCTTCGGAGATCCTCATGCAGGTCGTGGATGCCTGCGGCCGGATCGTGACGGGCTGCTGAAACAGCGCCGCCCGGGTCGCGGTTGGCTACAGTGCATTGGCGCGCAAGTTGTGCTGTAATGACAGCCGTTCGGACCTCTGAGACTGCCGGGGAATGGAATGAACGGGCGCGTCCCGATCGGTGCGGTCAACATGGCCAGGTTCGGAGTGGCCGCGTGTGCCTTCATCTGCCTGCTGGTCTGGGCCATGCTGCCCGGTCCGGCAAGCAGTACGCCGCGCGGCGAACCCAAGCGCGTAGTCATGCTCCACTCCTTCGGGCGAGACTTCCGCCCGTGGAGCGAATATGCTCTGAGCATCAAGGAAGAGCTGGGGCAGCAATCACCGTGGCCTCTGGACATTCAGGAACACTCGCTGCTCACGGCTCGGTTCAATAATCCGGGCCCGGAACAGCCGTTCGTCGACTATCTGCGCTCGCTGTACCAGGGCAGGCCGCCTGACATTGTGATAAGCATCGGGGCGCCGGCGGCCAGGTTCGTCCAGAAATATCGCGAGCAGCTCTTTCCCGAGATACCGATGGTGCTGACGGCCGTCGCGCAGCGCCTGGTGAACCGCGGTGGCCTGACCGACAACGACACCGTTATTTCGGTCCACAACGATTTCTCGGCGTTTTTCGACAGCATCCTCCAGGTTCTGCCGGATACGCAGACGATTGGCGTCATCGTCGGCGCCTCTCCCCTGGAGAGATTCTGGCTCGACGAAGTAAAGAACGAAGCGAAACCATTCGAAAATCGGGTCACATTCGTCTGGTACTCGGACCTTTCGTTTGAGGAAATCCTGAAGCGGGCGACGGCGCTTCCGCCGCATACGGTCCTGTTCTGGGGCTTGATGTCGGTGGACGCGGCGGGCGTCACCCATGAGGGCGATCTTGCCTTGCGCAGCCTGCACGCGGTCGCGAACGCGCCGATCTTTTCCTTCCAGGAAGCCTTTTTCGGTCGGGACACCGTCGGCGGCCCGATGCATTCGGTCGCTGGATCCAGCAAGAAGACGGTCGAAGCGGTTATCCGCATCCTCGGTGGCGAGAAGCCCGGCAACATCAAGATTGAACCGCTCCGATTCGCGCCCCCGAGATACGATTGGCGCGAGCTGAAGCGCTGGGGCATCAGTGAGAGCAACCTGCCGCCGGGCAGCGAAGTTCTGTTTCGCGAGCCAACCATTTGGGAAAGGTATCGTTGGCAGACGGCGCTGATCGCCAGCGTGATCCTCATCCAGGGGGCGTTGATCGTCGGATTGCTCCATGAACATCGCCGCCGCCGCTTCGCCGAGGTCGAAGCCCGCCAACGGCTGGTGGAACTTACCCATGTCAACCGCTACTCGGCTGCCGGCGAGCTGACATCGTCCATCGCGCACGAGCTCAACCAGCCGCTGGGCGCGATCCTCACCAACACGGAGACCGCGGAGCTCATGCTGAAGAGCTCCTCGCCGGACCTCCAGGAAATCGCGGATATTCTCGCCGATATCAGGCGAGACGACCAGCGGGCCAACGAAGTGATACGCCGGCTGCGCAGTGTGCTGAAGAAGACGCCTTTTGAGATCAGGGACCTCGATCTGAATCAGACGGTGCGTGAGGCGATGGGATTTGTGGGCGATCTGGCCGAGGGGCGAGGGGTGGTGATGAATTATGTTCCCGCCTCGACCGAGCTGCACGTCAAGGGCGACCCCGTTCAGCTGCAGCAGGTCGTGCTCAATGTAATCATCAACGCTATGGACGCGGTATCCGGCGATGAGGTCAGGAAGCACGAAATCAGCGTGACGGCCATCCTCTCCGGCGCTTACGCGGAAATCAGGGTAGCCGACACCGGTCCCGGCATTGCGCCCGATGATCTGAAGACCGTCTTCAACCCGTTTTTCTCAACCAAGCCGCAGGGCATGGGCATAGGACTTTCGATCGTCCGCACCATTGTCGAAGCGCACCAAGGGCAGATTTCCGCGGAAAATCAGCCATCGGGTGGCGCGCTTTTCACCATCAGGCTCCCGATTGCTCGCGGCGGTGTAACGTCAGCTTGATCTGGGATTGCCTTCTCGCTCTTTGCGTCGCAGCAAGGCGGCCGTCCTCGAGTGGGGCGCGGTGTCGCGTTCCCTTGATCTTTATCAATGTATAGTGATGCCCTCGGGAGATGCTTGTCCCGACGAGGCCCCAAGGGAGAGTGTGATGTTTCGTTGCGGCAGGACCCTGATTGCACTTGCGCTGATATTGGCGATCCCGGTCGCCGCTGCCGCCCAAACGTCCGACAAGCCGCCTGCCCCAGCCAGTCAGGCGCAACCGTCGAGCCAGCCGCCGCCGCCGCCGACCGCGGAGCTGCTGAAGCCCGAGCAGCTCGAAGCGCTGGTGGCGCCGGTCGCGCTTTATCCCGACGAACTGCTCGCCAACGTGCTGGCGGCATCGACCTATCCGCTGGAAGTGGTGCAGGCCGACCGCTGGCTGAAGGAGCGCAAGAACCTGAAGGGCGACGCGCTGAAAACGGAGGTCGACAAGCAGTCCTGGGACGACAGCATCAAGGCTCTGGCCAGCACCGCGGACGTTCTGGCCATGATGAGCGACAAGCTCGAATGGACCAAGAATCTGGGCGATGCCGTGCTCGCCCAGCAGCCAGACGTCATGGATGCGATCCAGCGCCTGCGCACCAAGGCCTATGACAACAAGAAGCTCGTCACCACCAAGCAGCAGAAGATCAGCGTTCAGACCCAGGAAAGCAAGCAGGTCATCGTCATCGAGCCGGCCGAGCCGGATACGATCTATGTGCCGTACTACGAGCCGGCGACGGTTTACGGAACCTGGCCTTACGAAGAATACCCGCCCTATTACTTCGGGTACCCATCCTATATCGGCGCCGGCGTGGTCGCGGCCGGTCTCGCGTTTGGCACTGCCTGGGCCATTGGCCGCTGGGGTAATTACTGGGGCGGTGGCTGCAATTGGGGCAACCGCAACCTCTACATCAATCACTACAACAGGATAAACAACGTCGGAAACAACTGGCAGCACAACCCGTCGCATCGCCAGGGTGTGCACTACAACAATGCGAATGTTCAGCAGCGCTTCGGCAACAACAACCTGAAGGCTGGTGCTGCGGACCGAATGGATTTCCGCGGGCGGGACGGACAGCAGGTGCTCGGTGGTGGAGATCGTGCCGGTGACCGGGCGGGAGATCGCGCTGGCGATCGCGGTGGTGACCGTCAGGGCGCGGGCGACCGTGCCAAGGGTGGCAGTGATCGAGCGAGCACTGCGGATCGCGCCAAGGGCGGCGATCGCGCCAAAGGGGGCGGTGATCGCGCCAAGGCTGGTGGTGCCAAAACTGGTGGTGCCAAGGGCGGCGGTGACCGCGCCAAGGCTGCCAAACGCGGTGGCGGCGGCGGCAACGCTTTGAACGTTTCGTCGGGCAGATCGGCGGCTGCGGCATCGGCCCGCGGTCAGGCGAGCATGGCCGCACGGGGCGGCGGAGGCGCGAGCTTCGCCGGCCGTGGCGGCGGTGGCGGCGGTGGATTCCGTGGCGGAGGCGGCGGAGGTGGAGGCCGCGGTGGCGGCGGCGGCGGTGGACGGCGCTCCGACATCGCGCTGAAGCACGATGTCGTTTTGCTCGGCCATCTCGCCAACGGCCTCGGTTATTACCGCTTCAGCTATCTCGGAAGCGACAAGGCCTATGTCGGCGTCATCGCTCAGGAAGTGGAAGGCGTGATGCCGGAAGCCGTCACCCGCGGCGGGGACGGTTATCTACGGGTCTATTACGAGAAGCTCGGTCTGAAGCTTCGCACCTACCGCGATTGGCTCGCTGGCGGTGCAAGGATCCCCGCGGAGGTGACGCCATGATCATGTTCAGTTCGATCCGTCGCGCCGCTTTAGTGGGCGCTCTCGCAGCCGTGACACTGGTGCTGTTGAGTTCTGCGAGCCTTGCGCAGCAGGCCTATCCGTCGGCGGAGGACGCTGCGGCGGCGCTGGCCGCCGCGGTCAAGAGCGGGCCGAGGAGCGCCATTCTCAAGGTTCTCGGCAACGCGGCCAAGGACATCGTCTCCTCCGGCGATGATGTTGCGGACGCCGAGGCGCGCCAACGCTTCGTCGCCGCCTATGACGCCAGGCATTCCATCAAGGCGGAGGGCAACAAGAAGGCCACGCTCATGCTGGGCGCCGATGACTTCCCGTTCCCGATTCCGCTGGTCAACGCCAGGACCGGCTGGGAATTCGACACGGATGCAGGACGTATCGAGATCCTCAACCGCCGCATCGGCCGCAACGAGCTGGATGCGATCCAGGCCTGTCTCGCCTTCGTCGACGCCCAGAACGAATATGCCGACAAGGATCGCGGTGACGGTACCGGCGTCTACGCGCAACATATCGTCAGCAGTCCGGGTAAGAAGGATGGATTGTTCTGGCGAGACGACGGAGATCCGAGCCCGCTCGGTGCATTGGCGGCGCAGGCGTCAGCCGAAGGATACAAGGTGGGAGAGGGGCCTGCGCCCTACCACGGCTATTATTTCCGAATCTTGAAGGGGCAGGGCACTGATGCGCCCGGCGGCGCCTTCAACTATGTCGTCAAGGGCAAGATGATCGGCGGCTTCGCGCTGATCGCCTACCCCGCCGAGTACGGCAATTCCGGCGTCATGACCTTCCTGGCCAATCATGCCGGCACCGTCTATCAGAAGGATCTGGGAAAACGGACCGAGGCCCTGGCAGCGGGCATCGCCCTGTTCGATCCGGACCATACCTGGAAGAAAGTCGAGGTCGCGAAACCCTAGGAGCAGGAAGGCCGAGTTGGGCTCATTCGCAATGCGGCCGGCAGCGATCGCGCTGTTTGCTTGCGCCGTCCCGGTGACGTCGTTTGCCCAAGCTTCCGGCTATGTCCGTTGCCGGCGGCGGTACCCTGGTGGGCGGTGTTCACTTGCGGAACGACAAGGACGTCGTCAGCTGCTTTGTAGAGCTTCCGGCGGAGATGCGAATTTCGTCGGCCGGATTCATCATCGAACAATCAATGCGAGGCTCGATTTGGTGCGGCTCCCACCTTGAGGTGTGGCCCGCACGGCTTGAACTTCAGTGTACGGCCCGGCCCGCGGCCAAGCGGCTGGCTTCAACGAAAATCGGACTAGAGGCCGTCAGGGACGGGTCGCCTTGAGGTCCGCGGCGCTGCCCCGGCGATCGAATTGGCCCGCTCGGTTGCTTGATTTGGCTCAATCCGGCCGGTGCCGGTTAATGCGGAACTAGCTGCAAGGAATTTTGAGGACGGGAGGGAAAAGATGCAGCTCTGGTTCATACCGACGCTGTACGCGTTTGCCAGCGTTGTTGGCGGATTCGTCCTTCCGCGTCTCGAAGCAAGATACTTCTCCTACAGCCTCGACCTTTCAATCTCGTCGGCGCAGGCGTATTTGTCGTCGGTCGCCTCGGGCATGATGGCGCTGACCGGCATCGTGTTCTCGATCGCTTTCGTATTGGTGCAATTCAACGCGATTGTTTACTCTCCTCGGCTGGTGGTCTGGCTGGCGCGCGATCGAACGCTGTTTCATTCGTTGGGCGTCTTCGTTGCGACCTTCATGTACAGTCTCAGCACGCTTGCCTGGATCGATCGTTCGGGAGCGGGAGCGGTTCCGCTGTTCTCCTGCGTTCTTGTGGCTGCAATGTTGATTGCCAGCGTCCTTTTGCTGTCGGTGCTGGTGCAGCGGCTGAACAGTCTTCAGATTACGCAGGTGCTGCGCATCATCGGCGACACCGGACGAGAGGTCATTGCTCGAACTTATCAAACCGCTCGCGCCACGCCTGCAAGAAACGGTACCGGCGCGAAAGGACCGTCCGTCCCGGTGACGCTGACCCTCAACCACGTCGGCAAGCCGGCTATTGTCACTTCGCTCGATCTCGATCGATTGATCCGTGAGGCGTGCCAGTCCGGTGGCAGCATAGTTGTGGCCTGCGCGGTCGGGGACACCCTTATCGAAGGAGCGCGCATGCTGAGGGTTTACGGCGGCAATGCGAATATTTCGGAAGAGCAGCTCAGAAGATCGTTTCGCATCGCGAACGAGCGCACTTTCGAGCAGGATCCCAAATACGCAATAAGGCTGCTCGTCGACGTCGCGATCAAGGCGTTGTCTCCGGCGATCAACGACCCGACCACGGCGGTCCAGGCCATCGACCAGATCGAGGATCTGCTGCGCCGCCTCGCGAATTGTGACCTCGAGACCTGCGAAGCCGTCGGCCCGGACGGCACTGTGCGGGTCGTCTATCAGGTGCCGAGCTGGAACGACTATCTTGCCCTGGCTTTCGACGAGATTCGCCAGTTCGGATCGACGTCAATCCAGGTGCTGCGGAGGCTGCGCGCCGCTCTGAGCGAGTTGGCGCAGAGCGTCGAGGGCGATCGGGCGTTGCCGGTTAACACCTATCTCCAGCATCTCGATTCGGGCATCGATCGTTCGAGCTTTGACCCACTCGATCGTGCCTCAGCAAGGGTCGAAGACCGCCAGGGTCTTGGCATCTCCTGCAGAAGCGAGAGTGGGGAAAACGGCACGAATACGATGGCCCGCGAAGGAACCGGCTAGTGTGCTGGTGTTCGGATCATTCACCTCGGAGCCGTCCATGAGCGATCTGCCTGACAGGCCAGCCCTGACACACGCGCAGCTGCGCACCCCGCGAGCCGCCGCGGTCGCAGGCATCCTATTTTCAGTGCTGCTGCTGGCCGTGTTCGTGTTGATTCGGCGCTCGGTACCGCATGATCCGCTCGAGCCGGGTGCCTGGCTAACCGGCGGAACCACGGAAGTGACAGTTGCCTTGAACCTCGTTCCATTTGCCGGAATCGCATTTCTCTGGTTCGTCGGTGTACTCCGCTCCAAGCTCGGTGCACGCGAAGACCAGTTCTTTGCAACCGTCTTTTTCGGCAGCGCTTTGCTCCTTCTGTCCATGTTGTTTGCGGCGGCCGCCGTTGTGGGTGCAATCGTTCTTGCCTTTCACGCGGCTCCCGAAATCCTGCTCAGGTCAGCAACCTTTCATTTCGGCCGCGGTCTCGCCTATGGAATGATCAACGTCTATCTTGTGAAGACGGCGGCCGTTTTCATGATCACCACGTCAACCATTGGTGTCTATACCCGGTTCATGCCGCGCTGGCTCGCTCTGGGCGGATATTTGGTCGCCGCCATGCTCCTGGTCGGGAGTTATTTTATTGATTGGAGCCTGATGGTGTTCCCGCTCTGGGTTCTTCTCGTCAGCATCTGCATTCTGATCGATAGGGAAACGGTGCCGGCCAGGGCCGAAGCGGGAGATGATGCCAGAATTCAGCAATAGTGCCGTTAACAAATGCGGTCGCGAGAGCGTCGTCTCCGAGCCGCTGCCGGTTTGATGGACGGCTGGTTAAGCTAATCCCACCAAGCTCGGGATTGTGATAATCAGCCAACGATAAGGCCGGCGAAATCGCCGAAATGCTCGCTCAGGAAGAGGTAAGATTTACACGATTACTTCAATGGGTCAGGAGTTCGAATCTCTTCGGGAGCGCCATTTGCCTACAACACTGCGACCCCCTTGCCGGCCTGCGCTGCGGGCTGGCAATAACAGCTTGTTCGAGGGTCGATTTCGAGCCGTGTATGCGGATCAGACGATCAACATGACACGGATCGCGCCGCGTTCCTGGAGGCGCTGTCCGCGGCGTCACCCTAAAATCATCACGGGGTTGGCGGGGCTGGGTCTTCGTCGGTACCATGCTCGGCCAGCATGAACAGCTTGTGCGGCTCGCGGACTACGATGCGCTGCCGGCTGCCTTCGACCAGGCCTTTGCCTTCCCATGCGCTCAGCGTCCGGCTCACCGTGTGCAGTGTGGTCCCGGTCATTTGCGCAATGTCCTGCCGGCTGATGGGAAAGTCGATTTCGATGCCGTGTTCGACCTTGCGGCCTGACTGCTTGACCAACCGCAGCAGCGTGTGGGCGATGCGTCGCTCGACCTGTTCCGTCGACATTTCGATCACCCGAGTGTGGCTGTCCTGCAGCCTCGTACCGACAACCTGCAGGGTATTGGCGGCGAGCGCCGGGAACTTTTCGACAAGGTGCGGCCAGGTCGCCGAAGGCCATGCCAGCACCACGCTGTCGTCGACCGCCGTCGCAGTAGCGGGGTAGCACTGCAGGCCGATCGCTGTGGCAACGCCGAAGGTTTCGCCGGTTCCAATATAGCGCACCACTATTTGTTCCCCGCCGGGCGTCGCTTTGCTCGCGCGCACGTGTCCGTGCAGCAGCACGAAGAAGGAATGCGCATCTTCACCTTGCTGAAACACGGCACTGTTCTTCGGAATGCGCACCGAGCGGGCCTTGCTCAGGATCGAATCGAGATCCGCGCCAGAAAGGCCGGCGAACAGAGGCAGGTAAGCAACAAGCGAGCTATCGACCTTGGTCATCGGGGATCCCTCATTCCGGAATCTAGACCGCGATATCCGGCACCGATCAAGCCTCAATTTGCGCTGGAGCAATAAGCGGACCTGGCAATTCCCTAAACTGGCACCTCGCCTGATAGGAAGAAGACCATGACCACAATTCCCCGCAGGCAAGCTTACGGCGGACCGGCGCTGTTCTCTTGCGGCTTCCGGCCGTTCTTCCTGCTGGGATCGCTCTATTCGGGGTTGGCTATCCTGCTCTGGTTGCCGGTATTCATGGGTGAGTTGTCCCTCACCACGGCGTTCTTGCCGCGAGACTGGCACGTCCATGAGATGCTGTACGGATTCCTCCCGGCGGTGATCACGGGATTCCTGTTCACGGCAATTCCGAACTGGACCGGCCGGCTGCCGATCCAGGGCCGGCCCTTGATGGCGCTTGTGGCTGTCTGGCTGGCCGGTCGTGTCTGCGTGACGTTCTCTGCGCAAACGGGGTGGCTGCCGGCCACACTGGTCGACACCAGTTTTCTGTTGCTTGTGGCCGCCGCCGTCGCCCGTGAAATTGTGGCGGGCCGCAAATGGGGCAACCTCAGTGTCGTGGCTCTCGTCACGGTGCTGTTTGCCGGTAACGTCGCATTCCATCTTGAAGCGCATTTCAAGGGTGCTGCCGACATGAGCATGCGTGTCGGTATCGCGGTCGTCGTGTCGCTGATCTCGATGATCGGCGGCCGTATCATTCCGAGTTTCACCCGTAACTGGCTGGTGCGCGAGAACCCGGGCCGATTGCCAATACCGTTTGCACGTTTCGACATGTTGACCGTGGTTGTGAGCACGGTGGCGCTGGCATGTTGGATCTTCTGGCCAAGCCGCACGGGGACGGGAGGCGCGCTTGCGTTGGCCGCGGTCATGCACTTTGTCCGACTTGGACGCTGGGCCGGCGACCGCACCGGCCGCGAACGGTTGTTGCTCATTCTTCACGTCGGCTACGCGTTCATCCCTTTGGGCTTTTTGCTGAATGCAGGCGAAGCCTTACGCTTCGTGCCATTCGGTGCGGGTATTCATGCCTGGTTGGCGGGAGCCGCGGGCATTATGACGCTGGCGGTGATGAGCCGGGCGACGCTGGGGCATACTGGCCAGCAACTCACCGCTTCGGTCCGGACGCAGGCAATCTATGCGTCGATCATTGTCGCGGTTGCGGCACGTATCTGCGCCATCCTGGAGCCCGCCCACAGCGTACCGCTTCTGCATGTCGCGGCCTTTGCATGGGCAGCAGCGTTTCTTGGATTTGCTGCCGCCTTCGGCCCCACACTGATCGGTTTCGGCAAGCGGCGCTTGCCGCGTCCGACCGTCGCCTGAGCATCAAAAGAGGGAAATCAGATGCAGGATGTTGCCCCGTATTCTGCATTGAGGACCGGCTTTGTGACGCTCGTCATCTGACATGTTTCTATCGAAAGCGTGCCGGTAAGCTATCCGCGTCTCGCCGTATTCCGCAATAACGGATCTGCGGCCAAGCGCCCAAATCCGGCGCAAATCGATCTCGTCCCGACTACGGCGAACAGATGCAAGGCCGCGCATCGCGTCGGCCATCAGAGTCGAGTTTGCGCTGCGTCAATGAGAACGCCGGCGGCAGGTGCTACCAAAGGTGAAATTTGGAGATGCTCGATGGCGTTGCATCCTGACGTTCTGGAAGTGCTGCGGGCTATCGTCGATCCAGAGGTCGGCATCAATATTGTTGATCTGGGGTTGGTCTGTCGTGCCGAGCGTACTGTTGACGCAATCGATGTCGCGATGACGATGACGACACGCGCCTGTCCGTTGGGAGAGATGATGCTGGAGGAAGCGAGAGCCGCCCTGGCCCAGCATTTCCCGGACGTGCCGCGGATCGCAGCTAATCTCGTGTGGGATCCGCTTTGGACTCCCGCCATGATGACCGCGCAGGGCCGAGAACAGCTCGCCAACTGGTAGTTTCACGGATCGGGCATCCATGAATGCCGTATCGCCTCCTGCCGTTCCCACGACGCCGGCGCCGCACGCACCGAGCCGGCCCGGCTGGTGGTGGCTGAGGCTCGCGGCACTCGGCTTTGCGCCGATCGCCCTTGTGACCGGACTCACTGGCGGGCTGTGGCGCTTGGGCTGGGATGTTCCGAGTGGTGCCGGGCTTGCGGCCTTACATGGGCCGCTGATGATCTCTGGCCTGTTCGGAACCCTGGTCAGCCTGGAACGTGCGGTCGCGTTCGGAAAGGGGTGGGCCTATGCAGCGCCGGCCCTGTCGGCGCTCGGAACCATAGCGCTGCTTGCCGGCGCACCACTTGTTTTCGGAGCAACGTCTCATCTCGCCGCTGCCGGGATTCTCGCAATCGTTTCATGTCTGATCGTACGTGCGCAGCCTGCGGTCTTCACGGTCGCGCTGCTCTTGGGTGCGCTGGCGTGGGGAACTGGAGGCTTGCTTTGGCTCGCCGGCGATGAGATCCCGCGCGTGGTTGGTTGGTGGATCGCCTTCCTGTTGCTGACGATCGCAGGCGAGCGGCTTGAAATGAGCCGGCTGCTGCCTCCACGGCGCGGCAGCCAGCTTCTATTTGCCATTGCCGTTGCGTTAATCGTCGCGGGTGCGGTCATGGGCATCGTCGATGAGACGGGGGCGCGCCTCTATGGCCTCGGATTACTCGCCTGCGCTTTCTGGCTGCTGCGCCACGATATCGCGCGTCGCAACATCCGTGCCGCCGGCGCAACGCGATATTTCGCTGCCTGCATGCTTGCGGGCTATGCGTGGCTCGGCATTGCGGGGGCGCTGATGGCGATCGCCTCGCCATCCACCACGCCGTTCGGGTACGACATGGCCCTTCACGCGGTACTGATAGGCTTCGTGCTGTCAATGGTGTTTGGGCATGCGCTGATCATCTTGCCGGCCGTGACCCGGCTGAGAATCAGTTACAGCCCGGTGCTCTATGTGCCGCTGGTAATCCTGCACGTGTCGCTCGCGATGCGGATCGGCGGCGGTCTTGGCGGATGGAATCTGCTCCGGCAGTGGAGCGGCGCAGGCACCGCGCTTGCAATTCTGACATTCGCCGCTGGCGTGATATGGGGTGCAGCAAGGGCCCGTCGACAACTGCCATATGCCTGGGCGCCGGACACGAAATTCGACTGAAGTCTGCCGGCTGGGATCAACGTGCCGTCGCCTTGAAAATCCGCGTTACAGCTTGCCGCCACGAGCCATAACCTGTCCGATCTCTTCAGGGCCTGACCCCGGCGAACGGGGATTCCCCGCTGCAGGATCGTCATCAGACCTTTGGCCGTATGGCGCCTGCCTTGAATTCGGTCAAGTCCCGGTTCCTCCCGCTCTGATATGCAGCAATGAACAACTGTCATAACGGGAGGCCCCCATGAGGGTATCGCAACGCTTTGCCGTGACCGCTGCTATTGGCTTCCTTGTCCTGCTCGGCGCAGGCCACGGAGCATCCGCCCAGATCAAAATTGGCGCCGTGCTATCGGTGAGCGGGCCGGCGTCGTTTCTCGGCGATCCGGAAAAGAAGACGCTGGAAATATATGTAGATGAGATCAACGCCAAAGGCGGCGTGAACGGCCAAAAGCTGCAACTGGTCGCCTACGATGACGGCGGCAGTGCCGAGAACGCGCGAACCTTCGCCACCCGCCTGGTCGAGGAAGACAAGATCGTCGCCATGGTCGGCGGCAGCACCACGGGCACGACGCTCGCCATGATTCAGGTGTTCGAGGACGCAAAAATTCCGTTCATTTCGCTGGCCGGCGCGATTCAGATTGTCGAGCCCGTGCGTAAATGGATTTTCAAGACGCCGCATACCGACAAGATGGCCTGCGAGAAGATCTTTGTCGATCTCGGGAGCCGCAAACTAACGACGATTGCGTTGATCTCGGGCACGGATGCATTCGGCAAGTCGATGCACGACCAGTGCGTCGCGGTTGCGCCCAAGGCGGGAATCACTGTCGCTCTCGAGGAGAATTATGGACCGCGTGACAGCGACATGACCCCGCAACTTACAAATATTCGCAATAAGGCGGGCGTGCAGGCTGTGGTCAATCCGGGGTTTGGTCAAGGTCCGGCGATCGTGACGCGCAATTATCATCAACTCGGTATCACCCTGCCGTTGTACCAGAGCCACGGCGTGGCTTCCAAGCAGTTTATCGAGCTTGCGGGTCCCGCCGCCGAAGGCGTGCGGCTGCCGGCGGCGGCGCTTCTCGTTGCGGACAAGCTCCCGAATAGCGATCCGCAGAAGTCCGTCGTCGTGAATTATTCGCGCACCTACCAAACCAAGACCGGACAGCCGGTCTCCACCTTCGGCGGTCATGCCTATGATGGCCTCATGATTCTGGTTGAGGCGATGCAGCGCGCGAAGAGCGCCGACACATCCAAGGTCCGCGACGAGATCGAGCGGACCAAGGGCTATATTGGAACCGGCGGGATTGTGAACATGTCAGCGACCGATCATATGGGCCTCGACCTGTCTGCGTTCCGTACGCTGGAGATCAAAGACGGCGACTGGATGCTCGTTCCCGGCACGTGAGGTGAGATTTGGGCAGGCTCGCCGGAGCTTGCCCACTCCACCCCGCTGTTATTGAACTCAAGCCATACGAGGCCTTTGACGCGATGGCCGAGTTGCTGCAATTCATTTCGTCGGGCCTGACCGTGGGCGCCATCTACGCCCTGGTCGCCCTTGGTTTTACGTTGATCTATAAGGCGTCGGATATCATCAATTTCGCCCAGGGCGAGTTCGTCATGCTGGGCGGGATGGTGACTGTTTTCGTGACGCTGGCCGGCGTTCCGACGCCGCTGGCTGCAGTCATCGCCATCACCGTAACCACCGCCATAGGATTGGCTCTGCACCGGTTTGCAATCGAGCCCGCGCGTGGAGCGAGCCCGGTGGCCTTGATCATGATCACGATCGGCGCCTCGATCTTTCTGCGCGGTGTGGCCCAGATCGTCTTCGACAGGCGCTTCCATAGCTTGCCTCCGCTGTTCGGCGCCGATCCGATCCAGTTCGGCGGCGCGGCCATTTTGCCGCAAAGCCTTGTCGTGCTGGCGGGCGCGACAGCCATCGTGACTCTTCTTTGGCTGTTCATCGATCGCACCTTGCTCGGCAAGGCCGTACTCGCGACTGCGGCCAATCGTCTGGCGGCGCGGCTGATCGGCATCGACACGCGGCGCATTGTCGACTTCTCATTCGCGGTATCCGCGGCAATCGGGGCGGTCGCCGGCATTCTGATCACGCCGATCGCGCTGACCAGTTATGATGTGGGTACATTACTGGCGCTGAAAGGGTTCGCCGCGGCGATGCTCGGCGGAATCGGCAGCGCATTCGGAGCCGTGGTTGGCGGCCTTCTGATTGGAATGATCGAGGCGTTTGCCGCCGGCTATTTTTCCTCGAACTACAAGGACGCAGCAGCTTTCCTGATCATCCTTGTCGTCCTGGTTTCCATTCCGCAGGGCCTGTTCGGCCGGGCAAAAGTTGAGCGGGTATAAATTGCGCGCACTGCTCGAAACCCGATTGATGCCGGCGATAGTGGTCGCGGCAATCGTCATTATCCTGCCGCTGTTCTTCCCGTCGGCGTACTACTATCGCATCGGCGTGCTTGTTTTCATTTTTGCGCTCGCGGTCGTGGGTCTCAATCTGCTCATGGGCTTTGCGGGTCAAGTCAGCCTGGGCCATGCCGGTTTTGTAGGGATAGGCGCGTATTCCGTTGCCATCGGCCCGGTTCATTTCGGCGCGCCTTCGTGGCTGTCCCTGCTCGCAGGCGCAATTGTTTCGGGCGCGATCGCTTTCCTGGTGGGGCGGCCGATTCTGAGGCTCAAGGGACACTATCTCGCCGTTGCGACGCTTGGACTAGGACTGCTTGTTGCTATCGTGCTGACCAACGAGGCGGGCTGGACCGGCGGTCCGGACGGCATGAGCGTTCCCAGGTTGGTACTCTTCGACTGGCGCGTGCGCGGAGCGGATGCCTGGTACTGGATTGCCGGCGCGACCTTTGTTGGCGGATTTGTGCTCGCGCTCAATCTGATGGACAGCTCGACTGGCCGTGCGCTGCAAGCCATCCATGACAGCGAGGTCGCCGCGCTCGTTCTCGGCATCGACGTGGCGCGCAAGAAGCTCACGATCTTCACAATCTCCGCCATGTACGCGTCGGTGGCCGGATCTTATCTGGCGCTGTTCAATGGCTACGTCACGCCGGATGCGGCGGGGTTCCTGCGTTCGATCGAATTGGTCGCGATGGTCGTGCTGGGCGGCATGGGGTCGATCGTTGGTTCTCTGGTGGGTGCAACGGTGTTGGTCGTTTTGCCGCAGGTGCTCACCATCTTCCATGAATACGAGCAGGCGCTGCTCGGGCTCGTCGTAATGGTCTTCATGATTTTTTTGCGCCGGGGCATCGTGCCGTCGATTGTTGCGGCGTTCGCTGGATGGCGTAAATGATGATCCTGGAGGCTGATCGGCTGTCGATTAGTTTCGGTGGCGTGCGGGCCATCGACAACGTCAGCATCGCCATCGAATCCGGTCAGGTGTTTTCGATCATCGGGCCAAACGGTTCCGGCAAGACCACGCTGTTCAATCTGGTGTCGGGTATCTATACGCCGATCGACGGAAGCATCCGGTTCGCCGGTGAAACGGTGACGGGTCTCGCGCCCGACCAACTCGCTCGTCGAGGACTATCGCGGACTTTTCAGAATCTGCAGATATTCTCGCGAATGTCGGTGCTGGAGAACGCGATGGTCGGTCGCCATCGCCATGAGCGCGTCGGCATTTTGGCCGATCTGCTGCATCTGCCATCGGTGGCGCGCCAGAATCAGGCGACCCGCGAAGCTGCTCATCAAGCGCTTGCCCGCGTCGGCCTCGCCGATGCAGGTGAACGTCCGGCCGGTTCGCTTGCATATGGCGCCCTCAAGCGCCTCGAAATCGCGCGCGCCCTGGCGAGCGACCCCAAGCTGCTGCTGCTCGACGAGCCTGCCGCCGGCTGTAATCCCGTCGAAACCCAGGAGATCGATTGCGTGATCCGGTCGATCGCAAACGACGGAATCACGGTCGTCTTGGTCGAGCACGATATGCGTCTGGTGATGAATATCTCTGACCGAGTTCATGTTCTGGCGAACGGCCGGACGCTCACCGAAGGCACTCCCGAACAAGTACGATCCAATGCGGCGGTGATCCAGGCCTATTTGGGTGTTCACGGCTCAAAGGAGGCGGCCCGTGCTTTCGATTGAGAATGTCAGAAGCGCGTACGGCCGCATCGAGGTTCTGCACGGGGTAACGCTGCACGTCGACGCCGGCGAGATCGTGACGCTGATCGGCGCCAACGGCGCTGGCAAGACCACCCTGATGCACGCCATTTCCGGGGTTCAGCCGATCACCGGTGGCACGATACGGTTCGAAGGCGAGCCGATTGAGCGACTGCCCGCGCATGCGCGGGTGGCGGCCGGCATCTCGCAGGTGCCGGAAGGTCGGCAGGTGTTCGAGCCTTTGTCGGTGAAAGATAATCTGAGGCTCGGCGCATGGTCGCGCCGCGATGCCGATCTTGAACAGGATCTTGCGCGGGTTGGCGTGCTGTTTCCGGTGCTCGAATCGAATTGGGAAACGCCGGCTGGCGCGCTGTCCGGCGGACAGCAGCAAATGCTCGCGATTGGACGTGCCTTGATGGCAAAGCCGCGGCTGCTGCTGCTGGATGAACCATCCATGGGTCTCGCCCCCAACCTGGTGGATCACGTCCTTGCGGTAATCCGATCGCTCAAGGGCGAAGGCCTGACCATTCTACTGGTGGAACAGAATGCGGGCGCCGCATTGGCCATTGCCGACCGCGCCTACGTGCTGGAAACCGGCAGGGTGGCTCTCAACGGAACCGCTGCCGACGTCTCGGTCGATCCACGGGTCCGGGAAGCGTATTTGGGAATTTGAACAAATCCGGCCGGCCATTGACGTTGGTCAAGTGAACCGGTGCGCAAAGCTAATCTAATCGCGAACCGTCGCGTGCCTATCCCGAGGAGAACAGCAATGAAGGCTACCCTCTGCTCCGGCGTTTCACGGATCAACCGCATTACGGTGGACCGCGACCGCAGCATCGGCTTCATGGGCGAAGAAGGCCGCGTCTACGGCACCCCCTTTCTGGTGAGAGATATCGAGCAGACCTGCCGCGAGTTGCTGCTGGAGCACGGCGATACCGGCGAGGATTCGGTCGGCACCGAGATCGCCATCAAGCATCTTGCGCCGACCTTGCTTGGCATGTCGGTCGAGATCACGGTCAAAGTGAGCGCGGTGGAGGGCCGCAAGGTCTCGTTCGACGTGTCGGCCAAAGACGAAATCGAGCCGATCTGCAGCGGAACGCATGGCCGCTTCGTGGTCGACGTCGGCAAGACGATCGAGCGCCTGAAGGCGAAAGCCGCCAAACGTGCCGGCAGCAAGGCGGGATAGGCGCCATGTCGGGCAAATCCGCGCGAAGCAAGTCGGCGCACAACGAGCGAACGGTCTCGACCTATTGCTACCAGTGCGTCGCCGGCCCCGACCTGCTGAAGGTTCGTATTGAGGACAATGTTGCTACCGAAGTGACTCCGAACTTCGATGCTGCGGCGATCCATCCGGCCGGCGGTAAGGTCTGCGTCAAGGCGTTTGGTCTGGTGCAGAAGGCCTATACGCCGAACCGCGTGCTGACGCCGATGAAGCGCACCAACCCGAAGAAGGGACGCGGGGAGGATCCGGGCTTCGTGGCGATCTCGTGGGACGAGGCGCTCGACCTGGTGGCGGAAAAGCTCAACGCCGCGCGTGCCGCCGGCCTGACCGACGAGGCAGGCTATCCGCGTGTTGCAGCGAGCTTCGGCGGTGGCGGTACGCCGACGGCCTATATGGGAACGCTGCCGGCGTTTCTCGGGGCCTGGGGCCCGGTCGACATGAGCTTTGGCTCCGGCCAGGGCGTGAAGTGCACGCATTCGGAGCATCTCTACGGCGAATTGTGGCACCGCGCTTTCACGGTCGCGCCGGACACGCCGCTGTGCGAGTACGTGCTCTCATTCGGCGCCAATGTCGAGGCATCGGGCGGCGTGTGCGGGGTCAAGCGCCACGCGGATGCGCGCAACCGCGGCATGAAGCGGGTGCAGATCGAGCCGCATCTCTCCGTTACCGGCGGCGCCTCGGCCGAATGGATCCCGATCAAGCCAAAGACCGACGTTGCCTTCCTGTTTGCCATGATTCACGTGCTGCTGCACGAACACCCGCGCGACCGGCTCGATCTGCCATTCCTGAAGAACGTCACCTCATCGCCCTACCTAATCGGCCCGAACGGTTATTTCCTGCGCAGCGCCGACACCCGCAAGCCGCTGATGATCGACCTCAGAACCGGGCTTGCCGTCGCATTCGACACCAAGGGCGTCGAGCCGGCGCTCGAAGGTGCGTTCACGGTCGACGGCGTCGAGGTCGGGCCAGACAACGAAGTGATCGCGCATCGTGGCATCGAGGTGCATCCGGCGTTCGAACAACTGGTCGACCATGTGAAGCCCTATTCGCCCGAATGGGCGAGTTCGATCTGCGACGTGCCGGCCGCCACGATCCGCCGGGTGACGAACGAGTTCCTCGATCACGCCCATGTCGGCGAGACCATCGAGATCGAAGGTGTCACCTTGCCGTTCCGGCCGGTGTCGATCTCGTTCGGCAAGACCGTCAACAACGGTTGGGGCGGCTACGAATGTTGCTGGGCCCGTACCTTGATTCCGTGCCTGCTCGGCGCGCTTGAGGTGCCGGGCGGTACGCTCGGAACGACGGTGCGGCTTAATCGCCCGGCCGATAATAGGTGGACGAGCGTCAAGCCAGGTCCGGACGGGTTCATGGAGTATCCGATGAACCCGACCAGCAAGGAGGCGTGGATGTCGCGTCCGCCGGCGCGCTCGGGTCATCGCACGCTGGTGCCGCTGGTCGCCAATTCGGCCTGGAGCCAGGCGCTGGGGCCGACACATCTCGCCTGGATGCAGCAGAGCGAAGACTTCGAGCATTTCCCGCACGCGACGCCGCCGGACGTATGGTTCGTCTATCGTACCAATCCGGTAATTTCATTCTGGGACACCAAGCGGGTCGGCGAGGCGGTCGCCAACTTTCCATTCACGGTCTGCTTCACGCTGACGCGCGACGAGACCAACCACATGGCCGACGTGCTGCTGCCGGACTGCACCGATCTCGAAGGCCTGCAGCTCCTGCGCATCGGCGGTACCAAATACATCGAGCAGTTCTGGGACTATCAGGGCTTCGCGCTGCGCGATCCTGCCGTTACGCCGCAGGGCGAAGCGCGCGACTTTACCTGGATAGCCACCGAACTGGCGCGCCGTTCCGGCATCCTCGAAGCCTACAATGCCTCGATCAACCGCGGCGGCCACGGGGTCAAACTGTCAGGCAAGAACTACGACTTCTCGCTCGACATTTCCACGCCGCACAGCGTCGAGGAGATCTGGGACGCGACCTGCCGCGCTGCGAGCGCGGAGATCACCGACGGAAAATCGAGCGACGGCCTCGCCTGGTTCCGCGAGCGCGGTTTCCGTGTCACGCCGTTTCCGCGCCTGATGTGGTACCTCTACCCGCGCCTCGTTGAGCAAGGCCTGCGCTTCGAGCAGCCCTTCCAGGAGCGTCTGTTCCGTATCGGCAAGGAGCTCGGCCACCGCCTGCATGAGCAAGGCATCACCTGGTGGGACCGCCAGCTCGAGGAATACGAAGCGATCCCGCACTGGCGCGACATCGGCAAATTGTGGGAGGACGCGCTCGCCAAGCACTTCAAGGTCGACATATCAGACTATCCGTTCTGGCTCGTGACCTCGCGCAGCATGCAGTACTCGTGGGGCAACAATGTCGGCCTCCAGTTGATCAAGGAACTCGCCGATAACGTCATCGGTCACGGCAGCGTAGTGATGAACGAAAGCGCGGCTGCCAAAATGGGGCTCGAAGACGGCGACCGCATCGAAGTTCGCTCGCCGCTCAACGCCACGGAGGGCCGGGTGGTGCTGCGCGAGGGCATCCGCCCCGACACCCTGCTGATCATCGGTCAGTTCGAACACTGGGCGACCCCCTACGCCAAGGACTTCGACGCTCCGAGCATGAATGCGCTAGTGCCGATGTTGCTCGATCTCACCGATGCCAGCGGCTCGGCGGCCGATCTCGTCAAGGTCAAGGTGACCAAACTCAGAGGTGCGGCATGACGCGCTGGGCGATGCTCGCCGACCTCGAGCGTTGTGTCGGCTGCCAGACCTGCACAGCGGCGTGCAAGCACGCCAACGCAACTTCGCCGGCCGTGCAGTGGCGCAAGGTGCTGGATATCGAGGCGGGCTCGTACCCGACGGTGTCTCGCACTTATGTGCCGGTCGGCTGCCAGCATTGCGAGGACCCGCCCTGCATGCACGTCTGTCCCTCGACGGCGACGCGCAAGCGTCCCGACGGCATCGTCACCATCGACTACGACATCTGCATTGGCTGCGCCTATTGCGACGTTGCCTGTCCGTACCAGGCGCGGTTCAAGGTCAATGCTGCCGACTTCGCCTATGGCGAGGGCCGGCAGATGCAGCACGAGGCCGAGCGCGAGGATCTGGCGCGGATCGGCGTCGCGCAGAAGTGCACCTTCTGCTCCAACCGGATCGACTTCGGGCTGGAGAACGATCTCACTCCCGGCGTCGACCCGCGCGCGACGCCCGCCTGCGCCAACGCCTGCATTGCCAACGCGCTGCATTTTGGCGATATCGACGACCCCTCGAGCAATGTCTCGATGCTTTTGAAGCAGCACAAGCATTTCCGCATGCACGAGGAGATCGGCACCGCACCGGGCTTCTACTATCTCTACGAGCACGCGGGATCGTCGGACGGCAATGACGATCGCGCGAAGCCGCCGACTCCGACGGCGCCGCCGCGCATTCGCGCTCGCGGGGTCGAGCCATGGCACCAGAAGCATTGGGATTGGAAGGCTGCCGGCAATTTCCTGACCGGCGGCGTCGGCCCGGGCCTGTTCGTCGGCGCCGCACTCGCCGCGGCGACAGTGGGGCCGTCGCCTTTGCTGGGGCTGCTGGCCATGGCGCTCATCGGCCTCGGTCTCGTTTTGGTGCTGATGAAAATCGGTCGTCCGTTGCGCGCGATCTCGGTGCTGCGCCAGCCGCAACGCTCGTGGATGTCGCGCGAGGCGTGGGTCGCCAATGCCTTCTTTCCGCTGGCGCTGGCCGCCGTATGGACCGGCATGACGGCGCTGTGGTTCGCGGCCGCCGCGCTCGCGCTCGTGTTCCTCTATTGTCAGGGGATGATCCTGCGCGAGGCCAAGGGCATCCCCGCTTGGCGCGCGCAGCATATCGTGCCGCTGATCGTCGCGACCGGCCTGACCGAGGGGGCGGGCGTGTTCCTCGCCGCCTGCGTGCTGCTGCCGGCACTCGCGCCGCTGACGCGCGGCGCGGCGGCTGCTACCGTCGTGCTCGCCGCCACCCGCGCGCTTGCCTGGGTCGCCTATCGTAGCGCACTCGCGCGCGACGGCGCGCCGACCAAGGCGCTCGCCGTGCTCGATGGCTACCGGCCCTGGCTTCTGATCAGCGGCCTTGTGGTTCCGACTATCGCAGTTGTTGCCGGCCTGTTGGTCGACGGCTTGGCGGCGCCGCTGTTCGTTCTCGCCGGCGTCGCAGCCGCGGCGGCAGGACTTGGCTTCAAGTTCCTGCTCGTCACCCGCGCCGGTTACAATCAGGGCTTTGCGTTGCCGCACACGCCGGTACGTGGCACCGGCTGCGCTGGTCCGGCCGTGAAGCCAGGGTGGACGCTGCCATGACATCCGAAGCTGCCGAGAGAGCCGCCCATAGCCAATCCACCGGGAGATCACGCCATGAAAAGGCAGAGCGCACCGCGTCACGCTGAAGTCTTCATGTTCGACCCCGCCGCCGAGACGATGCCTCGCGATGCGCTTGCCGCCCTGCAACTCAAGCGATTGAGGCTTACGCTGGAACGTGCCTACGCCAAAGTGCCGCACTACCGCCGCGCCTTCGACGTGGCTGGGGTGAAGCCCGAGAGTCTTACGTCTCTCGGCGATATCGTGCGCTTTCCTTTCACCCTTAAGACGTATCTGCGTGACAACTATCCGTTCGGAATGTTCGCCGTGCCGCGCCAGCAACTGACGCGGCTTCACGCTTCCTCCGGAACCACCGGCAAGCCGACGGTGGTCGGCTACACCGGCGGCGACCTCGACCGCTGGGCGGGCCTGATGGCGCGTTCGCTCGGCTGCGCCGGTGCAGTGCCCGGCGACATCGTCCACAATGCGTACGGCTATGGTTTGTTTACCGGCGGACTCGGCGCGCACTACGGCGCCGAGCGGCTCGGCTGCACGGTCGTTCCAATGTCCGGAGGCGGCACCGAGCGGCAGGTCGCGCTGATCAGCGATTTCGGCGCAAATGTACTATGCGCGACGCCATCCTATGCGCTCAACATCGCCGAGGTGGCGGAAGTGTCAGGCGTCGATTTGCGGCGATCGCCGCTGCGCTACGGCGTGTTCGGCGCGGAGCCATGGAGTGAAGCGCTGCGTCGCGACTTGCAGCAACGGCTCGGTATCAAGGCCATCGACATCTATGGCTTGTCAGAAATCATGGGTCCGGGCGTCGCCTGCGAATGTCATGTGATGCAGTCCGGCCTGCACGGCTGGGAAGATCATTTCCTGTTTGAAATCATCGATCCCGAGACGCTGGAGCCGATGCGGCACGGCGAAGCCGGCGAGCTGGTTATCACGACTCTCACCAAGGACGCGCTGCCGATGATCCGCTATCGCACCCGCGATATTACACGGCTGGACAACTCACCCTGCGCCTGCGGCCGCACGCACGTTCGCATCATGCGCGTCACCGGCCGCGACGACGACATGCTTATTATCCGCGGCGTCAACGTCTATCCGTCTCAACTTGAGGCGGTGCTCATTGGCTTTCCGGGGCTTTCGCCACATTATCAGATCGTACTGACGCGCGCGGGTGCGCTGGATGCCATGACGGTAGAAGTGGAGTTGGCGCCTGGAACGTCGGGTGACGACGCCGCGCGCACCAGGAAAGAGGCCGAGGTCCGCCACCATATCAAATCAATGATCGGCGTGACCTGCGACATAGCGGTGAAACGGCAGGGCGAGGTTCCACGTTCGCAAGGCAAGGCCGTCCGGGTGAAGGACAAGCGGAAAATCAAGGGTTGAGCGCACCCCCATCTGCTTGCTGGCCACAAGCGAGCGCCTGATGGCGCTGGTAAGGTTCACTCCTGAGATACGGGCGGATCCGGGTCCTCGGCCCACGAATCGCCCGGAGGCGGATAACGGAGCAGCAGTCTGTTCACGAGATTGACATGCTCGGCCTCCTCCTCCACGAGTTCCGCCGCCATCGTCTTGACCTTGGGATCCGTTGCGGTCTCCACAATGAAGGTGAAGTAGGCGAGGGCGCGCTTTTCTCCGGCGAGCGAGAGCTGCAAGGCATGCCAAGGTGTCATCATGTAGTGCGAGGAACCGAGTTCGGCTTCTTCCGGGCTGTCCGTTCGTCCAAATCTTGCGATCCGGCGTGCTTCGTTTTCGACATCGAAATCGCCGGCGAGACGACGGATTTCCTCGCCATGAATGCCTTCAGCGCGGGCTAGGTCTCGGAAGATCTTCACCAACTCCGGATTGTTATGGGTTTCCATCTGATCGGCCAGCACGTTATAGCGCTCGACCGCGTCGATCTCGATCTGATAGGCGACGGCCAGCAGATCGTTCAGGCTGGAGACCCTTGGGTTGACCGATGCTTTGCTCATAGCTCGAAGTCCTTCTCCAACACCGATAAATCGGCGTCGCTTGCTCCGACCGCGGGTTGAAACGGCAACCGGCTGCCGCGGTACAGGATCCCGAGGTTGAAACCGTCGTCTGTCATGAGCCGCCTTGCCGCCTTGCCTTGATCGTTGGTGGCGACGACTGGAGCCGGACGCACCTGTTCCTTCCACTCCTTTTGATCGGGTCGGAAGGTTACGCAAGGGCTGAGGATTTCGACGAAAGAGAATCCCGGGTGCTTGATGGCTTCTGCCAGCACATCGGCGGTTTCGTTGGGTTCTCCGGAGAAGCAGCGCGCGATAAAGTTCGCCCCTGAGGCGAGGGCGACAACGAGCGGGTGAAACGGCGCGAGCCCGGTGCCGCCCGGCGTCAGCGCGGTGTCGAATTCCGGCTCCGTGGTCGGCGAGGGCTGGCCCTTGGTCATGCCGTAGATGCGGTTGTCCATCACCACATAGGTCATGTCGATGTTTCTGCGGCAGGCGTGCAGGAAATGGTTGCCGCCGATCGAGTAGCCGTCGCCATCGCCGCTGGCGACCACCACGGTGAGATCGGGCCGGGTCACTTTCAGTCCGGCGGCGAGAGCGAGCGAACGTCCGTGCACGCCGTGAAAGCCGTAGCAATTCGTGTAGGCGGGAATTCGTGACGAGCAGCCGATGCCGGATATGACGGCGATCTTTTCGGGCGCCAGACCGAGTTGCGCGAACGCGCGCGTGAACGACATGAGCACATGGTAGTCGCCACAGCCGGGACACCAGATCGGCTTCAATTCCGATTTATAATCCGCCGGCTTGCTGGCAAGGCGCGTACTGACACTTGACATCCGTCATCTCCAATCCGTGATTGCACGATGAATTTCGCCGGCCGTGATCGGTAGCGGCCCCGGGCGGTTGAAAACACGGACCGGCGCCGGCAGGTCGTAATGGGCGCGCAGGTATCGGTGGAATTGGCCACTGTGCGTCTGTTCGACGATCAGGATTCGTTTGACGCCTTCGAGGGCGGCGGCCAGCCGTTCCGGCTGCACGGGCGCCAGCAACCGCGGTGCGATCACGCAGACATTGAATCCATCGGCAGCGGCGCGTCCGGCCGCTTCGCGCGCGGCGCCGGTCAGAGAACCCCAGGTGATAAGCGCGAGGTCGCCGGTGCCTTCGATGCTCGCCCAGTGATCGCCAAAATTGAAGCGGTCGAGTTTGTCGCGCCGCTTGTCGAGTTGTGCCAGATGGTCCGCGGCTCCGCTGGTCGGGGTGCCGGTCTCGGAGTGAGTGAGCCCATCGGCGGTGTATTGACCGCCCGGCGCCCCCGGAATGGCCATCGGTGAAACGCCGCTGGACGCAAGCGCGTAGCGCTTATAGGCGCCCGAAATATCGGTCGCGACCGTCCGTGCGCCGATGAACGCCACGTCGGCGGGACGTTCGATAGCGGCACGTGACTGGCCCATGAACTGGTCGGACAGCACGATGGTTGGCGCTTGCAGCGTTTCGGCGAGATAGGTCGCCCATTGTGTCGTGAACAGGCAGTCGCCGACCGATTGTGGGGCCAGCACCAGATGGGGCGCGTCCCCGTGCATGCCGTAAATTGCGATATTCAGATCGGTCTGCTCCGATTTCGTGGGAATGCCTGTCGAAGGACCGCCACGCATCACGTCCACGACCACGACCGGGATTTCGGCGGCGGTGGCAAGCCCGAGCGCTTCGATCATCAACGAGAGTCCGGGCCCGGAAGTCGCCGTCAGCGCCGGCGTGCCGCCATACGATGCGCCGATGATCATGTTGATCGCGGCGAGCTCGTCCTCGGCCTGCAGCAAGACCCCGCCGATCTTGGCAAGGCTTGGCGAGAGCCACTCGAGGATTTCCGTCGCGGGGGTAATCGGATACGCAGCGGCAAAACGTACGCCGCCGCGGATGGCGCCGAGTGCGGTCGCTTCGTTTCCCGAAATCAGCCATCTGCGGGCGCTGCCTGGACGAGGCGCGTCGAGTTTCGTGCTGAAGTCGATAGTTGCGGCAGCATCAAATCCGGCCTTGATTCCGGCGCGGCTGGCCTCGACGGCCGGCGGCCCCTTGTCAGCGAGACGAGTGGCGATCGGCTCGAAGACCTGCTCGATGGTAAGGCCGAGCAGGCGGCTGGCGATGCCGAGCGCGATCATATTGGGCCGTCCGCCGGCGATGGACTTGGCCAGTTCCTTCATCGGGATTTCAACGACGCGCGCTCCGGATTGGCTCACCATCGGTGGTGGTTCGCCGCCGCGGGGATCGCTGATCACCAGGGTCTGCGATCCGGCCTTGATTTCACCGCCGAAACGATGCGCATTCAGCCAGTCGATGCCGATGACCAGGTCGAACCGGTCCGGCAAGCAATCGACAGGATGCACCGCCAGGCGCAGCAGCCCTGCCGCTTCACCGCCGCGGATCTGCGGGCCCAGGGTGCGGGTAAAAAGCCCATGCCACCCCGCGACGCTGGCCGCTTCCAGCAAGGAATTTCCGGTGGTCAGGGCGCCGGCGCCTCCGCTGCCAACGATCGCGATCGAAATGCTCGAAGCTCCCATGGCGTTTGCCTCCTGGTCGGAACCCGTTTCCCGCTCCAATATGTATTTCAGTACTAGAATGCGTTTTTTTGCTTTTCCTTGACCTTGGTCAAGGCAGTTCAACGGTTGCCGATCAAAGAATGAAAATCAGGGCGCGGGGTTCCGGCGACGGGTTCCGCGGCCGAACTGGAGGGCAGATCGATGAGCGCCAAGCCTATTCGCTGGATGATGACAGGCGCAGGCAAGCCGCTTGTCCCGACGGAATTCGATATCGGCGCCCCGGCCCCCGATGAAGTCGTGGTGGAAATTGCCGGCTGCGGAGTCTGCCATACCGACCTCGGCTACTATTACGACGGTGTGCGTACCAAGCATGAACTGCCGCTGACACTTGGGCACGAGATCAGCGGCCATGTCATCGAGGCCGGAGCGGATGCTCTTTGGTACACCGACCGGGCAGTCATTATTCCGGCGGTGATCCCGTGCGGCCGATGCGACGCCTGCCTCCGCGGCAAGGCGACGATCTGCCCAAACCAGAAGATGCCGGGCAACGATATTCATGGCGGATTCGCCACTCATATCACGGTGCCGGCGCGTGGACTTTGTGTTGTCGATGAACCCCGCTTGGCGGCGGCCGGAATCGAACTGGCGGATCTTTCCGTGATCGCCGATGCGGTGACCACGCCCTACCAGGCGGTGGTGCAGGCCGGCGTCAAGAAAGGAGACCTCGTCGTCGTGAACGGGGTTGGCGGCGTCGGCGGTTATGCCGTCCAGATCGCGGCCGCGTTGGGAGGCATCGTTATCGCGGTCGATGTGAACAACGATAAGCTTGCCGCCATTGCCGGGCAGGGCGCCGCCCTCACGCTGAATGCGAAGCAGATGACGTCGCGCGAAATCAAGACGGCGATACAGGAATTTGCCAAACAGCATGGCTTGCGCCAGACCGAGTGGATCATCTTCGAATGCTCCGGCACGCGTGCCGGCCAGGAAACGGCATACAGCCTGATCAATCATGGTGCGACCCTCGCTGTCGTCGGATTCACCATGGACAAGGTTGAGATACGACTCTCCAACCTCATGGCGTTTCACGCACGCGCGATCGGCAATTGGGGATGCCCGCCCGAACTCTATCCCGCCGCCCTCGAGCTCGTGATGGACGGCCGCGTCAAGGTTGGCCAGTTCGTCGAGAAGCATCCGCTCAGCGAGATCAATCAGGTGTTTGAGGCAGCCCATGCTGGCACCCTCAAGGGCCGTGCCGTACTCGTTCCCGCAATGTGAGGAGTTTTCCATGATTGCCGAAGCAGCCCGTGCCGTCGCCCCGCAAGAATTTGAAGCCAAGGATCACAATCTGGTCCCCGAGGCGGTGCGTGAAACCGTTTCCAAGAGCGTGCACTACGAAAAGCGCCCGGTGAAGGGATCTGACGGTAAGCCGGTGGCCGGGCTATTCAATGCCTGGATCACGCTCGATAACCCGAGCCAGTTCAACTCCTACACGACCGACATGGTGAAGGCGACGATACTGGCGTTCCGCGCCGCGAGCGCGGCGCGCGATGTCGTAGCCGTAGTTTTCACCGGGTCCGGCGACAAGGCCTTTTGCACCGGCGGCAATACCAAGGAATATGCCGAGTACTACTCCGGCAATCCCCAGGAATATCGCGGGTATATGCGGCTGTTCAACGACATGGTGTCGGCGATCATCGGCTGCGACAAGCCGGTGGTCTGCCGGGTCAACGGCATGCGAATCGGCGGCGGCCAGGAAATCGGCATGGCCTGCGACTTCTCGATTGCGCAGGATCTCGCTCGCTTCGGCCAGGCCGGGCCCAAGCACGGATCGGCTCCGATCGGCGGCGCCACCGACTTCCTCCCCTATATGATCGGCTGCGAGCAGGCGATGGTCTCGGGCCTGCTCTGCGAGCCGTTCTCGGCACATAAGGCCTATCGTCTCGGCATCATCAGCGAGGTCGTTCCCGCTCTGAAGGTCGACGGAAAATTTGTCGCCAATCCGACGGTTTGTACCGATCAGTACCTTGATGAATATGGGCGCATCGTCCACGGCGAGGCCAAGACGGGAGCGGCAGCCGCCGAAGGACAGGCGCTGTTGAAACGCGGCACCATCGATCTCAGCCTGCTCGACGAGCGGGTCGAAGCGCTTTGCACCAAGCTGCTCTACACCTTCCCGGAATGCACGACCAAGACGGTCGAGGAGTTGCGCAAGGCGAAGCTCAACGCATGGAACAACAACAAGGAAAACGCGCGCGACTGGCTGGCGCTCAACATGATGACGGAAGCACGCGCCGGTTTCCGCGCCTTCAACGAAGGCACGCGCGAAACCGGTCGGGAGGTCGATTTCGTGGCGCTGCGCCGCGCGCTCGCCGCCAATACGCCCTGGTCCGACGAACTCAGCGAAAGCATTCAACCGCGGGCGAGGGTGTAGTTGTGACTCAGCCGCTTAAGATCTGGTCCGAGGCGGAGGGCCAATTGCTGCGGCTACGGCTTAACCGGCCGAAGGCCAATCTCGTCGATGCCGCCATGATCGCGGCGCTCGATGATGCGCTGGCGCGCAATAGCGGCAACGGCCGGCTCAGTGCGGTGGTTCTCGATGCCGAAGGACCGCATTTCAGCTTCGGTGCGAGCGTCGAGGAGCATCTGCCGGGACAATGCGCGGCCATGCTGGCTGGGTTGCACGGCCTGGTGCTGCGCATGATCGAATTCCCGGTGCCGCTGCTGGTGGCGGTACGCGGCCAGTGCCTCGGCGGCGGGCTCGAAGTCGCGCTGGCCGGTCATCTTATTTTCGTCGCGCCTGATGCCGCGCTCGGCCAGCCGGAAATGAAACTCGGCGTGTTCGCACCAGCCGCCTCCTGCCTGTTGCCGGAATTGATCGGCCCGGCGCGTTCGCTCGATCTTCTGGTGTCCGGCCGCAGCGTCACCGGCGCCGAGGCGGTGGCCATGGGCATCGCCCGCGAAGTCGCCGCCGACCCGGAACACGCCGCGCTTGCCTATTTCGAGGAACATCTAAGTCCGAAGAGTGCGAGTTCGCTGCGCTATGCGGTCAAGGCGGCACGCCTCGACTACATCGCGCGCGTCAAGGACAAAATCCACGCCGTCGAACGGCTTTATCTCGACGAGTTGATGGCCACCCATGATGCGGTGGCCGGTCTCGAAGCCTTTATCGCAAAGGGGTCGCCGCAATGGCAACATCGTTGAACCCTTCGGCTACGGCCGACATCGTCGCACGCGCGAATGCGCTGTTTGAGGATCTTTCCTTCGCTTCCGCCCGCAAATGGAAGGCGGGGGAGCCCGGCCGCAAAGTGGTCGGCTACATGCCGATCTACGTACCGCGCGAGATCATTCACGCCGCCGGCATGTTGCCGCTCGGCATTGTCGGCGGCGGCGACCAGCTCGAGGTCATTCACGGCGATGCCTATTACCAGAGCTATATCTGCCGCATCCCGCGCTCGACCATCGAGCTCGGCGTGTCGGGACGCCTGGATTTTGTCGATGGCATGTTGTTCCCGTCGATCTGCGATGTGATCCGCAATCTGTCCGGAATGTGGAAATTGATGTTTCCGAGCGTCTATTCGCGCTATTTCGACGTTCCACAGAACTACCGGGACGACATCGGGGGCAATTTCTACGTCAACGAATTGGCGGAACTCCGGCACGATCTCGGCGAGCTGCGCGGCAAGCCGATAACCGACGACGAATTGCGCCGCTCCATCGCGGTTTACAATGAGAACCGCGAAATGATACGCGAGCTCTACGCCTTTCGGGTGGAACGGCCCTGGCAGGCGCCTGCTGCCGAGGTCTATCTGATGGTACGCGCCGGCCTCCTGCTCCCGGTGGAGGAGCACACTATCTTGCTGCGCGACTATCTTGCCACGGTGCGGGCCGACGAGCGGCCGATGCGCGACAATTGCCGCGTCGTGCTAACCGGCATGTTCTGCGAGCAGCCGCCGCTCAATCTGATCAAGTCGCTCGAATTGTCCGGCTGCTACGTGGTGGATGACGACCTCCTGCTGGTCACCCGCTGGCTCACCGGCGACGTCGAGATTGAAGGCGATCCGCTTCGGAATCTTTCGCTCGCTTTCTTGCATCATTCCGAGTCGACGGCGGCCAAGTACGAACCGAATCAGAAAGAAAAGGGTCAGCATCTGGTTCGCGCGGTCAAACGTACCGCGGCGGAAGGCGTAATCTTTGCCGCACCGAGCTTTTGCGATCCGGCGCTGCTGGAGCGGCCGATGCTGCAGCACGTGCTCAAGGAAGCCGGCATCCCCTACATCGCGTTCAAGTATGCCGAGAACTCCGGTCAGATGCAGCCGATCCGGGAACAAGCCGGCACCTTCGCCGATTCAATCAAACTATGGAGCGGAGCATGACGACGACAACAAAGATTGTGAGCTCCAGGGCGCCAGTGAAGGAGGTCGTCAAGGATGCTTCCATGGTGAAACAGAAGGAGATGATGGCCGCGCATTACGATCGTCTGACCAGCGCGTCCGAGACCGGCCACAAGGTGGCCGCCACCTTCGTGCCCGGCAATCTGAACGAACTGGTGATGTGCTTCGATCTCCTGAACAATCTGCCGGAGGTCAATGCCATTCAGAACGGGTTGCGCCGCGTCAGCGGCAGCTACGTGCTTGAGGCGGAAAAGATCGGCCATTCGGAAGATGTCTGCACCTATGTGAAATCGGACATCGGGATGATGGCCAAAGGCAATCTCGCACCCAACGGCAAGAAGTTTCCCGATCCCAATGTGCTGCTGCTCTCCTACACCGGCTGCTTCACCTTCATGAAGTGGTTCGAGCTGCTGCGCGAGCAGTACAAGTGCGAAACGATCATGCTGCATACGCCTTACATGGCCGACGGCAAGATTACAAAGAACATGATCGACTACATGGTGAAACAACTCAAGGAAGAGGTCATTCCCGACTCTCGAGCGGGTTTCGGGAGTAAAGTTCGATATCGACCGACTGCGCGAGCATCTGAAAAAGTCGAGCAAGGCCGAGGACGATCTCGTCCGCGTGCTGCAGAGCGCCAAGGCGAAGCCGTCGCCGATCGACGCCTATTTCGGCGGCATCTATTACATCGGACCGATCTTCGGCGCCTTCCGAGGCACCCAGGATGCGATCGACTACTACCGCTTTCTTCGCGAGGAGGTCGAAGACCGCCTGGCCAAGGGACAGGGACCGGTCACACCCGATGGCGACATGGGCAAGGAGAAATACCGGCTGGTCGTCGAGGGGCCGCCCAACTACACCAGCTTCCGCCAGTTCTGGAAGATGTTCTACGATGAAGGCGCGGTCGTCGTCGCCTCGAGCTACACCAAGGTCGGCGGCGTCTATGATTTCGGCTTCCGCCACGATCCGAGCAAGCCGCTGGAGACGCTCGCTGAATACTGCCTTGGCGTCTATACCAATCGCAGCCTGCCAATGCGCATCGATATGCTGGTGAACTACATCAACGAATACGAGGCCGACGGGCTCCTGATCAACTCGATCAAGAGCTGCAACAGCTTCTCGGCCGGACAGTTGCTGATGATGCGCGAGGTCGAGAAGCGCACCGGGAAACCCGCGGCGTTCGTAGAGTCCGACCTGGTGGATCCGCGCTATTTCTCTGCGGCAAACATCAAGAATCGCCTCGAAAGCTATTTCCAGATGATCGATCAGAAGCGTGCTGGCGCCAACGCGGCTTGAGGAGGGACGCATGAAGACTTTCGTCGGCATCGATCTTGGCTCGACAACGACCAAGGCTGTCCTCCTCGACGAGGACCGCAATGTGATCGGTCACGGCATCACCAATTCGCGCTCCAATTACGCGACGGCCGCAAGAGTTGCGAGCCAGGAGGCGCGCGTCGACGGGCAGTTCACACTGTTTCGGCGGGCGCTTACCGATGCTCACGCACTGATTGAACTCGACACTTTTCTCGGCGCATTGGAGCGAGCCTTTCGTCTCGAACAGTTTCTCGAACAGCTCGACGATCTCGAGCAGACCTGCATCGGCCAGATCCAGGGCGAACGCTTCGCCAAGGTCGGATCCGGTGTGAAGACGTCGCTCGGCGAAGTTTTCCAGCGGCTGCGCAAGGAGGCGCCGGAGCTGTATGCGCCCGGTGCCAAGCGCAAGTCGGACTTCTTCCGGGATATCGCGGGATCGCGCTATCACAACCATGCCGAGGAAGTCGCACGCGATGCGAATCTTCCCTATGACCTGCTTCTCAACGTCTATGACAAGTCGATCATCGAGGTTGAGAACCGGCCGCCGGCAGGTGAGCTCAGCGAAAAATTCCGGCGCGCGCTCGGACGAGTGCTGAAAACGGAGCCATCGGTAAAATCGGCGGCGGCCGACATCCAGACGATGATAGAAAACGCGCTCGCCGTCGATCTGGAAGAGACCTACCTCGTCGGCACCGGTTATGGACGGGTGACGCTGCCGTTTTCGAAAGAGCATATCCGTTCGGAAATCCTGTGCCACGGCCTTGGTGCCCACCTGATGTACCCGCAGACGCGTACGGTGCTCGACATCGGAGGCCAGGACACAAAGGGCATTCAGATCGATGCCAGCGGCATCGTTGCGAACTTTCAGATGAACGACCGATGCGCGGCGGGGTGTGGTCGGTATCTCGGCTATATCGCCGACGAAATGAACATGGGTCTGCACGAATTGGGGCCCATGGCCATGAAGTCGGACAAGCCGGCGCGCATCAACTCGACATGCACCGTGTTCGCCGGCGCCGAGTTGCGAGACCGGCTTTCGCTCGGGGAAAAGCGCGAAGATATCCTGGCCGGATTGCATCGCGCCATCATCTTGCGCGCGATCTCGATCATCTCCCGTTCCGGGGGCATCACCAATGAATTCACTTTCACCGGGGGCGTCGCCAAGAACGAGGCAGCCGTGCGCGAGCTTAAGAAGGTGATCAAGGAGAACTATGGAGACGTCGTCATCAACATCAACCCGGACTCGATCTATACCGGCGCACTCGGCGCGGCTGAATTTGCGCGCCGGGCGCATTTGGGCCAACCGGACGGGAGCGAACAATGACCATCGCAGCGGGAATTGACATCGGCACCAGCACGATCAAGGCGACGTTGTTCAGGGTCGCGAATGGTGAAGAAACCTGGTTGTCGCGATATGTCATGCGCATCCGGCAACGCGATCCCCTCGAGCTGGCGCGTGTTGCTTTTGATGCTGTGCTCGAAGACGCAAAACTTCGCCCTGAGGATGTCGATTACGTTGCCACCACGGGCGAAGGCGAAAGCGTGCCGTTTCATACCGGCCATTTCTACTCCATGACGACCCATGCTCGCGGCGCGGTCTACCTCGATCCGGAATCGCGGGCGGCGCTCGACATCGGCGCCCTGCACGGTCGTGCGATTCTGATCGATGAACGCGGCAAGGTGCTCAGCTACAAGATGACAAGCCAATGCGCTTCGGGCTCGGGGCAATTCCTCGAAAACATCGCCCGCTATCTTGGTATCGCGCAGGAGGAGATCGGCTCGCTTTCCCGCCAGGGCGAAAACCCGGAAGTGGTGAGCAGTATTTGTGCCGTGCTCGCGGAGACCGACGTGATCAACATGGTTTCGCGCGGCATTTCGACCCCGAATATCCTGAAAGGCATCCATCTTTCGATGGCCGCCCGCCTGTCAAAACTGTTGAAGTCGATCGGGGTGCGTGACGGCGCCGTGATGGTGACCGGGGGACTCGCGCTCGACAACGGGTTAGTCGCCGCGCTCGAAGAGGATATCTCGCACATCAAGGACATGAAGATCGCGGTCCGTAGCCATCCGGATTCGATCTATGCCGGAGCGATCGGTGCTGCGCTGTGGGGCGCGTTCCGATTTGAAAAGCTCGCTGCGGCCAACCGAGTGCCGAAAGCAGCATGAGAACGTAGGGAGATGATGCCATGGCGCTGATGATCAACGATGCCTGTACGGCCTGTGACGCTTGCGAGCCGGTGTGCCCGAACAAGGCGATTACCGCCGGCGATCCGATCTATGTGATCGATCCGCTGAAGTGCACGGAGTGTGTGGGTGCCGAGGATGAGCCGCAATGCAAGCTGGTCTGTCCAGCGGATTGCATCTTCCCCAATCCGGACTGGGAAGAAACCGAGGACGATTTACTTCTCAAATACGAGCAGTTGCACAGCTAACTTCAAAGCAGCGATCCCAGTCGAGTCACGCCCATTCAAGGATCTGCGATGAGCTTCACCAATCGAATCAGCCAGACGCTGCATGACGAGCACGGAGCGACAGTCGCCCTGATGGAGCGGTTAGAGCAATTGCTGGCGCGCGGTCGGCGCGGTGGTCCTCCGGATAAAGCCGACGGCGGTGTCGCGCGTTTGCTGTCCGATTTGTCGACCGGCGTGGAGGCGGAGGTCGAGCGCCACTTCGCGTTTGAGGAAAATCAGCTTTTCCCGTATCTGGAGGCGATAGGCGACGCCGACATCGGTGCGCACCTGACGAGCGAGCATGCTGCCATGCGACCGCTCGGTGTCCGCGTCGCGGCGATTGCACGCACCGCCGCCGCCAACGGGTTCGCGCCGGCCGAATGGGAAGAATTCGCGCGTCTGGCCCAGGAACTCGCCGACCGCATGCTCGCGCATGTGCAGAAGGAAGAGATGGCGTTGTTGCCGGTGATCGAAGAAAACATGGATCCCGAAACCGAAGCCCGACTTTATCAGGAATACGTCGAAAACGTATGAGGCGTTTACATGAGCAATGCCGTCGCGAACATAGAAAGCAAAATCCGCCGGTTGCGTCCGGCCGATCTCGAACAGGTAATTGCCATCGATTCGGACAATGTCGGCGAACCGCGCCGCGCTTTCTTTGAGAAGCGGCTGGCCAACGCCAGGGAGCATCCGGAGGATTACGTGCAGGTTGGCGTCGCCCGCGACGGTACTTTGGTCGGTTTTGCGTTCGCCCGCATTCTGCGTGGTGAGTTCGGTCGTGAACAGGCCATCGCCACGCTCGACGCCGTCGGCGTTATGATTGGCAATCGGGAGGTGGGCGTCGGTCATGCGTTGATGGGCGGCCTTACCAAAGCCCTGTGTCAAGAAGGGGTTCGATCGCTGCAGTCACAAGCCGACTGGACGAACCATGCCTTGCTGCGTTTTTTCGATGCTTCCGGCTTCCGCCTGGCGCCGCGTCTGGTGCTCGAGCGGTCCGCTCTGACACCGCTGGCGGAACCTGTCGATGACGACTGAAAACAGAACTGGATTGACGATCATGGCCCGAAGCACCGATGTCATCGTCCCGCAACATGTGGGCGAAGCCTCCGAGATCAACTACAGCGGACAGCCTGCTGCGAATTTCGGACCGCTCGCACGCGATCGAATCCTGGTTCGTTCGATGGCCGAAGGCGACCTGCGTGCGCTGGTGGCGATCGATTGCCGGGTTACCGGTCATGAACGGACCGTATATTTTCAGCGTAAGCTGGCGGACGCGCTGACCGACTCGGATGTCCGCGTGTCCCTTGTCGCGGAGCTTGACGATGTGCCTGTCGGCTTCATCATGGCCCGCGTCGACCTCGGCGAATTTGGCCGGGTCGAGACCACGGCGGTCATGGATACGATCGGTGTCGATCCCGACTACCAGAACAGGGGCGTCGGGCGCGCTTTGGTCTCACAATTGTTGGTGAACCTTGGCACGCTGCGTGTTGAAAAGGTGCGAACCGAAGTCGATTGGAAAGACCGGGAATTGCTTGCCTATCTGGATCGCTGTGGGTTCCGCCCCTCGCAACAATTGTGCTTCGACCAGTCTATCATTTGAGTTGACCGCCTGCGCACGTCAAGTCGGAAGCGGCAAAGTGCTGCGCGCGATTGCGGGACAATATTCCGGGGAGGGGGTCGCCGCGGCTATCCGGATTTAGCTGGCCGGCAATATTCGCCGAATCACGTCAGCCGTGAACCATGCGAAGGCAATTGCTCCGATCAAGCCAATCGCGCTGCCCAGGCGCGCGACCGTTACATCATCGAGCAGAATTGCGATGACAAGTATAGTGAAGGCAAGACCATGGCAGGCGGCGTGGAGCCTGAGCGATCGGGCATTGCCAAGCGCAGAAAAGATCGCGGGGCCACCACTTGTTGGCGGCGTTACGAACATTGAGGCGAGGAAAGGCATGATGCGCTGAAGGATCGCGATCAGGAATGTAAGGAGCCAGCCGAACAGCAGCAGAAAGCCGAATAGAACCGCGCCGCTGTCGCCGGCGAAGCCATAAAGCGCAGCAAGACCGACAAGAAGTGTTGTTGGCAGCATGATCCAGGCCGCGCGCACCAGGACGAACGAGAGCCCCAGCCGTTTGCGCATGCCGGCCTCGAGTACGCGATGCATCAGCCAGAGATGCAACGCGGCGGCGGCGAGGCCCATAAGCGCGGCCGCGGTCAGAAGGTTGCGGCTGCCGATAAGGGCTCCCAGCGTGCCGAGAAACAGCGCCGCGGAGGCAGCGGCGAAACTGGCGAAGCTCGGCCGCTTCGCCGGGGCCGGCGCCAGCGCAAACATCGGTATCAAGATGTGGCTGAAGCCAAGCACAAGCAGCCCCATAAACCCGAACCCGCCCAGGATCAGGTGGGCCAGCGCGACGGCGCCATGATCGGGCAGAACGCCAGCTTCGTCATTGATTGCAAGTGCGACTCCGAGGACGATCACCAGAACGAGCGCCGTCAGCGCGGCCCAGCCGTAGGCGCCGACCACTGGAAGGCTGCCGGCGCGGCGCAGATTGTCTGCCAGAAGTCCGCAGTACAGCAGCAAGCCGGCGGCGGTCATTGCCGCAGCCGGAATGAGAATGTGCGTTTGTGCGGTGTACATGCCGCCCACCAGCGCGATCAAGCCCGGTACGGTAAGCCAGAAGATCAATTTGACCGGCCAGACCGCGTGGAGCGTGCGCCGCGTTGCAACAGGCAGGAGTTGGACGGACGCGCCGATTGCCGTCATGGTCAGGACCCCAAGGGTCAAGAGGTGCACCGAGGCCAGTGTAGCACCCAGACCGCCACGGAAGCCCGCCGCCTCGTCGGCACCGATGAGCAGCCCTAGCCACATCATGACATGGAAGGCGGCAGCGGCTGCGAAGAACCGAAATGGGATCGATCGAGGCAGTAACCGGCTTTTTGCACCCCCGAGAAAGGTTGCCGCGATACTCATGGGCCCCATCGCGCCATGCGGAGCATAATCCCGTCCTCACAGTCCGCGCTCCCGCAGGAGGACGGCATGAGCTCGTGACTCCATCCCCGATCGTCGAGCTCCGGATAGAGGAAGATCGGTTCCCGATCGAGGTGAGCGATGAGGGCGGTATCGACCTCGCCGCCGTCGATGGTCTGGAGAATCGCGACCATGGGCTCCGGAGGCTCAAGGCCACGAACGTCGATATGGACGGCGTCGTCCGCTCGCCATATCCGGGATTCGCCCACTGGTCGACCGCAAGTCACGACGATACCCCCCAAGACCGAATGTATAAATCGGTACCACAATGCCTAATTATGCGCTATAGATGATTGCGCAACGCAAGCTTGCGGTGAACCCATTGGCGATGCAAAGAAATGCACGATGCAAGGAAGAACGACAAAGCGGTACGGGTCCGACGCGTGCAAGCCGGCGACATCCCGCACGTGATCGCGCTTGATTCCCGGGTAACGAGACTCGCCAAGGCGGAATACTGGAACGATGTTTTCCGCCGCTACGGAAAACAACGGCGTCACGAGCGGTTTTTTTTGGTGGCCGAGAATCGCAATCAGTTGGCGGAGTCGCGCTTGCTGGGTTTCATCATCGGGGAAATTCGCGCCTGGGAATTCGGATCCACGCCTTGCGGCTGGGTATTTGCGTTGTCGGTCGAACCGAAGATGCGCTTGCATGGCGTTGGGAGCGCGTTGCTCGAAGCAATTTCCAGTGAATTCAAGAAGGCGGGCGTCGGCAAGATGCGAACGATGGTCGCAAGGGATAGCCGTCTTCCCCTGCTGTTTTTTCGCAGCGAAGGAATGATCGCGGGCCCCTACATCCAGCTAGAGAAGGATCTCGATTGAGCGCACACGACGACAATTTCCATTTTGCGGGCCGTCCCCTGTCGATGACGGCGTCATGAGACTGCAGATTTCGACCCGGTTGGCCGTTTTCGCGGTTCTGGAGCTAACGGCGCGCGAAGGAAGTCAACTTTCGGTCGCCGAAATTGGCAAGAAATACGGCGTCTCCAGCCATCATCTGGCGAAGGTCATGCATGTGATGGGACGTGCCGGCCTGGTCCGCTCGGTTCGCGGCGCCGGCGGGGGGTATCAATTCGCCGGTAATGCACGGCGAATAACCCTGCTTGACGTGGCACAACTGTTCGAAGACCCGAGCTCCGTTGAGCGGGGTGCCGGAGCTGTCGATGGAACGCCTGAGGAGGAAACACTGCGCGAGGTTCTCGGCGAAATTGACGATATCGCGCGCGCAACCCTCGGGTCGATAACCATTGCAACGATGCGCAAGCTGGTCGACCGCCGCGGTGCCGGCGATGTCCGGCGCTTGAAGGCAGACCTCTTGCCTCGGCGGAAGCCGCCGGGCCTCTGAATGCGGCGAGAGCTCATCGTCCGTGAGCCGTACCGGACGATGCACCACATTGCCGCCGACGGTTCGAATTGACGGATGGCGCGGGTTTCAAGATATTGCGCTGCGCTGCAACAAAAAATAGGCGATCCGAGCCCCGACAATCTTTGATCAGCATCAAGGTCGCACGGCCCATCGGTCTCATAAGTCGGTTCGGCTCCATTTGAGATGTACTTATGTCCTCAAAGCTGACGGCCGGCGATTTTCAAATCATTACCCGCGTCGCGATATTTCGCGGACTAAAATCCGAAACGGTAGCGCACATCATCGCACCCGCGACCGCCGTCATGTTGAAGCCGCACGAGTGGTTATTTCGTCAAGGTGACCTGGCGACAGCCTTTTTCATCGTGATTGACGGGTTGGTAAAGCTTTATCGACTTACGCCATCCGGCGATGAAACTGTTATTCACGTTCTGCAAAAAGGCGAAAGCTTCGCCGAGGCGGTCGCATTCACAGGCAATCGATATCCGGCGACCGCTGAAGCGGTCACTGACGCGCGCGTCGGGCGTGTTCCCGCCGATCACATCGTTCGTTGCATACGAGAAAGCCCCGACATCGCATTGGCAATGATCGCATCTACCTCGCAGCATCTGCATCACCTCGTTCAGCAGGTTGAACAACTCAAGGCCCAAAGCGGGGTGCAGCGGGTCGCCGAGTTTCTTGCCTCGCTGTCGTCAGCCGAGCAGGGTACGTGCGCGATCGCTCTGCCCTATGACAAGGTATTGATAGCGGCGCGACTCGGGTTGACACCTGAGTCCCTGTCGCGCGCCTTTGCGAAATTGAGGGGGGTTGGTGTAATGATCAACGCATCGCAAGTCACGGTCAACGATATCGCAAAGCTGCGTCGTATCGCAGCCGATGATCGCAACGCGGTGCGGGGCACGTTGCGGCCGATACGTTGACGTAAAACCTGGCGATCTCGATGCGGAATGCCGGCAACGAGCGGCATTGGCGCTGACTGCAATCATCCAGAGTTCTTGCACGGAGGCCCCAGCGTGCATTGCAGCACAAACAAATCGTGCTCCATCGCACCGAATTGATCGAGATCAAGGCAGCGCGACCGACAGGCCTCATGAATCAAGCCGGCATGGTTGGAGACTTTTCCAATGTCTTCAAGGCTGACGGCCGGCGATCTGCAAATCATCGCCCGTGTTGCGGTGTTTAGCGGGCTCAAGTTGGAGACCGTTCAACACATTGTCGCGCCGGCGACCGCCTTGACGTTGCGGCCGCACGGTTTGATCATGAGGCAAGACGATCCGGCAACCGCATTTTTTATCGTGATCGACGGGTGGGTGAAAATTTGCCGTAACACCCCGTCCGGCGACGAGACGGTCATCGATATTCTGAAGAAAGGCGACAGCTTCGCTCAGGCGGTCGCTTTTACCGGACATCGGTATATCGCGACTGCCGAAGCGGTGAACACCGCGCGCGTCGCACGTATTCCCGCCGATCATCTTGTCCGATGCATCCACGGCAATCCGGATATTGCGTTGGCGATGATCGCATCAATCTCACAACGCGTGCACTATCTCTTTCAACAGGTTGAGCAGCTCAAGGCGCAAAGTGGCGTCCAGCGGGTCGCGGAATTTCTGGCGTCGTTGTCATTGGCGGAGCATGGTCATTGCAAGCTCGCGTTGCCATACGACAAAATGCTGATCGCCGGTCAGCTTGGCCTGACTCCGGAGTCGTTGTCGCGTGCCTTTGCGAAATTACGGGGGGCCGGGGTGAGTGTCGACGCGTCACGAGTCACTGTCAAAGATATTGTAAAGCTGCGTCGTATCGCTGCGGATGATCGCAGCGCGGTAAGGGGCACGCTGCGGCCGATGCGTTGACGTAGGCATGGCGACCTTGACGCTGTGCCGGCAGGAACGGGCGGCCTTGGGCCGAGCCACATTTGCAGGCTGACCGCATCCTGTATCGATAAGCCAGCATATCTCGCGGGTCGTCGCGAACCCGGGCGCATTTGGAAATCGCTGATGGGAGATCACTATCCTGCGATGAGCATGATTTTTGTTGCCGACCTGCTCGACACTCCCGCAAAGATCGAGCTGGAGGCAACGGCGATCATTCCGCTGCCATAGCGTGGTTCGGATCACTCGGGCGGTTTGAGCAGTACTTGTCTTGCGACAAGCTCACGTCGTGCCTTCGGAGCAGAGACTTGCCGTCAAACGCCGTGCCAGTGCGGCGGCGGCGAGTCGGCGGTAATTGGCCGGCGCAGTCGTAGTGCGCATGGGTTGGACCTGCTTCTGCACCAGCCGGTCGATCTCTTGCAGCAGCTTCTCGTCAACGGGCCGCCCGGCTAGGGCTTCCGTGCCGGCAAGCAGAAACGGCCGTGAATTTGTGCCGGTCAGTGCCAGGCGGAGCGAAACGATGTTCGCTCCGGATGTTGCGAGCGCAACCGCAACTCCCGCCAGTGGAAAGTCGATGGCCGCCCGTGTGCGTATTTTGGCATAAGCGGATGGGGCTGGGTCTGCCGGGAGATGCACCGCGACGATGAGCTCACCGTCGGCCAGCGTGAGATGTGCCTTGCCGTCTTCAACGTAGAGCTCACTCAGGGAAATTCGGCGACGACCTTGCGCGCCGGCAATGCTGATTTCGGCGCCAAAAGCAAGCAAAGCGGGCGCAAGATCGCCGGCGAAGGCGGCGTGACAGCGCTGTCCCTGCGGGGCAACATGGCAAATATCCCCGCGGTTCTTGAGACAATATGCATTTGCGTTCCGCCACCATTCGCTTTGATTGTAGTAAATGCAGCGCGTGTCGAGACACAGATTGCCCCCGACAGTCCCCATGATGCGGTGACCGGGTCCGGCGATCGCCTCCGCAGCCTGCGCGAGGGCGCGATATCGGGTGGCGATCAAAGCGTTGCGGGCAACGGTGGCAATCGTCACACCCGCGCCGATGGCCACGCCATTTCCATTGGTCTCGATTGTGGCCAGTTCGTCGATGCCGGAAAGATCGACCAGCAAGTCCGGGCTGCTGATGCCGCGTCGCATGTTCACCAGTAGATCGGTTCCGCCCGCGATGAAGCGGCCGCCAGCGTGATCAAGACGCACGGCAATCGCCTCTTTGACGGTCTTGGGCTCGACAAGACGAAACGTCGGCAACGGCATTGTCATGATGCGGCCTTCAAGGTGCGGGCAAGCCTTGCTTGCCGCCGGCGCTGGATGAGCGCATCCATCACCCGGTCAGGGGTCACCGGCAATTCAGTGAGATTGACACCGATGGCGTTGGCGATGGCGTTCACCAGTGCCGGCGGAAACCCGGCCAATGCACCTTCGCTCGCTTCTTTCGCCCCGAATGGTCCATGAGGATCGTGGCTTTCGACAATATATGTTTCGATCGGCGGCGAATCCATGATGGTCGGCATGCGATATTCAAGCAGGCTTGCATGGGCCGGCAAGCCGTCGAGATAGCGGGTCTCCTCGCACATCGCCTGCCCCATGCCCATCCAGACCGATCCCTGGATCTGCCCTTCCACCGCGAGTGGGTTGATTGCATGGCCGCAGTCGAGCGCCACCCATACCTTGTCGACCGTTATCAGGCCGGTCGCTTCGTCGACGCTTACCTCGACGACCTGGGCGGCGTAACTGAAGCCCATTGTGGAGCCGACGGCACCGCCCCGGTGTTTGCCACCCTGGGCGTCCGGCGGGCAAGTGAACGTCCCCTTGACAGTTATCGCGCCTTCATCCACCAGCGCCGCAGCAACGACGTCGGCGAAGGGTAAGCTCGATTGGTTGCCGTTACCGACGCGAAACACCTCGCCTGCGCATTCGATATCTTCCGGATCCGCCCCAAGCTTGCGCGCAGCCGCCGCGATGAGTACCGCCTTCAGTCGGGTCGCGGCGTCGATCGCGGCGTTGCCCACCATGAAGGTGATGCGTGACGAATAGGCCCCGTTGTCCTTGGGCGTGACGGCGGTATCGGCGGCGATCACGCGCACGCGGTCAAGCGAGATGCCCAGGGTCTCGGCCACGGTGATCGCCACCATGGTAGAGGAGCCCTGGCCGATGTCGGCGGCGCCCGTGAGGGCCGTCACGCCGCCATCAAAGTCCAGCTTGAGGTTCACTACCGCGTGCGGCTCGCCGGTGAAGTGGATCGGCTTCGCGGCGCCGCTGACGTAGTGGGAGCAGGCCATGCCGAGGCCTTTGCCGGGAGGAAGTTTGCCAAGGCGCTCGCGCCATCCGCTCGCCCGCTCGACCTTGTCGAGGCACTCGGCCAGTCCATAGCTGTTGACCATCAGGTCATTCTTCGTGCGGGTGGGCGCCTGCAGCAGGTTGGCACGGCGCACGGCGAATGGATCGAGCCCGAGCTCGTGCGCCATGCGGTCGACGAGACATTCGAACGCGTGACGGGTGTCGACCGAGCCGTGCCCGCGCATGGCGCCACACGGCGGGAGGTTGGCGTAGACCCGGTAACCGTCGTACTTGACCGCGGGAATGTCGTAGAGGCCGTGCAACAACGAGCCGGCATAGAGAATAGTGATGATGCCGTAGCCGGCATATGCGCCGCCGCGCTGCACGACATGCAATTCGCAAGCGGTAATGCGTCCGTTTTTGTTCATCCCGAGTTTTAGCCGCATATCGGTCTGCGGACGGGCGCGGTGGGTGATGAGGGTTTCCTCGCGGGTCAGCTGCATCATCACCTTGCCGGCGGCGGCGCGCGCAAGCAGCGCCGTAACGATCTCGAAGTTCAACGCCTCGACGCGAGCCCCGAACCCGCCGCCGATGAACGGCTTGATCACGCGGATGCGCGAGGAATCCATTTCGAGGCATTGGGCGATCATGAGATGCAGGTAATAGCCGACTTGCGACACGGTTTGCACCGTGAGACGTCCCGTCAGCGGATCGAACTCGGCAAGACTTGCGTGCGGCTCAATCTGCGCGTGGTTGATCTCGGCGCAACAGAAATGCTCTTCACGCACCAAGTCGGCTGCAGCAAAACCGTCATTGACATCGCCGAACTGATGATGGACTTCGCGTTCGACATTGCCGGGTTTGTTGTCATGCAGGAGCACGGCGTCCGGCGCGCGTGCAGCATCGGAGGTATAATAGGCGGGAAGCTCCTTCACCTTCAATTCGATCAGGTCGAGAGCCCGCGCGGCCGTCTCCGCGTCGATCGCGGCCACTGCCGCTACCGGCTCGCCGCGATAGCGTATGCGGCCGCGGGCCAGCGGATATTCGTTCATGGCGATCGGGAGCACGCCGTAAGTGTGGGGACAATCATCGCCGGTAATGACTGTCCAAACTCCCTCGAGGGCGCGTGCCCTTGAAACATCCAGCCGAAGAATGTCGCCGTGACTTACGGGACTCCGCAGAATGCGTCCGACCAGGGCATCGGCATGGTCGAGGTCGGCCGTATAGCGCGCGCGCCCGGTAACCTTTTCAATGCCATCAATCAAAGGAACGCCGCGGCGGGACAGTCTTCCGTCTGCGGCCGGATCGGTGGTCATGAAGTTGCCTCCACAGCTGCCTGTACGGACTCGATGATCTTGACGTAGCCCGTGCACCGGCAAAGATTTCCCGATAGAGCGGCCCGTATGTCGCTGTCGGTCGGGGTCGGATTGCGGCGCAGAAGCGCTTCGGCCGCCATGATCATTCCCGGCGTGCAGAAGCCGCACTGTGCGCCCAGCTTCTCGTGAAAGGCACGCTGCAATCTACTGAGGCGGCCTTGGGTAGCCAGCGCTTCAATCGTCTCCACGTTGCGCCCCTCGCAGCGCATCGCGAGCATGATACAGGATGGCACTGCCTCGCCGTCGACCAGGACAGTGCAGGCGCCGCACTCGCCGCCATCGCAGCCGGTTTTCGTCCCAGTTAAATGCGCGACTTCGCGCAGATAGTCGACCAGCAATTGCCCTTCGAATACTGCGTCTTCGCGCCAGCGCCCGTTCAGCTTCAATTTCAGCAAGCGTTTTTTCGGCTGTGGACCGGGTGTGTGCATGGCCGTACCTCTGGCGAGGAAGGTTGCGCCTTTCGGCGCAATCCTTCCATGACAAAAATCAAGACCACCCACGACGATTATTGCGGCATCAGGCGATCGACCTGACCGAAGTCAAGGATCGGACAGTGGTCAGGCGATAGTCCTTAATAATCAAGAATTTTGTGGGCGACGCTGATGGTAGCGCTTCGCGATTACAATGCTGCGGTCGATTTTGTGGACCGGCACGTTGCCGAAGGTCGGGGCGACAAGACCGCGTTTATCGATCCCGCGCGTAATCTGACTTATGCGGAGCTGAGCGATGCAACTGCGCGCATCGGGCCGATGCTGGCACGCATGGGGATCGAGCCGGAAAACAGAATCGCCCTGGTCCTCCTCGATACCGTCGACTTTCCGATATTGTTCTGGGGCGCGATCCGGGCGGGCATTGTTCCAGTCCTGGTCAATACGCGGCTGACGGTCGATCAATATCACTACCTGTTCGAAGACTCGCGAGCCAAGGCGGTTTTCGTTTCGACCGCGCTGCTCTCGGATGTTCAGGAGGCGGCCAAGGATCTGCCGAACCTCAAGGGAATTGTCGTCGTTGGCGGAGGCCCCGTGTCGGTGCCGCGGCTGGACCAGCTCCTGGCGGCCGAGAACGAAGGTTCGGCGCCGGCAAGAACCGTAGCCGATGAGGTTGCTTACTGGCTCTACTCGTCCGGCACGACCGGAATGCCGAAGGGCGTCATGCACGTCCACTCGAATCCGAGAGTCATGGCACAGAGCGCTGGCGAACGGCGCATCGGCTATCGTGAAGATGACGTCGTGTTTTCTGCAGCGAAGCTGTTCTTCGCATATGGCCTCGGCAACGCCATGTTCTGTCCTTTGTGGGTGGGAGCAACCGCGGTCTTCTATCCGGAGCGGCCGACACCGCAAACCGTATTCGAAATGCTGCGGGGTTATCAGCCGACAATGTTCTTTGCCGTGCCGACGCTTTACGCCGCAATTCTTGCCGATCCCGAGTGCAAGCCGGAAAATATATCCAGCCGGCTGAGACTTTGCTTTTCGGCCGGTGAGCCGCTGCCCGCCCACGTCGGCGCGGCCTGGAAGCAACGATTTGGCCTCGACATTGTGAACGGCGTCGGCTCGACCGAGATGGGACACCTTTTTCTGACCAACCTTCCCAACGCCGTCGAGTACGGTACGTCCGGCGTGGCGGTGGATGGCTTCCAACTCAGGCTGGTTGACGAAAACGCGCAGGACGTCGGCGACAATGAGATGGGAGAACTGCTGGTAAAGTGTGAATCGGCCGCGGCCGGCTACTGGAATCAGCGCGAGAAATCGCGCCGCACGTTTCTGGGCGAGTGGACCCGCACCGGCGACAAATACACGCGGCGTCCAGACGGAGTGTACACCTACTGCGGCCGGACCGACGATATGTTCAAGGTGAGCGGAATCTGGGTGTCGCCGTTCGAGATCGAGGAAGCCCTGGTAACGCATCCAAAAGTCCTCGAGGCTGCGGTTGTGCCGGCCGAGGATGGCAATGGCCTGATCAAGCCGAAAGCGTTCGTTGTGCTGAGAGATTACTCGGATAGCGATGTCGGTCGGGCGTTGTATGAAGAACTCAAAGTGCATGTGAAGCGCGCTGTTGGCCCCTGGAAGTATCCGCGCTGGATTGAATTCGTCGACGGCTTGCCGAAAACCGCGACCGGAAAGATCCAGCGCTTCATGCTGCGCGATCAGCGGGGGATTGCAAATGGTGGGGATCGATGAAGCCACCGCTTGCCCGGCTGGTTCGGCCGTCTTTGACAAGGCCCATTGGCGGTTCAGTCTGGCGCTTGCGGATTGTGTATGGGTCGACCTGCAGGAATTACTGAAGCTGCGCGCAGCGACGCGCTGCCAGACAGCCGGGTGGACATGATGCTGCTGACAGAGGAGCAGGAGCAGGTCCAAAACACCGCGCGTGAATACGCGCAGCGTTGGCTGGCCCCTCATTCGGCCGAATGGGACCGCAACGCAGAATTTCCCCGCACGGCGCTGCGTGAGTTGGGCAAGCTGGGATTCATGGGAATGACGGTTCCTACGAAGTGGGGTGGCCCATATGGAGCCCGTGAACGACACAGGCGGTCGGATCGCAACCGGTTCGGCGGACGGCATCATCGGTTGATTATGCGCGGCGCGCCGCCTCCAGCTGTCGCGCCATGGACAGTATCTCGATTTCGGAGCGAAGCGCTGCGCCGTTCTCATCCTTCTCGGCCGCCGCGATGAGAGCCCTGAGGTGCGTTGCAGCGGATGGATTGCCGAGATTCTCAGACACGAAAGAGCAGATCGTTTGATATTTGAAACGTCCGCGTTCGTAAGTATCGCCATAGCCTTTGACGAGGTTGCGCAGGTGTGCCAGTCCGGTCGCAAGGGAGAGTTCGATGCCGGCCGCCCGGCGGACGATTTCCAGCCATTCCGTCAAGAAGCGCATCTCGCGTTCATAGCGCAGGGAACCGCGCCGGAACGGCTTGAGCGATGCAACACAATAGAGCAACAGAAAGCCGTGCAAGGAGGTCGTGCGCACCATGCGTCCGCGCGACGTCAGCCGCGTCACGAGAGCTCTGGCCAGCCTGTTACGCAGCAACCACCGTCCGATCGCCGCCGGCATGGTATCCGCAATCTCTTCGGCGCGAGGATGCATGAATTCCACGATTTCGACGATCTGGTCGGGATCAGCCCCAACTTCCGCGCGCACGCGGTCGAACCGCGCGCTTCGGATTTTGAGTTCGGCGACCCGTACCGTATCTTCGTAGGTCATTCCCAGGGCGAGTTGACGCGCGACCTCGGATAGAAGCTGTTCCCCGGCATCTCCCGGGCATTCGGCGAGAGCGATAAATGGCTCGAGCCATTCGATATATTTCCTCGCATAACGCTGGTCCTGATAATCGGCCGTCCGCTCGATGCCCGCCTTGATGAGCGTCCGGACTTCACCGCTGCGAATGTTGGATAAGGCTGGATCCAGTTTAATGGGCGTGCGATCTCGCGGCTCGCCCGGCGTTGTGTCCGGCTCGCCGCGTCCCTCGGCGGCGGCATACCCCGCCGAAAATGCTGCGAGGCTCGCACTGACACTGACGCCGTCGCTGCGAATCGCGGCTTCATATGCCTCACGCGCGAACGGTAGTGCCTGCGACCCGGCGATGGCGCCCAAAAGCGCCGCGCTTATGACGCTCTTATTCGCCTCCGCCAGCCTTGCCATATCGAAGCCGGTAAATTTCAGGGCAGCGGTCCTGCAGCCTTCGACGATGGCCTCCGCATCGACGCGCCCGTCGCCCAGCGCGGTCTTTTCCGTCATGGAGTAGACGCGATGCGTCGACGCCACCAAATGGGTGCGATCCGGCGTAACCAGGCCGCGTTGAATGGCGCGGCCGGCTTCCATCAGTTCCGACGCGACGACCAGATCGATATCGCCGGGCATCGGCATCAGGCCGAGCACCGGCAACCGGCCCGGTTCGGGCAGGGCGCTTCGGGGAAACAGTTCGAGATAGTAGATCGTGGCGCCGGTCCGCTGTGCGACACCCGGCACTGACGTGGTTTGGGCCAGATAACCGCCCCGTTCGCCGACCTGCACAAGCCAGTCGGCCAGCACACCGCCACCTTCGCCACCCATTGCAAGAATCGCGACATTGATCGGCTTCGCTGCACTCATGCGAGGTCTCCGGCCATGCTCGTCCTGGCGAGACGCCGCTGCAAGGCGGAGATCACAGCCCCGCGAAGATAGGCGCGCGCGCGTTCCCATTTCGACGGATTGCTGACGATTGAGGCGCGGTAGAACGATGGACACAGCACCGCCGCATGCGCTATCTCGCCGCAAAGTCCGCACCCCACGCAAGACTGAATGACTTTCGTTACTGGTTCCCGCCTGAACGGGTCCGGATTCGGCGCCACCGTCAGCGATGGGCAGCCCGAAAGACGGATGCAGGAATGATCACCCGTACAGGTGTCGTGATCGACGCCGAATCTTTCCCGCACCGTGCGCAGGCCCGCCTTCATTCGTTGCTGCAGAAGCGGGCGCTCGCGGCGCTGTTTGTTCAGCATGCACTCGGAGCGCGCGACGATCACCTTGGGGCCTTTGGTTGCAGTCAGCAACGCTTCCTTCAAGGTATCGCGCACCCGCGCCACATCGTAAGTGTTGCGGATCGTGCGGGTCCAGCGCACGCCAACGCCCCGTACTGCACGCTCGATCGAGTTTCTGGTCGAGCGCCAGCGGTTGCTTGCTTCCGACGACATGTTGTCCTGGCCGCCGGTTGCTGCCGAATAACCGTTGTCGACAATGATCTGGACGCCGTCGTTTTTGTTAAATACGGCGTTGCCGACCGAAGAGACCAGTCCGTTATGCCAGAAGCCGCCATCGCCCAAAATTGCGATCGCGCGCTTGCCTCCGGCGGAGCCCAGTGCCGACGTTCCCGCACCGCCAAGGCCGTACCCCATTACGGTGTTGCCGATGTCGAATGGCGGCAGCGTTGAGAAAAGATGGCAGCCAATGTCGCAACTGATATGGTGACTTCCGAGTTCACGCTCCGTGAGCTTGATGGCGGCGAAAATCGGCCGCTCTGGACATCCCGTACAGAATGACGGCGGACGTCCCTGCACATTCGGTGCAACCGACGTCGCCGCTGCCGCCGTCCGTGCATCGGGTAGTGCCGGATCATGAGCCGGCAAAAGATCGGGACGGTACGTGCGAAGAAATTTGGCGAGCGCTGCCTTTATCACAGCGCCGGTGTATTCGCCGGCCAAAGGCAGCATGCTTTTTCCTTCGCATCGCGTCGGCACGGCTGCGCGGCGTAGAATTGTGTTGATCGAGTGTTCAATGAATTCCGGCTGACCCTCCTCGACGAGAAGAACAGCGCGCTTCCCCGCGCAGAACCCGACAACCTCCGAGTCCACCAGGGGATAAGTGACGTTCAGGACAAAGACGGGCACGCGGGTCTCGCCAAAGGCATCCGCCAGACCGATCGTCTGCAGCGCCCGCATGACGGTGTTGTAGATGCCGCCTTGCACGATAAATCCGATGTCGCAGGCATCACCGTCAAAGACCTCGTTCAATTGGTGGTCCTGGATGAATTTGACGGCTGCGGGCCAGCGCTGTTCGACCTTCTCTCTCTCATGCAGGTAGCTGGCGGGTGGCAGCACGATGCGATCGGTATCGCGCTGCGGTGAATTGCGCGCATCCTGCACTGTGAAGGCCGGCCGCACATTATCCCGTGCCGTGAAGCTGCCGTAGACGTGGCAGGCACGAATACGCAGTTCCAGCATCACCGGGGTGTTCGATGCTTCGGAGAGACCGAAGCCCATTTCGACGGCCTTGACGATCGATGGCAGGTTCGGTCGCGGATCGAGCAGCCAGATTTGCGATTTCATCGCAAAGGCATGGCTTCTCTCCTGCATGATCGAAGAGCCTTCGCCGTAATCTTCGCCCAGAATGATCAGCGCCCCGCCGATCACGCCGCTGGAGGATAAATTTGCCAACGCGTCGGATGCCACATTGGTGCCGACGGGCCCCTTGAACGTAACAGCGCCGCGAAGCGGATAGTTCACCGAGGCAGCGAGCGTCGCCGCCGCCGTCGCCTCATTGGCGCTCATCTCGAAGCGAATGCCAAGCTGATCCAGGATATCGGCACCGTCCGACAATACGTCAATGAGATGCGAGATCGGCGCTCCCTGATAACCCGCGATGTAGCTGACGCCCGATTGAAGCAGCGCCTTGGTGACCGCCAGAATACCCTCACCTTTGAACTCTTGCCCGGCGCGCAGCCGCAACAGTTCCACTTCCTTTTTGAATGAGCGTTCCGCCATAACCTCTGCTCCTCGTCGTCGATATCGAGCGATGCTGCATTCAGGATAGAATTCCCGCACGCGGGGCGGCAAGCAAGTCGGCCAGGTCGTGGAGAACGATACGACCGGACACGGCCGATGTATGCGCGTAGTGGGCCGGTTCCCGCTTGATCCCCGTACCAGAGCGTTCGGTCGGCGAGAACGAACGCATCCATGACGTCGACGGCATCATTTAAATACAGGAATCTAAATCGATACTTGACCGAAGTCATCTCGGCCGGCGTCGAGTGCGCTAAGGTTCTCCTGCTCGCGCTTTTGGTGAAGCAGGGTACCCACCCGGAGGATGTGCGGTTAGCTTCGAATTTGATCCAGAGCAAATCCGTCGGTCAACGATCATGTAAAATAGCAAAGGATATGAGAGGAGCGCACCATGCCTACCCCCGAGCTGCGACAGCCCGTGCCTGGCACGACCATCTTCGACGGCGAGCAGGCCCGCAAGGGCTACGCACTGAACAAGATGTGCTACTCCTTCAACGACGCCGGCAACCGCCGTGCCTTCGTCGATGACGAGGACGCCTACTGCGGCAAATATGGCCTGAACGCGGAGCAACGCGAAGCCATCCGCAACCGCAACGTGCTGCAGCTCATCGAAGCAGGCGGCAACGCCTACTATCTCGCCAAGTTCGCCGGGATCTTCGGGCTCGACATGCAGGACATCGGCGCCCAGCAGACCGGGCTGACCAAGGATCAGTTCAAGGCCAAACTACTGGCGGCAGGGAGATAGGCGATGGCAAAAATTGTCGGCACCATCACCACCTCGCACGTGCCGGCCATTGGCGGCGCCATCGCCAAGGGTCTGCAGAACGACCCGTACTGGAAACCCTTCTTCGATGGCTTCCCGCCGGTGCGCGCATGGCTCGCCAAGGTGAAACCGGACGTTATCATTCTGGTCTACAACGACCATGGACTGAACTTCTTCCTCGACAAGATGCCAACCTTCGCGGTCGGCGCGGCGAGTGAATACCGCAACGCTGACGAGGGTTGGGGCATCCCGGTACTGCCGCCATTTCGGGGCGATCCCGCGCTGTCGTGGCACCTGATCGAGTCGCTGGCAGCTGAGGATTTCGACCTCACGACCTGCCAGGAGATGGTGGTCGACCACGCTTTCACCCTGCCGATGGCGTTATGCTGGCCCGACATGAAATGGCCGGTCCGCACGGTGCCGGTGTGCGTGAATACCGTGCAGGGACCGTTACCCTCGGCGGCGCGCTGTTACCGGCTTGGCCAGGCGATCGGACGGGCCGTCGCATCGTGGCCCGGGGACGAGCGGGTGGTCGTGATGGGCACTGGAGGCTTGTCGCACCAACTCGACGGCGAGCGCGCCGGTTTCATCAACAAGGATTTCGACCTGCAGTTCATGGACAGCATGGTCAAAAATCCGGCCTGGGCGACGAAGTATTCGACGGCCGAATTGGTTGAGCTTTCGGGCACGCAGGGTGTCGAACTGCTTAACTGGGTGGTCGCGCGCGGCACGTTACCTGAGAAGGTGCACGAGGAGTACCACAACTATCACATCCCGATCTCGAATACGGCGACCGGGCTGATGGTGCTTGAGCCACAGGGCTAAGACCGCGTGTCATTGGCGCGGATGCGATGCTGAAAGCATCTGCGCCAATAGCCGTCGGCTGGAGCGATGGCGGGGTTTTGCCGATTGCATGTTGCAGGTTGCGCCGAACGGCGACATTCTACCGTTGCTGTTGGCGGAGACCTGATGTGACGTTCGCGCTCGAGACGATCGGACTTGAAAAGCGGTTCGACGGGCTCGCAGTTACCCGCAATCTTTCGCTGCGCATCCAGGCCGGCGCGCGTCATGCCCTTATCGGGCCGAACGGCGCGGGCAAGACCACAGTGATTAATCTGCTGTCCGGAGTTCTTCGTCCCAACGCCGGTCGTATCCTGCTGGAGGGAAACGACATCACCGCGCTGCCGGTGCACAAGCGCGTCCAGCGCGGACTGTCGCGTACGTTCCAGATCAATCAGCTTTACGCGGATCTGACACCGCTGGAGACGATCGGTCTTGCCGTCTCGGAGCGCCTGGGTCACGGCGGAGACTGGTGGCGCAGGATGGGTACGCGAGCCGACATCAATGGGGAAATTGCGGAAAACCTCGCGCGGTTTCATCTGCTCGAAGTCATGAACGAGCCGACGGCGACGCTACCCTACGGCAAGCAGCGGCTTCTTGAGATTGCGCTTGCTATTTCGACACGGCCGCGCGTCCTGCTGTTGGACGAGCCGGCTGCTGGCGTTCCCGAAAGCGAACGCCACGATATCCTCGCTGCGGTGGCAAGCCTGCCGCGGGACGTCACAGTTCTGCTGATCGAACACGACATGGACCTCGTATTCAGTTTCGCCGATCGCATTTCAGTGCTGGTTGGCGGAGCGTTGCTGGTAGAGGGAGCGCCCGAGGAGGTGGCTCGCGATCCAAGCGTTAAGGCCGTGTATCTCGGCGAGGCGCAATCGCTTCCTCTCGCAAAATGAGTGGCTATCGAATCTCCGCCCACAGCACGCTGTCGCGACGTCGTGCATTCAGAGTTCATCTTCCCGCCACCTTTATGCGGCGCCGGTTGAATTGGCTCGATCTCGCGCGCCACCATCGGCCGAGAAGCCCGCGGCGTTCCATTGCAGTGCTACCGGGCAGTGGAATCCCGGTTGTTCACGCGCCTCAGCCCTGAATGCCCGCGAGAATATCGCCGCGATGGTTGTGCTGGAACAAAGACTGAGTGAGCCGGTGCATTAAAGATTCGATCAAGGTGGGGATGCGCCCATGCTGATCGGCTTTGACGACTTGGTTGATGACGTTATGAACGATTTCCCGGCGACCATGCGCGTTTTTCTCGACTTCAAGATGGGATGCATCGGCTGCCCGGTCGCTTGCTACCACACCGTCAAAGACGCTTGCGGCGAACATCACGTCGACCGTGACGCCTTCCTGAAGGCGCTGCGCGAAATCGCTATGTGACGAGAGATGCAGACGTCGCAAAGAAATCGAGCCATCCGTTCAAGCAATTGATCTAAATCAAATTGCTTTCTCCAGATTGAGTAGTCTGCAAACTGCAGGCAACGAAGCAGGCGGAGGCAATATTGAAGGATTGAACCATGACAGCCCCGACGCCGGGTGATTTGAAGAGCCGCTTCGCAGATAGCCGTGTTCAGCGGCCTCAATCCGCGGATGGTGCAAACTCTTCTGGCGCAGGCAATGGTGATCGATCTGGAACCCGGCGCTGCCCTTTTTCGGCAGGGTGAGCCTGCGGCGGCGTTTTTTATCGTCATCGCAGGCTGGATCAAGCTGTATAGGATAACGCCCGCCGGCGACGAAGCTGTTTTGCATGTCCTGACCAAAGGCGATAGTTTTGCCGAGGCGGTCGCCTTCGCCGGCGGTCGCTATCCCGCCACCGCCTCTGCCGCCACGGATGCCCGGGTCGTCGTAATCCCCGCCTACCATGTGGTGAGTTGCATTCGCGAGATGCCGGATGTCGCGATTGCAATGATTGCGTCGACATCGCAGCACCTTCATCGGTTGGTTCAGCGTGTAGAGCAGCTCTCGGCGCAAAGCGCCATGCAGCGCGTGGCGGAATTCCTTGCCGGTTTGTGCCCAAACATGGACGGCTCCTGTAGGATTTCGCTGCCTTACGACAAAACTCTGATTGCCGGGCGGCTTGGGTTGAAGCCGGAATCGCTATCTCGTGTCTTCGCGAAACTTCGATCGGTGGGAGTGGACGTTCGTGCGTCCGATGTTGTCGTCAGCGAAGTTGCACAGCTTCGGGGTCTCGTGGCCAGCGATCGAATCAGGGCCCGCGGTGCTCCCAATAGAAGGCGACCAAGGCTGGTCCCCAAGACTGCGCCGATTATCCCGGAAACGATTGTTCGGGGCGATCCGCTGTCAGGGCAGTAGTGATTTGATTTTTGGCAATATGCTGGCGCGCCACTCCGTCGCTCCAAATCGCTGTTCCACGATTTCGTGGTTCGAGACCACGAGCCATAGCGGCACGCCGTCGCTGCGCCGGAGACGATCCCGATAGCTGCGAATATCATTCGGCCAATTTTCGTCGTTCAATACGTCGTAGAGATGCGGCGGCTTGACCTCGCGATAGGTAAGGCGCGCGAAGTCCGCCGACGCAAGGAAGACGGCTCCTTCACCGTTTTGCCAGATTCGACAAGGCGCGCAATCTTCGGCGCCGATATAAAGCACCATGACATCGGAGGCTTGGGCCGACCCTCTGGAATGCGCTGCCCATACCGTTATCGCAATCGCCGCGATTGCCACGAATATGCTCGTGCCAAAGAGCGTCCGCGGGTATCTCGCAGCGCGGGATAATGGTTGAAGGAGAAAATCGGTTCCGAACATGACGAATTATTTCTGTTGCGCCAACGGCCATCCTTGACCGCGGTCAAGGATGCGGCCTGTGGGCAGGATAGATTTTGAGTCTCTCATTGGAAGGTCAGGGGTCCGCCATGCCGCCCATCGAACAGCCTCCGGAACAAGCGAGCGCAGAGCGTATGCCGACGATGCAGCGAATTCTGGATAGTCCCTTCCTGCTGCTGTTTCTCGGCGTAACGCTTCCGACCGTTCTATATCTGATCTGGGGCGTGATGGAAGTCGCCTCGGTCCCCTTGGCCAAGTGAAGACTGAGTGCTGCATTCGCCCGCGCTGATGCGCGAATCTGTTTAAGAGGGGAGATCGAAATGGCCGTCACACCGCCCGAACAACGAGTTTGGTGGAACGAGCCTATACAAAGGGTCGAACTGGTCTGGATCGTGATCGCCTTTCTGTGGGGCCTGTTCATGTTCGGATTCATGATCGCCTGGCACTTCATCGGTCAGCAAAACCTTAGCAAGGAAGCCTACCGCGTTGTGCCGTCGGCCTATGAACAGAAAGTCGACGAGTTCGCGAAGAAATATCAGGTTCGAGAGGAGCAGGGCATTCCGGTCGTCCGGCCGAAAGCCGGTGCAGATGTCTACCTGCTCGGTCGATTGTGGCAATGGTGGCCCATTCTCGAGTTGGAGAAGGGCGTCAGTTACCGGATCCATATTTCGTCGATCGACTGGATGCACGGTTTCTCGCTGCAGCCCACCAACATCAACATTTCGGTTCACCCGGGCTACGAGCACGTGATTTCGCTGACGCCGACCCAGAGCGGCGAATTCGGCATCATCTGCAACGAGTTTTGCGGGATCGGTCATCACACCATGACCGGAAAGATTTACGTTACGGACCAGAAGCGAGCCGAGGCCGAAACGCGCTTCGCCGGGGGGAGGTAGGCTTATGACCGCAGAAACCGTCATCGGTGCCGTCCCTGCACGAGCAGAGTTCCGCACCTGTCAATATACCGGCCTCAAGGTCGATACCGCGGCGCAGGCGCTGATCAAGGCAAATGCCGTGGCCGCGGTGGTGTTTCTCGCCATCGGCGGGCTGATGGGCTTGCTGGTGGCGTTGACGCGCTGGCCGGCGGTGCATCTGCTCCCGGCCGACTGGTTCTATCTGATCCTGACCGGGCACGGCGCCAACGTGCTGCTGTTCTGGATCATCTTCTTCGAAATCGCGGTGCTCTATTTCGCGTCCGCCATCCTGCTCAATTCGCGCCTGGCGACGCCAAAGCTTGCCTGGCTCGGTTTCGTCCTGATGGTAGTCGGCGCGATCGCCACGAACGTGGCGGTGCTTCAGGGCGATTCCAGCGTGATGTTCACATCCTATCCGCCGATGAAGGCCCAGCCGCATTTCTATCTCGGCCTGATCCTGTTCGCGGTCGGCGCGCTGATCGGCTGCGCGATCTTCTTCGCGACACTCGCGATCGCCAAGGAGGAAAAAACCTATGAGGGGTCGATTCCGCTTGTGACGTTCGGCGCGCTCACCGCCGCCATCATCGCGGTGTTCACGATTGCTTCGGGCGCGATCATTTTGATCCCGACCTGGCTGTGGTCGCTCGGCCTGATCAACGACATCGACCCCCTGATGTACAAGGTCATCTGGTGGGCCATGGGCCATTCCTCACAACAGATCAACGTCTCGGCGCATGTCTCGCTCTGGTACCTGACCGCAGCACTTCTGGTCGGCGCCAAGCCGCTGAGCGAGAAGGTGAGCCGTACCGCCTTCTTCATGTACATCCTGTTTCTGCAGCTCGCCTCGGCGCACCATCTGCTGGCCGATCCCGCGCTGGATGCGAGCTGGAAAATCGTCAATACCAGCTACATGATGTACCTGGCGGTGCTTGGTTCGATGGTTCACGGCCTCACCGTGCCCGGAGCGATCGAAGCGGCGCAGCGCAGGAATGGTTTTGATCGTGGTGCGTTCGAATGGCTCCGCAAGGCGCCGTGGGGTCATCCGGCGTTCGCCGGAATGTTCCTGTCCCTGATCTTTTTCGGCTTCATCGGTGGCATTTCCGGCGTCGTGCTCGGCACCGAGCAGCTCAACGTACTGATGCACAATACGATCTACGTACCGGGCCACTTTCACGGCACCGTGGTGGCTGGCACGACGCTCGCTTTCATGGGCGCGACTTACCTGGTCTTGCCCCTGGTTTTCGAACGCGAAATCCTCTGGCCCAGGCTCGCCAAGATCCAGCCCTATCTGTTCGGGATCGGCGCCGCCGGCATCTCGCTCTTCATGATGGGGGCTGGAACACTCGGCGTCGCGCGCCGGCACTGGGACATTACCTTTAGCGACGCCAATATCGGGTTCGCTCATTCCGCCGGCGCGTTCCTGATGATGGGCCTCAACGGCATCTTTGCGATCATCGCAGCGCTCGGCGGCGTCATCTTCGTGCTGGTCGTGGTAGGCACGGTATTGTTCGGCGAAAAAATAAAGCGCGGCCACAAATTGACCTTCCCCCTGCACTCAGGCGGGGCGGCGGCCGCTTCACATTATGGCAGCGAGAGCCACCCAAAGCTTCCGGGCACGATCATTCTGGTCACGATCTTCTTCGTGTGCTTCATGCTCTACTACTTCATCAATTGGAAATATCTGTCTGAACTCTGGCTGTTCCGCTGATTGCCGTCGATCGATACGGAGGAAACCACATGCGTGCGGCGGTCGGAATGACGATGTCGCTCCTGAAGCTCAGGATTGGCGTTGCGATTGCCGCAAGCGCGCTTGCCGGGATTGCCGTGGCGAACGGGCCGGGGTTGGCGTGGTGGCAGGTCGTAGGGCTCGCTCTGGCGATCCTGGGCGCTTCCGGTGCGGCCGGCGCTTTCAACCATTACTACGAGAGGGATATCGATCGGTTGATGCGGCGTACCCGCGCGCGCCCTTTTGCGAGCGGAACGTTCAAGCCTAGCCCGTGGTGGCTGGCGGGATTTGTTGGGCTGCTCGCAGCGTCGCTTTTGCTGGCGTCGGTGACTGCAGGCAACGTAGCTGCGGGCTACGTCTTCCTCGGCGCCTTTACCTACGGCATCCTCTATACGGTGTGGCTGAAACGCCGCAGCGCCTGGAACATCGTCATCGGCGGCCTTGCCGGAAGTTTCGCCGTGCTCGCTGGCGCGGCGGCGGTCGATCCGTCGCCGCAGGTCATCCCGACCGTTCTGGCGATCGCGCTTTTTCTCTGGACGCCGCCGCATTTCTGGAGCCTCGCGGCTGCTAAGGGCCAGGACTACGTAAAGGCCGGCATCCCGATGCTGCCGGTGGTCGTTCCGGACTACGCCTGGACCCTGGCGATCCTCGTCCATTCGGTTGCACTCGCCGCAGTTTCGCTCGTGCCGCTCTGGTTTGGCGAAGGACTGCTGTATGGGCTCGGCGCCGGAATCGGCGGCGGCTATTTTGTTTGGAAAAGCGTGAAGCTGTTTCGCGCGCCTTCCAAGGAAAACGCCATGGCGAATTTCTTCGCATCGCTTGTGCAGCTCGCGCTGCTGATCGCCGGCGCGCTCCTCGCGAGCGCTGTCCGGCATTGGTCATGACCAGGCGTCGCGTTGCGGTATGTGCGGTAACCGCGCTCGCCCACCTGCTGATCGCGCCGGCTTTGGCTGCGCCCGCAGCGCCGCAGCTCGATCCCGGGGCAGCCATCGCCAAGGGAACGCAGGCGTTGGGACGAGCGGTGGGGAACTATACGCTCGTCGATATGAGCGGATCGTCATTGTCGCTGCGGGACTATCGCGGCAAGCCGCTGGTCATCAGCCTGGTCTATACGGCTTGCAGCTCGGTCTGCCCGCTAACCACCCAGCATGTCATCGACGCGGTCACCGAGGCCGGGCGCGTGTTCGGCCAGGACCGGTTCGCAGTGCTCACGGTTGGGTTCGATGCGCGCAACGACACCCCGGCACGACTGGCCCAATTCGCATCGATTCAGGGGATCAAGCTGCCGAACTGGCGCGTGGCCAGCGCCGATGCCGCGACCATCGAAGCGCTGCTGGGCGATCTCGGTTTCAGTTACCGCGCCGTGGCTGGCGGATTCGATCACCTGACGCAGACCACGATCGTCGATCGCGAGGGCAAGGTTTATCGTCATGTCTATGGCGAAGATTTTCCCCTCCAGGTCTTCATCGAGCCGTTGAAGGATGTGGTTTTCGGCACGGCGACGTCATTCTCGTTCAGCGGAATTCTGGACCGCATCAAGTTCATATGCACCGCCTACGATCCCGGCGCCGGCCGCTACCGTATCGATTACGGGCTGGTATTCGGAAGCGTGATCGCGGCGTTTTCTCTCCTCGTCATGGGCGCCCTCATTCTTCGGGAATGGATTCGCTCGGCGCAGGCATGAGGGGTCGGGGTCGAATGAAACGGAGGGCGTTGTGATCGGCGCAATCCGCAGCGTGCTTCGCGCCGGATTTTCGGCGATCGAGCGGCCATTTGACCGCTTGTTCACTCCGGCGCTGAATCCGCTCGCTCAACTCGGCGCGCTCGGCTTCTTCTTCTTCTGGATCGTTGCTGTCAGCGGGATCTATCTCTTCATCTTCTTCGACACCGGCATAGAGCGGGCTTATCAGTCGGTCGAGCATCTTACGCTGGATTACCGGTTACATGCCGGGATCATGCGCAGCTTTCACCGCTATGCCTCGGACCTGTTGGTGGTGATGGTGGTGGTTCATCTGCTGCGGGAATTTTCCTACGATCATTATCGCGGCGTTCGATGGTTCTCCTGGTTCACCGGCTTGCCGATCATCTGGCTGCTCTACGCCTCGGGGATCACCGGCTACTGGCTGGTCTGGGACAAGCTTGCCCAATATGTCGCGATCGTCTCGTCGGAACTGCTGGATTGGCTGCCAATCTTCGGGGAGCCGATCGCCCGCAATTTTGTCTCCACCGGCACGCTCACCAGCCGCTTCTTCTCGCTGATGGTGTTCATGCATGTGGCCGTGCCGCTGTTCCTTCTCTTCATCATGTGGATCCATATTATTCGTATCTCGCGGCCGAAGATGAACCCGCCGCGAACGCTCGCGATCCTGTCGCTGATCGCCTTGGTCGCGGTTTCGATCTGGAAGCCTGCCTTGTCCCAGGGCCAGGCCGATCTGGCGAAGGTGCCGGCCGAAGTCGGTCTCGACTGGTTCTATCTGCCGCTGTATCCGTTGACGGACATCTGGGGCAACGGCGCGGTTTGGGCATTCCTCGGTGCGTTTTCCTTGATGATCGGGCTGATGCCCTGGCTGCCGCCGCTGCGGCGGGCAAAGGCTGCGGTGATCGACCTGGCGCATTGCAATGGTTGCGCGAGATGCGCCGAGGATTGCCCTTACGAAGCGATCCGGATGGTCCGCCGCACCGACGGCATGCCGTTTCCGACGGAGGCTGCGGTAAATCCATCGCTCTGCGTGTCCTGCGGCATCTGCGTCGGAGCGTGCCCTTCCTCGACCCCTTTTCGCCGCTCGGAGGATCTGAAGACTGGAATCGACCTGCCCGAATACTCCCTGAAGGAGTTGCGTCAGCGGGTCATTGACGCAGCCGGTAGATTGAAGAAGCCAGGTCGCGTTCTCGTGCTGGCCTGCGAGCATGGCGCTGCCGCCGGACGCCTCGATGCGACGGTAGTATTGCCCTGCGTTGCGATGGCGCCACCGTCGCTGATTGATTTTGCCCTCAGTCGCGATCTTGCCGACGGAGTGGTGGTTGCAGGGTGTGCGGAAAGTGCCTGCTACAACCGTCTCGGCGTGCAGTGGACGGAGCAGCGCTTTGCAAGGCAGCGCGATCCGTATCTGCGCGCGCGGGTCCCGCGGGATCGGATTGCCACAATTTGGGCATCTCCGCTCGAGGTTGGAAAAGCCCAATCCGCGATTGCGGCTTTCGCCACGCACATTGCCGGTCTGCCGCCGATGCGTCTGCGATCGCCGCTGCCGGTGAGCGCCGTATCCCGGTCTGCCAGGAACCGTGAAGCCGCCGAACTGAAGGGTGATTCATGAAACGGGGACTGCGGTTGGCCGGCCAGTTCGTGGTCATTGCCGCGCTGTTTGCCGGCGTCGCGTGGCTATCCGACCGGCCGACATATCGGCAAATCCCCGGCGATTCCGGCATCATGATGCTGACATTCGTGCATGGCGCGGATCGCAAGGGGGAATGCCGCAAGTTTACTCCGGAGGAGATCGCCAAGCTGGCCCCGAACATGCGCCGGGCACAGGATTGTCCGCGCGGACGACGGCCGATCTACGTCGAACTCGATATCGATGGCCGTAATATCTATCGCGCAAGCCTGCCGTCCACCGGGATCGCAGGCGATGGCCCGTCGCGCGTCTATCAGCGCTTCGTGCTGCCGGCCGGAAAATACGATGTCGCCGTGCGGATGCGGGATACCGCGCGCGCCGACGGCTTCGATCACGAACGGCACGGCACGGTGGACTTCGCGCCAAGCCAGATGTTTGTCATCGACTACCGGCCGGAGAGCGGTGAATTCATCTTTCGCTGAGGACAGGATCATGGGCCTGCTGCATTGGGAGAAGCGTTACAGCGTCGGGATCGGGGCTGTCGATCACGAGCACCGGGAACTGATCGACCTCATCAATCGTCTCTACGACGAGGCAACGTCGCAGGGCTCGAAAGACGCCGTTGTCGACTTCTTTGGCGATCTGTTCAAAGCGATCTCGGCTCATTTTGCGCTCGAGGAGCGTTTCATGCGCGAGCGCGGGTACGATCAACTGGTCCAGCACAAGAATGATCACGAGCGACTGCTGGACGAAATACGCGACATCATGGAAGATTTTGAAGCTAGCGACAGGTTTGACGAACGGCTGCTTGCGCAAAGGCTTGATGCGTGGTTCTCGCGGCATTTCGAGACGCATGACGCGAGGCTGCATGCTGCCCTCGGAACACACCCCGAGTGAAAGCAGAACGCCTCCGAATTCCAGGCAAGTTAAGGCAGATACACAGCAGAAGGAGACGGCGATTATGAAGAGGCTTTTGACTGCAGTTGCGATCTCGATGGCGGTGGCGAGCGGCGCTGGTGCACAGGACGTGACGGCCGGTGCGACCGTGTTCAAGAAGTGCGTCGCTTGTCATGACGTAGGGCCGACGGCTAAAAACAAGGTCGGTCCGTTGCTGAACGGCCTCGATGGCCGCAAGTCCGGGACGGTGGCTGCATACAACTATTCCGACGCCAACAAGAATTCCGGCGTCACCTGGAACGAAGAGTCGTTCCTGGAATATATCAAGGATCCCAAGGCCAAGATCCCCAACACCAAGATGACGTTTGCCGGCATCACGATCGTGGCCGACGCGAAGAATCTATGGGCCTACCTCAAGCAATATGATGCAGAAGGCAAGACCAAGTAGCTGGCGAACCCGGCCAGCGTCACGGCCGGCAACGGCGGATGGATTTCAGCTTACGGTTCCATCGACCGGAGGCGAAATCCATCGCCGTTCAACTTCGTTATGATCCAGGGCCCAAATAGCGGTCCCCGCGAAGCGGGGAAGCAGAGCCTCGATTTCGTCGCCTGAGGCGACGTAGAGCGCGGTCGACAGTGCGTCGGCGACCGCTGCCGAGCGGTGATGCACCGTGATTTTCTTCCAATTTCCGGCGCTGCGGCCCGTGCGCGGATCGAAAAGATGATGCGCCACGCCGCAAGCGCCGAGCACGCAGCCCGCACCTTCCGAGGTAGCGAGCGCGCCGCGGGCCAGTGCGAACGGAGCCGCATTGGCGCGCGCGACGAGCCATGGCGCTCCGCCTTGACGTGGCCCGACCGCGCGCTGCTCTCCGAGATCGACCAGGACATGCCTCAAGCCGTGTGAATAGAGGAGGTCCGCGACCCGGTCGGTGACATAACCCTGGCCCATGCCGTTGAGCGTCAGGCGCTGGTCTTCTGCGGTCCGGATCGTGTCGGGCCGGACCAGGATTTTGCGCCAATCGACCGCCGTGCGCGCCCTGCTGATAATCCAGTCCGGGGGAAGACCGGCATCGGGTGTCGCGGCAAACCAATCGATGTGAGCTTCCCAGAGGGCCTGGACGCTCGGATCGAACAGGCCTTCGCTGAGGGCCGCGATATTGAGCGCCAGCGCCAATGCGCGGCGCATGTCGCCGCTGGGCGAATGCAGCACCTTCTCCCGGTTCAGTCGCCGCAATTCCGAATCCGCTCGAAACAGGCTAAGCGCGCCTTCGAGACGATCGATTTCCTCCGCCGCGGCGGCGATCGCGCTGCGGGCGGTTTCCGGTTCGATTCCGTTGAACAGAATCGTTGCGTCTGCCCCCATCGCCACGCCGTGCCACTCGTAGTCAGCTTCGCCGAGCCGGGCAGGGCCGCCTGTCACTGCGCCCGCCGCCGCGGCCGCGAAAATCGTAATGGCGCGCCGGCGCGTTGGACCGTCAGGTCGCATCGGTTGCTCCTTGTGAGCGCGGGCTTGCCTTGCTCGCGGGTGGTGCGGTCGGATACGGCTGGCGCCGCTGCGCGCGTTTCTTCAGGTGCAGGCAAACGTCGTTGTCGAAGTAGTTTGCCTGGCATTTCAGGCAGTAAATGCATTCGTTGGGATTGATCTGCCCGAAGGGATGAATTGCCTGAACGGTGCAGCGTCGCGCGCAAACATGGCATTCAGCGCCGCACTCGCGGTAACGCTTGAGCCATTCGAACATGCGCATGCGGGCCGGGATGGCCAGCGCCGCGCCGAGCGGGCACAGGTAGCGGCAGTAAAATCGTTCGATAAAAATTCCGGCAAAGAGCAGGATTCCCGCGTACAGGACGAACGGCCACTCCCGCAGGAATTTCATCGTGATCGCGGTCTTGAACGGCTCTACTTCGGCGAACTGGAACGCCGTGATGATCGATCGCAGCGAGATGGCCAGAATGCCGACGAAAGCCACATATTTGATCATCCAAAGCCGCTCATGCAGCCCAAAGGGAATTTCGATCTGCTTGATGCCGAGCCGCCGCGCGAACTGGTTGGTCAGTTCCTGCAGCGTCCCGAACGGGCAGAGCCAGCCGCAGAAGACGCCGCGCCCCCAGAACAGCATGCTGATCGCGACGAAGCTCCAGAGCAGGAACACCATGGGGTCGAGCAGAAACAGCTCCCAGCGGAATCCGGACAGCAAGGCATGAATGAAGGTCAGAACATGGACGACCGACAACTGCGCGTTAGCGATAAGGCCAAGGAAGACGAAGGTCAGCACGAGATATCCGGTGCGCAGGCGGTAATAGAAGCGCCCATGCGCGGTCACGGTATCCTGGAAGATCAGTATTCCGGCGAGAACGGCAAGCATCCCTCCGAGCACTGCGATTTCGTAGCGCCGGGTCCACCAGATATCCTGCCATAATGGCGGCTCGACTGATGCCGAGGTGGTGGATTGCGCCGCCCGGTCGGGCGGGGCCGCCACCGGCGCAACCGCCGGAGCCACCAGATATCGATCGGGGATGCGGTAATCCACCGAAACCACGGCTGGCCCGGCGGCGGATGCAGCGGTCCCGAGGTCGAGATCGAGCCGGAACGGCTTGGTAGAATCGAAGCCGCTTGCCCGTGCGACCCGAAACAGCGCAATCTCGCGCAGCTCGGGCGCGCCTGCCGCACGCAGTGCTTCGATGGCCGTATGGTCGGCCACCCGGAGACGGATGGTACGACCGCCTTGAATGATTTCGATGCGATTGAACGAACTCCGACCGGCGCCAGTCGGCGCCTTTGAAGGAATAAAGTCCAGTCGCGCCGATCAGGACGAGATCGTCGTCGGGACCGATCTTTGCCAGCTCGCTCTCGTAGATTCGCTGTCCCAGCAGGCTTTCGCCGATCGGCGGCGGCGTGGCGAGTGCAAGCCACAGATCGATGAAGACCTTCTCCGGCTCGCTATCCCGGGTACCGAGCAATTTCGCCGCGTCCGCACGAGAGACCAGCAGCCGCTGCACCGCGCCCTCGGCGACAAGAGATTGCCAGGAGGATCGGCGCAGGGTTTCCCGGTCGAGACGCGGACTGTTGTCCGGTCCGGCGCTTCGGCTGCGCCACACCGCCCGTGCCGAGCGCACGATGGCTTCGCGGATGACGGTGCTCGTGATGGTTGCGCCCGCCACAGCGTGTGGACCACGTGAGAGATTATCGGCTTGTTTGAGCCCGGCACTTGCGCGGATATCGAAGCCCTTGAAGTTCGCCACATAGGCTGCGAGCGCTTCACGTGGAATGCCGATCACGAGGATCGGCTCTTCGTGGGCGACGATTTGAGCCCCGGCGATGATACCCTCGGGCGTGATCGCGGCGACGATATCGAGCGGGCGGCCGGCGTAGCCGACCGAACCGGAAACATCGTACGTCGAGAAAGCGTACCCGAGTATATGGCCGTCGGACGCGCGTGCGACTGCGGCTGCAGGGTTTCCCTGCGGCTGTTCAATTGTCGAAAAATTGTCGGGGGAAAAAAATTGTCTGGCGACCCCGAGGTCGGCGGCTCGTGCGCTGCTCGCCATCAGGACGGCTAACGTGAAAAGGCCGAATAATATGCGGGTTTGGAGGGGCCTGATCATGCCGACAGCGTTTCCATGTGAGGGATCAGGCAGATTCTGACCGCTGGCGCATTGAGCTATGTCAAGTCGCGTTCTTGACCGCGGTCAAGGCAACGAAGACGCCGCACAGGGCATAAGCTGATATCGATTTTACGCGGAGGGATGCGATGCGACGTCACGCTTATGTGCTTGCAATGCTCACAGGCGGCATCGCTGCCGCGAGTATCTTCTACCTTGGCTCGATGGGGCCCGGACACGCGCAACAGCAGCCCGCCACGCCGGCGCCTGCGGATATCCAGCAGCACAAGACTACGCCGGGAGGTCAGTACCAGCCGAGCCTGGATACGCTCGGTGGCAATGCCACCGAACAGCCCGGCACCAAGCCCGGCGATCCCGTGCTCAGCAAGGCGGATTTCGTCAAGGCGAATCAAATCTATTTCGAACGCTGTGCGGGCTGTCACGGCGTGCTGCGCAAGGGCGCAACCGGCAAACCGTTGACGCCTGACCTTACCAAGAAGCTCGGCTTCGAATATCTGCGCGACTTCATCACTTACGGGTCTCCCGGCGGAATGCCGAACTGGGGAACCTCCGGCGACCTGCAGGCGGCCGACATCGAATTGATGGCGCGCTATCTGCTCAACGATCCGGCGCAGCCGCCGGAATTCGGTCTCAAGGAGATCAAGGAGAGCTGGAAGGTTCTGGTCCCGGTCGCGCAGCGGCCGACCAAGCAAATGAACAAGCTCGATATCGATAACCTGTTCGCGGTGACATTGCGCGACGCAGGCGAAGTCGCGCTGATCGACGGCACCACCAAGAAGATCGAACTCATCCTGAAGACGGGTTACGCGGTGCACATCTCGCGGATGTCGGCCTCCGGACGGTATCTGTTCACGGTGGGCCGCGACTCCAAGATCAACCTCGTCGATCTCTGGATGGATCCGCCGCAAACCGTGGCTGAACTGAAGGTCGGCACCGAGGCGCGCTCGATCGAGACCTCCAAGTTCAAGGGCTACGAGGACAAGTACGCGATCGCCGGAGCCTACTGGCCGCCGCAATATGTGATCATGGACGGCGTAACGCTGGAGCCGTTCAAGGTCGTCTCGACGCGCGGCATGACCTACGACACCCAGGAATATCACCCGGAGCCGCGCGTCGCCTCGATCGTGGCCTCGCACTACAACCCGGAATTCGTCGTCAACATCAAGGAGACCGGACAGATCCTGCTGGTCAACTTCAAGGACATCAAGAACCTGAAGGTGACGGCGATCGAGGCCGAGCGCTTCCTGCATGACGGCGGTTTTGACAAGACCGGGCGCTACTTCCTGGTGGCGGCGAACGCCCGCCATAAGATCGCGATCGTCGATACCAAGGAAGACAAGCTGGTCAGCGTGATCGAGTTGGGTGGCCAGACCCCGCATCCCGGACGCGGCGCCAATCTGCTGCATCCGAAATACGGTCCGGTCTGGGCGACCAGCCATCTCGGCAGCGAGACGATCTCCTTCATCGGCACCGATCCTGAAAAGCACAAGGAGAATGCCTGGAAGGTCGTCCAGAAGGTCGACGGCCAGGGCGGCGGGTCGCTGTTCATCAAGACCCATCCGAAGTCGGAAAACCTCTACGTCGATACGCCGCTCAATACCGACGCCGAAATCTCCTCTTCGGTCGCGGTGTTCAAGATCAAGGATCTCGCCAAGGACAAGCCCGAATACAAGGTGCTTCCGATCGGCCAGTGGTCCGGGATCTCGGAAGGCGCGCGGCGTGTGGTGCAGGGCGAGTTCAACAGGGACGGCAACGAAGTCTGGTTCTCGGTCTGGAACAACAAGGCCCAGGAATTGGCGATCGTCGTGGTCGATGACAAGACGCTGACCCTGAAGACCGTGATCCGCGACAAGCGGCTGGTGACGCCGACCGGCAAGTTCAACGTCCATAATACGCGTAACGACGTCTATTGAGGACCTGAAGACAATGAGACGGCGCGGCAGGCACGCTTGCCGCGCCGCCTTGACGCAAAGAGCTGAAATGCAAAGGCCAACCGGGCGGAGCGCGCTATGAGCGTTGGAAAAGTCTACCTGGTCGGGGCAGGCCCGGGCGATCCGGAACTGCTCACCCTGAAGGCGGCGCGGGTGATCCGGGAGGCGGATGTCGTTGTCTACGATCGCCTGGTGCCGGCGAGCATCCTCGCCACCATCGGGGATGGCGCGGCGCGGATCAATGTCGGCAAGCAGGCAGCCTCCCATCCGGTTCCGCAGGAAGAAATCAACGACATGCTGGTGCGGCTCGGCCGGGCCGGCCGAACCGTGGTGCGGCTGAAGGGCGGCGATCCCTTCATTTTCGGCCGCGGCTGCGAGGAGGCGGCCGAGCTTGAGCGCGCTCGAGTTCCCTATGAGGTCATACCGGGGATCACGGCGGCGCAAGGCTGCGCGGCTTCGGCGCGAATCCCGTTGACCCATCGTGGGCTTGCGACAGGCGTGCGTTACGTCACCGGTCATCGCAAGGCTAACGAGCCGCTCGAGCTTGACTGGAGGAGCCTCGCAGATCCCGAAACGACACTCGTTGTTTACATGGGGCTTCGCCAATATCGAGGAAATCGCCGGAAAACTCATCGCGCACGGTCTGCCTGTCGACACCCCTGTCCTTGCGGTGTGTCAAGGCACGACCTCCCACGAACGGCGAATATGCACTTGGCTGGCTGCGCTTCCCGCAGCCGCCCATGAGGCAGGCTTTACCGGTCCCGTTCTGTTCATCATCGGTCGGGTCGCAGGGATTGCCATGGAGCGCAATGAGCATAGCGATGCAACGGACTCCGACGCACTCTCGGTTGTGGCCTAGGACAGCGTTCGCGTTGATCGCGACGATTGCGCCGGCATCGGCCGACGAGGCTGCGCCCGATCCTGTCAAACTCGCAAACCTGGTGCGGCAGGATTGCGGGTCCTGCCACGGGCTGACCTTGAGGGGCGGGCTCGGCAAGCCCCTGACCGTCGAGCAGCTCGGTCCATGGGATCGCGACCAGCTCGTCCACATCATTCTCGACGGCATCCCGGGCACGCCGATGCCGCCATGGCGTCCGCTGATCTCGGAGCTCGATGCGCGCTGGATCGCCGACCGGCTCAAGCAAGGAAATCTGCCATGATGGTCGTCGCGCGATGGCTTGCTGTGCTGGCGTTATTGGCGATGCCCTCCGCCGGCTTCGCGGACGGGCTGCGCGGCACCGGCAACCTCGGCCTGGTGGTGGAGCGCGGGACAGGCTCGGTGCTGATCGTCGATACCAGTGCCCGGCAGACGATCGGCCGCGTCGAGGGCGTCGGCGATCTCTCGCATGCCTCGGTCGTGTTCTCGCCGGACCAGCGCTACGGCTATCGTGTTCGGACGCGATGGCGGGCTGACCAAGATCGACCTGCTAACGGCGTCGATCGCCGGGCGCGTGGTCCAGGCCGGCAATTCGATCGGCGGCGCCATTTCCGACGATGGCGAACTGATCGCGGTCTCGAACTACGAGCCGGGCGGGGTGCGTGTGTTCGACGCCCAAACGCTGGCGCAGGTCGCCGATATTCCCGCCACCGGCGCCGACGGCAAGGCCTCGAAGACCGTCGGCCTCGTCGATCTGCCGGGCCGCCGTTTTGCCTTTGCGCTCTACAACGCCGGCGAAATCTGGATCGCCGATCTCTCAAAGGTCGAAACCCCCGCCATCACCCGGCTGACCGGGATCGGCAAGCTGCCTTATGACGGCAACGTCACGCCCGATGGACGGCATTATCTGGCCGGCCTGTTCGGCGAGGATGGCGTGGTTCATGTCGATACGTGGCAGTCGCCGCTGAAGGCCGAACGCATCCTGGACCGCTACGGCCACGGCGAAGAAGCCGCTGCCGGTCTACAAGATGCCGCATCTCGAAGGTTGGGCGGCGGTCGGCGACAAGCTCCTGCTGCCCGCGGTGGGCCGCCATGAACTGATCGCGGTGGATACGCGCAGCTTTCTCCGAGGCGGGCCGCGTCGCCACCCACGGTCAGCCGGTGTTCGCGGTGGCGCGCCCCGACGGCCGCCATGTCTGGGTCAATTTCGCCCATCCGCTCAACGACACCATCGACATCGTCGACACCCTGACGCTGAAGGTGATCCATCGCTTCGCGCCGGGACCGGCGGTGCTGCACATGGAATTCACCCCGCGCGGCAACGAGGTCTGGGTCTCGGTGCGCGACGCCGACCGCGTCGACGTCTACGACGCCGCGACCTTTGCGAAGAAGGGGCAGATCCCGGCGCAAAAACCATCCGGCATTTTCTTCACCGCACGCGCAACGAGGATCGGACAATGAGCCCGGATCCCGTCGAACTGACGCTGGTCGATCGCTGGCAGCATAATTTCCCGCTGGTCGATAAACCCTTCGAAGTCGTCGGCCGCTCGGCGGCGCTCAACGAGCGCGAAACCATCCGGAGTATTTCGCCGTCTGCGCGAGATCGGAGTGATCTCGCGCATCGGTGCGGTGGTCCGGCCGAACACCGTCGGCACCAGCACGCTGGCGGCGCTGCAGGTCCCTCCCGAACGGCTGGAAGCAGGTGGCGGCGATCGTCAGCCGAGAGCCGCTCGTCACCCATAACTACGAGCGCACCCATGCGCTCAACCTGTGGTTCGTGATCGCCGGCGCCGACGCCGAGGCGATCGCCGCGACGATCGAGAGCATCGGGCAGCAGACCGGGCTCGACGCGATCGACCTGCCGATGCTGAGGGCTTACCATCTCGGTCTTGGCTTTCCGCTGGGTGCTGCGCGTCCGCAGCGAGCGAGAGGCAGCCAGCCCGCGCGGCGACTATCATCCCGATCCGCGCGATCGCAGCATCCTTGCGGCGATCGAAGACGGCCTGCCATTGGTCGAGCAGCCTTACCGGGCGGTCGCCGAGCAACTCGATCTCGATCAGGCCGAAATCATCGACCGGCTCGACCATCTATCTGCCGCCGGCATCGTGACGCGCTTCGGCTGCGTCGTGCGCCATGACAAGCTCGGCTTCAACTCCAACGCCATGGCGGTGTGGGACGTGCCGGATGACATGGTCGATTCCGTCGCGGCCAGTTTCACGCGCAATCCGCACGTCACACTGTGCTACCGCGGCCGCGGCATCTGCCGCTCTGGCCTTACAACATCTTTTGCATGGTTCACGCCAAGGCGCGACACGACGCCTACGCCGTCATCGACGAAATCAATCTTCTGGCCGATACCGGGTTGAACAAGCAGGCGGTGCTGTTCTCGACGCGCTGCTTCAAGCAGCGCGGCGCGGTGTTCTCCAATGTCAGGCAGGGGTTGAACTGATGCATGTCGTCGATCCCACGGGGAAAGCGATCATCAACGGCCTGCAGGGCGGATTTCCGCTGACGCAACGGCCCTTTCGCGACGCCGGCGCGGAGCTCGGATTGAGTGAAGACGAACTCATCGAAGGTGTCCGCGACCTGGTCGGGGCAGGGCAATTGAGCCGCTTCGGGCCGCTGTGGAACGCGGAAATGCTCGGCGGCGATGTCTGTCTTGCGGCCATCGCAGTGCCGCCAGAGCGATTCGACGAAGTGGCGGAACAGGTCAATGCCCACCCCGAAATTGCGCATAATTACGAGCGCACCCACGCGCTCAATATGTGGTTCGTCGTGTCGGCAGAAGACCCGCGCCGCATCGCGCAGGTGATTGCGGAAATCGAGGCGGAAATCGGTCTGGCGGTGCATGCCATGCCGAAGATGCAGCGAGTTCTTCGTCGGCTTTCGCGTGGAGGTGTAGAGATGCTTGATGCCATCGACCGCAAGATCGTTGCGGCTACCCAGGCCGGGCTTCCCCTGGTGCGCGAGCCCTATCGGGCGATCGCCGAAAAGGTTGGCCTCGATCGAGGCCGAGGTCATCGCCCGCCTGAAGCGGTTGCTCGGCGAAGGCGCCATCCGGCGGATCGGCGCGATCCCCAATCATTACGCGCTCGGCTTCACCGCCAACGGCATGTCGGTGTGGGACGTGGCGGACGAGGCCGTTGCCGAGATCGGCGCCAAGATCGGCGCGCTCGACGAGGTGACGCATTGCTATGAGCGTCCGCGCCATCTGCCGCTGTGGCCCTATAACCTGTTCGCCATGGTGCACGGCCATACGCGGGAGGAGGTCAGGGGCAAGGTCGAACAAATCGCGCGAATTGATCGGTCCTGCCGCGCGCTCGCACGACGTCCTGTTTTCCACCCGGATCTTGAAGAAGACCGGATTGCGCATCGCTGCGTGAACCTGCAAGGAGCGCCGCCTGATGTTTCGCCTCAGCCATTATCTGCACGAACTGCATGCGCCGACGCCGCTCGGCCCGGCCCGTCAGCCGCCGGGACCGGTGGTGATCTGGAACCTGATCCGGCGCTGCAACCTGACCTGCAAGCACTGCTACTCGATTTCGGGCGATGTCGATTTTCCCGGCGAACTGTCGACGCCGGAAGTCTTCCACGTCATGGACGACCTCAAGGCGTTTCGCGTGCCGGTGCTGATCCTGTCCGGGGGCGAGCCCCTGATGCGGCGCGACATCTTCGAGATTTCCGAGCGCGCCAAGGCGATGAAGTTCTATGTCGGCCTCTCCAGCAACGGCACCCTGGTCGATGCGCCGCTCGCCGACCGGATCCGCGATATCGGCTACGACTATGTCGGGATTTCGCTCGACGGCATCGGTGATACGCACGATCGTTTCCGCCGCAAGCAGGGCGCCTATGACGAGGCGCTGAACGGTTTGCGGCTGCTGCGCGATCGCGGCATCAAGGTCGGCGTGCGCTTCACGATGACGGAGGACAATGCTGCGGAACTGCCCCGAATGCTCGATCTGGTGGAGCGCGAGGGCTTTCACAAATTCTATCTGTCGCATCTGGTCTATGCCGGCCGCGGCAACAAGAATCGCGGCGACGATGCGATGTGGCAGACGACGCGCGATACCATGGACATGGTGATCGATCGTGCCTGGCGCTGGGTGCAAAACGGCAGCGATATGGAAATCGTCACCGGCAACAACGACGCCGACGCGGTCTATCTCCTGCATTGGGCGGAACGCACCATGCCGCACGCCGTGGCGGGCCTGCGCGCACGGCTCGTGCAGTGGGGCGGCAATTCCTCCGGCGTCAACGTCGCCAATATCGACAATCTCGGCAACGTGCATCCGGACACGATGTGGTGGCACTACACCGTCGGCAACGTCAAGGTGCGGCCGTTCTCGGCGATCTGGAGCGACCTGTCCGATCCGATCATGGCCGGGCTGAAGCAGAAGCCGCGCGTCATCGGCGGACGCTGCGGTCAGTGCGCCTATTTCGACATCTGCAACGGCAACACCAGGGTGCGGGCGATGCGCATCACCGGCGATCCCTGGGCCGAAGACCCCGGTTGCTATCTCACCGATGCCGAGATCGGTCTCACCGGGCCGGTCGAGCGCGTCACGGTCAGTGCCTACCGCGGAGCACGCCATGAAGCGCCGCTTTCGCTTTGAGTTAGCCGGCGCGCTGCTGGCCGCGATCGGGTCTTGTGCACCGGCCGCGGCCGATCCGGACGCCGCAAAACTGTTCGCCGACCACTGTGCAGCGTGTCACGGTGCGGATCGGCTCGGCGGGCAGGGGCCTGCGCTGCTGCCGGAAAATCTCGGGCGCCTGATGGGACCGCGTGCCGCTGCGGTCATCGCCGAAGGTCGCGCCGCGACGCAGATGCCGGGCTTTGGCGCGAAACTGGACAAGGACGAGATCGCTGCGCTGGCCGTCCTATATCTCGACGCCGCTGCCGCAGATACCTGTCGTGGGGCACCGCGGAGATTGCCGCAAGTCGCGTCATTCACGCTTCGGCACCGGCGCTCGATCGGCCGCGCTTCGAGGCCGATCCGTTGAACCTGTTCGTCGTGGTCGAAACCGGCGACCATCACGCCACCATCCTCGACGGCGATCGCTTCGAGCCGCTGGCGCGGTTTCCGACCCGCTTTGCGCTGCACGGCGGACCGAAATTCACGCCCGACGGACGCTACGTCTTCTTCATGTCGCGCGACGGCTGGGTCAGCAAATACGATCTCTGGACGCTGACCATGCTGTCCGAGGTGCGCGCCGGCATCAACTCGCGCAATATCGCGATTTCCCGCGACGGCAAACATATCGCGGTTGCGAACTACCTTGCCGCATACCCTCGTTATGTCTCTCGACCGACGATCTGTCGGTCGAGAAGATTTTCGAGGCAAAGGACAAGACAAGGAAATTCGTCGCGGGTGTCGGCGGTGTACCAGGCCCCGCCGCGCGACAGCTTCATTGCGGCTCTGAAGGACGTGCCGGAAATCTGGGAAATCGCGACCGATCCGAATGCGCCGCCGGTCTATGCCGGCCTGGTACATTCGCATGAAAAAGGCATGATCGAGGCATTGCCATCGTCGCAGGGGCTGTTCGCGTTGCGCCGGATCGAGATGCCCGAGCCGCTCGACGATTTCTTCTTCGATCCGCCATATCGTAACCTGATCGGCTCTGCGCGGGAGGGTAAGGCGATCGTCGTCAATCTCACCGTCGGACGCGATATCAAGCAGCTGGACATGTCCGGCCTGCCGCACCTTGGCTCGGGAATTTCCTGGAACTGGAACGGCCGGCCGGTGATGGCGACCCCACACCTGAAGGAAGGCAAGATCAGCGTGCTGGACATGCAGGACTGGTCGCTGATCAAGGTGATCGACACGCCAGGACCAGGCTTCTTCATGCGCAGCCACGAAAATTCGCCCGTACGCCTGGACCGATAGCCATGATGGGCGCCAAGAAGGATACGCTCTCGATCATCGACAAGCGGACCCTCGAAATCGTCCGCAGCGTGACGCCCGAGCCGAACAAGACTGCGGCGCATGTCGAGTTTGACAAGGACGGGCGTCACGCCCTGGTTTCGATCTGGGAAAACGAGGGGGCATTGGTGATTTACGATGCCGCGACGTTCGCCGAAATCAAGCGCATTCCGATGTCGCGACCTTCCGGCAAATACAACGTATGGAACAAGATCAATTTCTCTGATGGAACCAGTCATTGAGTGCAAGAGGATGCTTCACGGGCCGCATTGCTGATCGCTGCGCATGGCGAGCGGGGACCGGATGCGAATAATGAAAGCGTCGATGCGTATCGCGCGAGCCGTTTCCGCTCTTGATCTTGTATCGGAGGTGGGGGTCGGCTTCATCAACGGCGTACCGACGGTCAGGGAAGCATTCGTCAAGCTGACCGCTCCCAGGGTCATCGTTTATCCGTTGTTTGCCTCTAGCGGCTACTTTACCCGTGATCGCCTTGTGCAATTGCTCGACGAGGCCAATAGCGAAAGCCGCAACGTCGACGTCCTCCCGCCGCTCGGTCTCGATCCGGGATTTCCGGAACTTGTGCTGGATCGCGCAACCGAGATTGCGCGTGGAAACGGCTTTATGCCGGAAGCGTCAACCGTCATCCTGCTGGCCCATGGCTCAAGGCGAAATTCGGCTTCGCGCGAGGCGACGGAACAGGTTGCTCGTGAGATCGAAAACCGTGCTGTATTTCGAGGGGTCCGCATCGCCCTGCTGGAGGAGCGTCCTTTCCTGGGTGACGCTGCGGCATCTCTTCGGGGGCCGGCCATCGTGGTCGGGCTATTCTCCGGCGAAGGCCTGCACGGCGCCAGAGACGCCCCAAAGCTCATTGCCGATTTGGGTCGGAGCGATATGATTTACGCCGGTGTCATCGGCAGTATTCCGGCCGTCCAGGATCTGGTTGTCCGATCCGTTACGGCGACGCTATGCGGGCGACGCAATTGAGCGGACCAGCTTGAACTTTAATCAAAGGCCATATGCCGGAATAAATGCGAGAATAATAATGTCCCAACAGAAGCTGCTGGTCGCCAGGCGCGGCCGGCATTTTTTCAAAACAATGCCATTTGCGTGGTGGGATTTCGCAATGGTGGATCATCTCCCTGGAAGTCGTTCGGTACTGGCCCGCCGTTCAGCAGACATGTGCGATCGGGCACATGTCGTAGTTGAAATTACAAAACAACTTCAATGACATAAGAGTTCGCAGTTTTGTTCTGAATGGCGCGGCCATAAGCTTGGCGAAGCCCGTGCTTCAGCGCATCCTTGTGAACGAGAACCCTTGTTCGCGCGAAGCATCATCGGTGAACGTTCGCCGGCGCGGCACCGGCGGCTCCGAAGGCGCGATTGCGGCCTGATCGAGTTGGTGCTTCTCGGCTGTCGTTGGCCCCGATTTGGAGCGGCTTGCGACCTGGATCCGTTTCTCGATCCGTTTCGCCCGCGCGATGTCGGCGAAGGCGCGCTCGAATTTTCGCAGGCGATAGAAGATGATGCCGCGGTCGATATAGGCAGCCGAAAATTTCGGATCAAGCTGGATCGCCTGGTCGAGACTGGCGATTGCGGTGTTCAGGTCGCCGCTGCGGTAGGCCGAAATTCCGCGCGTCCGCAGGGACCTGGCGTCGTCCGCGGCGAAATCGGGTGCCGGAACGATTTTGGCCGCAGCAGTGCTCGCCGCATTGGTCTGGACCACGGCCGGGCTCGGCCCGATCGCCTCAGCGGGAACGCCTGCATTTTGAGGACTTGCACCTTTTTGAGGACTTGCGCTTTGAGGACTTGGACCTTGAAGACTTGCGCTTTGAGAGTTTGTACTCTGAAGACTTGCACTCTGAGGACTCGCACTCTCACGTGTCGCGGGCGCTGCGATGCTGCCGGTCGTATCCGGCGGCGCTATCGGGCCGATGGCAGCGATCACCACCGGTACGCGCATCGCGACGTCAACCCCGTTTGCCGGGTTTGCAGCCGCAACGGAAGCCGCCGACATGTGCATGAACAGCGCGTATCCTCCGACCATCGCAATCGAGACCACGGCAAATGCCAGCACGCCGGAGGCCGTCTTGTGAATCCTCTTGGCGACGAGATCTTGCCTTGACGCCTGCTCCTGCTCCAGGCGCGCCAGCTCCAGCAGATGGTCGTAGGCCATCCGCTGTTCGGCATCGCCAAGCATTTCGTTGGCACGGACGATCAGCCTGAATTTCAGCGCTGCATCCGGATCATCGGGTCTGAGGTCGGGGTGGGCGCCTTTGACGGCTCGACGGAATGCGGCCCTGATACCTTCTGCGTCATCGTTCGGAAGAGCCCCGAGCAACTCGTAAAGCGTCTTCATCGTCGCTCTCGCTGCTGGGCTTCCCCGACCGAAATTCCCGCGGCGAATTTACTGGGGAGCACGCGCACAAACTCAACATCACTACCTGTGGATAATGTTGCTCCAGTACGGCAGAAAAATGACTTGCCGGGCCCGACCGGACCCCTGCCGCCGATCGGCGGTTCGCTGGGCCGTTATTGCTGGGCGGCCTCGGCTTCGCATCTCATGGCGGCCTGCAGCCGGCGCAACCGCTCGCGAACGGTCTTTTCCGCGTTTTGATAGCATTTTCGCTCGTATTCGAGCTTCAGGCGCGCCCACCCATCGGGGTCCAGGGTCTTGAGGTTGGACCGCTCGAAGCCGCAATCGGGGGCGGGTTGTGGCGCGAGGAAGGCAGGGTCGGGACGGCATATTTGTGCCTCCGCCAACGCCGGCCCGGACCCAGCTTCAGGCAGCGCCGAACCGGGCGCACAGCCGGAAACGGCTATCGCGCACCCCAGCGCGCAGACGGTCGAAAGCCTTGCGGCAAGCCCGGGCCGCCGGACCGGACCGCTCGCGCCGGGTCGCACACGGCCCGAGGCCGGCCGGGATGACGTCCTGGCACAGGCCGCCGCTCCGAAGGGAGCCGAGGTCCGCTGCGTGCTCCGCCGCCGGGTTAGCCTTGTATTGTTGCGCATCATGGCTCGGTCGCCCCGGTGTCTGGCTACGAGATTGGACCGCCGCCCCAACCCGGTTGCGTCATTCATTCCGGCCATCGCCGGCGCAGGGCTCGATCGCGACCGCCATGCGCAGATCGGGCGAGTGGTTCGCCTCTCTCGCGTCACGCACATCGCACTGCGAACTTCGCGCAGCAATGGCGCCTGGGCCGCCGACCAAGCGGCGCGATCGTGAATGGAAAGCCTGAACCGCCTTCTAACAATTATGGTTAACGGAATGCCAATGGCGTCCCGGCAGGTCGTACCGCGGACCGGTCCGGCTCATTATCCTTGGCGCGGCCGCCGATCTAAGCGAAAACCAGCACCCTCGCCACACAACGGCTTGACCCCCGGCAAACATGACCGACTTCCACGGCGTCTTTCCCTATCTGGTCTCGCCGGTCGATGCCGGCGGGAAAATCCGCACAGACGTGCTCGGCCGCCTCTGCGACGATCTCATCAAATCGGGCGTGCATGGCCTGACGCCGCTCGGCTCGACCGGCGAGTTCGCCTATCTCGATAGCGCGCAGCGCGCGGCGGTGGTGCAGACCACGATCGACGCTGCCAAGGGTCGCGTGCCCGTGGTGGCCGGTGTCGCCTCGACCTCGACGCTTGATGCCGTTGCGCAAGCGAAGGCCTATCAAAAGCTCGGCGCCGACAGCATCCTGGCGATCCTGGAAGCGTATTTCCCGCTGCAAGATGCGCAGGTCGAATCCTATTTTCGCGCCATAGCGGACGCGGTCGATATTCCCGTCGTGATCTACACCAATCCGCAGTTCCAGCGCTCCGACCTCTCGCTCGATGTGATCGCGCGGTTGTCCGCGCATCCGCGGATCGACTACATCAAGGACGCTTCGACCAATACCGGGCGGCTGCTGTCGATCATGAATCGCTGTGGCGATGGCATCAAAGTGTTCTCGGCATCCGCGCATATCCCCGCCACGGTGATGCTGATCGGCGGCGTGGGCTGGATGGCGGGACCGGCTTGTCTCATTCCGCGGCAGAGCGTCGAGCTCTACAATCTCTGCAAGGCGTCGTGCTGGGACGACGCGCTGGTGCTGCAGCGGCGGTTGTGGCGCCTCAACGAAGCCTTCGCGCGCTACAACCTCGCAGCCTGCATCAAGGCCGGGCTTGCGATCCAGGGCTATGAGGTCGGCGATCCCATCGCCCCTCAAGCGGCCTTGACCGCGGATGAGCGCAAGGCGGTCGAGGCCGTGTTGCGGGAGGTCGGGTAACCATACCCGTCATTCCGGGTACTCCACTTGCTTCGTCAATCGCAGTTCTACAGCCCCAGCACCATCTTCGCGACGATGTCGCGCTGGATCTCCGATGAGCCGCCGAAGATGGTGTAGGCGCGGCCGTTGAGATATTCCGGCACCACCGGCAACATCGCTTCGGGGATCGCGGGCTTCTCATTGAGCTTGTAGAACGGCCGCATCGGCTCGACATAAAGGCCGTCATTGCCGATCACCTCGACGCCAAGCCGCGTCACCGCCTGGCGGATTTCGCTGACCCGCAATTTGAGCAGCGAGGATACCGCGCCGGGATTTTGTCCGGTCTGCAGCGCCGACAGCACCCGCAACTCCGTCATCTCCAGCGTGTCGATATCGACTTCGATCTCGGACATTCGCAGGGCAATATCGGGATCGTCGATGGCACGGCCGGTCAACTCCGACGTTGCGAGGTCCGATACGGTTTTCAGTGCTTCGCGCAGTTTGGCGGAGGCAATGCCGGAGCCGCGTTCGAACTCGAGCAGATATTTGCCGTAGGTCCAGCCCTTGCCCTCCTCGCCGACGCGGTTGGCGATGGGCACGCGCACGTCGTCGAAGAACACCTGGTTGACCTCGTGGTCGCCGCCGATGGTCAGGATCGGACGGGTGGTGATGCCCGGGCTCCTCATGTCGATCAGAATAAAACTGATGCCGTCCTGCTGGCGCGGCGTGTCGCTGGTGCGCACCAGCGCGAACATGCGATTGGCATGATGGGCGTGCGTGGTCCAGATCTTGGTGCCATTGATGATGTAGTCGTCGCCGTCGCGCACCGCGCGCGTCTTCAGCGAGGCAAGATCGGAGCCCGAGCCGGGCTCGGAATAGCCCTGGCACCAGTAATCCTCGCCGGAGAGAATTCGCGGCAGATAAAAATTCTTCTGTTCGGGCGAGCCGAACCCGATGATTACCGGGCCGACCATCTTGACGCCCATCACATTGACCGACGGCACGCCGGCGCGGGCGCATTCGGCTTCGAAGATCCAGCGTTGCGCCGGCGTCCAGTCGGGTCCGCCATGTTCGACCGGCCATCCTGGCGCGGCCCAGCCCTTCTTGTGCAGCGCTTTCTGCCAGGCGATGCCGATGTCCGGGTCGGAGAATACCGACGGCGTCAGCGACTGCGCCCGTTTCATTTCGGGCGTTAGCTGTTGCGCGATGAATTCGCGCACCTCGGTTTCGAAGGCGCGCTCTTCGGCGCTGAAGGTGAGATTCACGCTGCGCTCCCTCAGATTTGAGTTGCTGTCCGCCCGCCAAGGGCGGCGTGACGGCGATAGTGATGCGCACTGCCGCCGAACATCGTATCGAAGGCAAGCAGCCGCTTGAAGTAGGAGCCGATATCGAGCTCCTCGGTGACGCCCATGGCGCCGTGAAGCTGGACGGATTGCTCGGCGACGAAGCGCGCGCATTTGCCGATCTTGGCCTTGGCGCCGGACGCGGCGCGGCCGCGCGACACCGGCTCGGCCTCAATCATCAGCGCGGCGCGAAGCGCCATCGACCGCGCCTCGTCGCATTGCATGGCCATGTCGGCAAGCCGGTGGCGGATGACCTGGTTGGCCGCCAGCGGCCGGCCGAACTGCTGCCGGATCTTGGTGTATTCAAGCGTCATGTCGAGTATGATCTGCATGATGCCCACGGCTTCCGCACCAAGCGCTGCCAGCGCGCGGTCGATCACGCCTTCGATCTTCGGCAGGACGTCGCTGCCGTCGCCCAGTAAGGCATCGGCGGGAACGCGAACGCCGTCGAGATCGACATTGCAGGCGCGGCCGCCGCCGAGCCGCGAATAATCCCGCAAGGACAGACCGGCGGTGCCTGACGGTACCAGAAACAGGGACAGTCCACCCGGCGTGCTATCGTCGTTGGCGACGCGGGCCGAGACGATGATCTGACCTGCGGCATTGCCGTCGAGCACGGCGGTCTTGTGGCCGTCGAGGCGCCAGCCGTCGGATGTTTTCTTCGCCGAAGTCTCGACATGAGCGAGATTGAAACGCGCGGCACGTTCGGAATGTGCGAACGCCAGATGCAAAGATCCGTCGGCGATTTTTGGAAGTATCGCCTGCTTCTGCGGCTCGCTGCCGCACTCCGAGATCAGTGCGGCGCCGATTACCACGGTCGCGAGATAAGGCTCGTTGATGAGGCCGCGCCCGAACGCTTCCATCACAATGCCGGTCTCGACTGCGCCGGCGCCGAGCCCGCCATAGGCCTCGCTGATCGGCAGCGCCAGCCAGCCGAGATCGGCGAACTGCTTCCAGGTCTCGCGGCTGAAGCCGAGCGGTTCGCTGGCGCTATGGCGGCGATGGTCGGCGGTGTAGGTCCCGGCAATGTAGCGGTCGACACTTTCGCGCAGCAGGCGCTGCTCGTCGCTTAGGGTGAGGTCCATCTGGGTTACTTCGCTACTTTACTTTGCTATTTTATTTGGGCCGATTTCCTGACGGAGGGATGAAGCCCCGCCGGATCGACCACCATTCCGAATTCCTGCAAATTATGCGCATGGCACAATTGGTGCAGCGCGAACGCCTGATCGATCGCCGCTGGCTGCCCCATCACGTCGACCGACCGGTTGACGGCTTCCTTTGTCAATTTCAGCGCGAAGGAGGGTTTTGACGCGATCCTGCCAGCCAGCGTCATCACGAACGCCGAAAGCTCCGGCCGCGGGACGACGTGATTGACCATGCCCAACCGATGGGCTTCGTCCGCGCTCCAGACGTCGGCGGTGAACAGCAATTCCTTGGCCTTGCGCGGGCCGAGTTCCCAGGGGTGCACGAACCATTCGACCCCGCAAACGCCCATGGTCACCACGGGATCGCAGAATTCCGCGTCGTTGCTGGCGACGATCAGGTCGCAGGCCCAGGCCAGCATCAAGCCGCCGGCGATGCATTTGCCATGCACCTGCGCGATCGTCGGTTTTGCCAGATTGCGCCAGCGGCGGGTGATCTGCAGATAGATTTCCTGTTCCCGCGCGAAGCGGCCGTGGGCATTGGGCTCGGCAAAACCGCCCCAATTTCCGACAGGTGGAAAATCCACTCCGGCTGCGTTCCTGGCTCCGGGTCGCAGATCGTGCCCGGCCGAGAAATGCGGACCGCTGCCGGCGAGAATAATGACCTTGACCGTGTCATCCTGCACCGCGGCATCGAACGCGGCGTTGAGGTCGTAGGTCATCTGCAGGTTTTGCGCATTTCTCGCCTCGGGCCGGTTCATCACGATCCGCGCGATGCCGGGTTCCGGCCGTTCCACGATGATGGTTTCGTATGCGGTCATGGGTTCTCGTTTCCTCGCGTTTTCGCCATGTTGAACGCTTCAGTAACTGCTGGGCAAGAGCTATCATCCGCGAAATAGACGCGGATGCCGTCTTTCGACTGCATACCTGGTGGGCTCCTTCTGATAGCCTTGCGGAAGCTATAATGGAGAAATTTCAATGCGCAGATTATGGACCGTGCTGGCGGCGCTGGCGACGTTGAGCCTGACCAATTGCGGCTATAACGCCATTCAAAGCAATGACGAGCAGGTCAAGTCGGCCTGGTCGGAGGTCGTGAACCAGTACCAGCGCCGCGCCGACCTCGTCCCCAACCTTGTCAATTCGGTGAAGGGCTTTGCGCAGCAGGAAAAGGACGTGCTGCTCGGGGTGACCAATGCGCGGGCCAAGGTCGGCAGCATCCAGGCGACGCCGGAAGTTCTCAACGATCCCGCCGCGTTCCAGAAATTCCAGGCAGCCCAAGGGGAACTCAGCAATGCGCTTTCGCGATTGCTGGTGGTGACCGAGAACTATCCGCAGCTCAAATCCGACGCGCTGTTCCACGATCTGATGGCCCAACTGGAGGGTACCGAAAACCGCATCACGGTGGCGCGCAACCGCTATATCAAGACGGTGCAGGACTATAACGTCACCATCCGCTCGTTCCCGACCAATCTCACCGCGATGGCGTTCGGCTACAAAGAGAAGCCGAATTTCTCGGTCGAGAACGAAAAGGAAATCTCGACCGCGCCGAAGGTGGATTTCAGTCCGCCGGCGGCAGCGCCTGCAAAATAGCGCGACAACATATTGAACAGATTGGCCGCGATGAACGCTGCAAGAGCCTGCCTTCTTGCGCTGATGCTGTGCTGGGGTTTCGCGGCCTCAGCCGACGTCGCGGTGCCGCCGCTGACGGGACGCGTCGTCGATCAGACCGGGACGCTGTCCGGCGGCGACATTGCCGCGCTGACAGAGACGCTCAAGGCGCTGGAAACCCGCAAAGGCAGCCAGGTTGCGGTGCTGATCGTGCCGACCACGCAGCCTGAAACCATCGAACAATATTCGATCCGGGTCGCCGAAGCCTGGAAGATCGGACGCAAGAAGATCGACGACGGCGCGCTTCTGGTGGTTGCCAAGAACGACCGCAAGCTTCGTATCGAAGTCGGCTATGGCCTCGAAGGCGCGCTGACCGACGTAACCTCAAAGCGCATCATCGACGAAGCCATCACGCCCAGGTTCAGGAACGGGGATTTCGCCGGCGGGATTTCAGCGGGCGTCGATCGGATCATCCGTGTCATCGACGGCGAGCCGTTGCCTGCGCCGGCGCGGGCGCCGGTTCAGCAGCAAAGCTTCGACTGGTTGAGCAACGTCAATCCGGGGGTTGCCGTCTTCGGGATTTTTATCCTGGGCGCCATCCTGCGCGCCTCGCTGGGCAGGCTGATCGGCGCGGTCGTCACCGGCAGCGTTGTCGGATTGCTGGCATGGCTGGTCGCCGGTTCGCTGGCGGCGTCCGTCATCGCGGCGGTCATCGTCTTCATCGTCGCGCTGGTCGTCGACCTGACGTCGCCTCAGGGACGGAGCGGCCGAGGCGGCTGGTCGGGTGGCTCCAGCAGCAGCAGCGATTGGAGCAGTAGCAGCAGTTCGAGCGACAGCGGCGGGTTCAGTGGCGGCGGCGGCAGTTTTGGCGGCGGCGGCGCGTCCGGGAGCTGGTAGAATCTGGAGCTGGCAGAGAGAGCCAGTAGGGAAATGGGCATCAAGCGCATCGGCAAGCATCTTCTCGAGCACCACTGGCGGGCGCGGCGCACTTTCCCGCCGCAAGTGCTGGCGACGATCGAACAGACGATCAAGGCGGGTGAGGCCACCCATTCCGGCCAGGTCCGCTTCGTGGTCGAAGGCGCGCTCGACGGCAAGCCGCTGTTCCGTGATCAGCCGGCGCGGGAGCGCGCGCTGGATATCTTCTCGCAGCTGCGGATCTGGGACACCGACCATAATAACGGCGTGCTGATCTATCTGTTGCTGGCCGACCGCGACGTCGAGATCGTCGCCGATCGCGGCATCGACGCCAAGGTTGGCCGCGAGGGCTGGGAAAAGATCTGCAAGGCGATGGAGACCGATTTCAAGGCGGGGAATTTCGCCGGCGGCGTCATCAGGGGGATCGACGCGGTCTCCAGGCAGTTGGCCGCGCATTTTCCCAAGCACGGGCGCGGCAAGAACGAACTGCCGGATGCACCGGTGGTGATGTAGGGAAGCGAGGCCTCGCGCTCCCGTCATCCCGGCGTAACGGCTTCGCCGTTATCGCTGGAGGTGCGAGCCTCTTCGGCGAGCCTCGAAGGATAACGAGCGAAGAACGCAGCCCATCCTTCGAGACGCGCGCAAAGAGCGCGCTCCTCAGGATGACGGCGGAGCTTGTTGCTACCTACGCCTTCACCGACGGCCTTTGCCCGACCCGCGCAAACCACGCCGCAATGTTTGTGTTGGCGGCATCGAGCGGCTGGCCGACCTGATTGCCGAAATCGATCCAGCAATAGAGCAGGATGTCGGCCAGCGTGAAGCGCTTGCCGCACAGATAGTCCTTGCCTGCCATCTGTTCGTTGAGCCATTGCAGCCGATTGGCCGCGATCTTCTTGAGCCCGGGGGAGGCTTCCGGCGCGCAGGGGATTCGCTTTTCGAAAAACTTCAGCGCCTCGCCGAAGCGATAGCCGTTGGCGAGTGGCTCGCAGATGTTGAGATCGACGCGCCGGGTCCACATCCGGCACTCCGCGCGTTCTTCCGGCGTCGATCCGATCATGGCGGGCTTCGGATTTTTCTCCTCGAGATATTCGCAGATCGCGGTGATCTCCGACAAATAGCGGCCGTCGTCGAGTTCGAGCGCCGGCATCTGGCCGTGCGGGTTGCGCTTGAGATGCTCGGGCTGGCGATTTTCGCCGCCGCGGAGGTCGACGGTCTGCTTGGGCATTTCGATGCCCTTCTCCGCCATGAACATGCGGACGATGCGCGGGTTCGGTCCGACCGAGTCGTAAAGCTTCATACTGCGTTTCTCCCGGGTTTCGTTGTCGCAGTCTTGTCGATGCTTATGAACAACCATGGTAGTCGGGAAACGCGGCCGCGCAAACGACGCGTCGGGACCATCCGGGACTTGCCGCAGGGCAGCATGGGCCGGGTCCCGGCCGGCCACTGCCGCGCCGGTCGGGCAAAGCCGGACCGGAGAAGTTCCTGAAATTTCGGTAAGCCGGCCGCCGGTAACGATTTCGCAAGCAATGAAAGTTACCAAATGGTCAACCTTTGCCGGAGTTTTGAACGTGAGCGAACAACAGGCCGAGCAGACCAGCGGTGAACCCGGTTCCCTCAATGCCGGGCCGACCGCTTCCCATTCATCGGACGCCCAAAACCAGCCGGCGGCGGCGACCGCGCCGGAATCGATCCAGCCATCGGCCAGCGTCGATTCCCCCGATCTGGTGCCCGGGCAAGGTGCCGCCGAGGCGGACGCGCCCAACGCTGATGCCACTGGCTCTGATACTTCGAAGCTGGAGGCTTCGAGGGCCGACGCTCCGCACTTTCCCGGCAAGGTCATCATGATGTCATCTGGCGACCGCGCCTGGGACGGTCACGAGGCGCGTCCGGAAGCCCAGCCGGGCTCGGGAATGTTCGGCAAGCGCCGCTTCGCCGCGCTGGCCGCTGTGATCGCGCTGGCGGTGGTCGCGGGCGCTCTCGGCGGCGTGCTGGCGACCACGGCGGTTTCGCGTTTCATCGGCGATGACGTGACCGGCGACCGCGCGCTCGAAGCTTCCGTGGCGCGGATCGACGCCGACATCGTGGCGCTCAAGGACAGCCTCGAACATAGCTCCGGGACTGCCCTGGCCCAGTTCAACAAGACTGGCGATCGCCTCGACAAGCTCGAAAAGGCGCAGGCCGAGCCCGCCGCCAAACTGGCGAAGCTGAGCGAGGCCGTTGACAAGCTTCGTCCCGCGCCGCCGGCAGCTTCGGCGCCGGTCGCGGCGACGCCGGCGGCACCAAAGGAAGTCACCGGCTCGGTGCCGCCCCCGGCAACGGCAGCGGCGGCGGCAGCGCCCGTTCCATTGCCTGCCCCCAAGCCGGAAGTGGCGAGGTTGCCGACGGTCGAAGGCTGGGTGCTGCGCGACGTTGCCCAGGGCGGCGCCCTGATCGAGGGTCGCCGCGGAATATACCGGGGAATATACGAAGTATATGCCGGCGATTCGGTGCCTGGCGTCGGCCGGATCGATGCGATCCGGCGTCAGGACGGCCGCTGGGTGGTCGTAACCAGCAAAGGCCTGATCGTCGCGCGCTAACCATGGATCGCTTCACCGCGACGTGAAGCGACCCTCTTGCCGCCTCCGTCCACTTTTCGGCTATCTTCCCGACATAGAAGCGCTGCCTGCGAGAGGCCTGGAATGAGGTCTCCGATGTGGTGTTTGTCGGGATATGGGCCGCGTGCGATTTCTGATCACGTTCCTGGTTTTGCTCTCCAGCGTCTTTCCTCTGCATCATGCGCGGAGCGCGCCGGCGCCGGAGCGTGGAACCGCGATCATCGATCCCCTGGCTTTGCGCGAACTGGACCATGGCCGATTTGGCCTGAGCCGCGTATTGCTGCCGATGCGATCGAGCGACGCGCCGCTGACCGGCAGCCAGTTGTTCGCCTTGCCGTCGATGGTTCCGGTCCGCAAGGCGCTCGACGATGAGTTCGACCGCTACATCGCAAGGCACAAGGCCGATCTTCCGAACGAAGCCATCGGCGTTGGAACGGCTTTCGACTTTCAGCTGTTCGATCGTGCGCAGCTTTATTCCGACCATTCCCGCTTCGTGCTGGCCGGCATCGTCAACCGGATGGACCGCGCTTATGTATCGCCGGATGCCTGCGGTGAAATCCGGCTGATCTACCGGCTGACGCGCACAAGCGCGTCGGAGACCGGTGACAACGCGACATCGCCGCGCCTGCCGATGACGCTGAACATCGTGCTGAGGGCCAAGGGCGCGATCAATGGCAGCGTCAAGGCGATCACGTGCGCCAAGATTGCCCGTCGTTGGCTGGCCGCGGGGGAATCGGCGCTGACCGGCGCAGAACTTGCCGAGAAGTTTCTGTCCGGGGATGGCCCGCTGGATCTGGTCGAGACCGAAGACATCGATCGCATCGAGACCAATCTTCAGATCGCGCATGCGCCGAAATCCGATGTCCGCGACTTTCGCACCGACTATCTGCTGAAGGTGTTTGACTACAATGCGCAATCGCAGGCCTTCGAGGAAGCGGCGCTGGAAAACCAGATCGATCGCGAGCGGATTCTGGCGGATGCAAAGCTCAGGCGCGAGTTCAAGGCCTGGCTGCTCGATCCCGCCCATTTTGCCGAGCTCGATCGCGGCACGATCCTGATTCCGAAAGAATTTCTCGCCACCGGCGCGATTGCGCCGACCCCGGCCGGATTTGCGCCGACGAACCTGCTGCCTGCATTCGGCCTCGTCCAGGGTGCGGGCGCTGTGGCCGACCCTGTATTTTCTGAAAGCGATGTCGTCGCCGCCTTGAAGAAAGCGGCCGAGCGCGGCGTCACGCTGCAGAATATCCACTCGGTCGCGGGCTTCGAGCGCCGGCTCAACGACATGACCTGCGCCGGCTGCCACCAGACCCGCGGCATCGGTGGCTTTCATTTCCCCGGCGTCGACTGGATGGCGGCCAGGCCCGACAATTCGACCGTGGTGCCGGCGTCGCCGCATTTCTTCGGCGACCAGATCCGCCGCCGCGACATACTGACCTCGCTGCGCGACGGCAAGCGCCCTGATTTTTCCCGCGGCTTCGCCAGCCGCCCGCAATCGCGCGGCAGCACCGAACTCGCCGGGACCGAATACGAAGACGGCTGGGGCGCGCATTGCTATCTCCAGCACCCCAACGCCGCCGACAACGACCGGAGTTTCAGGTCGTGGAGCTGCGCCGAGGGACTGGCGTGTCAGGTGGTCGGCAACGCGTCGCGGATGGGGATGTGCTTCGTCAAATAGCTCTACACGTGTCCCGGACGCGGTGCGGCAGGAAGTGACGCGACGCCGAGCCGGGACCCACACTTTGTGCGGCCACGGACCCCGGATCAGCAACGCACCACGCCGAAAGAGCGGCGCGCTGCATTGCATCCGGGGAACGGCCCAGATTGACAGTGGTCTTACCGATCGTGTTTCATCTCCAAAATAATAATCAATGCCGGAAGGAAACATGGACGACATCATCATCGTCGGAGCCGGCATCGGCGGATTGACGCTTGGGCTCGCGCTGCATGCTGCGAAAATTCCCTGCCGGATCTTCGAGTCGGCGGCCGAAATCAGGCCGATTGGCGTGGGCATCAATCTGCTGCCGCATGCCACAAAGGAACTTGCAGCGCTCGGGCTGGAAGCCGATCTGGCGAAAGTCGCGATCGCCACGGAGGACGCAACCTTCTTCAATCGCTTCGGGCAATTGATCTATCAGGAGCCGCTCGGCCTTGCTGCGGGCTACGAGCATCCGCAATTCTCCATTCATCGCGGCGATCTGCAGATGGTGTTGCGCGATGCGTTCGTTGCGCGCGCGGGAGCCGACCGGCTGGTCACCAACCGTCATTGCATCGCCGTCGAGCAGGATGAGTCCGGCGTCAGCGTGCATTTTTCCGACGGGCCGGGAGGCGCCATCCGAACGGCCGTGCGCGGCCATGTCGCCATCGCCTGCGACGGCATCAATTCCGCTATCCGCAGACAGTTTTTCCCCGGCGAGGGCGAGCCGCGCTACTCGGGCGTGAACATGTGGCGCGGCGTGACGCGATGGAAGCCGATGCTGTCCGGCGCCAGCATGGTGCGGGCGGGGTGGCTGTCGCACGGCAAGATGGTGATTTACCCGATCCGCCCCGAGGGCGCCGACGGGCTGCAGCTCATCAACTGGGTCGCGGAAATCGAGACCCCAATCTATCGCAAGCGCGACTGGAACCGCCCCGGCTCGCTCGATGATTTCATCGGCGCGTTCGCCGACTGGCATTTCGACTGGCTCGACGTGCCGGCCTTCATTCGCGCCGCCGATCACGTGCTGGAATTTCCGATGGTCGATCAGGATCCGCTGCCGCGCTGGAGTTTTGGGCGGGTGACACTGCTCGGCGATGCCGCCCATCCGATGGTGCCGCGCGGTTCCAACGGCGCCGGCCAGGCGATCCTGGATGCGCAGGCGCTGACCTCGGCGCTGCTCGAAAACAACGATCCGGTTGCCGCGCTCGCCGCCTATGAACGCCAGCGGCTTGACGCGACCACGCGCATCGTCCTGACCAACCGGACCAATCCGCCCGACGCGATCCTGCGCGAAGTATTTCAGCGCACCAACGATAAACCGTTTGGCAGAATCGACGATGTCATCAGCCGCGACGAGCTCGTCGCTTTGTCCGAAGGCTACAAGCGGATCGCCGGTTATTCCAGGGACGCATTGCGCACGCGGTGAGGCGGAAAATCGTGCCGCTGTCGCTCAATTCGCGATAGGTTAAAATGCGTCATTGCGAGCGGAGCGAAGCAATCCAGCGCGCGGATAAGACGGTTCTGGATTGCTTCGTCGCGGAGCCTATCATCGGGCGCGCATTCGCGCGACCCGTTGGCTCCTCGCAATGACGATAACGTTTCAGGGGGAGGGACAACGATGGCGATTTCTCAAGCTGGCGACACAATCGATGTCGCCGACTTCATCGACCAGCAACCGGTCGGCGGATTCCAGCTCAAACTGCTGCTGACTTGCGCGGCGGTATTGTTTCTCGACGGCTTCGATACCCAGGCAATCGGCTATGTCGCGCCCGCGCTGGCCAGGGAATGGGGCCTGACCAAGGGCGCGTTGGGTCCGGTGTTCTCTGCCGGCCTGTTCGGGCTGATGATCGGCGCGCTGTTGTTCGGGCCGCTGGCGGACCGCATCGGCCGCAAGAAGATCATTATCCTGTCGACGCTGGCCTTCGGCCTCGGCGCGCTCGTCACCGCGTTCGTCCAGGACGTCAACACCCTGCTTGCGATCCGGTTTCTGACCGGGCTCGGTCTCGGCGGCGCGATGCCGAACGCCATTGCGATGACGTCCGAGTTCAATCCGCGCCGCCGCCGCGCCACCATGGTGATGATCATGTTCTGCGGTTTCTCGGTGGGGGCGGCACTCGGCGGCCTGCTCGCGGCGGCATTGATTCCGTATTTCGGCTGGCGCTCGGTGTTCGTGGTCGGCGGCGTCGCGCCGCTGCTGCTGTTGCCGATCCTGGCGCTTCGGCTGCCGGAATCCGTGCGCTTCCTCGCGTTAACCGGCAGCGCCAATGCGCGCGTCGCGCAATTGCTGGGCTTCATCAGCCCAAAGGCGGTGTTCGCTCCGGCCACGCAGTTCGTCGTCAACGAACCGCGGCTTGCCGGAATTCCCGTGCTGCATCTGTTCAGGGCGGGCCGCACGCGCGTCACGCTGTTGCTGTGGGTGGTGTTCTTCATGAGCCTGCTCGATCTCTATTTCCTGTCGAACTGGCTGCCCACCGTGCTCAACGACCTCGGTGCGTCGGTATCGGCGGCTGCGGCGATCGGATCGATGCTGCAGGTCGGCGGCGTGGTCGGAGCCTTTGCGCTCGGCAGCATCATCGACCGCTTCACGTTTCGCGCGCTGGCGCTGGTGTATTTCGCAGCCGTCTTCGCGGTCGGCGCGATCGGCCAGCTCGGTCATTCGATCGTCTTCGTCACCATGGCAATCTTCGCGGCCGGATTCTGCATCGTCGGCGGCCAGATCGCGGCCAACGCGCTGGCCGCGACGTTCTATCCGACGGCGGTCAGGGCCACCGGCGTTGGCTGGGCGCTCGGGATCGGCCGGGTCGGCTCGATCGTCGGGCCGCTGGTTGGCGGCATGCTGATGACGATGAAATGGAGCGTGGCGTCGGTCTTCATCGCAGCCGCTATTGCCGCTCTGTGCGCGGCGCTGGCGGCGTTTTCGCTGAGCCGGCTTGCCGGCATGGGAGCAAGCGGCGAGCCAGTTGCCGGCCCGCCGGCTTCGTTCGACGCCGGTTTGCGTCCGTCGACCACGGCCGGCGCCTAGTCAGGCCATAAGCGTGGAAGCGCGGAATCGGGCCAAGTCGAGGTTTAGGATCGGGAGGGCAGGCGATGAACGACTCCGACGAAGAAGACAAGATGCGCAATCGCGAGATTGCCCAGAACGAAAGCAAGCGGCAAACCGTCAGCGCCATCCGCGTCAGCGCCTGGGCGATCGCGGTTGCCGTGATTATCGGGCTTGCCGCCGTCGGCTGGGTGCTGATGCATAACAAATAGCCGGTTTCGACAACTCCGCGGCGGTGCAAACACCGGGAATAGAACCTCACACGTAATGCGTGAGACGCTTGCCTGGCAGCAGATCATAGGCCGACCGCCAGCCAGGCAGACTCGCGACACGGCCGAGCCAGGCGCTGACGGCGGGGTGGCTGGCCGCAAAATCGTATCCGGTTTCGTCGCTCGGATAGGATAGATAGGCGATCATCGAAAGATCGGCCACAGTCGGCCGGTTGCCGATGGCGAACAGCGATCGCTGCAGGTGTCGCTCCAGGATGCCAATGAAGTCATCGAGGCGCCTGCGAAAGTGAGCCTGCACATGCGGGTCGGGAGCCGGCGTGAAGGTCCGGTAATAGCGATAGGTCGCCATGTAGCCCGTCAGCTTGTGGTTGTCCCAGAACAGCCAGCGCAACACTTCGAATTGCTCCGCGGCGCTCTCGCCGCCGAACCGGCCGTATTGTTCGGCGAGCTTCAGCAGGATCGGCGCTGTCTGCGTGAGACGCACGCCATCTTCTTCGAGCACCGGAATTTCACCCATCTCGTTGACCGTCCGCCGCCACTCCGGCGTTCGCGTTGCGCCGCCACCGAAGTCGGTCCAGACCGGCTCGAACGTCTGACCGCATAGCGTGAGCATCAGCGCCAGCTTGTAGCTGTTTCCCGATTCCGGAAAATAATGCAGGCGGTAGCTAGGCATTCGCGATTTCCACTTCGCTTGAAAACCCTCTATCGCGCGTCGATGTTGACTTGCTGCGGCATGCCGGCTGGCTCATTCACGCCACCGCGCCTGACGCCCGCAATTGCCGGATCGACGCCTCGTCGTAGCCGGCCTTGCGAAGGATCTCGTCGCTGTGCTCGCCGATGCCAGGCGCGCGCCGCGGGGTGACCTTTTTGCTGCCGTCGACCCAGATCGGGCTGTTGATCGTCAGCATGGTGTCGTTCTCGAACGGCACCAGCACCTCGTTCTCGATCATCTGCTGGTCGCCGGGAATATCGTCGAGGATACCGACCACGCCGAACACCAGCCCGTTGCCGTCGAGTATCCTGCGCCATTCGGCAAGATCCTTGGTGGCAAAAATCTCGTCAAGAATCCTGATCAGTTCCAAGGATCGCGCATGGCGGTCGGGCCGGGTCGCAAACCGGGGATCGGCGATCAGATCCTCGCGCTCCATGCAGCGCGCCAGCGTCGGCCATTGCCGGTCCTCGTTGAGCAGCGAGAGAATGAGCCAGCGCCCGTCCTTGCACCTGTAGTGGTTGGTCACCGCGTTCAGCGCGCGCTCGCGCGGCCGCCTTTCCTGGAATTTGGCGCCGCATAATTTGGCCTGGGCCAGCACCGAGGCCGCCCAGATGCCGTTGGCCATCAGGTTGGTGCTGACATGCGAACCCTTGCCGGTGCGTTCGCGCTTGTAGAGCGCGGTGACGATCGCGCCGTAAAACGCCATCGCGCAGGGGTGGTCGCCCATGCCGGCGACCGAGCGCGCCGGCGTAGTGTTCTCGTCCGCGCGCACCAGATCCATCAGGCCGGAGCGCGCCCAATAGGCATTGCTGTCGAAGCCGGGCTTGTTGGCTTCCTCGCCCTTCTCGCCGTAGCCGGTGAACGAGCCATAGACCAGGCGCTCGTTCAGCGGCTTGAGTTCCTCGTAGGTGATGCCGAGGCGCTGGCGCACGCCGGGCGGAAAATTCGTGATGAAGACGTCGGCCTCGGCGACGAGGCGATACACTACCGCCTGTCCCTCCGGCTTGGAGAGGTCGAGCGCGAGGCTCTTCTTGTTGCGGGCCTCCAGCATCCACGCGTAATTGTGCTGACTGACGGGATATCCCGGCAGATTGGGCAGGTTGCGATAGGGATCGCCCTGGCCGGGCGGCTCGATCTTGATCACGTCGGCGCCGAAATCCGACAGCACGGTGGCGGCCGCGGGCGCCGCAATGAAACTCGCGCAGTCCAGAACCTTGAGGCCTTCGAAAATGCCGTTTTCCATGGTGACGTCGCTCCCGTCATTCTCGTTGTTGTCCGCGTGCCGGAATTATTGCCGCGAACGATCGAAATCTGTCGCCATTTGACCTGTCTTGGCCAAGCGATGCAACGGGTGAAAACGTGGCGCGCCGCAGGCCATCCGTCATCCCTGCGTAACGGCTTCGCCGTTATCGCTGGAGGAGTGGCCACGCAGGCAAGTCTACGTAGCCTGCGTAGACTTGGCTACGTGCCGCGTCTCGAAGGATGGGCCACAGGTGTCATCCTTCGAGGCTCGCAAGAGCTCGCACCTCAGGATGACGCATCGTCCGTATCCGACAGCAGCGCGGCATTGCCGCCGGCGGCTGACGTGTTGACGGTCACGGTCTGCTCGGTCGCAAAGCGCGGCAGATAATGCGGGCCGCCGGCCTTGGGACCGGTGCCTGACAGCCCGTGGCCGCCGAACGGCTGCACGCCGACCACCGCGCCGATCATGTTGCGGTTGACATAGACGTTGCCGACGGCAAGCCGGTCAGTCACGGCCTCGATGGTATCGTCGATGCGCGAATGGATGCCGAGTGTCAGCCCGTAGCCGCTTCGCTCGATCGATTGTAGCACGCGCCCGAGAGTTTCCGCGCGGTAGCGCACCACATGCAAAACGGGGCCGAATACTTCCTCGGTCAGCCGATCGGCATCCGGCAATTCAAAGATATGCGGCGCGACGTAGTTGCCGTCAGGCGCGGCGCCTGCGAAATGCACCCGGGCCTCCCGCTTCATCCGGGTGATATGCGTCTCGAGCCGCTGCTTTGCCTTGCGGTCGATCACGGGCCCGACGTGAACCGCGGGATCGCGGGGGTCGCCGATCACCAGTTCGCGCGCCGCGCCCGCGATCATCTCGATCATGCGGTCGGCGACGTCGTCCTGAACGAACAGCAATCGCAAGGCCGAACAGCGCTGGCCGGCGGAGCGAAACGCCGACGTCACGACATCGTCGGCAACCTGCTCCGGCAGCGCGGTGGCATCCACGATCATCGCATTGATGCCGCCGGTTTCCGCGATCAGCGGCACGATCGGGCCGTCCTTGGCGGCCAGCGTCCGGTTGATCGCGCGCGCCACTTCGGTCGAACCGGTGAAGACCACGCCGGCCACATCGGGATGCGCCGTCAGCGCCGCCCCGATATGGCCGTCGCCCGGCATCAGATGCAGCGCCGAGGTCGGCACCCCGGCCTCGTGCAGCAGGCGAATTGCTTCCGCCGCGATCAGCGGCGTCTGCTCGGCGGGTTTTGCCACCACGGCATTGCCTGCCATCAAGGCGGCCGTGACTTGCCCGGTGAAGATCGCGAGTGGAAAATTCCACGGCGAGATCGCGGCGAACACGCCGCGGCCGCGCAGCCTGAGAACATTGCTCTCGCCGGTCGGCCCCGGCATGGTTTTGTCACCGCCGAACAGCCTGCGGCCTTCGGCGGCGTAATAGCGGCAGAAGTCGATCGCCTCGCGGACTTCCGAAAGCGCGTCATCGAGGGTCTTGCCGCCCTCGCGCTGCAACAGCGCGATAAAATGCGCGCGCCGCCCTTCCAGCAGGTTGGCGGCGTGCGCAAGCATTTGCGCGCGCGTCTCGGCCGGCGTGCGGCTCCAGCTCTTGAATCCTTCTTGGGCGGCGGCGATCGCGAGCTTCGCTTGCTCCGGCGTCGCATCGATGACGCTTCCAGGCGATGTCGACTGGTCGATCGGGCTCATGACAGGCCGCGCTGTGCCGGTTGGCGCAGCGCCGTCGATCAGCGGTGCGGCTGTGACAGGTGTGGTTTCGGCTTCGATCGCCGAAAGCAATTCCTCAAGCGCCACGCGCTCGCCGAATTCGATGCCGCGCGAATTGGGACGCTGCGGCTGGTAGAGGTCGCGGGGAAGAGGGATATTCGGATGCCTGGCGTTGGCGGCAGTGCCGATGATGTCGGCCGGCCGCCGCAGCAGGGTCGCGACCGGCACGGTATCGTCGGCCGCGATCGCGACGAATGACGAATTGGCACCATTCTCAAGCAAGCGCCGCACCAGATAAGCCAGCAGATCGCGATGGCTGCCGACCGGGGCGTAGGTCCGGTGCGCCAATGCGGGGCGATCCTCGCTCAATTGCGCGTACAGCGCTTCCCCCATGCCGTGCAGGCGCTGAAACTCGAAGCCGTCCTCGCCGGCGGCCTGTTCGAGAACGGTTGCGACCGTCAACGCGTTATGGGTGGCAAATTGCGGGAAGATGCGCGGCCGCAGCGCCAGTAGTTTTCGCGCGCAGACGATGTAGTTGAGGTCGGTCATCGCCTTGCGGGTAAACACCGGGTAATCGGGAAGGCCGCGTTCCTGCGCGCGCTTGATCTCGCTGTCCCAATAGGCGCCTTTTACGAGGCGCACCATCATCCGGCGGTTCAGCGCCCGTGCGATCTGGTCGATATGGTCGATCACGGCGTCGGCGCGTTTCTGGTAGGCCTGGATGGCGAGGCCAAAACCGTCCCAGCCTTTGAGCGATGCATCGCTGAAGGCGGCCGCGATCACTTCCAGCGACAGCTCAAGCCGGTCTGCTTCCTCGGCATCGACGGTGAAGTTCAAATCATAATCTTTGGCGCGGCGCGCAAGATCGGTCAGCCGCGGCACCAGTTCGCGCATCACCCGCGCCCGGCTCAACGCTTCGAAGCGCGGATGCAGCGCGGAGAGTTTCACCGAGATGCCGGGCCGGCCGGGCAGCGGACGCTCGCCGGCGCTGCGGCCGATCGCTTCAATCGCGCTGGCATAGGAACCGAAATAGCGTTCGGCGTCGGCCGCGGTGCGGGCGCCTTCGCCGAGCATGTCGAAGGAATAACGCGGCGCGCTGGCCGAATTTGCCCGTGCCAGCGCAGCCTCGATGGTCTCGCCAAGAACAAAATGGCTGCCCATCAGCCGCATCGCCTGCCGCGTCGCGGCGCGTACCGCCGGAATGCCCAGTCGTTTGGCGAGCCGGCCAATGGTGCCTTCCGGCGTTTCGCCCGGCTGAATCACGCGCGCCGACATGCCGAGCGCCCAGGCCGAGGCATTGACGAGGAAGGCGCTGGACTTGGTTTCGTGGTGGACGAAATCGCCCTGGCCGAGCTTGTCCTCGATGAACTGGTCGGCGGTGCGGGCGTCCGGCACGCGCAGCAGGGCTTCCGCCAGCACCATCAGCGCCAGGCCCTCCTTGGTGGAAAGCGCGAACTCGCGAAGCATGTCCTCGACGCCGCCGAGCCGGTCGTCGGTCGCGCGAATGGCGTCGATCAGCGGCGTCGCCGTGAGGTCGATCCGCGCCTCCTGTTCCGCGCTCAATCCAGCACTTTCGAGCAGCCGCGCCGCAATGACGCCATCGTCGGGCGCGAAAGCAGCGTTGAATGGCGGTAAGCGTGGGGGATCGGAGTTCATGGCGCGCTTCAAGGTTCCAGTGCGCTATCATGCCGCCGGTCTTGGCATCGTGGAACCGCTGCGATAGTTTTCGCGAAATCTTTTTAAAGGCATGTGGCGACCAATGCGGGTGACGGGAAGGCGGGCAGGGACGGGCACCAGAGGCAAAACGCGGGCGTTTTGCGGTTTCGCCCTGTGCCTTGCCGGATTGCCGCTGATCGCGGCTGCGTCACCGGCCTATTGCCTCGAACTGAGCGCGCCGCAGGCTGCGCTCTACAGCACGGTTTCGATCTTTCCGCCGTCGGCGACGTCGATGACGGTTTGCTACGGCTTCGTCTGCCGGCGCCGCGAGATCCTCGATTTCACCGCCGGTGATCGCCATGCGCTGACGCAGATACTCGCGGCCGGCCGCGCCTCGGCCGCGGCCGAGCGGGCCGCGGTGCAGAAGGCGGTGGTCTGGTTCGATCGCCGCATGGGGCCAATGATCGGAACCGACAGGCGCGTTGCCAGCGCGGATATCCGTGCCCTCGACGACAAGCACAATTACGATTGCTGGGACACCACCCGCAACACCACCAGCCTGCTGCTGGTGCTGCAGCAATGGGGCCTGTTCAGACATCATGTGGTGGGCGACCCGCATTACCGCGGCAACGCGCTGGCGTTGCAATTGCCGCACAACACCGCGGTGCTGGTCGAACGCGCCACCAGGGTGGAATGGGTCGTCGACATGTGGCCGCGCGGCTATGCACAGCCGCCGGATGTCATGACCGTTGAAAAATGGGCCACGGAGGATTAGGGCGCAGAATCATTGCACGCAGCCACATTCGGATTGATGCAAGCTTGACGAGCGCCAGATAGTTGGCTGCGCGCTTGTCATATCGGGTTGCGACACGCGAGTATTGTCTGATCTTGCTGGACCATCCGCAATGTCCTCCTTTGGCGCGAAGCCGCTGGATCGGGACGTCAGCTCTACGGTCGCTATTCGCGCCGGACTGCTTGGGATGCGGATAGCTCGGTCGAGTTCGACGTAAAGACGAACCGTTCAGAAAACCGGTTACGGCGGCAGTCGTGAAAAGACCTGCTCGACCGGCACAGGGGGCACGACGTTGAAAGTCTCTGCGAGGGTCTCTCGCAATTCTGCAGCAGTACCGAGCGTCCGCTCATCGAGAGGCTGACCGTCGCGCGCCTCGATCGCGAACTTTCGATTGACCAATTTGTAGCGCCTATCGTCGCTGAGGCGCTCCATTATCAACGTGGAGGAAAACGGTGCGGCCGGATGGGTGGCCGCGAACCAACTCCCGATTTCGTAGTCGGAATGAATCTGAGGTTCCAGATTGAACGTGTACATCCTGCGCCAGCCCGCAGGTTGGATTGCGCTCAAGCAGAATAGTCCGCCAGCTTCGCTCAATCGATACGTACCCATCGCAGTGCGTTGTTCAATATCGGTCTGAAACGTCAGCGGGGTGTCCATAACGCACACGCCGAATCCAACATCAGCCAAGCGCGGCCCATCCGGCAAATCGACCTTCAGCAGCATGTGCGTCTTCGGCCCAAGCGGACTGTCAGGCCGCGACATCCAGAGCACGCGTGCGGTGAGCCCTGTTACTTTGAAGCCAATTGTCTCCAGCGCGGCCTTGAACAAGATATTCTGTTCAAAACAATAGCCGCCGCGCCGACTGTGCACCAGTTTTCTCTGCAGCGTTCCAAGATCAAGGTCGACAGGCAGTCCTAGCAGCGGGTCAAGACCTTCAAAAGGGATCGTATTGACGTGCTGAAAATGGAGGGTCGCAAGGGTCGCAAAATCAGGCTCCACAGAGTCGCGAAATCCGATCCGCGCGAGGTAGTCGTCTAAACGAAATTCACCCATCACAAATCGCTCCGGACTGAATACCGGTATTATTATTCCAAAAGGCGGTGCTGCCGCCAGTCTCCGCTCGGCATATTGGTGCGAGGGCATGACCGCTTTTGGTACGAAACGGACCGGAGCGTGTAGCCTGACGATGTCTGCCATCAGGGTCGGAACGGACATGCCGCACTGGCGGCCCGAGGTCCGTTGATGACCTACTTCAAACGTCAACCCCTTGCCTTGCAGACATTTGCGCCCGCGCCCGGCGCATGCTCAAGACGGCACTGCAGCGCCTGGATGCCGCCAGGACCTGGCTGGGCGAGAAGCGCAGCAGGCTGGCAAATGCGGATGCGGCCCTGGACAAAGCATTTGCGGCGCTGCTGCAGGTAGAGAAGTCGCCATAAAAAAACGCGATTCGCTTTGAGCTAGCACGAAACATTCAAACCAGCGCATTCTGCGCCGATTTGAATGCGCGCAGGAGCGTTACCCGCTCCCGCCGATTGCACTCGATGTTTTGAGATTTTCTGGGAAAGCCCCGCTCCCGGATCGCCTCCGAGAGGGCGCTGTTGCTGACCGCGCGTCCGCGTCAGACCTTAAGGTTCTCCGCCGAGGTCTTGCCGCGATTGGCAACCTCTTCGTATTCAACCGTCTGTCCCTCGTTGAGGGTGGAAAGGCCAGCTTTCTCGACCGCCGAAATATGAACAAATACGTCCTTGCCGCCACTGGAGGGCTGGATGAATCCAAAGCCCTTGGTCGCGTTGAACCACTTCACAGTACCTTTAGCCATCACGTCGTCTCCGCAGGATCAAAAAAATAATATCGAACCTCCGGTCCCCGCAAACCGGCCATGTCCGACGGGCGCACGATACGCGGTATAGGGCACGCTTGATAGCTTAAACGACATTGGGATTTCGGCGGAAAACGAGCTTTATCGCGGCGCATTTGCAGCTTTTGCCTGTTTCGCGATGATTTCACACGGCAAAGATCGCCAAAATGCCGATCGCTGCAATTTTAGCGAAATTCGAAATGCAGCGCCGCATTCCGCGGACGGCGCGTGCACCAGGCGCGGAATCGAAGCGGATTTTCAGTCCCCGAACTCAGAAATGAGCATCGATGGTTGCCATGCGGCGCCGGATTTCCGAGGGCTCGTCCTGTCGCTTCGACCATGACAGGTAGTAGGCGACGAGGGTCAGGATCGCGAGGCCGCTTGTGCTGACGAGAACCTGCGCCAGCAGGGAACCGGAACTTATCGACAGCGCGAAATGTCCGGCAAATGAGAGGAATACCCCGAGGCAAAAAACGGCCAGCGATTGCTGGCCGCATTTTATCAGCGGCCTGAAGATCGGCCATTCCAGCCCGGGCCAGTCCTTCGATACGAATTGTGTCACGATCGACACCAGGACGATGATATGCAAAACGCGATAGGGGGCGAGATTTGCCTTGTCGTTAGGATTGAACGCGTCGAACAGCCATGCCGGAAATAATTGTCCGAATTCCGGGAAACGCCCCGCCATCGTCATCACCATGGCAAAGGCCAGGTAGGCGATCCCGAAATAAAACAGGGCCTGTGACCTGAAAATGGAGCGGCATTTTCCGGTTCCGCCGAGCGCGAGCCAGGCGCCGAACACAAAAAGCAGCTGCCAGCAGAACGGGTTGAAATACCAGTCGCCATCGGGAAGGGATCGCAGGTTCCATCCAAGCGCACGCGCAACGACATAGAGCACGACGGATCCGGTCATCGCCCAATCGGGCTTGCGCAGCATGATCCAGAGCACCGGTGGGAAGAACGCGATCAGGACGATGTAGAGCTGCAGCACGTCGAGATTGAGCGGCCTCGATCTCAGCAGCAGCCCGTAGATCAATGTGCGGACCGGATGGTCGACCAGGCCGGCAATGTTGAATTCGAAAATGATATCGGGCGCGGCGTAACGTGTGGCGACATCTCCGATGGTAACGATGTAGATCACGAACAGGACGACGTAGGCGGCGTAGAGTTGCCATACACGTTTGACGATGCGGCTTGCCCCGACAACGAAGCCGCGTTCCAGCGTCATCTTTGCGTAGACGATTGCGGCGGCATAGCCGGAAATGAAGATGAACAGATCGGCAGCGCCGCTGAAGCCGTAGTTTCTCATCGTGATCCAGTTCACGACGTTGTTGGGAATGTGGTCCAGGAAGATGAACCAGTTCGCCAATCCGCGAAACAGGTCGATCCGGACGTCGCGGCGGTGCGCTGCGACAATAGCCTTGATGTCCATGGGAAAGGATTTCGTGCTGTGGATACTGGAGACGCTAGATCATTTTCCAGTTGGGTCGAATCACGATCACACTATCACGGCCTCGTGCACGGCCTCGTGATTCGAGACGCGCGGTGTTGCCGCGCTCCTCACCATGAGGTTTCCGACCTCGTCCTGAGGAGCCCGCCGCAGCCCAAAGGGCGAAGTCGCGGCGTCCCGAAGCCTCATCCTGAGGAGCGGCGACGGAGTTTATCATCGGGCCGCGCTTCGCGCGGACCCGTTGGCCGCGTCTCGAAGGATGAAGCCATCGCACTGGGAAATGCCCCGGTTCGTGGCGCATATGGGAAACGGCACGCCGGCTGGCGAGCCGCCGCGTCGCGGCCCTAATACGTCGCGGCGAGATAATCGACGATCTTGGGAACGTCGGCGTCGTCGATCGGCGCGCCATAGACCTTGATCATCTTGGTCACCTCGGCCTGCCAGAAATCCTTCTTGAATTTCGGGCCGCGCGGCTGGGTCTGGACGTAGTCCGCCGAGTGACAGGCCGTGCAATTGTTCTGCACCACCTCGAGACCAGGTCCCGGCTTGAAGGCCGCGGTCTCGTCCGGGGTCTTGTAGTTGATCGGAGCCGCGCTCGCCGAGCCGAGACCAGCCACTGCTGCGGCGCAAATTGAGAGGAGAAGCCAACGTGTCATGATGATTCTCCTCACGCCGCGGTAACGCGAACGGTTTCGACGACGTTGCGCATGTAGCCGGCCGGATTCCAACGCGGCTCGGCTGGCTGCGTGTCACCGGCATTATTGGTGGCGCGGGCCTGGAGCGCGTAGCTGCCTGCCGCGAGTTTCACCGGCAGCTTCCATTCCCGGAACGAGTATTTTCCGAGGTCCTTGCCGAGTTTCGCCGGGATCCAGGTCTTGCCGCCGTCGATCGTAACCGCGACTTCCTTGATGCCTTTGCCGCCGTCGAAGGCGATCCCCTTGAGCGTCGTCGTGCCGGCCCTCAGCTTTGCGCCATCGGCGACGCTGGTAATGAAGGAGCGAACGTCAAAACGGTTGATCGGGATCGTCGCCTTCGGCGCGGTGCCGGGCTCGACGCAAGCACACGGCGTGTCCGGAATCCGGTAGGCGGACTTCATCCAGAAGCCGTCGAACACGCTGTCGATCACGGTGATTTCGTTGAGGTGCTTGACCCAATAGGTGCCGTAGTAACCGGGCACGATCAGGCGCAGCGGAAAGCCGTTGAGCAGCGGCAGCTCGTCGCCGTTCATGCCATAGGCCAGCATCACCTCGCCGTCGCGGGCGTGGTCGATATCGAGCGCCTTGACGAAGTCCGGCGTCTTGTCCATGACCGGTCCGTCCATTCCGTTCATCGTGATCTGCTTTGCACCCGCCTGCACGCCGGCTCTGTCCAGCACGTTCTTCAGCGGCACCCCGCGCCAGCGCGCATTGCCCATGGCGCCATTGCCCAATTGGCCGCCCGCCACGCGCGGATCGAAAAAGCCGCGGCTGTTGCCTGAGCATTGATTGACGGCGGTGAGTTCGACGGCGGGAAGTTTCCTGATGTCTTTGAGCGATAGGTTGAGCGGATGGTCGACCTTGCCCTTGATCTCGAGGGTAAACTTGTCCGGATCGATATCGAAGGGAACGCCGGCCAGATGATAGCGGACGAAGAACGCGTTGTTCGGCGTGATCGGGCCGTCATTGAAGATCGAAAACGGCGTCTCGAGCTGCGGCGGCCGGCTGGTCAGGCCGATCATCGGGCGCTTCTGCGGATATTTCACCAGCGGCCGTTGGCCATTATCGAAGGGTAGCGTCAGGGTGTCGAGCGCGAACGCCCGGACCGAGCTAAAACCTGTCGCCAGCGCCGCTATTGCGGCGCGTTTCATCATTTCTCGTCTGTCGAGCATCGCGCTTCCTCCGAAGCTTTCCTGTTGGGACCGGTCGCCACCGGACTCAGTGGCGCGAGTGTCCGCACCGGGAACCGCCAAGTCAATTCATGCTTTCGCAGCGTGAACAAAACATTGCGATGCAACAATCCGGAGCGAGCGCAACCAAGCAACGCGCAAAACCCCGGCCGCAGGAAGCGACCGGGGCTTGTCGAATGGAGCGAACCGAAGTCCGGATCAATAGCAGACGTTGACGGTCCGCAGCCGGTAGCCGAACGGGGTCATCACCCGCTGCGTCACGTAGCAGCCGTTGTCGATGCCGCCGATGTAGCCGACGCCGAAGCCACCGAAGTGGTGATGATAGCCCCAGCCGCCGCCCCAGCCCCACCCGCCGCCCCAGGGATGGGCGGAAGCGGCGGAGGGAGCCAGCGCGATAGCGCCGAGGGTGGCTGCGGCAACAAGTCCAAGGGTGAATTTGCGTAACATGTCGTTCTCCTTAAATGTGCGCGCTCGGCGCGGGTTGATCGTTTCAGTCTTACCCATCGCCCATCAGTCGCACCCTTCGGAAACCGGGTTCGAGAAAATCGCATTTGGTTGAGGGACAATTTTCTGAACGAATGTTCAGATGCGCGAAATATCGCGCGTCAGCGCCGCGCCGAGCTAGGCCGCAACCATTTCCACATCGTTAACCAGCGCGGAAAGTGTCCTGGCGCTGGCCACGGTGCGCACGATCATCGGCTCGGTGCGTCCGCGAATACTGACTTCCTGTTCCGGCAAGGCGTCGGCCGCAAGTCCGGCGCCGACACGAACCGCTTCCGAGACGATCGCTTCACAGGCGAGGCTCTTGGTCATGTCCTGCAGCCGGGCTGCGACATTGACCGCATCGCCGAGCGCGGTGAACACCATGTGCTCGCGGTAGCCGATGTCGCCGATGATCACTTCGCCGCCGTGAATGCCGATGCCGAAGCGGATCGGTTCGCGCAGATCATGGCTGAGGAATTGGTTCAGCTCGTCGATATTGGCCGATATCATGGCGGCCGCCCGCAGCGCCTGGCGGCAGGCGATTTGCGGACTGGTATGGAGACCGAACAGCGCCAATTCTCCATCGCCGACGAACTGGTTGGGTTGGCCGCCGCATTCGATCACCGCCTGCGAAACCGCGCCGAGGAAACGGTTGACGATGAAGACGGTATCGAAGGGAAGCTGGTTCTCGGCGAGCCGGGTCGAACCCCGCATATCCACGAACATGCTGACCAGATAGCGCTCCTGGCCGATGCGGTGCGGCTGCGAGGCGTGCGCATTGGCCGACATCACGTGCGGCATGAAGAGCTGGAAGAAAGTCAGATCGGTCTCCGGCCTGAGCTGGCAGGCAAGCCGGATCGACGGATCGCTCGCGCCCACCCGGTCGAGAACGAACGCCTCCCGCTGCGACGGCGCCGGCAGCAAGGCGCAATCCCCGATCACGCGAATGCGGCAGGTGGAGCAGCGGGCGCGGCCGCCGCAGACGCTGGCATGCGGAACGTTGTAGCGCAGGCTCGCTTCCAGCACGCTGAGCCCCTTCGGCACCCGGACCGTCCTGCCATTACCATAGGACAGATTGATCATGCCGGCCCGGCGCTCGGCCATCGCGCGCACGCCCCTTGCCAGCAGGACCAATCCGACCAGGCCGAGATAGAAGGTCAGGAAATAATCCTCGATATTTTCCAGCACGTGCTGTTCGGCCGCCGTGCCGACCTGGCGCGGCGAAAGATTCTCCGCCCGCCATTCAGGGCTGTTGCTGTCAACGACGCTTCGTCCGCCCTGATAGAGGCCGAGCAGTGCCAGCGTCGGCACCAGCACCGCGGCCGCGAGCAGGAACGGCGCCGCGCGCTTGTAGAATGCCTTCATGCGCAGCCAGAAATAGAGCCCGATGCAGCCGTGGACCCAGGCGATGATCAGCACCGTGAACATCTGCCACATCTTGTATGGCCATACGATCCAGTACGCATAAAACACCTGCGGATAGAGTTTTTCCTGGTCGAACAGCGCCTGGCCGAGCCGCACCCCGGCAATGTGGGCGATCACGAGCGCCGGGATGCTCAAGCCGAGCACGAGCTGCAACGGCTCGATCGCCTTCCAGCGGAATTGCCGGCGCTGGTAAAGCGCCCAGATCCCGAGACCGGCATGGACCAGCACCGCGGCGTAAAACACGATCGCAACCGGGGGAAATTGCCAGAACGCGGTGTGGTAGCCGACGCCCGTGGCCAGCGCATCCAGCGAGATATTGCCGAGCGCGTGGTTGAGGAAGTGGCTGACCAGATAGGCAAACAACACCAGCCCGCAGCCAAGACGGATCTGCCGCACGCCGATGCCGCGGATGAGTTTGGCGATCTTTTCCTGAGAAAACCGGGCCATGCGATCCAGTCGAGGCATCATGGGAAATAGATCGGGGATAGTAGGGTTTAATTCCCGCAGTGACGAGTTGTCGCAGCGAAAGCCGGGGCCCGTAACCACAGGTGAATCGATTTTGACAAGCTGGAGCGATCATCGTCTCGCCAATGAACACCTGGGTTTATGGGGTCCCGGCGTTCGCCGCGACGACGATCGAGGGTGCTGCACGTTGACACCTCAATCGGAGTCGGGGAGAAAGCGCCGTGACGATTGCCGCCCCCGATAGTAGCCGCACCAAACCGGACAATTCCGCCGTTCGCCGATGGCTTGCCGTTGTCGCGCTGATTGCCGCCATGACCGCATTGCGGGTGATCTACGCAAATGCGATCGATCTGCGAACCGATGAGGCCTACTACTGGACCTGGTCGAAGGAGAACGTGCTTTGCTTCCTCGACCATCCGCCGATGATTGCGTGGTTCATCCGTTTCGGCACCGCGATCTTCGGCGACACCAATTTTGGCGTGCGGTTTGCCGGCATCGTTGCGATGCTGGTCACGCAATTGCTGCTCGCCGATATCGTCCGGCGCGTGACGCATGATTTTCGCGCGATCGTGCTGGCGGTGTTGATGCCGGAGGCAGCGCTTTATTACGGGCTGCTGATGGCCAAGATCTCTCCCGACGTGGCGCTGATCCCGTTTGCGGTCGCGATGCTGTGGGCGCTGATTAGGCTCAACGAAAGCGGCGATGGGCGCTGGTGGCTCGCCGCCGGCCTGTTCGGCGGGCTTTCGCTAATGTCGAAATTCACCGCCGTGATGTTCCTTCCGGCAGTAGCGGCCTTCATGCTGGTGCCCAGCTGGCGCCGGCGCTGGATCTTGAGCCCATATCCCTGGCTCGCGGTGCTGATCGCGGCCGCCGTGTTCCTGCCGGTGCTGATCTGGAATGCCGGCCATGACTGGGCATCGTTCCGATTCCAGTTTGTACGCGCCACCGCGGCCCATGAAACATCGCTGCGCACGCTCGGCGATTTCATCGGCCTGCAGTTCGGGCTGGTCGGGTTCATCCTGTTGCCGGTGGTGTTGTCGGGCGTGACGCTGACGGCATGGCGCGGCTATCGCCGGGGCGACACCGTGGCCATATTGCTTTCGACCGCGGTGATCGTTCCCTTCGTCTATTTTCTCTGGAAATCGCTGAGCCTGAGGGTCGGCGATACCTGGCCGATGTTCATGTGGCCGGCCGGCTTCGCCGCTACCGCAATCAATATCGCGATGCTGCCGCGCGAAGGGTTTCCGGCATGGATGATCCGATCGACCATCGCCTGGGCCCATGCGGCGATTGCGTGGGGCATCGTCTTCGTGGTTCTGGTGTTTCTCTATTACGTCGTCAGCCCCTTCAACTTCATCGGCAAGGCCGATCCGATCGGCGGCGAAGCGGGTTTTGCCGAAGTCGCGGACCGGGCGCAGGCCGAGCTGCAGAACACCGGCGCGACCTGGATCGCCACCACCGACTACCGCACCTACGCCATGCTGCGCTGGTATTTCAACGGCCGCGTGCCGGTGATCCAGATCAACGAGCGCGGGCGGTTTCAGGGCTTTCGCGATCCCGGGATGAATCTGATCCAGGGTCATATCGGGCTCTATGTCGGCCGCGAACCCGACAATACCAGCCCGTTATGGGCGGCGACGACGGCGCAGAGAAAACCGCTGGAGCGGGTCGACCGCAGCTGGCGCGGCATCGTGATGGACACCTATGCGCTGGAAAAACTGACCGGCTGGACGCCGGAGCTCTCACCGCCACCGGACTCGCCGTTCTATCGCTGGCGCCTGCTGGCGGGCGAGAGCCCCGGCTTTGCCGTCGCCAGCTCGGCTCAATAATTACTCCTCAACCTCGCGCTTGCGCAGGAGATCCTTGGCGAGGTCGGCGAGCGCCGGCCGCGGCAGGGCGGTGAATGGCAGCGGGCGGGTGACGTCGATGGCGGCAAGCCCGAGCCGCGCGGTCAAGAGGCCATTGAGCACGCCTTCGCCGAGCCGCTGCGACAGCTTTGCGGCGATGCCGTGGCCGAGCACCTGCTGGACCAGGCTGTCGCTCGCCGCCATGCCGCCGGTGATCGCGACATGGGCGATGACGTGGCGCATCAGCCTGATCATGCCGAGCGCGCCGGGCCGGCCGCCATAGAGCCGCGCCAACTGCCGGATCAGCCGCAGCGAGGCCGCGAACACGAACAGCACGTCGATCAATGCGCGGGGACTGACGGCGGTGATGATCGAGACCCGCTGCGCAGCCGACGACACCAGCCGGCGCGCCTCCGCATCGAGCGGCGTCATCAATTCGCGCTCCGCCAGCTTGATCATATCGGCACCGTCGATGATGTCGTCGGCGTGGCCCTGCAGCGCGGCGCGGGCGCGCGCCAGATGCGGGTTCTGGTGCGCCAGTTTTATCAGATCCTGCACGATGGCCCGGCTCTCGGCGCGGTCATCGCTGACCAATACTTCCGCGGCGCGCAGATGCAGTTTTTCGATCGTCGCCAGCCGCGCAAGCCCGAACGCTTCGCGCGCGACGACGACTGCAAACGCGAGTGCGGCGGCGACGGCAAATCCCAGTCCGAGGAATCCGAGCCCCTCGCTGCGCGCAAACAAATCCTCGATCAGTTGGGTCACGCCGAGTCCGAGGCCGAGCAGGATCAGCCCGGCGACCGCGGCCCAGAATACCGCGCCCCAGCGGAAACCGCGTTGCGCTGGGATCAGCGGCGCCTCGACCGGCACCGGCAGCAGCGCGGGGTCCGCTTCCGGCGTGACGTGGACCGTGCCGCGGGACGGACGGCTTGTGTCGTCCGGGTCCATCACGATGACGCCGGGATCGCCGAGCTTGAAGGTCGCCGGGCGGCGATGATGAGAGCGCTCGCTCATTGCAGTCGGTCTCCGATCAGGAACTGGAGGGCGCGGTCAAGGCGGATGTGAGGCAGGGTGGGGGCCTGCGAGTCCACGCTTTCGAGTTGCGGCGGCCGGAAGCGAAGAAAACGAAAATCGCTTTTTTCGGCGTTCGGCGCTGGAGAGACCGCGAAACGCCGCTTCGCCCGTAAACAGTTCTTCCGGGTCCGCCGGCAGATCGCCCGGAAAGGTCGCGACCTCGGTGTTGCCGTCGAAGGCCTCGCCATTGGCGATCTCGCCGGGTGCGGGGGTTCCGAGGATCGAGGGCAATTTGTCGCGGCCGCGCGCGACCGTCGCCTCGCGGGTCGCGCGCACCGCGGCCAGCGCCACGACGTCGATCTCGGCGCCGGTGTCCTCGGCTCTCGCCACCGCCCGGTTCACGGTTCGCCGCAACACCGCCTCCAGCCGGTCATGGCTCGAATGGTGCAGATGATCGGCTTTGGTGGCCGCAAACAGGATGCGGTCGATCCGCGGCCGGAACAGGCTGCTCAAAAACGTGCTGCGGCCGATCCTGAAGCAATCGAGGATTCCCGCCAGCGCCGCTTCGAGATCATGCAGTGCTTCCGGTCCTGAATTGAACGCCGCCAGCGCATCGACCAGCACCACCTGGCGATCGAGGCGGGAGAAATGATCGCGGAAGAACGGGCGCACCACGACGTCCTTGTAGGCTTCAAAGCGCCTGACCATCATCGCCCACAGCGAGCCCTCGGGCGCGGTGCCGTCATCCGGCAGATCGAGCGGCGCAAAAGTCAGCGCCGGCGAGCCCGCGAGATTGCCCGGCATCAGGAAGCGGCCGGGCGGCAGCAGGCTCATCGCAAAACGTTCGTCGCGGCAGGCGCGCAGGTAATCCGTGAACAGCCGCGCCGATGTCAGCGCGGCCTGCTCGTCCGCGCTGTCCTGGGCATTCAAGGTCGCAAGATGCGAATGCCACTGCGCCGCGAGCCGCGCCCGGGGGCGCTCCCGCGACAATGCCAGGCTCTCTCTCGACCATTGCTCGTAACTCCGGTGCAGCAGTGGCAGGTCGAGCAGCCATTCGCCGGGATAGTCGACGATATCGAGCGTCAGCGTGCGGTCCGCGCCATTTTGCCGCTGGTAGTCAATCACCAGCCGCAGCTCGCTGATATCGACCGTGGAGTTCGGCCAGCGCCGCTGCTCGATCAAGGTGCGGACATGGTTCTCATAGTCGAAGCGCGGCACCGCGTCGTCCGGCTGCGGCTCCAGCCGCGCTTGCGCAATCCGCCCGGTGGCGAAAGGCTCGAAAACCGGAAAGCGGCCGCCACGGGTAAGGCCGTGAATCAATGCAGTAATAAAGACGGTCTTGCCGGCGCGCGACAATCCGGTGACGCCAAGCCGGACCGTCGGATTGAAAAAATGCTCGCCATAATCCAGCAAGGCCCGCGCCGACAGGCGCGCTTCCTCGACCATATCTGAAAGGCTGAAGGCCATGCGGGCGGGAACAACTCGATCTTGCAGCGGGCAATTGGCTGGAAAGCTATCCGGAAAGTGGCGATTAGCCGGCCAAAATCAAGTTTCTTTTATTCCGGGGCGCGATTGGAGCCAGCGGCGTTTTTAGGGGTTCGTTGACCTCCGAACAGCTATGATTTATCGCTTCGCTATGAAGCGTGCCGGGCCGCCATGACCGTCTTTCAACTGAAGCAACTCGCCTCGACCTCGGCCCATGCGGCGGCTGGCGCCATCCGCTGGAATTACGACCGCGCCGAACTGATCGCCGACGGCGTCGTGCACGGCGTTGGCGTGTTCTGCGGATTGATCGCGGCCACCGTGCTGATCGTGCTGGCCGGCATATTCGCCTCCGCCTACGAGATCGTCTCGGTATCGGTCTACGCCGCGGGCTTGCTGGCGATGCTCGGATCTTCCGCCGCCTATAATCTCTGGCCGGTGTCGCGACGCAAATGGCTGCTGCGGCGCTTCGATCATTCCGCGATCTATATTCTGATCGCCGCGACCTATACGCCGGTCTTTGCCCAGTTGCCGGACCGCGTCTTTGCGATGTCGCTGTTGGCAGGCGTCTGGAGCGTCGCCGCGGTCGGGGTCGTGCTGAAATTGTTTTTCCCGGGACGCTTCGACAAGTTGTCCGTCGGTCTCTATCTGGCGATGGGCTGGAGCGGGCTGATCGCCTACGACGCCGGCCTGTCGTCGCTGCCGCAACTGGCGCTGTGGTTCATCGTCGCCGGCGGCCTGCTCTATAGCTTCGGCGTGATCTTTCACGCCTGGCGGCGCTTGCGTTTCCAGAACGCGATCTGGCATGGTTTCGTGCTGATGGGCGCGGCCTGCCATTACACGGCCGTGCTCGATCTGGTGCTGGCCTGAACCTTCTCAACGAGCGGATGCGGCGATGCAGGTGACCGGCAAGATCGTGGTTGTCACCGGCGGCGCCAACGGTATCGGGCGCGCGCTCTGCGAGGCCTTTCATCGCGCCGGCGCGGCCAAGGTCGTGGTCGTCGATCTCGATCTGGCCGGCGCCGAAGCGGTCGCGGCCTCGATCGGTGGCGCGGCGTTCAAATGCGATGTCGGCCAGGAAAAAGACATCGTCCACGTCATCGAGGAAACCGAACGAAAATTCGGCCCGATCGCGCTGTTCTGCTCCAACGCCGGCATCGGCGGCGGCTTCGATCCGCTGTCGGCGAACGCCGGTGGCACCTCCGACGAGCCGTTTGCCAGAAGCTGGGCGATCCACGTCATGGCGCATGTTTACGCCGCGCGGCATCTGATCCCGCGCATGAAGGCGCGCGGCGGCGGCTACTTCCTCAACACGATTTCGGCCGCCGGCCTGTTGTCGCAGGTCGGCAGCCCCGCTTATTCGACCACCAAACATGCCGCGGTCGGCTTTGCCGAAAACCTCGCGATTTCGCACAAGGCCGACGGCATCAAGGTTTCGATCCTGTGCCCGCAGGGCGTCGACACCAACATGCTGCGCTCGATCCCGAAAGGCCCGCAATCCGGCGACGGCGACCTCTCGCCGGAGCAGGTGGCGCAGGATGCGTTAAAGGGTATCGAGCAGGAGACCTTCGTCATCCTGCCGCATCCGCAGGTGCTGGGCTACATGCGCAAGAAGACCGAGAATTACGACCGCTGGATCGTCAGGTATGGCCAAGATCCAGGCGAAGATGCGCGAAGCCTTCGGGAAGTAGGTGACCCTTATGGTGAGGAGCGCGTCTTCGCGCGTCTCGAACCATGAGGCCGCGGTGCATCTCATCCTTCGAGACGCGCGCGAAGAGCGCGCTCCTCAGGATGAGGGCCTTTCAGCTCTTCTGCGCATAGAGCAGCGGCACCGCCGAATCCACCGTCACCTCGATCAAACTGACGCCCTCATGCGCGAGGCCGCGTTTCAGCGCGGGCGCGAGTTCGGATGATCGGCTGACGCGCACGGCGTCGCAGCCCAATGCCTTGCGCGAGCTGGACAAAATCGATGCCCGGCAGCTCGAGGCCAGGGACATTGCGCACCTGCATGACCTGGCTGAACGAGCGCATCGCGCCGTAGCCGGAATTATTGATCACCACTACCGTCAGCGGCAGCTTGCGCTGCGCCGCGGTCCACAGCGCCTGGATCGAATACATCGCCGAGCCGTCGCCGATCAGGCAGACGGTCCTGATATCGGGACGGCCAAGCGCCATGCCGACCGAGGCGGGGAGACCGTAGCCGAGGCCGCCGCTCGCCATGGTGTAAAAACTGTCCTGGCCGCGCATCGGCATGAATCTTTGCATCGCCGGACGGTGCGACGGGGCTTCCTCCACCAGCACGGCGTCGTCAGGCATGGCCGATGAGAGCGAGTGCAGCAGGAATTCGACCGGGATCGGATCGCCCGTGCGCGGTGCCGGCGGCAAGACGCGGCCTGCCGGCATTGCGCGTTTTGTTTCCGGCAGCACTCCAGCAGCAGCTCCAGCAGCATCTTCAGCGCCGGCTTTATCGTCGCGATGATGCTGGTGCCAACAGGCGCAACAGCGGCCGCGGTCGGATCGTCGGTGATCTGGAAGATCGCGGTCGCGCCGTCGAATATCGAGGCATGGCCTTCGACGTGGAAGGTAAACACCGGTGCGCCGATCACGACCACCAGATCGTGGCCGCGCAACGCCTCCGAGAGCTGCGCGGGCGAGGCATGCAGGAAGCCCGTGAATTGCGGATGCCGTTCCGGAAAGCTGCAGCGCGCCGAAAACGGGCTGACCCAGACCGCGGCTCTTGTCTTCTCCGCCACGCGTACCATCAGTTCGACGGCCTGCGCGCGATCGACGCCGGGACCGACCACAAGCGCCGGGTGCTTGCTCGCCGCAAGCGCTGTGGCGAGTTGTTTCATCGCGCCCGGGTCGGGACCGAGTTCGCGGCTGACCTGACGGGCTTCAATAGCATGCGTCTGATGGGTCCAGTCGTCGATCGGCACCGAGACAAATGTAGGTCCGCAGGGCGGCTGCATCGCCACGTAATAGGCGCGCGCGATCGCCGCCGGAACGTCCTCGGCGCGCGCGGGCTCGACCGAGAATTTTACATAGGGCCGCGGAAATTCCGACGCGCGCTCGGCATAGAGAAAGGCCTGCAGCGGCAGGATGCTGCGCGCCTGCTGGCCCGCGGTAATCACCAGGGGCGTCTGGTTGCGGTGCGCGGTGTAGATATTGCCAAGCGCGTTGCCGACGCCGGCGCCGGAATGCAGATTGACAAAACCGGCGTTGCGGGTGGCCTGGGCGTAGCCGTCGGCCATGCCGATCACGGAGGCTTCCTGCAGGCCCAGCACATAGTCGATATCGCCGGGCCAGTCGGCGAGGAACGGCAATTCCGTCGAGCCGGGATTGCCGAACACCTTCTTGATGCCGAACGCGCGCAGCAGATCAAGCGTGGCGTGCTTGACGCTGACGGATGCAGAGGCGCTCTTTGCTGGCTTGCGGGACAATGCCGTGTGCCTTTATGCAATACCCGTCATTGCGAGGAGCGAAGCGACGAAGCAATCCATCTACCAGCTACCGTATCCGGGGCCTTTGGATTGCTTCGCTTCGCTCGCAATGACGGTCAAATGAACTCACCACGTCGCCGTGCCCTTCATCGTCGGCTGACCGGCCGAATTCGCGGTCCACAGTTCCATGCCGGCGCCGCTGTCGTTGGCATTGATGCTGAACTCGCTTCCTTCGAACAGGGGCTGCAGCCCGCGATAGACAAATTTCTTCGGCGCCGCGCCGCCATGCAGTTTCGCGGCCAATTCCACGATGAAAGCCGCCTGCAGCGGGCCATGGAAGATCAGGCCGGGATAGCCCTCGACCTTGGTGACGTAGTCGCGGTCGTAATGGATGCGGTGGCCGTTGAAGGTCAGCGCCGAATAGCGAAACAGCAGCACGGGATCCGCCATGTGGCTTTCGCGGTGTTTTGCCACGGGCGGCGGTGCGGATGGCTTGGTCGGCGCGGGCGCCGCTGCGGTCGACATATCCCGGTAGACGATATCCTGCCGCTCCCGGATCGCGGTCCCGCGCGGCGTCGTCACCAGATGCTCGACCGATACGAAACACAGGACACCGGTAGAGCCGGTCTTCATCGTGACATCGGATATGCGCGAGGTGCGCGTCGTCTCGTCGCCAACGCGCAATGCATCGAAAAATTCCAGTTCGCCACCGGCCCACATCCGGCGCGGCAGCGGCACCGGCGGCAGGAAGCCGCCGCGGGTGGGATGGCCGTCCGCGCTCAGTTCCGACATCGGGAAGACCGGCGGCGCCAGGCACCAATGCACGGTCCACGGCGCGGCATCGCCCGGCTTCGGGTTGCCGATGTCCATGAACAGGGTGGCGCGCAAGCCCTTCACCAGTTGCGCGGTGACGATGTCGGAGGCCTCGGTGCTGCGGCCGATCCATTGCCGCAAATGGTCGAGATCGGGTTTGTCGGTCATGACGATTTGGTCCGGACATGAGAAGGTCTTGCGAGATCGCTGCGTTCGCCGATCCCGGGCACCGCGCCGTAATGGCGCGGCGTATCGACGACGATGGCCGCGGGCGCCGGATAACTCACCGGTCCCGCCGGCGTATCGACCTCGATGCGGCGCAGATGCGGATGCACGGCAAGGTCGGCCATGGTGTTGACCTCGGCGAAGGCAATATCCGCATCGGCCAGCCGTTTCAGCAGTTCATCGCGGCTCATCGCCGCAAAGATGTCGCCGACGGTCTTGTCGGTCAGTGCGCGATTGCGCACGCGCTCGACCATATTGGAAAACCTGGGATCGTTGGGCAGCTCAGGCTGACCCAGCACCTCGGCGCATAATTTCTTCCATTCGCGCTCGCTCTGGATCGAAATCAGGATGTCCTTGCCGTCTTTCGAGCGAAACGCGCCGTAGGGCGCAATCGACGGATGGGCAAGCCCCATCCGCTGCGGCGGATTGCCGGCTTCCGCATTGAGCAGCGGCACCGCCAGCCAGTCGGCCATCACGTCGAACATCGAGATCCGGATATCGGCGCCCTTGCCGCTGCGCGAACGCGCGATCAGCGCTTCGAGGATCGCGGCATGCGCGGTGGCGCCGGTAGCGACATCGACGATCGACATGCCGACGCGCGAGGGGCCGTCAGGTCCGCCGGTGATCGACGCCAGCCCGCTCTCGGCCTGGATCAGCATGTCGTAGGCCTTGCGATCGGCGTAGGGACCGTCGTCGCCATAGCCGGTGATGGTGCAGCAGATCAGCCTTGGATAATCCTTGCGCAGGCGCTCCCGCGAGAAACCGAGCTTGTCCATCGAGCCCGGCTTGAGGTTCTGCAGCAACACGTCCGCGCCGGCGATCAGCGTCTCGAGGTGTTGGCGCCCTTCCTTGGTTGCGAGGTCGATCACGACCGAATCCTTGCCGCGGTTGAGCCAGACGAAATAGCTGCTTTGTCCCTTCGCCGCGGCATCATAGCCGCGCGCGAAATCGCCCTCCGGCCGCTCGACCTTGATGACATGCGCGCCGGCATCCGCCAGCCGCGAGCTGCAGAAGGGGGCGGCGACCGCCTGTTCGACGGCTATCACGGTTATTCCCTCAAGCGGCAGCATCTGACTTTCTCAGTAGGAGCGGGGCATGCCGAGCACGTGTTCGGCGAGGTACGACAATATGAGATTGGTCGAAATCGGCGCCACCTGATAGAGCCGCGTCTCGCGGAACTTGCGCTCGACGTCGTATTCCTCGGCAAAACCAAACCCGCCATGGGTCTGCACGCAGGCATTGGCGGCATCCCAGGAAGCATCGGCCGCCAGCATCTTGGCCATATTGGCCTCGGCGCCGCAATCGAGCCCGGCCTCGTATTTGCGCGTGGCTTCCCTGACCATCAGTTCGGCCGCGCGCATCGCCGCATAGGCTTTGGCAATCGGAAACTGGATGCCCTGGTTCTGACCGATCGGGCGGCCGAACACCGCGCGCTCCTTGGCGTAAGACGAGGCCTTGGCGATAAACCATTTGGCGTCGCCGATACATTCAGCCGCAATCAAAATGCGCTCGGCATTCATGCCGGACAGGATGTAGCGAAAACCCTTGCCTTCGTCGCCGACCAGGTTTTCCGCGGGCACCCTGAGATCGGTGAAGAACACTTCGGTCGTGGAGTGGTTCATCATGGTGCGGATCGGGCTGATCGAGAGCCCGTTGCCCTTCGCCGCCTTCATGTCGACGATGAACACCGACAGCCCGTCGGTGCGCTTCCGGGATTGTTCCTTCGGCGTGGTGCGCGCCAAAAGGATCATCAGGTCGGAATATTCGGCGCGGCTGGTCCAGATCTTCTGGCCGTTGACGATATAGCTGTCATTGCCCTCGCGTTTGGCAAAGGTCTTCAGCGACGAAGTATCGGTGCCGCTGCTCGGCTCGGTGACGCCGAATGCCTGCAGCCGCAATTCGCCGCTGGCGATTTTCGGCAGCCATTTGGCCTTTTGCTCGTCACTGCCATGCCGCAGCAGCGTGCCCATGGTGTACATCTGGGCGTGGCAGCCGCCGCCATTGCAGCCGGCGCGCTGGATCTCTTCGAGGATCGCGGCGGCCGCGGACAGCTTCAGCCCGGCGCCGCCATATTCCTCGGGGATCAGGACCGAGAGATAGCCGGCTTGCGTCAGCGCGTCGACAAAGGCCGATGGATAGGCCATCTCGCGGTCGAGCTTGCGCCAGTATTCGCCGGGGAATTGCGCGCAGAGTTTCGCGACCGCTTCGCGGATGTCGGCATATTCGTCTTGTTGTTCGGTCGCGGTCATTTGAAGCACTGGCGGTCGCGTTGCGTTGATTGCGGATAGGCTTGCAGTGAAACCACCGCAAACTCCTTGTGCTGAATGGTTATAGCGTATTAACCGGCATTCCAAGATTGGCAAGGTGGAAGCTGTCATGCCGCAACAGGCGGCCCCCTGGAGATGCCGGTCGTGTCGCGGCGTGCCTGGGCGCACGCCGCCTACGCGATGCCGATGTCAGTCAATCGAAAATCGTTGCCTTTGCACAGCACCGGCGCCTCCATTGCCTTGGCCAGCGCATACGCAAAGCAATCACCGTAGTTCAGCGCCGCGCCGTGTCCGGTCCGTTTGCCGAATTGCAGATGCGCGGCGCGTGCCGCATTGGCCTGGTCGGCCGTTACAGGTTCGATCCGGATGCCCGCTGCTTCGATGAAATCATCAAGCCAGCGCTCGGCTCGCCCTGCCGGGATGTCTTTCAACCCGCGCAAAACGATCGAGGTTTCCACCAGGTTGGCGGCCGACATCACTGGATCATCATCGGTAGCAATCCGGCGGGCGATATGATCGGCGTCAAGCTCCTGACGGAAAATCGCAATGACTGCCGAACTGTCGACCACGATCACGTGGGCAGTCCGTGTCCGTCGTAGCCCAGGATTTCCTCGGGGCTGCGGCCCGTATCGGGCAGCGCGGCATATCGGCTTCCGATTTTCATCAGTTGGGCCGCGACACGGTCCGGCCGCCGGCGTCGACGCTCGCGAGCCAGACGCTCGCGCAAAGCCAAAGTGACAGCGGAAGTCAGGCTTTCGCCAGTCAGGTCGGCAAGTTCGGTCGCCAGCTTGTGGGCCTCGTCATTTTTGATGTTGAGATGCGTGACCTTGGTCATGGTGGAAATCTATGATAATTCTACCATAAGCGCAAGCCGTGCTCATCGGTGCTCGGCTGGCAGGTCGAGGGCGCGCATCGTGGCGGTGCAGAAGGCGCACAGCGTTTCGCTTGCCCCGTCTTTGCTGAAGACTTCGACCGTAGCAACCCCGATCGAGCCTGACATCTTCAGCGTCGTGGCGCGGGCGATCAATTCGCGGCCGTCCGCCGGCGAGAGAAAATTGACCTTGATCTCGACGGTGGCCCCGATCCGGCCTTTCGGCAGCCCCGAGGTGACGGCAATCCCCGCCGCCTGATCGGCCAGCGCGGTGATGACGCCGCCGTGAAAATGACCGAAGAACTGCACCAGGTCGTCGCGGTGCGCCAGCGCGAGTTCGGCGCGGCCGGGCTCGACCGCGATAATGCGAAAACCTGCGGCGCCGGAAAAACCCTTCGCGTTGACGGTTTCGGCGAGGCTCGGCGGATTCAAACTGCTGTTCAAGGCCTTGTTCAACTCACGCAGGTATGCGCACCGGCAGGGATTCGATGCCGCGCACGAAGCTGGAATAGACCCGCTTCGGTTCGCCGACCACCTCGATCCGGTCGAACCGCTTCAGCATCTCCTGCCACACGATCTTCAATTGCAGCTCGGCGAGCCGCATGCCGACGCAGCGGTGGATGCCGAAGCCGAACGACAGATGGGTACGGGGCCGGGCGCGATCGATGATGAATTCGTCGGGCTTCTCGATGCCCTCTTCGTCGCGGTTGCCCGAGACGTACCACATCACCACGCGATCGCCCTTCTTGATGGTCTTGCCACCGATTACGGTATCTTCAAGCGCGGTTCGCCGCATATGCGCCAGCGGCGTCTGCCAGCGGATCACCTCGGGCACCATCGAATCGATCAAAGCCGGATTGTCGCGCAGCTTCTGGTACTGCTCGGGGTTTTCGTTCAACGCCAGCACCGAGCCGCTCATGGTGTTGCGGGTGGTGTCGTTGCCGCCGACGATCAACAGGATGATGTTGCCCATCAGATTGTCGGGGTCCATGTGCCGTGTGGCGTCGTTATGCGCCATCATCGAGATCAGGTCGTTTCTCGGCTCGGCATTGACGCGCTCGTTCCAGAGTTTTGTGAAATAGGCCGCGCACTCGTCCATCTCGGTCGCGGCGCTGTTCCGCCGATTCGACGATCGCCGCTTTTCGGCAGCGCGGTCGAGACGTCGGACCAGCGCGTCAGCTTGCGGCGTTCCTCGAAGGGAAAATCGAACAAGGTCGCCAGCATCTGCGTGGTCAGTTCGATCGACACCCGGTCGACGAAATTGAAGGTCTCGTTGCGGGGCAGGGCGTCGAGCACCCGGCCCGTGCGCTCGCGGATCAGGATGGCGAGTTCGTCCAGATGCGTCGGCGTGAACATCGGCGAAACCGTCTTGCGCTGGGCAGAGTGCCGCGGCTGGTCCATCGCGATGAAGCTCGGCCAGTCATAGCCGGGCGGCACGTCGCGGATCGAGATGCCGCCAAGCGAGACGTCGGACGAAAAGATGCCGTGATTGGTGTCGACATGCATGATGTCGTTATATTTGGTGACCGACCAATAGGGCTCGATCGGCGAGTTGGTGCAGTAATGCACCGGCTCTTCCTTGCGCAGCCGCTCGAACCAGGGCCACAGCGTATCGTTCTGGAACAGTTTTGGCGCGCCCGGATGAAAATCCTTCAGGGGCGTTGAATAGGCCTGCTCCCGCGCCAGGCGCAGAAGCTCAGCCTTGTCGGCTCGCACGGATGTCTGGATGTTCATCGTTGGCCGTCCCAAAATGAGTGTTTGCCGGCAAGACCCTGGCTTGCGCGCATTCTTTTCGTCTAGCGCTTACAGAGCCTCTTTCTGTTTGAGCATGATCTTTTCGGAAAACCGGTCTCCACTTTTCCGGATCATGCTCTAGCCGGCGATACGGACCGGCAAGGTCTCGTAGCCCTTCACGAAGCTGGAATACACCCGCTTGGGCGGGCCTACCACCTCAATATTGTCGAAGCGCTTCATGATTTCCTCCCAGACGATCTTCAGCTGCAGTTCGGCGAGCCGCATGCCGACGCAGCGGTGGATGCCGAAGCCGAAGGAGATGTGGGTGCGCGGCCGGGCGCGGTCGATGATGAATTCGTAGGGACGCTCGATGGCCTCTTCGTCGCGGTTGCCCGAGACGTACCACATCACCACCTTGTCGCCCTTCTTGATTGGCTTGCCGCGGAACTCGATGTCCTCGAGCGCGGTCCGGCGCATATGCGCCAGCGGCGTCTGCCAGCGGATCACCTCCGGCACACAGCTGTCGAGCAGATCAGGATTCTCGCGCAGCTTGCGGTACTGGTCCGGGTGCTTGTTCAGGGCGTAGATGCTGCCGCTCATGGTGTTGCGGGTGGTGTCGTTGCCGCCGACGATCAACAGGATCAGATTGCCGAGGAAATTCTTCGGGTCCATGTCGCGCGTGGCCTCGCTGTGCGCCATCATGGACAATAGATCGTTCTTCGGCGGCTGGTTGATGCGGTCCTTCCACAGTTCGCCGAAATAGGCCGCGCATTCGCCGAGTTCGGCCATCCGCGCTTCCTCGGTCGGGACCACGCCGTCGGGGCCGGGAATCGTGGTGGCGACGTCGGACCAGCGCGTCAGCTTGCGGCGGTCCTCCCAGGGGAAGTCGAACAGCACCGCCAGCATCTGGGTGGTCAGTTCGATCGAGACCCGATCGACGAAGTCGAACACCTCGTTGACGGGCAGGTTGTCGAGACACTCGGCCGAGCGCTGGCGGATGCTGATCGCGAGCTGGTCCAGATGGGTCGGGGTGAACATCGGCGACACGGTCTTGCGCTGCGCGCCGTGGCGCGGCTGGTCCATGGCGATGAAGCTTTCGCGGCGCAGGTCGGGGTCGATGTCGCGGATGGTGATGCCGCCGAGCATGGAGGCCGACGAGAACACCGCATGGTTGGTATCGATGTCCATGATGTCGTTGTATTTGGTCACCGACCAGTACGGCCCGAACATGCTGTCCTTGCAGTAATGCACGGGATCTTCGGCGCGCAGCCGGTCGAAATAGGGCCAGAACGTATCGGAGCGAAACAATTCGGGATCGCCGGGATTGAGCTCCGCCAGCGGCGCGGAATAGGCGTGCTCGCGCGCGGCCTTCTTGATTCGAGGTCTTCAACGGTATCGATCGTCCCGTGCATCGGGCTGCTCCCTTGATGGTCCCCTCCTTGAGGTGTGTCGGGAGGGCGGTTATTGCCCCGAATTACATCCTGTCGCGGGCGCCGGAGCAAGCGGCAGTTTGAAGCATTCCGCCGGATCGTGCGCGCCGCCTCGGGGCGATCCGCCCCGACGCCCCCTTCTCGGCATCTTCCGCCCGTGACAAGCTGATTTTCAAAGCATAAGGCTGTAACCGAGAAACAGCAGATTTTGGCCCGGAGGCCGCCCAACATGATCCCCAACGCGCATCGGATGTTCAACTTCGATCTCGGCGAAACCGCGGATGCGATTCGCGAGACCGTGCATGATTTCGCGAGCCACGAGATCGCGCCGCGGGCCGGCGAAATCGACAAGAGCAATCAATTCCCCAGGGATCTCGTGGCCGAAACTCGGCGCGCTCGGCCTGCACGGCATTACCGTCGAGGAGGAGTATGGCGGATCGGGGCTCGGCTACCTCGAGCACTGCATCGCGGTCGAGGAAATCTCGCGCGCCTCGGCGGCGGTGGGCCTGTCCTATGGCGCGCATTCCAACCTCTGCGTCAACCAGCTCAGGCGTAACGGCAGCGAGGCGCAGAAGCGGAAATATCTGCCAAAACTGATTTCCGGCGACCATGTCGGGGCGCTGGCGATGTCGGAGCCCGGCGCTGGCTCCGACGTGGTGTCGATGTCGACCCGCGCCGAGAAAAAGGGCGACCGCTACGTCATCAACGGCAGCAAGATGTGGATCACCAACGGTCCGATCGCCGAGACGCTGGTGGTCTATGCCAAGACCGATCCTGCTGCCGGCCCGCGCGGCATCACCGCCTTCATCATCGAAAAGGGCATGAAGGGATTTTCCACCGCGCAAAAGCTCGACAAGCTCGGCATGCGCGGCTCCGACACCGGCGAACTGGTGTTCGAGAATTGCGAGGTGCCGGAAGAAAACGTGCTGGGCGAGGTCGGCCGCGGCGTCAACGTGCTGATGTCGGGTCTGGACTACGAGCGCGCGGTGCTGGCGGCGGGTCCGCTCGGCATCATGCAGGCCTGCCTCGACGTGGTGATGCCCTATGTGCACGAGCGCAAGCAGTTCGGCCAGCCGATCGGCAGTTTCCAGCTGGTGCAGGGCAAGATCGCCGACATGTACACCACGATGAATGCGTCGCGCGCCTATGTCTACGCGGTGGCCAAGGCCTGCGACCGCGGCGAGACCACGCGCGAGGACGCGGCCGGCGCCATCCTCTATGCCTCGGAGAAGGCGACGCAATGTTCGCTCGACGCCATCCAGCTGCTCGGCGGCAACGGCTATATCAACGACTATCCGACCGGGCGGCTGTTGCGCGACGCAAAGCTCTACGAGATCGGCGCCGGCACCAGCGAAATCCGGCGCATGCTGATCGGGCGGGAGTTGTTCGAGAAATCTGCCTAGGTTTGTTCGAACGGAATTAACGTTCGAGCGACAAATACTGGTCCATAATATCGTTCCGCCTGTTTTTTTGTGGAATTGATCGATGAACCAGATGATTGTCGCGCCGCCGGCGCTGCCGGGCTCGGTGTCGTTTTCCGGCGACCGCGGTGAATTTCGACGGCTGGTGACGCGCGGCGCCGGCCTGGAGCTCGTCACCGTCGGCTTCTACCGGTTCTGGCTTGCCACCGACATCCGCCGCCATCTGTGGTCGAACACCCTGATCGACGGCGATGCGGCCGAATATACCGGGCGCGGCAAGGAATTGCTGATCGGATTTTTGATCGCGCTTGCGATCATCGTGCCGGTGTATCTCGCCTACTTCCTGGCCGGCCTCGAAGCGGAACGCTTCAAGGCATTCGCCAGCTTTCCCCTGATCGCATTCTTCTACCTGTTCGGACAATTCGCGATCTACCGGGCGCGGCGCTATCGCCTGACGCGCACGGTGTGGCGCGGCGTGCGGTTCTGGATGAGCGGTTCGGGCTGGGCCTATGCGGCGCGGGCGGCGCTGTGGGGCGTGCTGGTGGTGCTCACCCTCGGCCTCGCCCTGCCATGGCGCGACGCGGCGCTGGAGCGTTACAAGATGCGGCATTCCTATTACGGCGACCTGCAAGGCAGTTTCGAGGGGCGTGGCTGGGACTTCTTCAAGCGCGGCTGGTGGCTGTGGCCGCTGGCGCCGATCTCGCTCTACGTGTTTCCGCTGGCGCCCTTTGTCTATGGCGCGTTCAGGGCGGTGCAATGGCGCTGGTGGCTCTCGGGTATCCGGTTCGGCGGCGTGCGTCTGGAATCGACGCTTGCGGCGCGGCGCGCTGATCGGCCTGTACTGGAAAGTCATCGGCTGGATCCTGTTGCTGGCGGTCGTGTTCGCCGCCTATCTGGGCCTCTGTGCCGTTCTGCTCGCCAGCATGAGCGGAGCGCCGCTCAATCAGTTCTTTCATCCGCTGGTGTTCACCAGGAGCATCCCGCTCTGGATAGCGGCCGGCATCGGCTATCTGGTGTTTGTGCTCGCGATCAATGTGGTGATGCGGATCTATCTTGTGCGCGACATCTGGGTGAGGGTGCTTGCCTCGACCCATCTAGAGGGCATCGAGGCGGCAGCGAACGTTTCCGCAAGGGGGGAACTGGCGAATGCGCTCGGCGAGGGCTTTGCCGATGGTCTCGATGTCGCGGGGTTCTAGCTCATGAGCGATGGACCCGGCGGTCCGGCGATTTATTTCGACGGAACATCGAGCCGCCGCCGCGCCGTCTCGCTTGGGTTCAAGGACCGGCTTGAAATCAACGGCGATGCACGCACGCTTGCGGCGTGGTCCTATGCCGACATCCGCCGCGCCGACAGTCCGTCCGGGACGCTTCGCCTGACCTGTCTGACCGCACCCGCGCTGGCGCGGCTGGAGATCCGCGACGCTGCTGTTGCCGCCGAACTGATCCGCCGCTGCACCGAACTGGACCGGAATTTCCCCGGCCGCCACGGCATCGCGAGAATCGTGGGCTGGTCGCTCGCAGCCGCGGTTTCAATCGTCGCCGTGGTTCTGTTCGGCGTCCCGCTTGCCGCGGATCGCCTGACGCCGCTGGTGCCGCAGGCCTTCGAGCGGCGGCTCGGCGATGTCGCGGAGGGGCAGGTCAAGACCATGTTTGGCGGCAAGGTCTGCGACAATGCCGCTGGGCAAGCCGCCTTCACCAGGCTGGTCAACACCCTTCGCGAATCGGCGGGCATGGATACCTCGATCCAGTCCGCCGTGTTGTCGACGCCGGTTCCCAACGCCTTCGCGCTGCCCGGCGGCAAGGTCTTTTTGTTCGATGGCTTGCTGGCCAAAGCGGAAAGCCCCGACGAGATTGCCGGCGTTCTGGCCCACGAGTTCGGCCATCTCAGCCATCGCGATTCCATGCGCAACCTGATCTACAATGGCGGCACCTCGTTCCTGATCGGGTTGTTGTTCGGCGACATCACCGGCTCCGGCGCCCTGATCTTTGCCTCGCGCTCCTTTGTGACGGCGTCCTATTCGCGCGAGGCGGAGCAAAATGCCGATACGTTCTCGATCGATGTGATGCACCGGCTCGGCCGCTCGCCGAAGCCGATGGGCGAATTGATGTTTCGCGTCACTGGAAAACAGGCCGACAACGGCCTGTCGTTTCTGGCGGGTCATCCGCTGAGCGAAGATCGCCTGGCGCGCATGAGCAATGAGGACCGGCCGCCGAGCGGCCCGCCGCTATTGACGGCGGAGGAATGGGCCGCGCTCAAATCGATCTGTCATTCCGGCACAAAGCTCTGATCATTCCGGCAGGTCGTTGATCTTTTTCACCCACACCCGGACGTCGGCGAGCACCTCGGGCAGCACCGCCTTGACCTCGGCCACCGTCATGCCGGCCTTGATGCGCGGGTCGTACAGCAGGTTCATGATGTACTGGTCGTAGACGTCGAAAAATCCCATCGACACATTGTCGTTGAACATGGTCCAGGGCACCGAAGTTGTATCGTTGATCGGCCCCAGCGACTGCAGCAGTTCCTCATAGGCGCAGTCGAGGAAGATGAAATCGCCATTGTCGACCGTGAGAATGACGTCGGAGTGCTCGATTTCATATCGCTCGTTCTTGCGGAAGCCGGACAGGCATTGCGGATCGAGCGAGGTCCTGATCTCGCGCGCCCGCTCGCTGCCGTAGAAGGTCGTGATGGTGCGATAGAGATCGCGGTCGCGCACCAGCTTGACGACGATGTTGGCGGCCTCGCTGGTCTCGGCCATGGCGATGTCGAGATGGGCGACGCGCTGGCCGATGTCGGCCACGACTTTCGCCAGCTGCGCCTTGCGGTCCGGAGGGTTGCCGTCGGCGAACACCCGCACCGGCGTGTCGTATTTGCGGATGCGGTCGACCCGGCCGGCCAGATGATATTCGGCGCCGAAGGCGGTCTTCAGGAAGCCGTCGATGATCTCGCTGTCGGTGAAGGTTTTCTTTTCCGCGTGCTGGCGCGAGGCGATCGTGGGAATTTCCGCGGAAGCCGGTCGCGGCGAGAAGACAAGGCCGAATGCGATCGCTTCCAGAGCGATCGCGGCTATCCAAAAATGTGAGGATCGGCTCATCGTTTGGTAGCAACCTCGTCGTCCCCGCGAAAGCTAAGGACCCATAACCACAGGCTTTAGTTGTTGCGCGAAAGCCGTCAAGCCGCGTCTCCCAAAACAACCGCCGCGGCGTCGCGATGAGTGCAAGCGCTCACGCGGGGGTTCCGGCGTTCGTCGGGACGACGTATGGCGTTGACGCCGCGTAAGCGCCTAATTCTTCACCACCACGGTGGTGCCGACGGCGACGCGATTATAGAGATCGGTGACGTCGTCATTGGTCATGCGGAAGCAGCCGGAAGAGACCGCCTGGCCGATCGTCTCGGGCTCGTTGGAACCGTGAATCCGATACAGCGTCGACCCCAGATACATCGCGCGCGCGCCGAGCGGGTTGTCGATGCCGCCGGCCATGTGGCGCGGCAGGTCGGGGCGCCGCGCCAGCATCTGCGACGGCGGGGTCCAGCCCGGCCATTCCTTTTTCGCGGAGATGCGGTGGACCCCGCTCCAGCGAAAACCGTCGCGGCCGACGCCGATGCCGTAACGCAGCGCCTGGCCGTTGGGGAGCACCAGATAGAGCCTCCGCTCGGCGGTGTTGATCAGGATGGTGCCGGGCGCATATTGGCCTGCAAAGCTCACGGTCTGCCGCGGGATCGGGCTTGAGCCGCCGCGGCCGAAATAGGGACCGCCGCCGAAGATATCGCCCCTGTCCAGGCCCGGGAACCCTTGCGCCCGCCCCTCGCCGGCGCCGGCCAGCACTGTCACTGCTGCAATCAGCAAAGCAAACGCCCGCATCATATTGTTCCCCGCGAAAATCGATGGTTGCCGCGAGACAGGCCACAATCGGCGCGATTTCGCAAGCAACGAGCCCGTGAGGTCGGCGATTTTCAAATGCCGCGGTTAAAAAAAGACGACGCTGTCATTCCGGGTCTGGTGCTAACGCACCATCCCGGAATGACGGAGACTGGCAGCAATGCCGGCGGACCCTTTGACGAAAGGCGCCGGGAATGATTGATCTGCGGGGAACCCAAACAGAGATCGCGAACGGGAGTGGAACGGATGAATGGTGCGGAAAGTCTGGTGCGGACCCTGGTGGCGGGCGGCGTTGACGTCTGCTTCGCCAATCCCGGCACCTCCGAGATGCATTTTGTCGCTGCCCTTGACCGGGTCGAGGGCATGCGCTGCGTGCTCGGCCTGTTCGAGGGCGTGGTGACGGGTGCCGCCGACGGCTATTTCCGCATGAAGGGCACGCCGGCTTCGACGCTGCTGCATCTCGGCCCCGGCCTCGCCAACGGCCTTGCCAATCTGCACAACGCCAGGAAGGCGCATTCCGGCATCGTCAACATCGTCGGCCAGCATGCGGTCCACCACATCGGCTACAACGCGCCGCTGACCTCGGATATCGAGGGGCTGGCGCGGCCGATGTCGGAATGGGTACGCACCTCGCCGAACGCCAAATCGGTCGCCGCCGACGGCGCGGCCGCGATTGCCGCGGCCAAAAGTTCGCCGCCGCAGATCGCGACCCTGATCCTGCCCGCCGACACCGCCTGGAACGAGGCCGACGGCATCGCAGAGGTGCCGGTGCCGAGCCAGCGCCCCGGCTTTTCGCAAGGTGCCGTGGACAAGGCCGCGAAGGTGCTGCACGGCGGCGGCACCCAAAACCTGCTTCTGATCACCGGCAGCGCGCTGACCGAGCAGGGGCTGGCGCTGGCGCAGCAGATCGCCGGCAAGACCGGCTGCAAGGTGATGGGCCAGACCTATCATCCGCGCATGGCGCGCGGGCGCGGGCGCTTCTCGATCGACCGGATTCCCTATGTGATCGAGCAGGCGCTGCCGCTGCTCAAGGACTTCAGGAACATCATCCTGGTCGAAGCCAACGATCCCGTCGCGTTCTTTGCCTATCCGAACAAGCCGAGCATGCTCAAGCCCGAGGGTTGCGAGGTCGAGCGCCTGACGGCATGGGGCGAGAACTCGGTCGCGGCGCTGGAGGCGCTGGCGGATGCGCTCGGCGCCCGGCCGCAGGACGTCAAGCCGCAGAAGCCTATGGAACTGACCAGGCCGACCGGCGCGTTGACCCATGCCTCGATCGCGCAGGCGATCGCGATGGCGATTCCGGAAAATGCCATCGTGGTCGATGAATCCATCACCACCGGCCGCGGCTTCTTTCCGCCGACGGCGGCCGCGCCTCCGCACGACTGGCTGCAGAACATGGGCGGCTCGATCGGATTTTCGACGCCGGTCGCAACCGGGGCGGCGGTAGCGTGCCCCGACCGCAAGGTGATCTGCATGGTCGGCGACGGCAGCGCGATGTACACGCTGCAATCGCTGTGGACCCAGGCGAGAGAAGGCCTCAACGTCACCACCATCGTGTTCGCCAACCGCATCTATCAGATCCTGCGTGGCGAGTTCGACGGCGTCGGCGCCGGCGAGCCCGGCCAGCGCGCGCTCGACATGCTCAGGATCGACCGCCCGACGCTCGACTGGGTTTCGCTCGCCAGGGGCATGGGCGTTGCCGGGCGCGCGGTCACCACCGCCGACGAATTCGTCAAGGCGCTGGCGGAGGCGATTCCGGAAAAAGGCCCGCGGCTGATCGAAGTGCAGATGTGAGGGTGCGCGTCGGATCGTTCGCACGCTCTCGTCATGCCCGGGCCTGACCTGGCCTGACCCGGGCATCCACGTCTTGCTTTCCTTGATTGCACCTCAGCGAAAAAGACGTGGATGGCCGGGACGAAGCCCGGCCATGACGAAGCAGTAAAGTCGGGGCCAAATGCAAACCGAGCTGAACAAAATCGTCACCGCGCTCGGGGAATTCTATGCGCACGAGACCTTTCTGCTTGAGAAGGATCTCGGCGAGCGCACGCTGACGCACCGGCTGGCGGTGCATGTCGAAAAGCAGTTTCCGGGATGGGAGACCGATTGCGACTACAACCGGCTCGGCGAGCGGACGCTGCGGCTGCCGCACGGCACCATCGTCTCGACCGACGACGCGCTGGGGAAATCGGTCTATCCCGATATCGTCGTGCACCAGCGCGAGATTCCCAATAACCTGCTCGCAATCGAGGTGCGGAAAGCCAGCAATCATCAGCCGCCCGAGCACGACCGCCACAAGCTGCGCGCGCTGACCGATCCGCATCTGTGGTTCGCCTACTGGATCGGAGTCTATCTGGTGCTGGGCAGGAAAAGCGTTGTCTCCGACGTCTATGTCGGCGGCGCGATAGACGGGCCGCTGTCGGCGTGGTTCGCCGGGCGGCTGAAGGATGCAGGTTTGGGACTGGGCTGACAGCTTCGGAGGTTCTCAGATGAGGATCGCGTTCACACCATCCATAGACGGCGGTCGAGCCTTTGATGCCGAACAACCAACCGGGCGCGCGCCCATTACAAGGAGCCAGCCATGAAGGCATATCTTGTACTGGATTTCACGATTCATGATTTTGAATCGTTCAGGGAGTACATCGAGAAAGTGCCTTCATTCATAAAAAAGCATGGCGGCAAGTACATTGTTCAGGGTGCGGAACCCATACCAATGGAAGGCGATTGGCGACCTCAGAGAATGGTCATATTGGAATTTCCTGCTCGCCAAAACGCGACAGCTTTCCTGGCCGATCCGGAATTTCAAGACCTGCTCGCCATCCGGCATCGAACCACAACCAGTAATCTGGTGCTGGTTGATGGTTGTTCATGACAGATTCGTTTGCGCCTGATTGAGGTCTGGAGCCTGATCCGGAGAGTTTTGTTCAAATGCGCACGCGCGAGTAACCTTCACTGGCAAGGTTAAAACGCTACTCCGATTGCGCGGCTGGTCGGCGGGTGGTTGGGATGGACCATGTCCAGTTCATTCCACAACGCCGACAGGCGCACCTACCGCAAGGTCATGCTGGTGGGATTGCTGTTTTGCACGGCGTTCGTGGCGTTCGGCTTCTTTGCCAGGCCGCAGCCTGACAACAGCTACGTCCTGAACAAAGCCGACAGACTGGTTCGCACCGCCGGTACCCCGCTTCCCGCCAAATGAACGCCCTGGCGCAGTGCAGCAATGGAACCGGCAGCCGGGCCAGCGATTAATCTGTTTGAACCTTGGGCCGCTGGCGGAGACTTAACGACCAGAGGCACTCTCCAGGAGGCTGTCATGACCCACTGGCACGATACGATGGTGGACCGGCCTGAAACCGATGGCGCGGTCTATGTGACGGGCTGGACGATTTCCGGCCTCGCCGTGCTCGCAACCATCATCGCGGTTTGGATTCTCGGCATCTAATACCGACGGCCATAATCTCCGACTCGTCATGCCCGCACTTGATGCGGGCATCCACGCCTTCGAAGCCGCGCCGCGTCGAAGACGTGGATAGCCGGGACCCGGCTACGCCAACCGCCTTCGTCCGAAGGCGGACTTCGACGGTCAAGAGGCTTCGCCGGGCTTCCAGTGTTAGTCCGCTGAAGCTTCAGCGAAGGCGGGCGAAGCCCGGCCATGACGATGTGGATGGGTTAATGCCAACGACCGTTGGTATTGGTTTCCAGGTTTGAATTGAAGGGGTCTTGACGGCCAAGCGCAGCGCAACCAACTCCAAGTTATATGCGGCGCAAGCCAGCGTTGGAGCGTGCATCATGGACGCCTATCTCTTCGTCGCATTGATCGGTTCGATATATCTGGCGGGCCGGATTGCCGAGCGTCGCGGACGCCGTTTCAGAAACTGGGCGTGGATTGCCGCCTTGATCGGGCCGCTCGCGCTTCCGCTGCTGTTCTTGTTCCCGAACCTGCACGCTGGGAACGGCGACCAGGTCTGAAGGACCCGAATGAAAGAGGCCGCCAACTGAGGCGGCCTCGATGCGGCTTGATCTCAATGCCAGAACAAGGCAGCCGCGACCAGCGCCACCGTCAGGACGCCCAGGCAAACGATCGTCACGGCGAACCAGCGTTCCTGCACCATCGATGCAGGATAACGAAAGTATGGCTGACCTATTCGTGACCATTTCGGCCAGCAGCCATCCAATCCTGGCACCGTAATTTTGCGGGGCTACTCCCGTCCGGTATCGGCAATTCAAATCAGGACATTTCCGGATTCTACTTAGGACACTGAGGCTTAAATACGGGCCGCACCCGATTTCGGTTGAGAGCAGATTCACTGCAGAAAAAATTTGAGGCCGCTCCACGTAGTTCTACGGAGAACATTTTAGGGGTGTGTTAACTTTTGCCGCAACCTGCAGAAATTCAAATCAGGACCGTCTGAAAATCAACCTGGGACGCGGGACTTGAATACGGACAGGACTCGGCCTCGTTTCGTTCTCAGCGGACTAAATACCTTGAGCTAGATCACGATCAGTTCGGCCCAATTTCAAAACAGGCCCACCCTCTATTTCAAATTAGGCCGCTGCGGCCGGAAGTAAGGCCAGCACCCGGTTCCGGTTGCGAACAGATTGACAGCAAGAACAAAAAGAGAACATTATCGCAGCCGTCCATCAACAGGCGACAGCAATGCCAGCCGATCCCGAAAGCCAGCCAGAGCTAGAACCGGACCGCCTCGAAGTCGCAACGGACCAGGCCATCGCGGCGTGTGGCGGCAACGCCCGCGACGCCGTGAAGGCGTTGATCGTTGCGAATGAGTTTATGGAATCGGAAGTCTGTGAATTGATGCATGCTGTTTCGCACGCCTATGCGCGGGAAGATTTAAGACCTATTCCGGCTGACAGGGGGGGTCGAGCCAGTGCACATTGCAACGGCGGTAGCATTGGTGGCGCACAAGGGATCGAACCTTGGACCTCTCCCGTGTGAAAGGAACGCGTACCCTCGGGTTTTCAACTGGTTAGCCAAGAGATTAACCGATCTCCGCAGTTTCTTCGCAACCGCCGGTAGTGAATTGTGGTGACGTGCTACGATGCTCGGACGGGGGCGATATCGTGGCGAAAAAAGCGATCGATCCGATAGATGGCGTGGTGGCTAGCATCGTCGGTCCGTGGGCTGCAGAAAAGCACGAACGCCTCAAAAGATACATCGATGCCTATCGAAGTGCGCGCGCCAAGTTCCTGCCGCCGAGAGGCAGCGGCGGCGCGGCATATATCGAATTGTTCGCGGGGCCTGGCCGCTCGCAGCTTGAGGATACCGGCGAGTTTATCGACGGAAGTCCGCTGGTCGCCTTCAAGGCTGCTCGGCAAAGTCGCACGCCGTTCTCCGATTTGCACTTCAACGACATTGACGAAGAAAATATCGTTGCGCTTGGCGAAAGGATAGCCGTCCTCGGTGGCGCGGCGAACTACTATTGGGAGCCGGCCGAGAGGGTCGTCGACCGCATTGTCTACGCGTTAAATCCCGATGGACTCCATTTCGCCTTTCTTGATCCCTTCAATCTCGAAAATTTGCCGTTCTCGATCATCCGGCGGCTCGCAAACCTGCCAAGAATGGACATGCTGATCCACGTCAGCATCTTTGACCTGCAGCGCAATTTAAGGCGCTACCTGGAAGACGGCCGCATCCTCGACGCGTTCATGCCTGGCTGGCGCGAGAACCTTGATTCAAATCGCAACGATCAGGCCGTCCGGACGTATCTCTTGCACCATTGGCTCGGCCTCATTCGCGAGCTGGGTAAGTCACCAGCGGAAGGAATCGAGCTGGTGTCCGCGACGCGCGGACAGCGTCTTTACTGGCTGGTGTTCGTGAGTGCTCATGAGCTAGGACATAAACTTTGGAACGACATCAGGAACGTCGACGTTCAGGGTCGACTATTGTGAGGGATGATGGCTGATACCTCGATCGAATGGACCGATGCGACTTGGAATCCGGTTGCCGGCTGCACTGTGCTTTCGCCTGGATGCACTAACTGCTACGCGATGCGGATGGCTGCGCGGCTCGATGCCATGGGTATGAGCAAATATAAGGGCCTGACCCGCAAGAGCGGGGGCCGGTCGAAGTGGACGGGTAAGGTGCGGCTCGATCGTACGGCACTCGATATCCCAGGCGGATGGAAAAAGCCCCGGCGGATTTTTGTCAATTCGATGTCCGATCTGTTTCATGAGGCGGTGACGACCGACTTCATTGCCGAGGTCTGGTCGGTGATGGAGGCAACACCGCAGCATACCTATCAGATTCTCACCAAGCGGCCTGATCGCATGGCGGAAATCACGGCGTCATTGTCGGTTCTCAAAAACGTCTGGTTGGGGGCGAGCGTCGAGTGCGCGGATTATCTCGATCGCATCGACGACCTGCGGAAGGTTCGGGCCACAGTCCGTTTTATATCGTTCGAGCCGCTGCTGGGATCGGTTGCCGCAGCCGATCTCACGGACATCCATTGGGCGATCGTCGGTGGTGAAAGCGGACCGCGATCCCGGCCGATGCTTAAGGAATGGGTGGACGAGATCGAGACGTTGTCCCGGGATGCAGGAACGGCGTTCTTTTTCAAGCAGTGGGGCGGCGTCCGAAAGAAAGCGTCAGGGCGTCAATATAAGGAGACGACATTCGACGAGATGCCGATAGTTGTTTAGCCGGAGCCTTAGCCACCGGAGTTCAGGCAGCCGACGACGGCCCTCGCGAAGGTCGGGCTCGCCCGGCCGGCAAACTCGCCACGTTCGATGTCGCGTTCCCATTGCCTGACGATCTTCGCGGCGAGTGGTTGGTTATAAAGATGCCGAATGGACCCGAGAAGACAACAAGAACGCGAGACGAAGCCGTGAAACTTGCTACCGTGAGCGCCGACACGCCTGATAATTTGCGTCAGTGGTGGAAATGACCGGCGGCCAATCCAGATTACTCAAAGTTGGCGACCGTGTTTGCTGGCAGGCGAGCGCGGCCGATCTTGGCACGGTTGTCGAGACGGCTTGGAGTGGTGTCACCATTGAGTGGGATAACGGGCACACGGGGTCGGTGCGTCACAACGACATGAGCGTGGTTACGATGGCGGCGGTCAAGGTTTAAATAACTGTACTCGACCCGGAACGCGCTACTCAGGACGACGTAATTCGCCGATGATGAGCTTTGTTAGGGCCGGCAGTTGTAGAGGATCGGGCACGTCGCAGTTGATGCAACGGAATTTACGGCCGCCGGTTTTGACGAGCATGAAGTGTTTCGGCTTGCCGCGCTTCGAGCAGGTAGGAGGCGGGGAATTTTTTGGCATTGAGCGCTCACGCTGATGGGGCGGGAGTACTACCGAACTCTCAGTTACCGATAAAAGCCGGAAGCGGCGGTGATCTATGGAACCTAATCTAACGATGAGGGGCTGTCTGTCCGGTACCGAATTTAATGAAGCAGGTATCACAGATTCCCGATAATCTTTTCGGCTGCAAACTTGGCGTCAGGCTCGGATGCGGAGTCTTCCGGCGTCACAAAGCTGGTTGTCGTCTTACCTCGTATGAAAAGTCCAGAATGCGCACAAGGGGTTATGGCCGCGCGCCAATGTCCCGGTCGACGCTCGTAAGTAACAATCGAAAATTGAGATAGTTTGGCCATGCGGTCAGTGTGCCGTGCGTGGCAGTACGTAGCGCACAGTCATGCCCGCCGCATTGTCCTCTGCGACCAATAGAACGTCACCGGGCTTTATTTCAGTTCGCATCGCAAAACGACACGAGACCATCTTTTCGTTCGCACTAGGAAAGTCACCGAGTGAAGAATGCAGCTCCCGCGCGTTAATAAGAACGTGCGACATCCCTCGCGTGGCTGCTCGCCCCAATTGTGCGTTCAGTTCTTGACTGTAATGATCATACGAAGCCATCGCGGTTCTCCCTCAAGAGGCGGGAGTGAGATTCACTCTCTGTCACCGATAGAAGCCGCTGGCGGGGCGATGATGCAACACGTGTACTCCCGATCGGAAGCGAAGTCTCGCTTTGTTTTGATCTACTGGTTGGGGCTACCAATACGCGTTGATTGACAGGCCGCCGCAATCCTGTGGCAAGCTGTGCTATGCTTGAAGCAATGCAGGGAGCAGGGCGATGCCCATCGGGATGTTTCGTAGCGATGAAGGATGGGTGCAGGTCGATTACGGAACCGGCAACATTCCGATCCCGCGATCAAAGTATGAGGAAAATAAATACAAGCCCGATTACGATAAGTTGCCGTCAGAAGCGGAGTATTTGGCCGCGGAGAAAAAGAAGGAAGATGAGGCCAAGAGGTCCTAAAGGCGAGAAGCACCGAGCGGCCCTATCGAGCGTCTGATTTGCAAGGCGCTTGCTGCCAAAAGTGGGCGACTTGCGAATCCGAGTGATCAGGCTCGCGATTGGACCCTCTGCCGATCCAGGTGCTTGAAGCTCTCTGCGGTAAACCGGAACAGATAAAGCGGCTCGCCGGATTCGTCACACGCAAGAGCCGCCGGGGTTAGCCGACGGCTCGCCGTTGCGTTTCGTTGCGTGGAGGTGTGCTGCGTCGAGCGGTGTCGAACGTAGCCGTGCCTGCCTTGCCATGGGACGCACGGCCTCAATGAGGCGCGCGTGCGTTGCCAATGTGTCGGGGCCAACGATCCCCGATGGCCCGAATGCTGTCACCAGCGATGATGCGGTTCAAGCCAGCGTTGCTGTCCTATCGATGAATGCCGGCAATGGTGCCCGTTCTGGCCAAGCGCCGGAAATTCAGGCTGGCAGTATAGGGCAGCGTGGGTCGTGGGAACAAATTCTCATAGCCCCCGTTGTTATGTCACGTCGGCCGCGCTGGTCCGTGACTCTGCACGGTCCTGCCTACACCTAGCCCCCTAGCCGCAAGGCGGGGCCGTGCTCTTTGAGACTTCAAGGTGTCGCTCCAGTTGTCCCCCGCGCCGGGGTCGTTTTTGGGAACATCACACGAACCGACTGCACGGATTTTTGCACGCGATTGCACGCCATTCCGTGCTCTGTTCTGCGTGCACATGCCAACAAAGGGTTGGTGTCGGCCCGGATCAATTCAAAAAGTATCTGATTTCACTGACGGTTCTGGTGGGCGCACAAGGGATCGAACCTTGGACCTCTCCCGTGTGAAGGGAACGCTCTCCCGCTGAGCTATGCGCCCGGGATTTTCGTGCATTGTCAAAAGCCCCGGAACTCGGCGCCGGATCGACAAGGCACGTCGTCAGAAGCCGCGATTTACGGAGTGCGGGGCCGTGGTGTCAAGCGATGCTGTAAAGCCGCAGGCCGTTTGCGTTGCCCCTCCCGCCGGGAGAGGTCGCTTTGTATTGGCGAGGCGTTCCGTTGCGTCGAGGCCATAGACTAGAACGCCGCGACGCAACAGACCCAGGGCGGCGGAACCGCCGCGAGCATTTGGTGTTGGAAGGATTGACGCGGGCAAACACCGGCGCGACTAATGGTCGGGGGAGCGGGGGACGCACTGTGCAGCTGCAGAGCCTCATTCTTTTGGTTGCGGCGGCCGCCGGTCTCCCGTCGTGCTCGCAGGAGGTTGAATACACCGATCAGCAACGCTCCTGCATCGCTCAGCATTATACGAATTATGATGCGAAGCGCCTGAGTGAGTGTGTCGATGTTTGCAAATCCTGCCTGAGGGGCAGCACCGTGACCTGCCATACGTCGTGCAGGCTCAGGGGTGCAAGTTGAGCAGACGGGGTGCGCCGGATCATCGACCCCGCGCCCACTTCCGCCGTTCCCATGCGTCGCTTTCCGCGCCGGATTGAAACGGCGCTGATCCGGCTGGATCAGGCATGATGAAGGCGTGTGATACCAACGGTCGTTGGCATTGACCCATCCACATCGTCATGGCCGGGCTTCGTCCCGGCCATCCACGTCTTCGACGCGGCGCGGCTTCGAAGGCGTGGATGCCCGCAACAAGTGCGGGCATGACGAGTCCGAGATGATGGCCGCTGGTATGACTCGCGCGCTCTGTGCGATTTGCCGGTAATCGATCAAGGTGATTTGCCCGACGGGCAAATCAGTGACTTGCCCGTCCAGCCTGTCTGTCCAGCCCCGCCCGCAAAAATATTTCGCTTTGGCCGTCGGGCAAATCAAATCTAGAACTCGCGCCGTCCTGTCCCACAGAGGGGCGTTGCGCAACGTCACCAACGCGGGACGGGATGCGGTGGACGCAAGCAACGCTCCTGACGAGCGCGCGGCTTGCGGACGGCGAAGACGTGTGGTCCTGACACCCCGACGCTGGTGTCAAGTCTGCGAGAAGAAGCGCAGGCGACGGTGGCAAAAGAGCCCGGTCACCGGGGAGAGCTCGGAATAAGCTGTTAAAACCATTGCGCGGGGAATGTCGGGTGTTCCGGCGTGACCGTGGTGACTATGCTTGTGTGCTTTTATCACTTTGCACACAAGGCTGCGGGCGCATCAGGCGCCCGGCATTCCCTGCGCCCTCTGACGTTCAGGGGCGCGACGTCAATTGCAAAACTCGCGCGAAACGCGCGGCGAGATCGCGAAGCTGTGTCACGTAAGCCCCTTCCCTCCCCGCCGCTTCGCGGGGGGAGGGGAGCAGAAAAAGTCGGTGTCATCGCGATGGCAGGCTGTTTGAAAATTGAATCTGCGCATTGTCGACGGCCGCTGCCTGAGCTTCTGTTCCCTCCCCCCTTTGTGGGGGAGGGCTAGGGAGGGGGGTGCCGCATCGGGACTGCCGATGCGAGCATGGCGGCATTGAGACCGCCCGTGTGGACCCCTCTCCCCCCAACCCTCTCCCACAAGGGGAGAGGGAGCTCACCGCCGTTGCCGAAACATCGATGTTCTTATTGCCTCGCAGAGCCTGTCATCGGGCGCGCATTCGCGCGACCCATTGGCTCGCAATGACAGTCTTGGCTGTTTGAAAATTGAATCTGCGCATTGTCGACGGCCGCTGCCTGAGCTTCTGTTCCCTCCCCCCTTGTGGGGGAGGGCTAGGGAGGGGGGTGCCGCATCGGGACTGCCGATGTGAGCATGGCGGCATTGAGACCGCCCGTGTGGACCCCTCTCCCCAACCCTCTCCCACAAGGGGTCCCACAAGGGGAGAGGCAGCTCACCGCCGTTGCCGAAACATCGATGTTCTTATTGCCTCGCAGAGCCTGTCATCGGGCGCGCATTCGCGCGACCCATTGGCTCGCAATGACAGTCTTGGCTGTTTGAAAATCGAATCCGCAAACCCGCAGCTTGAGAAGCTACGTAGCCCCCTGCTGCCGCGCGCGGGAGGCGTGGGACTGCAGCGCGCGGATGCGCTCGGCCAGGGTGCCGCCGCCTTCGGGCACGGTGCCGCTCACGGCAGCACCGTTGGCCGTAGCACCATTGACCGGCTTTGCCGCTTTCGCCGGGACCGCGGGATCCGCCGCGGCCAGCATGGTTTCGATCGGCGAGTTCGGCCCTTCGAGCTGCATCGCGAGTTTTGCAACCTCGGCGGCGATGTCGTTGATGCGTTCGCGCAGCAGCGCATTTTCCATGCGCTCGGTCGCCCACGAGCTTTCGGCCTGCTGCTGGATCGCATTGATGTCGCGCTGCAGTTTGGCGCGTTCGTCGCGCGCAATCCGAAGCTGCTCTTCCACCGCGGCCTTCTCGCTGCGGAGTTTTTCCATCGCCGGCGATTTGCCGCCACCGTTGAACGCCGCTACTTCGGCACGCAATTCCTGGGCGGTGCGTTCGGCAGCCGTGCTTGCCTGGCGCAGCTGATTGTTTTCGTACTCGCGCTCGGCCAGCATCTTGCCCTGGGTCGCGAGCCGCGCTTCGAGGTCGTTGACGCGGTTGCCGAGCATTTCGGCCTCCTTGACCTGGACGATCAGCTGGCGATCCAGATCAGTGACGCGCTGGCTCAAATTCTCGACGCGGCTGCGGGCCTCGGCAAGCTCGCGCGAAGCCTTTTCGGATTCGCTGCGCTCCTGCGTGAGGCGGGCTTGCGTGGCGGCAAATTCCTTTTCGGCCTCGCCGACGCGAGTCTTGAGTTCGTCGATCTGGGTGCGCACCGCCACCAGTTCGACCTTGCGGCTTTCCGCCATCATCGAACGGTCGGACAATTCGGTGTTGATCTCGGCGAGTTCGCTCTGCTTGTCCTTCAGCGCCCTTTCGGCATCCCGCAGCGCCTCGGTCTTGGTGGCGAATTCCTCTTCGGTGGCGCGCAGCTGTTCCTTGACCGCCTTCTCGCGCGCCTCCAGCGAAAAGATCGTGGCGTTCTTTTCGCCAAGCTCGATCTTCATGCGGTTGATCGCATCGGTCTTCTTGCCGAGTTCGGCGAGCTGGCTGGTGGTCTTGCTCTTGAGCTGGTCGACGCTCATCTCAAGCCGCCGCGCCGACATCGCAAATTCCGCGCGCAGCTGGTCCTTGTCGGCCTGGATTTCCGCCATCGACAATGGCGTCGCCGCCTCCAGTCGCCTGGTCGTCAGCCGCACCGCGCGGTTATGCACCAGCGGCACGATCATCAGCCCGAACAGCATCGAGACCAGAAAACCGATCGCCAGATACATGATCGGTTCGATCATCGGCCGTCACTCCCCGTCAGAAAATTGTTAATCACAATGCCATGGGGGACGGGGTGAACGCCAGCCTGTTGCCGCGTTAACGTGAATTGCTAACCAGAGCGCGTCCGCAAATCCCGGCGCGCGGTCAGAACGGGTTCCAGGTCGCGCGCGGGGTATATTTGAGATAGCCGATATTGGCGCCAAGCCGCAGGCCGATGCCGGAGCGGATCGGCACCAGCACGATGTTGTTGGCCGTCAGCGCGGTCATGCCGAAGCCGCCGATAATATAGGCGGAGCCGTCGATGCCGGCGAAGCGCTGGTAGATCGCGTTGGTCGCGGGCAGGTTGTAGACCAGCGTCATGGTGCGGGCGCCGTCGCCGCCCCAGTCGAAGCCGACCGACGGCCCCTGCCAGTACACCCGCAGGTCGCCGGCGTTCTTGGTGTAGAGGGTGCCTTCGCCGTAGCGCAGTCCGGCGACAAAGGCGCCCGAGCCTTCTTCGCCCAGCACATAGCCGTTGGGCAGGCCCCATTGGCTGACCGCGCGCTCGATCACCGAGGCGAGCCCGCGCGATACGTTGCCGAAGAAGCGATGCCCGGCATTGACCAGTTCGTCCGGCCCAAAGGTACTGGGGCCCGGCTCGCGTTGCGGCGGTGGCAGCTGCTGCTGTTGCGGTGGCAGGGGCGGCGGCGCCTGCTGTGCGGAGGCGGGCACGGCCCAGCACATCAGCGCGGCGAGCGTCGCCGCGGCAAGGCGTGATGCGAAAGTCATAAAAGAAACCTCTGGATAGCGGATCCCGGCCGCCGCCTTAACCTGATGCCAACAGGCAGGGCTTTAGGCTGCGCCCAGTGTCCCCCGACTCGGTTGTTATCGGCACCAACTATGACGGCACCACGGCAGGAAAGAAACGGTCATGGCTCCAGGACAGGCTTTCGCCCCGGAATAGCCTTGATCGCCGTGCTGGTAGGCCTTGCTGCGCAGGCCTTTCCCGGCCCCGCGGCCGAAGCCGCCACCACCGAGCGGGTGGTCGTGAACCGCTTCACGGGTTTGGCCATCGAGGGGTTCGATCCCGTCGCCTATTTTGTCGAGGCGCGCCCCGAGCTCGGTTCGGCGGACTTCGAGGTCTCCCAGGCCGGTGCGGTCTGGCGTTTCCGCAACCGAGGCAATTTGGCCGCGTTTGTCGCTCATCCCGACATTTACGGGCCCCGGTTCGGTGGCTACGACCCGGTCGATATGGCCCGGGGCGTGACGGTTGCCGGTAACCCCCGGTTCTGGCTGGTCTCGGGCCAACGGCTCTATCTGTTCAGCCGCGAGGAAAACCGCGACGCCTTTGCCGCCGATACCAGGCGCGTGCTGGCGCAGGCGAATGCGCGTTGGCCGGCGCTGGAGCAGAATCTGGCGCAGTAGGGAGAGGCCTCAAAACGACCAAAGCTCGTCATGCCCGGCCTTGTGCCGGGCATCCACGTCTTGCTTCCTCTGCGCGACAGAGACGTGGATGGCCGGGACGAGTGTTTAGCCCGGCCATGACGAAGAAGTTGGCGTCTTTGCGCTACTAGCCCACCGCCTTAGGATCTCCCCAGGCAATGAACTCCGGCACGATAAAGCCGTGTTGTCCCTTGAGGCCCTGGCGGCCGCTGCCGAATTTCAGTTCGGCGCCGTGCGCGTCGGTGATCCTGCCGCCGGCCGCGGTGACGACCGCGCAGCCGGCCGCAACGTCCCATTCGCATGTCGGCGCGAGGCGGGGATAGATATCGACGCTTCCCTCCGCCACCCGGCCGAATTTGACCGCCGAGCCGAGCACCTCGCGGACGGCGCCGGGTCTTGTGGCGATGAACGCCTCGGTCCGGCGGTCGAGATGCGAGCGGCTGACCGCCACGATCCAGGGATCGCCGCGCCGCGGCAGGCTGCGGGTATGGATCGGTTCGGGAGCGGACCCCGGGCGCATCGCCAGCCGTTCCGCGCCGCGGCCGACTATTCCGCGCCAGATCAAGCCGAGCGCCGGCGCGCCGATGATGCCGAGCAGCGGCCTGCCCTTGGTCACCAGCGCGAGATTGACGGTAAACTCGCCGCGGCCGGCGACAAATTCCTTGGTGCCGTCGAGGGGATCGATCAGGAAGAAGCTGCCGTTGTAAGGCGGTTTGGCGTGCTCAACACGCTCCTCCGACAAGGCCGGCACTTCCGGCGCGAGCCGCGCCAGTCCTTCGGCAATGATCCGGTCGGCGGCGAGATCCGCTTCCGTCACCGGCGATCCGTCGGTCTTGCCGTCGATCTTCATCGCCCCCCGGTTGACGGCAAGGATGGCGGTTCCGGCCCGGAACACCAGATCGGTCAGGGGTTGCATCAACGCAGCCGCGTTATCGGCGTCGATCATGGGTTCCAAGGAAGCTGCCTCATTACCGGCCTTCATCTAAGCTTATCCTCATCCATCCGTGTCCCGCCCGTGTTGGCAGCCCGCGCGTCCGCAGTGTATCAAGCCTTCGAGCATGCGTGATTCGCGCAATGTCCGCGCCGTCGCTGATTACCAGGAACAGCTTATGTCAGGCACCTCGTCTCCCGGTCCCGCCCCCGATGCGCTCGAACTGGCGGCGTTGTTGTGTTCGCGGGTCTGTCACGATCTCATCAGCCCGGTCGGCGCCATCGTCAATGGGCTGGAGGTCCTCGACGACAATCCGAAGCCGGAAGACCGCGAATTCGCGCTCGATTTGATCCGCAAGAGCGCCAAAACCGCTTCCGCGCGACTGCAGTTCTGCCGCCTGGCGTTCGGGGCCGCCGGATCGTCCGGCGCCCAGATCGATCTGGGCGACGCGCAGACCATGGCGCGGGGTCATCTCGAGGACGGCAAGACCACGATTGCGTGGAACTTGCCGCGCGTGCTGCTTCCGAAGAACAGGGTCAAGCTGCTGCTGAACATGATGGTGATCGCGCAGCAGACGATACCGCGCGGCGGCGTGCTCACGGTCGACGCGGTCGGTGAGGGCGAGGCGATCGGCTTTCGTGTCGCAGCCAGCGGCCTCAACGCCCGCATGCCGCAAAATATCGCCGATCTCCTGAGTTCGGGCCACGCCGGAAGCGTCGATGCCCATGCGGTGCAGCCTTATTATACGCGGCTTCTCGCGCAGGCCTGTGGACTGAATGTGGTGCTTGCCCCCGAGGGCGAAGCGGTGGTCGTCACCGCGTCCTGACGCTTTTAGCCACGCGAATATGGTTAACCAGCGGTTTACAAACGGCGGCAAATTCCACCAGGCCGCCTTATCTCTTTGTTGATCCCGTTCTTTTCCAATTACTCAACCAATATTAAACGCTTTGCGGAGATGCTGGCCAAACTCTGAAAGGCGCGTCGAAATCGCGCGCCTGAGCCGAAGGCCAGTCTCATGGATGATCTGTTGCGGGAGTTTTTGACGGAGACCAGCGAAAGCCTGGATACCGTTGACAATCAGCTGGTCCGGTTCGAGCAGGAGCCGAACAACGCCAAGATACTGGATAACATCTTTCGGCTGGTGCACACGATCAAGGGCACCTGCGGCTTTCTCGGCTTGCCGCGGCTTGAGGCTTTGGCGCATGCCGCCGAGACGCTGATGGGCAAATTCCGCGACGGCATGCCGGTGACGGGGCAGGCGGTCACGCTGATTCTGACCACGATCGACCGCATCAAGGACATCCTGGGTCAGCTGGAAGCGACCGAGGCGGAGCCGGACGGCTCGGACCAGGATCTGATCGACGAATTACAGGCCATGGTGGAGCGTGGGATGGAAGCGATGTCAGCGTCGTCAGCGTCGTCAGCGTCGCTTCGCCGATCGCGGCTTCGCCGATCGCGTCAGCGTCGACAGCGTCGGCCGAGCCGGTCGAGTCTGAACCAATTGCGTCTGAGCCGGTCGAGTCAGTGCCGATGGCTGCCGCCGAGCCCGCGGTTGCCGAGGCCGGTCTGGTGCCGCAGACGCTGGAGCGGCCGTTACGTCCCGGCGAAGTCTCGCTGGATGAACTGGAGCGCGCGTTCCGCGAGACCCCGATCGAGGTTGCGCCACCGGCGGCCGCACCGGCAGTCCCACCGGCGCCGGCGTCTGCGCCGGCAGCCGCACCGCGCGCGGCGGCAGCGAAAGAGCCAAAACCGGCCGCAGCAAAACCCGCACCCGCCAAATCGGCCGTCGAGGTCGAAGTGCAGGAAGCCGACAAGGTCGCCAACCAGTCGATCCGCGTCAATGTCGATACCCTGGAACATCTGATGACGATGGTGTCGGAACTGGTCCTGACCCGCAATCAGCTGCTGGAGATCTCACGGCGCAACGAGGACACCGAGTTCAAGGTGCCGCTGCAGCGGCTGTCCAACGTCACCGCCGAACTGCAGGAAGGCGTCATGAAGACGCGGATGCAGCCGATCGGCAATGCCTGGCAGAAGCTGCCGCGGATCGTGCGCGACCTCTCGGGCGAACTCGGCAAGCAGATCGAACTGGAGATGCACGGCGCCGACACCGAGCTCGACCGCCAGGTGCTCGACCTGATCAAGGACCCGCTCACCCATATGGTGCGCAACTCCGCCGACCACGGCCTGGAGACCCCGGCCGAGCGCGCCGCCGCCGGCAAGCCGGAGCAGGGCACCATCCGGCTTTCCGCCTATCATGAAGGCGGCCACATCATCATCTGCATCGCCGACAACGGCCGGGGGCTCAACACCGAGAAGATCAAGGCCAAGGCCATCTCGAGCGGTATCGTCAGCGAGGCCGAACTGGAGAAGATGACCGAGGCCCAGATCCACAAGTTCATCTTCGCGCCGGGCTTTTCTACCGCTGCCCAGGTTACCTCGGTGTCCGGCCGCGGCGTCGGCATGGACGTGGTGCGCACCAATATCGACCAGATCGGCGGCACCATCGACGTCAAGTCGGTGGCCGGCGAGGGCTCCTCCGTCACCATCAAGATCCCGCTGACCTTGGCCATCGTCTCGGCGCTGATCGTGGAAGCCGCCGGCGACCGCTTTGCCATCCCGCAGCTGTCGGTGGTCGAACTGGTGCGGGCGCGGGCCAATTCCGAGCACCGCATCGAGCGCATCAAGGACACCGCGGTGTTGCGGCTGCGCAACAAGCTGCTGCCGCTGATGCACCTGAAGAAGCTGTTGAAGATCGACGACGGCTCCTCCTCCGATCCGGAGAACGGCTTCATCGTGGTCACGCAGGTCGGCAGCCAGACCTTCGGCATCGTGGTCGACGGCGTGTTCCACACCGAGGAAATCGTGGTCAAGCCGATGTCCACCAAACTGCGCCATATCGATATGTTCTCCGGCAACACCATCCTTGGCGACGGTGCCGTGATCATGATCATCGATCCCAACGGCATTGCCAAAGCGCTCGGCGCTTCCGGTGCGGCCGCCCACGAGATCGCAGACGAGAATGCGGCCTCCCGCGCCAGCGCCGCCGAACAATTGACCTCGCTTCTGGTGTTCCGCGCCGGCACCGCGCAGCCCAAGGCGGTGCCGCTGGGGCTGGTGACCCGGCTGGAAGAGATCGCCACCGACAAGATCGAACTCTCCAACGGCCGCTACATGGTGCAGTACCGCGAGCAGCTGATGCCGCTGGTGCAGATGGAAGGCGTCAACGTCCAGACCTCGGGCGCCCAGCCGATCCTGGTGTTCGCCGACGACGGCCGCTCGATGGGGCTGGTGGTCGACGAGATCATCGACATCGTCGAGGAGAAGCTCAACATCGAGGTCGGAGGCTCGCAAGCGGGCATTCTGGGCTCCGCCGTGATCAAGGGCCAGGCCACCGAAGTGATCGACGTCGGCCACTTCCTGCCGATGGCGTTTGCCGACTGGTTCAGCCGCAAGGAGATGCGCCCGTCCGCTTCCGCGCAATCGGTGCTCTTGGTCGACGATAGTGCCTTCTTCCGCAACATGCTGGCGCCGGTCCTCAAAGCCGCCGGCTACCGGGTGCGGGTCGCCCCCAACGCGCAGGAGGGGTTGCTGGCGCTGCGCTCGGGCCAGGCCTTCGACGTGGTGCTGACCGACATCGAAATGCCCGACATGAACGGGTTCGAGTTCGCCGAGACGATCCGCTCCGATGCGCATCTGAGCACGATGCCGATCATCGCGCTGTCCTCGGTGGTGTCGCCGGCGGCGATCGAGCGCGGGCGGCTGGCCGGCTTCCACGATTACGTCGCCAAGTTCGACCGCCCCGGCCTGATCGCGGCATTGAAGGAACAGACCGCCGAGCTCCAAAGGGCGGCGGCATGAACAAGTTCAGCCCGGGCATGAACGAGTTCAGCCTGGACGGCATGAGGAATAGAGCATGACCAGTAAAACCGAATTGACCGAGGGAACCGTGGCCGAATACGTCACCGCGATGATCGGCGGCCAGCTGTTCGGCCTGCCGATCTCGCGGGTGCAGGACGTGTTCATGCCGGAGCGGCTGACCCGGGTGCCGCTGTCGCCAACCGAGATCGCCGGCGTGCTCAACCTGCGCGGCCGCATCGTCACCGTGGTCGACATGCGCGCCCGCCTCGGCCTGCCCAAAAACGACGACGGCAAGCCGCCGATGGCGGTCGGCGTCGACCTGCGCGGCGAATCCTATGGCCTCCTGATCGACCAGATCGGCGAGGTCCTGCGGCTCGCCGACGACAGCCGCGAGGAAAACCCCGTCAATCTCGATCCCCGCATGGCCAAACTCGCCGGCGGCGTGCATCGCCTCGACGGCCAGCTCATGGTCGTCCTCGACGTCGATCGCGTCCTCGAAATCGTGCCTGAAATGAAGGCGGCATAAGACCGGCGGCGGGCACGCACCGACCGATGGCAATGGAAACGTCCCGTTCGGGGCCCGGAAGAAGCAGAGGCTAACATGAGAACATGTCTGGTGGTGGATGACTCAAGCGTCATTCGAAAGGTCGCAAGGCGCATCCTCGAAGGCCTGGATTTCCAGATCGTCGAAGCCGAGGACGGCGAGAAGGCGCTGGAGGTCTGCAAGCGCGGCCTGCCCGACGCCATCCTGCTCGACTGGAACATGCCGATCATGGACGGCTACGAGTTCCTCGGCAATCTGCGCCGCATGCCCGGCGGCGATGCGCCCAAGGTGGTGTTCTGCACCACCGAAAACGACGTCGCGCATATCGCGCGCGCGCTTCACGCCGGCGCCAACGAATACATCATGAAGCCGTTCGACAAGGACATCGTCACCGCCAAGTTCCAGGAAGTAGGTCTTATCTGATCTGCCTCTTCCATCCGGCGGCTGAAAGCCCTCGGCGTTCTCGCTTCAATAGTGCGGCTTTCAGGCGTATCTGGTGAATAATGAGTGTTGCGTTGACAAGTTCCTCGACCCCGACTTCGACTCGGCAAGAGCCGTTGCGGGTGATGGTGGTCGATGACTCCGTTGTCATCAGAGGCCTGATCTCGCGCTGGATCGCATCCGAACCCGATATGGTCGTCGCGGCGTCGCTGCGCACCGGGCTGGACGCCGTCAACCAGCTCGAGCGTGTCAATCCCGATATTGCGGTACTCGATATCGAAATGCCGGAACTCGACGGCATCTCCGCGCTGCCTTTGCTGCTGGCGAAGAAACGCAACCTCATCATCATCATGGCGTCGACCCTGACCCGCCGTAACGCGGAGATCAGCTTCAAGGCGCTCTCGCTCGGCGCCTCGGATTACATTCCGAAGCCCGAAAGCACCCGCGAACTCAGCGCCGCCGAAACCTTTCACCACGATCTGATCCAGAAAATCCGCTCGCTCGGCGCCAAGGTCCGACGGACCGCGTCATCGTCGGCTCCGCTGGCGCCGGCGCTGGACCGGCCGCGCGAACCATTGCCCCGGCCGCCGGCTGCGGCTGCGCCGCCGCTGGTGCGCCGCCCGTTCGGCATGCAAACGCCGCGCGTGCTGGTGATCGGGTCATCGACCGGCGGTCCGCAGGCGTTGATGACGCTGGTCACCGAGCTCGGCCCGGTGATCGACCGTTTTCCGGTGCTGATCACACAGCACATGCCACCGACATTCACGACGATTCTTGCCGAACATCTGGCGCGCTCCAGCCACCGGCCGGCGCGCGAGGCGATCGACGGCGAGATCGTCAAGATCGGCCAGATCTACCTGGCGCCCGGCGGCCGCCACATGCGCGTCGCGCGCCATGGCCTCGATGCCGTGATCGCCCTTGACGATGGACCGCCGGTCAATTTCTGCAAGCCCGCCGTCGACCCGTTGTTTGTCTCTGCGATCGACGTCTGGCAGGGCGGCGTTCTGGCCGTGGTGCTGACCGGCATGGGATCGGACGGCATGCGCGGCGGCAAGGAAGTCGTCGCGGCCGGCGGCAGCGTGATCGCGCAGGACGAAGCTTCCAGTGTGGTGTGGGGAATGCCGGGCGCGGCCGCCAATGCCGGCATCTGCGCGGCAATTCTGCCGCTCAATCAGATCGGGCAGAAACTGGTTCGGTTGTTCGCGGGAGATCGCTCGTGACGCCGCTGGACTATGAGTTTCTGCGCAAGCTCTTGAAAGAACGATCCGGCCTCGACCTGTCTCCGGACAAGCAATATCTGGTTGAAAGCCGATTGATCCCGCTGGCGCGAAAGGCCGGTCTGCCCGGCATCGCCGAGCTCGTGCAGAAATTGAAGGCGACGGGCTCCGACGCGCTGACGGCGGAGGTGGTCGAGGCGATGACCACCAACGAGACCTTCTTTTTCCGCGACAAGATTCCGTTCGATCATTTGCGCGAGACGATACTGCCGGCGCTGGTGCAGGCGCGCGCGAGCCGGCGCGCCTTGCGCATCTGGTGTGCGGCGTCTTCCACCGGGCAGGAACCGTACTCGATCGCGATGTGCGTGAAGGAATTCGGGGGGCTTTCGGGGTGGCGGGTTGAAATCGTTGCGACCGATCTGTCGCAATCCGTCCTTGAAAAATCCAAAGCCGGACTCTTCAGCCAGTTCGAAGTCCAGCGCGGCTTGCCGATCCAGTTGCTGGTCAAGTATTTCACGCAAACCGGCGAGCTGTGGCAGCTCAACCCCGATATCCGCGCCATGGTGTCGCATCGGCAGCTCAATCTGCTGAAGGATTTTTCGCATCTCGGATCGTTCGACGTGATCTTTTGCCGCAACGTCCTGATCTATTTCGACCACGACACCAAGGCCGGCATCTTCGATCGGCTCGCAAAGCTGCTGGAACCCGACGGTGTGCTGCTGCTGGGCGCGGCCGAAACCGTGGTCGGGATCAGCGACGCCTTCAAGCCCTATCCGGATCGGCGCGGACTCTATCAGGTGAACGGCGACCGGACGGCGCGGGCCGCCGTGCCGGCTGCCGTGAAGATGGTGGCGTCGGCGGCCGGGCGCTAAGCGGAACGCGTTTTCTTGACGCCAACCGGCGTCCACCCCGGATCAGGTCCGAGCCAGGCTTTCGCTCGAAAACGCCTTACAGGATCGCGTGCGGCAAGAACCGCGACGTATTGCCGGTGATCGGATTTTCGTCCTCGCGGATCGACAGCCCGCACGGAACATGGTCGACCAGCCAGCTTCCAATCACTGGATACTGGCTGGAAAAATTCGGCAGCGGCGCCATGGCCTGGCGGATGAAGCCTTCGGCGCCGTATGGCCCCTCATGTGCCGCAACCGTAATGCCGTCGCTGATCAGCGCGACATTGGCGCCTTCGCGCGAATAAAGCGGCTTGCGCACGAAGCGGGCGCCGAGGCTGGCCGCGTTCGGGTCATCCTCGAAAAAAGCCGGCAGCAAATTGGGATGGTTCGGAAACATTTCCCATAGCAGCGGCAGGATCCCCTTGTTGGAAAGGATGGCCTTCCAGGGCGGCTCGATCCAGCGCGTCGGCGCTTCGGCAAGACGCTCGCCGAACGCGTCGTGGAACATCCACTCCCAGGGATAGAGTTTGAACGCTAGCTCGATCGGGCGGTCTTCGAGATCGACGAAGCGGCCGTCGTCGCCGCGCCATCCGATATCCTCGATATCGATCAACGTGGTTGCAAGGCCGGCCTGTCTGGCGGTGTCCTCCAGATAGGCCAGCGTGCCGGCGTCTTCGGGGTTTTCAGTGGTCCCGGCGAGATGCAGGTGGCGTCCCTCGCCGAGCGTTTTCCACGCCTCGATCAGGCGCTCATGGATCGAATTGAACTGGTCGGCATGCGTTGGAATGATGCGCCGCTCGATCGCCTGCTCGAGCCAGGTCCATTGAAACACCGCCGCCTCGAAGATCGAGGTCGGTGTATCCGCGTTATACTCCAGGAGTTTTGCAGGCCCGCGGCCGTCAAAACTGAGATCGAGCCGGCCATAGAGGCTGGCGTCTTCGCGGTGCCAGCTCTCGGCGATCAGCGGCCAGAAGGCTTCCGGGATCTTCAATCGCCGCAGATATGCTTCGTCGTCGATCGCGTGGCCGACGAGTTCGAGGCACATCGCGTCGATTTCGCCGGTCGGTTCCTCGATTCCGCGTTCGATCTCATCCAGCGTGAACGCATAATAGGCGCGCTCGTCCCAGTAACGCTCGCCGTCGATGGTGTGGAAATCAAATCCCTCGGCTTCCGCGGTTTCGCGCCAATCGCTGCGCTCGGGGCATGTGATACGCCGCATCGAATAATGTTAGAGCATAATCGGATGACGCGCGCTAACCGCCGCCATGGGCATGGCCATGCCCATGGCCGTGCGCGTGAAAGTGATGCGGCACAACGCCGAAGCCGCCATACCGAACGCGGCAATTGTCGGGCCAACGGCCGTAGGCGTCGGGCCTCTGATCCGGACCGCAGTCGTTTCGCCGCACCAAACCCATCGATACGGCGCTGACGGCCGCGGTACCCATCATGGTCAGAATGACGCGGCGCGAGCGTTTCATGGTGCGGTCCCCAGCGCTAAAGGTGTTCGCGGACAGCCAACAGTTTCCCTCGACCGGAGGCAGTCAGGCAAGAGAAAGCCGATCGATTCACGCGATCGTGCGGCGATCGGCGCGCGCCGGTCCGATCGAATACGCCCACTCCGTCGCCTTGCCGGTCTGTCATCTTGTCTTCGCCAATTCGACCGAAGCGGCACGATCGCCGGACCGAATCGAACTTCTTCGGGAGCAATTGTATCAGGGCCGCTGACTCTTTGATCCGGATCATGGCGTTCGCCAAGCATCGTAGCAGGATGCATCAAATGCCGGCGGGTTACACCCGCGTATGGCCGTTGAGCTCAGACGATGAGAGCGTCATGGAAAAGCGAATCACAGTCCAGGCCGTCTATGCCGAAGGTCTGGTTTTCGAATCAAATTTCGGCATGGCGGAAAGTCCAGCAACCAATTCATGCAACGAGGTCAGGGAGCGCGTCCAGTCGATTCCTGCATGGAGCGCGGCCGCTCTCACTTGGGAGAATGCCGGTACGCGCGGCACAACGGCCGCGCCCACCACCCATTGAACGTGACTGGAATTTCGGCCGAGACGGGCGGGTGGAGGTGCTGAACTATCTCGGCGCAGTTCATCCGCTGTGCTGCGGCATTAAGCCGGCCGGTCAACCGCCGCCGGAAAAGTGCGCGGTGAACGCATGCGCAAACGAGCCGAAACCGCCGCGGGTGACGCCGCCGGATGCAGAATCGGATGACGTAGCCGATGACGGGTGGCTTGAGGCGGCATCGCCGCTGAAGAAACTGCTGCGTGACCACGATCCGCCCGATGAGCTATGGCCACCGCCCGAAGACGATCCGCGCGACGGGCACCCGGCGTTGGTTTGCAGATCCGACGCCATCCCCGGCCGGTTCGGATCGCAATTCTCTTTCGGCATCAGCGCATAGGCGCCGCCGCCGATAGCCAACGTGCCCGTCAACAGCAGCGCGACGTGGCCGGAGCGCTTTACGGGCGGAGCTGCCGGGACCGCAACCGGCCTGCGCCTGCCAAATTCCCTGGTCGGTTTTTCGGCCATGATCAATAGATCATCGAGGCGGCGTTGAGCGCGCCAGCGGCAAGCGAAGCGAGCCCGAGCCAGATCGCGGCACCAAGTTCGCCCGCGGCGATCTTCGCCGACAGGTTCGGCACCGGTATCTTGACGACATAGTAGACCACGATCTGAACGATCAGCGCGATCACGCTCCAGATCAGACAATCGACGACGTTGGCGGAGTGGGCGATGGCGCTGACCAGCGGCAGCACGAAACCGAGCAGGCTCAAGCCGAGCGCGATTGCGGCCGCCGGGTCGTTGTCGCGGATCAGCTGGAATTCATCGTGCGGCGTGACGCGGGTATAGACGAAGAGGTAGGCGACGACGGCGACAATCGCCGTGCAGAAATAGACCAGGAACGCCGGCAATCCGGCCAGGGATTGGAGAATCATTTCGGAAATCCCCCGAGTTGTCCGGGAAATACGGTTGCACGATCCGCCCGTCGGCGCACGCCGACAGCCGGCGCAATCCCCAAACAAAAACCCCGCCATTTGCGGCGGGGTCCAGTCTGGGAGGAGAGAGCCCGACGGGCTCTCGGTAGAACTCTTGGGATCAGGCGGGAATGCGGTCTTCGACCTCGTGCGGCTCGCGCAGCACATAGCCCCGGCCCCAGACGGTCTCGATGAAGTTGCGGCCTTCGGAGGCGTTGGCAAGCTTCTTGCGCAGCTTGCAGATGAAGACGTCGATGATCTTCAGTTCCGGTTCGTCCATGCCGCCATAGAGATGGTTGAGGAACATTTCCTTGGTGAGCGTGGTGCCCTTGCGGAGCGAGAGCAGCTCCAGCATCTGGTATTCCTTGCCCGTCAGATGCACGCGCTGGCCGCCGACCTCGACCGTCTTGGTGTCGAGATTGACCACGAGATCGCCGGTCTGGATCACCGACTGGGCGTGGCCCTTGGAACGGCGCACGATCGCATGGATGCGGGCAACCAGTTCGTCCTTGTGGAAGGGTTTGGTCATGTAGTCGTCGGCACCGACGCCGAGACCCTTGACCTTGTCCTCGATGCCGGCGAGGCCGGACAGGATCAGAATCGGGGTTTTGATCTTGGAGACCCGAAGCTGCTTGAGCACGTCGTAGCCGGACATGTCGGGCAGGTTGAGGTCGAGCAGGATAATGTCGTAATCGTAAAGCTTTCCGAGATCGACGCCTTCTTCGCCAAGGTCCGTCGTATAGACGTTGAAACTCTCAGACTTCAGCATCAACTCGATCGACTGCGCGACGGCGCTGTCATCTTCTATCAGCAGAACGCGCATGCCAGTCCCCTATAGTCGCCGCTCCGGGCGTCAGGTCGGCCGCACTTGCGGCACTCAAAACGCCTTTGCACAACTGATTCGGATCCTGACGGTATATGGTTAACAAAATCTATTTCATGTCCGCAAGGTGTCTCAGTGCAATTTTTATCGAATCGCTCTAAGATATTGCGTCGAAGCAGGTTTTTGTATCCATACGCGATCAAGTTCCACATTAAGAGGCGGGCCTAACCGACTCCTGCGACTCAACCATCCTTCTGACGGCAGGTCGCTATCAGTCACCAAAGACAAGTGACGTAATGATTAAGGATGCGGGTAAACACGAAGTTAAGAGAGGGCCCCAAATGCGTGAAAACTTAAGGTTTTCGCAATGAAAGCGCTCGCCGAACAGATCGGCGACATCGACGGGGTCAATATTTACGGCCGCGTCGTCGGCGTGCGCGGCCTGATGGTGGAGATTGCGGGGCCGATCCACGCGATGTCGGTCGGCGCCCGGATCGTGATCGAGACCGGCGGCGATCGCCTGATCCCCTCCGAGGTCATCGGCTTCACCGGCAACAACGCCGTGGTGATGCCGTTCGCAGGCCTTGAAGGCGTCAGACGTGGCTGCCGCGCGGTTATCGCCAATGCCGCCAGCCAGGTACGGCCATCGCCGGAGTGGCTCGGCCGCGTCCTCAACGCCATGGGCGAGCCGATCGACGGCAAGGGGCCGTTGCCGCAAGGGCCGTCGCCGATGCCCTATCGCAACGCGCCGCCACCGGCGCATTCGCGCAAGCGCGTCGGTGCCCCCCTCGATCTCGGCGTGCGCGCGCTCAATACCTTTCTGACCTGCTGCCGCGGCCAGCGGCTCGGCATCTTCGCCGGCTCCGGCGTCGGCAAGTCGGTGCTGTTGTCGATGCTGGCGCGCAACGTCGACGCCGATATCACGGTGATCGGCCTGGTCGGCGAACGCGGCCGCGAGGTGCAGGAATTCCTGCAGGATGACCTCGGAGAGGAAGGTCTGGCGCGCTCGGTGGTGGTGGTGGCGACATCGGACGAGCCCGCTCTGATGCGGCGGCAGGCGGCTTATTTGACTTCTGGCGATCGCCGAATATTTTCGCGATGAAGGCAAGGATGTGCTGTGCCTGATGGATTCGGTCACCCGTTTTGCGATGGCGCAGCGCGAAATCGGGCTGTCGGCCGGCGAGCCGCCGACCGCCAAGGGCTATACGCCGACCGTCTTCACCGAATTGCCGAAGCTGCTGGAGCGCGCCGGTCCGGGCATCGGCGCAGGCACCATCACCGGCATCTTCACGGTGCTGGTGGACGGCGACGACCACAATGAGCCGATCGCGGACGCGGTCCGCGGCATTCTGGATGGCCATATCGTGATGCAGCGGTCAATCGCCGAACGCGGGCGTTATCCGGCGATCAACGTTCTCAGATCGGTGTCCCGCACCATGCCGAAATCGGCCGATCAGGCCTATCTGCCCGTCATCACGCGGGCGCGGCAGGTGATGGCGACCTATGCCGATATGGAGGAACTGATCCGGCTCGGGGCCTATCGCGCCGGCTCGAGCGCCGAGGTCGACGAGGCGATCGCCCTGCATGAGCCGCTCGAGAGCTTCCTGCGCCAGACCAGGGACGAGGTGACCGGCCTGAATGAGGGTTACCGGCAACTTGAGCAAATCCTTGGGGATTTGGAAACGGAACGCTAACTTTGTCAGGCCATCATCCGCGCCACACAACTAGCGATGCCGGTGGGGTCCCTTGGGGATGCCGGTTCCGTCCCGCGTTCAGATCGGGACTTCTGGGGAGTATGAGTTGATGAAGTCACGTGAAACCCTGATCCGCCTGAAGAAGTTTCAGGTCGACGAAAAGCGCCGGAGGGTGGCCCAGATCGAGGGCATGATCGCCGACTTCCAGCGCATGTCGGTCGACCTGGAGCGCGAAATCCACTCCGAGCAGGAGCGCGCCGGGATCAATGACCCCGCTCACTTCGCCTATCCGACCTACGCCAAGGCAGCGATCCAGCGGCGCGAGAATCTCACCCGCTCCGCCGACGAACTGCGGATCCAGCTTGAAGACGCCAAGAGCCTGCTGAGCGAAGCCTTCGAGGAGCTCAAGAAGGTCGAGCTCCTGGACGAGCGCGATCAGGCGCGCGAGCGCGCCGAGGAAAGCGCCCGGGAACAGGCCGACCTCGACAGTATCGGCCTGATGCGCGCGCGCATCGGGGCGGCGATTGCCTGAGGCTTTCTTCACTTCGTCTCCCACGACATCATCGAAGCCCGGGCCGTGCGGTCCGGGTTTTTCTTTTGCCTGAATGTCCACAGCCTATTGCCCGGTGACTTGGTGGACCGGTTTGGCGCAGGATATGATACGACACGCGGGGAATGCCGCCTGAGATGTGCACCAGAGCGATGGCGCATCGCGACACCGGGGACACTGAATGCTGACGCCGGCTGAGCTGGTCTGGCTGATCGCCGCCGTTGCGAAGGGGGATGAGGCTGCTTTCGAGCGGCTTTATGCTGCCACGCGGGCGAAACTGTTTGGCGTCGTGCTCCGTATCTTGCGGCGACAGGATCTCGCCGAGGAGGTCATTCAGGAGGCTTACGTCAAGATCTGGAACAGTGCCGGAACGTTCAATCCCGGCCTTTCGTCGCCGATCACGTGGATGGCGTCGATTGCCCGAAACCGGGCGATCGACGTGGTGCGCAGGCGCAGCGAAGTTTCGATCGAGGAGGAGCCGGCGGCGATGGAAGTGGCGGCCGACAGCCCGGATCCGCTCGCGCGCAGGGAGATGAGCGAGGAATTGAAGCGGCTCCTGGAATGCGTAGGCCGTCTGGAGCCGGATCGTCAGAAGCTCGTGCTGCTGGCCTATTACAACGGCTGGAGCCGCGAGCAACTGGCAGCGAAGTTCGAGACGCCGGTGAATACGGTGAAGACCTGGCTGCGCCGCAGCATGATGGACATCCGGGAGTGTCTTGGACTTTAGAAGATCTTGGACTTTAGATGATGGCCTACAGCGAAGACCATATCGCGCTCGCCGCGGAATATGCCCTCGGCACTCTCGATGCCGACGAGCGGGCGCAGGTCGAGACCATGATAGCCGTCGACAAGGACTTCGCGGCGATGGTGCAATCCTGGGAGTACAGGCTTGGTGTCCTGAACCAGATGGTCGGATCGGTCGAGCCTCGGCCAGAGCTCTGGGACAGGATCAAGGCCGCGACCGGGCTTTCCGAACCGCAGGCGCCGTTGGTGCTTCCCGACGCGCCGCAGCCGGCGCGGCCCGCTGCGGAGGTCACCGAGTTCGCCGCGGTCGTGGACAATTCCAACGTCATCAGGCTCTCCGAACTCACCGCGCAGGCGCGGCGCTGGCGCAATATCGCAAGCTTCACCGGCGCGATCGCGGCCGCATTGGTCGCGATGATCGCGGTCGGCGTCTATCAGCCCGATTTCCTGCCCGATGGTCTTCGCCCGAAACCGCGAACGCAGGTGGTTGAGGTCAAGACCCCGCCGACCGCGGCGCCGGCATCGGCCCAATATGTCGCCGTGCTGCAGAAGGAGGGAGGGTCGCCGGCCTTCATTCTGACGGTCGACGGCGCGACCAGGAATTTCACCGTTCGCAAGGTCGGCGCCTCAGCCGAGCCTGGCAAGAGCTTCGAGCTTTGGCTGATCTCGGACCGGCTGCCGCGGCCGCGCTCGCTCGGCGTGATCGGCGGCGGCGACTTCACCGCGCGTCCGGTGCTGGCGTCCTACGATACCGACATCGTCAACGACGCGACCTATGCGGTGACGGTCGAACAGTCCGGCGGATCGCCCGATGGCAACCCGCATTCGGCGCCGGTGTTTGTCGGCAAGCTGGTCGAGACCGTTCCGTCGCGCTGAGCCGGCCGTTCGCGGAAAGGCTCCCGTTCCGGGTTGCGACCAAGAGCACGAAGACGGAGAGCACGAACAAGACCCATCCCACAAAATGAAAACGCCCGTGGGGAGCGGGCGTTTTCGGTAGTCCAACTTGGGGGTAGTTGGTCTAATATCCACGAGGCGACTTTGGGGGGCTGATAAAGAGCCGCGTGAATTCACAAAATTCGTTAGCGCACCATTGACGTATCGGCGTTGGTAATCGCCACGGCCTTGCCGGCTTTGACGACGCGTGCGGTCTGGGTGTAGTCCTCCGAGGTGCTGCGGGCGGAGATGCCGAGGCCAGCCACTACGATACCCGCGACCAGCGCCACGACCACGATCTTGAGATGGGTCGAGCGATCCGCGCTGTAAATCGAATGGTTCATGGAAGCCCTCCTGCCGCCTTCCTGCCACTTGCGGATTTGTCTCCATCCGCCGACGCCAGGTTCAACGCCTCATGACCAAGAACGTAGGAATCCCGCGTTTGTTTCCAAAGAGGCGATCACAAGGCAGTGATAAGACTTGAACGCCCGCGATTGGGTTTTCGGTCCCGGGCCTGGGATTCAGAAAATAACATAATTACTGCAATGCCTTATGGACAATTATGCGCGTTGTGCATGGAGTCGTTCACATGTCGCGCAAATCGGCCGCTCGGGAAAAATCATTTGCCTGTGGCGGAAAAGTCCCGCGACAAGCGAAGTGATTTGCGCCGGGATCAGTGAGGCGCCGCGCCTGTCGATGCCATCCAGCCATGGCCCGGCCGGCCGTGATGGAAGCCGTTCGAAAACGGCGCCTCCAGCGGCAATTCCCCAAGGCGGGCCAGGGCTTCCTCAACGCTCAACGTCCCGTCAAGGACGCCGCGAAAGGCGGTCGCAACCTGCACCATGTCGCAGCTGTGCGGCGATAGCCGGAAGCGCGTAACGCCGGCCGCCTTGAGATCGGGAATTTCCTGCACGAGGTTCAGATATTCGTAGGACAGGGTCTGCACGCCGTTGGCGACGAGAAACGGCTTCCCCTCGAGCGTCGCAAGCGCCAGGCCGTCCGGATCGTTCTCGCAGACAAAGCGGCAGGTATCCTTGGTCCGGCCGTGGGCGCGGGCGTGATAGCACCGCGCCGACAATGCCAGCGACTGACGGCCGAACACTTGAACCTCGATGGTCACGTTCTCGGCAGCCGCAGCCGTGCAGAGCACGCGGGTTGCCGAAAACGGCAGTTCGATCGGCAGGCAGATATTGCATGCGCCCTTGCGCGCGAGAAAGCGCAGGGTCTCCTCGTTATAGACGTTCATCAGCGGGCCGATGCTGTGCGGCCGCCCGCGCAGATGGAACGCCGCCGACGCGTCGTTCGCCTCGATCAGATCAGACGGCCTCTCGCAGACGTCACTGACCAGCCTTCGATCGACCTTTGAGGCGGTCTCGCCGAGCGTCGAATGCACCACGGTCTTGCCGGCCGCGCCGAGGCGTTCGCTGACCGCCTGATAATAATCGTCGAGCAGCGGCGCGCGCTTGGAGCAGATGGTTTCGCCGAGATAGACGATGGACACCGGCGCTTCGTCGGCGATCCGGAAATAGAAGTCGCGCCACCTTTCCGGCGCCCAGTTGAACAGATTGGGGCCCAGCGTCAGCTCGGTTGGCGCAGCGCTCATGCTGTCACCTCCAGCTCTTGCTTTGAAAGGCGCCCTGGGTCTCCTTGTGACCCTCGGTGAGCGCGATCAGATTGGTCAGTGCCGGTTCCTTGCCCGCCATGATCTCGTCGACAGCCTGGCGAAAGGCCGCGACCACGGATTTCACATAGGCGCGGCTGCGCTGCCGGCCCTCGATCTTCAGGGCGGTCACCCCGGCGCGCATCAGCTCCGGCAACAGGGCCGAGAGGTTGAGGGATCGCGGCTCCTCGAACGCGTAATAGGGCTCGGACTGGGCCGAGCAGGTATAGCGTCCCTTGCAGATGGTCGGGTAGCCGCCGTTTTCGCCACAACGGTATTGATCGATGACGAACGAGCCCAGGCGGGTGGTCAGCGTGCCGTCGGCTTCCTCTTCATAGCGGACGTCGGCGGCCGGCGAACACACTCCGTCCATATTGGTCGAAACGCCCGTGACATAATTTGTCAGGCTGCAGCGGCCCTCCGCCATCATGCCGATGTTGCCGAACACGAAGGCTTCTATCTCGCAGGGGATCTGGCGGTGGATGTCGGCGATCTCGGCAACCGTCAGGATCCGCGGCAGCACCACGCGCCTGACGTTGAATTCCTCGCAATGGAAGCGGATCGCTTCGGGCGATGAGGCGCCGGCCTGTACCGACAGATGCAGGCGCAGCTGCGGATATTCACTGTTGGCATAGGCCGCAACCCCCATGTCCGCGACGATGATGGCGTCCACTCCGGCCGAGGCGGCGATCCCGACGGCGTCCTTCCACAGCTGGAATTGGCCCGCGGGCGGAAAGGTGTTGACGGCCAGCAAAACCTTGCTGCCCCGTGCATGGGCGTAGTTGACCGATTTTCGCAACTCGTCCGGCGAGAAATTCAGTCCGGGAAAGTTCCGCGCATTGGTCGCGTTCTGCAGGCCGCAATAAACGGTGTCGGCGCCGGCATCGACCGCGGTGCGCAGGCTGGCCGGCGTTCCGGCCGGGCAGACCAGTTCGGGGCGCCGGGGCGCGACATCGTCAATCATGATTTTTCTCCCTGTCGCGAAAGCGTGCGCAGATGTGAGATCGTCATCGTCGCGATCGGCGCCAGCGGACCGAACGCCCTGGTGATGCTTTCCACCACCCCGCCGTCGACGTCGTCGAGCGCATTGCGCAGCGCGACCACGGCTTCGGTGTCGCCGGTGACGCGCAGCTTGCGCGAGAAGAACAGCGCATCGCCGTCGAGCGAGCCGTCGATCAGATCGAACAAATTGAGGAATGTGCCCGCGATACGCGCGTGGGAATAGGGCGCGTCAGCGCGGCGCCAGGCGCTCAGCGAGGGCGCCTCGGGTCTCGGCTTTAACACCAGCACGAACGGAAAATCGGTCGGGTCGATGATGAAGGACTTCAATGCATGCGGCCCTAGCCGCAGGAAAACATCGGGCTGGCGTTTCGCAACCTGTGTGCTGATGAGAGTGAGAATAGGTTGCAGAAGCGGCAGAGGCAGGAAGCGAAGAAACGGAAGAGGCGAGGTGCGATCGGATGCGGCAGGCGAAGCGAACATGCGATCTCAGTAGCGCTGCGAACCTTCGACAGCAACAGCGTCACGCGCAGTCTTGAACGATTCTTGAAAGGAGTTTTCTGCGTATGACACGCAACTTCAATCGCGCGCGATCGACGCCAAGATCAGACGCTGCCGACCGTCTTCAGCCGGGCGCGGGGGTGGATTTCGGCCTGCGACAGAACCGTCGTCTGCGCCCGAAACCGCTCGACCAGCGAGCGCACGAACGGACGGACCGCGGCCGAGGTGACCAGCACCGGCGTTTCGCCGTCGCGGGCCGCCTGTTCGAAGCGGTCGCGCACCACGGTCATGAACTCGGACAGTTTGGAAGGCTGCATCGCAAGGCTGCGCTCCTCGCCCGAGCCGACCAGGGATTCGGCAAAGGCCTGCTCCCATTTGGCCGATAGCGCGATCAGCGGCAGGTAGCCGTTGGCGGAGGTATTTTGCGCGCAAATCTGCCGCGCCAGCCTGGCGCGAACGTGTTCGACCATGGTCGCCGGGTTGCGCGAGAATGCCAGCGCGTCGGCGATGCCCTCCAGGATGGTCGAGAGGTCGCGGATCGAGATGCGCTCGGCCAGCAGCAGCTGCAGCACGCGCTGAATGCCCGATATCGTGACCTGGCTCGGCACGATGTCCTTGACCAGCTCGCCCTGCTCCTTCGGCAGATCCTTCAGGAGCTTTTGCACTTCGCCATAGGACAACAGGTCCGACATGTTGTTCTTGAGCAGCTCGGTGAGATGGGTCGAGAGCACGGTGGCGGCGTCGACCACCGTATAGCCCTTCAAGGAGGCTTCTTCCTTCAAGCCGGCGTCGACCCAGGTGGCCGGCAGCCCGAAGGTCGGCTCGATGGTGTGAATGCCCGGCACCGCGACCTGATTGCCGGCGGGGTCCATGACCATGAACTGGTTCGGCCAGATCCGTCCGGTGCCGGCATCCACTTCCTTGATCTTGATGATATAGGTGTTGGCTTCGAGCTGCACATTGTCGAGAATGCGCACCGCCGGCATCACAAATCCCATCTCGATCGCAAGCGAGCGGCGCAGCGCCTTGATCTGCTCGGTCAGGCGGTCGGTGCCGTCGGGGCCATTGACCAGCGGCAGCAGCGCATAGCCGAGTTCGATCTTGAGATCGTCGATCTTCAGCGCGGTTGCGATCGGCTCGTCCGCCGCCGCACTCGCCGCCGCAGCGGCGGCCGGAGCGGCGGCCGCGGCGGCTTCGGCGGCTGAGGCGGCGCGCTTGTGTTTGCGCGCATTCCACGCCAGCGCCGCCGCGCCGCCGCCCAGCGCCAGGAACGGCAGCATCGGAATGCCCGGCAATAGCGCCAGCACCAGCATCACGCCGGCCGACATGCCCAATGCCTGGGGATAGCCGGAAAGCTGCCTCATCAGCGCCTTGTCGGCGGCGCCGCTGACGCCGGCCTTCGAGACCAATAGACCCGCCGCGGTGGAGACGATCAGCGCCGGGATCTGCGTGACCAGACCGTCACCGACCGTGAGCAGCGTATAGGTGTGGGCGGCTTCGCTGAAGCTCAGGCTTTGCTGGGCGACGCCGATGATGATGCCGCCGATGATGTTGATGAAGACGACCAACAAGCCCGCAACCGCATCGCCGCGCACGAATTTCGAGGCGCCGTCCATCGCGCCGAAGAATCCGCTTTCGTCCTCCAGCATCTTGCGGCGCTCTTTGGCGATTTTCTCGTCGATCAGGCCGGCGGAAAGATCGGCGTCGATCGCCATCTGCTTGCCCGGCATGGCGTCGAGGTGGAAGCGCGCCGCGACTTCGGCGATGCGGCCCGAGCCCTTGGTGATGACGACGAAGTTCACGATCACCAGGATCGCGAACACGATAATTCCGATCACGAAATTGCCGCCCATCACGAAATTGCCGAAGGCTTCGATGACATGGCCGGCGGCCGCCGTGCCCTCATGTCCCTTCGACAGGATCAACCGCGTGGAAGCGAGGTTGAGCGACAGCCGCAGCATGGTCGAAATCAGGAGGATGGTCGGGAACGATGAGAATTCCAGCGGCGCCTGGATGAACAGCGAGGTCATCAGGATCAGGATCGACAGCGTGATCGAGATCGCGAGAAAAAGATCGAGCACGATCGAGGGCAAAGGCAGGATCAGCACCACCAGGATGGTGAGGATGCCGAACGCCAGCGACAGATCGCCGCGCTTCAGGATGGTGCCGATTTCACCGAGACTTGGAAAGCCGCCGCCTTGTGCCCCCGCGCCCTGACCTGCCGTGACGTCGACCATGGTTGCTGCTTCCCCCCGCGAATGCCGGTCACGGGCGCCAAACGTCTGCGCGGCGGCCGAAGGACCGCCGTTTCGAAAGTGAGGCACCGCACTGGCGTCCACGGGTACTCCCCCGTCTTACGCGGCTGACGACACTCGACTTCTCCACTGGGCAATTTTTGCCCGGTTTATGGTTAGGAAAGCGTTAACGGGGGCCTTCTCCCTCGCCCCGCCCTTGCGGGGTCGAGACGAGCGAGGCTCGCTCTTAGAGGGTTGGGGTGAGGGGCTGCTTCCGCAGATTCTCTGGACGAAGCGCGCGCGGTGAGTCCCCTCACCCGAATTCTCGCGAGCACATCGGGCGTGCTATGCGCCGATGGCGAGAATTTCGACCTCTCCCCGCAAGCGGGGCGAGGTGAAAGGGAAATTCTGTTGCACTGCATCTGCATGCCCAATATCGCGCCATGTTGCTTGACCCGGAGGCTGCGGGCGAGGAAGTTGCGGCCGTGCACGCGCCCGCCGGATCCGCAGAATCATCCCACTTCACCCCCGACTCCGGTCAGGCCTGGGTGAGGCTTGTGCTCGCGTTGGTGATCGGATCGATCGGCAGCGTCGGCATGTGGTCGGTGGTGGTGGTGCTGCCGGTGGTGCAGGCCGAATTCGGCGCCACGCGCGGCGCGGTGTCGCTGGCCTTTACGCTGACCATGCTCGGCTTCGGTCTCGGCGGCGTCGCCACCGGGCGGATCACCGATCGCTTCGGCATCGTGGCGGCGATGGCGCTCAGCATCGTTATCCTCGGCCTCGGTTATGTGATGGCCGGGCTTTCGACCACGCTGTGGCAATTCATCGCCGTGTATTTCCTGATCGGCTTGGGAACCTCGGCGACGTTCGCGCCGCTGATGGCGGAGGCCTCGCACTGGTTCGAGCGCTATCGCGGGCTGGCGGTGACCATTGTCGCCAGCGGCAATTATGTCGGCGGCACGATCTGGCCGCCGCTGGTCAATTGGGGCGTGCAGTCGGCCGGCTGGCGCACCACCCATATCGCCGTCGGCATTTTCTGCGTGGTGGCGATGACGCTGATGCTGGCTGTGCTGCGCGCCCAGATCGGCGGGGAACAAGTACGCGATCACGAGAACGCGCCGCCGCCGCGGGTGAACTTGCGAATCTCGACCAACACGCTGACGGCGCTTTTGTGCATCGCCAGCATTTCCTGCTGCGTGGCGATGGCGATGCCGCAGGTCCACATCGTCGCCTATTGCGGCGATCTCGGCTACGGCGTGGCGCGCGGCGCCGAGATGCTGTCCCTGATGATGGCGTTCGGCGTCGTCAGCCGCATCGGCTCGGGATTTCTCGCCGACCGGATCGGCGGCATCCGCACGCTCCTGGTCGGCTCGGTGGCGCAGGGCTTTGCGCTGCTGTTCTATCTGTTCTTCGACAGCCTCTCCTCGCTCTACGTCATCTCCGCGATGTTCGGCCTGTTCCAGGGCGGCATCGTGCCGAGCTACGCCATCATCGTGCGCGAGGCGATGCCGGCGCGCGAAGCCGCGACCCGCGTCGGCATCGTGATTTTTGCATCCGTGTTCGGCATGTCGTTCGGCGGCTGGGTGTCCGGCGTGATTTTCGATGCCACCGGCTCCTATGCCGCGGCGTTCCTCAACGGGCTCGGCTGGAATGCGCTCAACATCACCATCATGGTGGCGCTGTTGATCCGGGCGCGCTCAAGGCTCGCGTTCGCCTGAAGGCCTGCTTTTGCGAAACGCATGCGCTGGCTCGTTGCATCGCGCTGAACAACGACCGCCGGCTATCCCTTTTCGACTTCGCCGCCGGCATCCAGCCAGCCCTTGAAGCCGCCGAGGTTGCGGACGTTGCTGTATCCCATTTCCTTGAGCGTCTTGCCGACCAGCGCCGAGCGGCCGCCTGAGGCGCAGTAGGCGACCACCGTCTTGGCCCGATCAAACGCGGCGTCGTGCAGCGGCGAAGCCGGATCGGCGCGAAATTCCACAAGTCCCCTCGGGACTGCGAGGGCTCCGGGGACCTTTCCCGATGCCGCGACCTCGGCCGGTTCGCGGACGTCGAGGAACAACACGTCGGTTCGACCAAGCAGCCCTTTTGCTTCATCGGGACTGATACGCGGCACCTGGGCTTCGGCCTCGGCCAGCATCGCCTGGACTGTTTTCATTGATCATCCTCCGGACAAGAACGCGCATGCGATCATGCGGTGCAAGTAAGGCGCAAACGGCCAGGCGTTGCAATGCAAAAAGTCTTGCGCTGAATGCAGTCCGCGAGAGGCTTTGGCTCGAAAGCGTCTATACGGCCTGACCGGCTTTAAGCAGGACACAGCCGATGATCTTCAGGCTGCCGTCGGACTGTTGCTCCAGGGTGTAAAGCGCTTCCCACGCTTCGCCGTTTTCGTCGACGATGTGAACGCGCTGGGCGATCCGGCCGTCCGAAACGCGCGCTTCGCCGAATTCGAAACTCTTGTGGCGATAGACCGGCGCATAACTGTGCTGGACCATGAACATGAAGATGTCGGCCTGCGGGAACATCTCGTGGATCGCGGGCGCAGCATAGGAATAGGCCGCCGCCGCATCGTCGCGGCTGAAGGCCTCAGCCTGGGAGCGGATAACGCCTTGCGCAGCGGCGACGTCGTCGCCAGCGCGGGCAGGGGAGAAGAGGCCGATCAGCAATGCGGCGAGCACGACAAAGGCGCGCATGACAGGGCTCCGTAGTCCGTGGCTTCGGATACGCGGCAATATTTCCAAGATTATACAAGCGGTGGAATACCTGCAAACACTGGGCCGCAAGCTGCGGTAGGAAGCGAGGAACGCCGCAACGCCTTCGAGCTTCACGGCGAATAATGTTTGGCTCGCTGGTCAGCGACCGCGATCACCGGGATCGCGATCGCCGCGCTCGACTGGACGGCGTCCGGATCCGGAAATCGTCGAGTTTTTTTCCTGCCTTGAGCTGAGCCGTCAGCCAGCGTGGCTGCTTGCCGCGGCCGGCCCAGGTCTCTGCGGGTTCGGCGGGATTTCGATACTTGGGAAACACCTCGGGGTAGGGGCGCCGTTGACGCTGGGAGGTCGCGCTTGATGTGCCGTTTGACTGCAGCTGTCGCAGTCGCTTTTCAAGCCTGGTTTTTTCCACCGCTATCCTGCGCGCCAGAAGCGCGCTGATTTCCAGATGCAGCGCCCAAAGATCGTCGACGGACATCAAGTTGAAATCGTGGGCCTTCATATTTGAATTCATATTTTAATCTGTGGTCGACAGAGGTGATTTCCGGCCCCAACGTTGCGGGCCAGAGCGTCGGCTGCCGCAGCGGTTGCCTTCCTTCCTGACCGGCCGTAATGGCCGCTCCAAATGACGGCGAGCCAAATGCAACCGCGAATAAGGTGAGGATGAGGCACAGAGCCGTCAGATGTTCGGCTATTTCGTCGCGGCCTTGCGGTTAATCTGGGTGATTATTGCAGCCGATCCAATTGCCAGGTGACCCAAAACCTGCCTCACTTTGCCCGCCACAGCGCCGGTCCGGCATTAACCCGCAGCGCTTGTATCAAGCTTAATGCGCGAGTTTCGTTGCGGCGTCATCTGCCTGCGCTATCACTGCCGCACCGAACAAATTTCCCCAGAAGTTCGGGCCCACCGTGGCAAAGCCGCCAGGCCATCATATTCCGCTTGGCGACCTTAGTTCGGTCAGGGTCTTGGGGCATCGTCAGCGGTATGCCGCAACGACGGTTCGACAGTTTGCTTGTCGCCAGGTGCTTCGGAACAGATGAAGGCTATTCAATCCAGTGACGGGCAACATCGGCCATCCCGCAGGTCGCGGCTTGTCAATGCCGCTTATGTGCTTGCGCTCGCCATAGCCACCCTGGGCTGGATGTGGTTCATCGTGTGGATTGCAATGCAATTCATTTAGCGCAATTCGCTTAGCGCATGTCAGGGCATGCCCCTGGCCTCGATTTCCCGCACCAGTTCCAGCGTCGGCCCGGCAAGATCTCCACCGGAGGCGTCGAGCCCGAAGGCGGAAGCAAGACCGTCGCGATTCCTCAGCACCGTCGTGTGCGGGCAATGGGCGGGGGAGTTGCACAACAACTCCTTGAGTTTTTCGCCCTGAGCAACCAGGCGGGGAGGGTCGAGCGCCGACCAGGCGAGCAGCAGCGGCGTCTCGAGGTTCAGGATGCCGGGGAACACCGATCGCTCGTCATATTTGCTCGCGTCCGCGCCGAAGTAAGATTTTTCAGTGGGGCTGGCATCCTCGCCTGCGCGGTAGATGCCCGACACCAGTACCGTGCCGGCGACATTGGAATCGCGGGCCTGAAACTCCGGGTGGGCCAGCAGGCTCGCGACGTGAAATGCGCCGGCGGAATAGCCGACCGCCACGATCTCGTCGCGGCTGCCGCCGAACAGGTCGATATTCTGGTGCACCCACGAGGTTGCGGCCGCGACGTCCTTGGCGCCGGCGGGCCACGGATAGGCCGGAGCCAGCCGGTAGCTCACCTTCACCCCGACCATGCCGTTGCGCGCGGCAAAGCACATCGCCGCATCCTGCAGCGGATCTGCGCTATCAGCCGCATTGTCGTCGGCAAAACTTTCACCGGCCACGAACACGAGCACGGGACGCGGCGAGGAATCCCTGGAATCGCCGGTTGCGACATCCAGCAGATTGAGATCGCTCTCGCCATATCTGAGGTTCCGCGAAAACGACACGCCCGCGCATGATTTCGATTGATCCGGCGTCGCGACAACCTGCTTGGTGTCGTCGGGCTTGGCATCAACAGGCTTGCCGTCGTCAGGTCTAGCGTCAACAGGCCTGGCGCCGTCAGGTTTGGCGGCGTCGGGCGAAGCGTTCGGATCGTCGAGCGCAAGTCCGGCCTGCACGATATGAGGCGTGACCTCCGGCAGTTCGGGCGTGGCGCCGCGAACGGATGCCGCCGTGATCGTCGTCAGCAGGCAACAGAGTACGAGGTATTTTGTCATGGCGGACCACGCGCGACCAACGCCGATCCCTTAAGCTAGCGATGCACTGTCCGCGATCAAGCATCGATCCGCGTTTTGGGCGATTTAACGGCATGCGGCGATGGATCTTCTCAAACGCCCGGTTTGAGATCAGGACTGCCGGAAGTAAGGCCTGCTCTTCAGGTTGAGGCAAACGATCGGGGAGGCCATGAGGATAGCGCCTATGACGAACGCGCTTCGCCATAGCCTTCCCGGCATCCGGCTGCGCGCGCTGGAAGGCTACAGCGGCCAGGGAGCGGCGACGGCAGCGTCCGTTCTATGGCCGCGCATTCGCGAAGCTGTTTATCATCGCAAAACGCCGGCCGCGGGCGCATATGGCAACCGCAGGCTATCTGCCACGGCGCGGCACGTGACCTTGCCGTCGTGCACATTGAGCCCGTTCTGCAGATGCACGTCCTCGATCAGCGCGCGGGGGAATCCCTTGTCCGCGAGCGCCAGGACGAACGGGCGCGTTGCGTTGTCGAGCGCTAACGTCGACGTTCGCGGCACCGCGCCGGGCATGTTCGCTACGCAATAATGCACGACGCCATCCACCACGAAGGTCGGCTGCGAATGGGTCGTCGGCCGGGATGTTTCGGCGCAGCCGCCCTGATCGATCGAGACATCGACGATGACGGAGCCCGGCTTCATGGCCGCGACGGTCCGCGCCGAAATGAGTTTGGGCGCTTTACCCCCCGCGACCAAAGCCGCGCCGACGACAACGTCGGCGGAACGGCAGAGGGCTTCGACCGCCCCGGCATCAGCCGCAATAAACCTGACACGCTCGCCGAACAGCTGCGCCAAGTGGCGCTGTGTCTGCGGGCTGCGCGCAGTGACGGTGACATTGGCGCCCATGCCGATCGCCATCTCCACCGCGTTGGTTCCGACAACCCCGCCACCGAGAACCACGACTTCGGCTGAGGGCACGCCGTCGATACGGCCGAGCAGGATGCCGTGGCCCCCTTGCGGGCGTTGCAGGAAATACGCGGCCACTTGCGGCGCCATGCGGCCGGCGACGATGGACATCGGCGCTAGCAGCGGCAGTTTTCCCGCCGCATCGCTCACGGTCTCGTAGGCGATCGCCGTCACGCCTGACGCCAAGAGGTCGTGGGTTTGCGCGGGATCGGGAGCCAGATGCAAATAGGTGAAGATGATCTGGCCGCGGCGCAATTGCTTCCGTTCGGACGCAAGCGGCTCCTTCACCTTCACGATCAGTTCGGCGCGCTGAAAAATCCGGCCCGCGCCGGTGACGATCGCGGCGCCGGCGGCAATGTACTCCTGGTCGAAGATACCGGCGCCCGCACCCGCCATGGTCTCGACTGCGACCTGATGCCCCCTCGCGGTCAGTTCCTTGACCGTCGCGGGAGTGAGGCCGACACGGTATTCGTCGGTTTTGATTTCCCTGGGAACGCCGATCAACATTGCCGCCTCCCAACGTCATCAACAACCTTTGATCAGCGCCCGCTGTCGCGCCACGACTCCGTCTCTGCCAGCAAACCATGATCATCTTGTTTTGACCGAAGCGATTTGATGCACCTCAAGCCTGTTCCAGCCCGGACGGGCGGATGACCCCAAATCCTGCTTGTCTACCCGGCAGTCAGCCCCTGATGCGTTGGCAGGTTGTGATACATTTGCCGGGCTTGTCCCGCCGCTAAACCCTTGCACTTGCGGACGGTCGGCGGCACATTCGACGCGCGGCATCCGATCGCCGCCAAGAATGATATCTCTAGGGAATGCGCATGGCGGCGACGCGGATCGACTGCGATATTCATCCCGCGGTGGGCGGAACCCGAACCACGCTGTTGCCCTATCTCGACGATCACTGGAAGGAACAGGTGGTGAGCCGGGCGATCGACGGCCTCGATCTCACCAGCTATCCGCCGGATATGCCGCTGTCCGGCCGCGCCGACTGGCGGCCGGCCAAGGGCAAGCCCGGCAGCGATCTGGCGATGGTGCAGCGCGGAGCGTTCGACCAGCTCGGCGCGTCGCATGCGATCTGCAACGTGCTGTACGGCGCGCAGGCCGTGTACGATCCCTATATGGCCTCCGCCTTCTGCAAGGCGATCAACGACTGGATCGCGGCCGAGTGGCTGTCGCGCGATTCGCGTTTGCGCGCCTCGATCGTGTTGCCCTTGCAGGCGCCTGATCTCGCCATCGAAGAGATCGAACGCCGCGCCGGCGACAACAGGTTCGTCTCGGTGCTGGTGCTGGCACAAGGCGAGACGCTGCTGGGGCGGCGGCATTATTGGCCGGTCTGGCAGGCCGCCGAGAAACACAAACTGCCGATCGCGATTCATGCCGGCAGCCAGTACCGCGCAGCACCCAGTTCGGTCGGCTGGCCGTCCTATCGCTACGAATATTATCTGGCCGAGGCGCAGGCGTTTCAGGCCCAGATCCTCAGCCTGATTTACGAGGGCGTGTTCCTAAAATTTCCCGGCCTCAAGGTGGTGCTGATGGAATCCGGCGTAAGCTGGCTGCCGGCCTTCATGTGGCGCGCCAACAAGACCTGGCGTGGCGTCCGCGTCGAGGTGCCCTGGATCGATCGCGAGCCGGCATCCATCATGCGCGACCACATCCGCCTGACCACGCAACCCTTCGACAGCCCGCCCGATGCCAAAGGCGTTGCCGATATCATCGACATGATCGACTCGGACAAGATGTTCCTGTTCGCGTCCGATTACCCGCACTGGCAGTTCGACGGCGACGACGCGATCCCGCCGCATCTGCCGGCCAGCATCGTTTCGCGCATGTGCAGTGATAATCCGCTTGAAACCTTTCCGCGGCTGAAACTCGCCGCATGAATTTACCAAGGAGGATCGCATGAGCGATGTCATCGACCGCCCCGTGCTTGAGCAGGAAGCCACCGCCAAAAGCCGGCTGCGGATCATCGACTGCGACGTGCATCCGAGCCTGCATTCGCGCGCCGATCTCAATCCGTTCCTGACCAAGCGCTGGCAGGAGCATTTGAGAACCTACGGCGATCATTTGCGCACGCCCTATATCGGCACCACGCCCTATCCGCGCTCCTCGCCGCTGATCGCGCGCCGCGATGCCTGGCCGCCGACCGGCGGGCCGCCCGGATCGGATTTGGCCTTCATGCGCAAGCAGCACCTCGATCCGCTCGATATCGAGTTCGGCATCCTGCAGGTGCTCGACCTCTTCATCTTCTCGCAACAAAACCTCGATTTCGGCGCCGCGATCCAGCGCGCCATCAATGAATGGCAGCTCGCCAACTGGACCAGCCGGGAGCCGCGATTGAAAGCCTCGATCTTGGTCGGGCAGGACGACACCGAAGCGGCGATCGCCGAGATCGAGCGCTGCGCCAAAGTCGGGCAATATCTGCAGATCAACGTCTCGCCGCGCGCCAACGAGCCGCTCGGCCGCCACCGCTACTGGCCGATCTACGCGCGTGCCGCAGGAACTCGGGCTGCCGCTCGGCATTCATGTCGGCGGCTATGGCGGCCACGCGCCGACCGGCGGCGGCTGGCCGTCCTATTACGCCGAGGAGCACCAGTCGAATGCGCATTCGATGGCGGCCACGCTGACGAGCCTCGTGATCGAAGGCGTGCCCGAGCGTTTTCCGAAGCTGAAGATCGTGTTCATCGAGGGCGGGTTCGGCTGGATCGCACCCGCGATGTGGCGGATGGACCAGCATTTCGAACGTTTTCGTGGCGAGGTGCCGCACCTCAAGCGCCGTCCGTCCGAATATGTCAAAGAGCATTTCTGGTTCACGACCCAGCCGATCGACGAGCCCGACGAGGCAAGACACCTGCGCTCGCTGATCGAATGGGTCGGCGTCGATCGCCTGTTGTTCTCGTCGGATTATCCGCATTGGGATTTCGACGATCCGCGCTTTGCCTTCAGGACGCCGCTCAGCGACGCCGAAAGGGCAAAAATCTTCAACGGCAACGCCCGCGCGCTCTACAAGCTCTGAGCGCAAGTCTTAGGTAAAAATGGCCCGTCATATCGTCGCCCGCACCTCGGAGATCCCGCCCGGCGGCAACAAGGTGGTCGACGTCGAGGGCCGCGACATCGTCGTGTTCCACGCCAATGGCGAGTTCTTCGCGCTGCTCAATCGCTGCCCGCACGCCGGCGCGCCGCTCGACAAGGCGGCCTGCGTGGCGCGGCTGACCTCGCCGGAGCCCGGGGTCTATCAGCGCTCCCGGGTCGGCGAGTTGCTCCGTTGCGCCTGGCACGGCTGGGAATTCGACATGCGCACCGGGCAATCCTGGTTCGATCCGAAACGGTTCAAGGTGCGGACCTATCCGGTCGTCATCGAGGACGGCGAAACGCTGGCCAAGGGGCCCTATGTCGCGGAGACCTTTCCGGTGCATGTCGAGGACAGTTACGTCGTGATCGAGATCAACACCTAGGGCCGATGGATTGCCAAGCTTCCTCGCAGCCACGCAAGGCAGCGCATCTCGGCCTCGTGGTTCGAGACGCGCGGCCTTGCCGCGCTCCTCACCATGAGGGTTTGGAACCCCAGCCTGAAGCTATTGGATCCTCATCCTGAGGAGCACGCGTTAGCGTGCGTCGCGAAGGATGCAGGCCACCGGCCAGCCCCCGGAAATAAGTAATCTCAACAGGTGTCCTCATGCAGTTCGGAATCTTCGATCAGAACGACCGCGGACCCTATGAGCCCGGCGAACAGTACGAAAACCGCCTGAAACTGATCGAGTTCTATGATCAGGCGGGATTTCGTACCTACCACATGAGCGAGCATCATTCGACGCCGCTCAGTCTCACGCCCTCACCCAGCGTGTTCCTCGCGGCGGTAGCGCAGCGCACCAGGCGTCTCCGCCTCGGCCCCCTGGTTTACGTTTTGCCCGCCCATCACCCCCTGCGGCTCGCCGAAGAAATCTGCATGCTCGACCATCTCAGCCAGGGCCGGCTCGACGTCGGCATCGGCCGCGGCGCATCCGCGCATGAGCTGCAATATTTCGGCATCGATCCGGATCAGGCGCCGGCCATGTATGTCGAGGCCTACACCATCATCAAGCAGGCGCTGACGCAGGCAGAAGTCGATTTCAACGGCCAACACTACAAGTTCGAACACGTGCCGGTCGAAATGAAACCCAGGCAGCTTCCGCATCCGCCGTTCTGGTATGCGGTTCCGGTGCCCGAGGGCGCGGCGTGGCCGGCGCGAAACAACATCAATATCGTTTGCGGCGGTCCGGTGCAGAGGGTCCGCGAGATCACGGATCGCTATCGTGCCGAATGGGCGGCTGCCGGGAATTCGCCGGACGAACTTCCGTTACTGGGAATAAACCGCTTCGTGGTTGCGGCCGATACCGATCGGGAGGCGATGGAGCGGGGGCGTCGTGCCTGGCCTTTGTTTTATGCCAACTTCATGAAGCTCTGGAAAAAGTACGGCACGCAGCCGCGCTATGCGAGGATACCGGAAGACTTCGATACCATGGTCAAGAATGGCGGCGCGCTCGCGGGCTCTCCCGGCACGATCCGCGATCAGGTGAGCAACATGGCCAATGAGGCGGGCGCGAGCTACTTCATCACGCAGTTCTCCTTCGGCGACCTGTCGCACGAAGAGGTGCTGCATTCCGCAGGCATATTCGCCCGCGAACTGCTTCCGGCGTTCCGGGAGCGCGTTGCCCGCGCGGTTTGAAGGGATAGGGCAGGCGGGCAATTGTTCACGCGAGGTATCCAGCGCCGCGATGCCGGTGCTATAAGGCTGCGTCGGTTTTCATGACAGGTGCAGGCGGATGTCGAAGCAGTCGATGCGCGAAGAGGCCGAGCGCCTGATCCGCGAAACCATGGCCCGCAAGGCCATTGTCGTGAAGCAGGGCAATACCCGCATCGAGACGGTCTGCGGCAAGTGCGGGGCGCCGAACCGCGTTTCGGCGGAAAAAGGCGCGACCCGGGTGAAATTCGCCTGCAAGCAATGCGGCCACAAGCAGGAGACGCTGTGACGCCGATGTCTTTGCGGTCTATTTGAAAATCTCGCAGATAGGCCCTCCCTCACGCATCAGCCTTCACTGGTCTGAAAATCTCCGGGCTGAGGTGGGGCGATCGGCGTGAACAATGTCCGGTCAGGCTTAATGTCGACCAGCGGGGTACCATCGAGGCAGTCGAGCCCGCGGACCAGCAACACCAGGCCATCTCGCGAAACCAGCGTGGCAATGGTTGTGCCGATCGGATTTGGCCGTACCGGAGAGCGCAGAGCGAAAGTGCCGCGCGTGGTCCGGTCATTTGCCGGACTTTGACGCACCAGATCCCGCCGTGACTCATGAAGCCAGTAGAGAACTTCGATTCTTTCGAAGTCGTCAATTCCATCAAGCGCGTCTTGCCAGCGCGCGTTGATCTCGATCCGGCAGACAGGTCCATCGGGACGTCCCTGTCGCGGACATTCCAGCCGTGACGTCCAGGGCGTGTGGATTTTGCCGATGAAAAAAAGTTCGGCGTCGCCTGTCGGAGGCAGCTCGACAGCAATCTCGTTCTCGCGGATTTCGTTCAAGCGAACCATGGTCGATCATCCCCCGGAGCCGGCGCCAGGCCCTTTTTAGCCGGAGATGGTCATGACCGCGACAGAATTAACCGGACGATGGAGCCCTCCGAACGCTGAACAGCCATCACCTGGCCGATCCGCCGTCAGACCGGCCCCAGCCGCCGGAGTCACTTGAGGACTTCGCAGACCGTTTGATGATCCGGTCTGATGAACCCGGTGTTGCGCGCCGAGACGGCCTGCCACCATGCGTGCAACGCCTTGCGGTCACAGGGGAGCTTGACGCTCATGCCGTCGGCGAACCTGATCCAGTCCGCGAAGCGATGGCTCGGCACGGCGATCACCACCGGGATGTCGGCGCTCAGCGCGCGCTCGACCAGATAGGACAGGCCCTTGCCCTCGCGTTCCTGCCGTCCGAACCGGTTGACAATCAAAACGTCCGCGCCCCGATCGATCGCGTCGGCGATGCGGGCGCCGGCGTCCAGAAGCCGGCCGACATCGAGCCTGCATCCGGTAGCGCACGCCCCGAGGTTCTGGAACAGTTGCAATTCCTCGCCGGTATGCACCAGCATGGCGGAAAGCCTGGGCGCGTCGAGGCAATGATGGCCGGTTTGAACCAGCCCCACCGCGCGATAACCGCGGCCGTTCAGGTCGGAAGCAAAATCGCGCAGAACCCGGTCGGGATCCTGATCCTGCTCATAGACCAAAGCGGCAAGGTCGCATTGCGAGTCGAACATATGCACCTCATTGACACATTCAGGCGGCGCGGGACGGCGGTCCGGCCGCGTCAAGTTCTGTGACTTCCTCGTCGGTGAAAACGCGGCTGCGGGTCAGGAACCTGACGCCCTCCGGCGCTTCCACGGAAAATCCGGAGCCGCGGCCGGGCACGACGTCGATGATGAGCTGGGTGTGCTGCCAATATTCGAACTGCGCGGCGCCAATGTAGAACGGACAGCCGGCGATTTCGCCCAGCAGCACATCCTGTGGTCCGACGCGAAAATCGCCCGACGGATAGCACATCGGAGATGACCCGTCGCAGCAGCCGCCGGATTGGTGGAACATCAGAGTTCCATGCTGACGTTCAAGCCGCGCCACCACTTCGGCCGCCTTGTCCGTGATCTCGACGCGATTGATCACAACCTCGTTTCCTTCGTCTACGGGATTGCAGGCGGGCGCGGGCTCGAACCCGCGCCCACCTGCCTCAAATGCTCAGAAGAAGCCAAGTGCCTTGGTGCTGTAGCTCACCAGGATGTTCTTGGTGTTCTGATAATGGTCGAGCATCATCTTGTGGTTCTCGCGGCCGATGCCGGACGCCTTGTAGCCGCCGAAGGCGGCGTGTGCCGGATAGGCGTGATAGCAGTTGGTCCAGACGCGGCCGGCCTGGATCGCGCGTCCAAACTTGTAGGCGCGGTTGCCGTTGCGGGTCCAGACGCCGGCGCCAAGCCCGTAGAGCGTGTCGTTGGCGATGGCGAGCGCCTCGTCATCGTCCTTGAACTTCGTCACCGATACCACCGGGCCGAAGATTTCTTCCTGGAACACGCGCATCTTGTTGTTGCCCTCGAAGATCGTCGGCTCGACGTAATAGCCTTCGGCGATCTCGCCCCCGAGCTGCGCGCGTTTGCCGCCGGTCAGGACCTTGGCGCCTTCCTGCTTGCCGATATCGAAATAGGAGAGGATCTTCTCAAGCTGGTCGTTCGAGGCCTGGGCACCGATCATGGTGGTGGCATCGAGCGGATGACCCTGCTTGATCTTCTTGGTGCGGGCGACGGCGCGTTCCATGAACCGGTCGTAGACCGATTCCTGCACGAGTGCGCGGCTGGGGCAGGTGCAGACCTCGCCCTGGTTGAGCGCGAACATGGCGAACCCTTCGAGCGCCTTGTCGAAGAAGTCGTCGTCCGCATCGGCCACATCGGCGAAGAAGATGTTCGGCGACTTGCCGCCGAGCTCAAGCGTGACCGGAATGATGTTGTCGGAGGCGTATTGCATGATCAGCCGCCCCGTCGTGGTCTCGCCGGTGAAGGCGATCTTGGCGATCCGCTTGTTCTGCGCCAGCGGCTTGCCGGCCTCGACCCCGAAGCCGTTGACGACGTTGATGACGCCGGGCGGAAGGATATCGGCGATCAGCTCCATCACCACGAGGATGCCGAGCGGGGTCTGCTCGGCGGGCTTGAGCACCACGCAATTGCCGGCGGCCAGCGCCGGCGCCAGTTTCCACGTCGCCATCAGGATCGGGAAATTCCAGGGAATGATCTGGCCGACGACGCCGAGCGGCTCGTGATAGTGATAGGCGACCGTTTCAGCATCGATCTCAGAGATGCCGCCTTCCTGGGCCCGCACGACGCTGGCGAAATAGCGCCAGTGGTCGACGACCAGCGGCATATCGGCATAGGTCGTCTCGCGGATCGGCTTGCCGTTGTCGAGCGTCTCGACCAAAGCCAGCAAATCCAGATTGGCTTCCAGCTTGTCCGCGATCTTGTTCAGAATGCGCGAGCGTTCGGCAACCGATGTCTTGCCCCAGGCATCCTTGGCCTTGTGGGCGGCATCGAGCGCCAGTTCGATGTCGGCCGCAGACGAGCGCGGGACCGAACAGAGTTTCTTGCCGGTAACGGGGCTGGGATTGTCGAAGTAGCGTCCTTCCTCGGGCGCCACCCATTTGCCGCCGATGAAATTGTCGTATCGTTCCCGGATCAGAACCTGCTTGGAAACTTTCTCAATCGCTTCATGATACATAACGTCCTCCCTGGTTCCGGAGCTAGCCGGTTTTCTGAACGCCGAACTTGGTGGCGTCGTGCACGGCGCGCGGGCTCGGCTTACCGCACGCAGTGCATGGTCATGAAAGGGCCGGAAGTGGACGCATGACGGGTAGTATCCACTTCCGGCTATTGTCTTTGCTGGCTAGGTGCGTGCTTCGTTGATGATCTGCAGTTGCGTGAATTCGGCGAGACCTTCCTCGGCGAACTCGGTGCCAATCCCGGAATGCTTGGCGCCTCCGAACGGGATATGCGGCGCCATATCCAGATGCTTGTTGATCCAGACCGTTCCGGCCTCGATCTGGCTCGCGACCTTGTGGGCGCGGGCCGTATCCGACGACCACACCGATGCGCCCAGACCGTAATTGGTCGCATTGGCGCGGCGGATCACGTCGTCATTGTCGGAATATTTGATCACGGGCAGCACCGGCCCGAACTGCTCTTCGTCAACCAGCCGGGAGCCTTCCTTGATGTCGCGCACGATGGTCGGCTCGATGAAATAGCCGGGGCGATCCATCGCCGCGCCGCCGGCGATGATATTGCCGTTTTTGCGGGCGTCCTCGAGGAAGACTTTGACCTTTTCATACTGCATCTTGTTCTGCAGCGGCCCGAGTTTTGTCCCTTGCTTGGAGCCGTCGTCGACGACCGTGCTTTTGGCGATCGCTACCAGCTCGTCGCAGATTTCGTCGTAGACGGATTCGTGCACATAGAGCCGCTTGATGGCGAGACAGACCTGTCCTGAGTTCTGGAACGCCCCCTCGAAGATGCCCGGCGCGACCTTCTTCGGATCGACGTCGTCGAGCACGATGCCGGCGTCGTTGCCGCCCAGTTCGAGCGTGATCCGTTTCAGGGTCTGGGCGGCGCTCGCCATCACCTTCTGACCGGTCGCGGTCGAACCGGTGAATGAAATCTTGCGGATATCCGGATGCTTGGTCATGGCGTCGCCGAGGTCGTTGGCGTCGGCGATGACGTTGAGCACGCCTTTGGGGAGGATATCCTTCACCAGCTCGGCGAATTTCAGCGTCGACAACGGCGTGGTCGGCGCGGGCTTCACCACCAGTGTGTTGCCGGCCAGCAGCGCGGACGGCAGTTTGAAGCTGAGAATCAGCAGCGGATAATTCCAGGGAATGATGGCGCCGACCACGCCGAGCGGGCGGCGGTACGCTTCGACGCGGCGGTCGCCAGAATCCTCGATCACCCGCATCGGCAGGTCGAGCGAGCCGAGGTAGCGGAAAAAGGCAGCCATGCCCATGACTTCGCCGGTGGCGTCGGCAAGCGGCTTGCCCTGCTCGCTGGTCAGCAGGCGTGCCAATTCACCGGTGTTGGCTTCGATGGCCTCGGCCATCTTGATGACCAGCTTGCGGCGTTCCTCGATCGGCGTCGCCGCCCACGCCGGAAAAGCCGCCTTGGCCGCGGCCACGGCATTATCAAGCTGACTCGTCGAGGCGCGTGGGCATTGCGCCAGCACTTCCTCGGTCGCGGGATTGAGGACCGGCATTGTTAGATCGCCGGGAACCATCTTCCCGTCGATCAGAAGGTTAAAATCGCTCATTGGCTTTGCTCTCCCTTTTGAACGGACCAGCTTGGCGGCCTCGTTATATTTTCTCATATATCACGATTTTGGAGACGGCACCACGGTTTGCTGACCGGTCCCGCCTTCCGGCGGGCTGGACGCTACCCCCGGCATCGATATATCCTATAGGATATAACGCGCAATGGTCCGGAGCCTTGTCATGGAAATCGATACCCAGGCCCTCACCAGCTGCGAGGTCGCGGCCGATGGCGCGATTTCGCTCGGTTTTGTCGATTCCACCGGCAACCCGGCGACCATCCGGCTGTCGCTGAACCAGGTCGGCGCGCTGGCCATGACGCTGCCAGGGCTGATTGACAAGGCGCTGCAAACGCGCTTTGGCGACCATAGCCTGCGCTACGCATACCCGCTGGCGTCCTGGCTGGTCGAGCAATCGACCAATCCGACGGAAGTCATGGTCACGCTGCGAACCGTGGACGGCTTTAGCGTCTGCTTCTCGATCCCGCGCCAGCAGCAGAGCGAACTTGGCGAGGCGCTGGCGGCCCGGCCATCAGCGAATGTGGTACTGCGCGCGCATTAGGCGGACTTGTAGTCTGAAGGTATGCAGCCGCAACTCGCTACGCTATCAGCCTTAATCTTCTGGGTTTTTAAGGACGGGATAGCAGGCGCTTTTGGAAGGTGTCATGATTGCCGATTGCGGAAATGAAGCTTGCGACGCTCGCCGTCCGCAGCGGAATGAACGGCTTGCCACCATCGCGGCAGCACTTCTTGATTTGCCCAACAGCGGAGTGGCTGATGCAGTCCACAGGAAAGAATGCCGCGTCGGCTCGGCTGATCAGCCCCGGCAGCGCGGCCAAATTCTCTTCAATGCCGCCGTCATGCGAAAGTATCGTGCCGCCTCGCTTGGTGACGATGGTTCTCAGTTGATCGACCAATCCGGGGCGTCCGCCAACATAAAGCGCCGTGAGACCGCGAAGATCGTGTTCGGCGTTTAAGCCAGGCTCGTTCGCTTCATCGATCCTAAGTTCGGATTCGAGCGCGATGACTTCGCGTTGAAGCTGGTCGTTTTGCCTATTGAGGGTGGCGGCAAATTTGTCCGCCTTCTTGGCCTGGTCCTCCAGCTCCGCGACACGCGCGGCCAGTCTGCTCGAATGGGCTTTCTCCGTATCCAGCCGCTGCAGCAGCGTGGAGGTGGAAACCGCGCCTGAAATCAATTCGACGGTCGTTCGTTCGGCTACTTCCCGCCGGCGAACCTCCGCTTCGAGGCCTTCGACCTTGCGCAAAAGTTCCGAGCGCTCACAAGAGCTTTCCGAGAGACGAGCCTCCTGCCGGGAGATCTTCTCATCGCGTTCGCCGAGTTCACGTTCGAGGGTGCGCAGTCGCGTGATATCCATCCGGTTGGACGAGCCGACCATATGCGACAGCATATGCACCTGGCCGAAAGCCTCCTCAACGAGAGGACGATCGGTCGCCGGATGCGTCAGAAGGGCCCAGTAGCCGCCGGGAATGCCGCCTTGTTCGAACGCCTCAAGCCAGAGGTTTCTCACCTCGGCCCTGCTCGAGGCTTTTGCAAAGCGCCTGATAGCCGCCTCATGGCGATTATCCAGCGTCTTGTTCAGTAATTTTCCCACCAGATCGTGCTTTGCTGCGGCGTGAACACCGCAGCTATGCAGCGTATGATCCGTCGCGGTCCTGGCGCCGGCATCGCCTAGCTTGACGAAAAATTGGCGCAGTTCGGCGGCGGATAAGCATGTGCCGATAATCGAGCAATGAAGCGAGGGCGCTATATCCCAAATCCTGGATCGCCGGCCCTTCGCATCGGCAACGACGAGCGGCAGCGGCTCGGGTCGCCCGCGGGGCAGCAGGGCGCTCGTCGCGCTCTGAGGATGTTGGTGAACAACGGATAAGTCTGACACCGTCTTTTCCGAACCGATATAGTTATATATATATAACGCTACCTCGCATTCGGCTTGCTGGCAATACGCAATGGGGCCGGTTCTTTTGCCGGTCCGGGCGCGGAAACAGGACCCCAAATCGGCTGGGCAGGGCTGCATCTTGTAACGCGCTTGGCGAGTTGACTTTGACCGCTAAATTCAATATATTCTCATAGATATAGCGAATTTCTAAAGGGTACCTTGTCAAGGGAACGAAACACCATGAACATAGCGCAACCAATCTCGATAGCGCGCCATCCCTACGCGGATGGCTCCTACAAGAAGATGCTGATCGACGGCAAATGGGTCGACGCCGCATCCGGCAAACGCTTCGAGACCCACAATCCCGCGACCGGCGAATTGCTCGCCACCGTCGCCGAGGGCGATGCCGAGGATATCAATCGTGCCGTCGCGGCGGCCCGCCGCGCCTTCGAGGGGCCGTGGAGCAGGGTCAAGCCGTTCGAACGGCAGAACCTGCTGTTAAAACTCGCCGATCTCGTCGAGAAGAATTTCGAAGAACTCTCGCAGCTCGATACGCTCGATATGGGCGCGCCGATCAGCCGTACCCGCGGCAACAGGTTGCGGGTGCTGGGCATGCTTCGCTATTACGCGGGGCAGGCGACCGCGCTGCATGGCGAGACCATCGAGAATTCGCTGCCGGGCGAGATTTTCTCATACACCTTGAAGGAGCCGGTCGGCGTCGTCGGCGCGATCATTCCGTGGAACGGCCCGCTTGGCGCCAGCGTCTGGAAGATCGGCCCGGCGATAGCTACCGGCTGCACGGTGATCCTCAAGCCCGCCGAGGAGGCGCCGCTGACCTCGCTGCGGCTGGCCGAACTGGCGATGGAAGCCGGCATCCCGCCAGGCGTCGTCAATGTGGTGCCGGGATATGGCGAGACCGCGGGAGCAGCCCTTGCTTCCCATCCCGGCGTCGACAAGGTCGCATTCACCGGCTCGCATGTGACGGGACAATCCATCGTCAGGGCATCCGCTGGAAATCTCAAACGGGTATCGCTCGAACTCGGCGGCAAATCGCCTGACATCGTGTTCGCCGACGCCGACCTCGACGCAGCGGTGCCGGGGGCGGCGATGGCGGTATTCGCCAACTCCGGCCAGATCTGCAGCGCGGGCACCCGGCTGTTCGTTGAGCAACCGGTGTATGACGAGTTCGTCGGCCGCGTCGCCGAATTCGGCAAGAAGCTGCAGGTCGGCAACGGCCTCGACCCCAATACGCAGATCGGGCCGCTGGTGTCGGAACAGCAGTTGGAGCGCGTCAGCGGCTATCTCGCCATTGGCCAAAAGGAAGGCGCTCACGCGCTGGCGGGCGGAGCCAGACTGACCGAAGGCGCGCTGTCGAAGGGTTATTTCGTGCCGCCGACCGTATTCGCCAATGTCCAGGACAACATGCGGATCGCGCAGGAGGAAATTTTCGGCCCCGTGATTTCGGCCATTTCCTTCAAGGACTTTGACGAATTGATCCAGCGCGCCAACGCCACGACCTTCGGCCTCGGCAGCGGCGTCTGGACCAGGGATATCAGCAAGGCGCATCGCGTCGCGAAAGCGCTTCGCACCGGTTCGGTCTGGGTCAATTGCTATCAGGCGATGGACCCGGCGGTGCCATTCGGCGGTTACAAGATGAGCGGCTATGGCCGCGAGTTGGGCAAGCAGCACCTGGAAGAATATCTCAACGTCAAGGCGGTCTGGATCAAGACGGCATAGGCGCGATGGATTTGCGGTACGCGAGAGTGGCGGCTTCCGGCTTCCACTCTCGGCCTATATTCACAAGTCGCATTTGGTGGCGCTCGTCGATGTCCGGTTTGGAGTTCGCCGCGGACTCAAGACAGGCATCGCGCAGGGCAAATGCCGCAGTCATTGCACTGCAGAAAGATCTCGACTGTCTCGCGAAAGGCATACGTCGCCCGCGACCTGCTCTCTTTGGCGAACGTTATGCTTTCAAGTTTTCGAACGACGGCCTAGGATCGATTATCGGAGTAAATCTGGCTGCCATCGTTGGATCGCAGCTTTTTCCTGCGCCATCGCGACGCAGCGAACCGATGGCTGGTGATGATCGGCCCCTGAGGCACCGCCTCATCCACCTCATGTCGATCAGGAATCTCAATCATGAATCAAGAACGATGCGTAGCTATAAGCTCGCTTGCACAGGGAGAATTGTTCAGGAGCCGTTGCGCGCGCGTGCTCGGCACCGTCGGACTGGCACTCATGCTCGGCGTCGCGGCTAGCGGCGTCGCGCGTGCCCAGACCGCGCCGGTTGGCGTTCCGGATAAGAGTTTTCCGGAAAGCGTGACATCCACCAAGGACGGCACACTCTATGTGGGGAGCTTCAACCTTGGTGGCGTGGTGAAAGCCGCGCCCGGCGGCAAAGCAGAGCAGTTCATCAAACCCGGCGCCGGCGGCAGCCGTTCGGTGCTCGGTGTGCTCGCCGACGAGAAGAGCGGTATGTTGTATGTCTGCTCCAATGACATCACCGGCTTTGGTGTTCCCGGTCCCGGCGACACCAAAGGCGCGTGGTTGAAAACCTTCGATCTCGCCAGCGGTGCGCTGAAGGGCAGCTTCGCGCTCAGTGATCCTAAATCACTGTGCAACGACATTGCCGTCGGCGCCGACGGGACCGCTTATGTCACCGACTCGTTCACGCCCAATGTGTACAGCCTGAAGCCGGGTGGCACCGCGCTCGAGATCTGGGCAACGGATCCAATGTTAGCGCCGGCGAAGGATGGCGTCGGCCTCGACGGCATTGCGCTCGGGGCGGACGGCAATCTCTACGTCACGACGTATATCCCGGCCGCGTTGTTCAGGATCGCTGTCAAGGACGGCAAGGCCGGTGCGGTCACCGCGCTGAAAACATCTCGCCCGCTGGACCATGCGGATGCGATGCGCACATTCGGTGACAGCCTGTTGTTGATCGAGGGAAACGGCAAACTCGACAAGGTCACGATAAAAGGCGACGAGGCCGGGATCGAAACCATCAAGGACGGCTTCGCCGAGCCCGTCTCGGTGACCCTGGTCGGCGATACCGCGTGGGTCGCGGAAGGCAAATTGTCTTACATCATCGGCGACAACAAGGAGAAGGATCCCGGCCCGTTTTCGATCAAGCCAGTCGCGTTGTCGAAGTGACGTGCGATTCTCGGAGCTAAAAGAGCGAGACTTCGGCTAGCGGCCCGAAATTACGATATGCTGGCTGGTCTTCAAACGCGGGCAATCTAGCCCGCGTTTGATTTTTCACTGGGTACCCTTATCCGATGGTTCGGCCCATCATGGGTTCAGGTTCATCCAGACTGCCTTCGGCTCGGCACACGAGATTGGCAACTCAAGGCTGCCGCTCTTTTGCTTTCTTCAGCGGCCCAAACTTTTCTTCGCGCGTCCGATATCCGTCCGCAACGCGATCAGTTCCTTGCGGACCGCGCTTGCCGCGTCGCGTTCGATCTTGCGGTAGCGCGCGACCAGCGACACGCCAAACGGCGTCAGCATCGCACCGCCGCCGTTCTTGCCGCCGGTCTGCCGCGCGACGGCGGGGTGCCTGCAGATCCGGTTGATCTCGTCCACCAGATCCCACGCCCGTTTGTAGGACATGTCCATGGCGCGGCCCGCGGCCGAGATCGAGCCGCAGGCCTGAATATTTTCCAGCAACTGAATCTTGCCCGGGCCGATCCGCCCGTCCGAATCGAGGTCGATCCGAACACTCAAGGCGGGAGGCGTCGTCGCCCTTGATCTTGGCATGGAAAACCTGCTCTGCGGATCCGGGCGTCAGATTGCCATTGAAGTCGCTTGCGAACAAGGAGAACCGGTCACTTCCCCGGTCCGCAGGAGGCTGCTGCGCGCACGACGGAATTTGTTGAAGTGGATCAATCTAATTGCCCGACGGGCAAATCAGTTCGTCTGATGGCTTTGCCGCTGTCCAGCCCCGTCTGCAAAAATATTTCGCTTTCCCCGTCGGGCAAATCATCTCTACAAGCTCGCCCCGTCCCGTCCCACAGAGGGGCGACACGCGATCGTCACGGCCGCGGGGCGGGATGCGGTGGACGCCGATGGTGCCAAAGACGAGAGCACTTGAAGCGGACGGCGAAGTCGTGTGGTCCTGACGCCCCGACGCTGGCGTCAAGTCTGCGCTAAGAAGCGCAGGCGACGGTGGCAAAAGAGCCCGGTCACCGGGGAGAGCACGGAATAAGCCGTAAACCATTGCGCGGGGAATGCTGGGTGTTTCCGGTGTGACCGTGGTGACTACGCTTGTGTGCTTTTATCACTTTGCACACAAGGCTGCGGGCGCATCGTGCGCCCGGCATTCCCTGCGCCCTCTGATTTCAGGGGCGGGACGTTGATAGCAAAACTCGCGCGAAAGCGTGCAGCGAGATCGCGAAGTTGTGTCTAACGCTGTTTGACATTCGAATCTGTCGCATGCGTCGCGCAACAAACGCGCAACGTCGTGCCCAACATTTAACTGTCATCGCCCGGCTTGACCCTATGTGATTCACACATCTCCAAAACCGACTCAAACACAGGACTTAGATGACCCCGGTCTTGGAACGATCTTGGTGTCTGCCACCCAGCAACCATTGAAAAGACTCGCAATTTCTGTCGATGCCGCTGGCCCACCAAAAGATGTGTGCATCTGATAGGGCTTGACCGGGCGATCCAGTACGCCGTGGCCTCGCGTTTGGATTCCGTCTCTGATGCTGGTGGAATACTGGATCGCCCGGTCAAGCCGGGCGACGACACCTAATATTGGAGCGTGAGGGCACTATGACGCTCAGCGTTGTCGCCCGTGAAAGCCGTTGTTCGCAGCGACCACCTCAGAGATTACTGCCCCGGCAGCTTCCCGACGCTGACCTCGATGGCCGAGTAATAGGCCGCGAGATCCTCGATGTCCTTGTCGGACAATGACGGTGCGACCACCGACATCGCGTCGTTCTTTCGCGCACCCGATTTGAAGGCCTGCAGTTGTGTCACGAGGTAACCTTCAAGCTGGCCGGCGATGTTCGGCGCGTCGGGGGTTTTCGACAGGCCGTCGAGGCCGTGACAGGCCTGGCACATCATCGCCTTGGCGCGGCCGGTTTTGACGTCGCCCGCAGCGGCCATGCCGGCGGCGGCCACAAGAAAAGAGCCGGACGCGAACAGGCAGACCGCAAGCCGTGCCGCCTTCGACAATGCAGAAATCACGTTCATCCCTCACGGTGCTTCGATGACGGAAAAAATGATGGCCCCCTTCTCAGGGGGCCATCAACCAGATCAGGCGTTATTTGCCGTCATACCAGATGCGGTAGAGCGCGCCGACCAGATCGTCCGAGACCAGCAGCGAGCCATCGGCGAGCTGGGCGACATCGACGGGACGGCCGAGGTAATAGCCGTTGTCGTTCCAACCCTCGGCGAACGGCGCGGAGTTTCCTGCGACGTGGCCGTCATCCTTGAGGAAGGTCACCATCAGCCGGGCGCCGACGGGCACGGTCCGGTTCCAGGAGCCGTGCTGCGTCGAGAAGATCGCGCCCTGATACTTCTTCGGGAACATGCTGCCGGTGTAGACGATCAGTCCGAGGTCAGCCGCGTGCGCAGACTGTTCGACTTCGGGGAAGATCACGTTGGCCGGCGGCGTGTCATTCTTGTATTCGTTGGTGCGGGTGTGACCGCCGCCATACCAGGGAAAGCCGAAATCCTGACCGATGCCGGTGATGCGATTCAACTCGCCCGGAGGAATTTCGTCACCCATGCCGTCGACTTGATTGTCGTTGGTCCAGAGCGACTTGTCCTTGGGATTGAAATCCATGCCGACAGGGTTGCGCAGGCCGATCGCATAGACTTCGCGGTTCTTGCCGTCACGGTCCATGCGGATGATACCGCCGATGCCAAGCTTGCGGTAAGTGTCGAGCTTCTCCTTGGCCGGCACGTTGTAGGGCTGGCCAAGCTGGATATAGAGCTTGTTGTCCGGCCCGATCCGGCAAACCCGCGCGGTGTGGTTATAGCTCTCGTCGCCTTTCGGGATCAGCTCGCCTTCCGGCACCACCACGCTGGCGACGACGTCCGGGCTTTCATAAAAGAACTCGGCCGCCGGATATTCCAGCACCCGGTTCTGCTCGGCGATGTACAGGAAGCCGTCCTTCGAGAAGCACACGCCGTTCGGTATCTTCTTCGGCAGGGTCGGCGCAAATTCCTTCACTTCGTCGCCCACGCCGCCGCGGGCGCGGTCGGTCACCACCCAGACTTTGGATTTGCGGGTGCCGACAAAGGTCGCGACGCCCTGCGGGCCGACCGCGATATGACGGGCGTCCGGCACCAGCGAGTACAGAGAAATGTGGAAGCCCGGCGGCAATTTGATCTTGGCCAGGTTCTGCTTGACCGTATCGGCCTTCTGGCCGGTCTGCGGGACTTCGGGCCAGTCGGCGGTACTGCCCGTCGGATGCATGGCGCCGAGCGTTTCGAGTACGCTGCTCGGCGCGGGCTGCGCCGGCTGTGCGGCAGCCGGCCAGGCGGCCAGCGACAATATGGCCGCCGTTGTCACGAAACAAAGCTTCATTGGATTGCCTCCCTGTGATGCCCCCAATTCTAGCGGGTGTACACCGCTGTCGGGGAAGGCCGGTATCAATGCGCCGGCAGAGATAATTGTCAAATGGCAACCGTTGTATACCGTGACCAACAACGGCGCGCGTGCGGCGCAGTTGCGCCAAATCCGTGGAACGCTGCCCACTGGTTTTCTGTTGCGCGCCTCCACGTCTTCAAATGGGAAACGAGCACGCTTGCGCCGTTCGAGCAGCGGACGTAACTTTAATTCCGTTCGGCATTCGCGCCGCAACATGGAGAAGTCGAAATGGCCTGGAAAGCACCGAAGATCGTTGAAGTCCCGGTTGGGATGGAAATCAACATGTACGCCTGCGCGGCGCGCAAGTAAGCCGCCCTGCAATGACCTGCCCGGCTCCAGAGCGTCATCATACTCTATGGTGCCGTTCTCGGAGCCGCGGCTAGCCGGCCGTTCGGACAACTGAAAGCCTGGCTTCTTTATTTATCCCTTCGCAAACGCAGCAAAGGCCTCCGCAAAATCCGGATGCCAGCGCGACAGCGCGGGCCGGTTTTCGACGATGTCGCCGGCGGCCCACAGGATGCGCCGCTCGTCGAGCCGCCGCGGCACGTCGTTGTCGGGGCAGAGGATGTAGAAATCTCCGGCCGCCACCCGCTCGATCATGAAGTCGACGGTTTGCTCCGGCGTCCATGCCGCCGCCGGCTTCTCGCTCCGGCCCTTCGCGGTGAGGCCGGTAAAGACAAAGCCGGGAATAAAAAGGTGAGCGCTGATCCGGCTGCCGGCCGCGTTGCGCAATTCGTGTTGCAGCGCTTCGGTAAAGGCCTTCACGCCCGCCTTCGAAACATTGTAGGCGGGGTCGCCGGGAGGGGTGGTGATGCCCTGCTTCGAGCCGGTGTTGATGATCAGACCAGCGCGGCCGCGTTCGATCATCCGAGGCGCAAAAACCTCGGTACCATGGATCACGCCCCAGAGATTGACGCCGAGAATGCGCCGCCAGTCCTGCAACGGGCCGAACATCTGGCTGCCGGGCTGAATGCCGGCATTGTTCATGAGGACATCGACGCCGCCGAACCGTTCTCGCACGGCAGCTTCCAGTTCCGACATCTCCTCGATGCGGCTGACATCGATGGCTTTGGCCATGATATTGGCGGCGCCGCCCGGTGCCGCCGACGCCAGCTTCGCCCCGGCCTCGGCGAGGCGGTCGGTCCCGAGATCCGCGATACAGACTTTCATGCCGAGAGCCGCGAACCGTATCGCGGCGGCAAGGCCGATGCCGGAGGCGCCTCCGGTGATGACGGCGACATTATTGGGCGACATGGCTAGGTGGGGCACGTGATGTTCTCCGGAGGCGGCGGGTTGGCCTCGTTCAATGTCGAACTATAGCGATGCGGTGTGACGACCATGCACGAAACGGCATGGGAGGTCTTCGTCCGCCGGCTGAACCTTTTGCGCAGGACGGCGAACCGGTTACACATCCGATGGCGACAAACATTATTTTCGGGGCTGACATGAATTATCCTTCGTTGTTTTCACCGCTGCAGGTCGGTCCCTACCGGCTCAATCATCGCGTCGTGATGGCGCCGTTGACGCGGATGCGGGCGGAGCGGCCAAGCCTCGCGCCGCGGCCGCTGAACGCCGAATATTACGGCCAGCGCGCCACGCCGGGCGGATTGATCATCGCGGAAGCCTCGCCCGTGATGCCGACGGGACACGGCAATCCCGGCGTGCCCGGCATCTATTCGGAAGCGCAGGTCCAGGGCTGGCGCGGTGTCGTCGATGCGGTTCACGCCAGGGGCGGATTGATCTTTCTTCAGCTCTGGCATGTCGGCCGTGTCTCGCATTCCTCGTTCCAGCCCGGCGGCGTATTGCCGGTCGCGCCTTCAGCGGTGCCGATTGCGGGCCTTACGACGATGACGGCCGACGGGAAGCCCGCGCCCTATGAGACGCCGCGCGCGCTTGAGACCGGCGAAATTTCAGGCGTGGTCGAAAGTTTTCGGCAGGCCGCAAGCAACGCATTGAAGGCCGGGTTCGACGGCGTCGAGATCCACGGCGCCAACGGCTATCTGATCGAGCAGTTCCTGCAGTCGCACACCAATTTGCGGACCGACCAATATGGCGGCTGGAATCGAGAACCGCGCGCGGTTGTTGATGGAGATCACCCAAGCCGCGATCGGCGTCTGGGGCGCAAGCCGCGTCGGCGTGCGATTGTCGCCCTATGGCATCGCCAATGGAAGCGGCGAAGCCGATCCGATGCCGCTTTACACCCATGTGGTCCAGTCGCTCAATCCGCTCGGGCTGGCGTATTTGCATTTCATCGAGCCACGCTCGAGTGGCGCAGGCCGCGCCGAGGTCAACCACCAGAATGTGCCGTCGGCGATGGTCTTGTTCAGGCCGATCTGGCGCGGCGTGCTGATCACGGCCGGGGGATTCACCGGCGAGACAGCCGATGCTGCGATTGTCGCCGGTCATGCCGATGCCATCGCGTTCGGCCGTATCTTCATTTCCAACCCGGACCTGCCGCGCCGCCTGCGGGAAGGATTCCCGCTGACGCCCTATAACCGGGCGACGTTCTATGGCGGCGAGGCGGCGGGCTATACCGATTACCCCGTCTATGGAGAGCTGGAGCGGGCGTGAGAGAACGTAGCCCGGATGGAGCGAAGCGAAATCCGGGAACGTACGTGATGCATCCCCTGATTGCGCTTCGCTCCATCCGGCTACGAGCCACTAGAGAGCCGACATGTTCCCCGAAGAGGCAGAAGCCCTGAAGAAGCGAAAGCGGTCGCACCCGGAAAACCTGCCCAGGGCCAATGCCTGTGCGGCCGGGTCTGCTTCGAGATCGACACGCCCGCGCGCTGGGCCTGGCACGATCATTCGGCCGCGAGCCGGCGCGCGCATGGCGCGGCGTATGCGACCTATGTCGGAAGCTGGCGCAAGCGCTTCCGCATCACCAGGGGCAAGGCCGATATCGCGCGCTTCGAGGACAAGGCCGCAAAGACCGTGCGCTGCTTCTGCGCGCGCTGCGGCACACCTTTGACTTACGAACGGGCGCGCTCGCCGCATATGGTGAATATCCCGCGCGCGCTGTTTTCGGGCCGCACCGGCCGGCAGCCGCTCTATCATATCGCCATCGAGGAATTGCAGGAATGGGCTTATACCGGCGAGCCGCTGGTGCCGCTGAAGGGTTTTCCCGGCGTGGTCTGGCAGCGCTCGAAAAAGAAGAAGCGCATCGACCATGAAGGGCTGTTCTGAGCGCGCGCGGAGTCGAGTCCGGCGATGCAGGGCAGCCATGACCTCGATCCATTGATCTCACCCGGCGAGATCGGTCATTGTCCCCCGACGCCTGCGGGAACGGCCGCGGGAACGGGAGGATTTTCATGAATCGCATCACCGGGCGCTCGGCGTTCCTTGCCTTGCTCAAGGACGAGGGCATCACCCATCTGTTCGGCAATCCCGGCACCACCGAACTGCCGATCATGCATGCGCTGAAGGATCATCCCGATCTCACCTATGTGATGGCGATGCAGGAAAGCCTTGTGGTTGCGATTGCCGATGGCTTCAGCCGCGCCTCGGGCCGCCTCGTCGCCTGCAACGTCCATGTCGCGCCCGGCCTCGGCAACGCGATGGGCTCGCTATACAATGCCAGCTTCACCGGCACGCCGATGATCCTGACCGCGGGCCAGCAGGAGCAGGGCCACGGGCTGATGGAGCCGGTGCTGTATGGGCCGCTGGTGAAGATGGCCGAGCCGGTGGTGAAGTGGGCGGTCGAGGTGACGCGGCTGGAAGACCTGCCGCGGATCGTGCGCCGCGCCGCCAAGATCGCGACCACGCCGCCGACCGGGCCGGTGTTCATCTCGCTGCCCGGCGATATCCTCAATGCCGAGGCCGGCATCGAACTCGGCCGCTCGACCCGGGTCGATACGCGGGTGAAACCGTCCGACGAAGCCTTGCAGGCGCTGGTGGCGCGTATCCTCAAAGCGCAGAATCCCGTGATCGTCACCGGCGACGAAATCGTCAAGAGCGATGCGCTGCACGAAGCCGCCGCGCTGGCGGAAGCGCTGGGCGCTCCCGCCTATCAGTGCTCGACGCCTTACGGCGCGCATTTCCTCTCCGAAAGCCCGTGCTTCATGGGCGCGCTGTCGCGGCTGCAGAAGCAGGTCCGCGAGGTGTTGTCGCCCTACGATCTGATGATCGTGTTCGGCGCCGATCCGTTGCGGATGTCGGTCTACAGCGAGGTCGATCCAAAGCCCGAGGGCCTGCCGATCGTGCAGGTCGGCCTGGTCGAATGGGATCTCGCCAAGAACTACGGCGCCGAGATCGCGCTGAAGGCCGACGTCAGGGAGACCCTGCGCGCGTTGATTCCGGCGCTGAAGGCCGCCGGCGGCGCTGCGCTTCAGGCCCGCGCCAAACAGGGGATCGCGGCGCTCAAATCGAAGAACTGGAGCGCGCGGCGGGCAGGCGTGGTCGAGCAGATTTTGAAGGCCAAGGACCGCTCGCCGATCGATCCGGACTTTCTGGCGCTGCAGGTGGTCGAGGCGATGCCCGACAATGCCATCCTGGTCGACGAGGGACTGACCTCGTCGCGGCAGATGCTGGCGCTGCGGCCGCATCGCGACCGCTACGGCTATCATGCGCTGGCGTCGGGCGGCATCGGCTGGGGACTGCCGGCTTCCGTCGGCGTCAGCATGGCCAATCCCGGACCGGCCGGTGGTGTGCTTCTCCGGCGATGGCAGCGCGATGTATTCGATCCAGGCGCTGTGGACCGCGGCGCATCACAAGCTGCCGCTGACGGTCGTCATCGTCAACAATGGCGGCTATCGCATCATCAAGCAAAGGCTGCTCGCGTTTCATGGCGACGATCATTATGTCGGCATGGATTTTGTCGACCCAAAGGTGGATTTCACCGGCATGGCAAAGGCGCTCGGGCTCGAGGCGATGCGGATCACCGAACCCGGAGATTTGAAGCCGACGCTGAGCGCGGCGTTCAAGCGGCCCGGCGCGAAACTGATCGAGGTGATGGTCGACGGCTCGCTCTGACCGTCATTGCGAGCGCAGCGAAGCAATCCATCGCTCGGAATCTAGGTGGATCGCTGCAACGCTCGCTCCCGAATGACGACTTACTCCGCCGCCTTCGCCCTGATATGCGGCCGATACTGCACGGCCGGATGCGGCGCTGCGAGACGCGCGCGGCCGGCGCCGAACAGTTTTTCGCGCAGCGTGCCCGGCCGGTAGGCGGTCTTGTAACGCCCGCGGCGCACCAGCTCCGGCACCAGCATGTCGGTGATATCCTCGAAATCGCCGGGCGAAATCGCAAACGGGACGTTCAGGCCGTCGACGTCGGTCTGCTCGAACCACGCCTCGATCGCGTCGGCGACTTTCTCGGGCGTGCCGACCACGACCGGGCCGATGCCGCCGATGCCGACATGCTGGGCGACCTCGCGCACGGTCCAGACCCGGTCGGGATCGGCGCGGGTGATGTTGTCCATCGCGGTGCGGCCGGCGTCGTTCTCGACATGGCGAACCTGCTGGTCGAGATCGTAGGTCGAGAAATCGACCCCGGTCCAGCCGGACATCAGGGTGAGCGCGCCTTCGGGATTGATGTGGCTGCGATAGTCGGCGTATTTGGCTTTGGCTTCGGCCTCGGTTCGCCCCAGGATGATGGTGAACATGCTGAACATCAGGATTTCGGCCGGGTTGCGTCCGGCCTTGGCGGCGAGTTCGCGAATGGCCGCGACGCGCGGTGCGATGATCTTGGCCGAGGGGCCCGACATGAACACGCATTCGGCATGCTCGGCGGCAAACCGCCGTCCGCGCGGTGAGGTGCCGGCCTGATACAGCACGGGGGTTCGTTGCGGCGACGGTTCGCAGAGGTGAATGGCATCGAGGCGATAATTGTTTCCCTCGTGGCGGACACGATGCACCTTGGAAGGATCGGCGAAGATGCCTCGGGCGCGATCGCGCAGCGCCGCCTCGTCCTCCCAGCTTCCTTCCCAGAGCTTGTAGACCACCTCCATATATTCGTCGGCGACGTCGTAGCGGTCGTCATGCGCGGTCTGCTTGTCCTTGCCGGCGCCTTTGGCCGCGCTGTCGAGATAGCCGGTCACAACGTTCCAGCCGATCCGTCCTTCGGTGAGATGGTCGAGCGTCGACATCCGCCGCGCGAAAGTGTAGGGCGGCTCATAGGACAGGTTGGAGGTCACGCCAAAGCCCAGATTTTTGGTCACGGTGGCCATCGCCGAGATCAGCAGCAGCGGATCGTTGGCGGGCGTCTGTGTGGCGTTGCGCAGCGCCGCATCCGGACTGCCGCCGTACACGTCATAGACCCCGAGCACGTCGGCGAGAAACAGTCCGTCGAACCGCCCGCGCTCCAGCGTCTTCGCCAGATCGATCCAGTAGGGCAGGCGGTTATATTCCGCTGTGCGGTCGCGCGGATGGGTCCATAGCCCCGGCGATTGATGCGCGACGCAGTTCATGGCGAAGGCGTTGAGCCGGATTTCTTTTTTCATGAGCACAAGGCCTTGGGCACGTTCTTGGGCACGTTGCAGAATTCCACCCTGATATCCGCCTGGTCTAAGACGCCGGGCTGCCGGCCAAATTGTTGCATTCCGGTTTGTTTTAGCAAGGCCAATCGTCGATGACGTGCCGCTTCCGGCCATCGCCGTATCCCGGTACGTTGCGGGAGCCCAGAGAAGTTCGCGGCCGGGAAAGGCAAATATGACCAGAGCCGATGCCATCGCCCGGGCGCGCCAACAGCTTCATTCCGGTGAATTTCTCGCCGAGCTTGACCGCAGGGTCGCTTATCCCACCGAGAGCCAGAATCCGGAACGGCGCGACGCCTTGCGCGCCTATCTCGTGGACGAACTTGCGCCGGCATTTTCACAGCTCGATTTCTCGACCAGGCTGATCGAATCGCCGACCGGCAAGAACCCCTATCTGCTCGCCGAATATCGCGAGAGCCCGTCAGTTCCGACCGTTCTGATCGTACGGACACGGCGATGTCGTCGAGGGCATGGCGGGAGAATGGCGGGACAATCTCGATCCATGGCGAACGACGATCTCGGGTAATCGCGTCTACGGCCGCGGCACCGCCGACAACAAGGGCCAGCACAGCATCAATCTGGCGGCGCTTCGCGCCGTGCGCGAGGCGCGCGGCGGCCGGCTCGGCTTCAATGCCAAGTTCATCGTCGAGACCGGCGAGGAGATCGGCTCGCCGGATCTGCGCCAGCTGTGCGAATCATTGCGCGATGAGCTCACAGCCGACCTGTTTCTGGCCTCCGACGGGCCGCGGCTGGCCGCGGATCGGCCCACGATCTTCCTGGGCTGCCGCGGCGGAATAAGGATCAACCTCGACGTGAACCTGCGCGAGGGTTCGCATCATTCCGGCAATTGGGGTGGCGTCCTTGCCAACGCCGCGACCATCCTTGCCAGCGCGATCGCGAGCCTTGTCGATGGCAAGGGACGCCTTTTGCTGGACCAATTGAAACCGCCGCGGCTGTCCAACCAGATCCGATCGATGCTTGCCGACGTCAAGATCGAGCCGATGGCCGATGAGCCGGCGCTTTCCGAAGACTGGGGCGAGGAAGGCCTGTCGGCCGCCGAACGGCTCTATGCCTGGAATACGCTCGAAGTGTTGGCCATATCGTCCGGCAATATCGAGAAGCCTGCGAATGCGATTCCGGGTCATGCGCGAGCCGTGCTGCAGCTCCGTTTTGTCGTCGGCACCAGGGCCGACAAGGTCGTCGATGCGGTCCGGGCGCATTTGCACGCCGGAGGTTTTCCGATGGTCGAGGTGACGGCGGCGCAGAGCTTTGCCGCCTCACGAACCGATTTCGACAGCCCCTGGATCAACTGGGCGGCGGACTCGATCCGCCAGACCACGGGAAAGGCGCCCGCGGTGCTGCCGAATTTCGGCGGCTCGCTGCCGAACGATGTGTTTTCCGATTGCCTGGGTTTGCCGACGATCTGGGTGCCGCACTCCTATCCCGGCTGCTCCCAGCATGCGCCCAATGAACACATTCTGCTTTCGGTCACCGAAGAAGCCCTGGGCATCATGGCGGGCTTGTTCTGGGATCTGGGCGAGATGCCGGCCTCGAGCCGGACTTCATAGCCATCGGTCAAAATGGCGCATGCGGCATTGCGTTTGTCGCAGGCGTCCGGGCGGCGGGGCCGGAACGGTGCTTGTCATTGGCGCCGTCCCTGGGCCCGATGACGGCCGAAAGTCACATTCTATTCCGGCCCGAATTATGCAAGCATGACGGAAGCCATCCAAATGGGAGAGCACGAATGAAATATTTGCCGATGATTGGCCTGGCGCTTACCGCCGCGTTCTGCGGGAGCCAGGCAAACGCCGAGGAGCTGACCGGGACATTGAAGAACATCAAGGAAACCGGCGCGATCACGCTCGGATTCCGTGACTCGTCGATTCCGTTTTCCTATCTGGACGACAGCCAGAAGCCGATCGGCTTTGCGATGGATATCTGCTACAAGATCGTCGATGCCGTGAAGAAGGAGCTCAAGCTCGACAAGCTCGAGGTCAAGCTCAATCCGGTGACGTCGTCGACCCGCATTCCGTCTGATGGCCAACGGCACCATCGACCTCGAATGCGGCTCGACCACCAACAATGCCGAGCGCCAGAAGCAGATCTGCCTTCACCAACACCCACTTTCTGACCGCGAGCCGCTTCGTCTCGAAGAAGTCGAGCAAGCTCGACAAGATCGACGATCTCAAGGGCAAGTCGGTGGTCTCGACCTCGGGCACCACCAACATCAAGCAGCTCACCGAAGCCAATGCCGCGCGCAATCTCGGCATCAACATCATTCCGGCCAAGGATCACGCCGAAGCGTTCCTGATGGTCGAGACCGACCGCGCGGTGGCGTTCGTGATGGACGACATCCTGCTTGCGAGCCTCGTCGCCGGATCGAAGGATCCGGCCGCCTACGTCATCTCCAAGGATGCGTTCTCGAAGCCGGAGCCCTACGGCATCATGCTGCGCAAGGACGATGCGGCCTTCAAGAAGGTGGTCGATGCCGCCACCGCCGCGCTCTACACGAGCGGCGAGGGCTCAGAAGCTCTACGACAAATGGTTCATGCAGAAGATCCCGCCCAAGGGATTGAACCTCAACGCGCCGATCAGCGCCGAGCTGAAGAACGAGTTCGCCAAGCCGTCCGACTTCGCCCGATCCCGATTCCTACAAGAGCGATGTGAGGGTTTCCGGCTCGATGCGACGGCTCCTGCCGCCGCGTGAGCCGGTCGACGGTATAGCGCTGGCGCAGGGAAGGCTCCGTGAACTATCACTGGAACTGGCGCATCTTCTGGGAGCCGGCCCCGAACGGGACCGGCACCTATCTCGACATGCTGCTGTCGGGATTGCTTCTGACCATCGAGACCGCGATCTGCGCCTGGATCATCGCGCTGGTGTTCGGAGCGGTCGTCGGCGTGATGCGCACGCTGCCGTCGAAGGCGGCATCCTCGGCCGGTTTCGTCTACGTCGAATTCTTCCGCAACATGCCGCTATTGGTGCAGCTGTTCCTCTGGTTCTTCGTCCTGCCGGAACTGCTGCCGCGTGCCTGGGGGCTCTGGCTGAAGCAGATCCCCAACGCGCCGTTCTACACCGCGGCGATCGGGATCGGGCTGTTCATGTCCGCGCGCGTGGCCGAGCAGACGCGCGCCGGCATCAACGCGCTGCCGCGCGGCCAGAAACTGGCCGCGACCGCGCTCGGGTTGACGACGGCGCAGACCTATCGCTACGTGCTGCTGCCGATGGCGTTCCGCATCATCATGCCGCCGCTGACGTCCGAATTCCTCAACACCATCAAGAACACCTCGGTGGCCATCACCATCGGCCTGATCGAACTGACCGGCGAGGCGCGCTCGATGCAGGAATTTTCGTTCCAGGTGTTCGAGGCCTTTACCGCCGCGACCGTGCTCTATCTGCTGGTCAATATCGTCGTCGTCATCGCCATGCGCCTGCTCGAGCGCGGCTGTAGCGGTCCCCGGCTACATCACCGGGAAGTGAACCGCGCCGATGTTCGCCAATTTCGACTTCGACGTCATCCGCCGCTCGCTCGGCTATCTGTTTTTCGACGGCATGACGTTCACGCTGACGCTGACCGGCCTTTCCGCGCTCGGCGGCCTGGTCTTCGGCACGCTGATCGCGCTGATGCGGTTGTCGGGATTGAGAATGCTCGGGCTCATCGCCGGGCTCTATGTGGACCTGATGCGCTCGCTGCCGCTGGTGCTGGTGATCTTCTGGTTCTATTTCCTGGTGCCCTATATCGGGCAATGGCTGACCGGATCGTCGCGGCCGATTCACGTCGGCGCGTTTGCGTCCTCGCTCGTCACCTTCATCATGTTCGAGGCGGCGTATTTTTCCGAAATCATGCGCGCCGGCATCCAGTCGATCTCGAAGGGCCAGCCGGCGGCAGCGCAAGCGCTCGGCCTGACCTATAGCCAGACCATGCGCTATGTCGTGCTGCCGCAGGCGTTCCGCAACATGCTGCCGGTGCTGCTGACCCAGACCATCGTGCTGTTCCAGGACACCTCGCTGGTCTATGTGCTGTCGATCCCGGATTTTCTCGGCGCCGCCAGCAAGGTCGCGCAGCGCGACGGGCGGCTGGTCGAAATGTATCTGTTCGCGGCACTGGTTTATTTCGTCATTTCCTGCGCCGCGTCGTTCGGCGTCAGGCGCCTTCAGACCCGCATCGCCTTCGTGCATTAGCGAGAGCTTCATGATCGAGATCAGCCACGTCGACAAATGGTACGGGCCGAGCTTCCAGGCGCTGAAGGATTGCACCACCCGCGTCGCCACGGGCGAGGTGGTGGTGGTGTGCGGTCCGTCGGGCTCGGGGAAATCGACATTGATCAAATGCGTCAACGCGCTGGAGCCGTTCCAGAGCGGCGAGATCATCCTCGACGGCATCAAGGTCAACGACCCCAGGACCGATCTGCCCAAGCTGCGCGCCCGCGTCGGCATGGTGTTCCAGCATTTCGAGCTTTTTCCGCATCTGAAGATCATCGAGAATTTGTGCCTGGCGCAGCAGAAGGTGCTGGGACGCTCGCATGATGCGGCCTTGGCCAAAGCCTCGAAACTGCTCGACCGGGTCGGGCTGAAGGACCACGCCCGCAAATATCCGGCTGAATTGTCCGGCGGCCAGCAACAGCGCGTCGCGATCGCGCGAGCGCTGGCGATGGATCCGATCGCCATGCTGTTTGACGAGCCGACTTCGGCGCTCGATCCCGAAATGATCAGCGAGGTGCTCGACGTCATGGTCGACCTCGCCCGCGAGGGCATGACCATGATGGTGGTCACCCATGAGATGGGCTTTGCCAGCAAGGTGGCGCACCGGGTGATTTTCATGGACAAGGGCGAGATCGTCGAGGACGCGCTGAAGACCGATTTCTTCGGCAGCCCCCGCAGCGACCGCGCGCAGAAGTTTTTATCGAAGATCTTGTCGCATTGAACTCCACCGTCATTCCGGGTTCATGCTTCGCATGCCCCGGAATGACCGGCGCGAGGGTTTTCAGCATCAACAATTTGCGTATATGGTCCCACATTATCGCGGCCCCACAGGAGAACTCGCTTGGACAAGATCGCTTACGTGAACGGCTCGTTCGTGCCTTTGAGCGAGGCCAAGGTCTCGATCCTGGACCGCGGCTTTCTGTTCGCCGACGGCATTTACGAGGTCGCGGCCGTGCTGGATGGCAAGCTGATCGACAACGCCTCGCATTTGGCGCGGCTGGAGCGCTCGGTCGGCGCGATCGCGCTGGTCCTGCCGGAGCCGCTCGATCGCATTCAGGAGATCCAGAAGGAGCTGATCGTGCGCAACCAACTGGTCAACGGCATGGTCTATCTGGAAGTGACGCGCGGCACTCACGCCGGGCGCGACTTTGCGTTCCCGAAGGGCATCAAGCCGACCCTGGTCATGTTCACCTCAGTCAAGGACATCGTCAACGCGCCATCGGCCAAGACCGGAATCGGCGTGATTACGGTGCCCGACATCCGTTGGGCCCGGCGCGACATCAAAAGCATCGGACTGCTGGCGCAGGTGCTGGCCAAGCAGGCCGCGGCGGAAGCCGGCGCCGGCGAGGCCTGGATGATCGAGGACGGCATGGTGACCGAAGGCGGCTCGTCCTCGGCCTTCATCCTGACCCAGGACGATGTGCTGGTGACCCGGCAGAATTCGTCCGCGATCCTGCCGGGCTGCACCCGCAAGGCGGTGGTCGCGCTCGCCGAGGAGCGCCAGCTTCGCGTCGAGGAGCGGCCGTTTTCGGTCGCCGAGGCGCTGGCGGCGAAGGAGGCCTTCATCACCAGCGCGTCGCTGTTCGTGCAGGCGGTGATATCGATCGACGGCAAGACCGTCGCCAACGGCAAGCCAGGTCCGATGACGGACCGCTTGCGCGAGATCTATGTCGATTTCGCTCGCGCGAGCGCGGTGTAGCGCGGCAGATCCTGTTCACTCCTCATGGTGAGGAGGCGCGCTTGCGCTGTCTCGAACCATGAGGGCACGCTGGGGCCTCATCTTTCGAGACGCAGCGAAGACGCCGCTCCTCAAGATGAGGAAAACGAGACGCGTTATTTCAGGGTCCGAAACCGATCCTGCGCCATCTGGATCGGATTGCGGCGATGCAATAATGTCCGCCGTCCAATGGTCCGGTCAGGCAAAAGATGTTTCCTCGCCACTTCGCCTCACCCCGCTTCTCCGCCACACGGTTCGCTGTTGTCGTCGCGGCCGTGTCGGCTGCGATTCCCTTGCCGGCCGCCACGAGCGCGTTTGGGCCGCGGCCGGGCGCCGAGCTGTCGGTCGCGAAGCTTTCGGCGATCGACGATTTCGTCAATGGCGAGATCGCCTCCGGCAATATTCCGGGCGCCATCGTTCTGATCCAGCGCCGCGGGCAGCCGGTCTATTTCAAATGTTTCGGCCAGCGGGACGTCGAGAAGGGAACGCCGATGACGGCGGATACGATCTTCCCGCTTCATTCGGTCACCAAGACCATCACCAGCGTGGCGGCGATGATGCTGGTCGATCGCGGCAAGATCGCGCTCGACGATCCCGTCAGCAAATACATTCCGTCCTTTGCCGGCATGAAGGTCGGCGTCGAAAGCAAGGATGATTCCGGCCACGCGGTGCTCGACCTGGTGCCGCTGCGCCGGCCCGTCAATATCGAGGATCTGTTGCTGCACACTTCCGGCATCACCTACGGCTTCTACGGCGAGGGGCTGGTCAAGGCCGCCTATGACGGCATTTACCTCGGCGATTTCGACAATGCCGGCTTTGCGGAGCGGATAGCGAAGCTGCCGCTGGCCGAGCAGCCGCGCACGCTGTGGGATTACGGGCATTCGATCGACGTGCTCGGCCGCGTCATCGAGGTCGCGTCCGGCCAGTCGCTCTATCAATTCGAAAAGACGAATCTGCTCGATCCGCTTGGCATGGCCACCACGAAATTCTTCCTGACCGATCCGGCCGAGCGGGCGCGCTACGCCCGGCCGCTGGCCAGGGACCGGCATGTCGAGCGCAATTCGCTTGACGTCACGCGATGGGAATCCGGCGGCGGCGGGATGGTCTCGACCATCTCCGATATGGCGCGCTATGGGCAGATGTTGCTCAATGGCGGGACGCTTGACGGCAAGACCTATCTCGGCCCCGCCACCTTCGCTGCAATGACCACGGACCATATTGGCCCGGGGTCGGGCGTCGCCCGCAATTATTTCTATTACCCCGGCGACGGGTTCGGATTTGGCTACGGATTCGGCGTCCGTACCGATCCGGGAAATGCAGTGCCGCCGCCGCCCGGCTCGCCCGGAGAGATCAAATGGGACGGCGCCACCGGCATTTACGTCGTGGTCGACCGCGCCGAGGACATGTTTTTTGTCGTCATGCAGGATTCGCCATCCGGGCGAATGCACGTCATAACAACGATAAAGAAAATCATTTACGACGCGTTCGAGAATTGAACCGAACCGATGCTGCGGGAAGCGGGCGAAAGCAACCAGGGGATGATGGCGCCGGTGCGCATCGGTGCGCTCGACCGCGCACGCACCTTCATCACGCTCTCGGTGCTGCTGCACCACTCCGTCGTGAACTACACCTGGTTCGGCAACGGCGATTCGATGCGATGGCTCGGTTTCGATCTGGTGGTGCTGTTCAACGACAGCTACTTCATGGCCTGCATGTTCCTGATCTCGGGACTGTTCGTCCGGGACAGCCTGGTTCGAAAAGGACCGGCGATTTTCCTGCGCCACCGCGCCTGGCGGTTAGGGGTGCCGTATCTGGTATCGGTGCTGGTGCTGATGCCGGTCGCGTACTACCCGACGTTCCTGCGCTATCATCTGCCGGGAACCACGGATTTCAACTTCCTGCATTACTGGTGGCACACGCTCACCATCGGGCCATGGCCTTCAGGTCCGGCATGGTTTCTCTGGGTGTTGCTGGCGCTCGACGCGCTGGCCGCCGCCGTCTGGTTCGCAGCACCAGGGTTCATCGAGGCATTCGGCCAGCTGATTTTTTCCGCGCGCAACCGGCCGATGCTGGTCGTCGGTGTATTTCTGATCGTCTCAATTCTCGTCTATCTGCCGCTGCATCTGGCGTTCGGTGACGCGAGCTGGCTGGAATTGGGCCACTTTCCGCTGCCGATCCAGACCAGCCGGATCCTGCTCTACACCGCCTATTTCTTCGTCGGTGTCGGGATCGGCGCGGTCAGCCTCAAGACCGGCCTGCTCGCCGCGAACGGCGAACTCGCAAGGCGCTGGCCGGTCTGGCTTGCCTTTGCGCTAGCGTTCTATGGCGCCATTCTCGCGCTGGTCTACATCCATCACAACTGGGTGGCGCATTTCGATTCGCCGCCGCTGGCCTGGAGGGCCGGTTACGGCCTCGCCTTTGCGACCTTCAGCGCGGCGATGACGGTTACAGTGCTTGCGATCTTTGCGCGCTTCGCCGAGGCCGGCCTTCGCCTGCTCGATCGGCTCAGGCCCTCGGCCTACGGCATCTTTCTCCTGCACTATATCTTCATCATCTGGCTGCAATACGCCGTCTATGACTATTCGATTCCGGCGTTCTTCAAGTTCGCGATCGTGTTCGCCGGCACGCTGTCGATGAGCTGGGCGCTCACCGTGGCCTTGCGGAAGATTCCTGTGGTGGCGCGGATGATCTAGCGCCAATACAGGCTGGCCACGCGTGTGGCGCGCCGGCTTGTATTGCGGTGCTTGCATGACAGTGTATCAAGAAGTCCCCTCGCTGGGATCGGGCGCAAAATGTCATTTCGGCCAGTCAAACCCACGTCCCCGTTGTTCGCGCTTGCAGCATTGTTGCTCGCTGCATTTTCGCCGGACCCGGCCTCGGCCTTGTATCCGGACCGCATCGTCAAGATCGTTGTCCCCTTGGCGCCTGGCGGCGGGACCGACGTGATCGCGCGCACGCTGGCGCAGGAGATGGCAAGGGATCTCGGCGTCTCAGTCATTGTCGAAAACAAGGCGGGGGCGGGGACCATCATCGGAACCCAGGCGGTCGCGACCAGCGAGCCGGATGGCTACACGCTGCTGATGGGGACGTTTGCGAATGCGGTCAATCCCAGCCTCAATCCGAAGCTGCCTTACGACCCGCACCGTGATTTCGCGGCCGTCGCGCTGATTGCGCGCTCCTTCAATATCGTCGTGGTCAATCCCAACTCCCGGATCAAATCAATTGCCGATTTGATCGCGGCGGCGAACGCCGAACCCGACAAATTATCCTATGGGACGTACGGCAACGGCACGTCGGCGCATCTGGCAGGTGAACTTTTCAAGCGCATGGCCAAGGTCCATCTGACGACGGTGCCCTACAAAGGCGCCGCGCCCGCCATCACCGATCTGATGGGTGGCCAGATCGAGGTGATGTTCACGACAGTTGCAAGCGCAGCGTCCTTGATCGCGGGCGGACAGTTGCGTGCGCTGGCCGTGACCTCGGCGGAGCGTTCGCCGGCATTCCCGCAATTGCCGACGGTCGCGGAGGCCGGCGTCCCCGGCTACGTGGTGGAGAGCTGGTATGGCCTGTTTGCGCCGGCCAAAACGCCGAATGACGTCATCGGCCGCCTCAACAAATCCGCAGCCCTGGCCGTTCAATCCGAGGCCTTCAAAAAGCTGGGAGTCAATGAGGGTCTCGTCATGATCGCGCGCCCTCCGGAAGAGCTCGATCGGTATTTTCGCGGCGAGGAGGAACGCTGGCGCAAGGTGATCGAGGATGCCGGAATCAAGATCGAATAGCGGCTCCCGGCCGGAATAATTGACGATCGGGGGTGTTGCAGCCACTATCGAAGGCCCAAACGACCAAAAATAGACTTCAACCGGGAGGATAAAATGCGTTCAATCGTTTCGATCGCGCTGGCAGCTTGCGCCATTGCGGTAATCAGTTCGCCGACATTTGCACAAACGCCGGCACCGGCAGCACCACCATCCGCGGGCGGAACGCCGGATGCCATACCGTTCGATATTCCCTATGGCTTATCGATCGGGCTCGAGCGTGCCAAGCAGGTGATGGCCGCGGCAGAAGCCGAAGCCAAACGGCGCAACTGGAAGTTGGTCATTTCCGTGGTCGATACCAACGGCGAACTGGTGCATCTCTCGCGGATGGAGGGTGCGCAGATCGGTTCACTCACGGTTTCGCAGGGCAAGGCCCGTAGCGCGGCACGCTATCGCCGGGAGACGCGCCTGTTCTATAACGCCTACGAAACAGGTCATCCTTACATCAGCACCCTTGATCCTACGATCGTCGCGAGCCCCGGCGGATTTCCCCTGATTGAAGGTGGCAAGGTGATTGGCGCGGTTGGTTGCAGCGGTGGCACCGGCGATCAGGACGCCGCCGTTTGCAAGGCCGGCGCTGATGTCGTGAAATAGCGCGAGCTCTCTTGTGCTTTGGCGCCGCGGCGGAATTATCTGCTCGCGGCGCTGCCACTATGGTGGGCCTAGTTGCCTGCCGGCGTCGCCTCTTTGACAAACCGGTTGCGCAAAGTGCCGATGCCGGTGATCTCGATCTCGACGACATCGCCGGCCTTCAGGTCGGGCGAGGCGCCGTCGGTGCCCATCCAGATCACGTCGCCCGGCCACAGCGTGAAATATTTGGTCAGTTCGACGATGAACGGCTTGATGCCGAAGATCATGTCGTTGGTGCGGAAGCGATTGCTCTCCTTGCCATTCACTTTGACGATGGTTTCCATCTTGTCGAGGTCGACATCGGTCTCGATCCACGGCCCCATCGGCTTGAAGGTGTCGGCGTTCTTGGCCCGCCAGAATCCGCGGTCGGCCTTCTGCCAGCTGCGCTCGCTGACATCGTTGCCGATGGTGTAGCCGAATATGCAGGACATCGCGTCACGCTCGTCGAGATGTTTTGCCTTCTTGCCGATCACGACGACCAGTTCGCCCTCATAGTGGATCTTTTCGGTGGCGCTGGCCGGGATCACGACGTCTTCGTCATGCGCGATCAGCGCGTTCTGCGCGCGATAGCCGATCTCGGGCCGGTCCGGGACGTTGGGCACCTCGCCACGCTTGTCGGCGGCTTCCTTGAGGTGCTTGAGATAATTGAGGCCGACGCAATAGAAGGTGCGCGGCATCACAGGCAATTCGATCTTGACCTCGGCAAGCGGATGCGAGCGCTGCGTGCGCTGCCACTCGCCGAACGGCTCGCCGCCGACCGCGATCACGCGCTCGCCCTCGACAATGCCCCAGGAGGTCTGTCCGTCGGCGGTGAACTTCAGCCAGCGCATGCGCTATCCTTTTTTATTCGGCCGCAACCCGCGGCCGGGTTTTCCATGCGCCGGCGGCCGGTCGCGGCAGCCCGAGATTCTCGCGCAGGGTCTTGCCGGCATAATCCCTGTGAAACAACCCGCGCCGCTGCAATTCCGGAACGATATGACGGACGAAATCCGCGTAAGACCCCGGCACATAAGTCGCCGCAATGACAAAGCCGTCGCAGCCGCGGCCGGCGAACATCTCTTCCAGTTTGTCCGCGATCTCCTTCGGCCCGCCGACGATCGCGTCCGCGGTCTGGCCGCGGCCGGAGAAGGTGACAAAATCGCGCGCGCTGGGATTGGTTTTCCCCGAGGTTTTCAGCACGCCGTCACGGATGCCGACGATGCCTTGCATGCTCTCAAGCTCCGCCGCGGTCAGAGGCTCGTCGATGCCCTTGGAGGCGAAATCGTAGTTCAGTCCCTCCGACAACAGCGACAGCGCATCGATTTCCAGCGGCAGCTTTTCGATCAGCGCCATCTTGTCCTCGGCCTCGGACTTTGTAGCGCCGGATACCGGCGTCGTCAGGTTGCAGAGAAACATCTGGTCGGGATCGCGGCCAGCTTTGGCCGCCTCGTTGCGGACCGCGTCATAGCCCTGCTTTGCTCCCGCCAGATTGCGCGCCGCGGTGAAGATCACTTCGCCCCATCGCCCGGCAAAGCGCTGGCCGCGGCCGGAGGCACCGGCCTGGATGATGACGGGGTGGCCCTGGCTCGAGCGCGGCACCGTGAACGGTCCGCGCGACTTGTAGAAAGGCCCAACGTGATCGAGCCGCTTGACCTTGGTCGGATCGGCAAAGCGGCCGCTGTTCTTGTCGATCAGGAGCGAGCCGTCTTCCCAGGAATCCCAGTGGCCGAGCACCACCTCCATGAACTCGTCGGCGCGGTCGTAGCGGAAATCATGATCGAGATGGGCGTCCTTTCCCATATTGTGGGCTTCGCCGTCATTGACCGAGGTGACCACGTTCCAGGCGGCGCGGCCGCCGGTCATCAGATCGAGGGTGGCGAAGCGGCGTGCGACGTCGAACGGCTCGTAATAGGTGGTCGAACAGGTCGAGGCGAGGCCGAGTTTTTCGGTCGCCATGCCCATCGCGGTGAGCACGATGACGGGATCCATCTTCACGCAGCGGATGCCGTATTCGACGGTATGGGCGTGATCGTTGCCGTAGCGATCCGGCATCGCCAGCCGATCGTCGAAAAAAGCCATATGAAATTTTCCGGATTCCAGGATCCGGCCGATCTCCTGGTAGTAATCCGCCGACATCGAATCGTCGCGCGACTGCGGGTGACGCCACGAACTCGGCAGGTTGGTGCAGTTCTGCGCCTGCAGGAAACCGACCATCACCATTTGCCGCGTCATGCTGCTCTCCCTGTGCCGCGCCGAATCCGATGTCACGCGAGTTCGAGTTCGGTGGCCAATTTGTATTCACCGGCGAGCGTGCGCAACTTGTCCCAGGTCGCGTCCTCGATCTCGATGCCGTTAAGCCTGCGTTGCTGCTCGCGGATATATTCGACCTCGCCCGGGTAGAACACGCCGGTCGAGCCTTCGGAGAGCGGCGTCGCCTTGAGATAGCGCGCGAACTCGGCGACTTCCTTCTTGAAATCCTTCAAGGGCCGGAACGCGGCGACATTGAACACCGCCATGAAGCATCCGTCATTATGCCTGCCGGTAGGTTCGACCCCAAAACCCAGGCCGGTGAGCAGTCCGCAGAGAACCTCGACCATCGCGGCGAGGCCGCTTCCCTTGTAGCCTTCGGTGCCGCCGAGCGGCAGCAGCGCGCCGCCCTTTCGAAACTGGCTGGGGTCGGTGGTTTGCCGGCCTTCGCTGTCGACGATCCAGCCAGTTGGAATTTCCTCGTCGCGCGCAGCCGCAAGCTGGATCTTTCCGGCCGCGACCGCCGACGTCGCCATATCAAGATAAAAGGGCGCCTCGAGGTCGGACGGCACCGCGATCGAGATCGGATTGGTACCGAGCCGAGCCTCGCGACCGCCGAACGGCGCGACATGCTTGGGGGAACGGCCGGAATCCGCGGTGGCAAGACCGATCATGCCTTCTCTCATCGCCATCATCGGATAGGCCGCGAGCCGCCCGACATGGCTTTGCCGAAACACCGTGCACGCCGCGACATTGGCGGTCTTCGCCTTTTCGATGGTCAGCGCCATCGCCCTGGCGTTGACATGAAAGCCGAAACCCCAATGGCCATCGATCACCGTCGTGGTCGGCGTCTCCTGCACGATGGTCCACTTTGCACCGGGTACGATGTGCCCGACCTTGATGCGGTCGATATAGGTCGGGATCGCAATGACGCCGTGCGAGTCATGGCCCGCGAGATTGGCGTTGACGCAGCCTACCGCTACCGCATCGGCCTCTTCGTCCGACGCGCCGGTGGCCCGAAGCAGCGCCGCGCCAATGCGCGTGAGACGGTCGGCCTGCACCAGCGGCATGGGGGGTCCTCTTCGGAGCCCGCGCGGGAGGCGGGTCTTGCTTGTTGTCGTTGCTTATTGTCTTGGGTCCATGGTCTCAAAGCGATGGCCTGATAGCAATGACCTCAAGCCAGAATCTTGGGTGCGATGCAACGCAGGCCCCTGAAGCAGCTCCCGATCGTCGGCGGGCTGCCCCAACTGCCCGGATGTCCGGCTTTTGCGGCTTGTTGTTGGTACGCCGTTTACTTTAAATCGCGACTTTTTGCCGGCAATAACGGCCACTTAGGCGCCCAATGCTCATAAATTCACAGGGGGCTGGCAAAAGCTGCCTGAGGGAGCCGGTTTTGCAGACGAATATCGCGCGTACGTTTGCGGCGTTGAGTGCGACCAACGAAGCGATCCTGTACGCCAAATCGCCCGAGGAGCTATACGGACAGGTCTGTGAAGCCGCATTTTCCAGCGGGGACTTCCTGGCCACGGCAATCTTTTTGCTGGAGCCGGGAACCAACATGCTCCGGTTTGCCGTCGGCCTCGGTGAGGATATTGTACGGCTGCGCGGGATCGATATTTCGATGGTAGCGGGTACGCCTGAGGGTTCTGGGGTCTGCGGCCAGGCCTTTCGCGAGCAAAAGGTAATCGTCAGCAATGATTTTCTGAACGACGCGCGCTCGCTGGCCTGGCGCGAGGGTGCCTGTGACGCGCATGTCGGCGCCGCGGCAGCGCTGCCGCTGACTTGCATTGGTCACAGCGTCGGCGTGTTGCTCGTCACCCGGCATGACGCTGGCTCCCTGAACGATCAGATCGTCTCGCTTCTCGAGCGCATGTCGGCGAACATTTCTTATGCGCTCGACAATTTCGAGCGCGAGGTCGCGCGCCAGAGCAGCGAGCGGGCGATGCGAAGGCTCAACCGGATGTTCGGTGCCCTGAGTGCGACGAACGAGGCCATTCTTCGCGCAAAGACCGCGCCGGAACTTTACCAGCTTGTCTGCGATGCCACAGTTCATGGCGGAAAATCCCTGGCGACCGTGATCCTTGTCGCGGAACCCGGCTCGATCTGGCTGAAACCAGTCGCCGGAACCGGCGAAATTGTCGAACAGATCACGCGGACACGCTTCTCGATTGATCCGGATAACATCTATGGGACGGGTGTCTGCGGGACCGCGTTTCGAACGCAGAGGCCTTGCGTCAACAACGATATCCTCAACTCGATGCAAGGACAGCCGTGGCGCCAGGCGGGGCTCGAGACCGGAGCTGTGGCATGCGTCGCGCTTCCGCTGATCCAGGCCGGCAAAAGCGTCGGCGTGTTGATGTTCTTCGTCAGCAAATCCTGGGCGGCGGACGAGGAAATTCTCGCGCTGATAGGGCGTATCGCCGAAAACGTCTCGGTTGCTCTTGATAATTTCGATCGTGCCTCGGAAAAAACAAAGACCGAGGAACAAAGGGATCGCCTGGCGCGAATGTTCGCGGCACTCGGTGCGACCAACGAAGCAATCATGCGGGCCAAGTCGCGTGCCGAGCTGTTCGATCTGGTCTGCGAGGCCGCGGTGCTTGGTGCAAAGTTCAGTTCCACGACCATTGCCCTCGCCGAGACCAATTCCGAATTTCTCCGCGTCGTTGCCTCGAGCGGGCCAAATGCAGACGAGATGAGGAATCTGGAACTTGCGATCACGGATTCCTTACCTCAAGGACGCGGGTTGACCGGGACCGCATTCCGCACGCGGCTGCCCTGCATCAGCAACGATTTCCTGGCCGATGAACGCACCCGGCCCTGGCACGAGAACGCTCGCCGTAGCGGCGTAGGATCGTCGGCGGCGTTGCCATTGCTGAATCGCGGCCGCGCCGAGGGTGTACTCGTCTTCAACTCCCTGGAGCGAGGAACCTTCACGCCCGAGTTGGTTGAACTGCTGCAGCGGCTTGCGAAGAATGTTGCCTTCGCTCTCGAAAATTTCGATCGTGCCGACGAGAAGGCCAAGGCCGAGAAACAGAAGGACCGCCTGACCGGGATGTTTGAAGCCCTCAGCGCGACCAACGAGGCGATCATGCGCGTCAAGACTCGTTCGGAGTTGTTCGAACTGGTCTGTCAGGCGGCCGTGCTGGAAGGAACGTTCTCCTCCGCGACCATCGCGCTCGCAGAGCCCGGCGGCGAGTTTCTGAAAATCGTCGCGAGCAAGGGCCAGAATTACGACCGCATGAAGGGCCGCCTTTTTGCCATCTCCACCACGCTCCCGGAAGGCAGGGGCCTGACCGGAACGTCGTTCCGGACGCGGGCTCCCTGCATCATCAATGATTTCCTGGCCGACCCGCGAACGGTCCACTGGCACGACATGGCAAGGGAAGACGGGACCAGATCCGGGGCGAGTTTCCCGTTGCTGCAGAATGGCGACAAGGCTGTAGGCGTGCTGCTGTTTCTTTCCCCCGATGAAGGCGCATTTACCGATGATTTGGTCGAGTTGCTCGCCAGACTCGCGGAAAACGTTTCATTCGCCCTCGATAATTTCGACCGTGCAGACGAAAAGGCGAAGACCGAGGAGCAAAAGCAACGGCTGACGCGGATGTTCGCGGCGCTCAGCGCGACCAACGAAGCCATCATGCGGGCCAAATCCCGCGCCGAATTGTTTGAACTGGTGTGCGTGGCGGTATCGGGCGGCGGCAGGTTCACTTCGGCCACCATCGCCTTGGCCAATCCCGATAGCGATCTTCTTGGCATCGTGGCCGCGGCCGGACCGACCGCCGAGACGACACGAAACGTAAGGCTTTCGAACTGCGCCGATCGCCCCGAGGGACGCGGGCTTGCCGGCACGGCGTTCCGCACGCGGCAGCCTTGCATCAGCAACGATTATCTGACCGACGAGCGAGTTAGTGCGTTCCACGCCATCGTTCGTGGCGACGGGGCAAGATCGGGCGCCGCATTTCCATTGCTGATTCGCGGCCAGGCGGTTGGCGTCATGCTTTATATGTCCGCCGAAAAAGATACATTTACGCCCGAATTCGCCGAACTCCTGCAACGGCTGGCTGACAACGTGGCGTTTGCCCTTGAGAACTTCGACCGCGCGGACGAAAAAACCAGGGCCGATGCGCGGATCGAATACCTTGCATCGCACGACAGCCTGACGGATCTGCCCAACCGGGAAATGTTCAACGAGTTGCTTCGCTACGCGATCGAGGCGGCGCGCCGCTATCAGCGGCGATTTGCGGTGCTCTTCATCGATCTCGACAGGTTCAAGGTCATCAACGATTCGCTGGGTCATGACGCCGGCGACATTCTGCTGATGGAAATAGCCAACAGGCTGCGCAACGCCTTGCGTGCAAGCGACGTCGTGGCGCGGCTGGGCGGCGACGAATTCGTGGTCATCCTTGAGGAAACCGCGGAAGGCGATGCCGTCGAACGCATCGCCCGCGACCTGTTGTCCGTTCTCAGCCAACCATTGCAATTGAGCGGCCACGAATGCCACACCACGGCCAGCATCGGCGTCGCCATGTACCCTTCGGATGGCACCGATGTGCAGACGTTGACGAAGAATGCCGACATGGCGATGTACCTCGCGAAGGAAGACGGCAAGAACGGCTTCCGTTTCTTCACCAAGGAGGTCAAAACCCAGTCGATCGAGCGGCTGACGCTGGAATCGGCCCTGCGTCGCGCCCTCGATCGCGATCAGTTCGCGCTGCATTATCAGCCGAAGGTGGACATGACGACCGGACAGATAACCGGCGTGGAGGCGCTGTTGCGCTGGACCCATCCCGAGCTCGGCGTGCTGCCGCCCATGCATTTCATTCCACTTGCCGAAGAAACCGGGTTGATCGTCCCGATCGGCCGTTGGGTATTGAAGGAGGCCTGCGCGCAAAACATGGCCTGGCAGCGCCGCGGGCTGCGGCCGGTATCGATGGCGGTCAACCTCTCGCCGAGGCAGTTCGTCGATGAACAACTGTTGCAGGATATCGACGAGGCGCTGGCGGCGAGCGCCATGTCTCCGGTGCTGCTGCAGCTCGAGGTAACTGAAAGCATGGTGATGCGGAACGTTCCCCGGGCGATCAAGGTGCTGGACGCCATCCAGAGCCGCGGTATTCGTCTTGCGATCGACGATTTTGGAACCGGCTATTCGTCAATGTCCCTGATGAAGCAGTTTCCGATCGACACCATCAAGATCGACCGTTCCTTTGTCCGCGATCTGGCGAAAGATCCCGAGGATCAGGCGATCGCCCAGGCGATCATCAGCATGGGCAAGGCGCTGGGGATGACGGTCGTTGCCGAAGGCGTGGAAACCGCCGAGCAGGAAACATTCCTGCGCGGTCACGGCTGCGATGAAATGCAGGGTTATCTGTTCAGCAAGCCGGTCCCGCCGGAGCGATTAGCCGACCTGCTTCGGCCGGTGCCCGTGACGGTCTCCCCGCCGCTTCAGCCCGCGTCGAATACTGGCGCCGAGAAATCCACCCAGCGGTCAAGGCTGAGTAGCGCCGCCGTGTAGGCAGCAGCGCGCCATCGCAGATTTCAATGTCGATGCGTGCCCGGAAAATCATGTGGCCATGGCGGCGACGTCTGACCGGCGAGCGACTTGAGGAACACCTCCGCGCCGTCAGCGAAAGATGAGCCGACAGGTAATTCAAGATGCACGCACCAATCCGCCGGCATCGGCTGCTGCACGTTGCTGACCTCAAACGCCGGCCCCCACCACCACGCCGGGGCCAGCGACCGGTCCTGCTTCGGGACCGCGCGCCACCTTGCAAATTCGCGCACGGCGCGTTCGAACTGGATATTTGCGGCCTGATGCATCGGAATCCCCTGACCCTTCGATGATACGCTTAACCGCAGCCGGAGCAATCCGCGCCGTTCGGTGGCTTCTATGGCTCGGGCGTGGTCAAAGTTCCGCAAGGTGCCGATCAAGTCGTTGTAGACGACGTTGCGTGTCCCGGACGCGGCGCGCTGCGCTGCATCCGGGGCAACGCTGTCAGCCTCGTGACCTGCGGTCGGCGCTTGAAGACCGGCTCTTGTTGATTAGCAGATAAAGCGCGCGCGGATTAGATTCAATCGGAACCAGAACAGGCTCTGGAAACGTCCGCGTTAGCCACACATCCCAGAGACAGCCGTACTTGAGGCATCCAACTTGCCATATAATACCAGACTGCGTATGGACTGACTCTCGGGATTGGCGGCGAGTTGTGATTCATTGTGGGCTTAACGATTTGATCTCGGAAGGCAGGCAATGAGCGCAGCGGTTGGTCTTCGGGATGATTTTGCGGCGGCCGATCTGCGCCGTCTGGCGGGAAAGGCGAAAGACGCGGACCAGGCGCGACGGCTACTGGCGCTGGCTGCGGTCTACGATGGGATGGATCGTGCGACAGCGGCGCGGATTGGCGGCATGGACCGCCAGACGCTGCGGGACTGGGCCCATCGCTTCAATGAAACTGGTCCCGACGGCCTGATCAATGTCAAACCAACGGGCCGTCGGCCGAAGCTGTCAGCCGAGCAGCGGGAGGTGTTGCGGGAACTGGTGGAGACCGGCCCCGATCCGGAGAAGGATGGGGTGGTACGCTGGCGATGCGCAGACTTGCAGCATATCCTTGGACAGCGCTTCGGAGTCGATCTGTCGACAGTCGCGATCGGGCGGGTGCTCAAGAAACTCGGCTTTTCGCATATCAGCGCGCGGCCGCAGCACCCCGCACAGGATCCGCAGGCGATCGCGGCTTTTAAAAAAACTTCCCCGCTCTGGTCGCAGAGGTTGTGAACACACTGACGACGGCAACGCCGATCGAGATCTGGTTCCAGGATGAGATGCGCGTCGGGCAGAAGAACGGCCTGGTCTACCAGTGGGCCAAAAAGGGCACACGGCCGCGCCAGCCAAAAGATCAGCGTTACGAAAATGCGTATCTGTTCGGTGCAGTCTGTCCGGGTCGTAACACCGGCATCGCAGTCATCATGCCGCATGCCGACACCCAGGCCATGCAGAAGCACATCGACGAAATCGGCCCGTGCGGTTGCGCCCGGCGCGCATGCATTGATCATTCTCGACAAGGCGGCCTGGCACACCACGCGCAAGCTCAAGCTCCCGGACAACCTCTCGCTGGTTCCGCTGCCGCCTGCTTGCCCGGAACTGAATGCGGCCGAAAACATCTGGCAATACCTGCGCCAGACCTATCTCTCCAACCGCGTGTTCGAAAACTACACCGCAATCCTCGACGCTTGTCAGTTCGCATGGCGTAGCCTTCTCAGCGAACTCGGCCGCATCGCTTCCATCGCCACCCGCGATTGGGCCACCATGGGTTAATCAATTTGAAGTCTGGTATAACGGGTGAGAATTGGTGCGCCTTCTCATATCGGGACAGCGGCGACTTCGGCGTGACACCGCTTGTTCTGGCCGATCTCACGGCGGCGCTGAGCTGGCGCGGAATTCCCTATCTGCTGCGCGATCGCGCCGTCTACGAACTCCGCCGTTATCCGCGGCTCGCCGCCCGTGTGGGCCGCGCGATCGGCAAGCCGGCCTCGCGCGAGGTGAGTTAAACCTGCCGTACCACGCCGGCCTTGCCGGTTGCGCATTCCAGTGCGTCGCGATCCCATTTGGCGGCATTGGCCGCGGCCTCATAGCTGCTTTGCAGGAATTCAAGCAGCGCCTGGTCCGGCTGCGGCGCCGTGCGCACGGCGTCATAGGGCAGGATGAATTCACTTAAGCTTTCGCTGAAGAACGCCGCATCCGGTCGTACTTTCGTGGTACGGAAGCCGGCCGGCTCGGGATAGGCGTAGCAATAAAACGCGGGGTAATCGATGGCGCCGCTGCCCGGCCAGAAGCCGGCACTGCTGACCTCGTGGGAATAGGCTTCGCAGGCAACTTCGTCCGACAGATGAGGCACGCCGCCGGGATGACGCGGCGCGCGCCGGCCCGAGAAACGGGTGACCGCAAGATCAAAACTGCCCCAGAAGAAATGCACCGGGCTCGCCTTGCCGAGGAAGCCGGTGCGGAATTGCTTGAACACCCGATTGGCGTTGACAAGGATCTGGAAAAAGCGTCGCACCGCTTCCGGATCGTAGGAAGCGTGCCGGTTGTCTTGCGAAAACCGGATCGGCTCGGGCAATTCGTTGGGCATGTCGTCGATCGCGATGTGAATGCCGAGTTCGGCGAGATCAGCCATCACCGCCGCGTAAAAGCTCGCGACCGATTGTCCGGGCAGAGCAAGCTGCCGCGTGGCGCCGTCACTGCTCGACATCAGCAACTGATGATCGATGAAGTCGAAGTCGATCTGGAAGGAGCGCGCGCCGTCGGGTATCGGCGAGGTCGTCAATCCGCGCGCGGTGACATAGAGTGCGACGTGCCAGGAATGGTTGAGCCAGGGTGAGCGCGCCAGTCTGATCTTGCCGATGATCTGGGTCCAGAGATGCAGCGTCGCGTAGCTATCGCGCCATCCCGCAGTCGGCAATTCCGGCCAGGGGATTTGCGGGGCGTTGCTCATGCTCGAACTGGGTCGCTGATTTCGTGAGAGCCTGATATCACGAATCCTCGCGACTGCTTCACGAATTGGTGCATTCGGGGCATCGTCGCCGTCCCCGCGAGGCGCGGAACAGGCTGCGACACCACCAGCGCCGCGCGATTGCTTGCACCGGATTGCGGGCCAATTGATAGATAAAGAGAATTTCGATCATGGCGTAGCCTCGTCATCCCCATAATCGAACTGGGGCGGCACTCCCTCAATGAGAATACCGCCCTTTTCGCATCAGCCATGCAGTTTCTTCGCCGTCTCCGCGATTACGCGCCCTTGATAGCGCGCGCCGGCGAGTTCGTTTTCGGACGGTTGCCGGCTGCCGTCGCCGCCGGTGATCGTGGTCGCGCCGTAGGGCGAGCCGCCGGTCACCTCGTCGAGTTTCATCTGGCCCGCAAAGCCGTAATTCAGGCCGACGATAGTCAAGCCGAAATGCAAGAGGTTGGTGATGATCGAGAACAGCGTGGTTTCCTGGCCGCCGTGCTGGGTCGCGGATGCGCTGAAGGCGCCGCCGACCTTGCCGTGCAGCGCGCCCTTGGCCCACAGGCCGCCGGCCTGATCGAGAAAATTCGCCATCTGCGACGCCATGCGGCCGAAGCGGGTGCCGGTGCCGACGATGATGGCGTCGTAGTTTGCAAGATCATCGATCTTGGCGACCGGCGCCGCCTGATCGAGCTTGTAATACGATGCTTTCGCGACATCCGGCGGTACCAGTTCGGGCACGCGCTTGATATCGACCGTGGCGCCGGCTTCGCGCGCACCTTCGGCAACCGCATTCGCCATTTTTTCGATATGGCCATAGGCGGAATAATAGAGAACGAGAACTTTTGTCATGGGTGGTCATCCTTTTTGGTTGTGTGAGGAATGTTGCGGTTCAAGCGGGAGGTTGATCGAGGAATGTGTAGAGCGCGGCGATCTGGTTGCCGCGAACGACAATCACGTCGACCCCGGTGATTCGTTGTGGGTCTTCGGTTGGCCCGAAACTCCAGGCTAGGCGGCCGGAATCCGTCCGCGCTTGCGCTGCGCCGATCTCCTTGAATAGATAGCCCGGCATCAGTTCATGCAGGGCCGTGACGACTTGATCGAGTGCATCACGGCCGACATGACGTTGATGGGGATCGGAGAAGACGGCGTCTTCGGCAAAGAGTTCCTCGATGGCAGCGCGACGCCTCGCGGGATCGCGCTCCCCAAACACCTCCCGCAGATTTCGCTTCAGCAGCGTTTCGATGGTGGATGAAGGGTCTGTCATCTCGGCCTCCTGTTCAAAGCGGACGGAGCTCACGCCGCGTCCACCAGCACCAGTTCGGAATCTTCCAGCGCGGTGATCTTGAGTTTGGCTTCGTCGCGGATCGCGACGCCGTCGCGGGCATTGACGCGCACGCCGTTGATCTCGACCGCGCCCGCGGCCGGTACCAGATAGAGGTTGCGTGTCTTACCGGGCGCATATTCCGCGCTCTCGCCGGCCTTCAGCGTGGTGGCAAGCACCCGTGCGTCGGCGCGGATGGGCAGCGCGTCGTTGTCGGCCTTGAAGCCGCTCGCGATGGTCACGAATTTTCCCGAGCGATCCGACTTCGGGAACGGCTTGGCGCCCCAGGTCGGCTGCCCGCCTTCGGTGGTCGGCTCGATCCAGATCTGGAAGATTTTTGTTTTGGTCGGCTCCAGATTGTATTCGGAGTGACGCACGCCGGATCCGGCGCTCATCACCTGTACGTCGCCCGCCTCCGTGCGGCCCTTGTTGCCGAGACTGTCCTGATGGGTGATCGCGCCCTCGCGGACATAGGTGATGATCTCCATGTTGGCATGGGGATGGGCGGGAAAGCCGGTGTTCGGCGCGATCTCGTCGTCATTCCACACCCGTAATGCGCCGTGGCCCATATTGCTGGGGTCATAGTGACTGCCGAACGAGAAGTGGTGTCTTGCCTTCAGCCAGCCGTGATCGGCACTGCCGAGTTTTGCAAATGGTCTGAGTTCGATCATGTGATGTTTCCTTTGATGGGAATTCCGTTGAGGTCTGGATATGCCTCGCTGCGTGGGTTATAAATAGAAACTATCGAAACACATTGTTTCTTAATACGATCTAATCGGACGACCCGAAATGGCAAAACTTCCCGACTTCGAAGGCCTCGCGATATTCGCAAAAGTCGTTGAATTACGGTCATTTGCGGCGGCCGCGACCGAACTGGCGCTGTCCAAGGCAACCGTGTCGAAGGCCGTCACTCGGCTGGAGGAGCGGCTCGGCGCGCGGCTGTTCAACCGCACCTCGCGGCGGCTCGCTTTGACCGATGCCGGGCAAAAGCTGTCCGAGCGCGCGGCGCGTCTGTTGGCCGACGGCGAGGCGGCGGAGAACGAGGCGATGGCGCAATCGGTCGCGCCACGCGGGCTGGTGCGGCTGGCGGTGCCGATGACCTTCGGGGTGAAAGCGGTGGCGCCGATCCTGCCGGAGTTCCTGGCAGCCTATCCCGATGTCGCGATCGACCTGCACTTGAGCGATGCGATGGTCGATCTGATCGGCGAAGGCTTTGACGCCGGCTTGCGGATCGCGAGCCTGCCGGATTCCTCGCTGATCGCGCGGCGGCTGTGCGCGATGCCGCGCCACACGGTGGCCTCACCCGCCTATCTCAAGCGCCATGGCCGGCCGACGCATCCGATGCATCTCGCCCAGCACAGATGTCTCGGCTACGCCTATCTCTCGACGCCCGGCGTCTGGCACTTCACCAATGCCAAGGGTGAGCAGGCGAGCGTGCGCCCCGCGGGGCCTTTGCGCGTCAACAACGGCGAAGCGCTGATGCCGGCGCTGCTCGCCGGCCTCGGCATCGCCGACCTGCCGGATTTTATCGTCGGCGAGGCCATCGGCTCGGGCGAGGTCGAGGTGATCCTGAAGGACTGGAAGCAGACCGAAGGTGCGGTTCATCTGGTAACGCCGCCCGGCGGCCCGCGCCCCGCGCGCGTCGAGGTGCTGGCGGATTTCCTGACGAAACACTTTGCGAAAGGCAAGAAGAAGGTTGCGTAAGGTGGGTACAAGTTTCGATTTTTGACCACATCAGGTGGCTGCTGCGGGGGCTAATTTGTGACGATTGACGGTTCTGTAAATTTCTTGGCTGCCGCTTTTCGGCCCCGAATTCTGGACTGTCGCCATCTGTCGATCGGACGTTCGACAAGAACCACAAGCGCTGCAGCTGCAGAGATAGACAGCAGAATACCAATCATTCCGGGCCACACTGGCAACGGCTTTGGTAGATCCCGTACCAACAGCATTATTGGCCAATGGACGAGATAAAGCGGAAACGACAGATCAGCAAGGAATCGATCTATCGTCCATGCGTGGGTGAGGCCGAAAACGGCCGGCAGCGTAGCCGCAAAAAGCGTCAGATAGATATACGGGTGTAAATAAAAGTCGGTCCGGCCAAAAAACACAATCGATGCGACTGTACCCAGAAAAACAGACATGGAGATCCATCGCATCCTGCTCCAATCGACGAGGGTAAAAACCCTGTACGCGATCACACCCAACAGGAACACGCCAAGTTCGAACGGAAAGAATCGATACGTCCAGGGATCAACGTTGTGCCCAGCTTGGTACCATGCAAATCGTGCAGCAAAGCTGATTGCTGCTATGCCAGCAATCCACGGAAATCGAAGGCGAAGCAGGAAAGGGGCCAAAAGATAAAACCACAATTCCAGTTCAAGCGTCCAGGCTGGTGCGATGATCAATAGTCGCCAGACTGGGAATGCCGATGTCGTGAAATCGGATGTGAAGTAGAGCGAGCCCTCCGGTGACGTTCCGAGAAAGAGAGCGACACTCGCACCGATCAGCGAAAAGTTTGAAACAAGCTGGTAAGCGATCAATTTGAGCGGAAGGTGCGGGTTGACGACCATGTAGTCGGGCCAATCATGAAAAAAGCCGTGGAAGATCGCTCCGGCGGCTATCGAAAGAAGTAACACGCTCCAATAAAGGAAAAAGATACGCGCCGCCCTATTGGTGTAGAACAGGCGAATGCTGTTCGGCTGGAGCGAATACTTCGTGTCCCACGCCAACGTTATCAAAAATCCGGAAATTACGTAGAATCCCTGGACCGCAAGCAGCGAACTGATGCCCTCATAAAACGGTATGTAACCAATGTGCGCTATCGTTACTGCAAGCGCGAACAGGAATCTGATTAGGCCCATTCGGTCGTCCAGCGAGTTGAGAATTTCAAAGCATATCGTACCATTTCAGGTAGTAAAAAGTATATCAAGTGGCTGTCAGTGACATTTTGCGTTCGAGAGTTGTTTCGGAAGGCTCGATGAAGGCAGCCAACAAGAAATGCGATCGCGAGTTCTCTCCACACATCTCGTTCGCCTAACAAAGCAGCACCGCCGCTTCACCGGATCGTGGTGTGCTTGCGGCAAAACACCCCGCAGCTTTCCGGGTCGTGCCGCGCGGTGTTCGAATCAAATGCCAGTGCGCCGCAGCTGGTCGCGCCACGCGGCCGCATCCTGCAACCGCGACCTTATGACGGCGACGACCAATAGACCGGCTCGCCATCAGGGACGGTTCTCGCACACATCGACCCATTCGGCGTTGACCAGTTGCGCCATCCGCACCGGCGCGATCCGGACCGCGCTATGGGTCGAACCCGCCGCCGGTACCACCACGTCGAACGCCCGCAGGGAAATGTCGCAATAGACCGGTAGCGGCGTCTTCAGTCCGAACGGACAGACGCCGCCGACTTCATGGCCGGTGATCTCGGCGACCTCGTCGAGGCCGAGCATCTTCGGTTTTCCCCCGAAGCGCGCCTTGAGCTTCTTGTTGTCCATGCGCGAGGTGCCGCTGGCCACGATCAGCACCACGCGCTCGCCGATCCGAAGCGAAAGCGTCTTCGCGATCCGCGCCGGTTCGACGCCGTAGGCTTCGGCGGCAAGCGCCACCGTCGCCGAACTGATCGGCGATTCGATCACGGCGATCTCGGGGGCCTTCCCGGCAAAGAAAGCGCGGACCGACTCAACGCTCATGCGCGGCCACCAAAGCGGGTAGTTCCGACAGCGCATGGATGCGATAGTCGGGCTCGAGCCCCAATTCGTCCATCTGGGTGCGGATCGCCTTGAACATCGTGAGCGGGGCAACGAGATCGCTCTTGGCGCAGGCGAGCGCCATCGCCTCCGGCGTCACCCGCTCGATCCAGGCGACGTTGAGCCCGAAGGCCTTGCCGCCGCAGGCGTCCCAGGGGTTCGACGAGACGAACAGCGCCTCGGCCGGCTTCACGGCGAGAACCGATTCGATCAGGGCGTAGGCATCCGGAGCCGGCTTGAAGATCTTTTGCGAGTCGATGCTGATGGTGGCATCGAGCACGCGGTCGAGACCGCTGTTCCTCACCAGCGTGTTGAGCATGGCGGTGCTGCCATTGGAAAGAATCGCCAGCTTTCGATCCCGCATCGCCGTCAGCGCCGCGCTCGCGTCCGGATAGAGATCGAGGTGCAGGTATTTTTCCATGATGCGTTCGAACGCATCCTTGTCGGCTTTCAGCCCAAGCACCCGCAGCGTGTAGGCGAGCGAATCCCGGGTGATGACAGAGAAATCCTGGTAGCGCCGCATCAGCGAGCGCAGCCAGGTATATTCGAGCTGCTTGATGCGCCAGATTTGCGTGGCGATCTCGCCGTAACCCGGAAAGGCCTGTTCGGTGACCGCCGCCACCGACTGGATGTCGTAAAGCGTGCCATAGGCGTCGAACACAACGGCTTTGATGGGCATCGGCAAATCCTCCGGTCACGACCCAAGCCGGGGCAGCACTTGCGTCAGCGGCTCGTTCGATATCTTCATCAATCCGCTGAACGGCTGGCTCATGTCGACGATCAGGAACAGCGCGCTTGAGACCGCCAGCGCATAGACCAGCGAAGCCAACGCGACGACGGCATTGGCATCGGCGAAAAGCGTGTAGCTGGCGAAGATCACCGTCAGCCACAGGATCACGATGACCAGAAGCGGCACCGGGATCGGATTGTCGAAATGCACGTAGAGCAATAGCCGCGTTCGCGCCAGATCGGTGCTGACCTCCAGAATGCGCAGCTTGATCGAACGCTGCAGATCGTTGTTCGGCGACAGGCTTTCCACGTTCTGGAAAAACTCCTCGGCGGCGCCGCTCGCCGAAAACGTCCTCTTGCTGTTTGTATCCGTGCTTTCGCGCCAGACCCTTTGCATCGTGATCGCGGCCGCGCGGCGTATCATCGCGCGGGCTTCGTCGGTTTCCGGTCCGTATTGTTCGAGCAACTCGTCCAGCAGGATGATATTGGCGGTCAACTGCCTGACATTCGCAACCTGGGTGTCATAGGAGTTCTTGGCGGAGGCGATCATCAGCCCGAGTACCAGCGCGGCCACCGTGCCCATCAGACTGGCGCCGAGGCGGACGACCTCTTTGGATTCCGCGATCAGATTGGCATCCGGCAGGCGGATCCGCACCAGCATTCCCAGCGCGCCGCCGATGGCGATCGACACGAACGTGACCAGGAAAACCAGCTGTGACGACATGCAAGCTCCGAGCTCACGTCAAATTCCGAGTAGCCTTCGCGCATTGGCTTTCAATACCTTCGGCCTGATCTCGTCGCGGATCTCGAGCTTGGCGAAGTCGGCCATCCAGCGGTCGGGCGTGATCACCGGCCAGTCCGAACCGAACAGCATCTTGTCCTGCAAAATGCTGTTAATATAGCGCACCAGGATCGGCGGGAAATATTTCGGCGACCAGCCGGACAGGTCGATATAGACGTTCGGCTTGTGGGTCGCGACCGACAGCGCCTCCTCCTGCCACGGGAACGACGGATGCGCCAGGATGATCTTGAGGTCGGGGAAATCCGCCGCCACATCGTCCATGTACATCGGGTTGGAATATTTCAGCCGCATCCCCATGCCGCCCGGCATGCCGCTTCCGACGCCGGTCTGGCCGGTGTGAAACAGCGCGATCGCGCCGCCGTCGTTGATCGCCTGGTACAGCGGATAGGCCATGCGGTCGTTGGGGTAGAAGCCCTGCATGGTCGGGTGGAATTTGAAACCCCTGACGCCGAATTCCTCGATCAGCCTCTTGGCCTCGCGAACCCCGAGCTTGCCCTTGTGCGGATCGATACTGACGAAGGGGATCAGCACGTCGGAATTCTGCGCGGCGACCTCCAGCATTTCGGTGTTGCTGTAGCGGCGGAAGCCGGTCTCGCGCTCGGCGTCGACCGGAAAAATCACCGCGGCGATCTTCTTGGAGCGGTAATAGGCCGCGGTTTCCGGCACCGTCGGCGGATGCTTGTTGGGCGACTTGAAATACTCGGCCATCTGGGCCTGGAAATCGTCATAGCCGTCGTCGCCATGCATGCCGCAGGGTTCCTCGGCATGGGTGTGGATATCGATCGCCACGACGTCTTCGATATTGGGCAGCTTCAATTTTGTCATTTTGGTTTTCCCGGCGACGGCTTGACGATAAGGCCTGGCAATTTGATTATACCATATAACAAACTTGGCAAGGCCGCCGCGGAACAAGTCTGCGGAACAGGGTAGCGGGAACGGGGAGGGATGACATGGCGCAGGCGGATGCCTTTGAGACCGACTTCTGGAAACACGCGAACTTGCGCAAGCTCTGGGACGACATCGTGCCGGGCGAGCCGCGCAAGACCATTCCCTACACCCTGACGCGCGACGCCATCGAGCTCTATTGCGCCGCCGTCGGCGAGAATCATCCGCTCTATTTCGACGAGGCCTACGCCAGGACCACGATCTATGGCGGGCTGATCGCGCCGCCGTCGATCCACATTCTCCTGATGTTTGCCTGCACGCCGGCCGACGACTGGATGCGCAGCCCCGGCACCGTCAATGCCGGGCAATCCTGGAGCTACAATATTCCGGCGCGGCCGGACGACACCATCACCCTCGAGGCCCGCGCGCTCGACAAGTTCATCAAGCGCGAACGGCTGTTCGTAGTGCACGACAATGTCTTCTTCAACCAGCATGGCGAGGTGATCTGTTCGGGCCGCGGCTGGACCATCCGGCCGCAGTGACGCGTGGAGCAAAATCATGACAGCAACATTCGAAAGTCTTCGCGCCGGCGACAGCATCGACGGGCTGCAATTCGCGGTCAGCCGCGAATCCATCCGGCTGTTCTGCGACGCCTCGCTCGATTACAACCCGCTGCATCTCGACGACGACTACATGAAGGGCAATTTCGGCAAGACCAGTTTCGGCGGCATCATCATGCACGGCATGAACAGTTTCGGGCTGATCTCGCGGATGATCACCGACTGGGCCTATCCGGCCGGCGCCGTTCACCGCCGTCTCGAAACCAGGTGGGTGAAGCCGGTGCGGCCCGGCGACACCATCCAGCCGACAGGAATCGTGAAATCGAAGCAGGCCACCGCCAATTCGCGCTGGGTCCTGATCGACGTCATGGTGCGCAACCAGAACGGCGACAAGGTCGCCACCGGCGAGGCGATGGTCGAGTTTCCGCTGCGGTGATTTTTTCGGAAGTTCGATCGCAAATCCATCTGAAGTGAAGCATCGACCTCTCGGCAAAGGCGGTGAGCTCCCTCTCCCGCGCCTGCGGGGGAGGGCTGGGGTGGGGGTGCCTCCGCATCACGCGCTGGTCGAGTGGATAGTCTGTTCCCCACCCGCCGCGCTCTGGCGCGCAATTGCGCTGCCGAGCGCGTCGACCTCCCCCGCAAGCGGGAGAGGTAACGCGCGTTCGCGCGTGTGCAGATTTAATTTTCAGACAGCCGGGCAAAGCCACACCTCCGCATTCCCGCGGCGCGTTCCCGCCCGAGTCATGCGAGAATCCTTCGCCCCGGAGGGCGTGGGGAACGCCGGGCGCCCAATGCACCCATAGCCTCGCGTGCGAAAATAAAGAGCACACGAGCATAGTCACCACAGGTCCACCGGAAATACCCGACGTTCCCGCACGCAATGGTTTTAACCGCTTATACCGAGCTCTCCCCGGTGACCGGGCTCTTTTGCCACCGTCGCCTGCGCTTCTTCTCGCAGACTTGACACCAGCGTCGGGGTGTCAGGACCACACGGCTTTGCCGTCCGCAGCCGTCTACGCCAAAGGCTTCGACGGGCTTGGTACCCGTCCGCCGAAGCTTTAGCGAAGGCGGGATCAGCGCTGTTCGTCAAAAAGCACTGCCGCGTCCACCGCATCCCGCTCCAACGTCCGTGACGATCGCGAGCGCCCCTCTTTCGGAACGGGACGGCGGAAGTTGTGGCGTTGATTTGCCCGACGAGCAAAGCGAAATATTTTTGCAAACGGGGCTGGACAGACTTTTTGCGAAACAGCCCGTCGGGCAAATCAGTTGAGCTGTGCGACGCATAAACAAAGACCAAGCGAACGGCTGTTCAGTCAGGGCGGCTCCCAACACCCCACAAACATATGTCAATCAAATGCACTGTCACCGGAATCTTCATCTATTCCGGAAGCGCCCAGCCCTCACATTCATCTTGATGCCCTAACCCGACTCACCGAAATTCGCTGAACTTCTCTCCAACGTCTAGTTACCTTCGGTTCAGGGTCGGCAACTGGCGTGTGATATTTCGAAATTTTAGAGCGGTGCGTTTTAGATTCCGCCGATCAAGCGCAGGGACGAGGCCTTCAATAGCGGATTAGGGTCTCCTTATCTCCAGACCCACACTCCAATCTGTAGGTTTCCCATTGTCATCCTTCCAATGTGATCGCGTAATGCGAATGGTAACTCTATTTTCCGAACTCAAAAAGGTCGTCTGCGCTGTGCGCGAAGTGCTTTCTCTAATTGCAACGACTTCTTTTCATCCCAGCGAAGTTCTTGCAGGCCATCAGCGTGTCAACGATCATGGTAACTCTGGCAGCTGTATTTGATTCATCACGTTCAGGCCAAGTACAATGAAAATCCGACAATGACGTGATCACGCAATTCTCGGCGTCCGGCAAAGCGGAACGTGGAAAGGCTACCTGGGCATCGACATCCGCCGTGCAGACCTATCGAAGGGTCCGGCACCGCGAGGGCATTAGTGGTGTATAGTGGATCATGGGCCGAGGGTCTGCGTCATGAAACTTCCCTCTAATTTGTTAGAGCGACCAAAACTCTGTGTCCGATTGTCCAGGTTTCTCAGCGTTACCGCGATAGCTTGCGAAGCCATACTGTGCGTTGTCGGCTAACGTGTTCGCCCTCGGTCACTGGACCTCGGCCCAAAAGGTTTGATGCTGACCTTTCTATGAGCATTCGACCTTGTCAACGAATGAGTGCAATTAGAGCTTTGGCTGGCGTACGTCGGCGCCGATTTGCTCGCAGTGTGTCAGCGAATCCGTCGGGCCCATGACGCGAACGTCAACCTATCTAATTACCGTTCTAAGGCGTAACGATCTGATGAACTGAGATTGCAGAGTGCCTGTGTCGCGCGATTCCTTGCGAGGCGCGCGGCGAATTTCCATCGTCGACTGCGTCACTACCGGCGTCCTTCCATCGCCGTTCAACCTTCAGCAACACAGCGGCGATCCGGACAGGAACTCCGACGGCATGCTGAAATATCATCCGGACTGTCGCGCTCCACGTCGCTGGCGCAGCGCTGGTTCGCGTTCCCAGGCACAAGCGGCGTAGTCAACGGGTTCGGCCGCGAGCCGGCGTTCGCTACGTGCCGGAGGGCAGCGTCCGTAACGCGGGCGCCGCTTCGCATTCCCGCCAGTTGATCGACCGCGACGGGGCAAATCTTCGGCGTCCGTGACCGCCAGCCCGGTTTTTCGATCGCACACGGGTGACAAGCAGCGTGATCGGCGTCTCTCATCAGCTCGGGCGCGCCGAAATCGAGCGCGCCGCACAGCCGACTGAAAGCCTTCAGGCTACGTCTGCCATCTGCGCGAACGTTCGCCAGCTGTTTAAGGACGCCCGAGAAGCGAACCTTGAAGCCCTCAAGCTACAGAATTGCCAGCGGTCTCGATCCCGAACTCGCCGTCGCAGAACGCGCTCGGCGCTCGTTGCTACATACGAAGGCAAAGCTTTCGGCTGGAGCACCGATGCCGCTCAGCGCAGAAGCCCGACGACTCGCGAGGCGAGCGATCGAACTCGATAAGGACGATCCATCGGTGCTCGCGATGCCGGACACGCGCTCGCTTACGTTGCGGCGAGGTCGAGCAAGGTGCAGCGATCCTCATGCGTGCTACTTCATCGCCTCAACTCCAATTTGCAACCGACTTCCGCTACCGGAGCTTGGCGGACGCGGCAGCCGCCTCCGTCATCTCGGCAGGAAAAGCACGTTTCGCGAATCAATTTCGGTTCCCCAACTGGTATTCTTGCCAAGAGCAGCAATCACGGGCAGCGCCGCGATCTTTTCGCCGCGCTGGATGATGAAGGCGTCGTAACCAAAACTATCGCAAATCGCCGTCGTATAGGTGGCAGGGTCCTCGTGAGTGCCGGACAATAATTCAAGCAGGATTATCGGCCGGTCACGCGCAAGCGTTGCCCGTGCGCCATCGAGCACCTCGCGCTCGCTGCCCTCGACATCGGCCTTGACGAAACGCACATTCCTCAGGCCGAAATCGTCGAGCGTGCGGATCTCAACGTCGTAGGTCCTGTTGTTGCGAAACTGGGAGTGCGTTCGCTTCAGGCTCCCTGCGAGGTGAAGCACCATCCCCTGGTCCGAAAGCGGCACGTGCAAAGTCCCGCGGCTGGACCGATCCGAGAGTGCCAGTTGGTAGACCTCCGCGCGGCCGCGCAACATCCAGCGCGCGAAGAAGGCATAGTCGGGGTTGGGCTCAAAAGCGACGACCCGGTCGGCGATGTCCGCAAGCGCGTAGGCGTAGACCCCCTGGTTGGCACCGATATCGACGGCAGTGCCGCCGGACGGCACCAGCTTGGCCAGAACGGCGAGCTCCGGCTCGCCCGAGCGCGTCTCTTCGGCGATACGTCTTCGGTAGAAGCAAGACGGCGGCACCAGCATCGCAAGCCATTCACGGAAGGGCAGTGGCATCGGCATCCTTGATCGCGGCGATCGTTCGGCATCGGGCTCGCGACCCGCGAGCCCCGCTCTATGCCTTGCTACCCTCAGGCCCTGTGATGAACGGGTTGCAGGCCATAGACCGGCGTCGGGATGCCCTCGTAGCGCGCCTTCAACTGCAGCGAAAGGAATTGCGAGTAATGGCGCGACTGGTGCAGATTGCCGCCGTGGAACCATAGGCCTTCCTGCTGCGTCGGCTTCCACATGTTGCGCTGTTCTCCTTCCCATGGGCCGGGGTCCTTTGTCGTATTCGAGCCGAGACCCCATACCTTGCCGACCTTGTCGGCCATCTCTTGACTGACGAGATCGGCGACAAAGCCGTTCATCGAGTTGTAGCCGGTGGCGTAGACGATCACGTCAGCCGGCAATTCCTGGCCGTTGTCGAGCCTGACGCCGCTGGGCGTGATCTCCTCGACTTGCCCGCTGACGACCTTGACCTTGCCGTCGATGATGAGCTGCGAGGCGCCGACGTCGATGTAATAGCCCGAGCCGCGGCGCAGATATTTCATGAACAGGCCGGAATCGTCGTCGCCGAAATCGAGCCGGAAGCCGGCTTTCTCCAGCCCCGCATAGAAACCGGCGTCGTCCTTGCGGATCTTGTCGTACACCGGCTTCTGGAACTGATGCATGATCTTGTAGGGCAGCGATGCGAAGATCAGATCCGCCTTCGCGGTGGTCATGCCGCCGCGAACGGCGCGCTCGGAATAGAGATCGCCGAGGCTCTCCATCAGCGAATCCGAGCGCACGATATGGGTCGTCGAGCGCTGCACCATGGTCACGTCGACACCGGCCTCATAGAGCGCGGCGCAGATGTCATGCGCGGAATTGTTGGAGCCAATCACGACCACCTTCTTGCCCTTGTAGCCGTCGGGTCCGGGATGGCGCGAGGAATGGTGCTGCTCGCCCTTGAAGCTCGCCATGCCCCTGAATTGCGGCATGTTCGGCTTGGCCGACATGCCGGTCGCGAACACCAGCTGCTTCGGCCGCAGCGTGATCTCTTTGCCGTCGCGCTCGACGACGACGGTCCATTCCTTTTTGGCGTCGTCCCAACTGGCGTGTTTGGCCGCGGTGCTGGTCCAGTAGTTCAGCTCCATGACCTTGGTGTACATCTCCAGCCAATCGCCGATCTTGTCCTTGGGCGAGAACACCGGCCAGTTCTTGGGGAAATCGATGTAGGGCAGGTGATCGTACCAGACGGGGTCGTGCAGGCAGAGCGACTTGTAGCGGTTGCGCCAGGAATCGCCCGCGCGTGCGTTCTTTTCGACAATGATCGTGGGCACACCGAGCTGGCGCAGCCGCGCGCCGAGCGCGATGCCGCCCTGGCCGCCGCCGATGATGAGCACGTTGGGCTGCGTCTCGACGCCGAGTTTCGCGGTTTCGTCGTCGCGCAATTCCTTCCAGGTTTTTGCGCCGGGATTGACGCCATGCCGGGCGCCAAGCGGTCGGTTGAAGCCGGCTTTTTCCTCATGGCCCTTGAGTTCGACCATCGTCGTCAGCAGCGTCCAGATCTGGCCGTTCTGCAGGCGGATCAGTCCATATCCGCGCGCGACCTCGGTCTCGAACGAGATCCAGGACTTCGGTCACGCCGCCAGCTTCGGTTGCTGTCTCACCCTCGGCGATTTTCCAGTTGCGCGGCTTCACGCGCGCGAGGCAAGAGCTGAGCATGTCGCGGACCTGATCGCGGCCTTCCATCGTCTTGATGTTCCAGGTGAACGCAACAAGGTCGCGCCAGTAGCATTCCGGAGCGAACATTGCCACGGCGGCGTCGAGATCGCCCGCCACAAGCGCGGCTTCGAATTTGTCGAGAAAAACCTGAACGCGCGCGTTCAGCGTGGTGTCGAGCATGATTTCCTCCCGGGTCGTTTTTCATTTTTTCTGCGCAGGTAGCGCAACCTTATCCCAATTATGGAACGAATCCAGACTCGCGCGGTCCGATCTCACCGCAGGCTTCAGCGCCTCCCGGCGCTCGCCTATAACGACGCTGCCTTGTTCGCCGACGCGGTGGCAGAATGAGAGTTCCATTTGCCGCGGTGCATGAGTCCGGAAGCGGCACGTTTGAGACGTGCCGACGAACCCTGAGAGAGTCCGCCTATCGGGGCAGACGGGAAGTCATCGTCGCACGGTCGGGGTGACGCGATCGACCGAACTGAGACATCGCGTCTCAGGCTGGTTGGTGCCATTTGTACTTCGCTAGCCAGCCGCAAAGTGCTAGGCTTTGGCTATTGCACGCGGCGAGCCCCCATGGGGGACAGCATGAGGCGGCGGGATTTCATCACCATTCTCGGCGGCGCGGCGGTGACACAATTGATTGCGCCGGGCTCGGCGCGCGCCGGAACATCGCCCAAGCGTCCGATCATCGGCATTGCGGCCCTCCTTGGCCCGTCGAAAATAGCCCAATCGTTCGGCAACCTTTTTCGGCAGGGTCTGCAGGACCTGGGCTACGTCTTGGGTCGCGATCTCGACATACAGGCTCGCAACGCTGGCGGCGATTGGGATCGATTGCCAGCAATTGTAGAAGAAGTCGTTCAGCTAAAGCCTGACGTCATCTATGCATTTGCAACCTTGGACGCGGTTGCTGCGAGGAAGGCGACCTCGACGATCCCGATTGTCTGCGCGGCCCTCGCCGATGCCGTTCGCCTTGGCCTGATAGCGAGCGAGGCGCGACCGGGAGGCAACGTCACCGGAATAATGCCCTATGTTGCTGGATTGCCTGCGAAACAAATCGAACTCGCACGAGAAATAGTGCCGGGTGCGAGCACTGTCGGGCTGCTTACAAATTCGAAAGACCCAAAAGGAGCACCCCAAACCCCTGAGCTTGAGGCTGCAGGTCAAGCCGTCGGTCTAAAGATCGTGGCGGCGGAAGCGAACCGGCCAGAAGATATCGAAGGTGCATTGCGCGAACTGGCAAACAGACGCGTCGATGTGGTGATCGTGCTGCAGACCAGCCTGCTCATTGTCAACAGCGCAGAAATTGCCGCAGCGGCTTTGGCGATGCGGCTGCCAACGGTTTACGGATATCGTGAGCATGTGATCGCAGGCGGATTGATCAGCTATGGGGTCGATTTGCGCTGGTGCTTCCATCGTTCCGCGTATTTTGTGGACAAAATACTGCGCGGTGCTGCACCCGGTGATTTACCAATCGAGTTCCCGACTAAATTCCCGTTGTCGATCAATCTAAAAACGGCGAAAGAGCTGGGCCTCACCGTGCCGCCTTCGATGCTCGCGCGCGCCGACGAGGTGATCGAGTAGGCCGCTTCCGGTTGTGGCAAATCGCGACATTTCGCTGCGCTGATGAATTCAGTGGTTCCGAAATGATGGCCGGGAGCGCAGGTGGGAGATTGAGATGGACGACCGAACCGTGCGGGTGGCGCTGGAGCGTCACTGGAATGCTTCGGACGCGAGCGATTTCAAGGTCGAACATGAAATCTATCGCGAGGATGCCGTGCTTGATTATCCGCAATCGGGCGAGCGGATCCGCGGCCGGCACAACATTCAAGAGAGCCAATTCGTCCAGCCAAACAAGAAGCGCTTTACGGTCCGGCGAATTATCGGCAGCGGCGATCTCTGGGTCACCGAATTCGTACTTACCTATGACGGCATTCCATCTTACGCGGTGAGCATCATGGAATTCCGCGAAGGACTGGTGGCCAACGAAACGCAATATTTCGCCGATCGGTTTGACCCTGCACCCGCGCGTGCGCATCTTGTTGAGCGAGTGGGCGAAATCACGTCATTCTAGATACATCGCCGAGGAGAACGTGGATCGGCGTTGATGTAGATGAGATTTCATCGCGACCTTTCCCTGCGCTGCAGAATTTGGTCGCTATCGGGAGCATTGCGGACATCGATCAGGCCGCACCGATCAATCCCGTATTATGAGTACGCGTCCTGGTCGTCCGGGACGCCGGTGGTCCCGCGCGTTGCCAGCCTGCTTCCCGCAGGCCGTCCGGCAAGATGAGCATTGGGCACCACCACGTCGGTGGCGAGCCCAAGCCACGCCAGAAAGCGAATCGTGAGCCAGGTGTTGTCGATCTCCCACCGGCGATGACCGTGGCGCGCCGAGCGCGGATCGGCGTGATGGTTGTTGTGCCAGCCTTCGCCGTTGGCGATCACGCCGACAAGGATGTTGTTGCGGCTGTCCTCGTCGGTCTCGTAGGTGCGATAGCCCCACAGATGCGTCACCGAATTGACCGCCCAGGTGATGTGCCACACCAAAACCGTGCGGACGAAGACGCCGAACATCAGGATGCTCAGTCCGGTCTGTGCGGAAGCACCCGGCGTATCGCCCGAAAGCAAGCCTGCCGCGAATCCGGCGCCGAAGAACAGCGGCATCTGGCAAAGATTGATCCAGAGCAGCCAGTTGTGGCGCTCGAGCGCGACGTAAAACCGGTCGCGCAGGATGTCCTTGGCGTAGCGCTGGTAAATTCCAAGCCGCGCGAGCTCCGGCTGGTCGACCAGAATCCATCCCATGTGGGCCCAGAAGAAACCTGCAAGCGGGCTATGCGGGTCCGGCTGCTGGTCGGAGAATTGATGGTGGCGGCGGTGGATGGCGACCCAGCGCGCGGGCGTTTCCTGGAAGCAGGACATCGCGACGATCACCATGGCGTGCTCCAGCCATTTGGGACATTTCAGGCCGCGGTGGGTGAGCAGCCGGTGATAGCAAAGGTTGATGCCAAACAGCCCGCAGAAGTGCGTGCCGAGCACGGCGACGACGAGGCCGCTCCAGCTGAAATAGCCGGGAAGAAAGGCCAGCAGCGCCGCGGCATGGTAGGCGCTGATCACAAGAATATAGGGCCAGTTGAGCCGAAACGGCTTTACGCCCGCAGGGAGCATCAGCGGTCCCGCCGCCGCGACGGGAGTGACGTGATCCGCGGCGGCCAGTTCCGCAGTCTTTACCCTTGTGTTGCGAACTGTGGTCATAGCGAGGGATCCCAATCTCTGCGCCAGACGCAGTCATCGACTATAGGCTGCCTGAATCCTGATACACGATCCGGCGGCGTAACGGCACAAAGCTTTGACCAGATTTGTTTATTTTTCACGGACCAGACCAGGACCGGTTCCATTGCACCTCTTGTTGCGCGCAAGTCGCCCCATCCCCGTCTGGATTGACATCCAGCCGCCCGATGGCTTAGAAACCGCGCGTCCCGGGCGGCGTGGCCGCCAGCGGGATGAAGCTCATTTTTGCCAGTTTCGGCCTGTCCAGCACGGCCTTTCAACGCATCAGGATTGTCCCATGAAGGTCCGTAACTCGCTGAAATCGCTGCGGGGCCGCCACCGCAACAACCGTCTGGTCCGCCGCAAGGGCCGCGTCTACGTGATCAACAAGGTGCAGCGCCGCTTCAAGGCGCGCCAGGGTTGATTGCGGGCTTCTGATTCCAGGCTTCCCGCCGTCCACGAAAATTCCTGGCCTTCACGGGTCTTTGACGCCTTTGCTGCTTTGCAGCGCGTTTCTCCGCGTCTAGACTTTGGCGATGGCAAAGAGATTCCATCTTGCGCGCACCCGCCTGACCGCCATGCTGCTGGCCGCGGCGGTTGTGGCCTTGCCGGTTGTGGCGTCCGCGCAGGATCCGAACACCACCCCGCCGAAGCAGCAGAAAAAACTTCCGGAACCGCCGAGCAAACTGCCGAAGGCCGACAAGACCCGCGGACTGGATTTTCTGTTCGGCGCGCTGAAGGCAGCACCCGATGATGCCAGCGCCAAGCATGTCGAGGCCCGGATCTGGGCGCTGTGGCTGCAGACCCCGAGCGACACCGCGGCGCTGTTGATGATGCGCGCCAAGGCCGCCATGGACGCCCATCAGATGGACGTCGCGCTGAAGCTGCTCGATGCCGTGGTCAAACTGCGTCCCGACTATGTCGAGGGATGGAACCGGCGCGCGACGCTGTATTACCTGAAGAACGATTACGCCCATTCGCTCGAGGATATCGAGCAGGTTCTGGTCCGCGAACCCCGCCATTTCGGGGCGCTGGCGGGGCTTGGCATGATCATGCAGGATATCGGCGACGAAAAGCGCGCACTCGATGCGTTCCGCAAGGCGCTCGCCGTCAATCCGCACCTCGACAAGGTGCCGGAGCTGGTCAAGAGCCTGAGCGAAAAGGTCGAAGGCCGCGACATCTGACCGGTCATTCGATCGATCCGATCGCGCGGATTAACCGTGATCGCAGGCAGTCCATTGCGACTGGGAGCGGTTTTCGCTAATCCGCGGTTACCCGCCTGGATCAACAGGCAGGGAGCAAACCATGAAACCCTTGATACTGGCCGGCGCGATGATGCTTGCGAGCGAGACGGTCTGTTTCGCCGATGGGCTCTATTGGGTGGTCGGCAACAGCGCCACCGGCAAATGCGAGATCGTGGCCAGCAACCCGATCGTGATCGGCGATGTCTGGTTCGAGGACGGCCCCTACAAATCGCGCGCTGATGCGAGGCTCGCGCGATCGACCATTGGTGTCTGTCCGGAGAAGGATCCGTCGGCCGACGACGACAACTCGCGGAATTAATGCAAGGCGTTGCTGCCGCGCTCGAACGGCCCGCCAATGCATACGGCTGCATAGAGCTGCTGCAGTTCCGCCTCGAGGTGCTCGTTGACAAGCAGCAGCGCCTTCAATGCGCCACGAATATCGCCGCCGCAGCTGGCTACGATTTTGTCGATGGCGGTGTCAGTTGGTTTGGAAGTCATCGAAAACTGCTCCAATTGTCCCTCGAATAAACCCATGGCGTCCGATCCAGGTTCCTGTGGATTGTGTGGATGGGCGACCTCTACTACGGCGTGCCCGCGCGAGATGGCAAAAGTGCGTTGACGTTGTGTCGTTATATAAAGCTCCCGATGATGCTTGTGTGACGGCGCGCGAATTTTTGCCGGAAATGCCTCATTTCGGCCGCGAAACCGCACCGCGGTAAAACCGTAGCTATATGGTGCCCAGGCTCATCCGGATAATCTCAATGATATCAATTGTTGTCGTGGCGGGGCTGGCTGCGCTGGCGCTGGTCACGCAGGCCGGTGTCCTTGCCTTGCAGCGCAGCTATCCCGCACAAGGCAGAATCATCGAGGTTGCCGGCGCCAGATTGAACGTCGTCGACATCGGGCCGCGCGATGCCGCCGGTCCGCCCGTGGTGATGATCCATGGCGCCAGCTCGAATCTCGAGGCCATGCGCCAGCCGCTCGGCGACATGATTGCCAGGACACATCGGGTGATCCTGATCGATCGTCCCGGGCATGGCTGGAGTTTTCGCGCGCGGCTTGAGGATTCGACGCCGGCGGTTCAGGGCAGGATGATCGATGAGGCGCTGGAAAAACTCGGCGTTGGCTCCGCCATCTTCGTGGTTCATTCCTGGAGCGGCGCGCTCGGCGCGCGGATGGCGCTCGATTATCCCGAACGCATCGCCGGGTTGGTGATGCTGGCGCCGGTCGCCTATCCGTGGCCGGGCGGTGTCGGATGGTACAACAGGCTCGTCGCCACTCCCGTGATCGGTCCGCTGCTCGCCTATACCGTCACGCTTCCGCTGGGCCTGTATCTCGCTGAGCCCGGCGCCCGCGGCGTGTTCCTGCCGCAGATCATGCCGGATGGTTTTGTCGGCAACACCGCGACGCCGTTGTTGCTGCGTCCGCGCGAATTCCTCGCCAACGCCCGGGATCTCGTCACGCTGAAGGAAGCGGTGGCCGAACAGGCGCCGCGCTATGGCGATATCAAGGTGCCGACGGTGGTGATCTCGGGCGATGTCGATAAGACCGTGACAACGAACATTCATTCCCGGCCGTTCGCGGATGCGGTGCGTGGTACAAAACTGATCGTGCTGGGCGATGTCGGTCACATGGTGCAAAACGCCGTGCCGGAACTGGTGGTCTCCGAAATCGAGGCCATGATCGGCAACATCGCGCGCAATTCGGCTGCGGCTGCCAACTAGTTCTTTGTTTTGGATTGGAGTGCTGCCGTCCATTGCGGCTCCGCGCCGCAAACCGTCACTTGGTCTTGCCGTCCTTGTCGTATTGCGAGATGAAGGCCCAGAGATCGTTGATCTCCTTCTCGTTCTTGATGCCGGCGAACGCCATCTTGGTGCCGGGGATCTTCGCCTTCGGGTCCTTGATGTATTCCTTGAACTGCGCCTCGTTCCAGGTGATGCCGGAATTCTTGTTGGCATCCGAGTAGTTATAGTCCGGCGCGGTGCCCGACTTGCGGCCGTCCAGCCCGTTGAGCTCAGGTCCGACCTTGTTCTTGGCGCCTTCGCCGATGGAATGGCAGGCCAGGCATTTGTTGAACGAGGTCTTGCCGGCGGCGGCGTCCTGCGCCAGGGCTGCAGATGCGGTTGCCGACAACGCGATCACGACCAGCGCGCTCAGGGTCAGTTTTTTCATGGTGTGCTCTCGGGTGTTTCCAGGGTGGCGATGGCGCCTTGTTGCATGGGGCGCTCGCCATGGACAAGCGGCTAAAGCCATTTCGGCCGCTGATCTCGCCTACGCCTTTCGGCTAGCTGGAATTCCCGGGATCGTCGACGCCACGGCAGCCTACCCAAAGCGATCCAGACGTGCTTGATTCGCCACCACAAATCGATGACCGCGGATGCGCCGAGTTCCCGGGTTGTCGGGGGAGGAAACACCGATGACCATCATGATGCCCGCATCGGATCAGGCGGTTCTTGCCCGCCGCGACACCATCGTGGCGGCGTTGCGCGCGATCGTGCCGGGCGAGGGCGTGATCGACAGCCCCGCCGAAATGGTCCCTTACGAGTCCGACGGCCTGATGGCCTACCGTCAGCCGCCGATGGTCGTGGTGCTGCCGGACACCACCGAACAAGTCTCGCAGGTTCTGAAATATTGCTTCGAGCAGGGCATCAAGGTGGTGCCGCGCGGTTCCGGCACCTCGCTGTCCGGGGGCGCGCTGCCGCTCGCCGATGCCGTGCTGCTGGGACTGGGAAAATTCAAGCGCGTCCGCGAGATTGATTTCGATAACCGCGTGGTCGTGACCGAGCCGGGCGTCACCAATCTCGCCATCAGCCAGGCGGTCGCGCATGCCGGATATTACTATGCGCCCGACCCGTCGTCGCAGATCGCCTGCTCGATCGGCGGCAATGTCGCGGAAAATTCCGGCGGCGTGCACTGCCTGAAATACGGCATGACCACCAACAACGTGTTGGGCTGCGAGATCGTGCTGATATCGGGCGAGATCATCAGGGTCGGCGGCAAGTCGGCCGAGAACAGCGGCTACGACCTGATGGGGATCATCACGGGCTCCGAAGGCCTGCTCGGGGTCATTACCGAGGTCACGGTGCGGATTCTGCAGAAGCCGGAGACGGCGCGCGCGCTGATGGTCGGCTTTGCAGAGGTCGAGGCGGCCGGCGAATGCGTGGCGCGGATCATCGGCGCCGGCATCATTCCGGGCGGCATGGAAATGATGGACAAGCCCGCGATCCACGCCGCCGAGGCCTTCGTCCATGCCGGCTATCCGCTCGACGTCGAGGCGCTCTTGATTATCGAACTCGATGGTCCCGGCGTCGAGGTCGACGAACTGATCAAACGCGTCGAGGAAATCGCGCAGGGCTGCGGCTCGACCTTCTGCCAGATTTCAACCTCCGAGACTGAACGGAACCTGTTCTGGGCCGGCCGCAAGGCGGCATTTCCGGCGGTGGGGCGGATATCGCCCGACTATCTCTGCATGGACGGCACCATCCCGCGCGGCGCGCTGCCGGAGGCGCTGGCGCGCATCCGCGATCTCTCCGGCAAATACGGTTTGCGCGTCGCCAATGTGTTTCACGCCGGCGACGGCAATCTGCATCCGCTGATCCTCTACGATGCCAACAAGCCCGGCGAGATGGACAAGGCCGAAGCCTTCGGCGCCGATATTTTGAGGGTCTGCGTCGAACTCGGCGGCGTCCTGACCGGCGAACACGGCGTCGGCATCGAGAAGCGCGATCTGATGCCGGAGATGTTCAGCGAGATCGATCTCAACCAGCAGCAACGCCTGAAATGCGCGTTCGACGCGCAGGGCCTGCTCAATCCCGGCAAGGTGTTTCCGACCTTGCACCGCTGCGCGGAGTTGGGCCGCATGCACGTCCACGGCGGCAAGCTGGCTTTCCCCGACCTGCCGCGATTTTAGAGCAGGCGACCGTGGACACCCTGAAAGTACGAGACGCCAAGGATGTGGAACAGGTGGTGCGCGCGGCAATCGCCGGCGAGCAGCCGCTCGAGATCATCGGCCATGGCTCCAAGCGGCTGATCGGCCAGCCGATGGCGACCAATGCGCTGCTCGATCTGTCGGCGCTGAATGCAGTGACATCCTATGAACCGAACGAGCTGATCATCACGGTGCAGGCCGGCGCGCCGCTCGCCGACGTGCTGTCGCTGATCGATTCCAAGAACCAGCAGTTCGCGTTCGAGCCGACCGATACTGCGCCGCTGCTGGGCACGGCGAAGCTGGGAACCATCGGCGGCATGATCGGGGCTGGCCTGGCGGGCCCGCGCCGCATCAAGGCCGGCGGCGCCCGCGATCATCTGTTGGGTGCGCATGCGGTGTCCGGTTTCGGCGACAGCTTTAAGGCCGGCGGCCGGGTGGTGAAGAACGTCACCGGCTACGACCTCTGCAAGCTGCTGGCAGGATCCTGGGGCACGCTCGCGGTCATGACGGAGGTGACGTTGAAGGTGATGCCAAGGCCCGAGAGCGAACGCACGCTGGTGCTGCGCGGCCTGGACGATGTCCGTGCAAACCGGGCGATGACCGCGGCACTTGGCTCGCCATTCGATGTATCGGGTGCCGCGCACGTGCCGAATTCGGCGCTTCGGAGCGAGGGAAGCGGGTTTGGCGACCTCGGATCGCCGCCTGGGGCGGTCACTTTGCTGCGGCTGGAAGGCATTACGGCGTCGGCCGCGCACCGCGCGGCTGCGCTCGTCAGGTTGTTGGCGCCGTTTGGCGCGGCGGAGATTTTGCAAGACGCGGCCTCGGCGGCGGTCTGGAGTTCCGTTCGCGACGTGGCGCCGTTCGCCGCCGGCGGCGCGATGGGAGCGTGGCCGGTGTGGCGGATCGTCTGTCCGCCGGCCTCGGGCGGCGCGCTCGGCGAGCAACTGGCGCGCGACACCGGCGGCGAGGTGATCTACGATTGGGGCGGCGGCCTGATCTGGGTGGCACTGCCGCCGAGACCTGACGCCGAGGCCGCTTTGGTGCGCCGGCGCGCTGGCGCCGTCGCCGGCCACGCCACATTGATACGCGCCTCCGACGAGGTGCGCCGCAATGTCGACGTGTTTCATCCACAGCCGGCCGGCCTTGCGGGCTTGAGCGAACGCGTCCGCCAAAGCTTCGATCCGAAGAACATCCTCAATCGCGGCCGGATGCTGCGAGGATCCGCGGCATGAAGACCGAATTCAGCCTCGCCCAGCTCGCCGATCCCGATATCGCGGAAGCCGACAAGATCCTGCGCGCCTGCGTGCATTGCGGGTTTTGCACCGCGACATGTCCGACCTATGTGCTGCTCGGCGATGAGCTGGATAGCCCGCGCGGCAGGATCTATCTGATCAAGGAGATGCTGGAGAAAAATCGCCCGCCGACGAAGGAAGTGGTCAAGCACATCGATCGCTGTCTGTCCTGCCTGTCCTGCATGACCACCTGTCCCTCCGGCGTCAACTACATGCATCTGGTCGATCAGGCGCGGGTAAGGATTGAAAGGGACTATCGCAGACCGCTTCCCGAACGTCTGTTCCGTGCGGCTCTCGCCTGGATCTTGCCGCGGCCCGGCCTGCTTCGCGCCGGCATGATTCTCGGACGGTTCGGCCGGCCGCTGGCCGCCCTGCTGCCGACCCCCAAAGCGGTCTCGGGGACGCCGACTTTGTTGCGGCGAATCAAGGCGTTGCTGGCCCTTTCGCCGGCCGGCCTGCCGCCGCGCGGAGCGGCCGGCGGAAGCGTTTTTGCAGCGAAGGGCAAGCGGCGCGGACGGGTCGCGCTGCTGCAGGGCTGCGCCCAGCAGGTGCTGGCGCCGCGCATCAACCGGGCCGCGATCAACGTGCTGACCCGTCACGGCATCGAGGTGGTGCTGGTCAGGGACGAGCAATGCTGCGGCGCGCTGACCCATCACCTCGGCCGCGATGGCGACGCGCTCGCCCGCGCCCGCGCCAATATCGGTGTCTGGCTCAAGGAGGCCGAACGCGACGGCCTCGATGCCATCCTGGTGACGACTTCCGGGTGCGGGACCGTGATCAAGGAGTACGGTTTCATGCTGCGCGAGGACCGCGATTTCGCAGGCCCAGCCGCGAAGGTTTCGCAGCTTGCCAAGGACATCACCGAGTATCTCAGCGGCATCGACCTTGAGCCGTCGCAGCAACACGGCGATGTTGTGGTGGCCTATCACGCGGCCTGTTCGCTGCAGCACGGACAGAAAATCACGCAAGCCCCGAAAGAATTGCTTTCCAAGAACGGATTCGTGGTGAAAGATGTCCCCGAGAGCCATTTGTGTTGCGGTTCGGCGGGGACGTACAACATTCTCCAGCCTGACATTGCGGACAGATTGCGCGATCGAAAGGTCGCCAACATTGCGATGGTCAAGCCGGACATGATTGCTGCGGGCAATATTGGATGCATGGTGCAGATTGCCGGCGGTACGTCAGTTCCTGTCGTCCACACCATTGAGCTTCTCGATTGGGCGACGGGCGGTCCGAGGCCAGGATTGAACTGATCGATTGGCTCCGCGCTTGAGGCGGACGACTTGAAACGCTCGATTACACATTGATCGGCGGCAACAGGAGGATCACAATGGCTAAAGGCAAAAAGAAAAAAGGCGGCAAGAAGAGTAAGAAGAACAAGAAAAAGCTTCTGACGGCGAAGAAAAAATCAGCGAAGAAGTCGGCGAAGAAGGCCAAGAAGTCGGCAAAGAAATCCGCGAAGAAATCCAAGGCGGCGGCGCCGAAAAAATCCGCCAAGAAGGCCAGCGCCAAGAAGAGCGCTGCAAAGAAGAAAGCGGCGCCGGCTGCCAAGCCCGCCGTCTCCAAACCTGCCGCGGCGAAGCCCGCGACGCCCAAGCCCGCACCGACTGTGGTCACGCCGGACCCGGCTCCCGCGCCAGCGGCGCCGAGTTGGGCGGCTCCCAGTCCCGCACCGTCATGGGGGCATTCGAGCGACAGTTCGTACAGCTCGTCGCCGTCAGACGGAGACGACGACAAATAGCTTCCCGCCCCGATTGCATCGGGCGGCCTCTTCAAGGCCGCAGCGCATCGCCGCTGCGGCCTTTTTGCGCCGGAAATTTCCGTGCCGCCGCCGGCGCCTGATTCGATCTGACCGGGCTTTCGACCCCTCAACCGCCGGCTTGCCGGGGCGCAAAGGTCGCTTAAACGACACCGAAACCGCCCGAACTTGTTGTCGGAATGCAACACCCGCCGACAACATTCCACGGAATGGCCATAATGCCCAAAAAGTCGGCAGATGCTTGTCTTTTTCGCTTCACGGCGTGGCTGGCGCGTACCAAATTGCGAGCCGGTTAAGGAATTTCGCTGCAGTCGGTTATCGCTTGCCCTTGGGGGCGCCGGAATCGGACTGATCTTTAAAATGTGGTGGGGATCGTCATGAAGAAATTGGTTTTGTTAGCAACGGCGCTGGCAATGGTATCAGGTTCCGCCCTCGCGGCGGATATGCCCGTGAAGGCTGCGAAAGCGCCGCCGCCACCGGCGTTTGATCCGTGGGATGTCGCCTTCGGCAGCGCGATTATGAACGACTACATCTTCCGCGGTATCACCCAATCCAATCACAAGCCGTCGGTCGCCGCCTATTTCGAGCCCCGTTACAACATCAACAAGGATGTGCAGCTCTACATCGGCGTCTCCGGCGAAAGCATCTCGTTCCCGAACCGCGCGACCGGCGAACTCGATATCTACGGCGGTATCCGCCCGACCGTCGGCATGTTCGCGTTCGACTTCGGCGTCTGGGGCTACATCTATCCGGGTGGACAGTGCTTCAACACTCAAGCGCTCTGCGGCAATGACCTGTCCTTCGGGGTAGGATTGCCGATCAACGGCAACTTCGCGAAGAAGAACGCTAGCTTTTACGAAGGTTATGCCAAGGTTAATGTGACCATCAACGACATGTTTCAGGTCGGTGCCAATGAATATTATTCGCCGAATTTCCTGAACCTCGGTACATGGGGCAACTACGCGTCGATCACCGGCAAGTTTACGGCGCCGAGTTCGACATTCGGCACCAGCGGCGTCGGCATGTACATCTCTGGCGAGTTCGGTCGCCAGTGGCTTGGAACCTCGGACGCTTTCTACGGAACGGCAATCCCAGGACAAGTTTTCCAGTTTGGTATTCCTGAGCCGAGCTACAACACCTGGAATATTGGGATCGGCTTTACCTATAAGGTATTCACGCTGGATCTGCGCTACTCCGACACCAATCTTTCCAAGGGCTCATGTAACGCCTTCACCAGCGACTACACTGCAACGGTCACGACCGCGGGAAGCACTTCGCTTATCAATCCGGGTGGCTTTGAGTCCAACTGGTGCGGCGCGGCGGGTATCGTCAAGCTCTCTGCTGACCTGACCGCGATGACCAACCTGAAGTAAGACATTCTCTCAAGACGACCGGGGCGGCAGAGTAATCTGCCGCCCCTTTTGTTTGCGGTGACCTCAATGAGACGGGATTGGCCGCAGGCGGCGAGTGATGCGATCCGCGGCAACGATCACCGCGATGCTCCGGGGGAGCCGTTGCCGGCTGCATTGGCGCCGATGGATCCGCGGCCGGCTGTGGCCGCAGCACTGGTTCTGATGCCCGGCCGCACAAGGCCTGTGACGCATCGCTATCACGGCTCGACGTTTTCGGGCCGCTGCTGCAACTCAAAGCGATCGCCGTCGCGGGCAAGCTCCACATTGCGCTGGTGGAACGCCTCCAGCGTTGAGCGATGACCGATCGAGACGATCGTGGTCGCCGGCAATCTCTCCTCAAGAAGCTGGTACAGCCTGGCCTCCGAGGCTTCCTCGAGCGAGGCGGTCGCTTCGTCGAGGAACAGATATTGCGGCTCATGCAACAGCGCGCGGGCCAGCCCAAGACGTTGTTGCTCACCGAGCGAAAGCATGCGGTTCCAGTGCGCTTCCTCCTGCAGTCGCGGCGCCAGTTGAGGCAGGCCAACCGCGATCAGAACATCGCTGATCTTGTCCGCACTGAAGGCGCTGGCTTCCGCGGGATAGACGATCGCAGCCTTTAGCGAACCGATCGGAAAATACGGCCGCTGCGGCAGCATCATCAGCGTTGCTTTTGCGGGGATGGCGATCGAGCCGCTTCCAAACGGCCAGACACCGGCGATGGCACGGAACAAGGTCGACTTGCCGGCGCCGGACGGGCCGGTGACCAGGGTGCGTTCATTGCCGTTGATGCTGAAGCCGTCGGCCGAGACCAGCGGCGTTCCGTTGGGCAAGCGGACCAGAAGCTGCTGCAGATCGATTCTGTCGCTGCCGGTCGACGACACGATATCGATCGAGTTGGCACTCGTCGCCAACGTTGCCGCGCTCGTGATCGCCGTTTCAAATCCGTCGAGACGCGCGACGACGGCGCGCCATTCCGCCAGCGATCGATAGGCCGAAACGAAAAATGACAGCGCCTGCTGCACGCTGCCAAACGCGGATGCGGTCTGCATCATGCCGCCGAGCTGGATCTTGTCGGCAAAATAGGCCGGCGCCACCAGAATGTAGGGGAAAATCTCGGCGGCTTGCGCGTAGCTTTGGGTAAACGCCGTCAGCCGCTTGGTACGGCTCATGATGCCGTACCAGTTGTCGACAACGCGGCCGAAGCGCTCCGACAGCCGCTGCCGTTCGGCGCTTTCGCCTTGCAACAGCGCAATTTGTTCGGAGTTTTCGCGCACCCGAACCAGGCTGAAACGGAAATCCGCCTCGTACCGCTGCTGCTGAAAATCAAGATTGACCAGCGGTGAGCCGATCCACTGCGTCAGCGCTGTTCCAAAGATCGCGTAGATCAGCGCGCCCCATACCAGATAGCCGGGGATCGCGAACTCGCGGCCGAAGATATGCAACGGAGATACCGTCGACAGACCCCAGAGGATGATGACAAAGGACGCCAGCGTCACCACGGCGCTCAACAGACCGACGCCAATATTCAGCGTCTGGTCGACGAACAACTTGATGTCGTCGGTGATTCGTTGATCCGGGTTATCGGCCGCATCGCCCTGAAGCTGCATTCGGTAGTGGTTGGCGTCGTGCAGCCACTCGCCGAGATATTTGGTGGTCATCCAGCGGCGCCAGCGGATCTGAAGCCACTGATTGAGATAGAGCTGGTAGATCGAAAGCACGACGAGGACGGTTGCCAGGACGGAAAACACTATGATTTCCCGGACGAAACCGTCCCAGTCCTTCTCCTGCAGGGCGTTGTAGAAACGATTGCGCCACTGGTTCACCAACACGCTGTTTCCGACCAGCGCCAGCTCAATGGCGATCACCGCGGCTAGCAGGGTGAGGCCTGCCAATTTATCCTCGGAACGGAAATAGGGAGCAGCGATCCGCCATACGATGGCGAGCGTCGAGCGGATGTTGTTCACAGATTGCCGTCTCCGGGGGAATGGCCTTAAAGGCCTGAAAAAATGAGAGAATTGGGGGTGCTTAGACTAAAGTCGTAGCCTTCTCGGTCAGCGTTGGCTTGTCCCCGGCTCCGAGTCAACCCTAGCATGGCGTAACGGCGAGGGGCGGGGGACCTTCAAACTTCGCGAGGTTGTGAGCGGATTTTGGATAAGCCAAATTCGCCGCCGATTTCGCGCATCGCAAGGTTGCCTCCGCGATCACGCCAGGCGCGCCCGATCGTCCACGCTGGTCGGTGCGCCGCATAATGGCGTGGGGAGGAACCGTGATGTGGAATCAAATCTATAATCCGCTCGGCAATGCGGCGCTGTCGACCATCGCCGCCGCCATTCCGGTGGTCACGCTCCTGGTGCTGATCGCCAGCGGCAAGGTCAAGGCGCATATCGCAGCCATCATTGCTGTGATCCTGACCAACCTGATCGCGATCGTCATCTTCACCATGCCGGCAGGCATGTCAGTTCGCGCTACCTTGCTTGGCGTCGTGGCGGGGTTCTTCCCGATCGGCTGGATCGTGCTGAACGTCATCTTTCTCTACCAGATCACGGTGGCAACGGGAAAATTCGAACTGTTGAAGCGCGCGGTCGGCGGCGTCACCGAGGACCGCCGGTTGCAACTGCTCCTGATCGCGTTTTCGTTCGGCGCGTTCTTCGAGGGCGCTTCGGGATTCGGTACGCCGGTGGCGATCACCGGCTCGGTGCTGATCGGGCTTGGCTTCTCGCCGCTCGCCGCTTCCGGCCTGTCGCTGATCGCCAATACGGCTCCCGTCGCCTATGGCGCGCTCGGCACGCCGATCCAGGGCCTGGCTTCGGTGACCGGCCTCGATCCCTATATTCTGGGTGCGATGGTCGGCCGGCAATTGCCGGTGTTCTCGCTGATCGTGCCGTTCTGGGTGGTATGGGCGTTCGCCGGCTGGAAGGCCATGAAGGACGTCTGGCCGGCCATTCTGGTCACCGGCGTGTCGTTCGCGATCCCGCAATTCGTTATCTCGAATTACATCAATCCGTGGATCGTCGATATCGGCGCTTCCCTGATCTCGATGGGCTGCCTCATCCTGTTCCTGAAAGTCTGGCAGCCGAAAGTGCTGTGGCTGTCGCCGGCGCTGCGCGGCCAGGATGAATCGGCAGCCACCATGGCGGCGACGAAGCCGATGGACAAGACGCCGCTGACGCAGGGCGAACTGTGGGGCGCGTTGATGCCGTGGATCGTCGTCTGCGTCGTGATGCTGGTCTGGGGCAATGGCGCGTTCAAGACCTGGGCCAATTCGATCTTCGTCTGGAACTATCCGATTCCGGAACTGCACAACATGATCAACACGGTGCCACCGGTAGCGGCGAAGCCGACGCCGCAAGGCGCGGTATTCGGCTTCACCTATCTGTCCTTCACCGGAACCGGCATGCTGCTCGCGGCGATCATTTCCGGCTTTCTGTCGGGCTTCTCGCCGGTCAGGATGGTTGCGGAATACGGCCGCACCATCCGCCTGTGCGCGATCTCGCTGATCACGATCTCGGCGATGCTGGCGATCGGCACGCTGACGCGGCTGTCGGGCGTCGATGCGACGCTGGGTCTGGCGTTTGCGGCGACCGGCGTGCTCTATCCCTTCTTCGGCACGCTGCTCGGCTGGCTGGGCGTGGCGCTGACCGGTTCGGATACGGCGTCGAACATTCTGTTCGGCAATCTGCAGAAGATCACCTCCGAGCAACTGGGACTATCGTCGGTCCTGATGGGCGCCGCCAACTCCTCCGGCGGCGTGATGGGCAAGATGATCGACGCCCAGTCGATCGTCGTCGCCTCCACCGCCACCAACTGGTATGGGCATGAAGGCACGATCCTGCGCTTCGTGTTCAAGCATTCGATCGCGCTGGCGTGCCTGGTCGGCATTCTCGTGATGCTGCAGGCCTATGTCTATCCGTTCACGTTGATGGTCCTGAAGTAAGACCGGCTCTGCCGGCACCAGCGACAATCCCCGCGGCCGATAGGCCGCGGTTTTTTTTGAGGGAGTTTTGCGGCGGCCGATCTGGCCAGTATCGCGCTCGCCCATCAGAACAGCGCGCCGGGATATTTCGAGGTGTTGCATGTCATTAGCGACGAGTTTTGTGCGACAGGCCGCGGCGCTGGGTGGTCCCCTGTCGGAACGGGAAGACGGTCGGACTGGTGCCGCTATCTACTAATGGCTAATGACGCCCCGATTCCGTTTTATTTGCACGGTTTCGCTTGCAAAAAAAGGACGTCTCAAGGCCATCCCAAGGGTTGCCCAATGTTGCGTGCGGTCGTCGCACCCCGTACGATTGTGTCCTAAGGGTGGCTGGGGTCCGGATAAACAATCGGGCCACGGAATAAGACCCGACAAAAATTGTTCACGGGAGAACAATCCCACGGGAGGGCGAAATGACCAAGAATAAGCAATCTTCAACGGCAACTCGCCGCAAGTTTCTCGGCGGTGCTGCGATCGCCGGAGTAGCGGCGGTGGTTGCACCGAGTATCGTCAAGGCGCAGGGCCCGACCGCCATGCGCTTCCAGAGCACGTGGCCGTCGAAGGACATCTTCCACGAATACGCGCTCGACTTCGGCAAGCGGGTCAACGACATGAGCGGTGGCGACCTCAAGATCGAGGTGCTTCCGGCCGGCGCGGTGGTGCCGGCGTTCGGCCTGCTCGACGCGGTGTCCAAAGGCGTGCTCGATGGCGGCCATGGCGTGCTGGTTTATCACTATGGCAAGAACACCGCGTTGGCGCTGTGGGGCTCGGGCCCGGGCTATGCGATGGACGCCAACATGCTGCTGTCCTGGCACAAGTACGGCGGCGGCAAAGCGCTGCTTGAGAAGATCTTTGCGACCATCGGCGCCGACGTCGTGTCGTTCCCCTATGCGCCGCTCTACTCGCAGCCGCTCGGCTGGTTCAAGAAACCGATGCAAAGTGCCGACGACTTCAAGGGTCTGAAATACCGCACCGTCGGCATCTCGATCGACCTGTTCACGGCCATGGGCGCCGCGGTGAACGCGCTTCCGGGCGGCGAAATCGTCGCGGCGATCGACCGCGGCCTGCTCGACGCGGCCGAGTTCAACAACGCGTCGTCCGACCGCGCGCTCGGCTTCGCCGACGTCTCCAAGATCTGCATGCTGCAGAGCTACCACCAGAACGCCGAACAGCTTGAGATCAGCTTCAACAAGACCAAGCTCAACGCGTTGCCGCCGAAGCTCAAATTGCTGATCGAAGGCGCGGTCGAAGCCTGCTCGCAGGATATGCAATGGAAGGCGATCGACCGTAACTCGCAGGACTACATCACCTTGCAAACGCAGGACAAGGTGAAGTTCTACCGGACGCCGGATTCGATCCTCAAGAAGCAGCTTGAGCTCTACGACGAGATCACCAAGAAATACATCGGGACCAATCCGCTGTTCAAGGAGATCATCGAGTCGCAGCTCGCCTTCGCCAAGCGGGCGACGCAGTGGGAGCAGGACTACATCACGCCGCGCAAAATGGCGTTCGACCACTACTTCGGCCCGAACGCGAAGTCGCCGATCTGATGGCGCTCTGAACTGCAAAGCACCATTCCGCGGGGAAACGGAATGGTGCTTTGTTCTTGCTAACTCTTGTCCACAAGGCGGCAGTACAAAAATGAACGTCCAGCGCGTTCTGCACACGATTGACGGCATCAGCACCTGGGTCGGCAAGACCGCGTCCTGGCTGATCATCTTGCTGACGGCCGTCGTCTGCATCGAAGTCTTCAAGCGCTATATCATGAACATGCCGACGGCGTGGATTTTCGACATCGACAACATGATGTACGGCACGCTGTTCATGTTGTGCGGGGCCTACACGCTGGCGCAAAACGCCCATGTGCGCGGCGATTTTCTCTACAGCTCGATGCGGCCGCGAACGCAGGCTTTGCTCGATATTGTGCTGTACGTCGTGTTTTTTGTGCCGGGGATTGCCGCGCTGATTTACGCCGGCTTCGACTACGCCTCGATTTCCTGGCGCATCGCCGAACATTCGAATGTAACGTCGAACGGTCCGCCGGTTTACCACTTCAAGTCGATCATTCCGATCGCCGGCGCATTCGTCATGCTGCAAGGCATCGCCGAGATCATGCGCTGCGTGGTTTGTCTGAAAACCGGTGAATGGCCCAGCCGCCTGAAGGACGTCGCCGAGATCGACGTCATCGAACAGCAGCTTGCGCACAGCGAATACGTTGATGAAGAGTCGAAAAGAATCGCCATCGAAAATGCGCAACAGATTGACGAGACCGCGCGCCAGCGTGGCATGGGCGGGGACTTGAATACATGAGCGATCCGGCACTCGGGCTTTTGATGCTCTCGCTCATCGTGATTGTGATCATGATGGGCTTCCCGACGGCGTTCACGTTGATGGGCCTCGGAATGTTTTTCGGCTACATCGCGTTCTACGTTCCGGGCGCTCCGTGGCACGACAACCGCGTATTCGATCTGATGGTTGAGCGCACCTATGGCGCCATGACCAACGACGTGCTGATCTCGATCCCATTATTCGTGCTGATGGGCTACGTGATGGAGCGCGGCGCACTGGTCGACAAGATGTTCTACTCGATCCAGCTCGCGTTCCGGAATGTACCGGCTTCGCTCGCCGTCGCCACGCTGATCGTCTGCACGTTCTGGGGCATCGCTTCCGGCCTGGTGGGTGCAGTCGTGGTGCTGATGGGTGTCATCGCGTTCAACCCGATGCTGCGCGCCGGCTACGACGTGAAGCTCGCCTCGGGCGTCATCACCGCCGGCGGCACGCTCGGCATTCTGATTCCGCCCTCGGTCATGATCATCGTCTACGCGGCGGTAGCCGGGCAATCGATCGTGAAACTTTACGCCGCCGCGATGTTCCCCGGCTTCTTCCTGTCATTCCTGTACCTCGTCTACATCGTCGGCTGGGCGATGATCAATCCGAAGATCGCGCCGCCATTGCCGGAGTCGCAGAGGAAGGTGCCGATTTCCTGGATGGGTGCCGAAACTCCAGGCGGCCTATTCGCACAATACTTTCATTGCACTGGTCAAGGCGCTGCTGTCGCCGTCAAAGGCGAAACAGATCGAGGCGGACGACGGCAAGCCCGTCAGCTATCTGACCCTGCTGTCGAGCCTGATGTACGCGCTGGTGCCGTTTATCATCGTCGCCGGGTCGCTCTATACCGTGTGGTGGTATGTCGTCATCCACCAGCAGGTGGAACCTGAGGCCGTGGTCACCGGCTTGCAGCAACTCGGCACGCCCGGATTGAGCACCGGCGGATCCACCCCCGCCGGCGAAGGGCCGTCGCCAAGCTTCTATTATTGGTTTTTTGGTATCGCCGCGCTCTGCGCTCTATGGCAGGTGCGCTACTACAGCCGGATGGACGCCGAGCGTCTCGAGGTCATCAAGCTGGTGAGTGCGTCGACCATGCCGCTCGGCATTCTCACCGTCGTTGTGCTGGCCGTCATCTTGTTTGGCATCACCACCGCGACCGAGTCCGCCGGTGTCGGCGCGGCCGGCGCGTTCCTGCTGGCGATTCAGGCGCGAACGCTGGACTGGGAGCGCACCAAGCAGGCGGTGTTCCTCACCGCCAAGACCACGGCCATGGTGTGCTGGCTGTTCGTCGGCTCCGCGCTGTTCTCCGGCGTATTCGCGATTCTCGGCGGGCAGGCGCTGGTCGAGCAATGGGTGCTGTCGCTCAACATGACGCCCATTCAGTTCATGATCCTGTCGCAAGCGATCATCTTCGTGCTTGGCTGGCCGCTGGAGTGGACCGAGATCATCATCATCTTCGTGCCGATCTTCCTGCCGCTGCTCAAGCACTTCAACATCGACCCGATTTTGTGGGGCACGCTGGTGTTCGTGAACCTGCAAGCGGCGTTCCTGTCGCCGCCGGTGGCGATGTCGGCTTTCTATCTCAAGGGCGTCGCGCCCAAGCATGTGACGCTCAACCAGATATTCGCCGGCATGATGCCCTACATGATCATCGTCATCGTCTGCATGGTCATCATGTACTTCTGGCCGGGCATGACGCTGTGGCTGCCGAACTATCTCTACGGCAACGCAGGCTGAGGCGAGGGTGCCCGCTTCAGACATGATCACGCTGACGGCGTCACAAGCCGCCGCCGACATCGCGCGCGGGATGATGTCGGCCGAGGATTATACCGTCGCTTGCCTCGAGCGGATCGAAGCGGTCGAAAGCGACGTTCAGGCCTTCGCCCATCTCGACTTCGAACACGCGCTGGCACAGGCGCGCGCGCTCGACCGGCACAAGGTCAATGGCGGGCGCATCGGCCCGCTGCACGGCATCCCGGTCGGAATCAAGGATATCTTTGATACGGCCGATTTTCCGACCGAGTGCGGTTCGCCGATTTTCACCGGCCGCCGGCCGGAGGCGGATGCCGCCGTAGTCGCCAGGCTGCGCGAGGCGGGCGCGGTGATTATCGGCAAGACGGTGACAACCGAGTTCGCCTATTTCCATCCGGGCAAGACGCGAAATCCGCGCGACGTGACGCGCACACCGGGCGGCTCGTCCTCGGGCTCGGCCGCGGCGGTGGCTGCCGGCATGGTGCCGCTGGCGATCGGATCGCAGACCAACGGCTCGATGATCCGTCCGGCCGCGTTTTGCGGCGTGTTCGGCGTCAAACCCAGCCATGGCCTGATTTCGCGCGCGGGCGCGTTGACGCTTTCGCGGACACTCGACCATGTCGGCGCATTCGCGCGCTCGATCGAGGATCTTGCGCTGATCCTTGATAGCCTCGTCGGCCAGGACCCCGCCGATCCCGATACGCGGCCCTATGCCGCCCCGGCCTTTCGCGCCAGCGCGGCCGAGCCGCCGCCGCTGCCGCCGAGTTTTGCGTTGGTGCGCACACCGATGTGGGACAGGGCCGATGCCGACGCGCGCACCGGGCTTGAAGATCTTGCCAGAGAACTGAACGCGCGCGAAATCGATCTTCCGGACGATTACCGCTCCGCCTGGCCAGGGTTGCGCGCCATCATGGCCGCCGAAATGGCCCACAATCTTGGCGCCCTGGTCGACAAGGGCGGCGAGGTCAGCTCGCAATTTCGCGACCTCATCGCCGAAGGCCGCAAGGTCACGGCCAACGAATATTTGGCGGCCGTGCGCGATGCGCGGCATCACGCCGAGGGGATGATGGGAATTTTCGAGCAGTTTGCCGATGCCATCATCACGTTGCCGGCGCGTGGCGTTGCTCCGGAAGGGATTGGCGCTACCGGCGATCCGGTGTTCTGCACGCTGTGGACGTTGATCGGATTCCCGGCGCTCAATTTGCCGCTGCTTGAAAACGCCGAAGGGCTCCCAATTGGCGTTCAACTCGTGGGCGCGCCGGGGCGCGATGAGCGGCTCTTGCGCACGGCGCGCGCCATGATCGGGATGCTGGCGTGATTTTACCCCCGTGCGATCAGGCGCGCGGCGGCAGGGGATTTGTTTATCGATGCACTATTTGTGCAGTGGCCACTCTGGTCAATGTCACGCCAATTCATTAGAACATGCCGCGATATTTCGAGGGCTGTATGTTTTTAGCGATGCGTTGTGGGAGGCTGGCCGCAGTAGCGCTGGTTTTGGCGGCGGCCGCCTTCGAGGCGGCCATCCCGGCACGCGCCGATGACGAGTTTCCGTTCGGAATGGCGATGACACTGGACGTTTCGCGTCAGCCGGGATCGAAGCGATTGCCGAACCTGGAGATCGGCGACAACGGCGAGGCCGTGCTGGAATTGTGGTGCAAGGGCGGCAAGGGCCAGTTCTCGGTGGCCGGCAATACCGTGATCTTTGTCGCCGGGCAGATGGAGGATCGTGCCTGTCCGCCGGCAAAGGCGCAGGCCGACGACGACCTGGTCGCGGCCCTGAGCGAAGCCGCTACCTGGAAGCGGCAGGGCGATTTTGTCTCCTTTATCGGAACCAGGTCATTGCGGTTCCGTCTCGATACCAACTGAGGTTTCAACCCGGCGAGCTCGGATAAAGCGGGCTATTTCCAGATCGATTTATCCGCATCCCAGCGCTGGCCCTTGAAATACTTCGCCAGTGCATCAAGCGAGCCGTTGTCGTCCTTCGGCTCGCCTTCTTCGTCGCCGCTGGTTTCCTCGGTCAGATTGAGTTTTGCGCCCGCCGATTCGTCGGCGGTTGAAATCACGGGATTTCCGATCCACAGCATCAACCGGTCGGACCCGCCGGGCGCGTCCGGTGCCACCAGCGTGGTGACCTCGATCGTCTCGGTGAGGTCGAGCGCGGCAAATGTCTGGCTCGGCCGCTTGAACGTCAATTTCAGTTTTCCGCTGTTGGCGTTCCATGCCGATGACGACGATTTCGCCGCCAACGTCCTGGTGAGGACGCCGGAAATCGCCGCGGCGAGCTTGTCCTTGTTGAGTTTATCTCCATCGCGCCAGTCGGCAGCCGAAAAACGGATCGCGCGGTCCATCTCCACGATGCCGCTGGTCCAGCCGGCGGCGACCACGCCGGGCAGCGACCTGGACTTCGCAATCAGGGCGGCGGCGCGATCGGGATCGACGGTGATGTTGATGGTCTGTTCACCGGCGCGCAGCGCATCGCAGGAAACCGAGAGGCTGGAAAGGGAAACCTCCAGTTCCTGTCCCTTCAGCGCTTTGAGGAAGTCCAGCGCCGCATCGAGCTTGACCCTGACGCCAACCGATTCCGGAGAAACCTCGGTAAAATCCTTTGGCGCTGCGGTGATGCCGTCATCGCTGGTCTGGTTGTCCTGGAATTCCTTTTCACTGAGATCGGAATTTTCCGATGAGACGACGTCCGTCACGGTCTGTCCGACGCTGATCTGGCCCTTGAATTCGAAGGTGTCGCCGGTCGGCTTGCGCACCAGCTTCACCGTCACCGGCAATTTGCCGCCAATGCTCTGCGTGGTGCCGGTCAAGGTCTGGCCGTTGACCGCAAGGTTGGCGACGAAGCGGTCCTTGCGATCGGAGCCCTTCTCGGCCGGATAGCAGACGTCGAGCACCGCCGAGGTGACGGTCTTGCCCTGCCGGGTTTCCTTGAGAATGACGTCGGCAGTGCCGTCCATCAAGCCGTCGATGGCGGTGAAATATCTTGTTTCATTGGGGTTTGCGGGTTTGGTCGAGAGCTTCATTTGAGCGAAGGCTGGATCCAGCGACGCCGTCATCAGGCCGACCAGGCAGAACAGAAGCGCGCGCATATGAAATTCCTCGAAAGCCGGATTTGGCCGCTAACCTAGAACTTTTTCGCCAAAAAAGAAGGCCGCCCGGAGGCGGCCTTCTTCGAACGGTAATGCCGGTAACAGGCCTTGGTCGTTCGTTGACGCGTTTTCTTTTTGCGAACCGGTATCCACTCCGCATCGAGTGCGGGGCAGGCTTTCGCGCGAACACGCTTTTAGAACCCCATGCCGCCCATGCCTCCCATGCCGCCGCCACCGCCGCCTTGCATCGGCGGCGCCGGTTCCTTCGGCAGTTCGGCGACCATCGCTTCGGTCATCACCAGAAGTGCGGCCACCGAGGCCGCGTCCTGCAGCGCAGCGCGCACCACCTTGGCCGGGTCGATGATGCCCTTGGCGACCATGTCGACATACTCTTCGGTCTGCGCATCGAAGCCGAACGTCTCGGACTTGTCCTCCATGATCCTGCCGACGACGATCGAGCCCTCGACCCCGGCATTCTCGGCGATCTGGCGGACCGGCGCTTCCAGCGCCTTCAGCACGATGTTGATGCCGGCCTGCACGTCGGAATTTTCGTTATGGATGCGACCGACGGCCTTCTTGGCGCGCAAGAGCGCGACGCCGCCGCCCGGCACGATGCCTTCCTGCACGGCCGCGCGGGTGGCGTTGAGGGCATCCTCGACGCGATCCTTCTTCTCCTTGACCTCGACCTCGGTGGCGCCGCCGACGCGAATGACCGCGACCCCGCCGGCGAGCTTGGCCAGGCGCTCCTGCAGCTTCTCGCGGTCGTAGTCCGACGTGGTCTCCTCGATCTGCGCCTTGATCTGGCCGACGCGGGCTTCGATGTCCTTCTTCTTGCCGGAGCCGTGGACGATCGTGGTGTTTTCCTTGTCGATCACGACCTTGCGGGCGCGGCCGAGCATGTTGATGGTCACGCTTTCGAGCTTCATGCCGAGTTCATCGGAGATCAGCTGACCGCCGGTCAGGATCGCGATGTCTTCCAGCATCGCCTTGCGGCGATCGCCGAAGCCGGGCGCCTTGACGGCGGCAACCTTCAGGCCGCCGCGCAGGCGGTTGACGACCAGCGTCGCCAGCGCCTCGCCCTCGACGTCTTCGGCGACGATCAAGAGCGGCTTGCCGGACTGGACGACCGCTTCCAGCACCGGCAGCATCGCCTGCAGGCCGGACAGCTTCTTCTCGTGCAGCAGCACGTAGACGTCCTCGAGCTCGGCGGTCATTTTCTCGGCGTTGGTGATGAAATAGGGCGACAGATAGCCGCGGTCGAATTTCATGCCCTCGACGATGTCGACCTCGGTTTCGAGCGACTTGTTCTCCTCGACGGTGATGACGCCCTCATTGCCGACCTTCTGCATGGCCTGCGCGATCATCTTGCCGATCGCCGCATCGCCATTCGACGAAATGGTGCCGACCTGAGCGACCTCGGACGACGAGGCGACCGGCTTGGCGCGCTTCTCGATATCCCTGACCACGGCATGCACGGCAATCTCGATGCCGCGCTTCAGGTCCATCGGGTTCATGCCGGCGGCAACCGATTTGGCGCCCTCGCGCACGATCGCCTGCGCCAGCACGGTCGCTGTCGTGGTGCCGTCGCCGGCGGTATCGTTGGTCTTGGAGGCGACTTCGCGCAGCATCTGCGCGCCCATATTCTCGAACTTGTCCTCGAGTTCGATTTCCTTGGCGACGGTAACGCCGTCCTTGGTGATGCGGGGCGCGCCGAAACTCTTTTCGATCACGACATTGCGGCCCTTGGGGCCGAGCGTCACCTTCACCGCATTGGCGAGAATATCGACGCCGCGCAGCATGCGATCGCGTGCGTCTCCGGAAAATTTAACGTCCTTGGCTGCCATTTTGTACTCCTTGGAATGGTCCTGATCCTGTGGAGCGGCCTTTTGGCCGCGTCTCGAAGGATGAGCTTGTGGAAGTGCTTACCCTCGAGACGGCAGCTACGCTGCCTCCTCAGGGCGAGGGCGGTGTAGGTTGGTCAGGCCAGCACGCCCATGATGTCGCTCTCCTTCATGATCAGGAGTTCCTCGCCGTCGAGCTTGATCTCGGTGCCGGACCACTTGCCGAACAGCACGCGGTCGCCGACCCTGAGGTCGATCGGGATCAGCTTGCCACTTTCGTCACGGCCGCCCGGACCGACCGCGGTGATTTCGCCCTGCGAGGGTTTTTCCTTGGCGCTGTCAGGAATGATGATGCCGCCCTTGGTCTTTTCCTCGGCGTCGATACGTTTGACCACGACGCGGTCGTGCAGCGGACGAAATTTCGATTTAGCCATGACGGTTCCTTTTGGAGGCTTCGGTTGTCAGGTAGGGTTTGCGGTCGAAAGTGGATCGGAACACGGGCGTATTCGACACCGCCAAGGGGCAAACCAGCTCGCATCCTTAGCAATCGCGCTCTCGGAGTGCTAATTGTGCGCCCGGGAATATGGCTTGACGCCGATCCTGTCAAGCAAAGGGAGTTAATCCGTTGGTGAGGCCGATATAGGATGCTTTCTGGGAAACCAAATCGGAGCGCCAGCGTAGTTTACTGGACGTCATTGCTCCGACAGCGGTTTTGCGCTTGGCTGCGGGACGGGTGCGGCCACGAATTTGCTCGGGGGAACGCCATGGTCAGGTCACGTAGTATGCGCGGGGTTGCCAATCTGGGGATCGCCACGGCGCTGACGATATTCCTGGGCGGCTGCGGAAGCATGAGCCTGCCGTCGTTTTCATCATCAACGCCTACGGCGGCCCCGGAGCCGGGGGTGGCGCCCGAAATGCCGGCGACCATCCGCGCCGACGAGATTGTCGGCCGCTGGGGTCTTGCCTCCTACCAGAACCCGGCCGACCGCCCGCGCACCGAAGCCGCGGCAAAGGCGCAATGCAAGCAGCCTTACGTGATCGGAGCCGGATCCTCGGGCGGCGTGGTCATGCATCTGGCCGACCAGGCGACGCCGCAGGAACTGCATCTGAAGGGCAGCCCGAGCGGCAAGAATTATATCGGTCCGCCCGGACCGGCCGGCGGCGAGCAGGATCGCGAGATCGTCTCCTTCGACGGACGCGTCCTGGTCACCCGCTTCACCGATAAGGATGCCGCGACCCGTTATGGCAACATGGTCTATGTCCGCTGCGCGCCCCGCGCCTGAGCGCTCCTTTTCCGTCGTTCCGGGGCGATGCAAAGCATCGAACCCGGAATCTCGAGATTGCGGGTCTGGTGCTACGCACCATCCCGGAATGACGACTTCAAGTTGATCTCCAAAAAGCCAAAACGCCGGCACGAAGCCGGCGTTTGCGTTTGGCTTGGTGGACGCGGCAACTCAGTCGAACAGCGCGTCGATGTCGTTTTGCGATGCGTGACCGACGTCGCCATCCAGCTTCGGACCGTTCAAGAGCCTTGCGTCGCCCTCCCGTTCATCGACGATTGGTGGCGCGTGCGCCTTGATCGCGTCGACGCCGCCCCAGATCTCCATCATGACGGTGATGTGGTTTTCGATGAATTTCATCGTGGTCATGACCTTGTTGATACGCTGACCGGTCAGGTCCTGGAAATTGCAGGCCTCGAAAATCGAAACCACGCGCTCCTGGATTTCCTCGCTGAGAATCTTGTGCTGGTCCGGAGAGGTTACCTTGGCCATCGCGGTTGCCGCCTGATCGATCGATTCGGCGGCTTCCAGAATCTGCTGGGTGGCCTCTTCGGTACCCCCGACCACAGCGCCGAGTTCGCCGTTGACCTTGGCCATTTCCTCGCCGTTGAAACTCGTGCCGTGCAGCACCGCGATTTCCCGCTTGGTGCGGCTGATGGCGTCGTGAATGAGGTCGAGTTCGACCTTGAGTTTCTCGCATTGTTCGATCTGGGCCCGGTAGGTCTCGAGCAACGCATGGGCCTCGGCGACCTCGCGCGTGACCGACGCGTCGATTGTTTCCGTAGCCGCGGCTGCGGCTGGCGCCATTGGCCATCTGGGCCCGGATGGCGCGCAGTTCGCTCATGATCTCGCGATGCATGGGACCGACATCGCCGTCGGCGATCTCGGGCATCGGCACGTCGCCGACGATGGCTTCTTCGATACGAAAACGTCTGCGATGAATCGGCATGAGCTTGTTCCTGACCTGCACTCCTCATGTTTTAGACAGATGCGATTTAACATCGGGTTCACAGGCGGGAATTACTGCAAGGCGCGCGGCCTTGCCGCGACACACCAACGATTAACCATGCGGCTGCGCCGTTCATCGAAAATAAACGCTACCGCGGAAAACCGCGCGGAATTGGCGACGTGGTGAATTGAAACGCCGTTTCTGTTTACCAAACCGAGGCGGTTTTGATTTTAATTGGCGGCGTGCAAGGGCGCTTGCAACGGGCGCTCCCAGGAACAGTTTCAACAAGACGAAACAGTACAGAGTACGTCGATGTTCAGAACCATGTCTCTCGCGCTGCTTGCCGGCGCGTCTTGCCTAGGCGTCGGACTTCATCAGGCCTCGGCGATCGAAGCCGCGGCCATCCCCGGAGGCGGCATCATCTATGCCGATCAGCCGGTGCAGCGCCCGGCTGCGCCGGTGCGCACGGCCTATGCCGAGCGCTCCAACATGGGCGGCGGCTTCCTCGAGTTCCTGTTCGGCGGCGGACAGAATCAGGGCGAGCGCTATCAGCAACAGCCGGCCTATCAACAACCTGCCTATCAGCAACAGCCAATGTACCGGGGTCCGCTGCTGCCATCGATGATGCCGCAGCCGGAAGAGGCTGAAGCCGCCCGTGCGGCGTTCGATCCGAGATATGAAAAGCAGCTCGTCGACTATCACGGCAAGGAGGGCCCCGGCACGATCGTGGTCGATACGCCCAACAAGTTCCTGTTCCTGGTGCAGGGCGACGGCAAGGCGCTGCGCTACGGCATCGGCGTCGGCCGCCCCGGATTCACCTGGTCGGGCGTCAAGCAGATTTCCGCGAAGAAGGAATGGCCGGACTGGACGCCGCCGCCGGAAATGCTGGTACGCCGTCCCGATCTTCCCCGGCATATGGAAGGCGGCCCGCAAAATCCGCTAGGCGCGCGTGCGATGTATCTGGGATCGTCGCTCTATCGCATCCACGGTTCCAACGAGCCCTGGACCATCGGCACCAACGTCTCGTCCGGCTGCATCCGGATGCGCAATGAGGATGTGATCGATCTGTATGGCCGGGTCAATGTCGGCGCCAAGGTCATCGTGATCTGATTGCGCCATGATCGAAAATAAAAACGGCCGCTCGATCGAGCGGCCGTTTTGCGTTTGCGCGGGCGGAATTGGTCAGGCGTAGTCGCTGTCGCCGTCGCCGCCGAAGTCGTCGGAATCGAGATCCATGTCGTCGCGGTCGTCACCGTCGTCGTCCGACCTGGAATTGTTCGATGCGGTATCGAACAATCCGGCGCGCGAACCATCGTCGGCGCGGCCGCCGGATGAACCGAGGTCGTTGATCCCGGCGTCGCGCGCGAGCTCGCTGCCGGATTGATCGCTCCACGGAGTTCGGCCCGCATTGTTGAGGCTCGCGGTATCGCCGAACGCCTGGTGGCTGCCGCCCATCATCGAGCGGATGCTGCCGAGCAGCAGCGAGCCGCCGACCATGCCGGCCGCGGTGGCCGCCGCGGTTCCGAGAAACGAGCCGCCGCCGCCGATCGGGGCCTGGGCCGCGCCATAGGGCTGACCGTAAGGTCCCTGGTTATAGGGCGCCTGGCCGTATGGTCCCGGCGACGGCGCCTGCTGCATCACCTGGCCGCTGTTCCATACCGGGCGGCTGCCGATATCGGGCGGCCGCACGTTCGGCACCGAGCCGCGCGGCTGGTCCTGCCCGAAGATTGTATCGCGCATGGAATCGAGGAACCCGCCGGGTTGATGCGCTTCGCCCGCATTGCCGTGCTTCCAGTTCCTGGATGCGGCTGTTGGCACGCTTCAGCGCTTCATCCTGGACCAGCACGGTCTGTACCAGCGCGTAAACGGCATTGGGTGATCTGCGCAAGCCCTGCGCGATGGCGGCGACGGCGTCCGGATCGCGCGGTGCGCTCTCCAGCTTGGCGAGCCGGTCGAAAAGATCGTCGATCATTTGGCGTTCTTGCGGTGTCATGGATTTTCTCCCTCGCTCGCTTCGAATCGCGGGGGGAATGTAGGGGCGTTTTGTGTCGCAAGAAGTGTTGCCCGGAATTAAATTTGTGTGTGCGACAAGGTGTCCACCGCGGCTTTTTGAGCGGACGTCAGCCCAATGTAACCTTATTCGCGGCCAAAAGCGGCGGGAATTGTTCGCCGCCAAGAAACGCATGTTCATATTCGCGTTGGGTCGTGAACGGATCGAGGCTTTCCAGGATTTCGTCGACGAAGCCGGGATGACACATAATGACGCCATGCTCCGGCAGACCGTCAAGGAATTGTCGCATCAGGGCACTGAAATCGGGTTGTCGGGAGAAATCATAGGCGCCCGCGAATCCGGGATTGAAGCCGATATTGGCCCGCGCGGCGCGCGTGCGAAATTCGGCGCTCAAAACGTCGAGAAGCAGCGCCTTGGGTGAACCAAGCCGCCGGGCCAGGGGCTGATGGCGGCCGCCCTGGCGGACCCAGGCGCCGGGCGCAGCCTCCTTCACCGCCGCCAGAAACGCGTCGCGTACCCCCGGAAAAAGCTGTGCGTGCTGGTGAGCGTCGACGAAATCCGGTGCGCGGCCGAACCGTTCATTGAAAGCCGCAAGCTGCACCATCAATTCGGCATGGATGATTTCCGGGTCGAGCCGGCGCAGCAGGCCCGCCCGCAACAGCTTCGGGAAGGGTGGGAACATGCCGCCGTCGATCGGCTGAAAGTGCATCGTCAGGGGGCGAAACGGCGCCGTTAAAGTGACGTGCAGGCCGATGGCGCAGCGGGAACTGTTGGCGGCAGCGGTTTGAAGCGCGCTGACTTCGTCGCGGCCGATCGAGGGTCCCACCACCATCACCGATGTCGCGTTGAGACGACCGCGCTCGATCAGGTCGCGAATCGCGCGGTTGACGCCAGGGCTCAGACCGTAATCGTCGGCGCACAGCCAGATCCGGCGCGGCGGCGCGGCGTCGTTCATTCGGCGGCGGTCCTTTCGCCGGCGGCGACGGAAGTTTCCGCCTCGGCGCGTTTCTCGCTGTGTTCGGCGACGAAATAGATCGGACGTGCCTTCAACTCCGAAAGAATCTTCCCGATATATTCGCCGACGATGCCGATCATGATGAGCTGCACGCCGCCAATGGTCATCAGGCCGACCACCAGCGAGGGATAGCCGGGAACCGATTTTCCGGTGGTCCAGGTTTCCCAGAGGATCGAAAGCCCGAACAGAAACGCCACGGTGGCGAGCAACACGCCAAGCAGGCTGGCAAATCGCAGCGGTGCCACCGAGAACGAGGTCAGGCCTTCGATCGAAAGCCCGACCAGCCGCGAGGGGCTGAAATTGGTGATGCCGTGGGCGCGGGCGGCGGGTTCGTAGTCGACCCGGATCTGACGGAACCCGATCCAGCTTGCCAGCCCCTTGAAGAAACGATTGCGCTCGGGCAGTTGCCGCAGCGCGGCGGCGGCGCGCGGCGACAGCAGGCGGAAGTCGCCGGCATCCTCCGGGATCTTCTGCCGCGCGCCCCAATTGATCAGGGCGTAGAAGCCGCGCACCGCGAGGCGCCGCACAACCGTTTCATTGTCGCGATGCGCCTTGGCGGTAAAGACCACGTCGTAACCGCCATCGATCCAGTGACCGACCAGCTGCTCGGCGAGGTCGGGCGGATGCTGGCCGTCGCCATCCATGAACAGCACGGCGCCGCGCCGGGCATGGTCCAGTCCCGCCATCAGGGCCGCTTCCTTGCCGAAATTGCGCGACAGCGACACCACCTGGATATCGAGGCTATCGGCCGCAAGCCCGCGCGCAATCGCAAGCGTCGGATCAGTGCTACCGTCATCGACATAGACGACCTCGCAGGCAAGGCGATAGCGGTCCTTGAGCGTCCTTGCCAGATTGCTGAGCCGCTGGTGCAGAGATGCCAGCCCGGCCGCCTCGTTGTAGACGGGCACGACGATCGACAGCCCTTGCGCCGCGGCGGTGGCCGCGGTGGTGGTCAGGCCAGAAACATCGCTACCCAGCATCATCGATCAGGTTCCAACGATCCGAAAAACCAGCATATGGCAATCGTTGCGCCTTGTCGCCACAGGGAGGGGCTTCGGGCCTGCGCCTCACTGCCGCAAGAACGCCTCGAGTCTGGCGAACAGCGGATTGTCGCGGTCGAGCACGTAGTCGAGCGATGCCACCGACACCGTGTCGGCGCCGTGGGTCCGAAGAAAGCTGCCGAGCGCGTAAAGCTGCGCCGGTGGGCAGTGCAGCGTAACCATTCCCGAAGAGGTCGGGCCGCCGAACGGCGACACCACGCCGAACCGATTATGGGCCTCGGCCAGCAATGTTGCGTCGCAGCCGGCAAAGCGGGTGCGGACTTCCCGGTACTTGCTGGCGCGGGCGCGGGCCGCGATGTGATCGAGGATGACGCGCGCGGTCTCACGCGCCTCGCCCGACCAGTCGGCGTCCTTCGATGCGACGAGATTGGCCTGGCTGCGCAGGATGATGCCGTCGTCGAGCACCTTGAGGCCGTTGGCGGCAAGGGTGGCGCCGGTCGTCGTGATATCGACGATCATCTCGGCGGTGCCGACCGCGGGCGCACCTTCGGTCGCGCCGGCGCTCTCGACGATGCGGTAGTCGACGACGCCATGGGAAGCAAAGAAGCTACGGGTCAGATTGATGTATTTGGTCGCGACCCGCATCCGCCGGTTATGCTGGGCGCGGAATCCGGTGGTGACATCGTCGAGATCGGCCATGGTGCGGACGTCGATCCAGGCCTGCGGCACGGCCACCACGACATTGGCGCTGCCGAAGCCGAGGCTGTCGATCAGCAACACCTGCTTCTCGGCATCCGCAATAGTTTCACGCACCAGGTCTTCGCCGGTGACGCCGAGATGGACCATGCCGCGCGCCAGTTGCCAGGCGATTTCGCTGGCCGACAGATAGGCGATCTCGACATTGTCGAGGCCCGGGATGGTGCCGCGATAGTCGCGGGCGCCGCGCGGTTTTGCCAGGGCCAGTCCGGCGCGGGTGAAGAAGCCTTCCGCGTCTTCCTGCAGGCGGCCCTTCGAGGGAACCGCAACAACGAATGGCGTCGTCATGACGCGCCTCCGCTGCGGCCCGCTCGCGTCAGGGTCTCGACCCAGACCGAGAAGCCGACCGCGGGGATGGGCGCGGGCGCGCCAAGCTGGGTCATCAGCCCGTCATAGCGTCCGCCGGCTACCAGCGGCTCGACGCCGTCGCCCTTCGCATGCAGTTCGAACTCGAAGCCGGTGTAATAATCGAGCCCACGCCCGAATGAGGTGGAAAAGCGCGTCGCGCCGGTATCGATGCCTCGCGCGGCCATGAAGCCGACGCGGCTTTCGAGCTGATCGATCGCGGCTGAAATGTTGAGTTTCGCGTCGGCGGCGAGCGCACGCAATTGCACCACGGCGTCGTCGGGGTCGCCTGCGATCGCGAGAAATCGCTTGATGATGCCAAGCGCGTCGCGCGGCAGCGCGCCGCCCTTCAGGGTCGATTGCTCGAGGAAGCGATCGGCGATTTCCGCAACCGTACGCCCGCCGACATTGGTGGTGCCGGCAATCGACATCAGGTCGGTCACCAGCGCCAGCGCCGCCTTGCGGTCCGATCCTGCAAGCGCGGCAAGAACGCCCTCATATTCGTTGCGCCCGGGTCCGGTCGCAAGCGTGAGCCGCTCGATATCCTGCTCCAGGCTGACCTTGCGGTTGAAATCCTTGATCAGCCGCCGCCGCCACACCGGATAGAGATCGAGGGCATCGATCAGCGCATTGAACAGCGCGACATCGCCGGTGCGGATTTCGACCTCGCTGACGCCGAACGCGCTGGTCGCTTCCAGCGCCAGCGCCAGCATCTCGGCGTCGGCTGCGGCGCGATCCTGCCGTCCGAAGGATTCGATGCCGGCCTGCAGGAATTCGCTGGCGCGGCCGCCGCGATAGCGAAACACCGGCCCGAGATAGCTGAACCCTGCGGGTTGGCCACAGCGGTCGGAGGCGAGGTAATCGCGCGCCACCGGAATGGTGAGATCGGGGCGAAGGCACAGTTCCTCGCCGCCGGCATCGGTGGTCAGGTAAAGACTCTTCCGGATGTCCTCGCCCGACAGATCGAGGAACGGCTCGGCAGGCTGCAGGATATCGGGTTCGGCCCTGGCGTAGCCGGCCTGCGCGAACGACAATAGCAGCGCATCCGCCCATGCGGCGGATCCGGTCGCACGAGGGGCGGCGGTCAGGGTCATCGCGAGGTCCAAATGTCCCGGAGCGGGTACCAGCGGATTGAGCTGGCGCAGCCCCTTAGCATGGCTGGGGGCGGGTTTCGACAGGGATCGGACAAGTGCCTTAATACCGGTTAAGGCCTTTAGCTATGCCGGGCCGGAACCGGTCCAGTCGCCGAGCACAGCCTGCACCAGCGCCAGCGCCGCCACGCCTGCCGTGTCGGCGCGCAGCACCCTCGGTCCCAGCGAAAGCCGTAAAGTGCGCGGCTGGCGCAACAGGAGCGCGCGCTCTTCCTCGGCAAATCCGCCTTCGGGGCCGATCAGGATATCGATGCCATTCGCGGTACCCAGCTCGCCCCGCAGCGCCCGCAACGGATCGCTGACCTCCGCTTCCTCGTCGCAGAACACCAGCAGGCGCGTGCTTGCGCGCTGGCTCACATAGCGATCGAGCGGCATCGGCTCGGCGACACTGGCAATGCCGAGGATGCCGCATTGCTCCGCGGCCTCGATCACATTGGCGCGCATGCGCTCGTCATTGACCCTTGAGACCTGGGTGAAGCGGGTCAACACCGGCTGCAGGGAGGAAGCGCCCATCTCGACCGCTTTCTGCACCATGTAGTCGAGCCTTGCATGTTTCAGCGGCGCAAAGACATAAGCGAGGTCGGGCAGGCGATCCTGTGGCCGGGTCTGGGCAACGATTCGGAGACTGTCGGGCCGCTTGCGGCCGCCGATCTCGGCCTGCCATTCGCCGTCGCGTCCGTTGAACACCAGAATGTTATCGCCCGCGGCAAGCCGCAGCACGTTGCCGAGATAGTTGCTCTGGCCGCGCTCCAGCGCGACCGTTGCGGCGGGCGCCAATGCGGCTTCGACGAACAGCCTGGGTTGACGAAAATCGAGTCGCGGCATGGCCGATGTTCCAATTTCCGCAGCCTTTTAGCCCAAAGGTTAATGAATTAACGCAATAATTGGCATCCGGCGCGGCCCTACGCCGCGCTGTCGCCAAATTCCGCGGGTTGTTAAGCAGCGGCAGGAATCGTAAAAAGCCTAGGGGAAATCGCCCTTCCATCGGGAAGGTGTTTGCGGACCATTGGACCTTGCCGGAGGAATACCCTTGATCATCCGCCGTTTGATTGTGCCGCTGACCGTGGCCGTCGTTACGGTTCATGCCGGTCAGGCCTTCGCGCAAGGTGCCTTCCCGGCGCCGCTGCCCAATCAGTCCGCCCCCATCAAAAACGATCCGGCGTTTCCGCCGGTGAACGGCGCTGCCCCCTCCACTTCGCTCGGCGCCCCTCCTTCCAGTTCATTTCCGGCCAACGGTGCTGCGCCGATCACCGGCTCCGCGTTCGAGCGCGGGCCTGCGCCGCCATCGCAGGCCGGTCCCCCCGAAGAATGCATGAAGGGATTCATCCCGTTGCGCGAAGATGCGGAGAAGCGCGGCAAGCTGATCAAGGCCGCCAGTGACCGGCACGCACCCCCGGATGAAGCCTGCAAGCTGATCGGGAATTTCGGCCAGGCCGAGATCAAGATGATCAAATATGTCGAGAGCCACGCCGCGAAGTGCGGTATCCCCCCGCAGATTTCGGATCAGCTGAAGAGCGGCCACAAGCACACCGAGGAAATGCAGCAGAAAGTCTGCGCGGTTGCGCAGCAGGGGCAGCAACGAGGTCCGGCCGGCCCAAGCCTGAGCGAAGTGCTGGGCTCGTCGACGGCGCTTCCGGAAGCCAACGCCGCAAAGAAGGGCGGCAGCACCTTCGATACCCTGAACGGCAACGTTCTCGCACGATGATCAAGACCAGATGAGCGGCGCGTCGGCCCGCGTTGCTGATGCCACCGGCAACTGGGTCGATACCCGCGCGCCGCAATGGTCGCGGCCCTATTTGCGGCTCTCCCGTCTCGACCGGCCGATCGGCTCATGGCTGTTGCTGCTGCCGTGCTGGTGGTCGGCGGCGCTGGCCGCCGGCATCGCCAAAGACATCCGCCAATTGCCCCTGGTCCTGGCGCTGTTCCTGGTCGGCGCGTTTGTCATGCGCGGCGCCGGCTGCACCTGGAACGACATCACCGATCGCGATCTGGATGCGTTGGTCGAACGGACGCGGTCGCGGCCGATACCGGCGGGACAGGTGAGCGTGCCGCAGGCGGCAGCCTTTCTGGTCGTTCAGGCGCTGATCGGTCTTGCGGTGCTCGTGCAATTCAACCGCTTCGCAGTCATGACCGGCATCGCCTCGCTCGTCATCGTCGCGGTGTATCCGTTCATGAAGCGAATCACCTGGTGGCCGCAGATCGTGCTGGGGCTGGCGTTCTCGTGGGGCGCGCTGATGGGATTTGCGGTGACGCTGGGGCGGATCGATGCAACCGCGCTTCTGCTCTATGCCGGCTCGATCGCCTGGGTGATCGGCTACGACACCATCTATGCGCATCAGGACGCCGAGGACGACGCGCTGATCGGGATCAAATCGACCGCGCTCTTGTTCGGCGCGCGCACGCATCGGGCGCTGATGCTGTTTTACGGTCTGGCGGTGGTCTTGATCGGCGTGGCGCTAGGATTTGCCGGCGCCGGCGTGCCGGCCTGGATCGGGCTTGCCGCATTTGCCGCCCATCTCGGCTGGCAAATCCGGCGGCTCGAGATCAGCGATCCCGCATTGTGCCTGCGGATTTTCAAGTCCAACCGCGATGCGGGGTTATTGCTGTTTGCGGGTCTGCTCGCGGATGCGGTGATGCGGTCGGCGTCCGCCTAGCATCGCGCGAGGCTAGTCCCGCGCGATGATCTCGCGTTCGCCCTGATGCAGATTGGCCGGATTGAGCAGATCGCCGGGCCGCCGCCGTACCAGGAATTTCGGTCGACGGGTGCGGATCGCGTTGTGACGCCGCCGCCGCGCCGCCGGGTCGCGGGTCTTGTCTTCCGGCAATTGCGGAAGCGCGAAGATATCGCTCCACATCTGCCACGCCGCTGCGATCTCGTCCGCGTCGGAACTCACGCATAGGGGGATCGTCAACGAAGGATCGCGATGAACCAGCACCAGTATCTGCGCGTCGTCGATGCCGCGCAGCCCGACGCCAAGAAAATCCCGCACGCGAAGATTGACCGCCATCCGCATGCCATGCAGGGCACGGCGCAGCACGACGCGTTCGCGATGAAGTTCGATTTGCCGCACACCGCCATCGGCGCGGATATCGTGCGCATCGAAGCTGACGGGTAGAGAGAGAGGGTCGAGCCGCAATGCGCGGCTCGACCCGGCGGGATTGATCCCGCTTGTTGCTATCTGACGCCTCACGGCTTTGTCTCCCCGCCGGGATTATGTTCCCGGTCGATAGCGCGACCTTGCCAGAGCGCCTTGCGAAATCGCTTAAAAAGGCTGGTTAACCCGGCCTCACTTGCACTGCATCCGCCCGCATGATTGACAAGACCTTGGCTCACATGATTGACGAGACCTTGCCAGCACCCCGAAATTGTTTCGCTTTTGCCCCGCGAATATGCTTGAAATCCCCAAGAATCGGGCACATCTGAGAGCTTCGCCGATTTGCAGCGACGTCCGCTTCGGCCCTCGTCAAGCCCCCTTCAATTTTCGGGATTTTGTTCGTGATCTCTTCACCATCCGCCGCTTCCGCGCTTTCGCCTGATACCGTCACCTCCGATCTGTTCGATCAATCCGCGCTCAGCACGCTGGCGCAGCGGCTGGTCGAAGCGGCGAGACGCGCCGGCGCCGACGCCGCCGACGCGGTGGCGGTGCGCGGCATTTCGCAAGGCGTCGAGGTGCGCGACGGGCGCGTCGAGGAATCCGAGCGCTCGGAAACCGACGATATCGGACTGCGCGTGCTGGTGGGACAGCGCCAGGCGGTGGTCTCGACCAACGATATCAGCGGCGATGGCGTGGCCAGGCTCGCGGAGCGCGCCGTCGCCATGGCGCGCGTCGCGCCCGACGACAAATATGTCGGCCTCGCCGATCCAGCATTGCTGGCGCGCGATTTTCCCGATCTCGATCTGCTCGATCCCAAGACCCCATCGACCTCGGAGCTCGAGCGCCGCGCCTGCGAAGCCGAAGCGGCGGCGCTCGCGGTCAAGGGAGTGAGCAAATCCGGCGGCGCCTCGGCCTCGACGGGAATTGGCGGAATGGTGCTGGTGACCTCCACCGGTTTCCACGGCTCCTTCCTGCGCTCGAGCCAGGGCATCTCGATGACGGCGATCGTCGGCGACGGCACCGCCATGGAACGCGACTATGACTATAGTGCGGCGCCGCACACGTCCGACCTTGCATCGCCGGAAAGCGTCGGCCGCAAGGCCGGCGAGCGCACGGTGGCGCGTGCCAATCCGCGCAAGGTCGAGACCTGCAAGGTGCCCGTGGTGTTCGACCCCAGGGTTTCCGGCTCCCTGGTCGGCCATCTCGTGGGCGCGGTGAACGGCGCCTCGATCGCGCGCAAGACCAGTTTCCTCAAAGACCGTCTCGGCCAGCAGCTGTTCGCCAGGAATATCCGCATTATCGACGATCCGCTGCGGGTGCGCGGCCTGCGTTCGCAAACCTTCGACGCCGAGGGGGTCAAGGTCAAAAAGCTCGCCATCATTGACGAGGGCGTGCTGACGTCGTGGCTGCTGGATTGCGCGACCGCACGCGAGCTCGGGCTGGTCACGACCGGCCACGCCCACCGCGGCGTCTCGTCGTCGCCGTCACCGGGACCGTATAATCTGCATCTCGAAGCAGGCGAGCCAACTCCGGCCGAGCTGATGTCCGACATCAAGCAGGGGTTTTACGTCACCGACCTGATCGGCTCCGGCGTCAACAGCGTGACCGGCGATTACAGCCGCGGCGCATCCGGGTTCTGGATCGAGAACGGCGAGATCACCTATGCGGTGAGCGAGGTGACGATCGCCGGCCATCTGCTCGAAGTGTTCAAATCGCTGACGCCGGCCAACGATCTGGAATTCCGCTATGGCGTCAATGCCCCGACGGTTCGCATCGAGGGATTGACGCTTGGCGGACGCTAACGCCGCGCGCATGCACGATGGGATCCTGGCGCGCGACGCCGCGCTGCTGAGCGATACCGTTCGCGAGGCCGGCGCGCTGGCGCTGGCGCTGTTCCGCACCGACCTGAAAAACTGGACCAAGGGCGCATCCTCGCCGGTGTCGGAGGCCGATATCGCCGTCAACGAGCTCCTGGAGGAGCGGCTGCGATCCGCCACGCCGGATTATGGCTGGCTATCGGAAGAAAGCGTCGACGACGAGTCGCGTCTCGGCAAGCGGCTGGTATGGATTGTCGATCCGATCGACGGCACCCGCGGTTATCTTGCCGGCCGCGAAGACTGGTGCGTCAGCGTGGCGCTGGTCGAGGACGCTTCACCGGTGCTCGCGGCAGTGTTCGCGCCGGCCAGCGACGAATTTTTCTTTGCCGCGCGCGGACAGGGCGCCGCGCGTAACCATGTACAGGTCCGCACGACACCCGGCACGGAGCTCGAATTTTCCCGCGTGGCCGGTCCGAAGCCTCTGGTTGAGCGGCTCAACCGGTCGTCCGGCGAAATTACCCTGCATCCGCGGATAGGATCGCTGGCGCTTCGGTTGTGCCGGGTCGCGCAGGGAAGCCTGGACGCGGCATTTGCCGGCGGCCAGAGCCGCGACTGGGACCTTGCCGCGGCGAATTTGATCGTGCAGGAAGCGAATGGTAACATGACCGCGCTCTCCGGAGATACGATCCTGTACAACCGCCGGGAGGTGGCGCACGGGGTGCTGGTGGCAGCGGGACGCGATCGTCATGCACGCATTGTCGAGCATTTTCGAACCCGTCCCTTGCCCTGATCGCCATCGATTCGCCTTGGAATTCTTGCTTGCCGGGCACCGCGTTAGGAAAGGGAATCATGCCAGACAGTCCCCAGCAGCAATTGCTCCATCTCGTCCTCGGCGGCGAACTGACCGATCTCCACGGCACGACGTTCAAGGACCTCGATAAGGTGGAAATCGTCGGCGTGTTTCCCAATTACGCGACCGCCTATGCGGCCTGGAAGGCCAAGGCGCAGCAGACCGTGGACAATGCCCACATGCGCTACTTCGTCGTTCACCTCCATCGGCTGCTCGATCCAGGTCAAGACACGAAGCCTGCCCGTTGAAGAAGCTGCTTCGCAATCTGCTGCGCAGCAGCTGGGTGCAGCGCGCTGCGGGGTTTCTCGCGGCCGAGTACCTGCGGCTGGTCTGGCTGACGAACCGATTCAGTTTCGATCCGGCCAACATCTATCTACTGGTCGAGCCGCAGCAGCCGGCGATCTTCGCGTTCTGGCATGGCCAGCATTTCCTGACGCCCTTTATCAAAACCAAGGCGAGCCATCGCGCCAAGGTGCTGATTTCGCTGCATCGCGATGGCGAATTCAACGCCATCGCCGCCGAGCGGCTCGGTATCGGCACCATCCGCGGCTCCGGTGACCACGGCTCGGCCTTTCACCGCAAGGGCGGGGTCGGCGCGTTCAAGGAGATGGTGCGCGCGCTCGCGGACGGCTATAACGTCGCGATGACGGCAGACGTGCCGAAGCGCTCGCGAGTCGTGGGCCGCGGCATTATCATGCTGGCGCGCGAATCCGGACGTCCGATCATGCCGTTCGCAATGGCGACCAGCCGTTTCATCCGGTTGAACAATTGGGACCGTACCACCATAAATTTGCCGTTCGGGCAAGGCGCATTGGTGGGCGTCGAAGAGGTTTTTGTGCCGCCGGATGCCGATGCCGAGACCATGGAAAGACTGCGCTTGCGACTGGAACAGATTCTGAATGAAGCGACCCGCCGCGCCTATGCGCAGGTCGGCCGTCCGGAAAGGGCGGGTCATGGCTAACTCCCTGCCGATGTCATTGCGCGTCTATCAGAAGCTGTCGGCCGCGGTGGTGCCGCTGGCGCCGGCGCTGATCAAGCGGCGGCTGAAACTGGGCAAGGAGGATCCCGCGCGGATCGGCGAGCGCCGCGGCATGAGCCGGGATGTCCGGCCGCATGGACCATTGGTGTGGATTCATGGCGCCAGCGTCGGCGAAGTGCTGGCGGCTGCGGCTTTGATCGAAAAGCTGCGTGCGCTGAATATCCGCATCCTCCTGACCTCGGGCACGGTGACCTCGGCGGCGATCGTCGCCAAGCGGTTTCCCGCCGATATCATCCATCAATATGTGCCGTACGATTCGCCGCGCTACGTCGCGCGCTTTCTCGATCACTGGCGGCCTTCCTTGGCGCTGTTCATCGAATCCGACCTGTGGCCCAATCTGATCCTGTCGAGCGCGGCGCGGCGGCTGCCGATGGTCCTGATCAACGGCCGGATGTCGCCTCGCTCGTTCCCGCGCTGGCGCAGGGTTTCGGGCACGATTTCGGCGCTGCTTGGCCGGTTCGATGTCTGTCTGGCGCAATCGCGGGTCGACGCGGAGCGCTTTACCGCGCTCGGCAGCCGCAACGTCGTAACCACAGGCAATCTGAAGCTGGATGTTCCGGCACCGCCCGCCGATCCCGCCCGACTGGAGCGGTTGATGGCGGCGACGCGCGGCCGCCCCATCATCGTGGCGGCGTCGACCCATCCGGGCGAAGAGGACATTCTGCTTGAAGTGCATCGGACGCTTGCAGGATTCTTTCCGTCGCTATTGAGCGTGATCGTGCCGCGCCATGCCACGCGCGGGGAGGCGATCGCGCGCACCATCGCGGCCTCCGGCCTGCACGGGGCTTTGCGCTCGCGCGACGAGTTGCCGACGGCGGCCACCGATATCTACGTCGCCGACACCATGGGCGAACTGGGCTTGTTCTATCGGCTGGCGCCGATCGTGTTCATGGGGGGATCGCTGGTCGCACATGGCGGGCAGAATCCGATCGAGGCGGTCAAGCTCGGCGCCGCGATCGTTCATGGTCCTCACGTGTTCAATTTCACCGACGTCTACGAGGCGCTCGACAGCGCGGGCGGGGCGCGGCGGGCCGACACCCAGGAAGCGCTGGTCAAGCAGCTCGGCCAGTTGCTGGCCGATCCGGGGGCGCGTGAATCCTCGCTTGCGGCCTCCGGGCGCGTGATCGAACAGCTCGGCGGTGCGCTCGATCGCACGCTTGCCGCGCTGGAGCCGTATCTGTTGCAGTTGCGGCTCGAAATGGGGGCGGCGAATGCGTGAGCCGGCCTTCTGGCACCGGCCGTCGTCATGGATTTCGTTGTTGCTGTCGCCGCTCGGTGCCCTTTATGGCCTGGTCGCAGGCTGGCGCCTGCAGCGGGCGGGTATTGATGCCGGCATCCCGGTGCTGTGCGTCGGCAATTATCATGTCGGCGGTGCCGGCAAGACGCCGATGGTGCTGGCGCTGGCGAAGCTGCTGCGCGATCTCGGCGAGACCCCCGTCGTGCTCAGCCGCGGCTATGGCGGACGGTTGCGCGGGCCGCTCAAGGTCGATCCCGAGCGGCACATCGCCGAAGATGTCGGCGACGAGCCGCTGATGCTGGCGCAGACGGTTGCGGTGGTGGTCGCCCGCGAACGCCTCAATGGCATCGCGCTGGCGCGGTCGCAGGGCGCCAGCGTGATCCTGATGGATGATGGCTTTCAGAACCCCGCGGTGGCCAAGGATGCGTCCCTGATCGTGATCGACAGCGATCGCGGCCTCGGCAATGGCCGGGTGCTGCCCGCCGGTCCCTTGCGCGCGCCGTTGCCGCCGCAACTCGAGCGCACCGACGCGCTGATCGTGGTCGGCGATGGAACCGCGGCCGAGTTGGTCAAGGCCGAGATCGCCGCGCGGGACAGGCCGGTGCTGTCGGCCTCTCTCAGGGCCGACACAGCGTCGGTGGCGTCGCTGCGCGGCAAACGCGTGCTCGCGTTCGCCGGGATCGGCGATCCTAACCGCTTTTTCAAGACGCTGCGCGCCGCCGGGATCGAGGTCGCAGCGGAACGCGCCTTTCCCGACCATCACCCGTTTTCGCAGAGCGAGATCGAAAGCTTGATCGCGCAGGCAAAGGCCGATGCGTTGACGCTGGTGACCACGGAAAAGGATCTGGTGCGGCTGCGGAAGGCCAGCGGTTTTCCCTGCTGGGCGCAGGATATTGTGCCGTTCAAGGTGACGCTTGAGTTCGATAGCACCGCAAAACTGCGAAAGTTCCTCTCAGAGCGGCTGTTTCAGGCGCGGGACAGGAAATATCGCGAACGCGACTAGCCCTGCTTCTTCAGCGCGCTCGGAAAATGCCGCTGCAGTACCGCGCTCGGGATCGCGTAGGCCTCCTGCAGATCGACGCTCCAGTATTTCAACTCGTCGAGCGGTATCCGCGCATCGGTCACCGCGCAGCGCACGAAGGTTCCCGGCGTGATCACGCGGAAATCGCCATCCAGATATTGCACCTGCGCTTCACCATGGCCCGAGGGACCGAATTTATTCAGCACGATTGAACTCTCCGAGGTGTTCCCGGCGGTTCGGGCCGGGCCAATATCGGCAACGCATCTATCATAAATAGTTCATGATGTCCGCCCGTCAAACCCACCGATTTGTGATGAAATCTGGCGCCGGGCAGATGCTAGGTTTTCGCGATGGGACCGCTGTTTTCACAGCGTTCACAGCGCCATAGCGACCCGGCAAGCCAGATGCGCCTTCGGTCAGCGATTACATCCCTGACGCTCTTTGCCGTGGCATATGCCGCGGATGCGGCGCCGTTGCCGCTGTCCCGTCAGGTCGATATCCCCCAGGGCAACGGCATATTGCATGCGCAGCTTTACGTGCCCGACGGCAACGGCCCGTTTCCAGCCGTGATCGCGCTGCACGGCTGCGGCGGGTTGGCCGGCCATTCCGAGCCGGTGCAGCCGCGCTATCGCGACTGGGCCGAGCAATTGCTGAAAGCGGGCAATGCGGTGCTGCTGCCGGACTCCTATGGTTCGCGCGAACTCGGCCCGCAATGCCGGGTCAAGGAGCACAAGATTCGCGCCCGCCGCGAACGGGTGGCCGACATCATGGCGTCGAGGCAGTGGCTGGTGCAGCAGCCCTGGGCCGCGCACGACCGCATCAGCCTGTTGGGGTGGGCGAACGGCGCCAGCGCGCTGTTGTGGGCGGTGCGTCCGCAACTGTCGTCACGCGATGTCGAGCCCGACTTTCGCTCGGCGGTCGCGTTCTATCCGGACTGCCGCGTCTCGTCCGGCCTTGGCTGGAGCGCGCGGGTTCCGACCCTGCTTCTGATCGGCGCCAAGGACGACGTCAGTTCGCCGCCCGCCTGCCGTCAGATGGTCGACGGCGCGCGCGGGCGCAGCGCGCTGGCGCGGATCGTGGTCTATCCCGGCGCCTATCACGATTTCGACCGCGCCAATTTTCCGCTGCACGCGCTTGCCGGGACGTCCGATGCCGCATTGCCGGAGCGCGGCCATCTCGGCACCGACCCCGAGGCGCGCGCCAATTCGCAAAAACGCGTCGCGGAATGGCTGGCGAGGTAGCTTCTCCCTCGCCCCGCTCTTGCGGGGTCGAGAGGAGCGAAGCTCGCTCTTGGAGGGTCGGGGTGAGGGACCGTCTCCCCGTCAAGACTTTGAGTTGTGGCAAGCGCCGTGCCTTGCCCCTCACCCGAAATTCGCTATCGCGAATTTCGACCTCTCCCCGCAAAAGAGCGGGGCGAGGTTAAGAAAGCGCAGGCGAGACAGGTCCGGAAGAGCCAGCTCTCTAAAACAAACTGCCTTGCCCGACCGGCTTGACGATGCGCTTGGGTGCGGCGGCCTTCGGCTCGCCTGCGGCGGGTTTTGCCATCCGCGTCGCCTCCGGGCGATCCGCGTCTGCTGTGGCCGCGACGCGGCCGTCGGAGAATTCCAGATCAAGCCGGGCGCCCGGTCCGACGCCGGCTGCGGCATGCACGGGGAGGCCTTGCTCGTCGCGCACCAAGGCAAAACCTCGCGCCAGCACGCTGCGATAGGACAGCGCCCCCAGCAGTTGCCCGCTGTGGGCGACCCGCGCCTCAAGCCGCTGCATCACCGTCGCCAGCGCGCGCCGCGCGCGCTCGGCCAGCCGCGACGTGCGTTCGCGGTCGCGCGCAATGGCCTGGCGCTGCGCCTGGGCGTTGGACAGCTTTGAGGCCTTCAGCCTGATCGCAAGTCCACCAAAGCGATCCTTCCGGGTTCGCAGCAGCGATCGCGCCGAATGCGTCAGCCGCTCGCCAGACACGGTCAGCCGGTGGCCGGCCTGCGCGACCTGTCCCCGCAGCACGCGCAAGGTGAGCCGCGCGCTGGTTTGAGCAAAGCGGCGGAAATGGGCGTGGGTATTGGCCTTCAATCCGCGGGGCAGGGCGCTGGCCGCGCCATCCAGCCGCTGTCGCGGGATCGACAGCAAGTCACCAGCTGCCGGCAGCGCGCGGACGGCGGCCCGCAGTTCGTTGCGGCGGGATTCATGGCCGCGCTGCCAGCACAGCATCGTGCGCCGCGCCAGGCTTTCGACCTCGACGAACAGCTCTGCACGCACGGGCACCGCCATCTCGGCGGCCGCGGTCGGCGTCGGCGCGCGCTTGTCGGCGGCAAAATCGATCAGCGTGATGTCGGTCTCATGGCCCACCGCCGAGATCAGCGGGATCATGCTGTCGGCGGCGGCACGGACCACGATCTCCTCGTTGAACGACCACAGGTCCTCCAGTGAGCCGCCGCCGCGCGCGACGATCAGAAGGTCCGGCCGCGGAATCTTGCCGCCTTCCGGCAGCGCGTTAAAGCCGCGGATCGCGGCCGCGATCTGTTCGGCCGAGCCGTCGCCCTGCACCTTGACCGGCCACACCAGCACACGGCGCGGAAAGCGGTCTTCCAGCCGATGCAGGATGTCGCGGATCACAGCACCAGTCGGCGAGGTGACGACGCCGATCACTTCCGGCAGCCAGGGCAAAAGCTGCTTGCGCGCCTCGTCGAACAGACCTTCGGCGGCGAGCTTCTTCTTGCGCTCTTCCATCAGCGCCATCAGCGCGCCGATCCCCGCGGGCTCCAGCGCCTCGATCACGATCTGGTATTTCGACGAGCCGGGGTAGGTCGTCAACTTGCCGGTGGCGATGACCTCGAGGCCTTCCTGCGGCTTGAAGCGCATCCGCGCATGGGCAAACTTCCAGATCACCGCCTCGATCTTGGCGTTCTCGTCCTTGAGCGCGAAATAGCAGTGCCCGGAGGAGTGCGGCCCGCGGAAGCCGGAGATCTCGCCGCGCACCCGGACATGGCCATAGGCGTCCTCCACCGTCCGCTTCAGCGCGGAGGAGAGTTCGGACACCGTAAATTCCGGCGCGTTGATCAGGGCCTCAGTTGCGGTCATCTCGGACAAATCGATTCGGGCGTTTCGGGGTTGCCGAACAAGGTAGGGATTTTAGCTGCCCCCGCAAATCGGCGCTTGACTGATAGATTACTCTGTATTATAGAGTTCTCTATACTTAGATCGAAGAATTCTGAGAAGAAAGGTTGCGTCATGATCACCACCATCGTGTCAGGCGGCTTCAAGGCCATTGTCTGGAGCCTTGCCATCGTTGGCTTCGCTGGCCTGCTGCTGGCGTGGATGATCGCCACGCCGATCCGGCGGCCGCCCGAGCTGACCTCGATTTCGACGACTGCGGGCGCGGTAGATCGCAGCGATATGCCGGGGATCGACCGGTTTCATGCCCGCGACGGCACCGAGCTGGGATACCGGCATTATCCGGCGCGCGCGCCGGCGACCGGGCAGGTCGCCATTGTCGTGCATGGCTCGTCGGGGTCGAGCGTTGCGGTCCACGCGCTGGCAAAGGGGCTCGCCGGGCATGGCGTCGAGACCTGGGCGCCCGACATTCGCGGCCATGGCGCATCCGGCACCCGCGGCGACATCGTCTATCTCGGCCAGCTCGAGGATGACCTTGCGGATTTCGTCGGCGAGATCCGCAAAACGAGTCCCACCGCGCCTCTGACGCTGATCGGCCATTCCTCCGGCGGCGGCTTCGCGCTGCGGGTCGCCGCTTCGCCGATCCAGAACCTGTTTACGCGCACGGTGTTATTGGCGCCCTATCTCGGCTACGACGCGCCGAGCAGCCGCCGGGATGCGGGCGGGTGGGCGAGCCCCGACATTCCGCGCTTCCTTGGTCTGACGCTGCTGCGCCGCTTCGGCATCGTCTGCTGCGAAGCGCTGCCGACCATTGCGTTTGCGGTCGGCCCGAATACCAGCGCCATCCTGGCATCGACCTATTCCTATCGCCTGATGCGCAATTTCGGCGCCACGCAGGATTACCGCGCGGACCTGGCCGCTGCCGGCAAGCCGGTCGCCTTGTTCGCCGGCGCCGCCGACGAGCTGATGTTTCCCGATAGATACAGCGATGCCGTCGGCCAGCGCGCGCCTGTCAGGCTGATCGAGGGCGTCAATCACATGGGAATCGTGAGCGACCCGGCGGCGGTATCTGCTATCGCCGACGACGTCGCCAAAGCGGGGAGCGGATCATGACCGCCATCGATCCCAAGGAAGCCGCCACGGCGCTGTCGGATATCAACGAGATTGCACGCCGCGTGCGGCAGTCGCGGATCTACAATCTCGCCAGCCTGATGCTGATCATGTGGGGCGTGCTGGTGTTCGTCGGCCACCTGGTCGCTCACGTCCTTCCGCGAAGCGCGCTTCTGATCTGGCTTGCGGTGACCGTGCTTGGGACCGCCGGTTCGTTCGCCATCAGTGCCTCGACACGGGCGCGAACCGGCGTGCGCACCTTCGACGCCCGTGCCCTGGCGGCGTTCCTGCTGTTCCTGGGCTTCGGCTATCTGTGGACGCTCGGACTGGGGCATTTCACGCCGCGTCAGATGGACACGTTCTGGCCGATTTATTTCATGCTGGTCTACACCATCGTCGGGTTATGGGTCGGCCCCGCGTTTGTCGCGATCGGGCTTGGCATCACCGCGCTGACCTTGATCGGCTATTTGTTCATCGGAGACTGGTTCCATTTGTGGATGGCGGTAGTCAACGGCGGCGGGCTTATCCTGGGCGGCCTTTGGATGCGCCGGAGCTGACCGATGGCCGAACTCGACGACATCATCCACCAGCCGCTGCGGCTCAAGATCATGGCGGCGCTGAACGCGCTGCCGGCCACCACGGGGCTGGAATTCGCCCGGCTGAAAAAGCTCACCGGTGCTACCGATGGCAATCTCGGCGCCCATATCGAAACGCTGGCGAAGGCAGGTTATGTCGCGGTCGAAAAGGCCTTTGTCGGCAGGAAGCCGCAGACCACGGTGACCGCCACGGCGAGCGGTCGCGGTGCCTTCGCCCGCCATGTCGCGACGCTGCAGGAAATCATCGCGGCCTCGGCGCGGCAGCCGTAGCTTCACCCGTACTTCGTCATTCCGGGGCGCGAGCGAAGCGAGAGAGCCCGGAATCCATAACCACGATTGGGGTTATCGATTCCGGGCCTGCGCCAAGCGGCGCATCCCGGAATGACGGCGTTCGATTTGAGACCCCTTGCAGCGCGGGGGAGTTCGTGCAACCGACACGGTTTCGAACACCTTCATCTGGCTGCATCTCATGCACATTCTTCTGCTCGGTTCCGGCGGCCGCGAACACGCTCTGGCGTGGAAGATCGCAGGCTCGCCGCTGGTGACGAATCTCTGGTGCGCGCCGGGCAATGCCGGCATCGCGCGGGAAGCCGAATGCGTGGCGCTCGATATCGCCGACCATGCCGCGGTGATCGATTTCTGCAAGCGCAATTCGATAGAGCTGGTCGTGGTCGGCCCCGAAACCCCGCTCGCGGCCGGCATCGTCGACGATCTCGGGGCCGCCGGCATCAAGGCGTTCGGGCCAGGCAAGCAGGCGGCGCAGCTCGAAGGTTCGAAGGGATTTACAAAAGCGCTCTGCAGCGAGTTCGGCATTCCGACCGGCGCCTATGGCCGCTTCACCAATGCCGCCGACGCGCTGGCCTATGTCCGCAAGCAGGGCGCGCCGATCGTGGTCAAGGCCGACGGGCTTGCGGCCGGCAAGGGCGTGGTCGTGGCGATGACGCATGACTGAGGCGGAAGCGGCCATCGCCATGATGTTCGACGGCGCATTCGGCGCGGCCGGCGCCGAGGTCGTGATCGAGGAATTTTTATCCGGCCGCGAGATCAGCTTCTTTGCCCTGTCCGACGGCGAGACCGCGATCGCGCTGGCTTCCGCGCAGGACCACAAGCGCGTATTCGACCACGACCAGGGCCCGAACACCGGCGGCATGGGCGCCTATTCGCCGACGCCGTTCGTTACGCCGGAAATCCATGCCGAGATCATGAAGAAGATCATTCTTCCGACGGTAGCCGGCATGAAGGCGCGCGGCACGCCGTTTCGCGGCGTGCTCTATGCCGGCGTGATGCTGACGGCGGATGGTCCAAAGCTGTTCGAATACAATGTCCGCTTCGGCGATCCCGAGTGCCAGGTGCTGATGCTGCGGATGATGTCGGACATCGTGCCGGCGATGCTCGCCTGCTGCGACGGCCAGTTGAAGAATTTTGATCTGCGCTGGTTTCCGGAAGCGGCATTGACGGTGGTGATGGCGGCAAACGGCTATCCCGGCGACTACAACAAGGGCACGCGCATCGAGGGGCTCGATGATGCGGCCAGGGTCGAGGGCGTCGAGATTTTTCATGCCGGCACGATTGCGAAGGACGGGCACATTCTGGCCAATGGCGGGCGTGTACTCAACGTCTGCGCGTCGGGCAAGACGGTCGCCGAAGCGCAGCAGCGTGCCTACGCGGCGGTCGACCGCATCCAATGGCCGGAAGGCTTTTGCCGCCGCGATATCGGCTGGCAGGCGGTGGAGGTGGAGCGCGAAAAAAAATAGCAGCGCAACACTCCGCCCTCATCCTGAGGAGCATCGCGTAGCGATGCGTCTCGAAGGGCGAGGGCGGCCCCATCCTTCGAGACGCGCGCAAGAGCGCGCTCCTCAGGATGAGGGCATCACTTCGACCTTCGTCAAATCAAATCGCCGCCCGCGGCGAGCGCCGTGGTGCCGTGCTCGCGGAACGCCTTGATGACGTTGCGGCCGACCCGCCATTTGTGCACCTCGTCGGGGCCATCGACCAGCCGCTGCGAGCGGACCTGGGTGTACCACTTCGCCAGAATCGTATCCTGGCTGAAGCCGAGCGCGCCGTGCAGCTGGATCGCGGTGTCGATCACCTTGTGCACCATATGCGCCAGATACACCTTGGCGATCGAGTTCTCCTGCCGCAGGTCCATGCCCTTTTCCGCCTTGTAGGCGATGTGCAGCAGCATCAGCCGGCCGATATAGAGCTGGCTGGCGCATTCGGCGAGCATGAACTGCACCGCCTGGCGGTCGGCGAGCAGCACGCCGAAGGTCGAGCGCTTGGTCACATGCGCGGCCGCCATGTCGAGCGCGCGCTGGGCCTTCGCGATGTTGTGCATGCCGTGGCGCAGGCGGCCATAGGCGAGGCGATGTTGCCCCATATTGAAACCGTTGCCTTCACCGCCGAGCAGATTGTCGGCCGGCACCTTGAGATCCCTGATCTCGATTTCGGAATGGCCGCCGGAGAGCTGATCGTAATGCGGACCCTCGATCGCCATGTTCTTGATGTTGCGCTTGATGTTGTAGCCGGGGTTCGGCAATTCGACGATGAAGGTCGAATACTGCTTGTGGCGCGGCGCGTTCGGATCGGTCTTGGCCATCACCAGCGCCATGTCGGCGACGCTGGCCGAAGACGAGAACCACTTCTCGCCGTTGAGGATGTAGTTCTCGTTGCCGTCCTTCACCGCGGATGGTCTGCATGCCGGTGGCGTCGGCACCGGCGGCCTTTTCCGTCATCGAAAAGCAGATGCGCTTCTCGCCGTTCAACAGCGGTTTGAGGAATTTCTCCTTCTGGTAGTCCGTGCCATGGGCGAGGATCGTCAGCATCGAGGCGTCGTCGGGCCCTTGCGTGTTCATCGACAGCGCCCCCAGCATGCTTTCGCCGAGCTCCATCTGCACCAGCGCGTTGGCGAGCGGGCCGAGCCCCATGCCGCCATATTCCTTCGGCACGAATGGGCACCACAGGCCCTGCGCGCGCGCCTTGGTGCGCAGCTTGCCAAGCACTTCGTCGAGCGGCTTGGAGTCCAGTTCCTTCTCGGCAGGGATGCATTCTTCCTGCACCCATTTGCGGACCTTTGCGCGGATCGCCTTGGCTTCGGCCGGGACTTCGAAATCGATCGACATGGCAGGTTTCCTCGTTCTGGTTTTTTGATGGCTTGTCCTGGGGGATGGCATATATCTGCGACGACCCAGCGGCAACGACAAACAAAGTTTGAAGCAAGGTCGTCATACCCTGCGCATGCGGGGTATCCAGTACGCCGCGACGTCTGTTGCCGACGGAGATGTTAGTGTTTACTGGATCATCCGCGTTCGCGGATGATGACGTGAGAGTGTGAATATGCCCGATCTCGCCGACCTGTTTCCCGGTTACGCCTCCGAATGGATCAACACTCAATCCGGGCGGATCTTCGCGCGCGTCGGCGGCAAGGGACCGCCGCTGCTATTGCTGCACGGCTTTTCCGAGACCCATGTGATGTGGCACCGCGTCGCGCCGCAGCTGGCCGACAGTTTCACGCTGATCATCGCCGACCTGCCGGGCTATGGCTGGTCGGACATGCCGGAGAGCGACAAGGATCACACGCCCTACACCAAGCGCGCGATGGCGCAGACCATGATCGAGGCGATGGAGCAACTCGGCCATGTGCATTTTGCGCTCGCCGGGCACGATCGCGGCGGCCGTGTCGCCTATCGCCTGGCGCTCGATCACCCCGGCCGGCTTTCAAAGCTCGCGGTGCTGGATATCCTGCCGACCTATAATTACTGGGAGCGCATGAACCGGCTCTATGCGCTGAAGATCTATCACTGGACCTTTCTGGCGCAGCCCGCGCCTCTGCCGGAAACCCTGATCGGCGGCAACCCGGATTTTTTCCTGCGCTTCAAGATGGCGAGCCAGACCAAATCGAAAAATCTCGACGCGATCGATCCGCGCGCGCTGGAGCATTATCTCGCCGCGTTCCGCGATCCCTCGCGCGTGCACGCGATGTGCGAGGATTACCGCGCCGGCGCCTATGCCGATTTCGAGATCGACAAGGCCGATCTCGATGCGGGCAAGAAGATCACGATCCCGATGCTGGCGCTGTGGGGCGATGCCGGCATCGCCAGCGTCGCGGCGACGCCGCTCGACACCTGGAAAGAGTGGGCGACCCATGTGACCGGCGCGCCGGTTGATTCCGGGCATTTTCTCACCGAGGAAAATCCGGATGCGACGGCGAAGGCGCTGAAGGAGTTTTTTACTGTTACGTGAATGGGCGCAATCGGCGCATCACAAGAACTCGTCATCCCGCGGGTGTGTGAAAAGTCGGTGAGCGCATTGCTTTCTCAATTGTCGTCACTCGAGCGGAAGCGATGCAATCCGTCATATGCACGATTGCATTGCTTGCTTCGCTCGCAAAGCGGGTATCCAGTACGCCGCGGCCTATCGATCAATCGCCGGCGTCTCTGGAATACTGGACCATCCGCTTTCGCGGATGATGACAGCAAGTGCTTTGGTCGCGCCGTTTCCTAAAGCAACTCTACCTTCTCACCCTGAAAAACTCCTTCAGCAGCGTCGCCGCCTCGCTTTCGCCGACCGCCGAATAGACCTCCGGCACGTGATGGCAGGTGGGGGAGGCAAAGAACCGCACGCCGGAATCGACCGCGCCACCCTTGGGATCGGCCGCGCCGTAATACAGCCGCCTGATCCGCGCAAACGAGATCGCGCCCGCACACATCGTGCACGGCTCCAGCGTGACGTAGAGGTCGCAATCGACCAGCCGCTCGGTGCCGATGGCCTCGGCGGCCTGCCGGATCGCCAATATTTCGGCATGGGCGGTCGGATCGCGGTCGGTCAGCGTCCGGTTGCCGGCCGTGGCGATCACCTTGTAACCCCTGACAATGACGCATCCGATCGGCACTTCGCCGGCTTTTCCGGCATTTTTCGCCGTTTTCAGCGCCAAATCCATGAAAGAAGGGGCGGTCATCCCTCGTATCATCGGAGGAAACCTGCTACTAGAAGCGCCTTCAGCAAAAGTGGATGCCGATTTTGCGTGAGATTGCGCCTTGAGCCAAGAGCGCGCGCGTTACCGCTATGACAGCCTGTCCACATCGGCCTGATCGCCATTTCATCAGCAAACGAGAGACCATTCATGCCCCGCGATAACGACAAAAACAACGATTCCCGCGGCCGGCGTGATCGGCCGGGAGGCGGCAAGGGCCGTTCCGGCGCCGCCCGCGGACCCGAAAAGAAATTCGCCAAGCGCGGTTTTGCCAGCAAAGGCGAGGGCGACAAGCGCGACGGCGAGCGGCGCCCCTATGCCGGCAAGCCCGCGGGCGCCAGGTCCTACGACAAGAAGCCGTATGCGGCTTCGCGCAAGCCCTACGCCGGCAAACGCGAAGGCGCGCCGCGGCGTGACCACGACGATCCGCCACGCCGTTTCGACAAGGAGGCATCGCGTCCCCGCGGCGATCGGCCTGAGCCGCGCAAGGATTTTCGCCCTCGAGACGATCGCGGCGGCGAAAAGCGTCCGTACACGCCGCGTGGCGACCGCCCGAATTACAATCGCGACGACCGCGGCGATGCCCGCCCGGCCGCGCGTTTCCAGGACAGGAAATTCGCCGACAAGCGGCCCTATACGCCGCGCGAGGGCGCCGCAGAGAAGCGACCCTACACCCCGCGCGGCGAAGGTTTTCGCAAAGGCGGCGACCGGCCGCGAGGCGATCGGCCCGAGCGAAAATTTGGTGGCGACAAGAAGTTTTCCCGCGGTGCGCCACGGGATCGCAAGAGCGACCCGGGGGATCGCGGTCCGCGCAAGGATTTTGGCAGCCGGGATCGCAAGCGCGACCCGGGGGATCGTGGCGATTCCAAACCTTGGCAGAAGCGCGACGCAAGTTCGCCCGATCATGCCGGGCGCAATTCTCGTCCCTCCCGCGACGGCGCGCGGAGCTTCGACAAGCCCCGCTACGACAAGCCGCGCGAGGATCGTCCCCAGGGTAATCGTCCGGAGCGCGATCGCCCGTTTCGCGAGCGGCCGAAATTCGATCGTCCGCGTGAGGCTCGCGAGGACCGTCCGAAATTCGAGCGTCCGCGTGAGGCACGGGGCGCCTGGCAGGAGCATCCGCGCAGCGAGCCACGATCGTTCGACCGCAATGCCGACCGGCCGCGCCGCGACAATGAGGACGACAGCAAGATCTTTGCAAAGCGCCCGGCGTTCGGCGGCCGCGGCGCCTATCGCGAGCGCAAGCCCGATTTCGAGAAACGTCCAGCCCGGCCGCCGCGCGAAAAGAAATCCGGCGAGCGCATCGCCAAGGTGGTTTCCCGCGCAGGGCTTGCATCGCGCCGCGACGCCGAGGAATGGATCGTGCAGGGCCGCGTCACCGTCAACGGCCGCGTCATCAATTCGCCGGCGCTCGATGTCACCGCCAACGATGTCATCACCGTCGACGGCAAGCCATTGCCGCCGCGCGAGCGCACCCGGCTGTTCCTGTATCACAAGCCGCGCGGGCTGATGACCACCCATGCCGACCCCGAGGGACGGCCGACGGTGTTCGACAATCTGCCGGAGGGCCTGCCGCGGCTGATCTCAATCGGCCGGCTCGATTTCAACACCGAAGGCCTCTTGCTGCTGACCAACGATGGCGGGCTGGCGCGCGCGCTCGAACTGCCCGATACCGGCTGGCTGCGGCGTTATCGCGTGCGCGCCCATGGCGAAGTCACGCAGGCGCAACTCGACGAGCTGAAGAGGGGCGTCGAGGTCGACGGCGTCAAATATGGCCCGATCGATGCCGTACTGGAGCGCGACCAGGGCGCCAATGTCTGGCTGGTGTTTGCGATCCGCGAAGGCAAGAACCGCGAGGTCCGCAACGTGCTGGCGCATCTCGGTCTCGAAGTGAACCGGCTGATCCGGGTCTCCTACGGCCCGTTCCAACTGGCCGAACTCGGCGAGGGCCAGGTCGAGGAGGTCAAGACGCGCGTGCTGCGCGACCAGCTCGGCGAGAAGATTGCGACGCTGGCGGGTGCTGATTTCAACCGCCCGATGCCTGGCGAGCCGCAGGCACCATCCGAGAGTGAGGATGGCGCCGCACCGCGCGAGAAAAAATCGTTCAAGCCGGCCGGCAAGAGCGGCCTGATCGCCGACCGCAAGGGCCGCCGCGTGCTGGTGCAGCGCACCGGCAGCGAGGAGGCGCGCGCCCGCAACGAGGCTGAGGCCAACGGCTATGGCCCGCCGCGCCGCCCGCAGCGCGGCTATCACGGCAAGCGCGACCTGAAGCCGCGGGACGAGTGACGCTTCATGCTTGGAATAATGCCGCCCACTCCTAGGAAGCGGTCATGGCCGGGCATAGCCGTCCGAAGGACGGCGTCGCTTCCGCTCGCCTATGCCCGGCCATCCACGTCCTTCTTGTGCCGCAAAGACGTGGATGCCCGGCACAAGGCCGGGCATGACGAGACTTTCTAATGCGCGTCGTCGGCGGGCGATTGAAGGGCCGCAACCTCGTGTCGCCGGCCTCGCGCGACATCCGCCCGACTGCGGATCGCTTGCGCGAGTCGCTGTTCAATATCCTCATTCATGCCTATGACGATCCGATTTCCGGCGCGCGCGTGCTCGACCTGTTCGCCGGCACCGGCGCGCTCGGCATCGAGGCGATCTCGCGCGGCGCCAGCTTCGCGCTGTTCGTCGACAACGGCACCGAAGCCCGCGCGCTGTTGCGCAACAATGTCGAATCGCTCGGCCTCGGCGGCGTCACAAAAGTGTACCGCCGCGACGCCACCAATCTCGGCCCGGCGCATCCGATGGAGCCGTTCTCGCTGGTGTTCCTCGATCCGCCCTACGCAAAGAAGCTCGCCGAAAAGGCGCTGACCTCGCTGCGTGATGGCGGATGGCTCGCTCGGAACGCGTTGCTGGTGGTGGAAGAGGCGAAGGCTGCGGCATTCGTCGCGCCGGAAGGTTTCGAGGAACTGGAGCGACGGGTCTACGATGATACGGAGTTTGTGATTTTGAAGTTTGGCTGAATTCGCAAGCGGCCAGCCCAGCCCTAACTCGTCATGCTCCGCGAAAGCGGGGCATCCAGTATTCCAGAGGCTTTGGTAATCATCTTGAACGCCACGGCGTACTGGATCGCCCGGTCAAGACCGGGCGATGACAGTTTACCAAGCGGCGATCACCTCCGTCCGAACAGCTTCTCGATATCGCTGAGCTTCAATTCGACGTAGGTCGGCCGGCCGTGATTGCACTGGCCGGAATTCGGCGTGTCTTCCATCTCGCGCAGCAGCGCGTTCATCTCCTCCGGCTTGAGGCGGCGGCCAGCACGCACCGAGCCGTGGCAGGCCATGGTGGCCGCGACATGCATCAGCCGGCGCTCCAGCGGCAGCGCTTCGTCCCATTCTTCCATATGCTCGGCGAGATCGCGCAGCAGCGAGCCGGCATCTAGCCTGCCGAGCAGCGACGGCGTTTCGCGCACCGCGACCGCACCTGGCCCGAAGGATTCGATCGCAAGCCCGAACGATGCCAGCTCATCGGCGCGCGTGAGCAGCCGCTCGACGGTGGCCTCCTCCAGCTCGACGATCTCCGGAATCAGGAGGATCTGCCGCTGCACGCCGTTCTTCGCCAATGAGGCTTTGAGTTTTTCATAGACAATGCGTTCATGCGCGGCGTGCTGGTCGACCACGATCAACCCGTCGCGGGTCTGCGACACGATATAGGTCTCGTGGATCTGCGTTCGCGCCGCGCCCAGCGGACGATCGAGCAGATCGGCGGGCACCGCTTCCTGGAACCGCACATCCGCCGTCGGCGTGCCGACGTCGAACGCGGCCTGTCCCGGTTCGGCAAAGGCGGTTGCCGCCGAACCTTCAAAAGACGGCATTGGTCCGACCGGAAAAGCCGGCGAGCGGCGCCAGTCCCAGTTGGCGCGCGGCCCAAAGGACGGACGGAACGAGGAAATCGCAGCACCGTCGCTGTTGGCCGCGGTGCGCTTGCCCTCGCGGGCAAGTCCATCCTTGAGCGCGTGCACGATCAGCGCGCGGACCAGGCCGGCATTGCGGAAGCGGACTTCGGTCTTGGCGGGATGCACATTGGCGTCGACCTCTTGCGGGCCGAGCGTCACGAACAGCGCCACCACGGGATGGCGGTCACGCGGCAAATAGTCGGAATAGGCCGCGCGCACCGCGCCCAGGATCAGCTTGTCGCGCACCGGGCGGCCGTTGACGAACAGATATTGCCCGAGCGCGTTGGCGCGCGTCAGCGACGGTGCCGCCGCAAAACCCTCGACCACGACGCCCTCGCGCTCGCTGCGTACTTCGATGGCGCTACTGCGAAAGTCCGCCCCCAAAATATCGCCGAGCCGGGTCAGCCGGCCCGCGGCGCCGGGCAGTGCCGCGGCCCAGGTGACGGGCGCGCGCTCCTCGCCGGCCAGCGTGAAGGCGATGTCGGGCCGTGCCATTGCGAGCCGCCGCACCACTTCGCGGATCGCTTCGGCCTCGGTGCGGTCAGTCTTGAGGAACTTCAGCCGCGCCGGCGTCGCGTAAAAGAGATCGCTGACCTCGACGCGGGTGCCCTGGCTGAGCGCTGCCGGCATGATCGGGGATTTCACCCCGCCCTCGACCGACAGCGACCAGGCATGCGGCTCGCTCAGGTAGCGCGTGGTGATGCCAAGTTTTGCCACCGCGCCGATCGAGGGCAGCGCCTCGCCGCGAAACCCCAGGGTGCGAATCCGCAACAGATCCTCGTCGTCGAGTTTTGAGGTGGCATGGCGCTCCACCGCCAGCGCCAGATCGGCTTGCGTCATGCCGCTGCCGTCGTCGGTGATGCCGATCCGCCGCCGTCCGCCGCCATCGGTGAAGACGTCGATCCGGCTGGCACCGGCGTCGATGGCATTCTCCACCAGTTCCTTGACCACGCTCGCCGGACGCTCGACCACTTCGCCGGCGGCGATGCGGTTGACGACCTGTTCGGGGAGCTGGCGGACGGGCATGGGTTTTGAACGACTCGTGGACGGAAAGGCAATTTAGGGGCTTTTGCAGGCCAGCGGGAGGGCAAGGACCGGTAAACCCGAGGGTTTCTTCATCTCTCTCCCCGTTGTCCACGGCAAGCCAGACCTCAATCGTCGAACCAGGCCGACCCGCTTTTCGCCCAACGACGATCGTTCGATACCGATGTTCGGGAAATACCGACCGCATCGCTTGCTGCGGTCGAAGTGAATCGGTGCCACAAAAAAAGCTCACTTGAGCAAAGGGATGGCCAGCGCGTTACTTAGATTAGCCTCGCATGCAGGCCCGCGATGACGGAAACATTGTGAGCCGTGGCGGGCGGGTATATCGTTTGGAAAACCCATAAGAAAGATCGGGAGGATGCAATGTGCCAGCTGTTCGCTCACCAGCCTCAACGAGACTATGAATCGCAGACCAGATCGCTTCGCATCGATGGCCATTGCACATCGATCCGGCTCGAGATGGCGTTCTGGGATACGCTTGAAGAGATCGCGGACAAGCAGGACATGAGCCTGGCGAAATTCCTTTCATGCCTTCACCGCGAGGTTCTCGATCATTGCGGAGAAGTGCACAATTTTGCTTCGCTGCTGCGTTGTTCGTGCCTGATCTATCGGTCGAAAGCGGCGGCGATGGCGCCCGATGTTGCCGACCGCACGGCGCCGAGGCTTGTCGCGGCCGAATAGTCGCAGGCATTGCAGCCGGCTGGCATCGGTCTGTTCAACCGTGTCATTCCGGGTGCGCCACCTGACGCACCCGGAATGGGAATTGCAACCTTGAACCGAACGCCGGGCTAGATTTCTTTCCGCTGCATGGCGCCGGCAATGTGATCCGCCTGCCTGATGGCAAGCGCCACGATGGTGAGCGTCGGATTGCAGGCCGCGCCGCTGGTGAACTGGCTGCCGTCCGAGACGAATAAATTCTTGATATCGTGTGTCTGGCCGAATTTGTTCACCACACCGTCACTGGGCTTGGCGCTCATCCGGTTGGTGCCCAGATTATGCGTGCTGGGATAGGGCGTGGTCGGATAGGTCACCGTCGCGCCAACGGCCTCGTAAACCGCGGCGCCCTGCTTGTAGGCGTGATTGCGCATGGCGACGTCGTTGGGGTGATCGTCGTAATGGACGCTGGCAACCGGCAGGCCGAACTTGTCCTTGGCTTTCGGATCGAGCGTGACGCGGTTGGTTTCCTGCGGCATGTCCTCGCCGACCAGCCACATCCCCGCCATCCGCGGATAACCTTCCATCGCCGACGTGAACGGGCGCCCCCAGGCGCCCGGATTGAGGAAGGCCGCCATGAAGGGCAAGCCGAGCGACAGTGTTTCCATTTCATAGCCGCCCATGAAGCCGCGTGACGGATCGTGCCGGGCCTCGTCGAGGATGATACCGGCCATGGTCGTGCCGCGATACATGTGCACCGACCTGTCGAAGACCGCATAGACGCTGCCGGTCATGTGACGCATGTAGTTGCGGCCGACCTGTCCGGAGCTGTTGGCAAGGCCGTCCGGGAAGGCGTTGGACGCGCTGTTGAGCAGCAGCCGGGGACTCTCGATCGAATTGCCGGCGACCGCAACAATGCGCGCCTTCTGGCGCTGCGTCTTTCCGGCTTCGTCGGCATAGACGACGCCGGTCACCTTGCCCGAGGCATCGTGCTCGATCTTGAGCGCCATGCTGGCGGGACGGACTTCAAGGTTGCCGGTCGCCTCGCCCTTCGGGATCTCCGCATAAAGCGTCGACCACTTCGCGCCGGACTTGCAGCCCTGGAAACAAAATCCGATCTGCTGGCATGAGCCGCGGCCGTCGCGCGGTTCGCTGTTGATCGCCATCCGGCCGGTGTGGACTTCCTTGTAACCGAGCTTCTTGGCGCCGGCCTCCATCACCTTGAAGTTGTTGTTGCCCGGCAATCCCGGGATGTTGTTGGTGCGGGTGACGCCCATCTTGTCTTCGGCCTTGGCGTACCAGGGCTCCATTTCCGCAAGCGTGATCGGCCAATCCAGCAGATTGGCGCCCGGTACGCCGCCGTAGGCGCTCTTGATCCTGAACTCGTGTTCGTCAAACCGCAACGACGCGCCCGCCCAATGTACGGTCGATCCGCCGACCGATTTGACGATCCATGCCGGCAGGTTGGCGAAATCCTTGCCCACGCGCCAGTTGCCGGACGTCGTCCGCATATCCGTCCACGCCAGCTGCGTGAAGCTCTCCCACTCGTTGTTGATGAAGTCCTGCAGCTCGACGCGCGGTCCGGCCTCGAGAATCACGACCTTGACGCCCTTCTGCGCGAGTTCATTGCCGAGCGTCCCGCCGCCGGCGCCGGAGCCAACGATAACAACCACACCATCGTCATTCAGATCGAATTTTGCCATGTGATATCCTCCCTACTGATGTTCTACCCGACGTGGTGTTCAGACCTTCGGGAGCCAGTCGATGTCGTTGAAGCCGCGCTTGATGTAGCCGCCCTTCTCGGCGGAGGAGCCCTCGTAGCCGAACTTCGGCCACAGCTCTTCCTGGTTGTAGAGAGAGACAACGAGATCGGAGCGAACCTTCTTGAAGAAATCGGTCTGCTCGATCCCCTGCAGCAGGACGACGCGGTCGGCCTCCCAGGGGACTTGAACGTAAGCGAGCTTGTGGCGATCCTGGGCGTCCTGATCGAGACGCCGCACGCCATCCTCAAGCAGCGCCTTGACGGCCGGATCTTTCGCCGCCTTGGCGTCCCACGGCTTGATCGCCGTGATGTAGTAGCTGTCGACCAGCATATCGTGCGGATAGATATCGCGCGCAACTTTCACTAGCGTCTTCAGCGTCGCCGGCGTCAGCGTGGTCGCGTCCGCAGCCCACGCATCCTCAATGCCGATTCCGGCGCTCGCCGCCACCGCGACGACCGGAACCGCGCTCGCGGCGCCCTGCAGAAAGATGCGGCGGCTGTATTTGCCTCGACGATCGACTTCTCTCATGGGTATCCTCCATTGATGTTCTTGTTGATGGCGTGTTTATCCGAAGCGGCCACCCTTCTGGATCACCTCGATCTTGTAGCCGTCGGGGTCGGAGACGAAGAAAAAGCGCGCGAGCGTCGCGCCGTCATGCTTGAAATCACGCAACGGACCCGGCGAAAGTTTCTCGCGCTCGAAGCGGGCGTGCTCGGCATCGAGATCGTCAACCACAACCGCGAGATGGCCATACCCGTCACCCAGATCGTAGCGCGCCTTGCGATCGAAATTCACCGTCAGTTCGACCTCGAACAGCGATGATGGGTGACGCAGATAGATCAGCGCAAAGTCCGCAAATTTGAGATGGTCGGCCACCTCGAGCCCGAAAGCGCGCGCGTAGAAGTCGAGCGATCTGGCTTCATCGAATACGCGGATCATCGAGTGGACCGGCTTTGCCATTCAGTGCAACTCCTTGAGATAGCCGACGATCGCCATGCGCAATTCCGGTTTGGCCTGCCTGTAGGGCATCACCGCGCCCGGGATCATCGCCTGCGGGTTGACCAGCCACTCGTCGAGCTTCTGCTCGTCCCATTGGAATTCTGCATTCGCAAAACCCGGCGAATAGTGAAAACCCTCGGCGGTTCCGGCCTTGCGTCCGACGATATTGAACAGGGTCGGTCCTTGCCGCGGCGGGTCGGAGGCGTTGGTGGTATGGCAGGTGGCGCATTGCTGCTTGAAAAGCGCGGCGCCATCGGGCGGCTTTGCGGTCGGCAGCGGTATTTGTGCGCAGGCTGCGCCGGCAATCGACACCGCGCTGCAAAATCCCAGTCCCATGACAACCGCTGCACGTCGTTTTTTCATGGCTGTTACCGTTGGCGCAGACCAAGCTTAAGTCGTCGCCAACAAGCGGTGGTAGTAGCGGGCTGTTTTATCATGGAACGAAAGGCCAAAGTGTTGCACGCGGTCGCGCGCATCCGAGGCCCTCAATCGTCGAACCGGGCCGAGCCGCGCCGGGCCTTGACGTCGCTGCGGCGCTTTTTGCCTTCGAGCCGGCGCTGTTTCGATCCGAGCGTCGGCCGCGTCGGGCGCCGCGGAATCGGGCGCGTCATCGCTTCGCGCAACAGTTCGAGCAGGCGGTCGGTCGCGTCAGTGCGGTTGCGCTCCTGGGTGCGGAAACGCTGGGCGTGGATCACGATCACGCCGTCCTTGGTCATGCGGCTTCCGGCGAGCCGGTTGAGCCTTGCTGCGGCATCGGCCGGCAGCGTGATCCGCCGCGTATCGTAGCGCAATTGCGCCGCGGTCGAGAGCTTGTTGACGTTCTGCCCGCCCGGACCGGAGGCGCGCACGAAGGAAATCTCGATGTCGTTCTCGTCAATGGAGAGATCGCGGGAAATCCGCAGCATGGCGTCACCGGAGGCCGGGATGATCCCTGACGGGAATCGGACACGCCCAAGATAGCGGGTCTGTGCTCTGTCGCGAACCTCATTCATTCCCTTTCCTGCTTGCGCGGAGGGGCAGGGATGGGTGGCAGAGGAGCGAGCCTAACCCGGATGAGCAACGCGACACCCGGGTCCTGCCATATACGACTAGTGGAAGCATAGACGACGAGGGCCGCTAACACGCAGGCCAACCCGCCCGACTAACTTTGCGGAAGTCTATTCTTGCCAGCAATCTTGCAATGATACTGAAAAGTGATACTATGTGGAGCTGAGCGAAAAGCACCAGGCCACGCCGGTGCGCGCCAGCATTGTCTGGAGCGACATTGAATCCCTGTTTTGGGCTTGTGGTGCGGAGATCAGCGAAGGGAGCGGGTCGCGAGTCCGGGTCGCTCTCAACGACGTGCGCGGTTTTTCACCGCCCGCACCCGCAGAAGGAGACCGACAAGGGCGCCGTGAAATCCGTCCGGCGCTTCCTGACGGAAGCAGGGATAGAGCCATGACGACGATGAATTACAAAGGATACGAGGCGGCTGTCGAATACGACGAGGACGCCGAAATTTTCCACGGCGAGGTCGCCGATTTGCGCGACGTGATCACCTTCCAGGGCAAATCCGTTGCCGAACTCAAGAAGGCCTTTGCAGGATCGATCGAGGACTATCTCGCATTCTGCAAACGGCGCGGCGAGGAGCCGGAGAGGCCGTTCTCAGGCCAATTCGTCGTGCGCACCGATCCAGCTCTGCACAAGGACGTATCCACGGCCGCAAGACGCGCCGGGGTCAGCCTCAACAAATTTGTCGCTCTGGCCCTGGAAAAGGCCGTTCGCCGCTAGTCTAGGTTCAGCGGCCACAGAGTCCACTCAAAGAGCTGATTGGAGACGAAAGCGCCGGTCCGGTGTTCGGAGGCTACAGATATCGAGCCCAACGAGGTCGCTTCGACCCTGTAAGGAGTCAGCATTTAATGGTTTTTTTGCAGGTTCAGATCAAATATATGGTCATTCGGGCGTTGACTGGAACTGCGGTTTGCCGACAAACTCGACGCGGACCGAACTGACGGATATGCGATGGTCGACCGCTGCCGTACCGATGGTCTCGATTATCGCGCCGATATTGATGGCCTGCGAGCTGTCGCGATCGTGCCGGTTGTGCTCTACCACGCCAGTATCGCGGCGTTCGGTGGCGGCTTCATCGGTGTTGACGTGTTCTTCGTCATATCTGGCTACCTGATAACGTCCTTCATCGTTGGGCAGATCGATCGCGACAAGTTTTCGCTCCGCAATTTTTATCTGCGACGCATCCGGCGCATCTTTCCAGCTCTAATGTTGATGATGGCGTTTTGCGCGGCTATCGGCTGGCTCTGGTTTACCCCACAAGACTACAAATCGCTGGGACAGAGCATTCTCGCAACTGTGCTGTTCTCCTCCAACATTCTGTTCTGGCGCCAGTCCGGCTATTTTGATGCGCCTCTGGAAGAGCGGCCGCTGCTGCACACCTGGTCACTCGGCGTGGAAGAACAGTTCTACGTCGCGTTTCCGATCTTTCTGATCCTGGTCTGCCGTTTTTTCCCGCGCGGGCGGATCGCTATAACGCTCGCGCTGTGCATCTCGTCATTCGGTCTCAACATACTTACGGTCAAAGGTCACCCGAATGCTGCGTTCTACCTTGCTCCGCCTCGCTTCTGGGAATTATTCATCGGTGCGCTGCTCGCGATGGGCGCGCTTGCTCCGCCCAGCAGTGCTAGATGGAGCGAAGCAGTGGGCACTCTTGGTGTTGCGCTAATCGGCTACGCAATCTTCGGATTTTCCAAGGTCACGATGTTTCCCGGCTTCGCCGCGCTGCTGCCGACTGTCGGAGCTGCAGGGGTGATCTGGGCCGGGACGGGCAGGCACGGAAGAGTCACACGGTTGCTGTCGCATCGCGCGCCCGTTTTTGTCGGGAAGATTTCCTATTCACTTTACCTATGGCATTTCCCATTGCTGGCTTTCGGGGCCTATGTCGCAATCGCGGGGCCGAGCCTCGCGGAACGAGTTGCTCTCATCGCGCTCTCGGTCGTCCTTGCCGTCGGATCGTGGCTTTATGTCGAGCAGCCTGTGCGGCAAGGCCGTTGGATCTTCGGGAACACCAAAGCTGTGTTCGGTGCAGCGGCAGCGACGCTCGCATGCGTCGGCGGATTTGGCCTTGCAGTGCAATTGTCCGGCGGATTCCCCAGCCATATCGGCGGGCAGGGCCTGCAAATCTTGGCCAGCGTCAGTGATGTCGACCCGGATCGCGAACAATGCGTGACATTCGACCCCGCCGACATTGCGCGGCGCCCGCCGTGCAAATTCGGCATCGATGGCGCGGTGACGCAGGTTGCGCTGTGGGGCGATTCGCACGGTGAGAGCCTGCGTGGTGGGGTCGATGTCGCGGCGGAAAAAGCTCACCGAACAGGCGTTTTCCTGGGAAGTTACGGGTGCCTTCCGCAGCTTGGCATCGAGCGGCCTGATGTCCCGGAATGCAGCCGAGTCAACGATGCCATCATCAGGTATTTGGTGTCGGTGCGGTCGATCCACACAGTCATCCTTGCGGGGCGCTGGGGGCTGTGGGCTGAGGGCTCGCGATACAAGCGCGAGCCAGGGACGCCGGTTTTCTTGACATCCGCTTCCGGCGTTCCCATGGAGAATCATGCGGCGCTGGCGGCTGGCCTGGAACGAGCGATCGCCGAGCTCATTGTCGCCGGCAAGCAGGTCTGGCTGGTCGGCCCGATACCGGAGATCGGCTATGACGTGCCGCATGCGCTCTACATTGACCTGCTCGGCATTTCGGGCGGGACCGACGTCCGTCCGACGCTTGAAGAGTTTAACGATCGGGAGAGCTTCGTGCGGGAGCTATTTGCCGCAATCACCAAGAAGTATCCGGTGCGGGTGGTCTGGCCGCACCGAAGTCTTTGCGGCGCTCGACTCTGCGAGGTGCAGAGAAATGGCCTCCCACTATATTTCGATGATCAGCATCTGACCCGCTCCGCGGCCAAATCACTTTCTGATGTTTTCGATCCGATCTTCGCCGATCCTTTCCTGCAAGATGATTATGCGCCGTAGCCAGCAGATCGCTGTAACTCGCAAATTTTTCTTCCAGTCTAATGCGGACGCCTGCCAGCGCCCGAGAATTTACGGGTTCACGCCTTGGTTCGCCGTGGTCGGCGCAACCGTCGCGGCCGCGGGTTGGGCGGCGGCCTGCGGGGCGCGGCCGACGATCACGGTGAGAAGGCCCTGGCTCCACAGCCGCTGCGCGGCCTTTTTGGTGTCGGCGAGCGTCACCGCATCGACGATGGCATTGCGCTTTTCGATGTAGTCGATCGGAAGCCGGTCGAGCTGGTATTGCAGCAGCGCCGAGGCGAGCTTCGAGGAGGTGTCGAGCGCCAGCATCTGCGAGCCCTTGAGATAGGACTTGGCCTCGTCCAGCTCCTGCTGGGTCGGACCGTCCTCGGCCATGCGGCGGACTTCGCTGGTGATGGCGTCGACGGTCTCGCCGGCGCGATCGGCGCGGGTTCCGGTATTTCCGATGAACAGTGCGGAATGATTCATCCACAACAGCGATTGATAGACCGAATAAGCCAGGCCGCGTTTCTCGCGGACTTCACGGTAGAGCCGCGACGACAGCGTGCCGCCGCCGAGAATGTGGTTGACGACATAGCCGGCCATGAAATTCGGATCGTGGCGCTTGAAGCCGGGGCCGCCGAACGTCACCACGGTCTGCGGCACGTCGAGCGGAATGAAGGCCCGCTGCGGCGGTCTGGCGGCCTCGATGTCGGCGACCGGCGTCAGGCTGGATTTGGCCGGCAATCCGCCGAAGGTCTGGTCGAGCAACTTGCCGAGCGTAGCCGGGTCGACATCGCCGACGACCGCGATCTTCAGCGTATCCCTGGCCAGCACGCGGCGGACGTAGTCCTTGAGATCGTCGACGTCGATCCTTGGCACGCTTTCCAGAGTGCCGTTGGCCAGCCGGCCATAGGGGTGGTCGCCGAACGCGATTTCCACGAACTTTCGGCTGGCAAGCGACTGCGGATCGGAGGTGTCGCGCCGCAGGCCGGAAATGATCTGGGAACGAATCCGTTCGACATCGCCATTGTCGAAGTGCGGCGATGTCAGCGACATCCGAAGCAGGTCGAAAGCCTCCTCCTTGTTGTCCCTGAGCATGCGTAAGCTGCCGCGGAAATAATCCCGGCTCGAACTGAAGCTCAATTCGATGGCGCGGCGTTCGAGCCGTTCGTGGAACGTCGCGGAATCCAGATCGCCGGAGCCCTCATCGAGCAGGTCGGCGACCAGATTGCCGACGCCGGGCTTGTCGGCCGGGTCCTGGGTGGCGCCGCCGCCGAAGGCGTACTCCATCGCGATCAGCGGCACGGTGGCGTCCTGCACGAACCAGGCCTCGATGCCGCCGGGCGAAATCAGATGCTGGATCTTTGCTGCGGCGTGCGAAGGGGCGGACCAAAGCGGCAGCATCGCCAGGCAAGTGGCGGCGATGAAGCAAAAGCGCGGCGCGCAAGTTCTGATGTTGGTCACGAACGCTTCTCCTCGCGCTTTGGCGCAGTATCCTTGATCAGATAGCCGGTCACCGAGCGTTTCTTGTCGAGCCATTTTTGCGCGGCGGCGCGGACCTGTTCGGCGGTGACGGCGCGAATGCGGTCCGGCCAGTTTCTGATGTCCTGGATGCTCAAACCGGTGGTGAGCGCGCCGCCATACCAGCGCGCCAGCGTCGCCTGATTGTCCTGGGCGTAGATCGCCTCCGCGATAAGCTGGGTCTTGACGCGTTCGAGGTCCTCGGCGCGCACCGGGTTCAGCGCGACGTCGGATATCACGCCGTCGATCACCTGTTCGATCTGCGAGAACTCGATGCCTTGTTTCGGCGAGGCCGAGATCATGAACTGCGACGCATCGAGCGAAGTGCCCAGATATCCGGCGCTGGCGCTGACCGCGAGCGGCCGGTCGACCACCAGCGCCCGATAAAGATAGGAATTGCTGCCGCCGCCGATCAGCTGCGCCAGCACGTCGAGTGCCGGACTTTCGCCGGCCGCAGCGGTGGCGGCGGACGGAACCAGATAATAGCGTTTGACGCTGGGCTGTTCGACTCTCGGATCGGACAGCGTCACGCTGCGCGCCGCGACCGGCTCTGGCTCCTGCGGACGAAGCCGCCGCGCAGGGATCGCGGGTTGCGGGGCGATTTCGCCGAAGTTGCGCTCCACCATCGGGCGGACTTCATCGGCTTCGACGTCGCCGGCGATCAGCAGGATCGCGTCGTTCGGCGCGTAGAAGCGTCTGTAGAACGCCAGCGCGTCCTCGCGGTTGAGCTTTTCGATTTCCTGGTGCCAGCCGATCACCGGCCGGCCATAGGGATGATTGAGATAGAGCGCCGCCATGATCTGTTCGGTCAATCGCGCCTCCGGGTTGTTGGCAACCCGCATGTTGTATTCCTCGAGCACGACGTCGCGCTCCGGCAGCACGTTTTCGTCCTTCAGGATCAGGCCGGTCATGCGATCGGCCTCGAACTCCATCATCCTGGCCAACTGCTCGCGCGGCACGCGCTGGTAATAGCCGGTATAGTCAACCGAGGTGAAGGCGTTCTCGTTGCCGCCGATCCGAAGCACGGTCTCGGAGAATTCCCCGGCGGGATGCCTGGCGGTCCCCTTGAACATCAAATGTTCGAGAAAGTGCGCTAAGCCGGATTTGCCTGACGTCTCGTCGGCGGAGCCGACCTTGTACCAGATCATCTGGGTGACGACCGGCGTGCGGTGATCCGGGATCACAACAACCTGCAGCCCGTTGGCAAGGGTAAAGCTGGCAGGAGGCGCCGAGGTCACCGTGGTCTGGGCGAGCGCACGCTGCGAGGCGAGCAGGGGAACAACAAGCAGCGCCAGCGCCGCGGCGATCCGGGCTGCCGTTCGAAGTCGTGAAGTCATGGCATATCCCAACCGCCGTCAGCCCAGTCATCGGCTGATCGCGGTCGCTCCTTGTTCGCTTGAGCAAATTCGAGGGTGCGAAACTTTGCCGCCGGCATTCGATTCGGCGCGTCGTTTCCGGCGATGCCGTGATCGCGCTTCCTGAAGCTGGCGCAGCCGCCGGTGTCCGACATTCTCAGGAGGCGGGCGCCACCTATCAATAGCTGGTCTCTTTGCCCGTCATCACGTCGTAGCGCTTGTTCAGCGATTCCTTGGGCCCGGTGCCGTAGGCGAAATTCGGCGACGGCGTCTGGTACCCGACGGGCGGCTGCGTCAGGGATTCCCGCTCCGGCTCACCCTTGAACGGGGCACTCTCGCTCTTGTTGCCGCCGAAAAGGCCGCTTAATCCGCCGCTATAACCGAGCTGCGACGGGCTGAGGATCGGATTGTTGGTAACGCCGGGCTGGATCGGATCGTTGCTGGTGCGGGCGGTACCGGTCGTCTTGGCGGCGTTTAATTCGCTGGGCGTCAGGAGGCGGCTGGATGCCCGGGGATCCCTGGCATCCTTGTTCTCTTTCTTGCGGGCCGCGATCGCAGCCTTGCGCCGCGCCTCGTCGGGATCCTTTGGCCAGTTCGGATCCTTTATCTCGCTCGACACCGAAGCCGGCGGCGGCAGATCGAGCTTGGGCGGCACCACCAGCGGAGATCGCTCGCGGTACTCGATGCCCCGGTTCTCCATATTGGTGCCGCCGATCCCGGCCATGATGCCGCCGATGACCTTTTCCTCGAAAGTCCTGTCATCCTCTTCGTCGTCCTGGGCGCGGGCGACCCCGGCGCTCATAACCAGGCCGACCCCAAGCGCTACGACCGCGAGCCGCAGCACGCGCCTCAAGGCTCTCGGCGAATTCTGCACAATCCAGCCGCTGGTTTCGGTCTCACGCATCGTGCTCATTCCGTTCAACTTTTCGCGATGCCCGCACCGGATCGAGGCGCAGCTTTGGAGGGTCCGTATCCGCCGGGATCAGGGCGCTTTTGCGGCGGGTACCCCCACAAAGGAATCATACAGCAGGGCCGCTACACCGGCAACAATCGCCACGTCCGCAAGGTTAAACACGTACCAATTGAAGGGTTTTCCCCCGATCTGGACGTGGAACAGGGCAAAATCGACCACCGCGCCGTAGGCGAAGCGGTCGATGACGTTGCCGATGGCGCCGCCGATGATCAGGCCGAGCGCAACGGTCGCGATCAGGGTGCGCGAGCGCGCCATCCAGATCGCCAGCACGATCACCGCCACGGCCTTGACCGCGAGCAGGATGGCCTGGCCTGCGGCACCTTCGTTCCGGAACCAGCCGTAGCTGATCCCGGTGTTCCATTCCAGCACCAGATCGAAGAACGGCGTGACGCTCACCGCGCCGCGGTGGCCGATATCGAACACGAACAGCAGCCAGAGTTTTACGGCCTGATCGAGGACGATCACAGCGACGGCCGCGATGACGCCGGGGCGGAGGTTGGTGTTCACATGACCCCCGAAACAAACCACAACGTCGTCGCCGCGAAAGCGGGGACCCCTGGCGTGAGCGCAATTGCGCTCATCGCGCCGCCGCGCCATAGCAGTTCTGAAAGGTCTTCGTTCATCGTTCTTTGTCTATCTCAAACGCCTGTGGTTATGGGCCCCGGCGTGCGCCGGGGCGACGATAGATTTTTAGACGCTCACTCCCAGTGCCCTCCATTCGCGCAGCGCCCTGGCATCGCGCGGCGAAACGTCGGGATATTCGGGGTCGCTGCCGACATCGGGGAGGATCTTCCAGGAGCGCGCGCATTTGATGCCAACGGCTTTTTCGACCACGACGGCGACGCCCGGCACGTCACTCAGCCGGAACGCGGCGGCCGGTGCGTCGTCGCTGGTAACCATGGCGTTCGAGGTGATGCAGACCTCGGCCAGATCGACATCGAACAGCGTGTCGAAAATGTTCTTGTCCGACACGTAAACCAGCGGCGAGGCTTCCAGCGACGAGCCGATGTGCTTGGCGGCGCGCTCGACCTCGAGCGCCCCGGTGACGACGCGACGGACGTCGCGGATGATCTCCCATTTCGCGGCGAGCTTTTCGTCGCGGAAGTTCTCGAAGCCATCCGGGAACAGCGTCAGATGCACCGACGGCTCGGCGTCCGGCCTGTATAGCTGCCACGCTTCGTCGCAGGTAAAACTCAATACCGGCGCGAACCAGCGGAGGATCGCGTCGCAAATGATGTCGATCGTGGTCAGCGCCGCCTTGCGCGCCAGCGACGACGGCGGGTCGCAATACAGCGTGTCCTTGCGGATATCGAAATAGAACGCCGACAGTTCGGTGTTCATGAACGCCGACAGACTCGCGACCATGGTCTTGTAGTCGAACTCGGCATAGGCCTGGCGCACGACCGCCGCCTGGCCTGCCAGCTGATGCAGCATCAGCCGTTCCAGTTCGGGCATCTCGGCATGTGCGACTTTGTCGCTGCGCTTGAAGTGATGCAGCGTGCCCAGCATCCAGCGGATCGAGTTGCGCAGCTTGCGGTAGGTCTCGATGGTGTTTTTCAGGATTTCCGGGCCGATGCGCTGGTCGTCGGCATAGTCGGTGGCACAGACCCACAGCCGCAGGATATCGGCGCCGGACTGCGCCATCACTTTTTGCGGCTCGACGGTATTGCCGATCGACTTCGACATCTTCCGGCCGCTCTCGTCGAGCGTGAAGCCGTGGGTGAGCACGATATCGAACGGCGCGCGGCCGCGGGTGCCGCAGCTTTCCAGGAGCGACGACTGGAACCAGCCGCGATGCTGGTCGGATCCTTCCAGATACATCACGGTATCCTTGCCGCCATCGACCTTGCGCTTGATGCCTTTGAGCCCCGGAAAGTGCACCGCATCTTCCAGCACGAAAGCGTGGGTCGAACCGGAATCGAACCAGACGTCGCAGATGTCGTCCACCTTCTTCCACTCCTCGCTAGCGAGTGAGCCGAGAAACCGTTCGCGCGCGCCATCCATGTACCAGGCGTCGGAGCCTTCCCGCTCGAAGGCGTCCGCGATGCGCTGGTTGACGGCATCGTCTTTCAGGATTTCGGCCGAGCCGTCGGCCCTTTCGCGCACGAACACCGCGATCGGCACGCCCCAGGCGCGCTGGCGCGAGAGCACCCAGTCCGGCTTGCTGGCAATCATGCCGTTGATGCGGTTCTGGCCCGACGCCGGCACCCATTGCGTCACCGAGATCGCGTGCAGCGCGCGGACGCGCAGCGTGTCGCCGGGCTTGGCCTTGCCGCCATCGGCAATCGGCTGGTCCATCGCGATGAACCATTGCGGCGTGTTGCGGAAGATCACCGGCTTTTTTGAGCGCCACGAATGCGGATACTGATGCTTGAGGCGCCCGCGCGCCAGCAGCATGCCGGCTTCGATCAAGGCCTTGATCACGGCCTCGTTGGCGTCGCCCTTTTCGCCCTTGTCGTCGATGACGCGCTTTCCGGTGAAGCCCGGGGCGTGATCGGTGAAGGCGCCGTTCTCGTCGACGGTATAGGGAATGGCGGTGTTGATGCCGCGCGCTTCCAGCGCACGCGCGTTCGACATCCAGACGTCGAAGTCCTCGCGGCCATGGCCCGGCGCGGTATGCACAAAACCGGTGCCGGTATCGGCGGTGACGTGGTCGCCCTCCAACAGAGGCACGCGAAATTCGTAGCCGCCGGCGAGGCGAGCGAGCGGATGCGCGCATTCCATGGCCGCGAGCGCGGTCGCCGGTACTTCACCGGCCTTCTCGTAGCCGGTCACCCGCGCCTGTTTGAATACCGCATCCGCGAGCGGGTCGGCCAGGATCAGGAGGTCGCCGGCTTTGGCCCAGTTGTCCGCGGGTGATTCGGTGACGCGATAGAGGCCGTACGCAATCTTCGACGAGAAGCTGATGGCGCGGTTGCCCGGCAGCGTCCACGGCGTGGTAGTCCAGATCACGATGCTGGCATCGCTCACGGCCTCGACGATCGCGGCCGAAACATCCTCTCCGGATGCGAGTTCGACTTCCGCGACCGGAAACTTCACCCACACCATATCCGAGGTGTAATCCTCGTATTCCACCTCGGCTTCCGCCAGTGCGGTCTTTTCCACCACACTCCACATCACCGGCTTGGAGCCGCGATACAGCGTGCCGTTGGCGGCGAATTTCATCTGCTCGCGCGCGATCTGGGCCTCGGCGAAATAATCCATCGTCGCATAGGGGTGATCCCAGTCGCCGATGATGCCGAGCCGCTTGAATTCCTCGCGCTGCACGTCGAGCCAGTATCCGGCATAGGCGCGGCATTCCCGGCGGAACGCCACCATCGCCGCGGAGTCCCGGAAGTCAGGCTTTTGCTTGCCCTTGGCGCGGTAATTCTCTTCCTCGATCTTCCATTCGATCGGCAGGCCATGGCAGTCCCAGCCCGGCACGTAGTTGGAATCGAAGCCGAGCATCTGCTGGCTCTTGGTCACCACGTCCTTGAGGATCTTGTTCAGGGCATGCCCGATATGGATGTTGCCGTTGGCGTAGGGCGGGCCGTCATGCAGCACGAATTTCGCCCGGCCGCGGGCGGCCTCGCGCAGCCTGTCGTAGAGGCCGATCTCGTTCCAGTGCTTGAGGATTTCCGGCTCGCGCTGCGGCAGGCCGGCGCGCATCGGGAATTCCGTCTGCGGCAGGAACAGGGTCTTGGAATAGTCTGTAACGTCGGACTTTTGCGGCTTTTCGGACATGATTGCTCTGGTTTGGCTTGGAGGGCGCTAAAACGCGATTTGATCGCGGATGAATCAGAAAGGTCCCGGTCTTGCGCTGAGCCGAAACTCAGACGGAAGCCGGGCCGCTAATGCTGATGGTGCGCCGCGCAAACATGGGGCTTTCCATAGCAGCCGGCCGGGGAAATCGCAAAGCCCGCTATACTGTCGATCCGGGAGCCGTTGCGCATTTTTTTAAAGGTACTAATCTATTGATTACTGGAGAGAAATCTATGAACGTCAAGCCGCTGGCCGACGCATATGAGAGGCTGAAGGAACTTCGCCGACGGGCGGATTCCGGTGACGATATACATTCAATGTTGCGAGCATTGCACGACAAAGTCGTTGCGCAGCGCTTTGTCGACGAAGTCGTGCCCGATGGACTGCAAGGTGCAATCGTCAGGACGGTCGAAGTCAGGACGCTCGCTGACCGTGTTTTCGGCGATGAAAGAAGGGCCGATGCTTGGTTGAAGCGTCCGAATGCTACTCTGTCGGGTCAAAGACCTGTCGACCTACTCAAGGACGAACTTGGCGCCGCCGTCGTTCGCGAGATGCTTGAACGGATTGACCACGGAATCTTCGCCTGAGCCGCCGAGATGGAGCTCTGGCGGATTTCTAACTATGGCGATCTTTCGGGGGATTGGAGGTCTGAGGGCCGCCGGCAGATGGCATTCGCAGGGCAGGCGGATTGTCTATCTCGCGGATCATCCATCGAGCGCCTTGTTGGAGATGCTGGTCCATATGGACCGCGATCTGATTCCGCCGACCTACCAATTGCTGCGTATTGTTTCTCCTTCGGACATTGCAATCGAGACTATCGCTGTCGAAGAGTTGCCGGCGGATTGGCAGACCAAGACAATGGCAACTCGGGAGGTTGGAGATCGATGGCTCGATCGATCCGAAAGCGCATTGTTGCAGGTGCCGTCGGCTATCAGCCATGAAGGCAAAAACTTTCTTTTCAATCCTGCCCATCCGGATGCCGCCAAGATTGTCTTGGCCGAGATTGTCCGCGCGCCGTTCGACTCTCGCCTGCTCAAATGAGCCGACAATCAGCTAATTTCCCCGAGCTTCGGGAACGCCGCGGGCGCAGCCGCCAGCTGCTCGCGGGCGCGGGCTGAGTCGTCATCCATCTGGGCCACCAGCGCTTTCACGCTGTCGAACTTCAATTCCTCGCGGATAAAGCCGATGAAAGCGACATCCAGCGTTTTTCCATAGAGATCGCCATCGAAATCGAACAGGAAGATTTCAAGCAGCGGGGCGCCATTGTCGAAGGTCGGGCGGCGGCCGAAGCTTGCGACACCATCGCGCCGCTCGGCACCCAGCCCGACCCGCACCGCATAGATGCCGTGCTTGAGGCCGCAATTCCTGTCGAGCCGGATATTGGCGGTGGGGTAGCCGAGATCGCGGCCGCGTTTCTCGCCGTGGATCACTTTGCCGGCAATAAACCAGGGTCCGCCCAGCATCGCGGTCGCGTCCTCGATCTGCCCTTCCGCCAGCGCCATGCGGATGGCGCTGGAGGAAACCGGCCGTTCCTCGATATCGACGTGGGGCTGCACGTCGACCTCGATGCCGAGCCGGGGTGCCTCATTGACCAACAGGCTGGGCGAGCCCACGCGCCCCTTGCCGAAATGGAAGTCGTAGCCGACCGCGATGCCGCTGATGCCGAGCCGCTCAATCAGATCATGGTGAATGAAATCCTGCGCCGTGGTCCCGGCGCGGGTCTTGTCGAAGGTCATCACGACCGCGCCCGCAAGCCCGGTCCCGGCCAAGAGCCGCAGCTTTGCAGCCTCGTCGGTGAGCCTGAACTGGGGGGTGTTCGGGCTGAAGAAGCGGCGCGGATGCGGCTCGAACGTCACCGCCAGCGCCGGCTGTTGATGGATGCGCGCCATCTGCAGGGCAGCCGCAATCACCGCGCGGTGGCCGAGGTGCACGCCATCGAAATTGCCCATCGCCACCACCGCTCCCTTGGGGATCGCGGCCGCGGGCGTGGTATCGCGGATAATGGTAAAGCCAGGCGTCATCTTAAGGAATCTTCAACAGAGGATCGGCAGGGCGGGGACCGTGACGCGGGGCCCCCAATCAAGTCAAGCGGGGCTGCAGCCGGTTAACGGGCTGTTTAATGGCTGATGCTAGTGGTTGGGGCGGACTGCGGGGCCTCTCGGCCTTGGGCAGGCTGGTTGTTGGTCTGTGATGTCAAGTCTCGCGCGGGGGATCCAAGATGGCCGTTGACACGTCGATGTCGGTTCTGGTGGTGGATGACTACAACACCATGATCCGTATCATCAGAAATCTTCTCAAGCAGCTCGGCTTCGAGAATATCGACGACGCCAGCGACGGATCGGCGGCGCTGAACAAGATGCGCGGCAAGAAATACGGGCTGGTGATCTCGGACTGGAACATGGAGCCGATGACCGGCTACGACCTTTTGCGCGAGGTTCGCGCCGATCCCAATCTCGCCACCACACCGTTCATCATGATCACGGCGGAATCCAAGACCGAGAACGTGATCGCCGCCAAGAAGGCCGGCGTCAACAATTACATCGTCAAGCCGTTCAACGCCGCCACGTTGAAGACCAAGATCGAGGCGGTATTCCCGGACGCGGTGAGCGCGTAGACTTTCTCTTCACCCTTCGCCGCTTGCGGACCTTCTTAACCTCGCCCCGCTCTTTGCGGGGAGAGGTCGAAATTCGCGCTAGCGAATTTCGGGTGAGGGGCTGGGCACTGCGCCTGCCACAACTCCAAGTCTTGACGGGGAGACAGCCCCTCACCCCAGCCCTCTCCCCGCAAGGGCGGGGCGAGGGAGAAGAGGCGCCACCAACATCCTACCACCTCAGCTCCCGCATCAGCGCCCGCGGCGGATGGCCGAACAATTCCTTCACCGAGGCCGGGTCGAGCTGATCGATGCCCTCGAAATCCTCGGCGTGGATGCCGCGGGTCACGAACAGGCAATCGATTCCGAAGCCGTGCGCGCCCGCCAGATCCGTCCGCACCGAATCCCCGATCGCCAGAACGCGGTTGAGCGTCATTGCATGGCCCTTGCGTTCGGCGGCAAGCGCCATGGCGCGCTCATAGATCGGCCGGTGCGGCTTGCCGTAGAAGATCACCTCGCCGCCGAGCTCGCGATAGAGCTCGGCGATCGCGCCGGCGCAATAGATCAGGCGGTCGCCGCGTTCGACCACGATGTCGGGGTTGGCGCAGACCAGCGTCAGCCGGCGCTTGCGGGCCTGCAGCATCATGGCGCGATAGTCTTCCGCCGATTCGGTTTCGTCGTCGAACAGGCCGGTGCAGACGATGTAATCGGCCTGCTCCAGCGGCGCCAGCACCGGTGCAAGGCCGCGGTGGATCGAACTGTCGCGTTCCGGGCCGATCAGGAACATTTTCCGGCCGGGATGATCGGCAACGAAATGCCGGGTCAGGTCGCCCGAGCTGACGATCGCGTCATAGGTGTCGTCGGCAACGCGAAGCTTGCGCAATTGCCGCTGCACGGAGTCCGCGGGCCGCGGCGCGTTGGTGATCAGGATCACGATGCCGCCCTGGGCGCGAAAGCGATGAAGCGCGTCGCAGGCATCTGGAAATGCCATCAGCCCGTTGTGCACCACGCCCCAGATATCGCTGAGCACGACATCGACGCCGCCGACGAGGTCGCGCAGCCTCTCGACATACCTGAGTGACGTCATGGCCTGGATTGCCGGTCAGGCCGCCGGACCGGCGGCGCGCCGCGCCAGCGCGGCGTTGCCGGTCGCCCGCGGCGAATCGATTGCCGCAGCCTCGATCGTAGCTGTCCTGCCGGAGCCATTGGAGTCCTGGGTCTTGTTGGGGGCGGCTCCGCCGGTAGCAGATGCGCCTTCGGGGCGCAACGGCCGGGGCGGTGCAAACAGAAACCCCTGCCCGAACCGCACGTCGTAATCGAGCAGATCGACCACCGCGCGCTCGCCTTCGATCCGTTCGGCAATCAGGTCGATGCCGAAGCGGCCGAGCAGGTCCGACAGGTCTGAGGGGTGAATGTCGGACGCCGAGTTCTGCCTTTGGTCGAGCAGCAATGCCGCCGGCACCTTGATGAAGCGGACGCCGCGGTCGGCCAGTTCGCGCGGCTCGATCCGCAAGTCGGTGACGTGATCGATCGAGAAGCGGTAGCCGCGCTGCGCCAGCGCCGCGAGATGTTCGGTCTCGGTCGGGCCCAGATTGCGAAACGTCGCCTGCTTGAATTCGAGCACAAGCGACGGCGCTAGCGCGCGATTGGCTTCGAGGAAATCCAGGCATTGCGCGAAGGTGGTTGGATTGCCCAGGGTAGCCGCGGCCACATTGCAGAATACGCCGACGTCCTTGTTGCGGACCATCAGCCGGCGCAGCACCTGCACGCATTTCAGCATCACCATGTGGTCGATGCGTCCGATCAGCCCGGCGGTTTCCGCAATCTTGATGAAATCGTCGGCGACGAGAACCTGGTCCTTTTCGTCGCGCAGCCGCGTCACGGCTTCGTAGAAGCGCACCTTGCGCTGCGGCAAGGTCACCATCGGCTGCAGAAAGATGTCGATCCGGTTCTCCTCCACCGCGTTTTTTACCGCGGTGAGGATTTGCGCCCGGCTGCGCGAGGGCGCGGCGTCGCCGGTGGCTGCTGTCGCCGGTGCCGTGGCGGCGGGCACCGCCGCATGAGCGCCAGCTTCGGCGGATGACGGCAGCTCCTTTTGCCGCTCGTCATCCCGTTTGACGACAGCCGCGGCTGCAGCAGCAGCGGCCGCCGCACTCGCGGCCAGCATGTCGTCATGGCTGGCGACGGAAACCGCAAGCTGCTTGACCAGCGTGCCGAGTTCGCCGATCTCGCCGGTCACGGCCGCAATGCGGTCGGAGCTGGCCGAATTTGCCGACACCAGGCGGCCCTCGACGGCGGCGAGACGGCGGCCGAATTCGGCCACCTGACGCGCCAGGTCGGCGGTGCCGCGCGACAGATCCGCAATCTGGCCGCCGACATCGGTGCGGTCGCGCAACCGCATCGACACGGCGTTGTAGAGGATCAGGAAGGTCAGCGCGGTGAGCGCGACGATGGCGGATTCCGTTCCGCTGATGCCGGCCATGGAATACAGGACCAGGCCGAGCGAGGCGGCGACCAGTACCATGCAGATGGCGATGAAAATCGTGGAAATGCGGATCATGTCGCGCGCAACGCCCCCAAGTTCGGGAGCGCCCCACACAAGTCTGTTTCGCCCCCCGGCGCCGCAACCTTAGCATCAATGTTGATTCGAAAGGCTAGTGTTCTTTCGGCGCGCCCCGGAACGGGGTGTTCCAACGGCTCGTCCGTGGCTGTGGCGGCGGTGTGCTCCCTCGCCCCGCCCTGCGGGTCGAGACGAGCGAAGCTCGCTCTTGGAGGGTCGGGGTGAGGGGCTGTCTCCCCTCAAGCCAAGAGTTGTGAGCACCGTGCCCGCCCCTCACCCGAAATTCGCCACGCGAATTTCGACCTCTCCCCGTAAACGACGGGGAGAGGTGGAAAACCTAGGCCACCGCGCGGATCACCTTGGTGACCTTTTCGATGACCTCGCCGATCTGGTCCTCGCTGATGATCAAGGGCGGCGTCAGCGCCAGGGTGTCGCCGGCGATACGCAGCATCAGGTCGTTGTCGTGGAAGGCGCTGTTGAGCGCGTCGAAGCCGCGCTTGCCCGGCAGATCCGGACGCGGCGCCAGGTCGATGCCCGCGGTCAGGCCCACGGTGCGGATATCCACCACATTGGGCTGGCCCTTCAGCGACATCACGGCATCGGCGAATCTGGGCTCCAGTCTGTTGGCCCGCTCGAACAGCTTTTCGTCGCGGTAGATATCCAGCGTCGCCAGCCCCGCGGCGCAGGCCAAGGGATGCGCCGAATAGGTGTAGCCGTGTGCCAGTTCCACCAGGTGCTCCGGGCCGCTCATGAAGGCGTCGTGGATGGTGTCGCGCACGATCACGCCGCCCATCGGGGCCGCGCCGTTGGTGATGCCCTTGGCGAAGGTGAGCATGTCCGGCAGCACGCCGTAGCGTTCCGCGGCAAAGGCATAACCGAGCCGGCCATAGCCGGTGATGACCTCGTCGAAAATCAGGAGAATGCCATGTTTCTGGGTGATTTCGCGCAGCCGCTTGAGATAGCCCTTCGGCGGCGGCAGCACGCCGGTCGATCCCGCCATCGGCTCGACGATGACGGCAGCGATGGTGGAGGCGCCATGCAGGTTGACGAGACGCTCCATCTCGTCGGCGAAATGGGCGCCATATTCCGGCTCGCCCTTGGTGAAGGCCTGCTTTTCGCGGTCATAGGTGTGGGGCAGGTGATCGACGCCGGCCAAGAGCGTGCCGAACATCTTGCGGTTGTTGACGATGCCGCCCACCGACGTGCCGCCGAAGCCGACGCCGTGATAGCCGCGCTCCCGGCCGATCAGGCGGGTGCGTGTGCCCTGGCCCTGGGTCTGATGATAGGCCAGCGCGATCTTGAGCGCGGTGTCGGCGGCCTCCGATCCGGAATTGCAGAAGAACACGTGGTCGAGGCCTTTCGGCGCAAGCTCGGCGATCCGGCTTGCGAGCTCGAAGGCCTGCGGAATGCCGAACTGGAACGGCGGCGCATAATCCAGGGTCTCGGCCTGCTTGGCGATCGCCGCCGAAATCTGGCTGCGGCCATGGCCGGCATTGGTGCACCACATGCCCGACGCGGCGTCGATGATCTTGCGGCCGTCGACGGTGAAATAATGCATGTCCTTGGCGCCGGCGAGCAGTCGCGGCGCCTTTTTGAAGGCCCGGTTGGCGGTGAACGGCATCCAGTGCGCAGCGAGGTCGTTGGGCACGTTGACGGCGGCGGGGCGTGGGCTCTTGTCGAGCATGGGGGCCTCTTTTGAGTTTTGGGGCGTGGCGGCTTTACGCGAGAAACTATCAGCTTCGTCGCTGGACGGGAACGCCATGGCCCACACTATTTGCGCTCAATCGGGCGGTTTGAGGGAGTTCAGCGGGACATCCAGGGCGTAGACCAAGCCGTTTGGGGCGTAAGTCAGTTCAACTTTACCGTTCAACTGCTTGCCGAGTGTCTCGATCAGCCGGGTGCCAAAACTTTGACGGGTCGGCGCACGGACGTCAGGGCCTCCCGTTTCGGTCCAGGCCAAGCGCAGCCGCTCATTGCTCGGATCGACGGTCCATGCGATTTGTACACGTCCCGCCGGCACTGACAGCGCACCGAATTTCGTGGCGTTGGTGCAGAGTTCGTTGAGCGTCATCGCCAATGCGATCACGGCACCGGAGCTGATCTTGAAATCAGGGCCTTCAATTGAAAACTTGTTCTCGCCCTTACTGTCATAAGGCTCGGTCGCGCCCTTGACGATGTGCGCAAGGCTGGCGCTCGACCATTGCGCCTGTAGCAACAGATCGTGCGCGCGGCCGAGCGCCAGCAGCCGGCTTTCGATCGCCTGCTGGCCGTGCTCGATGCTGTCGGCGGTGCGCAGGCTCTGCGAGGCTATGGCGCTGACCGTCGCCAGCGTGTTCTTGATGCGGTGATGCAGCTCCTCGAGAATGAGCTTTTGCAGCCGGTCGGCGGTCTCGCGCTCGGCGGCGTCGATACCGGCCTGCGCCAGCAGCGCCCTGGCGTCGATGCCGGCCTGTTCGAGCAGCATGCGCAGGCCGACATTTTCGGCCTTCAGGAACTCCTGCGGAGCGGTCGGGCCGGCCATCGATCACATAGCCCCGGAGGACTTCCATTTCATTTGCTGCATGGCCTTGTTAGCACGCTTATCACAGGACAACGCGGCTATTTCCGGTAGCCGACATAAGCGTGAAGAGCTTGATGGGACAGGGAACTCAGAGATCGGAAGCGCCGATCCAGAACACTTCGCCGTCGGACTCTTCGGTGTCGAGCCACAGCAGCGGCAATTGCGGGAAGGCGGCCTCCAGGAGCGCGCGGCCACGGCCGATCTCGCACAACAGTCCACCCTCTGGAGTTAGATGCTGGTGCGCCTCCTTCAGGATGCGGCGGACGAGATCGAGCCCGTCGGCGCCGCCGTCGAAGGCTATTTTCGGCTCGGCGCGGCATTCGCGCGGCAACGCCGCCATGCCCAGCGCGTCGACATAGGGTGGGTTGGAGATAATCAGGTCGTAACGCTTGTTGCCAAGGGGCCCAAACAGGTCGCCGCGGTGCAGCGTCACCCTGTCCTGGAGCCCGTAGTCGGCAACGTTATGCGCGGCGACGTCCAGCGCGTCCTTTGAGATATCGACCGCGTCGATGTGCGCATTCGGGAAATTCCGGCTGGCGAGGATGGCAAGGCATCCCGAGCCGGTGCAGAGGTCGAGCACGCTTTCAACCGTATCGGGATCGTCGATCAGTGCGTCGTCGTCGTCACGCTCGCCGCCGAAATGGGAGTCCAGCAGTTCGCCGATGAAGGAGCGCGGCACGATCACGCGCTCGTCGACATAGAAGGGCAGGCCGCGCATGTAGATCTTGTTGACGAGATAAGCGGCAGGTTTTCGCGAAATAACGCGGCGGGCGATCAGCTCGAGGATCGCTTTGGCCTCCATTGCGGTGACCCGCGCGGTCGCGAAGGTCTCGAACTGGTCGGGATGCAGATGCAGGGTTTCGCACACCAGAAATGCCGCCTCGGCTACCGGATCGGTGGTGCCGTGCGCGAACACCAGTTTGGCCTCGACAAAGCGGCTCACCGCATAGCGGACGAAGTCGAGCAGCGTCTTGAGCTCGCCGGCGGCAAGTTTCGGAAATTTCACTTTCGGAAATCTCGATGCAGCGGCGCGGCGCCGGGCAGCCGGTTTCGCGCGCCGCGCCATCAGGATTTGGTCCAGCGCGCAGCCGCCGCGTCGTCGTCGTGGCGCGCCTCGACCCAGCCCGTTCGATCGGCGCCTTCCTCGCGTTTCCAGAACGGCGCATTGGCCTTCAGGTAGTCCATCAGGAACTCCGCCGCCTGGAACGCAGCCTGCCGGTGCTGCGACGCCGTCAGCACCAGCACGATATTATCGCCGGGCATGATGCGGCCGACGCGATGGATGACGGTCACACCCGTGAGCGGCCAGCGCGACATCGCGGTCTCGGTGTGCCGCGCGATTTCGGCTTCCGCCATGTCAGGATAATGTTCGAGCGTCAGCGCCGCGATGGCCTCGCTGCCTTCGCTGCCCCGGCAAATCCCGGAGAAACTCACGACCGCGCCGATGTCTGTACGCCCCTTCGTCAGCGCGGCGATCTCGCGGGCGATGTCGAAATCGGCTTCCTGGATGCGGATGGTCACATTGGCGGTCATGCGGTCATCGCGATGTTTGAAAACGGATCAACCGCCGGTCATCGGCGGGAAGAAGGCGATCTCGCGGGCGCCGGCGATCGCGGCATCCGGTTTGACATGGGCGTGGTCGATCGCGGCGCGAATCACGCGCGGCTTTTCGAACGCGTAGGCATAGGTCTCACCGCGCTCCGTCAGCCACGCGATCAGATCGCCGACGGTGCGGACGCTCGGCGGCGGCTCGACGGTTTCTTCAGCCTTGCCGACCCGTTCGCGCACCCAGGCGAAATACTTGACCTTCATGCCTCATCCTCCTTGATGAGGTGATGGATGCCGGCGCGAAAATAGTCCCAGCCGGTGTAGATCGTGAAGATCGCCGAGACCCACAGCAGCAGCAGGCCGGTCTGGGTGGTGATCGGGATCACCTGGTCGCCGGCTTCGCCGGCAAGCAGGAATCCGATCGCGACCAGCTGGATGGTCGTCTTCCACTTCGCAAGCTTGGTGACGGGAACGCTGACCCGCAACGCCGCGAGGTATTCTCGCAACCCCGACACCAGGATTTCGCGGCACAGGATCACGATGGCGGCCCACAGCGTCCAGCCGTGAATGATGCCGTCGGCGGCCAGCATCAACAGGCAGGATGCGACCAGCAGCTTGTCCGCGATCGGATCGAGCATGCGGCCGAACGCCGAATGCTGGTCCCAGATTCGCGCATAGTAGCCATCGAGAAAATCGGTAACTCCGGCGGCGATGAACACGGCCAGCGCCACCCAGCGCAGCCACAAAGGGCCGTCCATGATGGCCTGCGCATAGATGCAGCCGACCACCACCGGGATGGCGGCGATACGCGCATAGGTCAGGATATTGGGCAGGGACAGCGAGCTTTTCGCTGCACTTTTCGTCGTTGCGATGTTCATTTCTCTTACCAATACCGCCTGATCCCTTAGGTCAACCGTGGGGCGCACATGATCCGCCGGAGACGACGCCAATGTGAATGGAAACCCAGCTTTAGCCCGGCTGGGCGTGGAAAAACTCGAAAATCTTGCGTGCGCTTTCGGCGCTGACCCCGGGTACCTTGCCGAGATCGGCGATCGAGGCCCGCTCGATCTCCTTCAGGGTTCCGAAATGATGCAGCAAGGCACGTTTGCGTGACGGGCCGATGCCGGGAATCTCCTGCAAGCCGGCCTCGCGGATATCCTTTTTGCGCAGCTTGCGGTGCGAGCCGATCACGAAGCGATGCGCCTCGTCGCGCAGCCGCTGGATGAAATACAGCACGGGATCGCGCGGCTCGAGTTTTAGGGGTTCGCGGTCCGGCATGAACAGGGTTTCGCGCCCGGCATCGCGGTCCGGCCCTTTTGCCACCGCCAACAGCGATACCTTGGTCAGTCCCAGGCCATCGAAAATCTCCCGGACGGCGTTGAGCTGGCCGCGGCCGCCATCGATGATGACGAGGTCGGGCGATTGCGGGAACGAATCATCGTCCGCTTTCGGCCTGGCGGCGTCGCCTTCGGCAGCCGGCGCCAATAGCCGCTTGAAGCGCCGCTGCAGCACCTCGCGCATCATCGCGTAGTCGTCGCCCGGCGTCAGCCCTTCCGACTTGATGTTGAACTTGCGGTATTGATTCTTGATGAAGCCGTCCGGCCCCGCCACGATCATGGCGCCGACTGCGTTGGTGCCCTGGATGTGGCTGTTGTCGTAGACCTCGATCCGCTTCGGCGGATGCGGCAGCCCGAGCGTGGTGACGAGCCCGGCCAGCAGCCGGCCCTGGGTGGCGGTATCGGCGAGCTTGCGCCCCAGCGCCTCGCGCGCATTGGTGAGCGCGTGGGCGATCAACTCCTTCTTTTCACCGCGGCGGGGCGTAGTGACTTCCACCTTGAAGCCGGCCTTGATGGAGAGCGCATCCGCCAATAGCTCGCTTTCCTCGATTGCGTGCGACAGCAGGATGAGTTTCGGCGGCGGCTTGTCGTCGTAGAATTGCGCGAGGAACGAGGCCAAAACTTCCTCCGGCGTGAAGGATTTCTCCGCGCGCGGAAAATAGGCGCGGTTGCCCCAGTTCTGACCGGTGCGGAAGAAGAACACCTCGACGCAGGAATAGCCGCCCTCCTGATGGATGGCGAACACGTCGGCTTCCTCCACCGTGCGCGGATTGATGCCCTGCTGCGACTGGATCGCCGACAGCGCGGCGAGGCGATCACGGTAAAGGGCCGCGGTCTCGAAGGCGAGCTCGGCGGAGGCCTTTTCCATTTCGCCCGCCAGTTCCTGCTTCACCAGGCGGCTGCGGCCGGAAAGGAAATCCTTGGCCTCGCGCACCAGCTCGGTATAGCCGGGAAAATCGATCTCGCCGGTACAGGGCCCGGAACAGCGCCGGATTTGATAGAGCAGGCAAGGGCGGGTGCGGCTTTCGAAAAATCCGTCGGTGCAGGAGCGCACCAGAAAGGCGCGCTGCAGCGCCGTGATGGTGCGGTTGACCGCGCCGGCGGAAGCGAACGGCCCGAAATATTGCCCGGGGCGGGTTTGCGCGCCGCGATGCTTGAGGATCTGCGGCGCCCAATGATCGCCGGTGATCAGAATATAGGGAAACGATTTGTCATCGCGCAGCTGCACGTTGAAGCGCGGCCGCAACTGCTTGATCAAATTGGCCTCGAGCAGCAGCGCCTCGGTTTCGGTCGAGGTCGAGATGATCTCGACTGAGACGGTGGCTGCGATCATGCGCAGGATGCGGGCCGGCTGCGGCGCGCTCACCCTGGCGTAGGAGGAGAGCCGCTTGCGGACATTCTTGGCCTTGCCGACATAAAGCACGTCGCTGGCATTGTTCAGCATGCGATAGACGCCGGGCGAGGTCGGGGCCAGCCGCACCGCATTTTCGATCGCGGCGTGGCCGACCGCAAGCCGGCCCTCCGCCACCGCCTCGTTGTCCTCTGCAACTTCCGGCAGTCGCGCCTCGTCTTCCTCCTCGGCGCCGGGCGTCGCCGAATCGATATCGCCTGCGGCCAGCTCTTGCGGCGGCAAATCCGGCTGTTGGGAAGCCGGCATCTTCGGGCTGTCGGTCGGGTCGTGATTCATGGGCCTAAACTAGGACTTGGCGGGGCGCATCGCCAGCATCGGGCGGCAAGGCGGTCCCGCGCTTTCGGTAACGCTTTCTTAAGAATGCTGAGCGGGCGGTAACCGGCCTTAACAAGCCTTTAACTTAAAAGTCTCGATAAATCTTATCGGTAAAAAGTGGAATTCCGTAGCCATGCCGGTCTGCCTTGCGCTGCTTGTTCGGAGCGCGGATTTGGGCGGCCGCGGCCGTTGCGTGGGAGAGTGCGATGAAAAAATTCGTAATTGGGGCCGTTGCGTTGATCGCGGCGGATTGGACGGCGTCGGCGCGGGCGGCCGACCTTCCTTACGGATCGCGCGCTTACACCGTCAATCAGCCGCTCAATGCCTATAGCTGGGCCGGCCTCTATCTCGGCGGCAATATCGGTTATGCCTGGGGCTCGGTCGCCAACAATCCGACCAACCCGTCGGGTTTCGCCGGCGGCGTTCAGGGCGGCTACAACTGGCAAACCGGTCCGTTTGTGTTCGGTGTCGAAGGCGACATCCAGGCGAGCGGCGCCGACGATACATTCGCGCCGTGGAAGTTCTCGAACCCCTGGTTCGGCACGCTGCGGGGCCGGGCCGGCTATGCCCTCAGCAACATTCTGTTCTACGGCACCGGCGGTCTGGCATTCGGCGAATTGCGCGGCGAGACCTTCGGCCTGTCGGAATCCCATACCACCGCGGGCTGGACCGCGGGCGTCGGCGCCGAATTCGGCTTCGCCCCGAACTGGAGCGCCAAGGCCGAATATCTCTACGTCGATCTTTCCAACCAGAACTTCACCATCACCGGCGTGCCGAACGGTTACCGGTTCGGGCTGTTCCGCGCCGGCATCAACTATCACTTCTGATAGCAACAAGAAAACATCCTGTCGCAACCTCCCGGCCGCTTCTCGCGGCCGGGATTTTTTTCCGGGCAACTGAACTCGTCGGTCAAGCCCGGGCATGACGACAGCGAATGTGCCGCGGCAAAATTGAAACAAGCACTCAGGATGAAATCACCAGGTTGACCGCCTTGGGGCCTTTGCCCTTCTTGTCCGGTTCGACCTCGAATGTGATACGCTGTCCTTCGGTCAGATCCTTCAACCCCGCCCGCTCGACCGCGGTGATGTGAACGAACACATCGCGACCGCCGTCATCGGGCTTGATGAAGCCATAGCCACGTTCTCCATTGAAGAACTTGACCGTACCAGTCATGGCCATCGGGAAACTCCTCCCCGTCACTCTCCACCGCTGCGCGCGCCTGCGCAGCGGCCCGACCGGAGCTGCGCTACCGGAGAGCTGGCCATTTGGGCGGATTAGGCGGCAAGCGCCGATCCGTCTTGAAATTGTGAGAGGCCTTGTCACTCCGCCGCTACCATTCGCGGAAGCGGAACGTAAAGCCGGTCCTAATGGAGCTCAGCATAATACGGTTCCCGGCAAATTGCCTACGGTCCAAATCGGACTTTTCGCGCCGCACCTAGGCTTTGGGCGTCTCGAGCCTGAACCGCCCGGCGCCGCCCTGGCCCAGCGGCTTTTCCAGCTCCGGCAGGATTGCCTTGAGTTCGCCGGCCAGCGTCCATGGCGGGTTGACGATCAACAGGCCGGCGGAGGCCAGCGCTGATCCTTCAGCCTGCGGCGCGACGCTGAACTCCAGACGCAGGGCTTTTCCGGGAGGCTTGCTCGAGCCCGCCACCTCGGCGACCCTTCGCGCGAGGCTGTCGGTGGCGCGGCGGCTTTTCACCGGGTACCACAACAGATAGCTGCCGGTCGGCCATTTCGCGAAGGCCTCGGCGAAGCCCGCGGCCAGGCGTTCGAACTCGTCCTTCCGCTCGTAGGGCGGATCGATCAGGACCAGGCCGCGGCGCTCTTTCGGCGGCACGAAAGCCGGCAACGCCGTCCAGCCGTCGAGGTCGACCACGCGGGCCTGGGCGTCGCGGCGCAGCGCGTCGATCAGGTGCTTGCGGGCCTTCGGTTCGACTTCGCACGCGGTCAGGCGATCCTGCGGCCGCAGCAGCGCCCGGGCGATCAGCGGCGAGCCCGGATAGGCCTTCAGGTCGCGCTCCGGGTTGAAGGCCCTGACGATGTCGAGATAGGGCTTTAGCAGCGGCGCGGTTTTTTCCGAGAACCGCGCGGCCATGATGCGCGCAATGCCGGTCAGCCACTCGCCGCCGCGGCGCGCTTCCTCCGATGTCAGGTCGTAGACCCCCGCACCGGCATGGGTGTCGATGACGCGAAACGCGGCCTGCTTGTCCTGCAGATAGATGAGAATGCGCACCAGCACGATGTGCTTGATGACGTCGGCAAAGCCGCCGGCATGAAAGGCGTGACGGTAATTCATGGCGCAGCAGTACGCCACGGTGACCGAATGAGCAAAGAGACGCTCGCCTCGTGTCCCGGACGCGGTGCAGCGCCCTTCGCGCTGCTCCGCAGAGCCGGGACCTACACGCCGCAAGGTGACATGGGCCCCGGATCAGCAGCGCACCACGCCGCAAGAGCGGCGCGCTGCGCAGCATCCGGGGCAGGTGCTGCGCTCTTACCCGCCGCGGATCGGCGGCATCGTGACCTGGTCACGGCGGCAGGCGCGGCGGTCGATTTCCTCGCAGGAACGGAATTGCAGATCCTTGCTCAGGCAGATCCGCACCTCGCTGAGCCGCGTCCTGTTGCATGTCACCGCGATCGCGGCGTTGCCAAGGCCCGGATTGACCTTGATGAAGGCGTCCTCGACCTCGGCGGGCGCAACGCTTTTCGGCTCGGACAGTTCGAGATATTCCGGCGGGATTTTCACGGCCGAGCGGGCTTTCCGGATCATTTCGAAATAGGCCCGCGCCGGAAGTCCGGAGCAGGTGCCGTGCTTGTCCCATTCACTGAAAATCAGCCCGGGCGCCGGCATCAGATCCAGCATCGACGACATGATGTTGCGGTCGAGCCGCGGCGACGGCCGCTGGCAGTATTCGGGAAAGCCGCGGTCGTATTGCGGCCACAGGCCGTGGACCACAAAGGAAAACGGCCGTCCGCCGCACTGGGCCTGCGCGCGCCCCCCGTTGCCGCGCTCGGAGGTCTCCTCGCAGAAGGAGGGCGACCATGACAGCGACAGCACGTAATAATCGAACTCGCCGGGGGCATTCTGCCGGCGGTCCTGCGCCGATGCCGCCACTGCCGCAAAAGTGAGCAGGCCGAGCGAGATCAAAGACCGAAACATCCAGGCCAACCGAAAATCCGACATGGCGACGCCCCCTACCTAAACCGCCGGGCAGCCTAGCAGGTGACGAGAACATTTCAAGAACAAAATGGAAAACCCGGCGGGCACGGCGCCGCCTGGCTGGCAAATCGAGGCTGGAACTCAGGGCCGGGCGGCTTTGCAGCCGGGATTATAGGCCCAGTTGCGGTCGAGCCCGGTCACGCACCATTCGACGCCCTGGCCGAAGCCAGCAAAACCGCCGTCTTCGATGATCGAGTAATGCACGGTGCGCATCTTGCCGTCGCTCAGCATGACGTCGCCGCTGCAATAGCGGCGCGGAATGTTATCGGACTGCCAGGGCCGGAACGCGGTTTCATGGATCTGGCCGTAGGCGGTGATCTCCAGCGCGGAGTTCCAGAAGGTGCTTTCCTTCTCCCGGAACTGCGAGGTGATGGTTCCAAGGGCTGCTTCGCAAGGCTTGACCCGCCCCTCATAGCGCGGGCCGGACAGCCAGAAATTAAGCTCCAGCGGATTGGCCGCCTGGGCGGCCTCGCCAAAGGCCACGAGGCCGAACAGGACGCCGAGCGCGGCGCCAAGACCGGTTTTTTTAAGGGAGGTGGAGAGGTCGCGCATGGGAATCCGCCTGACGATCCGACCTGCCAACGGTGCCGCGAAGCCCGCACAAGGTCAAGTGCAGCGCGGCAACACCTGCCGACAACCCGGCGCTCGAACCGCCGGCCGTTCTTTTCATGGCGGGCGATGCGCTTTAAGGTAGCCTGAGCCAAATGGAGTCTGCGATGCGAATCATGGGGGCCGCGCGCCTGGTTGCGATATCTGGGATGCTGGTCGGCGGGATGCTGCCATCCGCGCCGGCGCGGGCCGATTGGGTGCCGGCGGTCAAGGGCAACGATACCGGCGGGATCATCGCCTATCCGCTGGCGAGGGAGATCGATGTCCGGCAGCGCGCGGTCGATCACTGCGCCTCGTATGGCAAGGTGGTGAAATTCCTCGCCGTGGAGCCGCATTATGGCGGCTACATTTCCTTTGCCTGCCGCTGGGTGCCCTATGGCGCCAATGAACGGCCGCTGAGCACCTACTACTGAGCAGCACCAGCCTGACGGAAACCACTGTTCTGACCGAAGCAATTCTTTGGGGGGCGCGAAGCATGTCGCGACAGCTTCTTTGGTTTGGTCTTTTGACTTGCCTGCTGGCGCTACTGCCGGCAGTGGAGGCGCGGGCGGTGGAATTACCCGTTCGCAAGGCCGGCCTGTGGGAAATCAGGATGGTCCGCACCGGTTCGCCGCTGCCGGAGATGACGATGCAGCATTGCACCGACGAGACCACCGACAAGGCGATGACCGCCGCGGCCTCGCCGATGACGAAGGAAGCCTGTTCCAAAAACGATATCCAGAAGACCGCGACCGGTTACGTCAGCGATTCCGTGTGCAGCATCGCCGGCATGTCGATGACGTCGCATTCCGAGACCACGGGCGATTTCAATTCCGCCTACACCGTCAAGACCACCTCGCACAGCGAGCGCGGCGCGGCCGGCCCGCCGCGCGACACCACGATGACGATCGAGGCCAAATGGCTGGGAGCCTGCAAGCCCGATCAGAAGCCGGGCGACATCGTGATGCCCGGCGGCTTCAAGATGAACGTCAAGGACGCCGATAAGCTCAAGGGCCTGGTGCCCGGCGCGCCGAAGTGATTCTGGTATTGGGCCGAATCGACGAACGAGAACTCGGTGCATCTCGCCCCGCTTGCGGTCTTTCTTAACCTCGCCCCGCTCTTTTGCGGGGAGAGGTCGAAATTCGCGATAGCGAATTTCGGGTGAGGGGCAGGACACGGTGATTGCCACAACTCTAAATCTTGACGGGGAGACAGCCCCTCACCCCGACCCTTTAAGAGCGAGCTTCGCTCGTCTCGACCCCGCAAGCGCGGGGCGAGGGAGAAGCTTACACCGGTACCCGCACCGCGGCGCGGAGGCCGCCCATCGGGCTGTCGCCGAGCATGATATCACCGCCATGCGAGCGCGCGATGTCGCGGGCGATCGCCAGGCCTAAGCCGGTGCCGCCTTCATCCTGGTTGCGGGCGCCGTCCAGCCGCAGGAACGGCTTGAACACTTCCTCGCGCATGTCGGGCGGAATGCCGGGTCCGTCGTCGTCGACCGTGATCGTCAAATAGCGGTGATCGCGGTGGCCGGTGATTGAAATCGCGCCTGCATGCCTTGCGGCGTTGGAGACGAGGTTGGCAAGGCAGCGCTTGAACGAGGCCGGCTTCACCGTCACCACCGGCAGGCCGTGGAACGCCACCGTCGCGGTGTGGCCGTTGCGCTCGGCGTCGCTGCGCAATTCCTCCAGCGCCGCCGCCATGTCGGTCGGCTGCGCCTGCTCGCCGCTGTCGCCGCGCGCAAACGCCAGATAATCCTCGAGCATGCCGGACATCTCGTCGACATCCCGCCGCATGCCGTCGACTTCCGGACTGTCGCCGATCAGCGCCAGTTCGAGCTTGAAGCGGGTCAGGATGGTGCGCAGATCGTGGCTGACGCCGGCCAGCATCGCGGTGCGCTGTTCGATCGAGCGCTCGACGCGCGCTTTCATTTCGAGGAAGGCCTGCGCGGCGCGGCGCACTTCGCGCGCGCCGCGGGGCCTGAAGTTCGGGGCGTCGCGGCCCTTGCCGAAGCTTTCGGCGGCGTCCGCCAGGCGCAGGATCGGCTTGATCTGGTTGCGCAGGAACAGCCAGGCGACGATCAGCAGGATTGACGAGGTGCCGAACATCCAGAACAGGAAGATCTCCGAATTCGAGGCATAGGCCGCGCTGCGCTGGGCGAAGATCTGCATCACCGCGTCATCGAGCTGGATGCGGATTTCCAGCAGATTGGAACGGCCGACGGTGTCGATCCAGAACGGCTTGCCGATCTGCCGGCCAAGCTGCGCCGAGAGCGACTGATCGAGCAGCGAAAAAAACGGTTTCGGGCCGGGCGGAGGCATGTCGCCAGCGGGCAGGAAATCCACCACCAGCCCCAGCCGTTGCTGGGCGATGCGCCGCAACTGCGCGCGGTCCCTGTCCTGCGGATAGACCTTGTAGACGTCGATCAGGGTGGCGATGTCCTGGACGACAGCCGCAGACAGATGCTGCGTCACGTTGCTCCAGTGCCGTTCGAAGAACACGAACGCCACCACCCACTGCAACACCACCATCGGCACGATCATGATCAGCAGCGCCCGGGCATAGAGCCCGGTCGGCATCCAGCCCTTGAACGCGTTGCCCATCCAGCTATTGGCCGCAGAGACGCGCCGGGACGCGGTGCGGATCAGGGTCATGCCGGTGTCGAGCGTGCTCATCCGAAATGGCTCAAGGGGAGGCGACCAGGCGATAGCCGATGCCGCGCACCGCCTGCAGGAACAGCGGATTGGCGGGATCGCGTTCGATCTTGCGCCGCAGGCGGTTGATCTGCACGTCGACCGCGCGCTCGTTGACGGTGCCGTTGCCGGTCAGCGCGCTGCGCGGCACGGTCTCGCCGCGTGCCATCGCCAGAATCCGCAGCATGTCGCGTTCGCGATCGGTCAGATGGACGGCGTCCTCGCCCTGGCGCAGTTCGCCGCGCTCCAGATGAAAGACGTAGGGCCCGAACGCGGCCTGCTCCAGCATCTCCACCGGCGGCGGCGCGCTGCGCTTGAGGATATTGCCGATCCGCAGCACCAGTTCGCGCGGCTCGAACGGCTTGGCGACATAGTCGTCGGCGCCGATCTGCAGGCCCTCGATGCGGGCCTGCGCCTCATGGCGCGCCGTCAGCATGATGATCGGCACCGACGACGAGGTGCGGATGAAGCGGGCCAGATCGAACCCGGTTTCGCCGGGCATCATCACGTCGAGGATCAAGAGATCGAAATGCAGGCCGATTAGCTTGGCGCGGGCGTCCTTGGCGCCCATCGCCGTGGTGACGCGGTAGCCCTCGCCGGCGAGAAAGCGCGACAGCAGGTCGCGGATGCGGCGGTCGTCGTCGACCAGCAGCAGATGCGGGGCGTCGTCGGCCGGTTGCGGCGGGGTTCGCGCGATGATGGCAGCCTGGATCACGCTTATTCCTTTGCGGTTGCGTTGCCGGTTCGCAGAATCGTTTCCAGCACCTTGTCGGGATCGTCCTGGTCGATCATCGCCCGCAGGAACTGGCGGACCGTATCGGCGCCTGACGGTCCGAGATCGGCCAGCGCGCGGTTGATGCGGTCGGTCTGCAGGCCCGCGAGTTTCGCCACCAGCGCCTCCCCCTTTGCGGTAGCGAAAAGAAGGCGCTGCCGGCGGTCGTTGTTGCCGGTCTTCTGCACGATATACCCTTCGTCGAGCAATTGCTTGAGAACCCGTCCCAGCGATTGCTTGGTGATGCGCAGCACGTCCAGGAGATCGGCGACCTTGAGGCCGGGATAGCGGTGGACGAAATGCAGCACCCGGTGGTGGGCCCGGCCGAACCCGAAAGCCTCCAATTCGTGATCGGCGTCGCCGACGAAATCCCGGTAGGCGAAGAACAGCAGCTCGATGATATCCCAGCGCAAATCGGCAGAGCCCGGGGCAGGGGACCGCACTGGAGTTGCCCGCGAATCGGGGGTGGCGGGGACGCCTGAAAAATTTATGTCAGCCATATTGACGTATCTTGGGTTCAATGTTACAAAACCATCAGCCCCGACGAAATATTAAGTCGTTTCGGCGGCGGTGACGGCGGCCTCAAAAGCCGAAGGTGGCGGCCAGCGCCGCGAATATGTCTACCATTAAGATTGTCGAGCGGCATTTCGGCAAACATACTGGACTTCCGCCTTCCGCAAAAGCTTGTCCTGAAGGACGATGCCGATGGGGGACCGGCCGCAAGGCAGGTAGCAGGCAGGGGCCAGCCCTATTAAACAGCGCGCGGCGCAAGGCGCGAGCAGCGTCAATCCGGGAGAGAGCCCATGGCAGTTTCGTTCGATAAAATCGATGGCGTCACCCGGTCGAAATCGGGCCAGCAGGCCCGGAGCGACAGACCGGCGCCGGAAATCGCGCCGGTTCCGGCGGCGGGAAGCAAGGCAATGAGTTTGAAATTCGAGATCCAGCCTGCGACGAATCCGACTCCTGAGAAGGAGCGCGCGGCAAGGCTCGCGGACCCGGGCTTCGGCCGGATTTTCACCGATCACATGGCTGTGGTCCGCTACAGTCAGGCGCAGGGCTGGCATGGCGCACGCGTCGAATCCCGCGCGAATTTCCCGCTCGATCCGGCCACAGCCGTCCTGCACTACGCGCAGGAGATCTTCGAAGGCCTCAAGGCCTATAAGCGCGACGACGGCGGCGTGAACCTGTTCCGCCCCGACGCCAACGCCCGGCGCTTCCGGAATTCGGCTGAGCGCATGGCCATGGCGCCGCTGCCCGAGCCTGTGTTCATCGAAGCGGTCGAGCAGCTCGTGCACATCGACCGCGCCTGGACGCCGGGCGGCGAGGGCAGTCTCTATTTGCGGCCGTTCATGATCGCGAGCGAGGTCTTCCTCGGCGTGAAGCCTTCGGCGGAATACATCTTCGCCGTCATCGCCTCGCCGGTCGGCTCCTATTTCAAGGGCGGACCTGCGCCGGTGTCGATCTGGGTGTCGGAGAACTACACGCGCGCCGCGATCGGCGGCACCGGCGCCGTCAAATGCGGCGGCAATTACGCCGCGAGCCTGCGCGCGCAGGCCGAGGCCATCGGTCACGGCTGCGATCAGGTGGTTTTCCTCGATGCGGTCGAGCGCCGCTACGTCGAGGAACTCGGCGGCATGAACGTCTTCTTCGTGTTCGACGACGGTTCGCTCTCGACGCCGCCGCTCGGCACGATCCTGCCGGGCATCACCCGCGATTCGATCATCGCGCTGGCGAAGGATTCCGGCACGCGGGTGCGCGAGGAGGCCTACACGATCGAGCAGTGGCGCACCGATGCATCAAGCGGAAAGCTGAAAGAGGCCTTCGCCTGCGGCACCGCGGCCGTCATCTCGCCGATCGGCAAGGTGTGTTCCGCGAGCGGCGATTTTCTCATCAGCGGCGGCGCGGCCGGCCCCGTCGCCATGGGGATGCGCAAGAAGCTGGTCGACATCCAGTACGGTCGCGTGGCCGACCCGCACAACTGGATCAGAAAGGTGCTGTGACCGGCGGCGGCGCCACTTCTCCCTCGCCCCGCTCTTCGCGGGGAGAGGGTGGGGTGAGGGGCTCTTTCCACATCCGGACTCGCGGATAGTCCCCCTCACCCGAAATTCGCGATCGCGCATTTCGACCTCTCCCTCGCAAAAGGGCGGGGCGAGGTTCAGAATGCCCGCAAGCGGGGCGAGGTGGAAGTAGCTAGGTTGCCGCGTGCGGCTTGCGCTGGTACCAACGCCGCCCATGGCCGAGAAACCCAAAAAACCCCAGAAACTCAGGGCGCGCCTGCCGCGCGGGCTGGAAGATCGTGGCCCCGCCGCGATCGCGGCGACGCGGCAGATGGTGGAGAAAATCCGCGAGGTCTTTGAGCGCTACGGTTTCGAGCCGGTGGAAACGCCGGCGATGGAATACACCGACGCGCTCGGCAAATTCCTGCCCGACCAGGACCGGCCCAACGAGGGCGTGTTCTCGTTCCAGGACGACGACGAGCAGTGGATCTCCCTGCGCTACGACCTGACCGCGCCGCTGGCGCGCTACGTCGCGGAAAACTTTGACAGCTCTGCCAAAACCCTATCGCAGCTACCGCGAAGGCTATGTCTACCGCAACGAGAAGCCGGGCCCCGGCCGCTTCCGCCAGTTCATGCAGTTCGACGCCGACACGGTGGGTCGGCGCTCGCCCGCGGCCGACGCCGAGATGTGCATGATGGCGGCCGACACCATGGAAGCGCTCGGCATTCCGCGCGGCAGCTACGTGGTGAAGGTGAACAATCGCAAGGTGCTCGATGGTGTGATGGAGAGCATCGGGCTCGGCGGCGAGGAGAATGCGGGACGCAGGCTGACGGTGCTGCGGGCGATCGATAAGTTTGATCGGCTTGGGTGAAGGCGGCGTTCGACGCGTTGCTGGGCGAGGGACGGAAGGATGAAAGTGGAGATTTTACGAAGGGTGCTGGACTTACGAGCAAGAACAGCATTATGCAGTCGTGTCGATGTTTCGATTTACGCTGAATTCAGGCAGATCGAATCTACTCCGTCGCGAAGCGAATTGACAGGAGATCGGAAGCTGCCTGGCATGCGATTTCGATTTGGGGATTGGTCACGGAGAACTGGCATAGCTTCAAATCTGGGATCGATTGCTAGCGAAGAAGGGCATCCAAGGAATTGATACGAAATGGCCGAACTATGTTCATGCGTCGAGCAGGTATCAGGATATGATCGAATTCGCATCGATCCGTCCGTCGTGCGCGGCCTCGAATACTACACCGGCCCGGTCTACGAGGTAGAACTGCTGCTCGACACCAAGGACGAAAAAGGCCGCCCGGTGCGCTTCGGCTCGGTCGGCGGCGGCGGGCGCTATGATGGTCTGGTCTCGCGGTTTCGCGGCGAGCCGGTGCCGGCGACCGGCTTTTCCATCGGCGTGTCGCGGCTGCAGGCCGCGCTCGACGATGCTCGGCAAGCTCGACACCACGCCGCGAATTCGGCCCCGTCGTCGTCACCGTGTTCGACCGCGACCGTGTCGCCGACTACCAGAAGATGGTCGCCGTCTTGCGCGCGGCAAACATCCGCGCCGAGCTCTATCTCGGCAACCCCAAGAACATGGGCAACCAGCTCAAATATGCCGACCGGCGCAATTCGCCTTGCGTGATCATCCAGGGTAGCGATGAGAAAGACGACCCCGCCGGACCGCAGGTTCTGCTGAAGGATTTGATCCTTGGCGCCGAGCTTGCGAAGCTGGAAAAAGATCGCGAAGAATATCTGCAGAAGCAGGGTGAGGCTCAGACCAAGGTGCCGCAGGCCGCACTGGTCGACGAGGTACGCAAGATTCTTGATAGGCATGGAGTGAAGTGGAATGAGGCCTCATGGTGAGGAGGCGCTCTTGCGCCGTCTCGAACCATAAGGACAATAGGCGGTGCATCCTTCGAGACGCCGCGCGAGCGCGGCTCCTCAGGATGAGGACCGTATTCGTAGCCACAGAGCGACGCAGCAAGAGCAAAGGGAGTAATAACAATGCCTGAAATTACCATCAGCATGGCCGCCGGCCGCACCGATGAACAGAAGGCCGGCATGATGCGCGACATCACCCAGGCGCTGGTGAAGAACCTCGGCGTCGATTCCGATGCCGTCGTCATCCAGATCAACGAGGCGCCGCTTGCCCACAAGATGAAGGGCGGCAAGACCTTCGTCGAGCGCGCCGCTGCGGCGAAGAAGTAGCGCGATCCGCGTCGCAAACGTTAGCCTCGTCATTCCGCGATGCGCCACCCGAACTCGGGTTTACCCGAGTTCGGCTAATATCATCGTCCAAGTCGGCAACAGCCGACTTGGATGGCGCAGGCCAATCCATACTCCGATGGTGGTTATGGATTTCAGGCTCGCTCGTTTCACTCGCGCCCGGAATGACGGTGGTTGGTATTTGCAAGGCACGTCCATGGATGCACGCGATACCATCAAGATCGGCATGAGCGCCGAGCGCACGCTGATCGTGCCGATCGAGCGCACCGTCGGGCATTTTCTTGCGCACATGCCGATGGTCTATGCGACCCCGATGATGATCCTGGAAATGGAGATGACGTCCGGCGACGCCATCAATCCATACCTGGCGCCGGGCTGGATCACCGTCGGCACCGAGGTCGACATCCGCCACCTCGCCGCGACCCCGGTCGGCGCCAGGGTGCGGACCACGGCGAAGGTGATCGCGGTGGAGCGGCGGGTGATCCGTTTCGAGGTCGAAGCTTTCGACGACGCCCGCCGCATCGGCGAGGGCCGCCACGCGCGGGGCCTGGTCAATGTCGAGAGTTTTACCAAGCGGTTCGGGACGAGCTAGCGAGGCCACATACCTGAACCTCATCCTGAGGAGCGCGCTCTTGCGCGCGTCTCGAAGGATGGGCCACGGGTTGCATCCATCCTTCGAGACGCCGCGCCGAAGCGCGGCTCCTCAGGATGAGGCCCAGAGAGAAACTACTTCGCCAACTCCTTCGAGCGCCGCGTTGCCGCCGCAACCGCGCGCGTCAATAGCGACTGCAGGCCGCCTTCTCCCATCAGCACCTCCAGCGCCGCCGCCGTGGTGCCGCCGGGCGAGGTGACGTTCTGGCGCAGCGTCGCGGAGGCAAGCTCCGAACGGTGCAGCAACTCGCCGGAGCCGGCCACGGTTTCGCGCGCCAGTTTTGTTGCAAGCTCCGCCGGCAGCCCGGCTTCGACGCCGGCGCGCGCCAGTTCCTCGGCGAGCAGGAAGATATAGGCCGGGCCGGAGCCGGACACCGCGGTGACCGCGTCCATCAACTTCTCGTCATCGACCCATTCGACCGATCCGGTGGCGCGCAGCAGCGCGTCGGCGACCGCGCGCTGCGCGGCGCTGACGTTGTTGGCGGCCACCGCAACCGTGATGCCGCGGCCGATCGCCGCCGGCGTGTTGGGCATGGCGCGCACCACGCTGCCGCCGAGGACCGCCTGGAGCGAAGCAATGGTCGTGCCGGCCATGATCGAGACCACCAGCGTCGACGGTCCGGCGAACGGCTTCAGGCCAGGGCCGGCTTCGCGGAATGTCTGCGGTTTTAGGGCCACCACCAGCGTGGCGACCGCGCCAACTTCTCTCGCCGATGGATTGAGGCGAATGCCTCTTGCCGTGAGCGCGCCGATGTCGGCTGAGGGATACGGCTCGATCACCGCGACGTGCTTTGGCTCAAGCCCCCGCGCCAGCCAGCCCGCCAGCATCGCCCCGCCCATCTTGCCCGCGCCGGCGAGCACGATGGTGCCTTTGATCTTTGCGAGCGGTTGAGCTTCGTTCATTGCGATGTCTCGGAATGGAATTCTCGACAACATATTCGTCATGGCCGGGCTTGTCCCGGCCATCCACGTCTTTCTTGTTCAAATGAAGCAAAACGTGGATGCCCGGGACAAGCCCCGGCTGTCGGCACGGACTGTGCTTGAAGAAGCGCACGGCATTGATTCTACTCGTCTCCAGTTGGTTACGAATCATCTGGACAGGAAAAGGGATCAACACCGTGCGGCATCAGAATATCGTTTTTCATGGGCTTTTGAAGCATATTCCGTGGTCGATGCTCGATCGGCTTGTGGACCGGTGCAATGCCGACTGGGATGGCCGCGTCGTAAAGACCAAGGCTCATCTGATTGCGATGCTGTATGCGCAGTTTTGCGGCGCGCGAAGCCTGCGCGAGATTGAAACGAACCTGCGAAGCCACGCCGGCAAGCTTTACCATCTCGGCGGCTGCACCATATCGAGATCGGCGCTCTCGACCGCCAATGCTTCGCGTCCCGTGGAGGTCTTCGCAGGCCTGCTTTCGGCCCTGATGGCGCAGTTGCAGGCCGGCTATCGGCGGAAAATCGGCGATTGCGTTCGGCTGATTGATTCGACCAGCGTGCAGCTGAGCGGCCTGAGCGGCGATTGGGCGACGTTTTCGGCGGGAGTTTGCGGCGCCAAAGCGCATATCATCTACGATCCGGATGCCGATCAACCGCTGTACCTCATGGTGACGCCGTCGAACGTCAACGACATCACGGCTGCCAAGGAGATGCCGATCGAGGCGGGGGCGACTTACGTATTTGATCTCGGCTATTACGATTATGGTTGGTGGGCGGAGCTTGATCAGGCAGGCTGCCGCATCGTCACGCGCCTGAAGTCCAACACGCCTTTCACCGTTGTGGAGGATCGGCCGGTGTCGCCGGGATCGTCGGTCCTCAGCGATCGGACCGGGTACCTTCCCAAACGGCTTGCCACGTCGCGTCAAAACCCGATGGCGGGTCTGGTCCGTGAGGTTCGTGTCATGATCGAGACCGGCAAGGTGCTGCGCATCTTCACCAATGACCTGGAGGCAAGCGCGCAGGAAATCGCCGATTTGTACAAGCGTCGATGGGCCATCGAGTTGTTCTTTCGATGGGTCAAACAGACCTTGAAGATCGGTCACTTCCTGGGAACCTCCGAAAACGCCGTTCGCATTCAGATCACTGTCGCGCTGATCGCCTTCCTGCTGCTGCGGCTGGCTCACGACGCCAACAGGATCGTGGTCAGCCCGCTCGCCTTCGCAAGGCTGCTGCGAACAAACCTGATGCATCGCCGCGCGATCGCTGAGCTTCTCCAAGCTACGCCACCCCCCGAGCCACCGCAGTCCAGATTTGACTTCGGACCACATGCAACCCGTGCGGCGCAACGGCGCCGCCATATTCGCGCTGATGCCGCCACGGAGAAGGCAGCATGAAAGCACAGTCCGTGCCAGACAGCCTGGGACAAGCCCGGGCATGACGGCGGAGAGATACGTCCTCGCGCTCTCAGACGTGTTCGCCGCGTAAGCCGACCTACGCTGCGCCCTCGGTGTCGAACATCGCCGCACTCATGGCTTCCTCTGCGTTCTTGCCCGCCCAGACCACGAACTGGAACGCCGGATAATAGCGTTCGCAGGCGTGGATGGCGCCGACCAGCATGCTCTCGCATTGCGCGGTCGAGGCGGTGAGGCCACCCGGCAGCACCAGCGCCTGCCGGTGCATGATCATGCCGGTGTGGGTCCAGATGTCGAAATGCCCGATCCACAATTGCTCGTTGATCGCCGCGATCAGCCGCTGCACCTCGGGCCGGCGGGGGGCGGGAATTTTCATGTCGAAGGCGCAGGCCAGATGCAGCGCCTCGATCTCGGTCATCCAGGTGAAGGACAATTGGTAATCGGTCCACTCGCCGTTGGAGACGATCGTCACCTCGTCCTCGCCGGAACGTTCGAACGACCAGTTGTTATCGGCGGCGATATCCTCGACCACCGCGAGCGGATTGTTCCGGGAATTGATGGTGCCTTCGAGCAGGGACATGCCGTCTCGACCTTGCCTTTGCAATACAGATACGATGGTTGCTACGCACGCCGCAGGCCGACACTTGCCTGATGCATCGCTGCCAACTGCAATCCCCTGGGGCCAGCCCGGGGCCTGCGAAGATCAACTGATGTGATTTGCGGAATCCGCGCAACCTGACCCGGAGTCCATCCACAGGCAAAGCGCGGCTCGTCCACAGCTCTTCTCCTGACGTTAACTCTTGCCATGAGAACAAACCGGAATTGGATTCGCGCCAGCCGAGTCCGGCGCGCCGAATGCGCGTCAAGCGGGCCGGATTGGCCGGCCCCAATCGTTAATTTGGGCATGGGGACATGCGCTTTCCCCATGGCGAAGGTCCTTGCTGGCGCCGCCGCCCTTCGCCATACTTATTTCAGGCCGCTCATCCCGGGCGGCCGATGTTCTCAGGGCGGGGTGAAATTCCCCACCGGCGGTAAGGGTGGACAAGACCCAAGCCCGCGAGCGCCTTTTTCCCATTTCCCTGGGGAAAAAGGGTCAGCAGATTCGGTGCGACTCCGAAGCCGACGGTTAAAGTCCGGATGAAAGAGAACGGTCGCGGCGGTCACGCATTGGCGTGGCCCGTCGTTCCGTATGCCCTGATTCTGGTCCTGAAAGAGGAAAGCCATGAATCAGATGTTGCAAGATGCTCCCCAGGAAACTTCTGAACTACAAAACCCTCCCGAAACCATCGATCCTCCTGCGATCCGCAACCACCCGCGATTCGCAAAGCCGCAGCGGGTCGCCTTCGTGCAGTCCTCCTGGCACCGCGAGGTGGTGGAGGAATGCCGGATCGCCTTCCTCGCCGAGATCGAGGAACGCGGCATCGAGCGCGCGCGCATCGATCTGTTCGAGGTGCCGGGATCGTTCGAAATCCCGCTGCATGCGCAACTGCTCGCCAAGACGCGGCGCTATACCGCGATCGTCGCGGCCGGGCTGGTGGTCGACGGCGGCATCTACCGTCATGAGTTCGTCGCCGACACCGTGATCAAGGCGCTGATGGATGTGCAGCTGCGCACCGAAGTGCCGGTGTTCTCCGCGGTGCTGACGCCACAGCAGTTCCATGAGACCGCGGCGCATTTCGAATTCTTCCGCAAGCACTTTGCCACCAAGGGCATCGAGGTCGCGGAAGCCTGCGCCAACACGCTGCTCAGCCTGGAACGGCTGCGCGGCCAGGTCGCGGCGGGGATCGCGTAGGCGAAGACATCGCGTCGCGTGAACTTCCCCCTCTCCCGCGCTTGCGGGGGAGGGTTGGGGTGGGGGCTCTCTCCGTACAGGGACTATCGAGATGTGCGAAGCAACGACGTGATTGCGTCGGTTAATCAGCTTACCTGCGTCAACCGTCAGTACTCGCGGAGACAACCCCCACCCCAGCCCTCCCCCGCAAGAGCGGGAGAGGGGGCGTACTGCGACTCGCATCGAGATCGTCCGCCCACTTCTTCACATTTAAACGGCCCGAGGTGAAGTTCGGCGGCGGACGCTCGTCGGAATAGCTCGATTGTCATTTCCGCCGCCGCGTCTATAAACTTGGGCGTGGGAGGAGGCTTTGCCCGTGGAGACGGGCGGCCGAGAAGATCATGTTCGCAGGACACGATCCCTATCTCGTCGCGCTCTCGGTGGTGATCGCGATCCTGGGTGGTTACACCGGTTTCGGCCTCGCGGCACGCATCCGCGGGACGCCGGGCGTGAGCCGTCGCGTGCTGCTGTCGGGCGCCGCCGCGTTCCTCGCCATCGGCATCTGGACCATGCATTTCGTCGGCATGCTGGCGGCGCCGATCCCACCCGATACCGTCTACCTCGTGCTGCCGACCATCGTATCGTTTTTGATCTGCGCGCTGGTGGTCGGGGTCTCGCTGTTTTTCCTCAGCATCGGCGAACCGTCGCAGCGCCGCGTGGTTTCGTCCGCCGTGCTGCTCGGCGTCGGTCATCGCCAGCATGCATTACGTCGGCATTCATGGCCTCGCCGGCAATTTTGCGATTGCGCACGACACGCCGATGATCCTGCTGTCCATTCTGATCGCGATCATCGCCGCCTATGGCGGCCTGCGCGCGTTCCTGGCCCGCCAGGACGGCATCCGCCTGATCGCGAGTTCGATCGCGTTCGGCGTCGCGGTATCCGGCATGCACTACACCGCGATGTACGGCATGCATTTCGTTCCGCTCGCGGGCGAGGTGCACCATCATGCCGGAGCCGGAGGGCTGGCCGCCTCGCCGCAAATCCTCTCGGTGGTGGTGGCGGTACTGTGTTTTGTGATCGCGGCGGGATTCCTGCTGTCGCTGGTGCCGGATCCGCGCCGGCGAGCCGTGCGCGACGTGACGGCGAACCCGGCTCGCATCCGGTGGCAGCAAGCGCTGCCGCTGTCTTCGCTCCCGACCGGGCCGACCGTGGTCTCGTTCGCCAGCGGCTGACGTCGGCGCCGCTCGGCGGGCTGGGCCAGCCGCCCCGCGCTGCGCCGGTTGTCGCGTCTTCCGGTCGAGGGCGTGAACGGCACCCATTTCATCGATACCGCCGATATCAGGAGCGTCCGGGCCGACGCCCATTATACAAGGGTGCATGACGGCACCCGGGAGCGGATGTGTCCGTGGTCGATTTCGGAGGCCGAGGCGCAGCTCGATCCCGGCCTGTTCGTCCGGGTGCACCGCAGTCACATTGTCGCCATTCCGCATGTCAGCTTCGTTCGCAAGGAAGGCGACGGTGCCGTGATCGAACTCGATGGCCCGTCGCCGCATCGGGTGCCCGTGAGCCGGGCCAAGATCGCCGAGGTCAAGGCCCGCCTTGGGCTCGCCCGGCGCCACGCTTAGGGCCGCGCTTCGAGTTACTGCCTGCGCGCACCAAGTTCACCTCGCCCCGCTTGCGGGGAGAGGTCGAAATTGTCGCATCGCGAGAATTTCGGGTGAGGGGGACTTCACCGCGGGCTTCGTGTTGCGAATTTGCAGAACCAGCCCCTCACCCCGACCCTCTCCCCGCGAGCGGGGCGAGGGGCGGAAGCACTTAGGTCGCGAAGGCTGACGCATTTCGTGCGGGCTGGCCCGCAACTCGTGCGAATTTCCTCTGCTTGTGACCTCGCGGCGGCCTCCGCCTTGTCAGCGCAAGTTCCTTGGAACAGCCTCCGCGCCGACGTCTGCACGTAAGAAGACGCATGGAGCATGGAGGAGACGATGATTCCTGGCCCGTTCAGCTATCACCGGCCGGCGACCCTGGCCGATGCGGTCAAACTGCTCTCGACCTTGGGCGAGGAGGCCCGCCCGCTTGCCGGTGGCCACAGTCTGGTCCCGATGATGAAGCTGCGGCTCGCGACCCCCGAACATCTGGTCGATCTGCACGGCATCGACGGCCTGAAGGGCATCCGCCGCGACGGCAACAGAATCGTGATCGGCGCGATGACTACCCAGCACGAACTGCTGGCCTCCGCCGAGATCGCGAAATCGCTGCCGATCCTGCACGAAACCGCCCTTTTGATCGCCGATCCGCAGGTGCGCTACCGCGGCACCATCGGCGGCAATGTCGCCAATGGCGATCCCGGCAACGACATGCCGGCGCTGATGCTGACGCTTGGTGGCAGCTACCGGCTCGAAGGCAAGTCTGGCGCCCGCGAGGTCGCGGCATCGGAGTTTTATCAGGGCGCTTATTTCACGGCGCTTGAGCCCGGCGAAATCCTGACCGCGATTTCGATCCCCGCGCCGGCGGCCGGTCACGGCTACGCCTATGAAAAATTGAAACGAAAGGTCGGCGACTACGCCACCGCCGCCGCCGCCGTGGTGCTGACCATGGCCGGCGGCAAGGTCGCATCCTGTGCGATCGGCCTCACCAACCTGCACGAGACGCCGCTGCTGGCCACGGAGGCGGCGAAAGCTGTGATCGGCACCAGCCTCGATCCGGCGACGCTGAAAAAGGCCGCGGCGGCAGCCGAGGCGATCATGTCGCCAGCCTCCGATGCCCGCGGGCCGGTCGAATACCGCAAGCATGTCGGCGGCATCATGGTGACGCGGGCGCTGACCCGCGCCGCTTCGCGCGCCGGCTAAAGGGAGAGAAACAATATGGCAAAGACCCATGTGACCATGAAGGTGAACGGCGCCGAGGTCGAAGGCCTCGTCGAACCGCGCACGCTGCTGGTGCATTTCATCCGCGAAAACCTGCAACTCACCGGCACCCATATCGGCTGTGAGACCACCCATTGCGGCGCCTGCACCGTCGATCTCGACGGCATGTCGGTGAAAAGCTGCACCGTGTTCGCGGTGCAGGCCCAGGGTTCCGAGATCACCACAATCGAGGGCGTCGCCAATGCCGACGGTTCGCTGTCGGCGTTGCAGGAAGGCTTTCGCATGATGCACGGGCTGCAGTGCGGCTTCTGCACCCCCGGCATGATTTTGCGCGCGCAGCGGCTGCTGCAGGAGAACCCGTCACCGTCGGAGGAAGAAATCCGGATGGGCATTTCAGGCAATATCTGCCGCTGCACCGGCTATCAGAACATCGTCAAGGCGATCCAGTACGCCGCCGCCAAGATCAATGGCGTCGAATTCCAGGAGGCTGCGGAATGAACGACATGACTCCCACGCGGGAACAACGCGAAGCCAACCTCGAAGGCATGGGCTGCAAGCGCAAGCGCGTCGAGGACGCCCGATTCACGCAAGGCAAGGGCAATTACGTCGACGACTTGAAGCTGCCGGGCATGCTGCACGGCGATTTTGTCAGATCGCCGCATGCCCATGCGCGGGTCAAATCGATCAACAGCGAAGAGGCGCTGAAGGTGCCGGGCGTGCTGGCGGTCATCACCGCCGAGACGCTGAAGACCGTCAACCTCGCCTGGATGCCGACCTTGGCCGGCGACGTGCAGATGGTTCTGGCCGACGGCAAGGTGCTGTTCCAGAATCAGGAAGTCGCCTTCGTGGTCGCGACCGACCGTTATGCCGCCGATGACGGCATCAACAAGGTCGTGGTCGAATACGAAGCGCTTCCTGTGGTGATCGATCCGTTCAAGGCGATGGACAAGGATGCCCCGGTGCTGCGCGAGGATCTCGCCGGCAAAACCACAGGTGCGCACGGGCCGCGCAAGCATCACAACCACATCTTCGAATGGACCGTCGGCGACAAGGACCTGACCGACGCCGCATTCCGCAAGGCGGAGGTGACGATCAAGGAGATGATCTCCTATCACCGCACTCATCCATCGCCGCTGGAGACCTGCCAGTGCGTGTGCTCGTTCGACAAGATCAGGGGCGAGCTGACGATCTGGGGCACCTTCCAGGCGCCGCATGTGATCCGCACCGTGGTGGCGCTGATCGCCAAAATTCCGGAGCACAAGATCCACGTGATCTCGCCCGATGTCGGCGGCGGTTTTGGCAACAAGGTCGGCGCCTATCCCGGCTACATCTGCGCCGCCGTGGCCTCGATCGTCACCGGCAAACCCGTGAAATGGGTCGAGGACCGCATCGAGAACCTCACCGCCACATCCTTTGCCCGCGACTACCACATGACCACCGAGATCGCGGCCACCAAGGAAGGCAAAGTCACCGGTCTGCGCGTCCATGTGCTGGCCGATCACGGCGCCTTCGACGCCTGCGCCGATCCGTCGAAATGGCCGGCCGGCTTCTTCAACATCGTTACGGGATCTTACGACTTCCCGACGGCGCATCTCGCGGTCGACGGCATCTACAGCAACAAGGCGCCGGGCGGGGTTGCCTATCGTTGCTCGTTCCGGGTGACGGAAGCGGCCTACTGCATCGAGCGCGGCATGGACATCCTGGCCCAGAAGCTCGGGATGGACCCGGCCGAACTGCGGCTGAAGAACTTCATCCGGAAGGATCAGTTCCCGTATCACTCGGCGCTCGGCTGGGAATATGATTCCGGCGACTATCACACCGCCATGAAGAAGATGATGGATACGGTCGACTATGCCGGCCTGCGCAAGGAGCAGGCGGCACAGCGTGCGGCGTTCAAACGCGGCGAGACCCGCGAGATCATGGGCCTCGGAGTGTCGTTCTTCACCGAGATCGTCGGTGCCGGCCCGTCGAAGAACTGCGATATCCTGGGAATCGCGATGTTCGATTCCTGCGAAATCAGGTTGCATCCGACCGGTGCGGGCATCGCCCGGGTCGGTTCCAAGAGTACCGGCCAGGGTCATGAGACCACCTGGGCACAGATCATCGCCACCGAGATCGGACTTCCTGCCGACAATATCATGGTCGAGGAAGGCAATACCGACACCGCGCCCTACGGGCTCGGCACCTACGGGTCGCGTTCGACCCCGGTGGCGGGGGCTGCGATCGCCATGGCCGCGCGCAAAATCAAGGCCAAGGCGCAGATGATCGCGGCCTACAAGCTCGAGGTGCACGAAGGCGACCTCGAATGGGATATCGACGGTTTCCGCGTCAAGGGCCTGCCGGAGAAGTCGATGTCGATGAAGGACATCTGCTGGGCGGCCTATAATTCGGTGCCGCCGGGCATGGAGCCGGGGCTGGAGGCGGTCAGCTATTACGATCCGCCCAACATGACCTATCCCTTTGGTGCCTATATCTGCGTGATGAACATCGACGTCGATACCGGGGTCTACAAGATCAGGCGTTTCTATGCGCTCGATGATTGCGGCACCCGCATCAACCCGATGATCATCGAGGGCCAGGTCCATGGCGGACTGACCGAAGCGTTTGCGATCGCGATGGGCCAGGAAATCCGCTACGACGAGGGCGGCAATGTCGTCACCGGCTCGTTCATGGATTTCTTCATGCCGACCGCGGTCGAGACGCCGCACTGGGAAACCGGCTTCACCGTGACGCCGTCGCCGCATCATCCGATCGGCGCCAAGGGCGTCGGCGAAAGCCCGAATGTCGGCGGCGTGCCGGCGTTCTCCAACGCCGTCAACGACGCCTTCTCGTTCCTGGGCTCGACCCACATCCAGATGCCGCACGACTACTGGCGCAACTGGAAGGCGGCGAAGAATCTGGGAGTGTTCGCGTAGCGCAACGTCCACTTCAGTGGCTTCATCCTTCGAGACGGCGCTTCGCGCCTCCTCAGGATGAGGTCTTTAGACCCTCATGGTGAGGAGCGCGCGTCTCGTGAGGCGAAGGCGGGCGTCTCGAACCATGAGGCCACGGGCGGAGCAGCAATGACTCGAGTGAAAAGGAAAGCGCTCTGGCAATGAAGGACCGCGAGGAGATCGCGCAGGCGCTGGCGGCTTCCGGCTATATCGCCGACAGCGAGCTTGCGACCGCGATCTCGCTGATGCAATTGCTGCGGCGTCCGCTGCTGCTGGAAGGCGAGGCGGGCGTCGGCAAGACCGAAGTCGCCAAGGCGCTGGCCTCGGTGCACAAGACCGAGCTGATCCGGCTGCAGTGCTATGAGGGGCTCGATCAATCGGCCGCGCTCTATGAATGGAACTACCAGCGGCAGTTGCTTTCGATCCAGGCGCATCGCGGTGAGGACGCCGACGCAATCGAGGACCAGATTTTTTCCGAAAAATACCTGCTGGAGCGGCCGCTACTGGCCGCGATCCGCCGTAGCAGGCCGCCGGTGCTGCTGATCGACGAGATCGACCGCGCCGACGACGAGTTCGAGGCGTTCCTGCTTGAACTGTTGTCGGATTTTCAGGTCTCGATCCCCGAACTCGGCACGATCGCCGCGATCACGATCCCGCATGTGGTGCTGACCTCGAACGGCACCCGCGAATTGTCCGACGCGTTGCGCCGCCGCTGCCTCTATCATTATGTCGACTATCCCGACGTCGATCGCGAGGCCCGCATCATCATGGCGCGGATCGATGGCGCAACCGCGTCGCTGTCGCTGCAGATCGCGCGCATGGTCGAGGGCATCCGCAAGGAGGAACTGCGCAAGGTGCCGGGGGTCGCGGAGACGCTGGACTGGGCGGCGGCGCTGGTCGGGATCGGCGTGCAGGACCTGATCGAGGCTCCCGAGACCGTCCACGAAACCCTGATGTGCCTGCTCAAGACCCACGAGGACAAGTCGCGCGTGACGCGCGAGGTGACGGAACGAATACTGGGGAAGGTCGCATGAGCTGCTGCGGCACCAATCCCGGATTTGAGGAGATCGACGAGGTCTCGCACCTCGTTTCGACAAAACTTGCCGCGTTTCTGAAAACCTTGCGCGATAGCGGCTTTGCCGTCGGCCCAAGGGAAGGCCAGGACGCGGCGTCCCTGATGGCGGCGGGCTATATGAAAAGGCCGGGCCTGCTGCGTTCGGCCTTAAAACATCTGTTCTCGGCGCGGAAATCCGACTGGGACCGGTTCGACGGCATCTTCGATGCGTTCTGGCTGGGAAAACGGGTGCGATCGCGATCCCTCACCGTAGGGTCGGCGAAGGCCGCCAACAGCCCGTCGCTGAAAAGCCTGCGCGACAGCAAGTCCGAACCCGCCGGCGGCGAGGCCGCAACCGATCAGGTGCCATCGGCCGGCGACGATGCACCCGAGGATCGCGCCGGCGAAGGCCGCATGGAAGGCGCCTCGCGTGCCGACAATCTTGCCGAAATCGATTTCCGCAAGATGGCGGACCCCGAGCAGATCGAGCAGGCCCACGAGGTCGCAGCGCGGCTCGCCAAGACCATGCGCACGCGGCTGACCCGCCGCGATCTGGCGCGGCGGCGCGGCTACCGGCTCGACCTCAGGCGGACCATCCACGGCAATATCAGCCATGGCGGCGTGCCGATCACGCTGGTGAAGCGGCAGCGCAAGGAAAAGCCGCTGCGGCTGGTGATGCTGCTCGACGCCTCCGGCTCGATGAGCATGTATACCGGCGTCTTTTTGCGCTTTATCCACGGCGTGCTGGACGAGTTTCGCGAAGCGGAAGCGTTCCTGTTCCACACCCGGCTCGCCTATGTTTCCGACGCGATGAAGGAAAAGGATGCGAGCCGCGCGCTCGACCGGCTCTCGATCATGGCGCAGGGCGCCGGCGGCGGCACCAGGATCGGCGAATCCCTGCAGACCTTTAATCGTTGGCACGCCGCGCGGGTGCTGCATTCGCGCACCTGCGTGATGATCGTGTCGGATGGTTATGAAACCGACGACGCCGCGCTGCTCGGCCGCGAGATGGCGGCGCTGGCAAGACGCTGCCGCCGCATCGTCTGGCTCAATCCGATGATGGCGTGGGAGGGCTACGCGCCGGAAGCCGCCGGCATCAAGGCCGCGCTGCCCCATGTCGATCTCTACGCGCCCGCCAATACGCTGAAGAGCCTGACCGAGCTCGAGCCCTATCTGGCAAAGCTGTGAAGATTGATGTGATGAGATCAGGTTCGCACGGCAGCGGAAGTGCGCTCCCTCTCCCGCGCTTGCGGGGGAGGGTTGGGGTGGGGGTGCTTCCGCAAAACGCACTGATTGAAGGGATAGACCTTCCCCCACCCGCCGCGCTTCGCGCAATAGCCGAAGCTCAGCTTCGGCGTTCTTATCTGAGAACGGCCGCCGATGGCGGCCTGTGCTCCCCCGCAAGCGGGAGAGGTGAACCGAACCAGGTCTGAAGCAGATGCCCAAGGAAACGACAATGACAAAGCATGTCGAAGTGATGGACCTGGTGGCGCGCCTCAAGGCCGCCGAGGAAGCCTTTGTCCTGGCCACCGTGGTGCGAACGGTGTCGGTGACCGCGGCCAAGGCCGGCGCGAAAGCGATCATCCGCCCCGACGGCACCATTGTCGCGGGCTGGATCGGCGGCGGCTGCGCCCGCGGCGCGGTGCTGAAGGCGGCGCGCGAAGCGCTCGCCGACGGCGAGCCGCGCATGGTCTCGGTGCAGCCGGAGAATCTGCTGGCCGAGCTCGGCGTCAAGCCCGGCGAGAACCGCGACGGCGTGCGCTTCGCAGAGAACATGTGCCCGAGCAAGGGCACCATGGACGTGTTCGTCGAACCGGTGCTGCCGCATCCCTCCCTGGTCATTCTCGGCGTCAGTCCGGTGGCGCTGTCGCTCGCGGCGCAGGCGCGGCAGCTCGGCTATCACGTCACGGTCGCGGCACCCGCAGGCGACCTGCCGCAGACGCCCGACGCCGACATGCTGATCGACGGCTACGCGCTCGGCTATCTCCACAGGCGAAGCGCTTCATCGTGGTCTCGACGCAAGGCAAGGGCGATGAAGCCGCGCTGCGGACCGCAGTCAAGACCGATGCCGCCTATCACGCCTTCGTCGGCAGCCGCCGCAAGATGGCGGCACTACGCGAGAAACTGATCGGCGAGGGCATCGACGCGTCCGCCATCGACCGCATCAAGGCCCCCGCCGGCCTCGACCTCGGCGCCATCACGCCGGAGGAAATCGCGATGTCGATCCTGGCCGAGATCACGATCGAGCGCCGGCGCGGACAGCGCGCCTCTTCAAAATGACAGCAGTCAGGAGTCGACCACATGCAAATGAATGACAGCCAGCGTATCCCGGCGTCCAAAGACAAGGTCTGGGCCGCGCTCAACGATCCCGAAGTGCTCAAGAAATGCATTCCGGGATGTCAGAGCCTGGAAATGTCCTCGCCGACCGAAATGACCGCCACGGTGGTCTTCAAAGTCGGACCGGTCAAAGCGACGTTCGGCGGCAAGGTGACATTGTCCGATCTGGATCCGCCGAACAGCTATCGTATTTCCGGCGAAGGCTCCGGCGGCGTGGCCGGGTTTGCCAAGGGCGGTGCCGCGGTGCGTCTGGAATCCGAAAGTCCTGACGTCACGATCCTGCACTACGAAGTCGACGCCCAGATCGGCGGCAAGCTGGCGCAACTCGGCCAGCGGCTGATCGAATTCGACCGCAAGGAAACTCGCGGCCGAGTTCTTCGCCTCGTTCGGAGAAGTTGTTGGCGGAGAGGCAGGGGCGCCCGCAGAAGCGGAAGCCGGTCGTAAGAGCTGGATCGGCAAGCTGACGGGTACGGCCTAGCATCCGTCAGTTGCGACGGGCGACTTGTCCGCCGTAGCTCAACAGCGAAGGCGGAAGCGACGCAACTTCGTCCGCGGTCATTCCCGGAGGTCCGAAGGACCAGCTTCAGATCTGCAATTGCAGATCAAAGTTAAGTCACTTCGCCGCCATCGATGGCCTTTTTTGCAAACTCGACGGCCTTCTCGGCTGTGAGCGCATCGGCTGACGTTGTGGCTTCGTCGAGCACCGCGGGCGGCACGGCAACCCGGATTTTCTTGCCGTCCAGCCTGCGGATGGTCGCACGCCATCGATCGGTATCGCGCTGGAAGGCGTCGATGACATAGGCCTTATAGGTGATGCCGCTCATGCGGGGTTGTTTCACCGCGCGGGCGTCGGGCGGGAGCCGTCCGTTCGCGACATTGTGAACGATCTCGATGATTTCCCGAACGATATCGTCGCGTGCGCCGCCGGCTGCACCTTTAAGCAGATGCCTCACCGCCGCGCCGATCTCCGCCTTCGCGTCGTCGTCGCCCGCGAAATCAAAATCGATCTGATCTAACATGTTAGTTAGGCCTCCGGGCGCTTGACGCGTTTTCTGACAGGCCCAGATAAGCGGGTTTTCGTTAAAGTCTGATTAGATTATCGGATAAGTTTTGATTGTATTGGCTCCCCGGGGCTCGATGGCGCGGGTGTGATTTGCCCGACGGGCAAATCAGTAGATTGGCTGTTCACTTGCATGTCCAGCCCCTTTTGCAAAAATATTCTGATTTTCCGAAGACCCAAATCAGTCTATATCCGCAGCCGTCCCGTCCCACAGAGGGGCGGCTCGCGATCGTCACGGACGCGGGGCGGGATGCGGTGGACGCGGATGGTGCCAAAGACGAGAGCACTTGAAGCGGACGGCAAAGCCGTGTGGTCCTGACACCCCGACGCTGGTGTCAAGTCTGCGATAGGACGCGCAGGCGACGGTGGCAAAAGAGCCCGGTCACCGGGGAGAGCACGGAATAAGCCGTAAACCATTGCGCGGGGAATGCTGGGTGTTTCCGGTGTGACCGTGGTGACTACGCTTGTGTGCTTTTATCACTTTGCACACAAGGCTGCGGGCGCATTGTGCGCCCGGCATTCCCTGCGCCCTCTGATGTTCAGGGGACAGGACTTCAAAGCAAAACTCGCGCGAAAACGCGCGGCGAGATCGTGATGTTGTGTCTGCAAGAACGCTGCTGTTTGAAAATTTGAAACTCAGCTGTCATCGTCCGCGAAAGCGGACGATCCAGTATTCCAGAGAAATTGCGATGGAATTGAGAAGCCGCGGCGTACTGGATACCCCGCATGCGCGGGGTGTGACGACCTCTTCTAATCAAACAGACTCGACACCGACTCTTCCGACGCCGTCCGGGCGATGGCTGCCGCGATCAAGGGCGCAATCGGCAGGGTGCGGATGTTCTTGGCGTTGCGGACCGCCTCGGTCGGCAGGATCGAGTCGGTAATGACAAGCTCCTTCAGCCGGGAGCCGATGATGCGGGCGCTAGCGCCGCCGGACAGCACGCCGTGGCTGATATAGGCGTAGACGTCCTTGGCGCCGTTGGCGAGCAGCGCGTCGGCGGCGTTGACCAGCGTGCCGCCGGAATCGACGATGTCGTCGACCAGGATGCAGGTAAAGCCGGCGCAATCGCCGATCACGTTCATGACTTCGGATTCGCCGGCGCGTTCGCGGCGCTTGTCGATGATGGCGAGCGGCGTGTTGATGCGTTTGGCGAGCCCGCGCGCCCGCACCACGCCGCCGACATCGGGCGACACCACGATGACATTGGCGAGGTCGAAGCGTTCGCGGATGTCGCGCACCATCACCGGCGAGGCAAAGAGATTGTCGGTCGGAATATCGAAGAAACCCTGGATCTGGGCGGCATGCAGATCGAGCGTCATGACGCGGTCGGCGCCGGCATGCGTAATCAGATTGGCCACCAGTTTGGCCGAAATCGGCGTGCGGGAGCCGGATTTGCGATCCTGCCGCGCATAGCCGAAATAGGGCACCACCGCGGTGATGCGGCGCGCGGACGCCCGCCGCAGCGCGTCGGTGACGATCAACAGCTCCATCAGATGGTCGTTGGCCGGATGCGACGTCGACTGGATGATGAAGACATCCGAGCCGCGGACGTTTTCCTGGATTTCGACGAAGATTTCCATGTCGGCGAAGCGCCGGACCACGGCCTTGGTGAGCTGCAGGTCAAGGCCCTGGGCGATTTCCTGCGCCAGCACGGGATTGGAATTGCCGGCGACGAGCTTGATGGAGCCATTCTTGGCCGACATCGGAGCTTCTCCCCGCGCCTTGCTGGATACGACGTTCAGCATATCGGAATACCCACGGAACCGGCGCCTTTCGACGGGCGAGGTAATATCAAGGAGGGGGCTCGGCTGGCAACCCGTTGGATCAGGTTTTCCGGCGCAAAATCAACATTCGGCGACTATTTTGCCTTAACGGGCGGTGTATCCGTAGCGTTTTCGAGCGAAGTGGGTACCGGTTCGCGTGAAGAAAACGCGTCAAAAAAGGAAGCCGGTGCTCCGGTTCCGATCGTATCAGAACCGAAGCGCCAGCGCGCTCACGGTGAATTCACCGGCAGCGGGAACAGGCACCTCCGCGCTCGCCACCGCGGGACCGTGTTTGCCCGGCGCGGGGGTGGGCGGGGCGTCCGCCGGCCCGGTCCCGTTGATCATGGCGCTGAGGCCGCTCAGCCCGGCCTGCGCGATTTTCCGCAACAGCAGATCGTCGGCCGCGGCCCAGGGGTCCCGTCCGGCCTTGCCAGCCGGCTCCTCGCCGGAAAGCCTGAGCGCCCGCTGCTGGTCGCGGTCATAGACGTCCCAGACCCAGGCGATGGTGGTGCGGCCGTGGAGGACCTGGGCCGAGAGATAGCTGCGCACCCGGTAGGAGGCGGTGCCTTCGCGCGAGACAATCGACAGGTTGCGAAGCTTGGATTCGCTGTCGAGCACGTCCACCATCCGGTCGAAGATCTGCGGCGGCGGGCCGTCGATCGATTCGAACGCAACGGTCGGCCCGCTATTGGCCATCGCGAAGGCGCCGTTTCCCCCGCCGCTGCCGGCGCAGCCGCCAAGGCCGCAGGCGAACGCGAGCAGCAACGCCGCAACAGCGGCGCGCGGCGTGGCCCGGCGGGCCCGCAACAAAGTTACTGAGGTGTCCCTCATCGCGTCCCGAGCGATATCGTTAAAATGCGTTAAGGTCTAGGGCAGTGAGGGTCCGAAAAAAGGCAAAAGGGTTACTGGCGTTCCAGCGCAATCGAATGAACGTGCCGGCCATAGTCCGGCTCGTTGCGATGCACCGAGCGGCGGTAGCTGAAAAAACGTTCGTCGGAATAGGTATCGAGGCCGGTATCGTCGATCATCAACACGCCGGCGTTTTCGAGCCGCATCCGGATGAAGCCCGCAAGATCGAACATCGCATGGCCTTCGCGCGCGGCGGGAATGAAGAACGGCGCGTTGTCCGCATCGGCCTCGATGAAGCGCTCGACGAATTCGCTGCCGACTTCGTAGGAGTGCTGGCGGATCAGCGGACCGATCGCGGCGACGATGCCACCTCGCTCGGCGCCAAGCTTTTCCATGGCGTCGACCGTGGATTCGACGATGCCGGTCAGCGCGCCCTTCCATCCGGCGTGCGCCGCGCCGATCACGCGCGCGCTCGGATCGGCCAGCAGGATCGGTCCGCAGTCGGCCGCGGTGGCGCCGATGGCGAGACCCTCGGTGCGCGTGACGATGGCGTCGGCGAGCGGGCGCGAGGTGCTTTGCCATGGTCCGTCAGCGACCACGACATCAGGCGAATGGGTTTGATGCACGCTGAGAAAATGCGAAGGCTCGACGCCCATCGCGCCCGCCATCCGGCGGCGGTTTTCGCTGATCTTGGCGGGGTCGTCATCCGAGCCGATGCCGCCATTGAGGCTGGCATAGACCCCGCCGGACACGCCGCCGTCGCGGGTGAAGAACGCGTGGCGCAGGCCGGGAATGGCCGAAAGCAGCGGGGAATCAAGTTTCATGAGGATCGGGCCTTGGCGACCTTTTGCTCCTCGCCAAACCCCGCCAGCGAGGTCAGGTTCTGTTCGGAGACCGCGATCACCTTGAACATCTCCCCCATGCCGCCGCGGCCGCCGCCGATCAGCCGTTTCAGCGCGCCCGAAATGTCCTCGGAAACCTCATGAGTTGCCTTGGCCATCAGCGTCACCGCGCGGGTTTCGATGCCGAGCCGCCGCAGGAAGTCGCCCTGCGGCACCGGACCATGAACGCGCGCGCCGATACCCTCGGCGGCGCGCGCCAGCGCCTGAAAATCGACATGGGCGGTGACGTCGGCCTGACCGGAATTTTCCAGGGGATCGGCAAAGCTGTGGCGGGCGATGGCCTGAAAGGTATCGCCGGCGTCGCTGCGCATATGGCCGTAATCGATGATCAGCGCCGCGCCATCCTGATCGCGCACCCGGCTTGCGATCTTCATGATCTCGGCATCGGGCCGCCACTCGAACACGGCGCCGAGCGGCGCGGCGCGCACCAGCGGCGGCAACAGCACCTCGAAGCGCGGCACGGGCTCCGGTGCCGCGCCGAACACCAGCTTGCCATCGTCGTCGATTTCGACGGTGCGCTCATGCCAGCCGGTTTCGCGCTTCACCATCTGGTGGATCGGCAGCGCGTCGAAATACTCGTTGGCGAGAATAATCGCCGGGCCGTCGGGTATGTCGTCGATGCTGTCGTGCCAGGCGATATTGCGCACGCTCGACAACGTCGCCTTCTGCTTTTCGCGCAGCACCGGATTGATCTCGACCAGATGGATGCTCAGCGCCTGATAGAGCGGCGGCAGTACCCGCAGCGCGCGCAACGCGTCCGCCATCATGGTGCCGCGGCCGGGTCCGAGTTCGATCAGCCGCAGCAGCGGCGGCGAACCGATCGCCTTCCAGACCGAGGCCGCCCACAGCCCAAGCAGTTCGCCGAACATCTGGCTGACTTCGGGCGCGGTGGTGAAATCGCCCTCGCGACCCAGCGGATCGCGCGAAATGTAATAGCCGTGCACGGGATGGGTCAGGCACATCTCCATGTACCGCCAGACCGGCATCGGCCCGGAGGTCTTGATCAGCTTCTTGATCTCGGACTGCAGCGGCGAAAGTTCGGTCACGGCCTGCCTTTAACGGGGATTTCGGCGTCTTGCGGCATGCCACCACAATAATGATGGCTCCCGCAATGATCATCGGCACCGACAGCAGCATACCCATGGTCAGCCCGCCCCACAAAAATCCGAGCTGCGGGTCGGGTTCCCTGAAGAATTCGCCGGCAATCCGCGCCAGACCGTAGAACGCGATGAAGCTGCCGAGGATCAGCCCCGGCCGCTTCAGGGCGTCGAGCCGAATCATCGCCGCCAGGATTGTAAACAGCGCGATGCCCTCGAGTCCCGCCTCGTAGAGCTGGCTGGGATGGCGCGCAAGCTGGAGAGAATCATTGGGAAATATCATTCGCCAGGGCACGCTGGAATCAGCCGCCCGGCCCCACAACTCGCTGTTGATGAAATTGGCGAGCCGCCCGAGAAACAGTCCGATCGGCGCGACCGCGGTGGTGATGTCGCCGAGCGACAGGATCGGAATGTCGTGCTTCCGACAGAACAGGATCACCGCGGCGACGCAGCCCAGAAAGCCGCCGTGGAACGACATGCCGCCCTTCCACAGCTCGAAGATCTCGGCGGGATGCGCGATGAAGAACGGCAGATTGTAGAACAGTACATAGCCGGTGCGGCCGCCAAGGATGATGCCGATCGTGACCCAGAGGATGAAGTCGTCGAGCTGCGGCAGCGTGATCGGCGCCGGTCCGCCCCAAAGCCTGTCGTTCTTGATCAGCGCGCGCGCGTAGATCCAGCCCAGCACGATGCCGCCGATATAGGCCAACGCATACCAGCGGACCGCGATCGGCCCGATCGAAATCGCGATCGGGTCGAACACCGGAAACGGAATGATGAGAAAGGGCATCGCGCCGGCTTATTTGGAGAGGTTGCGGCGATAAAGCGCCAGCAGCCGTTCCCAATGCCGCTCGGCCGCGTCGCGATCGTAGACCGGCCGCTTCGGGAAGGCGAAGCCGTGGTGGGTGCCGGGATAGATCTCGACCTCGGCATGGGCGCCGTTGTCTTTCATTCCCTGTTTCACCTTCTCGATGATATCCGCCGGCGCGTAGATGTCGGTTTCGGCGCAGCCGAAGTAAAGCTCGGCTTTTGTCTTCTGCCCGGCAAGATGCGGACTGTCGGGCTGGTCGGTCGCCAGATGCGTGCCGTAGATCGAGGCCGCGGCCTTGACGCGCTCCGGGAAATGTGTCGCCGCGTTGATCGCATATCGTCCGCTCATGCAGTAGCCGACGGTGCCGACGATGTCGCTGCGCGCGGCGGGCTGGCCGTCGGCATAAGCGAGCAGGGCACGCGTGTCCTCCATGACCAGGGGAATGTTGATGGAATTCATGAAGCCGAACATGCGCTTGCGCTCGGGCGCTTCCGGGTCCGGCGGTATCGGCCCAAGTTCCATGACGCCGGAGCGGTAATACAAGTTCGGCAGCATCACGTAATAGCCCGAGGTCGCGAGCCGGCGCGCCATGTCGCGCAGTTCCTCGCGGATCGCCGGCGCGTCCATGTAGAAGATGATCACCGGAAACGGGCCGCCGCGCTCGGGATGGCTGATGAAGGTGGTGGTGTGGCCGTCCTTGGTGGGGATCTCGATCTGCTGGTCGATCATGGGGCGCTTCTTCTCGCTTCTCGGTTGGCGGTTTCTTGGCTGGCGCTTGGATACGATTGCAAGGAAACCGGAACATGACAAGGCGACCGGCCATCTGCACGAGGATCGGCCTTGAACTGCGGCGTCCGGATCGCCATTGTCTGGTTTGCAGCGGCCAGCGCGCTGCCGATCGGAGATCACTTTGATATGACCCAGACCAGCAATCGGTTTTTCGACGAGATCGGACGCCTGATGAACGACGCCGCGGGCGCTGCCCAGGGCGTCAAGCGCGAGGTCGACGCGGTGGTCCGCAACCAGGCCGAAAAAATCCTGCGCGATCTCGACATCGTCAAGCGCGAGGAATTCGAGGCGGTCAAGGACATGGCGCGGCTGGCGCGCGAGGAAAACGAGGCGCTGAAGGCGCGCATCGCCGCACTCGAAGCCAAGCTCGGGGTCGCCCACGCGGCGCCGGATGATGTCGGCAGCCTGAAGACGGACGGGTAGCGCTCACCCTCCCTTGGAGGGGACCCTCCGCGGGATGGCAGGGGACAGAAAAATCCTCGCATTTCCTTGTCATTTCCGGCCTTTGGGGCTAGAACCCCGCCACGTCCGCAGCCCCCGCACCCCTGGAGGCTTGCTGCAGACCGCAACCGGGCCGCGATGCGGCCTTTAACTTTTTAGAAAACAAGGACTTAAACCAGATGGCGACCGTCAAGGAATTGAAGGCGACCGCACGTCCGGCAGGCGGCAAGGGGGCCGCACGGGCAGAGCGTCGCGCCGGGAGAGTGCCCGGAGTGATCTATGGCAACAACGAGCCCCCCGTGACCATTTCGGTCGACGACGCCGATCTGCGCCAGCGCATTCTGGCCGGCCGCTTCCTCACCACGATTTACGACATCGATCTGGAGGGCAAGAAGCACCGCGTGATTCCGCGCGACTTCCATCTCGATCCGGTGCGCGATTTTCCGCTCCATGTCGATTTCATGCGGCTCGGCGAAGGCGCCACCATCCGCGTCAGCGTTCCCCTGCACGTCCAGAACGCGGACGCCGCGCCCGGCGTGAAGCGCGGCGGCACCGTCAACATCGTCACCCACACCATCGATCTGGTGTGTTCGGTCGACAACATTCCGCAATATGTCGAGGCCGACGTCTCCGGCCTGGAGATCAGCTACTCGCTGCATCTGTCCGATATCAAATTGCCCGCCGGCGTGAAATCGCTGTTGCGCGAAGATGTGACGCTGGTGACCATCGTGCCGCCGTCCGGTTACGCCGAAGAGCTCAAGGCGGCGGCTGCGCTGCCGCGGCTGCCGGAACGGCTGCAACTGCCGCTGCTGCTGCACCCGGTGCCGCTCCGGCGGCCGGCGCGGTCGGTGCTCCCGGCGCTGCGCCCGCGGCGGGTGCTGCTGCTGCTCCCGCGGCGGGAGCCAAGGCGCCCGCGGCCGGCGCGAAGGCGCCTGCCGGTGGCGGCGACAAGAAGAAGTAAGCGAGCGCGGGATGCCGCGTCATGCGACTCTTTGTTGGCCTCGGCAATCCCGGCGCGAAATACGCGCATAACCGGCACAATATCGGCTTCATGGCCGTCGATGAAATTGCGCGGCGTCATGGTTTCTCAACCTGGCGCCGCCGCTTTCAGGGCGAGAGCGCGGAAGGCACGCTCGATCATGAGCGGGTGATCCTGCTCCGGCCTTCGACTTTCATGAACGATTCGGGACGCGCGGTGCAGGAGGCTGCGAACTTCTTCAAGATCGCCGCCGGCGAGATCACCGTGTTTCAGGATGAGCTCGAATTGCCGCCGGCCAAGGTGCGCGTCAAAGTCGGCGGCGGCATTGCCGGCCACAACGGCCTGCGTTCGATCTCCTCGCATATCGGCAACGACTATCGCCGGGTGCGGCTCGGGATCGGCCATCCCGGGATCAAGGAACTGGTGCACAGCTACGTGCTGTCCGATTTCGCCAAGGACGATCGGCCTTGGGTCACCGCGCTCTGCGAAGCGGTCGCCGATAACGCCGGATTGCTCGCGACGGGTCGCGACTCGACGTTCCAGAACAGGGTGCATCTGGCGCTGCAGGCCAAGGGATTTTTCGACAAGGACGATGACGGCACTGCGTAACGCAGTTCCGGTCGCGCCGAACGGACTCTTCAGGACACATCATGGGATTCAAATGCGGTATCGTCGGATTGCCCAATGTCGGCAAGTCGACGCTGTTCAACGCGCTGACCGAAACGGCGGCGGCGCAGGCGGCGAACTATCCGTTCTGCACCATCGAGCCCAATGTCGGCGAGGTTGCGGTGCCCGATCCCAGGCTCGACAAACTGGCGGAAATCGCCAAATCCGCTCAGATCATCCCGACGCGACTGACGTTTGTCGATATCGCGGGCCTGGTGCGCGGCGCCTCGAAAGGCGAGGGCCTCGGCAACCAGTTTCTCGCCACCATCCGCGAGGTCGACGCCATCGCGCACGTGGTGCGCTGTTTTGAAGACTCCGACATCACCCATGTCGAGGGCAAGATCGCGCCGCTCGCCGATATCGAGACAATCGAGACCGAATTGATGCTCGCCGACCTCGACAGTCTGGAGAAGCGCGTCGACAACCTCGCCAAAAAGGCAAAGGGTAACGACAAGGACGCCAAGGAACAGCTCGACCTCGTCAACCGCGCGCTGGTGCTGTTGCGGGAGGGCAGGCCGGCGCGGTTCCTCGAGCGCAAGCCAGAGGAGGAGCGCGCCTTCGGCATGCTCGGCCTGTTGACTTCCAAGCCCGTGCTGTATGTCTGCAATGTGGAGGAAGCCTCCGCCGCCAAGGGCAACAAATTTTCAGAGGCCGTGGCCGAACAGGCCAAAAAAGAAGGCGCGGTTGCGGTGACCATCTCCGCCAAGATCGAATTGGAGATCGCCACGCTGTCACGCGAGGAGCGCACCGAGTTTCTCGAAACGCTCGGGCTGGAGGAAGCCGGTCTCGATCGGCTGATCGGCGCCGGCTATCAGCTGTTGGACCTCATCACCTATTTCACCGTCGGCCCGAAGGAGGCGCGGGCCTGGACCATCCACCGCGGCACCAGGGCGCCGGCAGCTGCCGGCGTGATCCATACCGATTTCGAAAAGGGCTTTATCCGCGCCGAAACCATCGCCTACACCGACTACGTCGCGCTCGGCGGCGAGGCGGGCGCCCGCGATGCCGGCAAGTTGCGGCTGGAAGGCAAGGAATATGTCGTCGCCGACGGCGACGTCATGCATTTCCGATTCAACAATTAGCGCATCTGGCCCTGGTCGCGGATGGCGCCGAGGTGCTCGTTGATGCGGAACACGATCAGGATGAATTCGGCAGCAATGCGCGAAAATACGATCCCGACGAAGACGCTGGCGATCGAGGACAACAGCACGATGAATCCGCCGAACGGGCTGATCGCCATCGCGGCCAGGCCGGAAAAGATGCCGGAGATGCCGAACAGCGTGATCAGCGCAATCACCAGCCAGTAGAAGGTCTTGATGATGGTGGGCGTGATGAAGCGGTCCCACTGAAACAAATCCCGAAATTCAAACATCGGTTGTTCTCCCCCAGCAAGTCGAATATCAGTTCGTCGGAACCTGGCCAAGGACGGCACAGGGCCCGGCCCCGAATGTCGTCCCGGGCAAGGTCGGGGACACCGAAGAGCGGTATTTGCCCGCAAGGCGCATGAGCCATGCGGGCAGGCCCGTTGAGATTGCCGCAAAGTGCGGCCACAATCGGGCTACCCTCGCCACAATCCCCCGCCATGACCCTGACCTTCGAAGATTTTCCGCCCGGCCGTTTCGGCTCATTTGGTCCGCGCCACGTCAGCCGCGAGGAGATCCTGGCTTTTGCCGCCGAGTTCGATCCGCAGCCGATGCATCTCGACGACGAGGCGGCGTCGAAAACGATGCTCAAGGGCCTGTCCGGTTCGGGCTGGCATCTCTGCTCGATCATGATGCGGATGATGTTCGACTTCTATATCGGCCGCACCGCCTCGCTGGGCTCGCCGGGGGTCAACGAAGTCCGCTGGCTCGCGCCGCTGCGGCCGGGCGACGATCTCACGCTCGAGATCGAGGTGGTGGAAGCCCGGATTTCCCGAAGCCGTCCCGAAACCGGCATCGTGACCTTCAAGGCCGTAGTGCGCAACGCGGCGGGGCAGGCATTATGCGAACTGGTCTCGCCAATCATCGTGGCGCGGCGCAGCGGCATCGCGGCGGAGCAGGCAGGCTGATGCGTTTCTTCGAGGACATCGAGATCGGCCGGCGGCGCGAACTGGGTTCGTTCACCTTCACCGCCGAGGCAATCAAGAAATTCGCAAGCCAGTTCGACCCGCAGCGCTTCCATCTCGATGAGGAGGAAGGCCGGAAATCGCTGTTCGGCGGGTTGGCCGCATCGGGCTGGCATGTCGCATCGGTCTACATGAAGCTGGCGGTGGCCGACGGCCAGCGCCTGGCCAGGGAGGCTGCCGGGCGCGGCGAGAAGGTTGCGGTCTGGGGACCGTCGCCGGGCTTTCGGGAACTGCGCTGGATCAAGCCGGTGCTGGCCGGCGACACCATCAGTTTTGCAAGCGAGGTCGAATTGTTGCGGTCGTCGGACTCTCGCCCCGAATGGGGCATCCTGCAGGTTCGCAACACCGGAACCAACGAGCGCGGCGAGCCGGTGTTTTCGTTTCTCGCCACCGCCTTTGTGCCGCGGCGCAACGCCGGCGGCTGAACTTCCCCGTTTGCGAGGAGCAACTTGTCCGCCGTAGCTCGACGGAGCGAGCGGGGCAACGAAGCAATCCGCTAACCATTGCACCTGTTTCTTTCGGATTACTGCCTGCATCCAGCGTTGTGACGCCTGGAACCATTCCTCCGCTAACGCATTTTGAACCCAGTGCCTGCCATAGTCGACTGTAGGGGCAAATGTCTGGGGATGACCATGGCTGACCGCGACGCGCTGAAATTTCTCGGCTTTATCTTCGCAACCGTGACGCTGGCAGTGATGCTGACCGCCGGCATGGTGGTGAAGGGTTACGCCGACGGCGCCTATTCGCTGGACGGCGCGACGATCGCCAGCCGGTAGGTGACGATCCGCTAACCATGGATCGCTAATCGCGCGAAAAATTCATCGGCTCCAGATCAGCGCCAGCACCACCACCGCCGCGACCAACAACCCGATAAACCGGATCATGAGGGTGCCCATGCGGGGCGACGGACTCCTCATCGGAATCGGATCGCTGCTGTCCGGCTGAACGCTCTTCATGGAAATCTGTCCCCCGCCCACCTGACAGGCCTGCGCTTGGGTCGCAGGCTCGCCCGGCAAGTTCAAACGCGCCTGAACCAGACAAAACCGCCGCGCTTCCATGCGACGGAAGGCGGCGGCAATTGCGATCGGAAACAGTCAGGACCTAGCCGTTGCGCAGGCCGTCCGCGGTGCGTTTCCACTGCGTGACATTGTCGGCGATCATGCGCGTGGATTTCATCGCGGCCTGGCTGAGCTGGGCATAGCCGGAGATCTCGCGCTGGACGCGCTGGCCCTCGGCATGCAGCAGGTCGCGCAGGCTTTCGAGTTCGGAGATCAGGTTCTCGATTTCCGTAAGCGAGGTCCCTGCGACGCGCTGGATCAGCGAGTTGACGTTGTTGACGGTGGACTCGGCGCTGGGATCGAGTGCCGGCTCGGCGCTGCTCATGCCGGGCACCGGGCGGCGCAGATAGGCGACGTCATTGCGGACGAAGTCACGGATGCCCGCCTCGACTTCCGAGACGGCGAGATCGGGGTCCTCTTCGGTTGATTCAGTTCGATCCGGTCGAATGACATTCATCGGCTGTTCCCCTGTTACGCATGAGCGCGGTCATCCCCGCACGACGAAGGTTAGGCAGGTCCCATCAGGGCTGCCGATTTTGACCGGATCGGGGCCAATATGCGGCAATGCTCGATCTTTCATGGGGTGCAGGCAGGCCGGCCGCGCGTGCACGCAGCGCGAAATTGTGGCGCGGTTGCTGAGCCCAGAAGCTTCCATCAAGAACCCAAGTATCGTTTTCCGTCATGGCCGGGCCGTCCCGGCCATCCACGTCTTCCCTGCTTTTGGACCGTCAAGACGTGGATGCCCGGCACAATGGGCCAGTGCTCGGGCCGGCGAAGCCGGACCCGAGTGCCGGGCATGACGAAGAAATGAATGCCTTGCGAGAGGTCAAGCGCAGGAGCTGAGCTTTGGCAGATGGATCGGACGCCCGAGCGCCTGCTCCACCAGATCGAAGGTATCGACGAGAACCCGGATGCTGGCGAGCCGCCCGGCCTTGAACTGCGCGAAATGCGCGACCCGCAGGCTGATCGGCTTGCTGGAGTCCAGCATGGTCAGCGAATAGCGCAGCATCGACGATGCGGAATCCACGCCCAGCATGATGCTCTCGCGGTCGAAGCGGTGGACCCGGACGTTGTCCGCGATCTGCCTGATCACTTCGAGCACGGCTTCCTTGCCGCGGCGGGCGCCGAGAAACGGAAACATGTCGATCGGGCCGTAGATCGCCCAGTCCACATCGTCGTCGATCAAGGCTTCGAGGTCTTCGTGCCGGCGCTCGTTGATCGCGCGATGCAACGCGCGTGAGAAGCGCCAGAGACTGTGCTCTGTCATGCTTTCTGCTTTCTGAACTGGATTTGAATCAGCCAACGTGCGTCACAGGCGTCATTGGCGACGCCCAGCTTCGTTGCTGCCCTATTGCGGCCTCACATAGGGGCAGTTGGCTGAAACGCAATGTGCAATTTTGCATTGCACAAATGCGATCGGTTCCGCCGCTTTAACTATCGCCCCGGCGGGGGGCCTGTCGTCCGATCGCGATCGCAGCGTCGCGGCGCCTACACCTTGCCTGGTGCGGTTTCCGTGAGCGCCGCGGCGACGTCACGCTCGAGCACCTGCTGAACCAGATCGAAGGAATCCATGATCTCCCGGATCTGCGTGATGCGGCCGTCCTGCAGCGTGAAGAACACCGCGATGTCGAATTGCACGATCCGCTCGTTGCTGCGCTTGCGGAAGAAGGCGCGAATATGCACCGCGACCTTGTCGCCTTCGGCGACGATGGCCGGCACCTGGTGGCGCATGCTGGAATAGCGGGCGTGGACGGTCTGCCACATCTTGCGGACCTCGGCCTTGCCATGGCGGTGGCCGAGATGCGGCAGGATATCGATCGGCGCGGAGGCGATGTAGTCGATGTCCTCGGTGCAGCGCGACAGCGCGCCCTCGATATCGCCGGAATAAAACGTATCGAGCATGTTCAGCACGCGCTGCCGGTTGAGATGCTCGACCATTATTGTTCTCCGCCGGTGTTGTCCCGACTCGCAATCGCGGTTGCATTGTGAACGGAATTGTACAGCGATCAATCGGCAAAAAGGTGTGCAACCATTTGACGCGCGCAGATCAAGGACGGTCGCAATCCAGAGAGGTATTTTGATAGCGGCGTTCTTTGCGATTTCTTCGCAATCGCATCTGTGCAGCCCTGATCCGATTTGGCGATCGATCCGGCGAGTGCAGTGATCGAGAAAGCCGCGCACCGGCGGAGTGCGATGTGCGGGCTTCGGTCAGTCAGCGCAGACGGGCGGTGAGCGGGGCGCCGCCGCGCCGCGCAGCGCTCCGCCGGACGCGGAGCATCGGTGCTTTTTCGTCATGGCCGGACTTGTCGTTCGGCCCGGCCATGACCGGCAACGCCATCACTTCTTGCTGTTCGGGCTCTGGCCCGCCGGCGTCTTGCCCGACGAGAACGGCGAGGGCGTCGCGCCGCCCTTCTTGAGGTTCTTGTCGGCCTTCGGTTTCTTCTTTTCCTTGTTGCTGCGCATCTGACCCTTGGCCATGACGTGTCTCCCTGGCGCCCGGTTGAAAGACTTGGCGCGCGCAAGGAATACCAAATCCGCGGGCGTTTGTATGCAGGCGGCGCGAAACCGCGGCGCCACATGAGAGCGAGGGCGTACTGCGGCTCTCCCTGGTTAGCCGTCATACCCCGCCACCGGGTCTCGCCTTCGGCGAGCCCGATGGCAGGCTCCAGCGGGGTATCCAGTACGCCGCGGCCTCGCGGTTCAATCGCAACTGCTCTGGAATACTGGATCATCCGCTTTCGCGGATGATGACAGCTCTGCACATATGGAACGGCTGCGCTCCACATGGCGCCTCGACCACATCGGCTTCACTTTTCAAACAGCCACGTCGTTCACTGCCACGGCCTCGCATTCCCGCGGCGTGATCCGCCCGAGTGATGCAAGAATCTTCCGCCCAATGGAGGGCGTGGGGAACGCCGGATGCCCGCTGCACCCGCAGCCTCGCGTGCGATGAAAAACAAGCACACGAGCATAGTCACTACAGGTTCACCGGTTTTCACCCGGCGTCCCCACGCAATGGTTTTAACAGTTTGCTCCGTGCTCTTCCCGGCGATCGGGCTTTCTTGTCACCGTCATCGGCGATGTTGCCATCGCCGACTTGACGCCGGCGTCGAGGCGTCAGAACCACACGACTTAACCGTCCGCGACCCGTCAACGCCAAAGGCTTCGCCGGGCTGAGTGCCAGTCCGCCGAAGTTTTGGCGAAGGCGGAACTGGTGCTCTCGTCTTTAGCACCAGCCGCGTCCACCGCATCCCGCCCCTACGTTCGTGACGATGGCCAACGCCCCTTGTGTCCAGAAAGTCTGGCAGAATGTGCGAACGGGCGGTTGCGCGCCAACCGCCCGTTGCTGGAACTGAGCCCGTAACGCCCCAAAGCGACAGAGCCTGTACTAGAGCGAGGGACAGCTCCGGTGTCTTCCTCAACCCGAACAGTTGCAAGGGCTTCGAGCCCGTACCGAGCAAGGAAGGGAGTGGATGATGGCACAGAATGATCAGATTGTCGTCGGCATTGATGTGGCTAAAGACAAGGTGGATGCGTGCATTCGCTCACTATCGCAGCGGCACACCTTTCCGAACACCGCACAGGGTCACCGCAAGACGATTGCCTGGCTTCACAAGCACAAGGTGAACAAGGCCGTCATGGAGGCGAGCGGCGGCTATGAGCGGGACTGGGCCAGGCTGCTGCGCCTGGCCGGCATCGAGGTGCGGATTGTCGATCCCAAGCGGGTCCGCAGCTTTGCACTGTCGGCCGGACGGCTGGCAAAAAACGATACGATCGACGCCGAGATGATTGCCTGGTTCGCCGAGACATTTGACGAAGCGCCGGGCCAGACCCACGATGCCGCGCATGAGGAGTTGGTGGCACTGGTGAAAGCGCGCAAAGGTCTGATTGACCTCAAGACCCGCTTGCAAAGCCAGGACGAACATGCGCCACCAGGAGTGGTTCAGAAAGCCCATGCCCGCGTCTTGAAGAGCTTGGCCGCCGAAATTGCCAGGCTCGAGGCTGCGATCTCCGCCAAGGTCAAGGCCACACCGGAGTTTGCCGACCGCGCCGAGATCATCGAGAGTGTTCCGGGCTTCGCCGAAACGACATCGGCGACCCTCATTGCAGGCATGCCGGAGCTCGGAACGGTGAGCAAGGAGATCGCCGCCGCGTTATTGGGTGCCGCCCCTTATGATGACGATAGCGGCAAACGGCGCGGCGAGCGCCACATCAAGGGCGGCCGCCGCTGGGTCCGCAACGCGATCTACATGCCTTGTCTCGGCGCAGCCACGCAGAACAATCCGGTGCTCAAGGCCTTCTATCAGCGCCTGATTGCCAACGGAAAGGAGCCGAAGGTTGCGCTCGTCGCCTGCATGCGCAAGCTGATCATTATCCTCAACACCATGATCGCACGCCGGCAGAAATGGGATCCCAGCCGTTACGCACTGAACTGAGCGAGCGCACCTCACCGCGCTCGGTCCTCGACCGAGCGCATGCCAAGCCAACAGACCGGGGAGCGGACGGGGTCAAGGCCGTAAGCCGCCGAAGGCGGGGGCGCGCCTCGCGCCAGCCTTGAGGCCGGCCGATCACCGGTCTACTTCAGCACAGTTGCTCTGTGTGGGACGGGATGGCGAATCATATAGCTTGATTTTGGTTTCGGAAAAACAGAAATATTTTTGCAAAGGGGGCTGGACATGCAGGTCTCCGACCGGCCCAACTGATTTGCCCGTCGGGCAGATCGATTGAATTGTTTCGACAAATCGTCGTTACGGCGGCATTGCCGGGGAGGCCCTCTTTTGTCATTCCGGGGCGCGCGTAAGCGCGAGCCCGGAATCCATAACCACGATGTGAGTATGGATTCCGGGTCCGCGCGAACACGCGCATCCCTGAACAGCGAGCCATATCGCTTTTCCGACCTCGCATCCGAGCGCTGATTTGTCGAATAAGAATTTAATCCTGCCGAAAAGTCTTGAAATGGCTTTGAGAACAAAGTAAGAACATCTTAATAGTCCGTGCCGCACAGTGCGTCTTGATAGACAATGCCGGGATGACGAATCAGTCGATCATTCCGCCCGACATTGCTGCGCGTTACGAGGTGTTCGAATGGCGCAACGGGTTGGCAATCCTGACGTCGGCTCATCCGGAAAAATGGGAAAACATCCTCGAGGTGTTGCGGGGCTTCTCGTTCACGACAAGCGACGTTTTGAAACCCGGCGGATCGAAGGGTCTGATTGCCAGCAAACTCGATTCGCATTTCACCAAACTTGGCTGGAGCGAGAAGAAATTCGAAACCAAAATTGTCGTGGACGACGCGGAACATGCTGCTCCCACGCACAAGGTAGACTGCTACAAGAATCGGGTTGCGCTCGAAGTCGAGTGGAACAACAAGGATCCGTTCTACGACCGCGACCTGAACAACGTCCGTCTGTTGTTCGATCTTCGCGCCATCGACGCAGGCATCATCATTACCCGCTGCACCGAACTGCAGCAGATTTTCAACAAGCTGGGCAGAGGGTCTAGCTTTGGAAACTCAACGACCCACATGGCGAAACTATCTACCGAGGCTTGAAGGCGGAAGCGGCGGCGGATGTCCCGTCGTTGTCTTTGGAATCAGGACAGCATGCTATGTCGAAGACAAGTGACGACGCGGCACGTGACTTGCTGAAGTTTGCCTCCAACCGCCGCTTCGGGACGATTCTCGCCGATCCGCCCTGGCAGTTCACCAACAAGACCGGGAAGGTGGCTCCTGAGCACAAGCGCCTTGCGCGCTACGGCACCATGAAACTTGACGAGATCAGCGCCCTGCCGGTGCCGGAAATCGCCGCACCCACATCGCACCTATATTTGTGGTGCCCGAACGCGATGTTGCCGGACGGTCTTGCTGTCATGAAGGCGTGGGGCTTCACCTACAAATCCAACATCGTCTGGCACAAGGTGCGGAAGGATGGCGGCTCCGACGGGCGTGGCGTTGGCTTTTACTTCCGTAATGTTACCGAACTGATTTTGTTTGGCGTGCGCGGAAAGAACGCCCGGACACTCGCACCCGGTCGGCGGCAAGTTAATTTATTGGCAACGCGCAAGCGCGAACATTCGCGCAAGCCCGATGAGCAATACGACATTATCGAAGCGTGCTCGCCGGGGCCGTTCGTCGAATTGTTCGGGCGTGGCACGCGGAAGGGCTGGACGACTTGGGGCAATCAGGCCGATGACGGTTACGCCCCGACGTGGAAGACCTACGCCAATCATTCGCAGGCGGGGTTGATCGCGGCGGAATAGCGCTGAACGCCCCGGCGACCTCAGAAATTGCGTTCCCCGGTTCTGTGCGTAGTTCGCAAGGTACGCGCCCCCTTGTGAAGCCGGTGTAGCCGTGTGCTTTGTGCGAACTCGTTTTCGCTTTCCTGCAAAATGAAATTTGGAATTCGTCGTATTGCTGATACAACCTTTGCGCGCACCGCAGGTGTCGCCAAAAACATAATCGTTGAAGAATCAAATTAGCCGGGGGAGAAAGATGGCATTGGTTGTGAATATCTCAAGGTTGATGCGTGAGGTCAATGAAGTTCATGAGCAATTTCCAAAGTGGACGTTGGACAATGCTTTTGTGCAATGGTTCCTGCAAGCCTTTCTAGTTCCAGATGCTGAGACAGCATCGAAAGCGGTTAGGGTCATTAGCGTTCCTCGTAACCCAAATAGCGGTCAGGCAGAGTTTGAAAGTTTGGTCTCGAACATTGTTGCAGCCACAAATTGGCAAAATGCAATATTGCCTTCTGACCTAAGATCAAACAATTCGCGGCAGGTTCTTCTTCAGCGAGAGTTCGCCAGGTTCAGATATCACTATCTTCGCAAGCGCCAAACTCGTGGTGAGGCCAGGCGAGTTTTTGGACAGCAATATGGGTTTTGGCTGAAAATGGATGAACTCGCGCAGTCGGTAGCTGCCTGCGACCTTGATCCGTACCTTGTTAGGAGCGGGAAGCAGGGACTTTTCGAGCCTCCCACTACGGAAGAATCTTTGATGGACGCAAAGTAAGTGAGTACTTCTCAATATATTGGCTCGGAAAAATTGTTCGAAATCAAGGCTCGGGTTATCCTGATCGAGCATACGCAAAATGGCATGCGATGCATTTCCTATGGTCCAGAATTTCACCGATGTTGAAGAAAAAAGCTTCATCAGATGAATTTCGTCGACGTTGTGAAAATCGAGAAGGTTGGTCATCTTTAGAGAAAGCGGCTAACGAAGTCTTCAAGGCGTTAGGCGACTTCTTCAAGATGAATAGAGGTGTTGGTCAGACAGCGACCGATATTTCAAATTTCTTCTATAGGCCGCATCAAGATAAGGCCTTCGGTAAATTTTGGGTTAGTCGCCGAAATAAGCGCAAAATTCGTTTCAATCGATATCTTGCCTCGTTCGAGAAAGCATTGCTGCAACACGATTGAAAACAAAATCGCTACCGCTTCTTCCACCCACCCCTGTGCCCCGGCGCGCCGCCGCTCGATCGCGGGGCGGGGCCGAATTCGGGGCCGGATTGGCGCGAGTTGGTGGGCTGGAAGATTTTGCTGCCGCTGCCGGGGCCGGTGTCGTCGGGCGAGGGCTTGGGTGGGGTCGCGCGGCCGGGGCGGTAGGGCAGGGATTCCGGGCCGTGCATTTCGTCGAGATGGGGTTTGTGGACTTTTGATGAGCCACGACTCGTGGACCCCCCTCCCTGGCCCTCCCCCACAAGGGGGGAGGGAACGGAGGGAGCGCGACCCGCGGACGGATGCCCCTCACCCCGACCCTCTCCCCGTGAAGAACGGGGCGAGGGGGAAGAGGCGCCGGCGCGTGTGGCGCCACTGCGCTTCTTCATTGCGCTCGCCGGCAGGTTCGCGGCTTCGCCGTATTTCTTCAGGCCGGCATAGGCGCCGGCCTTGCCTTGCACCGTGCGCTGCTTGGCGGTGGGATCGTCGACCACCGCGAGCTCGGTGGCGCGCAGGCGCTTGACTTCGTCGCGCAGGCGGGCGGCTTCCTCGAAATTCAGATCGGCGGCGGCTTCGCGCATCCGGGTTTCGAGATCGTTCAGCACGGCCTCGAAATTGTGCCCGATCGAGATGACGTCGTCGGCCATGCCGCCGTCGCCGATTTCCACCAGCACATGGTCGCGCTCGTAGACGCTGTTCATGATGTCGTGGATCGAGCGCTTGATGCTCTCCGGCGTGATGCCGTGCAGCGTGTTGTATTCGACCTGCTTCTCCCTGCGGCGGTCGGTCTCGGCGATGGCGCGCTGCCATCGAGCCGGTGATCTGGTCGGCATAGAGGATCACCTTGCCGTCGACATTGCGCGCGGCGCGGCCGATGGTCTGGATCAGCGAGGTCTCGCTGCGCAAAAAACCTTCCTTGTCGGCGTCGAGGATCGCGACCAGCGCGCATTCGGGAATGTCGAGGCCCTCGCGCAACAAATTGATGCCGACCAGCGCGTCGAAGGCGCCGAGCCGCAAATCCCGGATGATCTCGATGCGCTCGATGGTGTCGATGTCCGAGTGCATGTAGCGCACGCGGATGCCCTGCTCGTGCAGATATTCGGTGAGGTCTTCCGCCATCCGTTTGGTCAGCACGGTGACGAGGCTGCGATAGCCGGACTAGCGCGGTGGCGCGGACCTCGCCGACGAGATCGTCGACCTGGGTGCGCGCCGGGCGAATATCCACGGGCGGGTCGATCAATCCGGTGGGGCGGATCACCTGCTCGACGAACACGCCGCCGCTTTCGTTCAGCTCCCACGCCGACGGCGTCGCCGACACCGCGACCGATTGCGGGCGCATCATGTCCCATTCCTCGAACCGCAGCGGCCGGTTGTCCATGCAGGAGGGCAGGCGGAAACCGTATTCGGCGAGCGTCGCCTTGCGCCGAAAATCGCCGCGGAACATGCCGCCGATCTGCGGGATGGTGACGTGGCTTTCGTCGGCGAACACCAGCGCATTGTCGGGGACATATTCGAACAGGGTCGGCGGCGGCTCGCCGGGGCGGCGTCCGGTGAGATAGCGCGAATAGTTCTCGATGCCGGCGCAGCTTCCGGTCGCTTCCATCATTTCGAGATCGAAGGTGGTGCGCTGCTCCAGCCGCTGCGCTTCCAGCAGCCGTCCCTGGTTGTTGAGCTGGTCCAGCCGCATCTTCAATTCGGACTTGATCGACTTGATCGCCTGCACCAGGGTCGGCCGCGGCGTCACATAATGCGAGTTGGCGTAGATCTTGATGAATTCGAGCTCGTCCTGCTTGTGGCCGGTGAGCGGATCGAACTCCTCGATATTTTCCACGGTGTCGCCGAACAGGTTGACGCGCCAGGCGCGGTCTTCGTAGTGCGCCGGGAAGATGTCGATGACGTCGCCGCGCACCCGAAACGTGCCGCGGGTGAAATCGGCCTGGGTGCGCTTGTACTGCAGCGCCACGAGGTCGGATGATCAACTGCCGCTGGTCGATGCGCTCGCCCTTCTTCAGCGCAAAGGTCATCGCGGTATAGGTCTCGACCGAGCCGATACCGTAGATGCACGACACCGAGGCGACGATGATGACGTCGTCGCGCTCCAGCAGCGCCCGCGTCGCCGAATGGCGCATGCGGTCGATCTGCTCGTTGATGGAGGAGTCCTTCTCGATATAGGTGTCGGTCCGCGGCACATAGGCCTCGGGCTGGTAGTAGTCGTAGTAAGAGACAAAATACTCGACCGCGTTGTCGGGAAAGAAACTCTTGAACTCGCCATAGAGCTGCGCGGCCAGCGTCTTGTTCGGCGCCAGGATGATGGCGGGGCGCTGCGTGGCCTCGATCACCTTGGCCATGGTGTAGGTCTTGCCGCTGCCGGTGACGCCGAGCAGCACCTGGGTGCGGTCGTTGCGCGCGATGCCCTCGACCAGTTCGGCGATCGCGGTCGGCTGGTCGCCCTTCGGCTCATATTCGGACTTGATCACGAAGCGGACGCCGCCTTCGGATTTTTCCGGGCGCGGCGGCCGATGCGGCGCCCAGATCTTGATCTGGCCGTCCTCGCCCTTGAACTCGGGACGGCCGTCGCGGATCAGCGCATCCAGCGCATCCGCCGTGGCGGCAACGCCCAGCGCCTCCATCTTGTTGCGCGGCGGCCGCGCCATCGCGGCGGCGTCTTCCTCCTCGGTGGTGAAGCCGAGTTGTCTTGCCAGCTCCGGATCGAGCGTCGGGATGGGAGCCGATGTGCCGTAATTGGCCGGCGCGAATTCGCGCTGCGGGGATTCGTTGAAGCCCGCGATTCTCTTCTCCCTACCGCGCTTGCTTCTCTGCTCCCTCCCCCCTTGTGGGGGAGGGTCGGGGAGAGGGGTGGCCCAGGAGGCGGTGGCTCCGCGAAGCTCGCTCTCGATCTGCCCGACCTCCGAAGCGCCCCCCCCGACCCCTCCCCGCCACGCGCTGCGCGCGCGGGGGGAGGGGAGGAAGAAGACGCATCGCGGTTCGTGGCAGACGCATCGCGCTTCGCCACATCATCGCCGGTGCCACGCGTCGAAGCCCGCGCGCGGTGCGCGGCGGCTTCGCCGCCGGCGCGGCGGTCCCAGGAATTATCCGGCGGCGGCTGCAATCCGGTGGATGAGCCGACGCCGCTCTCGCCGCGATTGATCGCGGGATTGAGCAGTTCGGCCAGCGCCGGCCCGATCGGCTGCACGTCGGGGCGCGACGCCTTGGAATTTGGCGCTTTCGATTTCGGGGTTCTTGCGGGCTTTTTCGGATGGTCTGGATTCTTCGCCATGGGGCGAATATGGGGCGAGTCCGGGTGACATAAAAGGGCAAAAAACCCGCGGCAGGAAATGCGCGGCAGCGGTCGTCTCAAGACAGTCCGTACCATCGACCGTATTCGGCGCCGGCGCGCTGCATTGTCAGCAGCTGTCAGCACTGGACGAGGAACCGGCGCACGCGCGCAGAGGCTTTATCAAATCGCTGCGGTTCGCCGATCGCGCCGCGCGCGCATCAGGGCGCCATGTCCACATGCCCCGCCGCGGCCTTGGCGGCGCGCCGGCGCTGCAGTTCCGCCGCCAGCGTGGCGCCGATCGGTTGCCCGCCAAACACATGCGCGTAGGCGGCCTCGGCCAGCGCGTTGCGTCCGGCCTGGCTCCTGCGATAGGCGAGCTTGCGCGCGCAGGTGAACTCGGTGGCAGGTTCGGGAATGGTGTTGCCGACATCGGCGACCCAGTTGCCGGCGTTGGCGCCGAGCTCGGCGGCGAGCGCGGCCCATAGCGGCGCCTCGGCGTCGGCGGCATCGATCCGGGGAAACGTCAGTTGTCCGATCGCCACCGGCTGCTGCAGCCAGGGCCTGGTCAGTTCGGTCGTCGAGGTCGATGCCTCCTCGATGAACGGCAGCCAGTGCAGCGTGAAGCCGATGTCGCCGCGCGCCTGGCGCGCGCGCCATTCACCGGAAAGAAACCGCTCTCCCGGGGTCAGCGCGCGCAGATCGTTCTCGAGGGTTATCGGCGCGAACATGAACTTGCCGAGCGCGCCGCCGACTTCGACGATGCCGGTCCAGTAGCTCTGGTAGGCGGTCGATGACAGCGCGGTGCGCGCGGTCTGCCGGGCCACATGCGCCGCGGTTTTCGCGCCTTGCAGGGGACCGAGGCTTGCGATCAGGCTGCGCACCAGCCGCAAATTGCTGGTCACGAGATCGGCCAGATCGAGCTCGCCGATGCCGCCGCCGAACGGCGCCGTGGCGCCGGCCGCGTCCGCGGTGGCATCGAGCAGCTTGACGAACTGCGGATGGGTGTCGGTCGGCGCCGCCGGATCGTTGATGGCGAGGAAGTCGACGCGCGCGCCGCCGCGGGTCTGGAACGCGACCATCAGGCCGAGGAAATCCGGATCGGTTTCCAGATGCGGGCAGCCGAGCCCGGTCGAAATACGGCCGATGCCGGTGCATTGCGCGCCCGGCTCGAACAGGCCGACACCGACAAAGTTTTCAGGCAACTGCGCCTCGATGCGCAGCAACACCTTGCTGCCGGCGATCTGGTACTGATGCGCGACCCGGTCGGGGACCGCAAGATGCGGGTGATTGACGACGAGTTTGTTCTGGATCGCAGCGATCGGCGCGACGTCGGCGTCGATGCGCGCGAGGTCGGCCGCGGTCGGCCGAAACGGTGTTGTCATGGGCCCCCTCCATTCGCATTCTTTAGTGGTAGATATATTCTGCACTAACCTAAGGTAATAAGCGAGGGGATGCGCAGGGGCGCGCGGGTAGGCGGATATCCAAATCCTCTCTACAATGCCGCGGCGGATTGTCGCCGCCGAGATCAAAGAGGAAAGCCTGTGTCCGCCAAAGTGAATCCGCTCGCCGGCAAGACCGCCGACCCGTCGATGCTGGCCAATATCCCGCGGCTGGTGACGGCCTATTTTGCAGGCCAAGCCCGACCCGTCGGTGCCGGCGCAACGGGTGGCGTTCGGCACCTCGGGCCATCGCGGCTCCGCCTTCAACAACGCCTTCAACGAGGCGCATATCCTCGCCGTCAGCCAGGCGGTTTGCGATCATCGCAAGGCCGCCGGCATCGATGGGCCGATGTTCGTCGGCATCGACACCCATGCGCTGGCGGAGCCGGCGCTGGCGAGCGCGCTCGAGGTGTTCGCGGCCAACGGCGTCGAGGTGATGATCGACGCGCAGGACGGCTACACGCCGACGCCGGTGATCTCGCACGCCATCCTCACCACCAACAAGGGCCGCACCAGCGGCCTGGCCGACGGCGTCGTGATCACGCCGTCGCACAATCCGCCGGAGGACGGCGGCTTCAAATATAATCCGCCCAATGGCGGCCCGGCGGACACCGATATCACTTCGGGAATCGAGCGCGCCGCCAACCGCTTTCTCGAAGACGGCCTCAAGAGCGTCAGGCGCATCCCCTATGGCCGCGCGCGCCAATCGTCCTGCGTTCACCGCCATGACTATATCGGGCCCTATGTCGCCGATCTCGCCGCGGTCGTCGACATGGAAGCGATCCGCAGCTCCGGGGTGAAAATCGGCATCGATCCGCTCGGGGGTGCGGCGGTGCGCTACTGGCAGCCGATCATCGAGCGCTACGGCATCGCCGCCGATATCGTCAGCGACGCGGTCGATCCGACATTCCGCTTCATGACGCTGGACTGGGACGGCAAGATCCGGATGGATTGCTCCTCGCCCTATGCGATGGCGCGGCTGATCGGGATGCGCGAGAAGTTCGACGTCGCCTTTGCCAACGATACCGACGCCGACCGGCACGGCATCGTGACACGATCGAACGGCCTGATGAACCCGAACCATTACCTCGCGGCTGCGATTGCCTATCTGTTCGAGCATCGCCCGCAATGGCGCAAAGAGAGCGCGGTGGGCAAGACCATCGTCTCCAGCGCGATCATCGACCGCGTCGCCCAAAAACTCGGCCGCAGGCTGGTCGAAACTCCGGTGGGATTCAAATGGTTCGTCGATGGGCTCAGCGACGGCGCGTTCGGCTTCGCCGGCGAGGAGAGCGCCGGCGCCTCGTTCCTGCGGCGGGACGGATCGGTGTGGACCACCGACAAGGACGGCATCATCCTGGGACTTCTGGCGGCCGAGATGACCGCGCGAACCAAATCCGATCCGAGCCAGTTGTTCGAAAAATTGACCGGCGAACTCGGCGTGCCCTTCTACGAGCGGATCGATGCGCCCGCGACGCCTGCCCAGAAGAACCTCCTGAAGGCGCTGACGGGCGAAAAGCTCGGCATCAAAGAACTGGCCGGCGAGCCGGTGCTGATGGCGCTGACGGCGGCGCCCGGCAACGGCCAATCCTTCGGCGGGATCAAGGTATCGACCGAAAACGGATGGTTCGCGGCGCGGCCTTCGGGCACCGAAGACGTCTACAAGATCTATGCGGAGAGTTTTCGCAGCCGGGAGCATCTGCGGCAAATCCAGCACGACGCGCAAAGTGCCATCGCCCGGGCCTTTGCCAGCTAAGCGGGCTGCTGTTCAGTTGAAAGCGCCGCCGCCGCGGCCCGGATGATATCCAGATGAATCCCGCCGCATCGGGTGCATCGCATCGTCCAGTATTCGCACCCCGACCGTCCCGGGATGACGCGGAGAACGGCCAGCCGGGCTTCGCATTGCGGGCAATTGGAGAGCACTGACTGGGTCGCATTGGTTTCGGATTTGGACATGGGATTTGGACCATTTTCAGATGAGGTTACGCCGCCGATCGTTCGGTTTGGGCTGTCTGCCCAACCGCCTTGTCGCGCCGGTTGAGACTGTCGATTTGCGTCTTCGCATCGGCAATTGCGGAATCGCGACTGAACCAGGCGAAGCCCAATTCCAGCTCGGAAAACAGGACGCCGTCGATGACGACCGGATTGCGGTCTGTCCGCCTGATCCGGGCGTGCCACAAGCCGTGGCCGGCCTCGAACGACTCGATCGCAAAGCCGTCATACTCCATCACGCGACTCCGGGTATTGCCGGAACCGATGCAAGCATGGATCGGCAGGGACCTTTGTGAACCGGTTCACATTACCGGGACTTTTTTAGCCGCGCGCGGCGATGTGATCGGCGAGCACGGCGGCATCGTCGCCGACGCCGGACAGGAACGACGAGCTCATCCTGGACAGCCATTGCAGGCCAAGGAAATACATTCCGGGCACACAGCTCACGCCGCCGCGGTGAATCGGTTCGCCGCGCGCGTCCAGCACCGGCACGTCGATCCAGCCGAAGTCGACGCCGTAACCCGTGGCCCAGATCACCGCGCCGATCCCGGCCTCGCCAAGGTCGAGGCGCCGCAGCGGGTTTGCGAGGCAAAGCGGGTCCGGCAGCACCGCGCGGGCGGCGGGGTCTTCCGGCAGATCCAGCCCGCGACGTTTGACGTATGCGTCCACGGTGTCGAGGAAGGTGGTGTAGGTCGCATCGCCATTGGCGAGGCTCTCGGCGAGGTCGGGGGCGAAGTCGATGACGCCGTCATGCGCCGCCTCGATCCGCCCCAGCAGCGTTACGCCCTCGGCGGCGAAGCGGCGGAAATCGATGGTATGGCCGCCATAGGCGCCCGAGATCACCGGCAGCAGGCGCGAGGGCCCGCGTTGTTCCACCGTGGTTTGATCGATGCCCATGGCGCTCAGCCACCACACCAGGTCGCGGCCGCGGTATCGGCGCGGCAGCCGGGTGTGGCGGCCGACCGAAAGATAGACGCGGCGGCCGGCGCGCAGCAGTTCCTCGGCAATTTGGGCGCCGGAGGCGCCGGAGCCGACCACCAGCACCGCGCCCGCTGGAAGCTGGCCGGGATTTGCGTAGCGGCTGGCGTGGACCTGGAACAGATCGATGTCGTTGCGCGACAGCTGCGGAATGACGGGGCGCTGGTACGGACCGGTGGCGACGACGACATTGTCCGCCTCGATCGGACCGCCGGAGGTTTCGGCAACGAAGCCGGGCTTGCCATCACGGCGCCGCAGCGCGGTCACCGCGACGCCGCAGCGGATCGGCGGCGCAACGAAAGCCGCATAGGCGGTGATGTAATCCAGGATGTCGCCGGATGCGGCAAAGCCGTCGGGATCGGTGTGGGGAAACGGGAAATCCGGCAGCCGCACCGACCAGTTGGGAAACTGAAACCGCAGGCCATCCCAGCGTTCGCTGCGCCAGCGCTCCGCGATCCGCTGCCGCTCGAGCACGAGATGCTTAAGCCCGCGCTGCTTGAGCCGGTAGCTCATCACGAGCCCGGCCTGGCCGCCGCCGACGATCAGCGTTTCGACATGTTCAACCGACATGGGGCCGAAGATCGAGGAAATCGACGACCGTTGCTAGTGCCATGCTGTCCGGCGACAAGCCTCAGTTCGCGACCATGTGATGATCCGCCAGCCTGACGGTGACCATATCGAAGCGCGATTGCGCCAGCGACCGCACGCCCACCTGGTGGAAACCGACCTTGAGATATTGCTTGTCGACATGAACGCGCAGGTAGCCGTAATTGTGGTCGTCGTACTTTGCCAGGATGAGGTGTTTCACCTTCCCGGCGCTATCCTTGCCCTCAAGATATTTGACGTCGGCGCCGCTGTGGGGCTCCACGGCCGGCTCTCCCTTCTGCGGTCTGACCAGAGTATTGACGTTATGGCCGCCGTCGCCGCAAACGATGAAGGGGACGTTGATCTCCCTGCCGCCGAAGTCAAAAATCCGCGTGTAACGCTGGTAGTTATGGGCATGGCCCGACAGGAACGCGTGAGGGTACACGCCTTCTTCCCTGCAGATATTATCGATCTGCTGGAACATGACGGTGCTGCAGCCGTGATTGCCGCCCCCGCCGCCCGATTTCGCCGGGGGCGAATAGCTGTATGGGGGGTGGTGCGTCGCGAGCAGGACGGCGCCCGGATAGTTCTCCTGCTTGATCCGCTTGAGCTGGGCGCGGAGAAAGTCGATCTGCACGTTGGTAACCTCTTCCCACTTGCCATCGAGATTTGAAATCACGCCGGGATCTTCCAGCGCGTTGCTGAACAGACCAATGATCCGGACAAAAGGTGCATCCAGGGCAAAATACACGCCCGGCTGTGTCATCGCCGTTCGATGCAGCGAACCTGCTTCCGGAGTAATGCCGACTTGTTTGGCGCAGAAATTCCGCTGGAACGTATCCAGCGGCGTGTGGCCTTCCGCCGTTCCCGGAACGACGAACGAATCGTGATTACCCGGAATCGCAAAAATGGGGGCAGGGTAGTTGCGGAAGGGTTCGTAGAACTGATCGTAGTAATATTGCGCCTCGCCGAAATTGTAGACGACATCGCCGAGGTGAAAGAGGAACGCGGCGCGGTCGCCTTCCGCCGAAGATGTGCTATCGAGTGTAACCTGGTCGCCGACGCGCAGTTCGTTGGGATATTTCCCCGCGTTGGAGGCGCCTGAATCGCCAAACGCGTGAAAGATGATCTTGCCGGCTTTCTCGATGATCTCTTTGACTTGCGGGCCGTGACTGCCGTAAGCGTCCGCGAGGCCGAACATCTGGTCTGCCGCTAGTCGCGAGTTGGGAATGGCGACAACATCTTTTTTCGCAAGGTCTCCGATCTGTTGGTACAGAGCGGTGTCGCTCCCATGCGTCGTGGAAAATCCGGTGGGATCGGGAGGCGACCCGTCCTCACCGAAGATCGGTTCGTGGAAAACTGGCTGCGGAAGATGTGAATGCGCCGGTCTCGCCATGGCAATTCCTCCTGTTGGCCGATTTTTTCAATAGGGGTAATATAGAAATATTACAACCTAAAGACGATTCACAATGATGTAAGCCTATCGGCGCGCGTTGCCCGCCGCCGGTCTGGACGCGGCGCGGATGATCCAGCGCCGGAACGCGGCGAAATCGCGCCGCTCGGTCTGGAAGCCGCGATAGACCAGATACCAGCGCATGCCTTTGGGCACGCTCAGCGCAAACGGCGCGACCAGCCGTCCGGCGGCGAGATCGTCGTCGATATAGGGCCGGATGCCCATCGCCACGCCGAGCCCGTCGGCGGCGGCCTGCAGCGCCTGGCCGTAATATTGAAATTCCGGTCCGCGCGCCGTCACCCGAGTTACGCCGGCGGTTTTCAACCACGACGGCCAGTCGTCGGGCGAATGCGCGACGCGCAGCAGGCTCGGGCCGCGGAGATCGCCGGCGCGCTTCAACTGCGCCGCCAGCCGCGGCGCGCACACCGGCAATAGATCCGCAGCGAACAGCGGTTCGGCGACCAGGCCCGGCCACGCGCCATCGCCGAGCTGGATGCCGCAGCTCCAGTCGTCGCCGAACGGCGCCGCCGCGCCGCCGGTGGTGATGCGCACGTCGATGTCGGGCTCGTCCCGCCGAAAATCCGCGAGCCGCGGGATCAGCCATCGCATGGCAAAGGTCGGGCCGACGCCGATGGTCAGCACCCGGACGCCGCTCGCAGCGGTGACCTGCGCGGTCAGGCTTGCCAGCGCGTCGAAGATCGGCGTCAGCCCGCTCTGATAGGCGCGCCCGGCCGCGGTCATCGCCAGCCGGTTCGCCTTGCGCTCGAACAGGGCAACACCGAGCCGCTGCTCCAGAAGATGCACCATCCGGCTGACGGCGGCCGCCGAAACGTTGAGCTCGGTGCCGGCGCCGGAAAAGCTTCCGGATCGCGCCGCGGCTTCGAACGCCTTGATGCCGTTGAGAAACAGAAGCCGCCGCATGGCTACCCTCAGGAAAACTGATGCCAGGCCAAGGTAACTCAGTTTGCGCAACCGGTGCAAGCAAGGCAGAAATATTGCATCGGGAGATCCCAATGACGCCGCTGATGATTGCAGCCCTTGGCCTGTTGATGGTCGCGACAGCTTTTCTGTCCGGTCTGTTCGGCATGGCCGGCGGGTTGATCCTGATCGGCGTGCTGCTGGCGTTGATGCCGCTGCCGACGGCGATGGTGCTGCACGCGATCACGCAGATGGCGTCGAACGGCTGGCGCGCTTTTCTGTGGCGCGACCACATCCGGTGGCGGCCGGTCGCGGTCTATCTGACCGGCTGCGCGCTGGCGCTGGGGATCTGGTCGATCACCCGCTATGTGCCGGACAAGCCCGTCGCGCTGTTGCTGCTCGGGGTGACGCCGTTCATGGCGCGCCTGACGCCTGCCAATCTGAGACCTGACCCCGACAGCATCTGGCAGGGCACTTTCTACGGCTCCGTCTGCATGGGGCTGATGCTGATGACCGGCGTTTCCGGGCCGCTGATGGATACCTTCTTTCTCGGTGGCAAATTCGATCGACGCGAGATCGTGGCGACCAAGGCCACCGCTCAAATGGTCAGTCATTTCATTAAGCTCATCTATTTCGGCGGCATCATCGATCAGGCCGCAACCCTCGATCCCGTGCTCGCCGCGGTCGCGGTGGCGGCGTCGATGACCGGCACATCGCTGGCGCGGCGCATCCTGGAGGCCATGACCGATCTGCAATTCCGCACCTGGGCGCGGCGGCTGATTACCACGGTGGCGAGCTACTACATCCTTTACGGAAGCTGGCTGCTGCTGGCGCGCAGCAGCTGGGCGGTTGCCATTTTCTGAAATTCAGGAGAAAGCCGATGGCCGAGGCAATGGATCCGCTGGTGCTCGATCTGGTCGAATGGATCGCACGGGAGCCGCGACTTTATTCCGAAGTGATCGAGACCTGGCGAACCTCATGCCCGCGGCTGACGATCTGGGAGGACGCGGTCGACCGCGGTCTTGTCACGCGCGAGACGGTCGCGGGCACAGGTGTCAGGGTGACGATCACCGACGGCGGCGCCGAGTTGCTGCGCGAACACGGCCGCGTCGGCTGATCCAAACTGATGGGTCCGCTCGCGGACAAACGGACATGCCGAAGCAGCATCACGATGTGCACCATTAGGAGAGGAACGGACCTCGCTCAGACGTAACCCGAGGTCCGTTGATGACCCGGGCCGGGCCTTGGCCGCGAGCGCGGCTTTCGCCGCGGCAAAGACGACCAGTCCACAAGGGCAAGCCCGCCAAATCGCGATCTCATCGATTTCAGCGGGCTTGCGACGGCTGGGCGGGCGCCGCCGAGGCGGGTGGCGCAGCAGGCGGACTGACAATGGCCGCGCCGACGATGGCCAGCTTTTCCTTCGTGATCAGCCATTTGCCCTCGGTCCGGGTCAGCTCCACATCCCATGTACCCGGCGCGACGACGACGGTGTTGTCCGCTTTCCAGTGCCAAGCCTGCACATAAGCGTTGACGGTCGCGCGATCAGCACCGGGGAAAGAGACGGTCACGTTAGTCAAGTGATGCGAGGTCTTGACGAAGCCGCCTCCGTCGAAGGCCCGTTTGGCGAAGGCCGCGCGCATTTCGATGGCAGCCATGTCCTTCGGAAACGGGCAGGACGCGCCGGGGCAGTTGGTCGGTTCGCCTCGGCCGATGAATGCCGAGAACTCAAAATTCGAGGCAAAACACTCTTTCCATATCGCAACCCCGCCATCGCGATCCCCCCGGCCGATTTTGTCGATCCCGAAGGGGTAGCAAGTCACGCGATTGCGGACGGCGGCATCGTCGACTGGGCCGTCGGCCCGCGCGGCGGCGCAAGCCATAGACGTAAGAACCAACGCCATCACTACCGAAATGTTTTTCATGCGTTTCCCTCTTTTGTTGCAACGATTGCAGCAAACTTACCGTTCACATCGAAATGCAAGCAATGAAAATCTGCCTGCCAGGGTTCAGGATGAAAAAACTCTTTGTGGTTCCATGAGGCAACCGCCCTTATAGTTTGCAAAGACATCTCGTTTGTTGCTTGCGTGCTTTTGATGTCGGTTAGTGGCACGTTTGAGACATGCCGGTGGCTGCTTGGCATGTTTGCTTACCGGGGGAGACCGGAAGTAGCGGGCGATGGCCAAAATGACGCGATTGACCCACAACGGAAGTCGGCGCGGATCAACACGTGTGCCGAGCTATGTGTCGAGATCCGGTTTTATGTGGACAGAAATGGGTTGTCGGGCTCAGCACACGTGGCAGACTGGAGCTGGTCGCCATTGCTGGGGAGCATGCGCATGTCACGCCGCGGCGAAATGTCAGCTGTGAAAACACCTGAACCCTTCGCGGAGGAGCGCGCGTCACGCCGCCGCAAAATCATCAACAAGATTATGAACGTGATTGTAGTGGTTGGGATCGCTATCGATCTGTTCTTCGCCATCCTCTACTCCGTGCTCGACGCCCGAGCCTACGCTGTCGCTATCGGCGTGAACCTCGCGGCTGCGGCCCTGTGGGCCATGACACCCTTATTCCATCGCTGGCCGGGCCCATTCGCCGGTGTCTGGTTTCTTGGCGTATTTATAACGGCAATGCTGAGCTTCACGTTATTGCTTGGACACGCATCGGGGTCGCATTTGTTTTTGATTCTCGTCGCGATCTTTTCGCTGATCTTCCTGGGCCCTCGTCCGATTGTACTACCGGTGCTCACGACCCTGGTGGCCTGGGGAGCGTTCGTCGTCGCGGCCAAGGTTTTGCCTCGTTGGCCATCCCACATCCCGATGTTGATAGATGAGTCGGAAGCTCTTTTCTACGCCACATCAGCACTGACGATGTGTGTGCTCTTCCTGACCACCCGATATTCAATCCATCTGGTCGACACAGCCGAAGCGGCGCTGGAGCGCGAATTTCGTCGTTCAGAGGCGCTCCTCCTGAACATTCTCCCCGCGGCGGTGGCTGAACGACTTAAGTCGGGCGAACGGATCGCCGATGGATACAATTGCATTAGCGTGCTCTTCGCGGACATCGTCGGATTTACGGCGGCCGCGCGTCAGGCCGGCCCGGAGGCGACGGTAGGTATGCTGAACCGCTTCTTCTCCGTCGCGGACGAACTCGCTCAGCGGCTCGGTTGCGAGAAGATTAAGACGATCGGCGACTGCGTAATGGCGGCCGCTGGTTTGCCCGAACCCTCTTCCAGCCACGCCGAGACGCTCGCCCGCTACGCGCTTGATCTCATGGAGACGATGGAGGGAGAAGCCTTCGCGGGCGCGCCGCTCAAATTGAGGATTGGAATTCATTCGGGCCCGGCAGTCGCGGGTGTGATCGGCCGCAGCCGCTTTGCTTACGATTTGTGGGGTGATACCGTCAACGTGGCCTCGCGAATCCAGCATGCGGCCAAGCCCGACGAAATTCAGCTTTCGAATGCGACACGTGAGCTCCTCGGTGCGAATTTTTCCTGCACTGCAGCTGGCGAAGTCGAGACACGGGGAGCGGGTCGGGTAGGCGTCTGGCGCCTGGATCGCGAACTTGAGAGGCTCACTTAGATGCTCCTGCCGTCCGCGTGCCCGCATGAACGGCGACCTTCGCGAACTTATTGGCACCTTTTCGGACATCGCGAGATGTCCGACCTGAGGCTGCTTTCGGGGGGTATCGCGGAAGTTGGACTTCGGGGCCGTCAGGTCAGCTTTTGACCCGTTAGCGGACCCTCGATCCTCTAGCGCAGACTGGTCATCTGTGCGGACCGCTTCAACCGGTCGAGAGATTTCTGAAAATCCAGATAGTCATTCGCGCATCGTTCGGGCTGCGATGGCCGAGGCAACGGATCCGCTGGTGCTCGATCTGGTCGAGTGGATCGCACGGGAGCCGCGACTCTATTCCGAAGTGATCGAGACCTGGCGAACCTCATGCCCGCGGCTGACGATCTGGGAGGACGCGGTCGACCGGGCATCGGCCGATCGCTGCGCGCGCGCAGCATGGGGGAAAAATTCCTGCGAGCTCGGCTTCATGGGCAACTCCACGGTCTGCTCTGGAGGCCAATCTCATCGGACCGTTCCGCGAGGGCCTGCGCGAGCACTGGCTACGAGGAGGGCCGCAATGTCGAGATCGTGTTTCGCTTGGGCGGAAGGAAGATACCGAGCGGTTTCCTGCCCTCATTGGCCGAACTCATTCGCCGCCAACGTGGATGTACATCGTGACCGCCGGTCTACGCCCGCCCACCGCTCGCGGTCAAGAAGTGCGACATCGACGGTGCCTGCTGGTCATGGCCGCGGTCGGCGATCCGGTCGGCACCGGCATCGTGCCGAACCTCGCGTGCGCCCGGCGGCAACATCAGCTGGCGCTCGAGCGCGATCGCGCCGGACCTTGTAAAGGCCAATGCGGCTTAACCTGCTCGGGCCGGGGTTACCAATTCAACCACCACGGCGCTCGCGGGTCGACTTTGTCATTCCAACATACGATTGAGCATGCCATCATTGACTGGCGGCGACCTCCTCGCGTTCGCGTTGAGGTCAGCTCGCTCAGGTCTGAAAGGGAGGACATTATGAAAAATGGATGGCTCATCTTGGTCTCCATCATCTTTACTTTTGCGCCTTCTGCATTCGCGGCCGAACAGCCAAAGGAGGGCAGCTACGACTACACTGCCTGCTGGTCAGGCATTGGCAACCCAGTTGCGTTTTCCAAGACCCACACCGCATCGAGTTATGAAATGATGGGTGCCATCCGAAGTAATACTCCGGGCGGGATGTTTGATAAGAATACCTTCCGTTGCGTCGGCTTGAATGCGTCGCTTGACGGGAAGAACACGGGGTCCACCGTGTGCGAGGCGATGGATGTGGACGGCGACAAACATCTGAGCTATTATTCGCTCGGCAATGATGGAAAGGTTACCCGAGAAACTATTGCAGGCACCGGAAAATACGAAGGCATGGTTACGACCGGCACAGTTGAACCGTCGGGGCCGCTTCCGGTTATCAAAGCCGGAACGTTTCAGAGCTGCAATCGTCAGACCGGGACGTATAAGCTGAAGTAAAACAGCACCTAGTAGAACCAAGCCGTCGCTGACCACACTTTGAGCCCGGGGGCTGCTGATCCACTTTCAGCGGCCCTTTACTTTGTTGTGGAGCTACCCGAGACGCGAATTCTCAGCCGAAGCCCTTCCGAGCCGACAGCTCCATCCGCGCCGACGAGGTGATCGAAAGAGCTGCTCGTTGTTGCAGTGCATGAGTCTCTTGTTGGCACCTTTCGGACATGGCGGGATGTCCGACCTGAGTCCGCTTTCAGGGGCAAGGCGGACTAGTATGTGCTCGGAGCGAGTCATTTCGCCTTTTGACCCGTTAGCGGACCCTCGATCCTCTAGCGCAGACTGGTCATCTGTGCGGACCGCTTCAACCGGTCGAGAGATTTCTGAAAATCCAGATAGTCATTCGCGCATCGTTCGGGCTGCTCGATCATCGGCAAATGCCCGGCGTCAGGCAGAATGATGACTTCTGAATTCGGCAGCAGTCCGTGCAAAATGCCGGCCGCCGCGACGTCTGCGCCAACACGGCCGCGTCGGCTGATCGCGCGAGCATCGTTTGCGCCGATCAATTCGCCGGGATGCGAAACCTCCGCCATTGACTTCTGCGCACTCGATGCGGTGAACTTCATGCATCCGCATCCATTTCGCGATGCGCGCGAGTTTCATCACCGCGGGGACGCCCCATGATCGACCTCCATTACTGGACCACGCCGAACGGCCACAAGATCACGATGTTTCTCGAAGAGGCCGGGCTGCAATACAAGATCTTCCCGGTCAACATCGGCAAGGGCGATCAGTTCAAGCCGGAGTTCCTGGCGATCGCGCCGAACAACAGGATCCCGGCGATGGTCGATCACGAGCCGAAGGGTGGGGCTAAGCCGATTTCGATCTTCGAATCAGGCGCGATGCTTCTTTATCTCGCCGAGAAGACCGGAAAATTCCTGCCCGCCGATATCTATGGCCGCTACGACGCGATCCAGTGGACGTTCTGGCAGATGGGCGGGCTCGGGCCGATGGCCGGGCAAAACCATCACTTCAGAAACTACGCCCAGGAAAAAATCAAATACGCCATCGACCGCTATGTGAACGAGACCAACCGGCTCTACGGCGTGCTCAACAAGCGGCTTTCCAATCGCGAGTTCATCGCAGGCCAATATTCGATCGCGGACATGGCGAGCTATCCCTGGATCGTGCCGTACAAGAACCAGAGCCAGGAAATCGACGACTTCCCGCATCTGAAGCGCTGGCTCGAAGCCATCCGCGAGCGGCCGGCCACGGTGCGTGCCTACGCCCTGGCCAAGGAGGTCAATCCGAATTTCGGCCAGCCGGCGATCCGTACCGAGGAAGAGCGCAAGCTGTTGTTCGGGCAGACGGCGGCGGTGGTGAAGTGACGCGTCAGCATCCGTCACCGGGTCGGCGCGCTGCGCCGCCCGATGACAGGCTCCAGCGGATGATCCAGAAAACGCCGCCGCCTGTGATTCACATGGACGTCACGGCGTACTGGATGCCCCGCCTTCGTGGGGCATGACGGGTAATAGTTCAGTCGTCATTGCGAGCGAAGCAATCCACAAAGCAACAAGGCGAAGAATGGATTGCTTCGTCGCTTACGCTCCTCGCAATGACGGTCGGAAGTATCTGCGGGGGTCGACATGTCGCTAAAACTCTTCGAACTGGTCGGCACTGACGAAGCGCGGCCGTTCAGCCCGTTCTGCTGGCGGACGCGGATGGCGCTGGCGCATAAGGGGTTGTCGGCGGAATCGCTGCCGTGGCGCTTCACCGAGAAAGAAGCGATTGCCCCGCACAATTCCGAAAAGGTGCCGGTGCTGCTCGATGGCGAAACCTCGGTCGCCGATTCCTGGACGATCGCGAATTATCTGGAAGACACTTATCCGGACCGGCGGTCGCTGTTCGGCGGAGAGGGCGGCCGCGCCATGGGCCGGATGATGAACTGGTGGGGCGATGTCACCGTGATCGGCGGCATGTTCCCGCTGATCGTCGCGGATATCCCCACGCATCTGAAGCCGGTGGATGCCGCCTATTTCCGCAAAACGCGCGAGGCGCGCTTCGGCAAGCCGCTGGAGGAAGTCGTGGCCGGACGCGACAAATCCGTCGAGGGCTTTCGCCGCGCGCTCGACCCAATGCGGCTGACGTTACGAACGCAAGCCTATCTCGGCGGCGATGCGCCGAATTACGCCGACTACATCGTGTTCGGGCCGTTCCAGTGGGCGCGCGTCGTCAGCCCGTTCAGATTGCTCGCCGAGGACGATCCGGTCTATGCGTGGCGCGAGAGACTGCTCGACGCCTTCGACGGCATGGCGCGAAAATCGCCGGGCTATCAAGTGTAGCGCGTTCTCAATTTCGGCTCGAAGCCTGTCGCGGGCGCCATTTGTGCGCCAGTTGCCGCCACAGAACCAGGCCGACCGCGACGAGCAGCAGCGACGTCGACCCGGCCATGATCCAGTGCGCGAACCAGTCGGGCAGGAATATATCCGGCTGCGTATGATCGCCACCTGACAGCCGATAGATCATGCTCGACAGCAGGCATTCCCGGCCGTTGAGCCACCACAGAATGCCTATCCCCGTGGGCACCCCGATTGCGGCGTACAACAGTCCGCGCCACGCGCGGCCGACGATGCCGCATCGAAGCGCATAGAGGACGCACGCCGATGCGACGAAGAACACCGCCGTGTGCAGCAACTTGATCAGGACGATGGCGGTCTCCGCAGGCATCAGGAAATGTCAGCCCTTCGGAAAGCCAACCGTCTGCGACAGCAACACCTGCTGGTCGTGGCCCAGTCCCAGCGCATTGGCGATCGCGTCGCGATCGATCCAGGCGCGGATCACGGTTGCGAGCCCGTTGCCGGCGGCGAACAAATAAACGTTTTGCGTGATCGCGCCGGCGGCGGCCGATGCGAAACTCTCGCGCTGCGCAACCGGCACCAGCCTCATGCGGCTGTGGTCGGCGACGTAGACGAGGTCGAGCGCGGCCTCGTCGACGAAATCCTGATAGCCGGTCACCCGCCGCAGGTCGGTAGCGGCGACGAGCTGCAGCGCATTGGCGGCGGCGTCGTACAAATAGGCGCCCGAGGGCAGCGCGACATAGACGTCGATCTCCTGCGCGTTCATCGCCGATGGCGCGGTGCGTCCGCCGCCGGCGCGGTTGACGCCGTCGGCCGCCCACAGCAGGCTGGAGAGCATCGGCAACGGCAATTCCTTAGGCGAGAACTCGCGGGCCGAGTGCCGCTTCGAAATCGCCTCCATCAGCGGCATGCCGCCGGCCTTGTCGGGGGCCGGCAGCGCGATCTTCGGCGCGGCGTCGCCTTTCGCCGGTTTCGGCCGCAATTGCCCCATCGCGCCGAGCGCCAGCTTTGTCAGCGTATTCATCGCGGTATTCTCCTGTTGATGAATCAGTGCTTCGCCGCGCTCCGCTGGCCGGGTCGCGTGGGCCGTCGTCGCGGTGGCGGCGGGTTATCGGACAGATTGGATGCGACCAGACTTGCCTTGCCCTGGTTGACCATGGCCAGGGCACTCTCCGCATCGGACGCCCCCGCGTCGAACAGCGCGCATTCTTCGACTTCGCCGTCGATCATTTCTCTCTGCGCCGTCCGGAATCGCGCCAGCGCGCCCTTCCTCGATTTGAACGCCTTGAAGTCGAAATCTTCATTGGGCCGTTTGAGGCTGACCACGAACATGATGGGCTCCCCAGCAGGGCGCGTCGGTGCGATCGTTCGCTATCAAGCGCCAAAATCAGCGCGCGCGCCTTGCTCTGGATCAAGAAATGACTTGCGGAAGGTGCCGGTGCGCGGGATTTTATGGTCAGGGATCCCGACGGCAACCTGCTGCTGTTCGCCAGACCGGCGGAGTAGCTAAAACGTAATTACACCGTCATGCCCGGGCTTGTCCCGGGCATCCACGGCTTGCTTACGTCGTTGAGATGAAGACGTGGATGGCCGGGACGAGCCCGGCCATGACGTGGAAAATGGCGCGCTTGCTATTTGACGGCATGTGCTTCTCCCGCCGCCTTGCGCAGGCAATCCCGGCACAGGCAGTCCTCGCCGTCCTTGGGCATCGGCAGGCGGGCGGTTTCCTCGGCGCACCAGCACGGCCCCGCCGGGCTGCAGGTGAATTCCGTTCCGCATCGGGAACAAGCCAGACGGCGTGAGGCCGGAATTTCTAACCGATTTGTCATGAACAGTGCCGAAACCGGCCAGTGTTTTTCATGCCGGGTTCATGTCGAACGGCGGTATGATCCACTAAGCGTCGAGCAATATAGCCGCAACAGGCTTGCGATACTAAAGGGAAAGCGCAGAGGGAAGCCCGATGGCTCGCGATTCGCAATTAGCCCTGGTCGCGCTCAATCGCTTCGGGTTCGGCGGGCGCGGCGGCGCGTCGGGCGATCTGGTCAATGCGGCGTCCGATCCACGCGGCTTCGTCAAGGCCGAACTCGGCCGCCCCAACGGCGTGCTGCTGGAGATGCCGGGATTGCAGTCGACCCCGGCTTTGGCCGAGGCGGTGTTCGCCTATCAGGCGGAGGTCAAGCTCGCGCGTGAGGCGGCCGCGAAATCCGGCGCGCCGGCGTCGGAGGCTGCAGCCGCACCACCGGCAAAAGATGCCAAGGCACAGCGACGGAGCCTCTCGCTCAACAGCGTTGCGATGGAGATGTCGGCAAATGATCCGGCGATGAAGCCGTCCGAAGACGGCAACGCGACGATGGCTGCGACCGAAGCGATGCAGCCTGGCGCGGCGCAGCCGAACGCGCCAAAATCGCCGCCGCAGCCGCTCAACATCATCCAGAAGACCTACCGCGCCGAGGCGCTGGCGCGGCTGCAGCGCGCGGTGATCGCCGATTGCGGATTTACCGAGCGGCTGGTGGCGTTCTGGTCCAACCATTTCTGCATCTCCGCCAGCAAGGGCGAGTTGGCGCGGATTTGGGCCGGCTCGTTCGAGCGCGAGGCGATCCGGCCGCATGTGCTGGGACGTTTCGGCGACATGCTGAAGGCGGTCGAGCAGCATCCGGCGATGCTGTTCTTTCTCGACAACCAGCAGTCGCTCGGCCCGGATTCGCGCGCCGGACAAAACCGCAAGCGCGGCTTGAACGAAAATCTCGCGCGCGAAATCATGGAGCTGCATACGCTGGGCGTCGGCGGGGGCTACTCGCAGGACGACGTGACCTCGCTGGCGCGCATCATCACCGGATGGACCTTTGCCGGACGGCAGGGAAAACTCGGCACGCCCGGCAGTTTTGTCTTCAACGCCAACGCGCATCAGCCCGGCGCGCAGCGGCTGCTCGGCAAGGTCTACGAGGCCAATGGCATCGCGCAGGGCGAAGCCGCACTTTCGGATATCGCGCGCCATCCCTCGACCGCGAAATTCATCGCCACCAAATTCACGCGCCACTTCGTGGCCGACGATCCGCCGCCTGCCTTGGTGGCGCGGCTGCAGGAGGTGTTTGTCAAATCCGACGGCGATCTCAGGGCACTGACATTGGCGCTGGTCAATTCGGACGAAGCCTGGCAGGTGCCACTTACAAAACTGCGCTCGCCTTACGAATTCCTGGTGGCGACCGGGCGGCTGCTGGCGCGAATTCCCGACGATCCCGGCCCGTTTCTCGGCGGCCTCAATCTGCTGGGCCAGCCGCTGTGGTCTCCGGCCGGGCCGAACGGATTTCCCGACACCAATGCGGCCTGGGCCGCGCCGGAGGGGATGAAGCTGCGGCTGGATATCGCGGCGCGGGTCGCCTCGCGTGTCGCCGACAAGCTCGATCCGCGCGAGCTCCTGGAATTTGCCGCCGCGGACGCCGCCTCGCCGGACACGCGGCGGACCATCGAGCGCGCGGAATCGCGGCAGCAGGCGCTGGCGCTGCTCCTGATGTCGCCGGAATTCCAGAGGAGATGACGATGGATTGCTGCGAAAGCCGGACATCGCTCGCGCCTTCGCGCCGCGCGCTGTTGCTCGGCGGCGCCTCGTTCGCCGCCTGGGCCTATGTTGCCGAAATTCGCGCGCGCCGCCGACGGCCGCGATCCGCGGCTGATCGTCGTGATCCTGCGCGGCGCGCTCGATGGGCTCGCGACCGTCGCGCCTGTCGGCGATCCCGATTATGCCGGCCTGCACGGTTCGATCGCGCTGGCCCCGGACGGCCCGCATGCGGCGACCATGCTGGATTCGTTCTTCGCGCTGCACCCGTCGATGCCGGAATTCGCGCGGATGTACCGGGAGAAACACGCCGCCGTGATCCATGCGGTGTCGACGCCGTATCGCGACCGCTCGCATTTCGACGGACAGGATGTGCTCGAAAGCGGCTTTGCGGGACCGGGCCGGGTGCAATCCGGCTGGCTCAACCGCGCGCTCGAAACCTTGCCGAGAGGTGAAAGGGTGATGAGCGGGCTGGCCGTCGGTCCGACCACGCCGCTGGTGCTGCGCGGCGCGGCGCCGACGGTGGGCTGGGCGCCGGTGGCGTTGCCGCAGGCCGATGACGATACCGCGATGCGCCTGGTCGAGCTGTATCGTCACCGCGATCCGGCGCTGGCATCGGCCTTGTCGCAAGGGTTGCAGCTCGACAAGGCCGCGCAGGGCGATGACATGAAGCCGAAGCCGGGCACCAACGGCGCGGCCGCGATGCGGCTGGTGGCGCGCGGCGCCGCCAAGCTGATGGCGGCCGATGACGGCCCGCGGATATCGGCACTTGCCTTCGACGGCTGGGACACCCACGCCAATGAAGGCGGCCCGGTCGGCCGGCTGGCGCAACTGCTGTCAGGGCTCGACGGCGCGCTGGCGGAATTCGAAAGCGGATTGGGCGAGCGCTGGCGCGATACGGTGGTGGTGGTCGCGACCGAGTTCGGCCGCACCGCGCATATCAACGGCACCGAGGGCACCGATCACGGCACCGGCACCATCGCGCTGCTCGCCGGCGGCGCGGTGAAAGGCGGCCGGGTGATCGCCGACTGGCCTGGCCTGAAACCCGCCCATCTCTATGAGGGCCGCGACCTCGCGCCGACCACCGACCTGCGCGCAATCATCAAGGGCGTGCTGCGCGATCACCTCGGCCTTGCCGAGCGCGTGCTGGCGGACACGGTGTTTCCCGACAGCGCAGCGGTGAAGGGAATGAAGGGGCTGCTGGGGTAGGTTTTTTCTAACCTCTCCCCGCTCTTTGCGGGGAGAGGTCGGATCGCCTCGGCGATGCGCAGCATCGTCCGGTGCAATCCGGGTGAGGGGCAAGGCAATGCGTGGCCCAGATCGCAAGACAATCCAAATCGCGAGAAAGTTGCGCGTCAATCAAACAGACGCGGAAACTGTCCTCTGGAATCGAATTCGCAACCGACAGATCGACGAAAACAAGTTTGTACGGCAGGAGCCGATAGGCGGTTACATCTGTGATTTCGTTTGCCGAGGAAGACTTCTAATTGTTGAGGTGGACGGCGGACAGCACAGTGAATCTGCAGCGGACGCGATACGAGATCGCCGCTTGACGGAGGACGGCTACAGAGTGCTTCAATTCCGGAATAACGATGTTCTTGGCAATCTTGATGGTGTTCTGGCCACCATACAGAGCGAACTGGCCGGATAGAGCCCCTCACCCCGACCCTCTCCCCGTGAAGAACGGGGAGAGGGAGAAGAAAGGCTACCCCTTCGTGATCCCGTCGATCTCCGCGATATCCTCCGCGCTTAGCGCCCAGTCGATCGCCTTGACGTTCTGCTCGACCTGCTCGACGCGGGTGGCGCCGGCGATGACGCTTGATACCTGCGGCCGCGAAGCGAGCCACGAGAACGCGAGTTCGAGCATGGTGTGGCCGCGCGTTGCGGCGAACGCCTGCAGCTTCTCGACGATGTCCTCGTTGCGCGGCGTGATGTAGCGGTCGCGCAGCGCGGGCAATTTGGCAAAGCGGGTGTCCGCGGGCGCGGCGGCGCCGCGCTTGTATTTGCCGGTGAGAAGTCCGCTGGCGAGCGGAAAGAACGGCAACAGGCCGAGCTTGTATTCCTGCGCCGCCGGCAGCAGATCCTTTTCGATGTCGCGCACCACCAGGCTGTATTCGTCCTGGCACGACACGAACGGATTGACGTTGATCTGGCGCGCGGTGAGCTCGGCCTCGGCGATGCGCCAGGCCGGAAAATTCGAATTGCCGATGTAACGCACCTTGCCCTGCCGGATCAGGTCGTCGAGCGCCCGCAAGGTCTCCTCGATCGGGGTCAGGGGATCGTAATCGTGCTGCTGGTAGAGATCGATGTAGTCGGTCTTCATCCGCCGCAGGCTGGCCTCGACCGCCGACATGATGTAGCGCCGCGACGCGCCCTGCTTGGTGCCGTCATTGCTCATCGGCTTGGAGAATTTGGTCGCCAGCACGATGTCCTTGCGGCGGTCGCCGAGCACCTCGCCGAGCACGGTCTCGGAGCCACCCATCCCGGCATAGATGTCGGCGGTGTCGAACAGCGTGATGCCGAGGTCGATCGCCCTGTGGATCACCTTGCGCGAGGTTTCGAGATCGGTGCGCTGGCCGAAATTGTTGCAGCCGAGGCCGACGGCGGAAACACGCAGGCCGGAGCCGCCGAGATTGCGAATTTGCATGGATCAGTCCTGTGGGAATGGAGCGCGAGACGGGACCGTATTGTGACGCCCACGCCCTACGGCCGCAAGGCGCGGCGCATGGCATCAATGCAGGTCACTCCGGCTCTGGCAGTTCCTGCTGACGCTGAGATGGCGGAGCTAGACGGACCAAACGCACCCCCAAAAAAGATGCGGCCCCGGTCAGACGCGGCGACTGACGGGGACCGCTGGGGGCGCGTGATCTGTGACGGGGGGCCTGATCAGACGCATGCGGAAACTAGCCCGGCTATGTTACGCGCCAATGACATCAGCACTTATCCACAGCCCGGTTCAGAGGGTATTTTGCGAGCGCGAAAGCGCGTCACAACAGCTTGCGATACACCACAAATCCGGAGTGCTCGGCTACCTCGTTGTAAAGCCGCATCGCGGTGAGATTTGTCTGGTGCGTCTGCCAGTAGACCCGCGGTGATCCGGCCAGCCGCGCCTGTTGATAGACGCCGTCGATGAGCGCACTGCCGACGCCCTTGCCGCGCGCGGAAGCGGCCGTGAACAGATCCTGCAGATAGCAAACGGGTTCGATGGCGGTCGTGCTGCGGTGAAACAGATAATGCGTCAGGCCGAGCAATTGTCCGCCGCGCTCCGCGACGAGCGCATGGACCGGCTCATAGGCGTCGAAGAAACGCGCCCATGTCATCGCCGTGATTTCGGGCGACAGCGCGGTCGCGCCCGACCGTCCGTAAAACGCGTTGTATCCGTCCCACAGAGCAAGCCACTGGTCGTAATCCTGCCGGGTCACCAAGCGGATCGATAGCTCGCTGGACATTTGTAATTCTGCTCTCGTTGAAGGAGCACCGCGCGAGGTGTCCGCAGGGCCAGTGGTGTCATCCATTCATTAGAGAGCCCTGCTGGCAAGGATCAATCGCGTTCGGCGCGCTTGACCTGATGCAAGCGGCTTTGCCGATTGCTCGAATCGAGTGATATCGATTATCGGTGGAACCGGCTTCCACGCTCATGGGTTAGCGCTGGGATTTTTCGAAAGGATATCCATGCCCGCCATTTCGCCAAAGGTGTTGCCGTTTCTGATGCTGTTTGGCTCCAATGTCTTCATGACTTTCGCCTGGTACGGCCATTTGAAATATAGGGAGAGCTGGCTGCCGCTCGCGATCATGGTGAGCTGGGGCATCGCGTTTTTTCGAATACTGGCTGGCGGTGCCGGCCAATCGCTGGGGCAGCGCGGTGTATACGGCAGCCCAGCTCAAGACCATGCAGGAGGTGATCACGCTGATCGTGTTCGCCGGATTTTCAGTGCTGTATCTTCGGGAGCCGCTGGGCTGGAATCACGGACTGGGTTTTGCGCTGATCGCGCTTGGCGCGTTTTTCATTTTTCACAAATGGTCGTGAGGCCTTGCGACTCTATTGCCGGCGCCTCTGGAATACCGGGTCACCCGCTTTCGCTTTCGCGGGTGACGACAGTTGCGGTCCGAATGCGTCGTCGCCGCGCGTTCCCGTGGCGATCAGGAACGTCGCCGTGACGATGATTGCGACCGTCAGCGCCGCCGTAACCATGAAAATGGGTGTTTTCATCATCGCCCGATCGCGGTGCCGATCACCGCGCGTTGTCGCGCAAACGCGCGAATGGACTGGGAAAATGATTTTCGGCTATGTCGGGAAAGGCATCGCCATCGACACCCCAATCGAAAGCACCGTGAGGGTGACGATCAGGCACAGCGAAAACGCGCCGATCGCGAGCGAGGCCGCGACGGTGCGAGTTAGCCGGGACGAGGCAACGGGCGCGGAGCGGGCGTTGAAGCCTGCTACGCCGGGCGACCGTGTCATGGTCAGAAATCCTTCAATGGGTGGGCGAATCACCCTCTAACAGCGGAAATCTGTCAGGAATCACCGGCAATATTAGGGCCGGGCGGCCTCGAAAACGGCGAAATAGCGGCGAGAAAACCCGTTATGCCCGCTATTTGCCTTAGACCTCGGCGGCGATGCCGGCGGAATCGTTCACGGCATCCGGGCGCCAATCCATGCTGACAAAACCGGGGGTCTGCTCGACCCGCCGCAACCACCGGCGGATCGCAGGAAATGTCGCGAGGTCGTAATCGCAGCGGTCGGCGACGTGGGTGTAGCCGTAGAGCGCGATATCGGCGACCGTGAGCTGGCCGGCGGCAAAGTACTCCTCGGTCTTGAGGTGATTCTCCATCACCTGCAGCGCGCCATAGCCGCGCTCCATCCAGTCTTCCAGCGCATGCGTCTGCAGGTCGCGGCCGCCCTTGACCAGCGCCAGCCAGAAATAGGCCGCGCCGATATTCGGTTCCAGCGCATGCTGTTCGAAGAACATCCACTGCAGCGCCTCGGCGCGTTCGATCCGCGATTCCGGCGCAAGCGAAGTGCCGCCGGCGACATACCAGAGGATGGCGTTGGATTCGGCGAGGTAGCGTCCTTCCGCGACTTCCAGCAACGGCACCTGTCCGCTCGGATTTTTGGCGAGAAAATCCGGGGTGCGGCTTTCACCGCGCAGGATGTCGATCTCGATCGCGCGATAGGGCGCATTCAGAAGCGCCAGCGCAAGGCGGACCTTGTAGCTGTTGCCGGAGCGCTGCATCGAATAGAGTTTATGCATTCGGATTCGTTCGACCGGTGGGACACGTTTGCGCGCGGAGTACGATCGCCTTGTCACCCCGCAACGCGGCTAAACAATGATGCCGATACAGTGGCATCGCAAGGCCCGCAAGCTGGAAAAGGTCGAGAACCTCTACCGCACTGCAACCGGAGAGAAGACTTTTCCAACACAGTGGAACAAATCAGATCACGTCTGCGCGAGTCTCTGTGAGCCTGCGACGGAGCCCGCACGATCGAGCACCGCCCGCCGCAACGTGAATACGTAAAGCGCTGACAGCACGAGCAAGCCCAGGGGGATACCGCTGAGGCCCGCGATGCCGCGGGACAACAGCGGTACGATCCAGGCCGCGGCCAACAGGCTGATCTCGAACGGACGGAAGCCGCGGCTCAAGCCATGGCGCGCGAAGAATGCGATGGCGACCGCGAGCACGACGAGGTCGTAGTCGAGAACGTAGGGCGTCGCGAGCAGGCTGCCGCTGGCCAGCGCCGAAGCCTTGAGTTCGAACGCGGCATCGCTCTGCCACAGCCAGGCCAGCGTTGCGGCAAGCGTCAGTGCCAGCGTGGTCTGCACCGCATAGGCGGTGTGAACGCTCGCGCCCCACATCCGCACCGCTGAAAAGACCGACTGGATTTTCTCCCAGCCGGTGCCGCCCTGTTCGAGCACCACGGTCTGGGTGAAGGTCATGGAGTCCGCAAAAGCGTGCCAGACGCCGCCGCCGAGCGTCACGAAGCTGACCGCGAGCAGGGCGGCAACGGTGGCGACTGCCGAACCGATCGTGCTCCATCGTCCGCCCGCCAACAGTGCGACCGGAATCAGGACGCCGTATTGCGGCTTGTAGGCAAGGCAGCCGATCAGCACGCCGGCGAGCCCGGGTCTGCGATCGAGCAGATGCAGCGCGCCGCCGAGCAGCGCCGCCGTGAGAAATCCGTTCTGGCCGTGCCCGATATTGACGAACACGGCCGGGAAGGCGGCCGCGATCAATAGCGTCTCCGGCCGCGGCAGGATCGCGCGCATCGCCGCGAGGTAGGCGGCAAGGCCTGCGGCGACCCAGATCGCAAGTCCCCATCCATAGGGAAAGGCGGCGACGATGAAGGCGACGGCGAAGAAAAACGGCGGGTAGTGCCAGCCGAAGAACGGCACCTCGCGGCCGCCGAAGGTGGCCTTCTCCTCGGCGTACTGCAGCGCCGGCGTGTAGGCGTCCGCCGGGCGGCCCTGCCAGGTCAGCGTCCCCGCGGCATAGACGTTGGAAAAATCGGTGCCGAGCGGTTTGCCGTTGCGGTCGATCAGGCCGTCCGACAATGCGATCCAGCCGGCCACCGCGATGACGCAGAAAGCCAGCAGGATCAGGCTGTAGACGCGCAGGCGCGCGGCGGTCAGCCATTGGCCGGATCGCAGCCCTTGCCAGAAATGAGTCATTTCGCCGCGGAACTTTATGAATGTTGCGCCACCCTAGCGGGCGGCTTTTAACGTTTCCTAAAGTTTGAGCCGTATCCGGCCAAGCTTCTTGCGATGCAGCGTGACCCGCTCTAGGGTGCCACGATCCCAGCAAACAGAGTCGTGGATCGCCAGCGACACATGGTGTGTCGCCTTGTCTGCAAGGAGATGATGATGTCGTTCCTGTCCGCTGCGCTCGACCGTGTGAAGCCGTCCGCGACGATTGCGGTCACGGATAAAGCACGCGCGCTCAAAGCGGCGGGCCGTAACGTCATCGGCCTTGGCGCCGGCGAGCCCGATTTCGACACCCCCGCCAACATCAAGCTGGCGGCGATCCATGCCATCGAAGCCGGCAAGACCAAATACACCGATGTCGGCGGCATTCCCGAGTTGAAGGAGGCGATCATCGCCAAGTTTCAGCGCGAGAACGGTCTCAGCTACAAGCCGAACCAGGTGATCGTCGGGACCGGCGGCAAGCAGGTGCTCTACAACGCGCTGATGGCCACCATCAATCCGGGCGACGAGGTCATCATTCCCGCGCCCTATTGGGTGAGCTATCCGGAAATGGTGTCGCTGGCCGGCGGCGAACCGGTGCCGGTGGTGTGCACGGCCGCGCAGGGTTTCAAGCTGCAGCCGGATGCGCTCGAGAAGGCGATCACGGCAAAGACAAAATGGATCATCCTGTGCTCGCCGTCGAACCCGACCGGCGCCGCCTATACGCGCGCCGAACTGAAAGCGATCACCGACGTGCTGGTGAAGCATCCGAATGTCTGGGTCATGACCGACGATATGTACGAGCATCTGGTCTATGACGACTTCGTGTTCACGACGCCGGCGCAGGTCGAGCCGAAACTGTATGACCGCACGCTGACGGTGAACGGCGTGTCGAAGGCCTATTGCATGACCGGCTGGCGCATCGGCTATGCCGGCGGCCCCGCCGAGCTGATCAAGGCGATGGCGACGATCCAGTCGCAGTCGACCTCGAACCCGTGTTCGATCTCGCAATGGGCGTCGGTCGAAGCGCTCAACGGTCCGCAGGACTTCATCCCCGTGAACAACAAGGCGTTCAGGGAGCGCCGCGATCTCGTGGTGGCGTATGCTCAATCAGGCCAAGGGCATCGATTGTCCGCGGCCGCAGGGCGCGTTCTATGTCTACCCGTCCTGCGCCGGCACCATCGGCAAGACCTCGCCGTCCGGCAAGGTGCTCGCCAACGACGAGGATTTTGTCACGGAGCTATTGGAAACCGAGGGCGTCGCGGTGGTGCAGGGTTCGGCGTTCGGGCTCGGCCCGGCATTCCGCATCTCCTATGCGGCCAAGAACTCCGATCTCGAGGAAGCCTGCAAACGCATCCAGCGATTTTGTGGCAATTTGAGATAGTCAAATCACGTCTCGAATATTTCGCCGTCGAGCGCCTGATGTCTCGGCGGCGGCATTTCGTTCGGGCATGGCGGCGCTCTGCGCCACACCCACCGGGCATCGCCATCACGGCTGACAAACATTACGCGCCAGACGGAAGGGCCCGCGCAAGCGGGCCTTTTTTGTAGGCTCGTCATTCCGGGTTCGCTCTTTTGCGCGCCCCGGGATGACGGTTGATTACCCGCAAATCTGGCAGGGCCGCCGATGTTGTGTCATAGAGAAGGCGCGCGCCAGGGCATGGCGCTTTCCTGATTGTGTGCTCGCATCGCATCTTTTTAGCCGGAGATTTCCTTATGCGCTGTTCAGTCATCCTTGCCGGTGTTGCCGCCGTCACGCTGGTCACCTCGTTTGCCGGCGCCCATGCGCAGCAGCCAATGCAGCGCGTCCAGGTCGGCGTCCTCGAATGCCGCGGCGGTTCGAGCATCGGCTTCATCGTCGGCTCCGTGACCAACCTCGGTTGCGTGCTGCGTGTCGATGGCATGCCGGAAGATCGCTATGTCGCGACCATCCGCAAGGTCGGGGTCGACCTCGGCATCACCCAGGAATCGGCGCTGGCCTGGGGCGTTTTTGCACCGGTGGCGCGGCTCGGGCCGGGCGATCTCGCGGGCAATTATGCCGGTGCGCAAGGCAGCGCGGCGATCGGGGTTGGAGCCGGCGGCAACGTGCTGGTCGGCGGATCGAACAATTCGATCGCATTGCAGCCGCTCAGCGTGCAGGGCCAGATCGGCCTCAGCGTCGCGGCCGGACTGGAAAGCCTGGAACTGCGGCCGGGAAGGTGAGGTCCCTCGACGTCGCTGCGAGTTCGGTACCGGCCTCGGGAATGACCCTGGTGCATGAAACCAACACCGTTGTCATCGTCCGGCGCGAGACTGGCTGATCCAGTATTCCGGAGAAAAGAAGGTCCCTCGCTCGAGTCCATTCTTGGCACAACACGGCCATCGCTTCACTGATGTCCGTTCCTGGAGGTGGAGCAGACTTGGTTGGGTCGTTGGCAGATGTTGCCTTTTGACCCGAAGCGGACAATTGACTGACCAATATCAGATCAGGAGTAGGTTAGTCAGCATGGCTCGTTCGTGGGGAAAGCGTGTAATTCCAACGCGGACAAATGTCATGCGTAGACAATGCAAGTTCCTTCAATTGCCGGTCAGTGACCTTCCGGCCCTTTCTGTAAATTGCCTGATCAAGGTTAGCTTCAACCTTAAGGCCGGTGGTCGTCGTCGTACCCCCCGGATGAACGCGAGCATCACATCTAAACTGGTCAGTGGCTGGCCTGCCCAGTTCATACTAATGTGGCTGAAGAGCCGGTATTCTACCGGGTTCCATTTGGAACAAGCCGTAGGGTAATGACTCACAGTGACCGTTAGCCCGAATGCATCGCAAAAGTTATTTTGCAAGTCCATTTTCCAAGTTCGAAGATTGTAACCGTTCCCGCCACCTCCATCGGCAAGAATTAATACGCTGTCGGCATGTGCATATGCTGCACGACCGTGAAGCTTCCACCAGTCCACTAAACAGTTGACTGCAAACTCTGCGGTATTGTGCGATATTCCGACAGTGACGCATCCTATGTTTCGAGCAACATCATAAATCCCAAACGGGACAGCAACGCATTGGGCATAACTCGCAAAGTAGGAGTCGACCTCTAGAGGCTCCTTTCGCCAAGTTTTTCCTTCCCGTCGGAAATTTCCGATTAGCTCTTTCTTTTTCGTGTCAATGCTGATGACCGGGAGTTTTTCGTCAAGAAACTTGGCTTTTAGCGCAGCGATATACTTGAACTGCTCATCACGATCAGGGTTGTCTACTCCTGCTTGTTTCTTCTTGGCAACTTGCAATGAGTACCCCATCTTGCGGAGCAGCCGCGCGACCACATGAGTGCAAGCTTGATGGCCTTGGTCTCCTAGGCGTTTGCTCAGGTTTCGCAAACTGCTGCGTACCCATTTTTGAGGCCCCATTGGGTCACCCGCAATTTCTTCCGAAAGCATTTTTTGAAGTGCGGGTTCAATCTTTGGGTCCTTTACCTCGGTTAGTTTTCTACCCGCGCCGATGCATCCATTAGTAGGTATGAGGCTTCCAGCGCGGGCGTTTTCGGTCTGCTCAAGTCGTTCGATCCACTTCGTTAGTGTCTTGACCGAGATACCCGTCACATTGGCCAATATGTGGCATCCTCTGGCACCAATCACTTCCGCTTCCGCTGCTGCCCAGATAGTTCGCTGCTTTCGGTGCAGGTAGGGAGCAAGAAGCTGCCACTTTTTGAGGACTTCCGATTTCCTCGTCATAATCGCCCCTCTTCCTGTCCCACGAGGATAAGACAATAGGCTACCGATAACGGCGCAACCCTTCAAACGACTTGCCTCACTTCCGCTTTTGGCACGAACCGGACCAAACGGGGCGGTCCGGCAATGTCCGTTCCTCGGGGTAGACCAGAAGTGGCGTTGCCGGGCATTCAGGACCGTTGTTGACCCAAACCGGACATGGCGCGCGGTGCGCCTTTGAGCTTAAGTACTGTAAACTCAGCGAACCCAAATGGTATCTGCCAAGGCCAATTGCAAAAGCAACGGAAACACGCACATGCAAGACCTTACCGGACGGACAGCCTTCGTCACCGGAGCAGCATCCGGCATCGGATTAGGGATCGCCACGGCGCTGTCGCAGGCGGGGGTGAAGGTCATGTTATGCGACATCGAGGAAGAGGCGTTAGCAACGGCGGTAGAGAAATTGAAACTTACCAACGCCGACGTTGACGGTGTGAGAGCGGATGTATCGCTTAAAGCAGAACTCCAAGCCGCAGCGGACGCCACCGCGGCGCGGTACGGCAGGGTCCATATTCTCGTCAACAATGCGGGGGTCGGCGGCGGCCGGGGTTACGGTCATTGGACAGATGCAGGTTGGAATTGGGTTCTCGGCGTCAATCTGATGTCGGTAATCTGGGGCATCGAGATTTTCGGTCCGCTGATCGAGGCGCATGGCGAAGGAGGGCAGATTGTTTCCACGGCGTCCGTCTCCGGATTGATTGCGGGACCAAATCCCGGGTACGATGTGAGCAAATATGGAGTAGTGGCTCTTTCCGAAGGACTGCGGAAGGTGCTCGCGCCGCGGAAAATCGGGGTATCCGTTCTGTGTCCGGGCATCATCCGCACGCAGATCATGAATTCTCGGCGCAATGTGCCGCAGCGGTTCGCCGGGAAGATCGGCAGCCTGCCGCCGACGGAAGGACCGCTCGCCGAGTTCATCAAGGCGTTTCAGGAACGGATCAACAATGGCATCGATCCGCTCTATGTCGGCGAACTGGTTCGCGAGGCAATCGAAAATGACTGGCCCTACATCTTCACCGACACCGAGCACGAGCCCATCATCGAGCAGCGCTTCGCCGCGATCAAGCAGGGCTTCGACCGCATACGCGGAAGGACGCCGCGGCGTTAGCTATCGCATCTGCTCACGGCCGATGTCTGCTGTTGGCACGAACCGGACCTCCAGCGATGTCCGCAGTTCGGTCGCTATCGGGGGCTCGCGGCCCATCGAGGAGTGCTAGGCTTTCGACAAGGACGAGGCGTTCTCACGGGGGCTCAATGAGACGGCGCGAATTCATCGCAGGGGTCAGCGGTCTTGCGGTGACGTGGCCGCTGGTCGTGCGCGCGCAGCAACCGGCAGGGCGGGTCTACCGGGTGGGCTGGCTCTCAATCGGCTCTCGGGAGCAAACGATCCACTTCATCAAACCGTTCGAAGAGGGCCTGCGCAGCCTGGGCTACCGCCTTGGCGAGAATGTTGTCATCGAGTACCGCTTCGCCGACGGCGAGATGGATCGGGTGCCAGCGCTTGCTGCAGAACTGGTCGGGCTCGGCGTAGACGTCATCACCACCGGGTCCAATGCAAACACGCTTACGGCCATGAAGGCGACCAAGACCATCCCGATTGTCATGACCAACAGTGTCGATCCGGTCAGTGCCGGACTGGTCGCTAGTCTGGCGCGCCCCGGCGGGAACGTCACCGGGTTCGCGCAGGACACCGGCGACCAGCTAAATGACAAGCGGCTTGATTTGCTGAAGGAAACACTGCCGAACCTGAAGCGCGTGGGCGTTCTCTGGTATCCAGACTTTGCGCCCAATCGTAACAGGCTGACGTCGATGACGGAGGCCGCCCATACGCTGGGTTTGACGCTCGTCCCGGCCGAAGCACGCGGACTGGACACACTTGAACCAGCATTCGCGACAATGGTGAGAGAGCGGGCGCAGGCATTTGTCGTGTTGTCGGAACCGGTGTTGGCCAACTATCGCGGGCAGATTGCGATCATGGCCGTCAAGGATGGGCTACCGGCAATCTCCACGACAAGAGAGTATGCTCAGGCAGGTTTGCTTCTGACTTACGGCGCTAATTTACCTGATCAATTTCGTCGGTCCGCGGCACTCATCGACAAGATTTTCAAGGGCGCCAAGCCGGGCGATTTGCCGATTGAACAACCGACCAAGTTCGAACTGGTGGTGAACCTCAAGACTGCAAAGGCGCTCGGCGTCTCTGTCCCGCAGTCAATTTTGCTTCGCGCTGACGAGGTTATCGAATAGCGGCATTTGTTGCACTGCATGAGTCCGTTTCTGGCACGAACCGGACCTCCGTCCGCAATTCGGTCGCTATCGGGGGTAAACCGGACATGGCAGGGACAGCCCAATTCGGTCGCGAATGACCCATCTCGGACGTTAAGTGAGCGGCCACAATTGTTGCTATACACGACAGCACAATATGGAGGGTCTAGAGATCATGCGCGAACTCGCTGGCAAAACGGCATTCGTGACGGGCGGGGCTAGCGGCATCGGGCTTGCGCTTGGTCGTGCCTTTGCGGAAGCGGGAATGAAGGTGATGCTTGCCGATATAGAGGCAAACGCACTGAAGGGTGCCGTCGACAGTCTAGGCAACGTCGGGCCAGAAGTGCGGGGCGTAACTTGCGACGTTGCCGATCCCGTCAGCGTCGATCTGGCCGCCAAGGCATCGTATGATGCGTTTGGAAGCGTGCATGTGGTCTGCAACAATGCTGGCGTTGGCGGAGGTAGGGGAATCGACAACATCTCACTCGATAGTTGGCGATGGGTGCTAGATGTCAACCTGATGGGTGTGGTTCACGGCATTCGCACTTTTCTTCCGCATATTCGTGCCCATGGTGAAGGCGGTCACATCGTCAACACCGCATCAAGGGCTGGGATGAAAAGTGGGATGGGGTTTAGCCCTTATTCTGCGAGCAAGTTTGCTGTGGTCAACATGTCCGAAGGACTGGCGTTACAGGTCAAGCCGCTCGGCATTGGAGTGACGGTGCTTTGCCCCGGATTTGTTCGCACTCGCATCAGCGAGAGTGGTCGCAATCGGCAGGAGCGGTACGGTCCATCCCAAAAGCCGGCCCCAGATAGCGTGGCGAGCACACTGGCCGCGCAGAATGCCGAGCTAGTTCGGTCCGGGCTAGATCCATCTGATGTCGCCGCGCAAGTCCTTACGGCGATCCGAGAGGACGAACTCTATGTGTTCACGGATCACGACGCGAGCTGGCGACGTGAGCTAGAGGCGCGGTTTGCCGCCATCTTGGCGGCCTTGGATAAAGCCGCGGCTCGGTGACGAGTGCCTCGCCCTTGGCATTGAGCCGAAAGCCGGCATTTCCGGTTGGGGCACGAACCGGACCTCCAGCGATGTCCGCAGTTCGGTCGCTATCGGGGGTAAACCGGACATGGCAGGGACAGCCCAATTCGGTCGCGAATGACCCAACTCGGACATTGGGTCGCAGCGTCTCTTGTCGATTGGCTGCCCTTTCCCATCCATCGCCCCGTCCCAAAGTGTTAGGCTTGACGTGTCGATGAGCTTTTCCCTCGGAGGGATACATGAGACGGCGCGATTTCGTCACGGCACTTGGTACTGCGGCTATGTGGCCACTCGCGGCCCGGGCGCAGCAACCGGCGAAGATGAAGCGGATCGCTTACGTTCACTCGGCAGGTAACGTCAGCCGAATAAGCGCGAGCGGTGAACCGTTTTACCGCGCTTTTTTTGAGGAGCTAAGTCGCCTCGGCTACGTCGAGGGCCAAAACCTCGGGGTGGAACGTTACTCAGGAGACGGGCGAACCGAACGCTATGCCGAATTGGCCCGCGATGTTGTCAACACGCATCCCGACTTGATTTTAGCGGTGGGCGGTCGGCTATCGTTGGACTTCAAAACCGCGACGACGACAATCCCGATTGTGACAATGATCATTGATCCGATTGCAATGGGACTTGTGCCAAGCATCGCGCGGCCGGGCGGCAACATCACAGGCGTGACTATCGCAGGCGGATTGGAAATCATTGGCAAACGTATGGGTCTGCTGGTCGAGGTGATGCCAAAACTGTCAACCGTCGGTTACCTTGCATCGCGACCATTCTGGGAAGATTCAAGAGGCGCGGCAGTGCAAGTGGCGGCCAAACAGGCAGGCATTTCGTTGTCGCCTGTTATGCTGAGCGCTTTTGACGAGGTAGAGTACCAGCGCGTCTTCAGATCAATGGAACAAGATCGAGCGAATGCGTTCATGGTATCTGATGAACCCGAGAACAGCATCCATCGTGAGACGATTGTCGAATTGGCCGCGAAAGGCCGGATTCCCGCTATTTATCCGTTCCACGATTATGTTGTTGCTGGCGGGCTGATGGCTTATTCGGTCGACCTACCGGACATTTCTCGCCGCCTCGCCAACCTCATCGATAAAATTCTTAAAGGCGCTAATCCGGGAGATATCCCGTTTTACCAACCGACCAAATTCGCTCTGGTCATCAATCTCAAGACTGCGAAAGCGCTCGGGCTCGAAATGCCACCGATGCTGCTCGGTCGTGCCGATGAGGTGATTGAGTGATGTCGCCTTGTGGCATAAAGCGGATACGGTGCGATGTCCGACTTGAGTCCGTAATGCGCATCAAACCGAACGTCCGCTAGCGCGTCTCGTTTATGAGTTCATGCGCTCATCAACCCGCACTGCCTCATCGCAGTTGCCAAGATGGGTTTCGAAGAATTCGACCCATCCTGCAGGCGCTTCGCGTCACTACGATTCCACCGCGCTGTGCCTGCGACAAATCAACCCGACGGGCAAAATTTCGCTTTCGCCGTCGGGCAAATCACTTTTACGACTCACGCCATCCTGTCCCCGAGGAAGGGGCGTTGGCCATCGTCACCGAACGTTGGGATGGGATGTGGTGGACGCGGCGGCATCGTGCGCGCGATGGGATCGCAGGGCGGGATAAACTCCGTGAGCGGTCACCGGACGTGCTGACGAGCGGTGCTGAAGCGTACGGCAAAGTCGTGTGGTCCTGACGCCTCAATGGTTGGCGTCAAGTCTCACCGGAGGTGCGAAAGCCCAACCGGGCCCAAGTGCCAGTTTCCGGGAGGCGACGGAGGCAAGAAAGCCCGATACTCCGGGGAGAGTACGATATAAGCCGTAGAGCCATTGCGCAGGGGATGTCGGATCGCCTCCGCCGCCCTGTATGCTCGTGTGCGTTTTCTTCCACCCTTTGCACACGGGACCGCGGGTGCAGCGCGCATCCGGCATTCCCTGCTCCCTCCTGTTTGAGGGACGACGAAACGCAAACCTCGGGCGCCTTCCGCCGCGAGAGGGCAGACGTGTATCTTCTGTTTGAAATTCGAAACCGCAAGTATTTATGGCGCACACAAGCGCGCCTCATTCCCCAGCTGTCATCGCCCGGCTTGACCGGGCGACCCAGGGCGGATTCAACCGGTCGTCGCAACACTTCAGCAAGGGAGGTTGCGATGAAGAGATACAGGCTTTCGGATCGGTGTGTGCGAGCAACTTTGCGACCGCCAAGCCGGCCTCCAGAGGCGCAGCGAGAGAATTGCAGACGGTTCTGGGCGGCGATTGCCTCGGGGCGCTCGAGCGAGGATGCTGCGGTTGACGCCGGGGTTTCGTCGACTGTCGGAGTACGGTGGTTCCGGAGGGCGGGCGGGATGCCACCAACACATTTCTCGCCGTCGTCAAAACCGGTATCCGGGCGCTACCTTTCGTTCGCCGAACGAGAGGAACTCGCCATCTTGCGCGCCCAAGGTCACGGTGTACGAGCCATCGCTCGCCAGCTCGATCGCCCTCCATCCACGATATCTCGTGAACTTCGGCGCAATGCGGCGACCCGCAACGGCGCTCTGGAATATCGAGCGACCACGGCACAATGGCACGCCGATCAATCCGCCAGACGGCCAAAGCAGGCGAAGTTGGCGGTTAATCCGATCCTGCGAGATTATGTGCAAGACAGGCTTGCCGGTATGATCGCTAGCCCGGACGGGGCGCCCCTCGTCGGCCCGAAGGTCGTGTGGAAGGGGCGCCGGGCCGTGCATCGACAGAACCGACGCTGGGCGACGGCGTGGAGCCCGGAACAGATTGCTCGTCGCCTTCGGATCGACTTCCCCGAGGATGAGATGATGCGCGTCAGTCACGAGGCGATCTATCAGGCACTGTATGTGCAAGGTCGAGGAGCCTTGCGCCGTGAACTGTCGGCCTGCTTGCGCACAGGGCGGGCGCTGCGGATGCCCAGGGTGCGCACGCGCAAGCAAGGCAGGGCCTTCGTTTCTCCGGAGATCATGATCAGCCAACGTCCGGCCGAGGCAGCTGATCGAGCCGTGCCGGGCCACTGGGAAGGGGATCTCATCGTGGGTCTTGGAAGTTCCGCGATCGGCACCTTGGTAGAACGCACGACACGTTTCACCATCCTGCTGCACCTGCCGCGCATGACGGGCCATGGCCAGGAAGCTCGCGTGAAGAAGGGACCCGCACTTGCCGGACATGGTGCTGAGGCGGTGCGCGACGCTATCACCCGCGCGATCTTCACCATGCCTGAGCAACTGCGTCGATCACTGACTTGGGATCAAGGGGCTGAACTGGCTCAGCACGCTCGTCTGAAGATCGACGCGGGCGTGCAGGTCTACTTCTGCGATCCTCACAGCCCATGGCAGCGCGGCACCAACGAGAACACCAACGGGCTACTACGCCAGTACTTTCCAAAGGGCACCGATCTCAGCGCACACAACGCCGGCGACCTTGAAGCCGTGGCCCTTGCACTCAACACCCGGCCCCGAAAAACCCTCGGCTGGAAAACACCGGCGGAAACTCTCGACGAATTCCTACGAGTGAGTCATACACGAAGTGTTGCGACGACCGGTTGAATCCGCCCAGTATTCCAGAGACGGTCGTGTTCAACCGAGAAGCCGCGGCGTACTGGATCGCCCGGTCAAGCCGGGCGACGACAGTCTTGTTTCGGCGAGCGGCTTGCGTCGGACCGTCGTCGTCACGATGCACCGCAGCGACGATTTTCCCGCTTGCCAAATTGCCGGCGGAGGGGGAGCATTACGGTTGCCGACCCAATCAAGGGCCGAGCTCCAAACAAGGAGGCGGCGATGGGACAAGACGTCAGAAGTCCCCGCGGTCCACGGTGCATCGCGCTGGTGGGCCCTTTCCAAAGCGGTAAAACCACACTTCTCGAAGCGATCATGGCGCGCACCGGCGCAATTCCGCGCGCCGGAAGCGTCGACGCCGGAACTTCCGTCGGCGATTCCAGTCCCGAGGCCCGCCATCACAAGATGGGCGTCGGCCTCAGCGCCGCCACGACGAATTTCATGGGCGACAGTTACACCTTTATCGATTGTCCCGGTTCGGTGGAATTCGCGCACGACATGCGCGCCGCGATCCCCGCAGTCGATGCCGCGGTGGTGGTCTGCGAGGCCGACGAGAAGAAATTGCCGCAGCTTCAGATCATCCTGCGCGAGCTTGAAGAGCTCGGCATCCCGCGTTTTCTGTTCCTCAACAAGATCGACCGCGCCAGCAAGCGCATTCGCGAGACGCTCGCGACCTTGCAGCCGGCGTCGCGGATACCGCTGGTACTGCGGCAGATTCCGATCTGGAATGGCGAATTGATCGCGGGCTTCGTCGACCTGGCGCTGGAACGCGCCTTCGTCTATCGCGAACACAAGGCCTCCGAAGTCGTGGCGCTGGAAGGCGGCGATCTCGACCGCGAGAAGGAAGCCCGCTTCTCGATGCTCGAAAAACTCGCCGATCACGACGACGCGCTGATGGAGCAATTGCTCGAGGATATTCCGCCGCCGCGCGATGCCGTGTTCGACGATCTCGCCCGCGAATTGCGCGAGGGGCTGATCTGTCCGGTGCTGCTTGGCTCCGCGTTGCGCGAGAATGGCGTGCTTCGGCTGATGAAGGCGCTGCGCCATGAATCGCCGGATGTGACCGCGACCGCCAAGCGTCTCGGTGTGCCCCAGACCAAGGACGCGCTGGCCTATGTGTTCAAGACCGTGCATTTGCAGCACGGCGGCAAGCTGTCGCTGGCGCGCGTGCTTTCAGGCCGCCTCGATGACGGCGCGACGCTGCAATCCTCGTCGGGCGAGAGCGGCCGGGTGTCCGGCATATCGGCGGTCAACTGCTCCCACGACACCAAGCGCGCCTCCGCCGATGCCGGCGATAGCGTCGCGCTCGGCAAGCTCGATACCATCAAGACCGGCGACACATTGTCGAGCGGCAAGACCGCGCCGAAAGCGCTGGTCGGCATCGAGCCGTCGCCGCCGGTGCTGGCGATGGCGCTCTCGGCAACCGACCGCAAGGACGACGTCAAGCTCGGCCAGGCCTTGCTGCGGCTCAACGAGGAAGATCCTTCTCTGTCCATGATCCACAACGCCCGCACCCACGACATCGTGCTGTGGGGACAGGGCGAGATGCATTTGCGGGTCGCACTGGAGCGCCTGCGCGACCGCTTCGGCGTCAACGTCAAATCGCAGCCGCCGGCGATCGGATATCAGGAGACCATCCGCAAAGCGATGACCCAGCGCGGCCGGCACAAGAAGCAATCCGGCGGCCACGGCCAGTTCGGCGACGTGGTGCTGGAGATCGCGCCGCTGCCGCGCGGCGGCGGCTTCGAGTTTCACGAAAAGGTCGTTGGCGGCGCGGTGCCGCGAAACTATATCGGCGCGGTGGAGGAGGGCGTGGTCGACGGATTGCTGCGCGGGCCGCTCGGCTTCCCCGTCATCGACGTGCAGGTGACGCTGACCGACGGTTCCTATCACAGCGTGGATTCCTCGGACCTTGCCTTCCGCACCGCGGCGCGGATCGGCGTCAGCGAGGCGCTGCCGCAGTGCCAGCCGGTGCTGCTGGAGCCGATCCATGTGGTGGAGATCGTCTGTCCGACTGAGGCCACCGCCAAGATCAACGCCATCCTGTCAGGCAGACGTGGACAGATTCTCGGCTTTGACACCCGCGAGGGCTGGCCGGGATGGGACCGAGTCCGCGCCATGATGCCGGAGGCCGAGATCGGCGAACTGATCGTGGAGTTGCGCTCGGCAACGGCAGGCGCCGGCAGTTTCACCCGGCAGTTCGACCGCATGGCCGAGGTCACCGGCCGCGCCGCCGATCAGATCATCGCCGCGCATCGCGTCGCGGCGTGAACAGATGCGGTCATTCCGGGGGGCGCAAAGCGCGAACCCGGAATCTCGAGATTCCGGGTCTGGTCCTTTGGACCATCCCGGAATGACGGGTGAACCAATCCAACAGCTTCTCCAATTTCCCACCCTTCCCAAATCGCTGCCCTTTTATGAACACTGCTGTTTTGCGAAGCGGGGATCGGTTCACGGACGATACTCGATACGAGCCGCAATCATTGGCCTGTGCGCTGAGCGCGCGACCTGGCGCTGTGGGCGGCGCTGGTGGCGGGTTGTATCGGCGGCGCGCTCGCCTATCACTGGATCAATCTCGCCGCGATCTGGTTTGCCGCGGCCGCGGCGCTGGCGTTGAGTGCGATCGTGGCCGCCACGATCCACCTCCAGCATTGACAGCGGACGCGGCTTGCCCGATTTGAGCAGCGACAACGCCTGCTCGCAGGGCGCGTTACAACGGGACCCGCAATGACATCCGAGACCAAGACCCGCGCGGCATGCCTGATCGGATGGCCGGCGGCGCATTCGCGCTCGCCGCTGATCCATCATTACTGGCTGCGCACGCTCGGCATCGAGGGCGGCTATAATATCGAGGCGGTGCCGCCGGAGGGTTTCGCCGAATTCGTGCTGCATCTGTCGGCGCACGGTTTTGTCGGCGCCAACGTCACCATTCCGCACAAGGAGCGCGCGCTGGCGCTGTCGAAGCCGGACGCGCGCGCACGTGCGGTCGGCGCCGCCAATACGCTGTGGTATGAGGGCGGCGAGCTGCGCTCGACCAACACCGACATCGAAGGTTTTGTCAATAATCTGGACGCCTGCGCAGCCGGTTGGGATAGCGCCGAGGACGCGCTGGTGCTGGGCGCCGGCGGATCGTCGCGCGCGGTGGTGTTCGGCTTGATCGAGCGGAGCGTCAAGCGCGTGCATGTGGCGAACCGGACCATCGCGCGGGCCCGTGCGCTCGCCGATCAATTTGGTCGCAATGTTCATCCCATCGCATGGGAAGCTGTTGGCGACCTCTTGCCTCGCGCGCAGCTGCTGGTGAACACGACGTCGCTCGGCATGCACGGCCAGCCCGCGCTTGAGCTCAATGTCGGCCTGCTGCCGCCGCATGCTGTGGTCGCCGATCTGGTCTATGTGCCGCTGCAGACGCCGCTGCTCGTGGCGGCGCAGGCGCGCGGACTAAAGGCTGCCGACGGGCTCGGAATGCTGCTGCACCAGGCGGTGCGCGGATTTGAACTGTGGTTCGGACAGCGCCCTCAGGTCACGCCAGAGCTGCGCGCGCTGGTCGAGGCCGATCTCACAAGCGCATGATCCGCCAAAGTGTGAGCGGTTTGGCGAAAAGATCATGCGCTTTTTCAATAAGTTGGCGCGCGATCGGACGCAAAACCGGTTTCCACTTTTGCTGATCGCGCGCTCTTGAGCGCGGGAATATCGTGGACGTTTTGATGTCTATTGCTCAGTGACATCTGCTGGAGACCGCTTCATGTCCGTGCGTCGTTCGTCGCTCACGCGTCCGTTATTCGCAGTTACAATGGTTGTCGCCTCGTCGCTCTACGCCATCTCCCAGCCGCCGCCGACGCCGTCGCGGGTTCGCGGCACCATCGAAGGCGTTGTGCCCACCGACAAATCCGACCTGAAGGCCGGTGCCAAGGTGATTGCCACCATGAAGAAGCGGCCGGACCGCTCGCTTGAGACCAACCGCGTCAGCGTCGGGCGCGACGGACTGACGCCGCCGATGTAATATCTTCCCCTTTCGGCAACCGCGCGGGGACGGACCGACGTCACGGTTACCTCACGCCGGAATAGCCGATGAGGTGCGGGGTTGTCCCTTTGCTGACAGAGGTTTTGGAGGAGACGACCATGCCTGGATTTTCTTCGTTGCTGCCGCGAGCGCTGGTGGCTTCGCTGACGGTGATAGCCGTGCTGGGGTCGGTGGCGTGGGCGCAGCAGCCGCCCACGGTCCGGGTCCGCGGCACCATCGAAGCCGTCGACGGCCCCCTGCTCATGGTGAAATCGCGGGAGGGGAGCGACCTGAAGATACGCGTGACCGACAATGTGGCGGTATTCGGCCTCGCCAAGACCTCGCTGTCTGAAATCAAGCCGGGCTCGTATATCGGCGTCACCGCGATGCCGGAGCCCGACGGCACCCAGAAGGCGATCGCCGTTCACATCTTCCCCGAGAACCAGCGCGGCGTGGCGGAAGGTTTCCGGCCCTGGGATCTGCGCCCCAACTCGACCATGACCAACGCCACCGTAGCCGAGTTGGTCGCGGGCACCGAGGGCCAGAACATCCTGGTCAAGTACAAGGACGGCGAGAAGAAAGTCTTGGTGCCAATGGATACGCCGATCGTCGCCTTCCTCGTCGGCGACAAGTCGGAACTGAAGCCGGGCGCCAAGATCCTCATCTTCGGCGCCACCAGGAAAGACGACGGCACGCTGGAAGCCGCGCGCGTCAATGTCGGCCGCGACGGCATCACGCCGCCGATGTGACGGCTGACAGGCTTCGCACGCAACTCTCTCAACACGTCGTCCCCGCGACGGCGGCCGTCATCCTGAGGAGCCGCGCATCTTGCGCGGCGTCTCGAAGGATGGCCCCATGCACCGTCTTCAAGGATGGCCGCATGCACCGTCTTCAGTCATCCTTCGAGGCTCGCCGAAGAGGCTCGCACCTCCAGCGATGCGCGCAACTGCGCTCACGCGGGGATGACGGCGACGGACGTGTGGACGTCCCTCAAATCGCCAGCACGTGGTCGTCGATCTCGGCGATGGTGTTGACGCCGCACAGCCCCATGGTGGTGAGGAGTTCGTTGCGGATGATGTCGAACGCCTTGGCAACGCCGGCTTTGCCGCCGGCGCCGAGGCCGTAAACATAGGCGCGGCCGATCATGCAGGATTTGGCACCGAGCGCGAGCGCACGCATCACGTCCTGACCCGAGCGGATACCGCTGTCGAACATGATCTCGATTTGCGAGCCGACGGCATCGACGATCTCCGGCAGGGCTTCGATCGACGACGGCGCGCCGTCGAGTTGCCGGCCGCCGTGGTTGGAAACCACCAGCGCGTGCGCGCCGGTCTTGGCGGCTTCCTCGGCATCCTCGACGTCGAGAATTCCCTTCAGCACCAGCTTGCCGGGCCAGATGCTCCGAATCCACTCGATATCTTTCCAGCTTAGCGCGGTGTCGAACTGCGACGCGGTCCATGCCGACAGTGCGGTAATATCGTCGGTATCCTTGAGATGGCCGACCAGATTACCGAAAGTGCGGCGCTTGCCGCGCAATACCCCGGACACCCAGGCGGGCTTGCTGGCGAAATCGAAGAACTTCGACAGCGTCCATTCCGGCGGCACCGTCATGCCGTTCTTGATGTCGGCATGGCGCTGCCCCAACATCTGCAGATCGACGGTCAATACCAGCGCGCTGCATTTGGCCGCGATAGCGCGTTCGATCAGCGCCTTGACGAAGCCGCGGTCCTTCATGAAGTAAAGTTGAAACCAGAACGGCTTTTCGACATTTTGGGCGACGTCCTCGATCGAGCAGATCGACATGGTGCTCAGCGTGAACGGAATGCCGGCGGCCTGTGCGGCGCTGCAGGCGATAATCTCGCCGTCGCCGTGTTGCATGCCCAATAATCCGACCGGCGCCAGGATCAGCGGCAGCGCGGCCGGCTCGCCGAGAATCGTGGTCGAGAGATCGCGCTTCGATACATCGACCAGGATGCGCTGGCGGAATTTGATCTGCTGAAGATCGTCGCAATTGGCGCGCAGCGTGTCTTCGGTATAGGAGCCGCGATCGGCGTAGTCGAAAAACGCTTTCGGCACGCGGCGCTTGTGAAGCTGGCGCAGATCCTCGATGCAGGTGATGTGTCTCATGAACGTTGTCCGGCCCTTCTTGTATTTATGGCTTTGAGGTTTCATCTAGCACGCTTGGGGCCCCTGCAAAATCGCTTCGCGGGAACAGGCTAAGAACCAGGAGGGCATCCATGACCGCACCACGCTCCGACCCCAAGAATCACGAAAGCGCGGAGAAGCGCCGGCTCGATCAGGCCCTGGAGGAGGGGCTGGAGGAGACATTTCCGGGTTCGGATCCGGTCAATGTCATCCAGCCGCCGCCCTCAAAAGGCGACCATCACGTCAAGCGCAAGGACTAGCGGCGCGGCCGGCAGTGGTCCGCCACGCGCATAATTCTTTTGTTAACAACAGGTTAAGGGCTCGCACCCGGATTGGCCGCCGGTAACGATTTATCATATTTTTTGAAGCCATTTTAGCCCCGGAGGCATTATAACCCGCAGCACGCCATGATGGCGGGCGTTCGAGGCTTCTCGCCGGCTGGATTGAGAAGCCTTGATGGCTGCTGGGGGGTATATGAGCCGCAAATATTTCGGGACCGACGGGATTCGCGGTCGCGCCAATGGTCTGATCACGCCGGAGCTGGCGCTCAAGGTCGGGCAGGCGGCCGGTCTGGTGTTTCAGCGCGGCGATCATCGCCATCGCGTCGTGATCGGCAAGGACACCCGTCTGTCCGGCTACATGATCGAATACGCGATGGTGGCCGGGTTCACTTCGGTCGGCATGGATGTGCTGCTGCTCGGCCCGATGCCGACACCGGCGGTGGCGATGCTGACCAAGTCGATGCGCGCCGATCTCGGCGTGATGATTTCCGCTTCCCACAATCTGTTCGAGGACAACGGCATCAAGCTGTTCGGCCCGCAGGGTTTTAAACTCTCCGACGACGTCGAGAAGCAGATCGAACAGTTGCTGGATGAATTGCTCGACAAGAAACTGGCGCAGAGCGCCAGCCTGGGACGCGCCCGCCGCATCGACGGCGTCCATGACCGCTATATCGAATTCGCCAAGCGGACGCTGCCGCGCGATCTCAGCCTCGACGGCTTGCGCGTGGTGATCGATTGCGCCAACGGCGCGGCCTACAAGGTGGTGCCGGAAGCGCTGTGGGAACTCGGCGCCGACGTCGTTTCGATCGGCGTCGATCCCGACGGATTCAACATCAACAAGGAATGCGGATCCACTTCGCCGGAGGCGCTGAGCCGCAAGGTGCGCGAAATGCGCGCCGACATCGGCATCGCGCTCGATGGCGACGCCGACCGGGTCATCCTGGTCGACGAGCGCGGCCACCTCGTCGATGGCGACCAGCTGCTCGCGGTGATCGCGCAAAGCTGGAAGGAGGACGGCCGCCTCTCCAGGCCCGGCATCGTCGCGACGGTGATGTCGAATCTCGGGCTGGAGCGCTTCCTCGAAGGTCAGGGCATCGGGCTGGTGCGCACGCCGGTCGGGGATCGCTACGTGCTCGAACAGATGCTGAGCGGCGGCTACAATCTCGGCGGCGAGCCTTCCGGACACATCATCCTGTCGGACTATGCCACCACGGGCGACGGCTTTGTCGCGGCGTTGCAGGTGCTTGCTGTGGTGCAAAGACTTCGCCGCCCGGTGTCGGAGGTCTGTCACCGCTTCGATCCATTGCCGCAGATCCTGAAGAACGTGCGCTACCGCAGCGGCAAGCCGCTTGACGACGCCGAGGTCAAATCGGCGATCGACGCCGGCGAAAAGCGGCTCAACGGTCAAGGCCGGTTGCTGGTCCGCTCCTCCGGCACCGAACCCGTGATCCGCGTGATGGGCGAGGGCGATGACCGCATCCTGGTCGAGGAAGTGGTCGATCACATCGTCAACGCGCTGGGCCAGGCGGCCGCGTAAACGCGGCCTTATCCCGAAGGTGCGCATGATCTTATCGCTTGCGCATCCGAATGCATCCCAGCCATTAGCGAATGGTGCTGGTCGGGGCCGCGCCGCCATCGTAGGAAAATGCCTGCCGTGCTCCACGAATCTTTCGGGGACATCCCTTGAACAAGCCTGTCGTCGTCTCTGAAGAAGCCCTCGTCGCGCCGGTGATGGTGCCGGACGTGACGTCCGGTCCCGTGGTCAGGGCCGCGGCCGCAGGGCCGGCCTATGTCGTGCTCGCGGGCATCAGCTTCTCGCATTTCCTCAACGACACCATGCAGTCGCTGATCGCGTCGGTCTATCCGATCCTGAAGGACAATTATGCGCTGGACTTCGCACAGATCGGATTGATCACGCTGGCGTTCCAGTTCACCGCCTCGCTGCTGCAGCCGGTGGTCGGACATTTCACCGACAAGAAAGCGCAGCCGTTCTCGCTCGCCATCGGCATGGGATTCACGTTCTTTGGCCTGCTGTTGCTCAGCGTCGCGCAAAGATACCCGGTGATCCTCGTCGCGGCGGCGCTGGTCGGGCTTGGCTCGGCGGTGTTTCATCCGGAGTCGGCGCGAATCGCGCGGCTCGCCTCGGGCGGGCGCCACGGGTTTGCGCAATCGGTGTTTCAGCTTGGCGGCAGCTTCGGCACGTCAATGGGCCCGGTGCTGGCGGCATTGATCGTCGTTCCCCTGGGGCAGCCGAGCATCGCGTGGTTTTCGCTGATCGCGTTTCTGGCGATCGTCATTCTTTCGCGGATCGGAGTCTGGTACCGGCCGCAGATCGCGGCCAGGAAATTCGCGCCGGCCGATCCGCATCCGGATGCGCCGAGTTCCCGCCGGGTCAGGATCGCGCTGGTCGTACTGGTGGCGCTGTTGTTCTCCAAGCAGCTCTACGTCTCCAGCCTGTCGAGCTATTACATCTTCTACCTGATCGACAAGTTCTCGGTTTCGACCCAGGCGGCCCAGTTCTATCTCTTCATTTTTCTTGCCGCCAATGCCGCCGGGGCCTTCTTCGGCGGACCGCTTGGCGATCGCTTCGGCCGCAAATACGTGATCTGGTTTTCGATCCTTGGCGCGCTGCCGTTCACGCTGGCGCTGCCCCATGCCGGCCTGTTCGCAAGCGCGGTGCTGACGGTGTTCATCGGCTTCATCATTTCGTCGGCGACGTCGTCGATCATCGTGTTCGCGCAGGAACTGATGCCGCATCGCTTCGGAATGATCTCCGGGGTGTTCTTCGGCGTCGCGTTCGGTATCGGCGGTCTCGGCGCCGCGGTGCTCGGCAAGGTTGCCGATCATGCCGGCATCGCATTCGTCTATCAGGTCTGCGCATTCCTGCCGGCGATCGGACTGCTCGCGGTGTTCCTGCCGAAGATGCCGAGAGCCGCGCACTGACGTTGGACCCGGCCGCGCAAACACGGCGGCGTTTTTCATCAACATTTTGTTAGCGAGTGTGAAGATTTCGGTAATCTTCATGGCGCTGGTCTTCGCCGGCGAAAGAAATCCTCAGACATTATCAACCTTAAAAATTAGGGTTAAGCGGCGCTTAAGCATTTGATGGCATCGTCCGAGCGTGAGTTTTTGATGTGAGGCCGCCGTTGCCTGCCTCACCGGCCAAAAGGACGAAGCCAATGCGTAGCGTTAAGTATCTCGTTGCCGCCGGAGCGGCATCACTGTTGTTGTCGCCGGCGGCGTTTGCGGCCGATATGGCCATCGCGCCGCCCCCCTCATATGCGCCTCCGATCGAGGATTTCGGCGGCTGGTATCTGCGCGGCGACATCGGTTTCAGCAATCAGCATGTCGATCGCCTGAACAACGTGCTTGATGCCAACAACACCACGTCGGTCCAGAACCTGGGCTTCAACACCGCGGGTATCTTCGGCCTCGGCGTCGGTTACCAGTTCAATCACTGGTTCCGCGCCGATGTCAGGGGAGAATATCGCGGCAATTCGCAGTTCTTCGGAACCGATGCCATCACCTATCCGGGCGGCGTCGGCACCGATACCTATCACGCCACCAAGTCCGAATGGGTCGCTCTCGCCAATGCCTATGTCGACCTCGGCACCTGGTGGTCCATGACGCCGTTCATCGGCGCCGGCGTCGGTGCCGCGCGGGTTTCGATCGCGAACTTCACCGATCAGGGCATCGCCAACAATGGCGGCGGCGCGCTGCCTGGCCTGGCCTTTGGCGACAACACGGCGAAGTGGAATCTGGCCTGGGCGCTCCATGCCGGCGTCGCCTACGCGGTCAGCCCGAACTTCACCATCGAACTCGCCTATCGCTATCTCAACATGGGCGACGGTTTGACCGGCGACCTCAGGACCTTCGACGGCACCAACAACATCGTCAACCCGACGACTTTCAAGAGCATCACCTCGCACGACTTCATGCTCGGCGTGCGGTGGGACCTCGAAAATCCGCCGGTCTACGCGCCGCCTCTGGTGCGCAAGGGCTGATCGAGCCTCTCATCTGTTAACGATTACTAACGGCGCGGCAGGTTCCCGCGCCGTTTTGTTTTGCGCGCACCGCCCCGTGACAACGATTGGTTAAGGTTAACGAGCGATGATCAGCGCCAAGTCAGGGTGTTCGATGGGAGCGTTGCAATGCGTAGGTTTCTGCTGGCGGCGGTGATGTTCGGAGCGGTGTCGGGCGCGCAAGCGGCCGACATGCCCGATCTTCCGATTCTGCGCGGCAGTCTTCCGGTGACCACGATCACCCGAAACTGGGACGGCTGGTACGTCGGCGGACAAATCGACTACACGACCTCAAATATCGACCTCACCCATTCGCCCCAGTCGCTGACGAATTTCATGTTGCGCAATTCGGTGATTCAGGCGCCGGTCGCTCAACTGGGGTTGTTCAGCGCGCAGCACGTGCAAGCGACCGGCTTTGGCGCCTTTGTCGGCCACAACTGGCAATGGGATGACCTGGTCTACGGCATCGAGGCGAATTACATCTATCTCAACAGCCTGGCGACTTCGGCGCAGAACCAGATGTCGCGCAGGATCGATAATCCCGGCGGCCAGACCTTGCCTGCGGGCCACACCGATCGATATGACGTGACCTTGTCGGGTACCGCCTCGCTGCAGATCAAGGATGTCGTGACGTTCCGCGGCCGCTTCGGCTGGGCGGCCGGCAATTTCCTGCCCTATGCGTTCGGCGGCCTCGCGATTGGACGGCTGGCCGTTGCCCGCTCCGCAACCGTAACGTCAAATGAATTCGACGTTTTCGACGGGACGGACCCGATCACCGGAGCGCCGATCCACACGGTGACGCCGCTGTCTTCGCTCACGCTGTCGCAGACCGAGGCCAGGGGAAACAATTTCACGGTCGGCTGGACCGGCGGTCTGGGAACCGAAATGATGCTGTTCGGAAATGTCTTCGGGCGCGTCGAATGGGAATATGTCAAATTCGTCGCCGTCAAGAACATGCCGAGCGACATGAACAGCGCGCGGGTCGCCGTCGGCTACAAGTTCTAAAGCCGCAAGTTCCGGCCGTTGCGGCCATGCCCCCGCCTTGACAGGAAATGACGCGGCTGTTCCGATGCCGCTCCTGTCGGGAGATCCGCGCTTGAAAATCCATGGCGATACCAAGTCGGGCAACTGCCTGAAGGTGAAATGGGTCTGCGACAGGCTCGAAGCTGCCCTACACATGGGTCGGCGTCGACACGCTCAAGCGCGAGACCCGCACCGCGCAATTCCTCAAGCTCAACAGCGCGGGCCAGGTGCCGACGGTTGAATTCGACGACGGCCGCACGCTGGCGGAATCCAATGCCATCATCCGATATCTCGCCCGCGGCAGCGACCTTATTCCCGCCGACCCGTTCGCGGCCGCCAAGATGGATGAATGGTTGTTCTGGGAACAATACAGCCACGAACCCTATGTCGCGGTGTGCCGCTTCCAGATGGCCTATCTCGGCAAGCCGGCGTCCGATCTCGACCCCGACAAGGTCAAGCGCGGCTATGCGGCGCTGGCGCGGATGGAGCATCAGCTTGCCGCGACGCGATTCCTGGTCGGCGATCGCGTCTCACTCGCCGACATCTCGCTGCTGGCCTATACAAGGCTCGCCCATGAGGGCGGCTTCCATCTCGACGGTTATGCCGCGGTCCGCCGCTGGATCGGCGAGACCGAACAGGCCCTTGGTTTGCCGCCGGCGCGCTGAAGATCAAACGGAACCAGCATGCCCGCGATTTCCTCCGTTACCATCCGCCGCGCCGGTCGCGACGACGTCGCGATCATCGTGGCGATGCTGGCGGACGATCCGCTCGGCAGCGCGCGCGAACGGCTCGAAGTCCCGCTGCTGCCATCCTATTTCCGGGCGTTCGAGGCGCTCGAACATGACCCGAATATCCAGCTCGTGGTGGCGCAGGATGGCGACGGCGCCGTGGTCGGCTGCCTGCAGCTTTGCATCCTGCCGGGGTTGAGTTCGCAGGGCGCCTCGCGCGCCCTGATCGAGGATGTCCGCGTCGCCGCGCATTGCCGCAGCCGCGGCGTCGGCGAGCAGCTCGTGCAATGGGCGATCGCGCAAGCGCGTGCTGAAGGTTGCAAGCTGGTCGAGCTGTTGACGCATCACACCCGCGTCGATGCGCAGCGATTCTACAAGCGGCTGGGATTTCAGCCGAGCCATGTCGGGATGACGATGCGATTTTGACAGATCGCAAGCAGGGTAGGGTCGAGAAAATATCTCACTTGGAGATTGACGGTATTATCTCTATATGAGATTATCTGGCAATGAAATCGGTTCTCTACACGCGAACCGCGGCGACGGCCCTGCGCAAGCACGCAAACCGGTCGAAGTTGATTCGGAACAAGATCGGGCAATGCCGAGGACGCATCATCGCAGGCCAACAATGTAAGGTCGTTGGCCGGTGTCGATGCGAAGCGCTTACGGGTTGGCGACTTCCGCGTGATCTTCACCGAAACGACTGACACCATCACCGTCCTCGATATTGGCCCGCGCGGAGGAATCTACGAATAGGAGCGACCCATGCCCGTGATGACCAAGAGCCCGAAGGGCGACGATATCGTGATTCTTTCCCGGAGAGAGTACGATCGGCTACTCGTCGCCGCCAATGAAGATGTGATCGATGCCGCGATCGCAAGGAAGGCGATTGCGCGCAATGAGGAAACGCTTAGCGAAGCCGAGATGGATGAATTGCTTGCCGCCAAGACGCCGCTCGCGTTCTGGCGAAAGAAGCGCGGCTTGACGCAGGCGGATTTGGCGAACACTGCCGGGATCGCCCAGGGTTTTCTGTCTGAAATCGAGAGCGGCCTCAAGACAGGAGATGTCAAGGTACTTCAGCGGATTGCAATGGCTCTTGAGATTTCGCTTCTCGACCTGGTGCCGGACCTTCCTCCAGGCAAGCGCAAGGCAGGTGTAAGGCCCAAGATAGTGAGGCGCCGCAAATAACGCCTATCCGTCCGCCGGATCGCGAGGCGACGTAATGCCATCGCGAGGCGCGCTCTGCTGATCTCGTGCAAGGAGGATGAACCGCAATGTCAGCCATCGATCCCCTCACGGCGGCCGCCGTCGTGGTCGCCACCGCTGCGACCGATGCGGTGTATGTGATGTTCACTTCGGCCGTGGTGGCCCGCAGGCGCGTGCCCGCGGCAAGCTGGAGCAGCATCTGGTACCTGCTGTCGTCCTTTGCGGTGATCAGCTACACCGAGAATTGGGTGTATGTGGGCTTTGCCGCGCTGGGCTCATGGCTCGGCGCGTTTGCGACGATCACGTTCCTGCACCGGCCACCCGGCGGGCCGCCGGTGGGTGCCGCGCCGGAGTAGGGATGCTGCGATCTCAAAGGGCGTTCGGCCGCGTCGAGCACGCGGCCCTTGTGATCATTGCGAAACCGGATTTGCCATTCATTCCGGTTAACGGGCGGTAAACCAACCAGCTTTTTTCCGCTGAACGATCCATGGCAACATGACATACCCCCGTCGAGCTCGGGCGGCTCGGGGATTGCAAAAATGAAAAACTATTCGATCGTCAAGGTCGGCAACGAATATGTCGTGCGGGCGCACCAGAAAAGCATCCTGAAAATCGCGAGCCGGCGAAGCGCCGCAAGGCTTGTCACCGATGCCGCAGAACTTTTGAACGCACCGCCGGCCCCCAATTCGTCGCCGGAAACGCGCTCCGGGCCATCAATCGCCCGTGATCCCGGCGGCATGGCTGATCCCGAGGGCATAGCTCATCCCAGGGTCATACCTGATCCCCCCGAAGTTCCTTGACAATTCCAGCCGATTCCCTTATGCACCGCGGCGGGACACCTCCCCCCAACGGGAGGCTAGCTATCTGGAAGGATAGATCATGACTGCAGCGAAGCCCGCTTCGCGGCCGAATGTGCCGCATTTTTCCTCCGGCCCCTGTGCCAAGCGCCCCGGCTGGAATCCCCAAAATCTCAAGGACGCCGCACTCGGCCGATCGCATCGCGCGAAAATCGGCAAGGCCAAACTCAAGCTCGCGATCGAGTTGACGCGCGAAGTGCTTGAAGTGCCGGCCGGTTACAGAATAGGCATCGTGCCGGCGTCCGACACCGGCGCGGTCGAGATGGCGCTGTGGTCGCTGCTGGGCGCGCGGCCGGTGACCACCATCGCCTGGGAATCGTTCGGCGAGGGCTGGGTCGGCGATATCGTCAAGGAATTGAAGCTCAAGGATGTGACCAGGCTGCATGCCGGCTATGGCGAGATTCCCGATCTGGGCAAAGTGGACCCGGCTTCCGACATCGTCTTCACCTGGAACGGCACCACCTCGGGCGTGCGCGTGCCCAATGCCGACTGGATCAGCGCCAGCCGCGAAGGCCTCACCATTTGCGACGCCACCTCGGCGACGTTCGCGCAAGAGCTCGACTGGCCAAAGCTCGATGTGGTGACGTTCTCCTGGCAAAAGGCGCTCGGCGGCGAGGCGGCACACGGCATGCTGGTGCTGTCACCGCGGGCGGTCGAGCGGCTCGAGAGCTACAAGCCGGCATGGCCGCTGCCCAAAATCTTCCGCATGACCAAGGGCGGCAAGCTCAACGAGGGCATCTTCGAGGGCGAGACCATCAACACGCCGTCGATGCTGTGCGTCGAGGATTATCTCGACGCGCTGAACTGGGCCAAGTCGGTCGGCGGCCTCAAGGCCCTGATCGCACGCGCCGATGCCAACACCAAGGTGCTCGCCGACTGGAAGGCGAAGACGCCGTGGATCGATTTCCTGGCGAAGGATCCGGCGGTCCGTTCCAACACTTCCGTGTGCATGAAGGTGGTCGACCCCGCGATCACCGCGCTCACCGCGGACGCGCAGGCGGACTTCGCCAAGAAGCTCGTGGCCTTGGTGGAGAAGGAAGGCGCGGGCTACGATTTCGCGCATTATCGCGATGCGCCGGCGGGCCTGCGGATCTGGTGTGGCGCCACGGTGGAAGCCAGGGACGTCGCGCTGCTGACGCAGTGGATCGACTGGGCATTCGCCGAGATGAAGTCGTCACTCGCCAAGGCCGCGTAAGTTTTCTTTCTTAACCTCGCCCCGTTCTTACGGGGAGAGGTCGGCGCGCAGCGCCGGGTGAGGGGCTCTTAAGCTTCGCACCCGTTGATAGATGCCCCTCACCCCAACCCTCTCCCCGTAAGAACGGGGAGAGGGAGAAGAAATCGTCCCAAGATATTCATCCCACTTTGGCCGTGCAGGCCACCCCTTCCGTCGAGGAGGGTGAAGGAAACACAGATGACAAAACCCAAGGTTCTCATTTCCGACGCGTTGTCGCCCGCCGCCGTGCAGATTTTCAGGGATCGCGGCATCGAGGTCGATTTCCAGCCCAATCTCGGCAAGGACAAGGAAAAGCTCGCCGCGATCATCGGCAATTACGACGGCCTGGCGATCCGCTCCGCGACCAAGGCCACCGCGAAAATCCTGGAGAGGGCCACGCGGTTGAAAGTCATCGGCCGCGCCGGGATCGGCGTCGACAATGTGGAGATTCCGGCCGCCACGGCAAAGGGCATCATCGTGATGAACACGCCGTTCGGCAATTCGATCACCACCGCCGAACACGCGATCACCTTGATGCTGGCGCTGGCGCGCGAAATTCCGCAGGCCGATGCCTCGACGCAAGCCGGCAAGTGGGAGAAGAACCGCTTCATGGGGGTCGAGATCACCGCCAAGACGCTGGGCGTGATCGGCTGCGGCAATATCGGCTCGATCGTCGCCGACCGTGCGCTGGGCTTGCGCATGAAGGTGATCGCGTTCGACCCGTTCCTGTCGCCGGAACGCGCCAAGGACATCGGCGTCGAGAAGGTCGAGCTCGACGAGCTGTTGAAGCGCGCCGATTTCATCACCCTGCATACGCCCTTGACCGAAAAGACCCGCAACATCATCGACGCTTCGGCGCTGGCCAGGATGAAGAAGGGCGTGCGCATTATCAATTGCGCGCGCGGCGGCCTGGTCGACGAACAGGCGCTGGTCGATGCCCTGAATTCCAAGCAGGTCGCGGGCGCGGCGTTCGACGTCTTCGTCGAGGAGCCGGCCACGTCGAATGTGCTGTTCGGCCATCCCAACGTGATCTGCACCCCGCATCTCGGCGCCGCCACCACCGAGGCGCAGGAGAACGTCGCATTGCAGGTCGCCGAGCAGATGTCGGATTATCTGTTGAGCGGCGCGATTTCCAACGCCGTCAACTTTCCCTCGATCACGGCGGAAGAGGCGCCGAAGCTGAAGCCGTTCATCGAGCTCGCCGAAAAGCTCGGCTCGTTCGCGGGCCAGCTCACCGAGACCGGCATCATGAAGGTGCAGATCACCTATGAGGGTCACGTCGCCGAAATGAAGATCAAGGCGCTGACCTCGGCGGTGCTGTCGGGCCTGCTGCGGCCGATGCTCGGCGACGTCAATGTCGTCTCGGCGCCGGTCGTCGCCAAGGAACGCGGCATGGTGGTCGACGAGGTGACGCGAGCGGCGCAGAGCGATTACGAAAGCCTGATCACGGTCACCGTCACCACCGAGCGGCAGGAGCGCTCGGTCTCCGGCACCGTCTATCACGACGGCAAGCCGCGGCTGGTCGACATCAAGGGCATCCGCGTCGACGCCGAGTTCGGCAAGTCGATGATCTATGTCACCAACGAGGACAAGCCGGGCTTCATCGGCCGCTTCGCCGGCCTGCTCGGCGACGCCAAGCTCAACATCGCGACCTTCCACCTCGGCCGCAACAAGCCGGGCGGCGATGCCATCGCGCTGGTCGAGGTCGACGGCGCGGTGCCGCCCGACGTGCTCGCCAAGGTGCAGGCGCTGCCGCAGGTGAAGCAGGCCAAGGCGCTGGTGTTTTAGGGCGTTGATTTGCGGTCTTGCCCTCCCCCTCCAGGAGGCGACCATAAGAAACGTAAAAAGACTTCGGACAAATCTTCTTAGTTGCCCATCCAGCCCGTACCGTCATCAGAACGACGGCGGTTGACCCTTAGCGGCCGCAGTTCCGCTTTTTGACCACACGCATAGAAATGAAATTTAAATTGGGTGAGGAACGGTAATCGATGTCCGCTCTTGATCGCACAACGGAATCAAGTCGGACATCGCAGCATGTCTGCTTTGCGCAAGAACAGGCATGCACAGCTGATTCGAGTACCTCGTTGACGCGGGTAAACAGGTCGGAGGCATGCTGGAACTTGGGTGGCCTCAGTGGGCCAGCAATGAGCAAGGTTGGTGGCGCGCCCATCCCAACTGCTTTGCCGTCCTGTTTCCACCGCCCAGGATTTGGGCTAGCAGCGGTCGACCGCTATTCCGCACGCCGGAGAAGCGGCGAGCATGGCTGCGCCGTCCGATCAGAGTCTGACAATACTTCAGAATTGTCATTGGTGGCTGGGTGGGGAATAGTGATGCGAAGATTTATTCTGCTGGGAATTTTGTGCGCACTGTCGATTGCCGGAGGAGCAGCCGCTGCGAGACTCGCCCGCCGCCCTGGGCCTATCCGATCAATCCGCCGGATTTCAAGCCGCCGCCCGATGACGGCAAGCCGAGGCAAGTGCCAGGCAGTTCTCGTCCTATATCGTCCCGCAAACCCGCGATCGTTTTCTAGCGCCTGACGGCATCCCGGCGAATGTCAGCATCCGGAAGTGCCGGAGATCGTCGCGCGCGGCAGAAACCCGACGTATCCGCCTGCGGCTTTTGCCATCGGGCGAATGGCCGGGGGGGCCCCGAAAACGCCACCTCCGCCGGGCTTTCGGCAGCCTATATCAAGCAACAGATGGCGGATTTCAAGAATGGCTCGCGCAAAACCTTCGTAGCAGAACGCGTGCCACCGCAATTGATGATCGCGTTCGCCAAAGCTGCTTCCGACGAAGAAGTGCAAGCTTTCCGCGGAGTATTTCGCTGGACTAAAGCCGTCGCCACTAATCAAGGTCGTCGAAACCGCTACCGTGCCGAAGACCTATGTCGCCGGATGGTTTCTAGCCGATGCGAACACCGGTGAACGCGAGCCGATCGGCAGCCGTATCATCGAGGTGCCCGAGGGTCGTTCAAATTCGAGAAGCGCAGCGCGATATCGCTTTATCGCCTACGTTCCGGCCAGAAGCATCAAGCAGGGCGAGGATCTCGCTGCAAAGGGAAGTGCGGGTCCAGCCACACAATGCATCAATTGTCACGGCCCGGGCCTCAACGGGCCTGCGGACGTGCCCGGAATTGCCGGCCGTTCCCCCAGCTACATCGTTCGACAGCTCTACGATTTTAAGCACGGTGCGCGAACGGGAAACGGCAGCGAATTGATGAAGCCGGTAGTAGAAGCGCTGACCCTGGACAACATGCTCACACTCGCAGCCTATGCTGCCTCGCTTCCGCCCGGAACTGGCTCGAAATAAACGGCCGAATGCGGCTGCTATCCCAAGTGGTGCCAAGCCCCAAACATTATTGGAGCCGTAATCGCTAGAGCAAGCCTGTATGTCAGCG
>CAVZWE010000023.1:0-69833 GCA_963778925.1 uncultured Alphaproteobacteria bacterium | reverse complement strand
CACGGTACCCTTGCAGGCACGCCGGTTTTCAAGACCGGTGCCTTAAACCACTCGGCCACCCTTCCAAACAATTGTTATCGCTGATGAAAACAACTTCGGCTGAATAGGCGGGAAGCCCGTTGCTACTGAAATTGCCACTGCGTTTTTTTGGATGCCAGCGACAGGCGCCTTATAGCAGGGCCTAACGCCAAGTCGAGCCGCGTCGCCGCACCCTCCTGCAGGGTGCCGATGACGTTCGAGTAAAGGGTCAAGCGTGATCGCAATCGGCGAGTGACATGATCGACGGCCGCGCAGATTGAAAGCCATGGGTCGCGTGAAATGCCGGCTTGGGCGATCAATATACCAGTCGCGCCGCTGAGCGTTTTGCCGGTTCTCCGTACGATCAGGAAGCTTTCGTACGAGGCCGCGTGCTCATATTGGTCGACTATCTCAGCCGAATTCAGCAAAGGTTCCGGCGATAAGGGGCTGGTTTTGGTCTGGCGTGTCACAACACGCAGGTACCGGGCCTGCGCCGGTGTAACAGTCAATGCGGTATTCTCGATGCAGAAATCCCTCGTGCGTATTGTCTACCTCCTGGCCGCGCTGATCCTCGCCGTCAGTTCGACCAATGCGGCCGCCACGCCGCTGACCCCGTTCCGCTATGAGGCTCAGGCGCAGCGGCATTGCCCCGCTGACACCGTGGTATGGCTCGATTTCCGGAAAGGGATCTATTACTCCAAGCGCCAGAGCCGCTACGCACAGGGCAGTACAGGGAGCTTCGTGTGTCGGGAGGAAGCCCGCGGTGGCGGCTATCGCCGCTCGCTGCTTGGACTTCGGTAGATCGGGTCGAATAGTTCGTCAGCATGAGTCAACTTCCGTTCGCGCCTGAACTGGTTCAAGGGCCCTCGCAAACATATCGTCCAGTATGATAACCAAGTTCTTTTGGGAGAATGGCGATGAAATCAACTGTGCTGTTAGTCGCGCTATGCGTGCTCTGCGAACCTGCGATCGCTCAAACCACGGAATGCCAGTCGATACCAAAGGGCAGCGACCGCCTCGCTTGTTACGATAGGGCTGCGCCGCCAGCCAGCAAGGGTAAGCGTGCTGCAGCATCCCCAACGTCTTCATCGCAACCGGGCCAGGCGGGTGATCTGCTCGCTGCGGAAAACGCTCGCTTGGACGCCAAGATAAATAACATCTGCCGCGGCTGCTGATGCGGATCGGTGTTCTGGCACCGCGGGATTCGTCGCGAAGGATTTGATGCAGATCAAGGCATCGCAGTGTCACAAGCCTAGACGAAATGTGTTCGTACTCTTGGCAGGGAGGCACGAATGATAAGCCCTCTGGAGTTCAGTGCACGCGCTGCGCTATGCCGACAACTCGCCCGGCGTGAACCAGACAGCAAGAACCTTTGGCTCGCCGAAGCGAATAGGTGGTCGCGCCTGACGCAGGAGCAAGGTCTGGTGGTCGTGACACCTCGTGATGGATTGGCCGAGGCATGGTGCTGGAAAGCCATCCGAAGGCGGAAGCCGACAGAGGTGCCATTCGAGTTTCGCAACGCAGCAAAAACCGCAGACAGGGATGTGTTCGAAGAGCTTTTGAGCGGCTTGACGCTGGAGGCTGACGAACCACATTGAATTGAATAACGTGAAATCTCAAATGCGGAGGCAAGAGAGGCCAAATCATCCGAACCGTGGAGTGAGTTTCATGAGAATGGTTTCAGTGGCTATTGGCATGTTGGCCGCCGTCGCGGCAACCGGGGCGTCGGCGCAGGCCGTCAACCTCACCGGCACATATAGATGCGCCCAAATGTGCCGCACGGGCCTCGTCGGCTATCCCGCTTACATCACCCAGAACGGACCCGATCTAAATCTCCTGAACGAAGCCGGCGAACCGTCGCGCGCCTGGCCGGACTGGTTCGCGCCGGCAACCCGGATCTGGATCGATAGCTGGAACGAGGGCGCTGTCTATTCACCGGACGGTATGCTCATTCAGTTCGACAACGGGACCATCTGGGAGCGCGACCTGGGACCGCCGCCGCCAGCGCCCCGTCGCCGCAAATAGGACACTGCAATTTCTTACAATCTGCGGCAACTCTGAAGTGCGCGGTTGGAGAGCGCGCTATGTCAACATTTCAGGTAAGTCTCGTATCACCCGAGAAGCTGTTACTTGCGGGGCAAGTCGATCAGGTAGATTTGCCTGGCGTCGAGGGTGATTTTGGCGTCCTTGCCGGCCACGCACCGATCATTGCAAAGCTGCGCCCCGGGATTGTCACTGCAATATCCGGAAGCGTCAGCGAGAGGTTCGTGGTGTTCGGAGGTTTGGCCGAATTCTCACAAGAAGAGCTTACGATCCTGGCGGATTTAGCCGCTTCCGTCGAAGACTTTGATCTTGCCGGACTCAGGGCCCAGATTCACGAGATTCAGGAAGGCTTGGCGAAAAAACCGGCCGGCGATGAGCTTGATCGAGCTATCGCGCAGCTCGATCACTATAAATCCATCCACACAAGTCTGACTCTCACGAGCGCCTTCTAGCCAGCTCTGGGGTTTACAGGGATCTGACAATCCCGCGCAGGATAAGGAGACCGAAATCATGACGACGTTCGACAAACGCGAACAGGGTTTCGAGGCGAAATTCATGCATGACGAAGAGCTGAGATTCAAGGCTACGGCGCGGTGCAACAAGATACTGGGCAACTGGGCTGCCGCGCAGCTCGGCCTGACCGGAGATGCCGCCACCGCTTACGCAAATGAACTGGTCACGATGGATTTGGAAAATCAAAGCAGCGACGAGATCTTACATAGAGTATCGAAAGACCTTACAAAAAAGGGCATCTCGGAGCAGCAGGTCGCCGGGAAAATGGATGAGTTTCTTCATATCGCGCTAAAGCAGATTGAAGCCGGCAACTGATTTGATTTATCTAGAAAGGTGGGTGCGAGACCAAGGCACTCGGCAGACAACCGTCGCACGGCGCTGGATTGTGGCGCGACAGTATCACTCCTCGTCGAGCAGATATTCCGCGTGATCACGCGTCCGGAAGGCGACTAACTAACTATCCAGTTGCGCTTTCACCTGCGCCGCGTTGGCATCTTTCGCTATTTCCTCGGCGAGCAACGTCAGCAGCATTTTGTGCCGATCCTCGTCGCGCGACGGATCAAGCTCACTCTCTGATATCAGCCGTCGATAAAGTGCGATGTTTTCGTTGTGCACGAATTGCTCCATGTCGACCTCCCAAGGTGGTGAGCGGGGCCCACGCCTTCGCCTGAGCAGTGCCTGTCGTTCATAAGGTTAGCGGTCGATCCGGCCAGGATAATCGGACGCATTGCGAGCCTCGCACCTTGAACGTTGACATCATGTTTGCCTGTTCAATATTGCTCACCCGCATGGATTATTCAAACCGCTCGCAGCAGCGTCGTTGCCCGATCACCTCATCGCAATCGCAGCAAATAGCTGCGGATCGCTTCGATGTTGGCCTGCTTGCGTGTGCGCGCACGCCAAAGCGCCCGCGCGAAGCTGATGACGGACGACACAATCTACATCGGCGGCGGCTATCACACCATCGATTGACAGGAGTTGGCACTAGGCGTGGGCTTTTGATTAAGCTTAAATCGGGAAGGCATCGCCGTCCCAAGCGGTTAAAGCCGCGGGCGGTGTCCGACCAGGGAGGAGGCCGTAATGGCGTGACGGTTTGCATGTTATTGGCGTTGCGGTGGATTTCATCGCCTGCCAACGCTCAATCGGCTCCCGGGGCGGCGGCTATTCCCGTTGGTGTGATTGCAGCCGAACATCTTGCCGCGGCGTAAGCGTCCCATCCCAAGGAGAATGCAATGTTTTACTTTACCCGCTTGGCAATGCTCGGTGCTGTACTATCTGGAGCGGTGTTGATGCTGCCGGCCCGCGCTCATGCCATCGAGCTTTCAGGAGCCTGGGCAACCGAAGCCGATCTGTGCAGCCGCATATTCACCAAGAAGGGCAACGGGGTCGTGTTCGCCGAGCTCTCGGACCTTTTTGGTTCAGGTTTCATCATCGAAGGGAGCCGTATCAGGGGAAAAAGCGCCCGGTGCACGTTTACGTCGAAAAAGCAGGACGGCGATAATCTGGAGTTGGGCGCGGCCTGCGCGACCAGCATCATGAACCAGAATGTTCGTTTCAACCTGAAAATCATCGACGACAATAACCTGAACAGGCTGTTCCCGGATATTCCGGGAATGACGCTGAAATATACCAGGTGTGCACTTTAGCTCTGATCGTCTTGGCGGCGCTGAAGAGCGTGGCCGCCACGAACTCGCTAAATAAAGCAATCAGGCACTTTCCCGCTGGGCCAACTATTGCCGCGGCCCGCTTCACATAAGCCAACAACTTGAAGAGGACATCGAGATGAAAACCAGGATTGCCCGATCGTGAATGTGATTGCCAGCCTGCCATTCATCGTCGCCGGCGTCTTGCTGATGTCAGCATCGGCGCCGCCGGGGAGATCAGGCTCGTGACCGAAGGCCCTCAAAGGCATGGGCAAGGAAAATGCCGGCGCTCATCAAGCCCAAAAACGCTGTGACTGCATCAATCATCGCAAACTTCCTTTGCGCCCCGCTTTGACAGAACGACATGGCCTGCCGCACAGTCAAAAGAATTTCGCGTCCGGCGCGATAATCCGGACCTGACTGGTGATTCTGCGCAACAGTTTTGTGGGGAGGAGACCCGGGCGCGACAGCGTCCCGGAAGAAAATCTATCGCTCAAAACTCGCCTTCGCCCAATTCGCGGAGGCCGCCGCCGCAACCATTGATTTACCAAGCCGCGGCTCTCCCCATTTCCGCCGTGTTCGGAATGCGATATCTTCATTTCTTGATGCGGAAGTGGGCTGCATCGGGGCGTCATATCGCCGAATGCCAAAAAGCGGGCATGTGCGCGGTGGAATGGTAATTGGGGCGGATGGGGACCAGACGGTCAGATCAGTTGGTGCTGATGGTGCGAGGCGTCGCCGCGGCGGCGGCATGCCTCGTTCTCGCCAACTGCGCCTCGTCCGGCAAGTTCGCCAGCCGCGTCGATCCCAAATACGGCGTTTCCTCAAGTCCCCGCGTTGTGGCATTCGGTGAGCCCGTACCGAAGGGCGGCGGCACCTATCGCGTGGGTAAACCCTATACCGTCGCGGGCCGGGTGTACGTTCCGGAGGAAGACGTCAATTATCGCGAGGAGGGGCTCGCCTCCTGGTATGGCGATGATTTCCACGGCCGGCAGACCGCCAACGGCGAAGTGTTCGACATGGAATCGCTGACCGCCGCGCATCCGACCCTGCCGATGCCGTGCTATGCGCGGGTGACCAACCTCTCCAACGGCAAATCCCTGATCGTCCGCGTCAATGACCGCGGGCCGTATCACGGCAACCGGCTCATCGACGTCTCGAACAAAGCCGCCGAACTCCTTGAATTCAAAGGCAATGGTGTGGCGCGGGTGCGGGTCGAATATGTCGGCCGGGCGCCGCTCGAAGGCTCCGACGACCGCCAATTGCTGGCGACTTTGCGCACCGGCGTGCCGGCGCCATCGCCGTCGCTGGTCCGGGTGGCGTCTGCCCGTCCGTTCGTTCCGGAAATCCCGCCGCACGGCCGTCCGATCCGCGGCGAGATCCCGATGCCGGAAGGGAGGCCCTATAGCCTCGGCACTACCTCGGCCGACCTCGCCTCGATATCGGCGACCTCCGAGATGTCTGCGTCCAGCCGCGGGCGTTCCGGTGGCCGTATCGCCGAAAACCAGCGCGCCGTATCCTACGAAAACGACGAGCGTTACACCCTCGGCATTAGCCCGGTCAGCGCCTACGCGCCGGTCGATCCGGGCGGACCGAGCGATTTGCTCGCCGGACGCGGCCTCTACTGAATTTCCCGGAGAAAGCCGATCAAGGCGGCGTTGACCTCGTCGGCGCGCTCCTGCTGAATCCAGTGGCCGGCGCCGTCAATGATCAGCTTCTGTTTCAGGTTCGGCAGCACCCGCTCCAGCTCAGTGACGCGCCTGGCCCCGATCAGGCCGGTGATGACGGAATCCTTCGCTCCCGCAATGAACAGCGAGGGCTGATGGATTTGCGCGTCCTGCCACGGCGCCGTCAGTTCCCAGTTGCGGTCGATGTTGCGGTACCAGTTGAGGCCGCCGCGAAAGCCGGATTTCCTGTAGGCCTCGGTAAAATGCGCGAGGTCGGCCTCGCTGAGCCAATCCGGCAACGGCCGATCGGGGTTTGGATCGCCGAGAAATCCCTTGCCGTCTGCGACGAACAGCGAGGCCGCGGGGTCGGAAAACCCGCGCCCCAGCAAGGTGCGCATGGTCAATCCGACGTCGCGCTCGAACTCGGCTTCGGCGACGCCGGGGGTCTGGAAATATTGCCAATAGAAATTGGTGATCCCGCTTTCGCGCAAGGAATCCAGCGGCCGACCGCGCCCTCGGAAAGGCGGCGGAACGCTTAAGCCCGCGACGGCTGTGAAAACATCAGGCCGAAATAGCGCCGCATGCCAGGCGACCGGGGCGCCCCAGTCGTGGCCGATGATGACGGCGTGCGTTTCCCCGAGCGCCGCCACCAGGGCAACCATGTCTCCGACGTTGTCGAAAATGCTGTAGGCGTTGATATCGACGGGTGCGCTGGTTCCGCCGAAACCCCGCATATCGGGGGCCACGACATGGAAGCCTGCCGCCGCAATCGCCGGGATTTGATGGCGCCAGGAATAGGACAGTTCCGGCCAGCCATGGCAAAGCAGCACCAGCGGACCTTGGCCCTGTTCGCGCACCAAGAGTTCGATGCCATTGGCGGAAATGGTGCGTGAGGATGGCATCGCTTTTCCGCCTTGTTTGGGAGATTTCGTGCAGGGGTCGACGACACGATAGGGTCGTTTGACCAGCACCGCAATCGCACCGGGCCGTCGGCAAAAGCTGTGTTGTTTGCGGTACTTCCAACTGTTAGAACCCCGGCTTCAAGGCATTCCCGATGACAGCCGAATTAACCCGTAAATCCAGACCCGCGACGGGACGCCCCTGGCGCGGCCTGGTCGCGGCCGCCATGGCATTGGCTGTCGGGTGGGGCGGTATCGTCTACGCCGCCAACAACAGCGTGCAGGGCGCCAAGAAGGAGGAGGGCGGCTTTGACGGCGATGCGCCGACCGCGATCCTGATCGAAGCCTCGAGCGGCAGCGTGCTGTTCGAGAAGAATGCCGACGAGCTGCGGGCGCCGTCCAGCCTGATGACGCTGATGACCGCGGAATTCGTGTTCCATGCCATCAAGCAGGGCGAGGTCAAACTGACCGACGAATATCGGGTCAGCGAAAACGCCTGGCGCAAAGGCGGGGCGCCCGCGGGCGGACCGACCATGTTTGCGGCGATTCACAGCAAGATCTCCGTGGACGACCTCCTGCACGGCGCCATCATCCAGAACGGCAACGACGCCTGCATGGTGCTGGCGGAAGGCATCGCCGGCAATGAGCGCATCTTTGCGGATATGATGACCAAGCGGGCGCGCGAGCTCGGCCTGACGCAATCGACCTTCGCCAATTCCAACGGGCTGCCCGACCCCGGCAACAAGATGACCGTGCGCGAACTCGCCAGGCTTTCGCGCTACATCATCCAGACCTATCCCGATTTCTACAAATTGTTCGGCGAGAAGGAATTCACCTGGAACAAGATCCGGCAGCAGAGCCGTAACCCGTTGCTGCTCTCGCTCGAAGGCGCCGACGGGCTGAAGATCGGTTATACCAAGGAGGGCGGCTACGGCATGGTCGCCTCGGCCGTGCAGAACGGGATGCGGTTGATCGTCGCCATCAACGGGCTTGATGATCCCGACGATCGGGTGTCGGAAGCGAAGAAGATGCTGGAATGGGGATTTCGCAATTTCGAGGCGCGGACCTTGTTTGCGCCACAGCAGCTGGTTGGCTACGCCAAGGTATTTGGCGGCGCCAGCCGCTCGGTGAAGCTGGCGAGTACCGAGCCGATCAAGGTGATGGTGCAGAAAAACGGCACCGACAAACTGATTGCGCGCGTGGTTTATACCGGGCCGGTTCGCGCGCCGGTCAACTCCGGTCAGCAGGTCGGCGTCGTCAAGGTATGGCGCGGCGCCAATGTTGCGATGGAAGCGCCGGTCTACGCGGCGGAGTCCGTCGCCGCGGGATCGACGATGCGGCGGGCGATCGATGGTGCGAGCGAACTCGTGATCGGGATGTTCCGCCTCGGCGCCGAGAAACTCTGAGATGGTCGAGGCAACGGTCAAAAGAGCTCTCGGGCGCGGACGGTTCATCACCTTCGAGGGCGGTGAGGGGTCCGGCAAATCCACGCAGATCAAGACGCTCGCGGAACGTCTGGGCGCCGCAAAGTTGCGCGCCATCGTCACGCGCGAGCCCGGCGGGTCGCCGGGCGCCGAGATCATCAGGCATCTGGTGCTGTCCGGCATGGGCAAGCTGCTGGGTCCGGACGCGGAGACGCTGCTGTTTGCGGCTGCGCGCGACGACCACGTGCGCACGGTGATCAAGCCCGCGCTCAACCAGGGTGTATGGGTGCTGTGCGACCGGTTTTCGGATTCGACGCGGGCCTATCAGGGCAGCCTGGGGAAGGTTGCTCCCGCCGTACTCAACGCGATGGAGCGGGTCACGATCGGCGATCTCAAGCCCGATTTGACCATCATCCTGGATGTCCCGGTCGAGGTCGGCATGAAGCGCGCGGCCGCACGCCGCGGCACCGCGGCTCCCGACAGGTTTGAGGCCGAAGACGTCAAGTTCCATCAGGAATTACGCGATGCCTACCGGCAGATCGCAGCCAGCGAACCGCAGCGCTGCGTGCTGATCGATGCGACCGCCGACCCCGCCGCGGTTGCCGCCAGTATATGGGCCGCATTGCGCGACCGCTTCTTCACGGTCGATGCCGGCACCGTGGCCAATTCAGCATGAGCGCACGTCAGGTCGAACCGCAGATATCCGCCGTTCATCCGCGCGAGACGTCAGCGCTGTTTGGACATCGCGACGCCGAGCTGGCTTTGCTGAACGCCTACCGCAGCGGGCGAATTCCGCATGCCTGGCTGATCGGGGGCGCGGCCGGCATCGGCAAGGCGACGCTGGCCTACCGCATGGCGCGGTTCGTGCTCGCCCACCGCAATCCGCTTGCCCCCGAAGTACAGCGCGCGGAGACGCTTGATGTCGATCCGTCCGATCCGGTCGCCCGCCAGGTCGCGGCCGGCGCCCATGGTGGCCTGCTCACGCTGGAGCGGAGCCTCAACGACAAGGGCGTGATGCGGACCGTGATCACCGTCGACGAGACCCGGGAGACGATCTCGTTTTTCGGCTCAACCGCGGCGGCCGAGGGCTGGCGGGTCTGCATCGTCGATACCGTCGATGAGCTCAATCCCAATGCCGCCAACGCGCTGTTGAAAGTTCTCGAGGAGCCGCCGCAACAATCGCTGTTTCTCCTGGTCAGCCACGCGCCGGCGCGAGCGCTGCCGACGATCCTGTCGCGGTGCCGGAAATTGTTATTGCGGCCGCTTGCGGTCTCCGACGTCATCGCAGCCGCCGCCCAGGCGGCGAGCATCGCGGTTGATGATCCCGCGCTCGCGGAGGCAGCAGAAGCGGCGGAGGGGAGTGTCGCCCGCGCGCTGACGCTGCTTGGCGGCGACGCCATCAAGCTTCACCAGCGCACGGCAGCGCTGCTGGCGACGCTGCCGCAAGTCGATCCGCGCGAACTTCATGCCCTCGGTGACGCGCTTGGCGGCAGCGACCGGGTGGCGCTTGCGGCCTTCATCGACAGCGTCGATCGCTGGATGAGCCTGCGCCTGCGCAGCGACGACGCCAATGCCAACGCGAATCTGCCCCGCCTTGCACGGCTGGCGGAGGTGTGGGAAAAGATCAACCGCGCCGCGCGCGACACCGCAGAATACAATCTGGAACGAAAACCGCTGGTTTTCTCGGTGTTCGGGCTGCTTGCGGAAGCAACGCGGTAAGCGCGCTGCTGGTGGTCATTCCCAACAATCTTGTTTGAGCAATAAAAAGGAATTTGTGGTGGCCAAGGCCAAGAAGAAAATTGCCAGGAAGAAAGGCGGTAAGCAAGCCGGCAAATCGAAGCCCGCCGCCAAGGCGTCGGCGCCGAAAAAGGCTGCGAAAAAAGCCAGGCGCACGGTGAAGAAGGCAAAGAAGGCCACCAGGAAAAAAGCGGCTGCGAAGAAGGTTGCAAAGAAGTCGTCGAGGAAATCCGCGAAGAAAACAAAATCGGCTTCGGGCAGCTCAACGCCAGGCAAGACGAGCATCGCCTTCAAGACGCCGCCGGCTGGCAAGAGCGCCAAGAAGGAAACCAAGGAAAGTCTCAAGACCGGTGCCTCGGCCAAAGTGGCCCCGCGCGGCGCAAAACCATCGCCGTCGGCGGCAAGAAACTCATTCTACATCACGACCGCTATCGCCTACCCGAACGGCGTGCCGCATATCGGCCATGCCTATGAGGCGATCGCGACCGACGCGCTGGCACGCTTTCAACGCCTCGACGGCAAGGATGTGTTCTTTCTCACCGGCACCGACGAGCACGGCCTGAAGATGGTTCAGACCGCGGAAGCCGAAAAACTACCGACGCTGGAAGTCGCGACCCGCAACGCGGCGCGGTTCAAGGAGATGGATGAGCGCCTCAACGTCTCGTTCGACCGCTTCATTCGCACCACGGAAGAGCAACATCATCGCTCCAGCCAGGAGATCTGGAAGCGGATGGCCGCTAGTGGCGACATCTATCTGGATAGCTATGCCGGCTGGTACTCGGTGCGTGACGAGGCCTATTACGCCGAAGACGAAACAATTGTCGGCGAGGACAATGTGCGGCGCGGACCGCAGGGCACGCCGGTCGAGTGGGTCGAAGAAAAGAGCTACTTCTTCAAATTGTCCGCCTATCAGGACAGGCTGCTGGCGCTCTACCAAAACCAGCCGGATTTCATTGGTCCGGATTCCCGCAAGAACGAAGTCGTTAGCTTCGTGAGGAGCGGGCTGAGGGATCTTTCGATCTCGCGCACCACCTTCGATTGGGGCGTCAGGGTTCCCGGCGACCCTGAGCATGTCATGTATGTCTGGGTCGACGCGTTGACCAACTACATCACCGGCGTCGGCTTTCCCGACGAGAATGACCCGAACTGGCGCTACTGGCCGGCCGACGTGCATATCATCGGCAAGGACATCATCCGCTTTCACGCGGTGTACTGGCCGGCGTTCCTGATGTCGGCCGGCATTCCCGTGCAGAAGCGCGTCTACGCCCACGGCTTCCTGTTCAACAGGGGCGAGAAGATGTCGAAGTCGGTCGGCAACGTCGTCGATCCCTTCAATCTCGCCGACCAATACGGTGTCGACCAGATGCGCTACTTCTTCCTTCGCGAAGTGCCGTTCGGTCAGGACGGCAGCTATAATCACGAAGCCATCGTCGCGCGCATCAATGCCGATCTCGCCAACGATCTCGGTAATCTGGCGCAGCGCTCGCTGTCGATGATCGCCAAGCAGTATGCGGGCGTGCTGCCCGAGCCGGGCGCCTTCAGCGACAACGACAAGGCGATCCTGGCGCAGGCCGACGGCATGATTGCGCTCGCCCGGACCGCGATGGCGACCCAGCAGATTCATCAGGCGCTCAATGCGGTCTGGGCCGTGGTCGCCGAAGCCAACCGCTACTTCGCGGGCGAGGCGCCGTGGGCGCTGGCGAAGACCGACCCGAAGCGCCAGGCTACGGTACTCTATGTGACCGCCGAGGTGGTCCGCCAGATCGCCATCCTGGCGCAACCGGCGATGCCGGCGGCCTCGGCAAAACTGCTGGATGGTCTCGGCGTACCCCCGGGCGAGCGGGACTTCGCCGCACTCGGCGGCGCCACGCGCATCAATCCGGGAACGCAGCTGCCTCCGCCGGCGCCGGCATTTCCGCGTTACGTCGAACCGGCGGCTTGAGCGGATCGAGCCGATGCTGGTCGACAGCCACTGCCATCTCGATTTTCCCGATTTCGCCGAGGACCTCGACGGCATCGTGGAAAGAGCCGCGGCCGCCGGCATTGGCCGCATCGTCACCATCTCGACGCGGGTGCGGCGGCTTGGCGGGCTGCTCGCGATCGCCGAACGGTTTCCGAACCGTCTATTGTTCGGTCGGCACCCATCCGCATCACGCCGATGAAGAAGACGGGATTTCCGCCGAGGAGCTGATCGAACTGACACGGCATCCGAAAGTGGTGGCACTGGGCGAGGCGGGACTGGATAATTTCTACGAAAATGGCTCGCCGCAAGCGCAGGAGCGCGGCTTTCGGGCCCACATCGCGGCGGCGCGCGCGACCGGCCTGCCGCTGGTCATCCACACCCGTGACGCCGACGAGGCCTGCGGTCGAATCCTCGAGGACGAAATGGCAAAAGGTTCGTTTCGCGCCGTGCTGCATTGCTACACCGGCGGCCGCGAGCTGGCGATGAAGGCGATCTCGCTGGGGCTGTCGATTTCCTTCACGGGCATTCTGACCTTCAAGAAATCGCAAGCCTTGCGCGATCTTGCCGCCGAGCTTCCGGCCGATCGCATCATGGTCGAGACCGACGCGCCTTATCTGGCGCCCGGCAAGTTTCGCGGCAGGCGCAACGAGCCTGCTTACGTCGTGGAAATCGCCAGGGTGCTGGCGGAGGCCCGCGCGGTCTCGCTGGAACAGATTTCGCGCCAGACCACGGAGAATTTCTTCCGCCTGTTCAGCAAAGTGCCAGATCCGAAAGCGATGGCATGACGCTGACGCTGACGATTCTCGGCTGCGGATCCTCCGCCGGCGTTCCCCGTCCAGCACTCGGCTGGGGCGCCTGCGATCCCAAAAATCCCAAAAACCGCCGCCGCCGCTGTTCGCTGCTCGCCGAGCGGAGTTCCGATCGCGGCGTGACGCGGGTCCTGATCGACACCTCGCCCGATCTGCGCGAGCAGTTGATCGACGCTCATGTCGACCACCTCGACGCGGTGTTTCTGACCCATGAGCACGCCGACCAGACCCATGGCATCGACGATCTTCGCTCGGTGGTGATGCATATGCGCCGGCGCATTCCGGTGTACTTCAACAAGTCGACCGGCGTCGATATAATGACGCGGTTCTCCTATTGCTTCGTGTCGCCGCCGGGCAGCGATTATCCGCCGATTCTGGACCGCCACGGAATCGAGTCAGGTGAAAATCGCAGCATCGAAGGGAAGGGCGGTTCGGTGACGCTTTCGGCCTTTCTCATGCAGCACGGCAATATTCCCGCGCTCGGTTATCGCATTGCGGATGCCGCCTATACGCCCGATGTCAGCGATATCCCGCGCGAGAACTGGCACTTTCTGGAAAACCTCGATCTCTGGATCATCGACGGGTTGCGCTACGCGGCGCATCCCAGCCACTTCAGCGTCAACGACGCACTGTCGTGGATCGAGCGCTTCAAGCCGCGCCGGGCCGTCATCACCAACATGCATTCCGATCTGGATTACGAGGTGCTGCGGCTGAGCCTGCCGCCGGGCGTCATCCCGGCCTATGACGGCATGCAGCTGACGCTGGAGCGGGCGGGCTGATCGCGCGGCGTCCGACAAGTGCTAACAAGCGACTCACGCACCGCAACTACCAGCATCGGCGCCTTATTCGATCACCTCGTCGGCGCGCAGCAGGAGCGATGTCGGCACCTCAATGCCGATCGACTTGGCGGTTCTGATGTTCACAATTGTCTGGATCTTGGTTACCTGTTCGACCGGGATGTCGCCGGGCTTTGCACCCTTGAGAATCTTATCCACGAAAACCGCAGCACGGCGATACATATCGGGAAAATTCACCCCATAGGCCATGAGTCCGCCGCTTACAGCCAGTTCCAGAGGTCCAATCGAAGGAAAGCGATGTTTAGTCGCGAGAGCAGCAATCGCGTCGGTGTTTGAGACCAAAAACGCGTGATCTCCAACGACGACCGCGCCGATTTCTTTTGCCGTCCACTCTGAAAAAGCGCTCTCGAAATCGACCGGACCGCGAGCCTCGAAAGGTTCTAATCCCACCCCCAAAGCCTTGGCGGTGCCCTCCATCACTTCGAGTGAGGGTCCGTTCATCTCATTGTCCCGAATAAGGAGAACACCCACGCGAGTCAGCGAGGGGACGACCTCCTTCAACAGTTCGAGCCGCTTCGCCGTAAGTTCCGGACTAAAGAAGGTTGACCCGGTGATATTACCGCCTGGATGCGCAAGGTTGGCAACAATGCCCGTGGCAACGGCATCGCCGAAGGTCGCCATGACTATTGGAGTTGTCGCGGTCATACGCCGAGCGGCGGGAACTCCTGTTGCGTAAGTCACGATGACATCGACGTTCAAACCAATCAACTCTGCTACCAGACCGGGGAGCCGGTCATTGTCTCCACCCGCAAAGCGAAACTCAATTTGGATGTTCTTGCCTTCGATGTAACCGAGGTTACGAAGGCCAACTCGAAACGCCTCGATCCGCGCGGCTTGTACAGAGGTGCCAGACGTCAAACCAAGATAACCAACGCGCGCGATCCGCTCCGCCCGTGCGACGCGCGGCCACGCCGCAACTGTCACGCCTAGGAGAGTGATGAACTCGCGGCGCCGCATGCGTCCCCCGGGAACACGTCTTTGCAAGGCACAAAGACTATCACCCTGAGATCAGGTGGCGAGCGAGAAAATGGCACACAACCAGAGGCGCCATGGCGCAGACCAACGCGACGGAACGATCCAGCGCATCGTAAGAAGCCAGGACTGAAACCGGTCGCCGCGGCTATGCCTCGCCGGCGGTCGACCCTAGCGTTCGTCCCGCATATACGGGCTCTGTTCGGAGACCAGTTTTAAATTGGGATCGGCATACAGAGACGGTTGCGGCGATACACGCATCTCGGACAGCCTCTCGACGCCCGCCTTGACCTGGTAATCCTCGATGAAGAGCACCAGCGTAGTGATGAAAAAACCGGCACAAAGGATCAGAAATGTCCACTTCATGGGACTTCTCCGTTTGAGTTCCTCTTTCAGTGCATAATTGGTGCCAATCCAACCGATGAAAACGGCGATAGTTTGGTTTGGCCGGTGCTGGCACGTCGTTCCAGGCGGGCGAGCCCCGGCGCCGGATGTGACGCCTTGTACGCCATCGCTGTTTGTCGGTAGGGTACGGCGTGAGATTGGGGGGCCCTGATTGACAGAGCATGCTGACGATCCGCCGGCTGCGGGGTTCCTCAGGCGTGCTCTCGACGGCATCTATCTTGGCGCCGGCTACGCGGCTGGTATCTTCCTGGTCGCGATCTTCGCGATCATGATGATCATGTCGGTCGGACGGCAGTTCGCGTTCAATATTCCCGCCGGCGACGATTTTGCATCGTGGTGCATGGCCGCAATGGCGTTTCTTGGCCTCGCCCATACCTTCAAGCGCGGCGAGATGATACGCGTTGGCCTGCTGCTGGAGCGGCTGCACGGACGAACCAAGCAGATCGCCGAGATCGTCGCTCTTGGAATTGCCACAGCCTTCGTTCTCTACTTCACGCGTCATGCGGCGCAGATGACCTACGATTCCTGGCGTTTCAACGACATGGCGCAGGGCGTCGTCGCGCTCCCTCTATGGATTCCGCAGCTCGGTTTTGCCGGCGGTCTCGCCATCCTGTCGATCGCGCTGATCGATGAATTGGTCAATGTCATCGGCGGCGGGCGGCCGAGCTACGAGAAGGGTTCGCCGGACGAGACCCCGGAAGAATTCGTCGAACGCATCTCGCAGGGCGGCGGAGGTTGATCATGGTCAACCTCGGCATGGTGGAATTGTCGTTCGTCCTGCTAAGCGTCATGGTCGTGCTGCTGGCGAGCGGCGTCTGGATCGCGGTAGCGCTGGGGCTGGTGGGTTTCGTGGCGATGGCGCTCACCACGAGTTTGCCGCTCGGCAACGTGCTTGCGACCACAACCTGGAGCGCGAGCGCGTCCTGGACGCTGGCTGCGCTGCCGCTGTTTATCTGGATGGGGGAGATTCTGTTCCGCACCAAACTGTCGGAAGAAATGTTTCGCGGCCTGTCGCCCTGGGTTCAATGGCTGCCCGGGCGATTGACGCATGTGAATGTGATCGGCTGCGGCATCTTCGCCGCGGTGTCGGGCTCCTCGGCTGCGACCTGCGCCACCATTGGCAAGATTGCGCTGCCGGAGCTCGACAAGCGGGGCTACGACAAGAACCTGAGCCTCGGCTCGCTGGCAGGCTCCGGTACGCTCGGGCTGCTGATCCCGCCATCGATCCCCATGGTGGTCTATGCGGTGACCGCGAATGTTTCGGTGCTGCAGGTGTTCCTTGGCGGCTTCCTGCCGGGCGCGCTCGTGATCACGCTCTATTCCGGCTACATCATTGTCTGGTCGTTGCTCAATCCCGGCAAAATTCCGCCGCGCGACCCGCCGATGCTGTTTCGCCGGAAAATGCAGGAATCCGCAAAGCTTATTCCATGTTTGCTTCTTATTCTTGGGGTGTTCCTCTCGCTGGTCCTCGGGTTTGCGACCGCGACCGAATGCGCGGCATGGGGTGTTTCCGGCGCGCTGCTGCTGGCGTGGTGGAGCGGCACGCTGACGCGCAAGAACTTCCTCGAAAGCGTGATGAGTGCGACGCGTCTGACCTGCATGATCATGCTGATCCTCGCCGGCGCTGCCTACACCACGGCGGCGATGGCCTATACCGGCATCCCGGCGGCGCTCGCCGAGTGGGTGAAGGGACAGGATCTGACCCCCGGCATGCTCGCGCTTTATCTCAGCATCATGTACATCATTCTCGGCTGCCTGATCGACGGCATCTCGATGATCGTTCTCACCGCCGTCATTGTGCTGCCGATGGTCAAGCAGGCCGGGCTCGATCTCATCTGGTTCGGCGTCTATCTCATCATTCATGTCGAAATGGCGCAGATCACGCCGCCGGTTGGCTTCAACCTGTTCGTGCTCCAGAACATGAGTGGGCGCGATACCTTTACCGTCGCGCGGGCGGCATTCCCGTTCTTCGTTCTGCTGCTTGTGGCCGTCTTCATCATCACCGAATATCCGAAGATCGTGCTATTTCTGCCCAAGCTCGCTTTCCCCGACTGAGGAGGTCGTTCCATGATGTCTCGTTTGCTTGGTTTAGCGTTCATTGCCGGCGCCATTTTGGCCGCGGCGCCCGCCTCGGCTCAAACCAAATGGAACCTGCCGGCGGCATACCCGTCTGATAATCCGCACACGGAAAATCTGGTTTCATTCGCCAAGGATATCGACACCGCCACCTCCGGAAAGTTGCAGGTTACCGTGCATCCCGGTGCGTCGTTGTTCAAGGCGCCCGACATCAAGCGCGCCGTCGCCACCGGGCAGGCGCAGATCGGGGAGGTCCTGCTTTCGATCCACGAGAACGAGGATCCGGTATTTGGTCTCGATGTCGTGCCGTTTCTCGCGACCAGCTACCCGGAGGCGATGAAACTGTATCAGGCGTCGAAGGCGGCCATCGCAAAGAAGCTGGAAGCGCAGGGCATCATGCTGCTGTTTGCCGTGCCATGGGCGCCACAGGGCGTCTATGTCAATAAGCCGCTCGCGACGATCGACGATCTGAAGGGCCTGAAATGGCGCTCCTACAACGTCGGCACCGCACGGATCGGCGAACTGGTCGGCGCACAACCAGTCACAATCCAGGCGGCGGAACTGCCGCAAGCGCTCGCAACCGGCGTGATAAATTCGTTCATGTCATCGGGCGGCACAGGTTACGATTCCAAGGTTTGGGAGTCGCTGAAATATTTCTATGACGTGCAGGCCTGGATTCCGAAGAACTTTACCTTGATGAACAAGGCTGCGTTCGACGCGCTCGACAAGCCGGTTCAGGAAGCCGTCCTCAAGGCGGCGGCGACAGCCGAGACGCGCGGCTGGAAAGCCTGGCAAGATAAAAGCAACTGGTATGTCGATCAACTCAAGGCCAAGGGCATGACGGTTGAGCCGCCGAGCCCGGCTTTGAAGATGGGCTTCCAGAAGATCGGCGAACAGCTTACGGCCGACTGGCTCAAGAAATCGGGGGCCGAGGGCCAGGCTCTTGTGGACGCCTACAGGAAGATGTGAGGGCCGCGGCACATTTCGTAACCTCGCACAGATAACCTAGCTTGGTGAAATTTTTCGATGTTGCGCGTAAGATGGATGGAGTGAAGCGATACCCATCATGTTCTGGACGACGGCGGTGGGTTTCGCGAAGGCTCAACCCATCCTGCGATTTGCAGCCCGACCGGCTGTTTGGTTTGCCCGACGGGCAAATCAGTGAATTGCCTGTGAAATGTCTGTCCAGCCCTCTTTGCAAAAATATTTCGCTTTGCTCGTCGGGCAAATCAACGCCACTAGTTCCGCCGTCCCGTTCCGAAAGAGGGGCGCTCGCGATCGTCACGGACGTTGGAGCGGGATGCGGTGGACGCAGGCAGTGCTGCTGACGAGAGCGCTGACCTTGCGGACGGCAAAGCCGTGTGGTCCTGACACCCCGACGCTGGTGTCAAGTCTGCGCTAGGAAGCGCAGGCGACGGTGGCAAAAGAGCCCGGTCACCGGGGAGAGCACGGAATAAGCCGTAAACCATTGCGCGGGGAATGCTGGGTGTTTCCGGTGTGACCGTGGTGACTACGCTTGTGTGCTTTTATCACTTTGCACACAAGGCTGCGGGCGCATCAGGCGCCCGGCATTCCCTGCGCCCTCTGATTGGAGAGGACGGGAATTTGAAACAAACCTCGCGCGAAAACGTGCGGCGAGATCGCGAAGCTGTGGCTGTTGCTGTTTGAAATTTGAATCTCGGCTGTCATCGTCCGCGAAAGCGGACGATCCAGTACGCCGTGGCCTCGCGTTTTGACTCCGTCGCTAACGCCGGTGGAATACTGGATCGCCCGGTCAAGCTGTGCGATGACAGCCATATTGGACCGCGAACGCGCCGCACCATGACCAGCGACCAGCCCCTCACGCCGAAATCGCCTTCGCCGAATCCACCTGGTTCCGCAGCATGAACTTCTGGATTTTTCCGGTCGACGTCTTCGGGATCGGCCCGAACACCACCGTCTTCGGCGTCTTGAAGCCAGACATCTGGTTGCGGCAGAACGCGATGATCTCGGCTTCGGTGGCGCGCGCGCCTTCTCCTTCAACTCGATGAAGGCGCAGGGTACCTCGCCCCATTTGCCGTCGGGTTTTGCCACCACGGCCGCAAACAGCACGGCGGGATGCTTGTAGAGCACGTCCTCGACCTCGACGGAGGAGATGTTTTCGCCGCCGGAGATGATGATGTCCTTGGAACGATCCTTGATGATGACATAGCCGTGTTCGTCGAGCACGCCGAGATCGCCGGTGTGAAACCAGCCGCCGGCAAAGGCATCTCTGGTGGCTTTCTCGTTCTTCAGGTAGCCCTTCATCACGATATTGCCGCGGAACATTACTTCGCCGATGGTCTCGCCGTCGCATGGCACGCGTTGCATGGTTTCGGGATCGATCACGGTGACGGCTTCCTGCAGCGGGTAGGGCACGCCCTGCCGGCGCTTGAGCTGCGCGCGTTGATCGGCGGGCAAATCGTCCCAGCCCGGCTGCTCGGCGCAGACCGAGGCCGGGCCATAGACCTCGGTCAGGCCATAGACATGCGTCAGCTTGATGCCGATACTTTCGGCACCTTCCAGCACGGCGACCGGGGGCGCCGCGCCGGCGATCAATCCAACCACCGGCCGCGCGGTCTTGCCTCTCGGCGCATCCGGCGCATTGATCAGGGTGTTGTAGACGATCGGGGCGCCCGCCATATGGGTGACGCCGTGCTTCTTGATCAGCTCGAAAATCCTGGTGGGATCGACCTTGCGCAGGCAGACGTTAATGCCCGCCGCGGCCGCGATGGTCCAGGGAAAGCACCAGCCGTTGCAATGGAACATAGGCAGCGTCCAGAGATAGACCGGATGCTGGCCGAGATTGCCCGCAAGGATGTTGCTGACGGCGTTGAGATAGGCGCCGCGATGGTGGGTCACCACGCCCTTGGGATTGCCGGTGGTGCCCGAAGTATAGCTCAGCGCGATGGCGTCCCATTCGTCTTCGGGAAGCCGCGCGACAAAACTCTCATCGCCTTGCGACAGCGCGTCCTCGTATTCGATCTCGCCGATGCGCTTGCCGCCGGCGAAAGAGGAATCGTCGACGTCGATGACGAACGGCTTTGGCCCCGTCATCAGGTTGAGCGCCTCGGCGATCACGCCCGAAAATTCCGGGTCAACCAGGATGATTTTGGCGCCGCCATGATCGAGCTGGAAGGCGATCGAGGAGGCATCGAGCCGGATGTTGAGCGCGTTGAGCACCGCGCCGGCCATCGGGACCGCAAAATGAACTTCGTTCATCGCGGGGATGTTGGGCAGCATCGCGGCCACGGTGTCGCCGCTGCAGATGTTTCGGCCCGCCAGATACGAGGCAAAGCGCCGGCAGCGTCGATGGGTCTCCGCCCAGGTGAAGCTGCGGCCCTCGTAAACCGCGCTGGTGTGGTCGGGATAGATGGCGGCGGTACGGGCCAGGAAGCTGAGCGGCGTCAGCGCCACGAAATTGGCTGGTGTCTTGTCCAATCCCACATCGTATTGGCTTTGCGTCCCACTCATCGGCCACCTCCCATTTCGACAGCGCTTACAGGAATCCGATCGATATCCACGGAAAAATCGCCACCACGATCAGGCCCACCAATAGCGCCAGCAGATAACCCCAGATCGGCCTGATCCCTTCGGCGGGATCGACCCGCCCGATGGCGCAGGCGGCATAATAGCCTACTCCGAACGGCGGCGCGAACAGTCCGATGCCCATGGCGAGGATGATGATCATCGCATAATGCACCTCATGCACGCCGACGGCGCGGGCGATCGGAAACAACAGCGGGCCGAACAGCACGATCGCCGGAATGCCCTCGAGCACGCTGCCCAGCACCGTGAAGGCTGCGATCGATACCGCGATGAAAGTCGCCGAGCCGCCGGGCAGGCCGGTCATCGCGGAAGCCAGCGCGCGGGAAAAGCCGGATTGGGTCAATCCCCAGGCCATGCCGGTTGCGGTGCCGATGATCAACAGAATCGCGCCTGACAGGCACGCGGTCTCCACCAGCATCGGCCCCAGCCGCCGCCAGTCGAAGCGGCGATAGACCACAAGGCCTACGACGAGACCGTAGACGATGCCGATGGTGGACACTTCCGTCGCGGTCGCGACGCCTTCGACCACCGCGGCGCGGATCACGAACGGCAGCGCCAGCGCGGGCAGGGCGATGACAAAGGATCGGATCACCTCGCCGCCTCCGGCTCGCTTGACGTGGCTTAAGTCCTCGCCGCGATAGCGCCACCACACCAATGCCGAAAGGGTGATCGCCAGCACCACGCCGGGCAGCAGGCCGCCGGTAAACAGCGCCGAAATCGAAACGCCGGTCACCGAGCCGATGGTGATCAGCACCAGGCTTGGCGGAATGGTTTCGGTCTGCGCGCCGGTGGCCGCGAGCAGCGCGACGAGATCGCCGGGTCTTGCTCCACGCGCTTTCATCTCCGGAAACAGCACCGGCGCCACGGCGGCCATGTCGGCGGCCTTCGAACCGGATATGCCCGAGACCAGATACATCGCGCCGACCAGCACGTAATGCAGGCCGCCTCTGATATGGCCGAGCAGGCTCGCCAGAAACGCCACCATGGCACGCGCCATGCCGGTCATCTCGATCAGAAGGCCGAGAAACACGAACAGCGGTACCGACAGCAGGATCAGGTGGCTCATGCCCTCGTCCATGCGGCCGACCAGCACCATCAGCGGGGTTCGCGTCGTCAGCGCCAGATAGCCGAAGATCGCCAGACCAAAGCCGAAGGCGATGGGAACGCCGGTGAAGACGCAGAAACCGGCCACCCCGACAAAGAAGATGATCAAATTGATATTTCCGAGCGGCCGCAGCCATGGCTGCGCCAGCCAGAATACCGCCATCAGCAGGGCCACCGACAGCACCGCACTCAGCACCAGCCTCGTATCGCCTGATCGCGCCAGCCGCAGCAAGGCGAACAGCGCCATCAGGCCAATGCCGACCGGCAGCGCCGCGGCGCGCCAGATATTGGCGATTTGCAGCGCCGGCGTCGTGATAAAACTCTCCTCGTAGGCGTATTCGCAGGAAGGCCAGGCAATCAGCAGCAGAAATGCCAGCGCGGCACAGGTTGCGACCACGTCGAGATAGCCCCGCATCGCGGGCCCGGCGCTGGCAACGACCGCGGTCATGCGCATGTGCTCGGAGCGGCGAAACGCCACCGCGGCACCCAGCATCGCAAGCCAGAGGAACAGGATCGAGGCCAATTCGTCCGACCAGATTAGCGGACTGTGCAGGCCGTAGCGCGCGACCACGCCGGCAAAAAGAATGACGATCTCGGCGACGACCAGGAGTGCTGCCGGGATCTCGACCAGCATTGCCAGCGAAGCTTCCAGCGACGCGGCAACCGAACGGCGGCGAGGGGACATCGCCTCGCCGGCCGCCGCTATCGAGCCTTCGGCGTGAGCCATGACGGTCCCCTGGCGGAAAGCGTTACGACAGTTTGCCGGCGGCCTTCTCCAGCAGCGCCCACGCCTGATCGCCGTATTTGCCCTTCCACTCGGTATAGAAACCGGCGGAGCGCAGTTTGTCGCGGAACGGGGTGGCATCCGGCTTGTTGAAAACCAGGCCCTTGCCGGCCAGTTCCTGCTGCAGACCGGCATTGAGCTTGGCGACGTCCTCGCGCTCCCTGACCGCGGCCGCGTTAATATTCTTGGCGACGATCGTGCGCAGATCCGCCGGCAGCGCTTCCCAGGCCCGGCGGTTGGCCAGGAACCAGAAGCCGTCCCACATGTGGTTGGTCAGCGAACAGAACTTCTGCACTTCGTAGAGTTTTGCGGTCGAGATGATGGCGAGCGGATTTTCCTGGCCTTCGACGATCTTGGTCTGCAGCGCGGAATAGACCTCGCTGAAATTGATCGAGGCGGGCGCCGCATCGAAGGCCTTGAACATCGAGGTCCAGAGCGGCGAAACCGGCACGCGAATCTTGAAGCCCTTGAAATCGTCGGGACCGGTGATCGGCTTGCTCGAGGACGTGGTCTGGCGGAAGCCGTTGTCCCAGATCTTGTCCATGACGACGAGATTGGCCTTTCCGATTTCGCCGCGCACATGGGCGCCGAGGTCGCCGTCCATGGCCTTCCAGACTGTATCGTAATCCGGAAAGGCAAAACCGATACCGTTGATCGAGGCGGCCGGGACCAGCGTCGACAGGATCAGGCCCGAGAGCGTGAAGAATTCGATGCCGCCGGAGCGGATCTGGCTCAGCATGTCGGTGTCGGAGCCAAGCTGGTTGTTCGGGAAGATCTGCAGGTCGACCCGGCCATTGGTCTCGGTCTTGATCGACGCCGACATCTCCTTGGCGCGGACGTTCATCGGATGCGCGTCCGGCAGATTGTTGGCATATTTGTAGGTGAACTCGGCGGTCTGCGCGCGCGCGACCAATGGCGCGCCGATGCCACCCAAAACCGCCGAAGCCGCCGATGCCTTGAGTAGCGCGCGTCGTGAAAAGCTCATCTGGTTCTCTCCCTGAGAATTCTTGTTCTTGCGGAATGCCACCTTACGGACCTGAAGCCGCCGGGTCATCCGCGATCTCGCGAGCCGGCTTATTGCAGTGTCCGGAGGCTGCCGCAATATCGTGCCCGCGCATTGCTGGACGCTGCGCGTGACGGACCAAGATTCGCGTGAAGCACCTCATCGCATGGCGCAGCGATTATGTCCCGCGATATTTATCTAACTGTCTGATCTAATTACGGATAATAATATTCCATAATATACCTTATGCGAATCTAAGGTATGAGCGTTCAGGACCATGGGCCGGCTTCAGCGGCCTCTGAACCGTGGCTTGCGCCGCTCTAGGAACGCCGCCACGCCCTCTCTGTGGTCTTCGCTGAAACTAGCCAGCGCGAACTGGTCGACATCCATGTGGCTGGCAAGGTCGTCGAGCGCATGCGCCAGGCGATTGACGGTGAGTTTCGTCATGGCCACCGACAGCGGCGGCTGCGCCGCGATTTTTTCGGCGAGGACCATGGCGGCATCGAAGGCCTTGCCGGGATCGGCCACCTCCTCCACCAGACCCCACTCGTACGCCTCACGAGCGCTAATGCGCTGGTCGGCCAGGATCACCGCCTGCTTGGTCCGGGCCGGCCCGATCAGAGGAAGCATGCGCGGAATACTCTGCCAGCTCATGTTCATGCCAAGCCCGATCTCGGGGACACGCAGATGGGCGTCGCGGCCCATCACGCGAAAATCCAGTGCCACCGCCAGCGCCACGCCTCCGCCGACGCAAAAACCCTCGATGGCACCGATGGTGATCTGCTCCATCTCGTGCCAGGCGCTGGTCAGCCGCGGTCCCAGTTTCAGGTGGCGCCGTAGTGACCCGAGATCCATGGTCTGGCGCGACCGGCCTTCAGGGTCCTTGAGATCAAAACCGGCGCTGAATGCCTTGGCGCTGCCGGTGAGCACGACGACCGAAGTCGCAGCTGTCCTCCTCGAAGCTGCGCGCCGCATCGGTGAGCTGCCGCAGTGCCTCCGGCGACAACGCATTGATGTTGTCGCCGCGGTCGAAGCGTACCACCGCGATGCGCCCTTCGGGCCCGAGGCCCCTTTCGATGGTCACGAAATCCGCCACGTCTGCACCTCCCCGCCATTTCTTTCTTGAGACGATAGCTCACAAATGCCCAGTGCGCTCACGCGCGGGTTTGCCGCCAGGTACGGGAAAGCGGACGGTCGTGCCGAGCGTGATCCAGTTGGCATTTTCGCCCATGATGTTGCGGCCGTAGATGACATCGACCGAAAAAATCTCGTTGGGCCGATAGCGGACGCCGGTCTGGAACCTGGGCCGAACCACGCTGGGAACGTCGGCCGCGCCGGCCTGGCCGAATGCCTCGATCGTCCATTGCAGGACATCGGTGAATTTCCAGTCGAAGCCGATGCCGTAGGTCAGATAGTGCCGATCGGCGGTACGGTCCCACAGCCAGCCGCCATTGACGTTGATCCGCATGGTTTCGGAAAGCCGGAATGTCGCCGGCACCACCGCGAATGCCGTGAGGTTTTCGCCGGTCAGGACATCGAACGAGCCGCCGGCATAGACCGAAAAGCCGAGTTTCCCGATACCTGTGGGCGCGATGTTGGTTTTCGCCTTTGGCGCGATGGTGGTGCTCCAGTCGCCATCGCTGCGGGACCTGACGCTCTGCATGCTCAATTCCACCGGCCTGAAGATATTTACCGCGCAGGAGGGATTGGCAACGGCCGAAAAATCGGTGTTGGTCGCCGCCGACATCCAGCTTTCGACCTTGCACGATCCAACTTCGGAGATATCGGCGGCATCCACGGCATAGGCGCCGTTGGCCGCCCGCGCCTCTTCTGGTGCCGCCAGCAGCATTGAAATCGCCATCGCGGCGACGAATGCCGCCCATTTTGACCCAAGCCCCATGCCGAGAGGCTAGCAGAGTCGACACCTCGACATCGGCGGAATAATCCGACTATCCTGCAGGGTATGACCGGCCACGATCACCACCATCACCATCACGACCATTCGGAACTGTCCGAGACCGAACTGCGGGTGCGCGCGCTGGAAACCATCCTGACCGAAAAAGGCTATGTCGATCCGGCTGCGCTCGATGTCCTGATCGAAACCTACGAGACCAAGGTCGGACCGCGTAACGGTGCCCGCGTGGTGGCGCGCGCCTGGGCCGATCCCTCGTTTCGCGCACGCCTGCTCAAGGACGCGACACCTGCGATCGCCGAACTCGGCTATGCCGGCCGTCAGGGCGAGCACATCGTGGCGGTCGAGAACACCCCTCACCACCACAACATGGTCGTGTGCACGCTGTGCTCCTGTTATCCCTGGCCGGTGCTGGGGTTGCCGCCGGTCTGGTACAAATCCGCGCCCTATCGCTCCAAGGCGGTGAAGGACCCGCGGGGCGTGTTGCTGGATTTCGGTTTTGAACTGCCCGAGGGCACCAGCATTCGCGTCTGGGATTCCACCGCCGAAATTCGCTATCTGGTGCTGCCGATGCGCCCCGCAGGCACCGAGGGCTGGAGCGAGGAACGCCTTGCCGACCTCGTCACCCGCGACAGCATGATCGGCACCGGCTTGCCGAAACAACCGCACGAGATCGCCTGATGGAAGGCGCGCACGATATGGGCGGCGTCAAGTGGTCCGGTCCGGTGCAACCCGAACCGGACGAGCCGGTGTTTCACGCCGAATGGGAGCGGCGCGCATTCGCGATCACGATGGCGATGGGAATGCCCGGCGGCTGGAACATCGACATGTCGCGCTTCGCCCGCGAGGATCGCCCGCCCAGCGAGTATCTCGGCAAGAGCTATTACCAGATCTGGCTCGCCGGCCTTGAACGGCTGATGCTGGAGCGCGGCCTGATCGGCTCCGACGAGATCGAGGCCGGACGGCCGCTGCACCCGGCGAAGCCGGTGGCGCGGACGCTCTCGCCGGAAGGCGTTGCCGCCATGCTGCACCGGGGCGGACCGACCGAGCGCGATGCCAAGAGCCCCGCTTTGTTCGCCGTCGGAGACCGCGTCCGCGCCAAAATGATCCACCCGCCGACCCATACGAGGTTGCCACGCTATGTGCGCGGTCACGCCGGCGTCATCGAGCGCGTGCTCGGCTGTCATGTCTTCCCCGACAGCAACGCCACCGGCGCGGGGGAAAATCCGCAATGGCTCTACACCGTGACGTTCGATGGCCGCGATCTATGGGGCGACGCATCCGATCCGGACCTGAAGGTTTCGGTCGATGCGTGGGAACCCTATCTGGAGCCGGCCTGATGTCGCTTGATCCGCAAGCCGCGCGAGAGGCGACCGACGCTGTGCCCGGCATTCCGCGCGACGAGGATGGTCCGGTGTTTCGCGAACCCTGGGAAGCCCAGGCCTTTGCCATGGCGCTGGCGTTGCACGCGCGCGGGCTGTTCAGCTGGAGCGAATGGGCGGTAGCGCTTGCCGCTGAAATCAAGCGCGCGCAGGCAAATGGCGATCCCGACAGCGGCGAAACCTATTACCGGCATTGGCTGGCGACGCTGGAACGGCTGATATCGGCGAAAGGCGTGGCGAGCGCCGAAACCTTGCAGCGCTATCGCGATGCCTGGGACCACGCCGCCGACCGCACCCCGCATGGCTCGCCGATCGTATTGAAGCCGGAGGATTTTCGGGACGACGGTGTAACGGCCGGCGCATTAGGGCATTCCGCCGTCAACAATAAGTCGTCATACCCCGGCTCGTTTCGCTGGGATCGCCGCGCGTCTTGCGGCATACAGGTCTGATCTCTCAGACTTCGGTGCAAGATGACCCCTTCCCGCGATATTTCCCGCCTGCTCGAAATCATGGCGGCGCTGCGAACCCCCGGCACCGGATGCCCGTGGGATCTCGAACAGAATTTTGCGACCATAGCGCCCTACACCATCGAGGAAGCCTACGAGGTCGCTGATGCCATCGCGCGCGGCGATCTCGATGATTTGCGTGACGAACTCGGCGATCTCCTGCTGCAGGTGGTATTTCATGCCCGCATGGCGGAGGAACAGAATGCGTTTGCGTTTGGCGACGTGGTCGAGGCGATCACAGCCAAGATGATCAGACGGCATCCCCATGTCTTCGCCGACAAGGATGGGCGATTGACGCCGGCGGACGTCAAGGGCGCGTGGGAGCGCATCAAGGCCGAGGAAAAAGCCGAACGCGCGGCGCAGCCGCCGCGTCAGGAGACAGCCCACAAATCATTGTTGTCGGGCGTGAAGACGGGGCAGCCTGCGCTGGCGCGGGCGATGGAATTGCAGCGCAAGGCCTCCGCCGTCGGCTTCGACTGGAACGACCCGCGCGCGGTGCTGCACAAGATTCGCGAGGAAGCCGACGAGATCGAAGCCGCACTCGATCGCGGCGACGCGCAAGAACTCGCCGAGGAAACCGGCGATCTCCTGTTCGCGCTGGTCAATCTGGCCCGCCATGTCGGCGCCGATCCGGACCTTGCGCTACGCCGGACCAACGCCAAATTCGAGCGCCGCTTTGGCTATATCGAACGCGCGTTGGCGTCGCAGGGCCGTTCGCTCGACGGTGCGTCGCTCACGGAGATGGACGCACTATGGAACGAGGCGAAGGGGGAAGACGTCTCGTCGTCCCGGCCAAGTGAGCCAACGGGTCGGCGCAAAGCGCCGCCCGATGACACGCTCCGCGAACGCTGAGCCGACCCATACGCCGCGGCCTCTCCTTTGCGGCACCGAGGCAGTTGCCTTCTACAACAACTAGCGCCTGTGGTTATGAGTTCCGCGTGCGCGGGGACGACGATCACATCGCGTGCGGCACGGCGTCGAAGCGGTTGACCACGATGTCGCGCTTTGTCGCATCAACCCGTACGGTCATATCGAAGCGGCCGCCGTGCAGTTCCTTGTTGAGCACTTCCGAATTGCGATGCAGCCAGCTGATGCCGGCGCCGTCGGCGGCGTCGATCGAGAGGTCCAGCGTCATGCGCTTTGCCGCCAGCCGGTCCTCGATCGCGGCAAGCAGCGAGTTCGATGCCCTCCCCGGTCTCCGCGGAAACCAGGAAACATGGACGCTCCGGTGGACGGCGCGCGGCGATATTTTTCAGGTTTTCGCGCGCGTCCTGATCGAAACGATCGATCTTGTTCCAGACTTCGATAATCCGCTGCCCGGCGTCCGGATCGATCCCGAGCTGGCGCAGCACGGTATCGACATCACGCTGCTGCGCCTCGGCGTCTTCATGCGAAATGTCGCGGACGTGCAGGATGACATCGGCTTCCAGTACTTCCTCCAAGGTCGCGCGAAACGCCGCGACCAGTTGGGTCGGCAGGTTGGAAATGAACCCGACGGTATCCGATAGCATCGCCTTGCCGCCATGCGGCAGGCTCAGCGCCCGCAAGGTCGGGTCCAGCGTCGCGAACAGCATGTCGGCGGCCTGTACCTCGGCGCGGGTCAGGCGGTTGAACAGGGTCGACTTTCCGGCATTGGTATAGCCGACCAGCGCCACCACGCGATACGGCACCCGCTGCCGGCCGGCGCGATGCAGCCGCCGCGTCGCCTGAACCTTCCTGATCTCGTTCTCAAGGCGGGTGATGCGCTCGCCGATCAGGCGTCGATCCGCCTCGATTTGCGTTTCGCCGGGACCGCCCATGAAGCCGAAGCCGCCGCGCTGGCGCTCCAGATGGGTCCAGGATCGCACCAGGCGCGAGCGCTGATAGTTCAAATGCGCCAGTTCGACCTGCAACGCGCCTTCTTTTGTCTTGGCGCGGCGGCCGAAGATTTCGAGGATCAGCCCGGTGCGGTCGACAACCTTGGTGTTCCAGGCCTTCTCCAGATTGCGCTGCTGGATCGGCGACAGCGCGCAATCCATCACGACCAACTCAATGTCGTGGCCGGTGATGAGCCCGACGATCTCCTCGACCTTGCCCTTGCCGAGATAGGTCGCCGGCCGGATCTGGCTGACCGGCGCGATCAGCGCGTCCGCGATCGCAAGGTCGATGGCGCGCGCCAGACCGACGGCTTCCTCCAGCCGCGCTTCGGAGTTGCGCAGACCATAATGATCCGTTTGCGCCTCGGGATCGCCGCGGCGCATACGCAAATAAGGGCCGATGACGATCACCCGCCCGGTTGCTTTACCCCCTGCCGACCGCGGACGGTCGGCACCCCCTTCGAATTGTCGGGGTTCCAATCAGATCACTCTCAAGCCGGCGCGTCCTCGCCGCCTTCGAACAGCTGGATCGGAGCGCCCGGCATGATGGTCGAGATCGCGTGCTTGTATACAAGCTGCGAATGACCGTCCCGCCGAAGCAGCAGGCAGAAATTGTCGAACCAGGTAACAATCCCCTGCAGCTTTACTCCGTTGACCAGAAAGATCGTCAGTGGCGTTTTGGTTTTGCGAACGTGATTAAGGAAGGTGTCCTGTAGATTTTGTGCGCGGTCTGCCGCCATTGTTTTTGTCCCGCAATCTTGTTGGCTTCTTATTATTGAACCGATCGCAACTCTCTTTCGGAGCGTGTTTCGGTTGCCGGTCTTCCCCCGAGATCCCCCTCCGGGAAGCACGGCGGCCCGATTAGAAGGCAGGTGCGGTTTTTAGGCAAGCCAGTTCGCGCGGCAGTCCCGGCGAACACGACCGGGATTCCCCGTAAAAACACGGAAAGAGACGAATTTTCTCAAGCAAATGCATCAAATGGCGCTCAGCCGACGCCAAGCGCCTTGAGCTTGCGATGCAGCGCCGAGCGCTCCATGCCCACGAATTCCGCTGTGCGAGAGATGTTCCCGGAGAAACGGCTGATCTGGGCGATCAAATAGTCGCGCTCGAATACCTCCCGCGCCTCGCGAAGCGGCAGGCCCATGATGTGCTCGCCATTGTTGCTGGTCGGCATCGCCGGCACCATGGAACCCACATCCTGCGGCAGCATGTCGGCCGTGATAATGACTTCCGGGCCGCCTCCAGCCAGGATCATGACGCGCTCGACATTGTTGCGCAGCTGCCGGACGTTTCCCGGCCAGACGTGCGACTGCAACACCGCCATCGCATCCTGGCCGATCTGGCGTTTCGGCAAGCCCGTAGCGACCGAGATCTGATCCATGAAATAGTCGATCAGTTCGGGGATATCCTCGCGGCGCTCCGACAGCGGCGGTACCCGGATCGGCACCACCGACAGCCGATGATAGAGATCCTCTCGGAACCGCCCTTCCGCGATCTCTTCTTCCAGATTGCGCGCGGTGGAGGAAACGATGCGGACGTCGACATTGACCTTGGTGGTTCCGCCCGAGCGCTGGAATGTCTGATCGACCAGCACCCGCAGGATCTTGTTCTGGGTCTCGCGCGGCATGTCGCCGATCTCGTCGATGAACAGCGTGCCGCTATGGGCTTCTTCCAGCGCACCGGCCTTGCGCTGATGCTCGCCGTTGGACTGTTCGATGCCGAACAGCTCGACTTCCATGCGCTCCGGCGTGATCGCTGCGGCATTGATGACGACGAACGGCCCCTCGGCGCGGCCTGAGGCGTTATGCAGCGTGCGCGCTGCCAGTTCCTTGCCCGAACCGGAGGGACCGACGATCAGGATGCGGCTGTTGGCCTTGGCGGCCCGCTCGATGGTCTGGCGCAGTTGATTCATGCAGGCGGAATGTCCGGTGAGGACGCTCGCCGCCGGGGCAAGCTGCTTGAGTTCCTTGACTTCGCGCTTCAGGCGCGAGGTCTCCAACGCCCGTGTCGCCACCAGGATCAGCCGGTCCGACTTGAAGGGCTTTTCGATGAAGTCGTAGGCGCCGCGCTTGATAGCCGCGACCGCGGTCTCGATGTTGCCATGCCCGGAGATCATCACGACCGGCAAATCAGGGTGGTCCCGCTTGATCTGCTCCAGCAACTGCAGCCCGTCGAGCTTGCTACCCTGCAGCCAGATGTCGAGAAAAACCAGATGCGGACGCCGATTGGCGATTTCCGCCAGTGCCGAATCGCTGTCACGCGCCGTACGGGTGGTGAAGCCCTCGTCGTCGAGAATACCCGCAACCAGGTCCCTAATATCTGCTTCGTCATCGACAATCAGAATGTCACTTGCCATGGGTCGCCCCCTGTCTTGTCAGTTGCCTGTTGCGGCTTCGATTTTTGTTTCATCTTTAGTCGCCTCGGCGGGCCCGGTGGTTCCGGAGGCCGGCTGTTTTGTTTCGCGAGCAGGCTCCTTTGCTTCGGCTTTCGGGGCGTGGCCCGATATGGCGAAGCGTAACCGCATCCAGGCGCCGCGTTGACCCGGCCGGATATCCGCCGCGTCGTTGAGTTCGATCCGCCCGCCATGGTCCTCCAGCACCCGCCCGACGATGGCGAGGCCAAGTCCGGTGCCCTTTTCACGCGTCGTAACATAGGGTTCGAGCAGACGTGCGCGGCTCACCTTCGGCAGGCCGATACCGTTGTCGATGACGTCGATCACAATGTCGTCGTTCTCGCGCGCGGCGATGACGTCGATGCGCCCCTTGCCCAGTTCTTCCGGCGGGACGACTTCGATGGCTTCGGTGGCGTTCTTGATGATGTTGGTCAACGCCTGCGAGATCAGCCGCCGGTCGAATTGCGCCCGCATCGGCTCCTCCCTGATATCGGCTTCGATTTCGATGTCGGGATGTCCGACCCGCATCAGGAAAACGGCCTGTCGCACGGTGTCGGCGACGTCCTCGCCCTCGATCACCGGCTTTGGCATTCGCGCGAAACGGGAGAATTCATCGACCATCCGTCTGATATCGTCGACCTGCCGGACGATGGTTTCCGTGCATTGCTCGAACACGGCCTTGTCCTCGGTGATGACCTTGCCGAATTTGCGGCGGATCCGTTCGGCGGAAAGCTGGATCGGCGTCAGCGGGTTCTTGATTTCGTGGGCGATCCGGCGCGCGACATCGGCCCATGCCGAGGTGCGCTGCGCGGAAACCAGTTCGGTGATGTCGTCAAGCGTGATGATGTAGCTGTCACGCGACTGGCTGGTCTGCTCGGCGCTAATGCGAACCGAAAGATTGCGCTCGTGGCCGTCGCGGGTGATCGTGACCTGGCCCTGTACCAGCCGCTGGGTGCCCTCGCGCGCGGTTCTCATCATGTCGTCGAGTTCAGGCAGCACGTCCGACAGCGGATGATCCAGCGTCTCCGATTCCGCGTGACCGATCAGTTTTTCGGCGGAGCGATTGAGAATGCCGACGCTGCCGGAGGCGTCGACGCCGATGATGCCGGCACTGGCCGACGACAACACCGCTTCGATGAACCGGCGTCGGCTGTCGATAAGGTCGCTTGCGCTGACCAGCTCGTCGCGCTGGGTACGCAGCTCCTGCGTCATCTTGTTGAAGGTCTCGCCGAGTTGCGCGAGATCGCCTTCCGAGCGATGCACCGGCACCTGCACATGCAGATCGCCGGTCGAGACGATATTGGCCGCGCTCATCAGTCGCCGGATCGGGGCCACCAGCCAGTTGGCGAAATTCAGCCCGATCAGAATCGAGGCCATCAGGATGGTCAATGCAATCACGGCGAACATCAGCGCGAAATTCACCTGCAGGCCGAGCCGGCGCGATTCGATCTCCGCGTATTCGGCGACGCTGGCCTCGGTCTGCTTGAGCTGCGCGACGACGCGGGGATCGAGCGGACGCGCCACGTAAAGGAAAGTATCGTTGAACGCACGCAGCCTGATCACGGCTGCGACGTAATTCTCGTCGGGCAGTACCGCGATCTCGGGCTCGGCCTCGTCGACATTGCTCAGGAATTCCGGCGGTGGTGTCGTGACGCCCAATTGGATGCCGGCCTGTGCGCTCTCGAGAATATTGCGATCCTTGTCGATCAGCATCGCGCCTGGCAAATTCCGCGAGGCGGCGCTTGCCGTCAGCAGGTCGCGAAACGAACGGCGATCCTGGTCGAACAATGGCCGGGCGTGAGCGATATCGTTGGCCATTCCCAGAATGTCGCCACGAATGAGCTGCGCGTGTTCGTAGGTATAGGCGCGGGCAATGATCAGGGAGTTCTGAATCACCTCGCGCGTCGGACCCGAAAACAGCCGGTCGAGCCCCCGGTCAATCGTCACGTTGGCGACGATCGCCACCAGCACGGCGGGCAACACCGCGATCACCGAAAACAGGCTGACGATCTGAACGTGCAGCCTCGCGGCCGCCCGTCCGCGGCGGCGGGCCTGCAGCACCTGCCAGAGTTCGCGGACGATGATGCCGACCAGCACCAGGATGGTGGCGCCATTGATCAGCATGAAGGAAACAACGACTTCGCGCGTCGGCTCGATCGGGGTCAGGCCGGTGAGCACCAAAAAGGTGAGGATGGCGGACAAAAGGGCCAACGCGACCGCGAACGGCCCCAGCCACCGCCAAAGGGGCAACCCCTTGGATTCGGCGAACGACGGATCGAACGGTGCGGCGGAGGTATCTGCGCTGGTCATTCCGGCAAAGGGTTGAGAGCTGAAAGCGTTTCCGCCTGCCGGATCAAGGCCGGCATCGGAGTGATGCATTCATATCACATTGTTGCCAAATTACGACAATTCCGCGGCGTGTCTTGCCGCCGAAATGCGCGGGGATAATGACTAATTGCCGCTCCGGTAAACCTGAATGTCGAGATCGCGAATCTTCTTCCGCAGCGTGTTGCGGTTGAGCCCGAGCAAGTCGGCGGCCCGGATCTGATTGCCCCTGGTCGCCGCCAACGCCGCGGTGAGCAGCGGCACCTCGATTTCCTTGAGGATGCGGTGATAGAGGCCCGGCGGCGGCACGCCGTTTGGGAAACCCGAAAAATGCGACGACAGATAGGCCTCGACGGCGCCGCCGAGATTGTCGACCCCGAGGTGAACGCTGCCGCCTGACGTCACTGCCGGCGGCGCCAGCTCCCCATCAATGACGGAGCCGGTGATGACATCCTGGGGATAGAGTGCCGCCAGCCGGCGCGCGAGGTTTTCGAGTTCGCGAACATTGCCCGGCCAGCGATGCTGCTTCAGGCGTTCCAGGGCCAAAGTATCGAGCTTCTTCGGCGGCAGGCCATCCTTCTCGGCCAGCGCGAAGAAATGCCGGATCAGATCGGGAAGATCCTCGATCCGCTCGCGTAACGGGGGCAAGCGCAACGGTACGACGTTGAGGCGGAAGAACAGATCCTCGCGGAACAGGCCCTGCTGAATCAGGATTCGCAGATCCTTGTTGCTGGCGGCGACGATGCGCACGTCGGTCTTGATCGGGGTGCGGCCGCCGACGGTGGTGTATTCGCCCTGTTGCAGGACACGCAGCAGGCGGGTCTGCGCCTCCATCGGCATGTCGCCGATTTCGTCGAGAAACAACGTCCCTCCCTCGGCCTGCTCGAAGCGGCCGGAGGCGCGAGTGTTGGCGCCGGTGAAGGCACCGCGTTCATGGCCGAACAGTTCGGATTCGATGAGGTCGCGCGGGATCGCCGCCATGTTGACGGCAACGAAGGGGCCATTGCGCCGCTTGCCGTAGTCGTGCAACGCGCGCGCCACCAGTTCCTTGCCGGTGCCGGATTCGCCGGAAATCATCACCGTGAGATCGGTCTGCATCAGGCGCGCCAGCACCCGGTAGATTTCCTGCATCGCCGGCGACCGGCCGACCAGCGGTATCGAATCGAACTCGGTCTCGTCGACGTGGTTGGCCACCCGCTCCTTCGGCTCGGCCAGCGCCCGGCCGACAATGGCAATCAGCTCCTTGAGGTCGAACGGCTTCGGCAGATACTCGTAGGCGCCACGCTCGGACGCGCGGATCGCCGTCATGAAGGTGTTCTGCGCGCTCATTACGATCACGGGCAGGTTAGGCCGCATCTTCTTGATCCGCGGCAACAAATCGAACGCGTTCTCGTCGGGCATCACCACGTCGGTGATGACGAGATCCCCCTCGCCCTGGCTGACCCAGCGCCACAACGTCGCCGCGTTCCCCGTCAACCGCACCTCGTATCCGGCGCGCGAGAGAGCCTGGTTCAGAACCGTACGGATCGCCGTGTCATCGTCGGCGACAAGTATGCTACCTGCGGGCATCGTTATTATTCCTCATCTTGTGTCCTGTGAGGCATGCAACGACGTCCCCGATACGTCATCGCGATTGCTTTGATCGAAGTGCTTGGCGGTGTTGAACATGGGCAGCAGCACGCGGAAGATGGTCTTTCGCGGCTGGGATTCGCATTCGATGATGCCGCCGTGGTCGCCGACGATCTTGGCCACCAGCGCAAGGCCGAGCCCGCTGCCGGTCGGTTTGGTGGTGACGAACGGGTCGAACAGGTTAGGCAACAGGTCCTCCGGCACGCCGGGGCCGTTGTCCTTGACGCAGAATTCGAGCGGCAATGACACCCGCGATTTCTTGCCCGGCACCGAGAGCCGGACGCCCGGGCGGAAGGCGGTGGTGAGCTGAATCTCCGCGTCGCTGCCGAGATCGACCACCGCCTCGGCGGCGTTCTTCACCAGGTTCAGAAACACCTGAATCAGCTGGTCCTGATTGGCGAGCACCGGCGGCAGCGACGGATCGTAGTCCTCGACGAAGCGGACGTTGCGGGCAAAGCCCGATTGCGCCAGCCGCTTGACGTGATCGAGCACCGAATGAATGTTGACCGGGCCGCGCGCCACCGGCCGGTCGTCGCCGAACACTTCCATGCGGTCGACCAGCGTGACGATGCGGTCCGCCTCATCGCAGATCAGCCGCGTCAGCATGCGGTCTTCCGAAGATGCGGCCTGCTCCAGCAGCTGCGCCGCGCCCCTTATGCCGGACAGCGGGTTTTTGATTTCATGCGCCAGCATCGCGGCCAGCGCGATCACCGAACGCGCGGCACTCCGGTGCGTCAATTGCCGGTCCATCTTGTCGGCGATGGTGCGCTCCTGCAGCATCACGACGATATGGCCGGGACGCTCGGTGAGCGGCGCGACGTGAAGATCGACCTGGCGGTCGCCACCGATCCGCGGCGTGCCGAGGTCGACTTTGTATTCATTGACCGGCGAGCCGCTCGATCGCACCTGATCGATCAGCGCCAGCAGCGGACTGCCGAACGGCACCAGTTCCTTCAGCGACTGGCGTTGCAGGAATTGCGTCGAAATCTCGAAAAACGATTCGGCGGCCATGTTGGCGTCGACGATCCGGCCGTCGGGCGCCACCAGCAGCACCGGATTGGGCAAGGCGTTGAGGATGGCGTCGCCATCGGAGGGTACCGGCCTGCGATATTCTGCGGCTGAAGTCATGCAGCAGCGCTCCATGCAAAGTCGTCAAACGCATCTTGAAGGGATCGATGCACGCTTGAGGGATCGTCGGACGTCAGGATCCGTTCGCGCCAGCTCTTGAGCCTCACGACCGGCGCACGGCTGCATCGGGCTGCGACTTCCAGCGCCCAGCCGAGATGTTTGCGTGCGTGGCGAAGGCCGACGCGCAATCCATAATGGCAGCAAACCTCGTCATAGAGCGCGCGGATATAATTGAGCTGCTCGGCAAGCGATGGCGGAGATTCAGCGACGCCGGTCTCAAGCCGGCGCCCGATCTGACCGGGCAACCACGGCTGGCCCTGCGCACCGCGGCCGATCATCACGGCGTCGGCGCCCGACATCGCAAGCGCGGAGACGGCGTTCTCGAACGAGGCGATATCGCCGTTGACGACCAGCGGAATCTGAATTGCGTCCCTGACCGCACTCACCGCCCCCCAATCGGCATCGCCCTTGTAGAACTGGCAACGCGTGCGGCCGTGCACCGAAATCATCTGAACGCCGGCGGCCTCTGCGCGGCGCGCCAATTCCGGCGCGTTGCGCGAGCCATCGTCCCAACCAAGCCGCATCTTCAGCGTCACCGGCACCTTCACCGCCGCAATCGTCGCCTCGATCAGCTTGAGCGCATGGTCAAGGTCGCGCATTAGCGCCGAACCCGACTGGCCGCCGGTCACATGACGTGCCGGACAGCCCATATTGATATCGATGATGTCGGCACCGGCCGCTTCCGCGATCCGCGCACCTTCCGCCATCCAGGTGGTCTCGCAGCCCGCGAGTTGAACCACATGCGGACCTATTCCGGTTGCTTCGCAGCGCAACTGCGACATCGGACGGCCATTGGCGAGGTCATCGCTGGCGGTCATTTCGGAAACGACAAGTCCGGCGCCAAGGGCTGCCGTCAGGCGTCGAAAAGGCGCATCGGTGATGCCAGACATCGGCGCGAGGAGGACTCGGTTGGCGACCTTAATATCGCCTATCTTCAATGGCTTAAGACGTGGGCATTCCGAGCCGGTCACGGACGTCTCATTTTTCTGACAGGCGCTTCATCGCGGCTGCCGAGACTCATTTTGAGCACAAATCTTGTGCAGTCAAGTTTCATGCCTACACTTTAGACAGTTCTGGCAATCTTGCAAGTGCACTGCAACAATATATGCCTTTCCCACAGCTATTGGGAATCAGTCTGTTTTCGTAGCCTCGGCATGATAAGGGCAGTGCGCCAGCCGACCAACGGCGCCCTATCAACCCTGAATTGTCAGCAATTTGGTTCCAATGCCGAAAGTTGAGCGGACTGCAGCCATTCTTGTCGCGGCCGGACGCGGGCTGCGAGCCGGCGCGGGCGGACCGAAACAGTATCGTTCGATCGCTGGACAGACCGTGATTTTCCGCGCGATGGAACCGTTTTGTCGTCATCCACAGGTTTTTGCAGTGCAGCCGGTTTTGAATCCGGACGACACCGCCATGTTCAATGAAGCCGTCAGCGCGTTGCGCCACGAACCGCCGGCGAAAGGCGGGGCAACGCGCCAGGCCTCGGTGCATGCCGGACTTGAAGCACTCGCCGGCCAGAAGCCGGACATCGTCCTTATCCACGACGCGGCGCGGCCATTTGTCTCGGCGGCGCTGATTTCTCGCGCCATCGACGCCGCCAGCCGCACCGGTGCTGCAATCCCCGCGATAGCAGTCACCGACACCATCAAGCTGATCGATGGGAGCGGAAATGTCGAGGCCACACCGGAGCGCGCGCGCTTGCGGGTTGCGCAAACCCCGCAGGCATTCCGCTTCGACGTGATTCTCGACGCCCATCGCCGCGCGGCGCGCGACGGCCGCAGCGATTTCACCGATGACGCGGCGATCGCGGAATGGGCGGGATTGACGGTGGCGACCTTTGAAGGCGATCCTGCGAACATGAAACTGACGACACCGGAAGATTTCGTCCGCGAGGAAGCGCGCCTTGCAGCCCAGCTCGGCGACGTCAGGACCGGGACCGGCTACGACGTGCACGCCTTCGGCGACGGCGATCATTTGATGATCTGCGGCGTTCGTGTACCGCACAGCCGCGGCTTTCTCGCGCATTCCGACGGTGACGTCGGCCTGCACGCGCTGGTCGACGCCATCCTCGGCGCGCTGGCGGACGGCGATATCGGTTCGCATTTTCCGCCGAGCGATCCCAAATGGAAGGGCGCGTCGTCGGACCGCTTCCTGAAATACGCGGTCGACCGCATCGCCGCGCGCGGCGGGCGCATCGCCAATCTTGAGGTGACGCTGATCTGCGAACGCCCCAAGATCGGGCCGTTGCGCGACACCATGCGGGCGCGGATCGCCGAGATTACAGGCCTGAATATCTCGCGCATCGCAGTCAAGGCGACCACCAGCGAACGGCTCGGCTTTACCGGCCGCGAGGAAGGCATCGCCGCGACCGCGAGCGCCACCATCCGCCTGCCGTGGGACGATAAAGGTTGGGACGACAAAGGCTGGAGCGACTGACATGAGCGGCAGCGACGCCCGCGCCCTCTCCCGCTCGCTGCTCGATCTTTGCCGGATGCGCAAATTGACCATCGCTACCGCCGAATCCTGCACCGGCGGCCTGGTCGCCGGCGCGCTCACCGACATTCCCGGCTCCTCCGATGTCATCGACCGCGGTTTCGTCACTTACTCGAATGACGCCAAGCGCGCGATGCTCGGGGTCAATGCAACGACGCTTGCGACGTTCGGCGCGGTCAGCAAGGAGACCGCAACCGCGATGGCGGTCGGGGCGCTGGAGCGCGCCGGCGTCGATCTGGCCGTCTCCATTACCGGCATTGCCGGTCCGGGCGGTGCGACGCCGGGCAAGCCGGTGGGCCTCGTGCATTTCGCGGTGGCCGCCCGCGACGGCCGAATCCTGCATCGCGAGTGCCGCTTCGGCGCGATCGGCCGCAGCGCGGTGCGCCAGCGCTCGGTGGTGGAGGCGCTGCGAATGCTGATGGAACTGGCGCGCGGGCCGAAAGCGCCGGCTAAACCGCGGCGCGAAGCGGCCAGCCGGCTGCATCCGCGCGTGGCGCGCTCGCCGCGGCGCAACGCCGTCAAGCGGCGGCGACCGCCGCGCGCGTAACTGAACAAAGCCCTTCAAGTCCGGTTCGCAATTGAAGGCCTGCCATAGATCGCATCCGCGCGCTTTTCGAAGGCCGCCGCAAAGCGCTGAAAAGCCGTGTCGAACATGGTTCCCATCAGCATCGCCAGCATCCGGCTCTTGAATTCGTAAGCAAGATAAAAGCCGACTTCGCAGGCACTGTCCGAGATAGGTTCGAACGTCCAGCGGTTCTCGAGGTTGCTGAACGGTCCCTGCAGATATTCGACCAGGATTTTCAGGTTCGGGCGGTCCAGCGTCACCCGTGTGGTGAAGGCCTCCCGGATCAGCTTGAACGACACCGTCATGTCGCTCACCACGACCTCGGTGCCGTCGAGTTTTGGCGTGCGCTGGCGTATTTTCAGCGAGCTGCACAGCGGCACGAATTCCGGATAGCGCTCCATGTCGGCGACCAGTTCGAACATCTGCGCCGCGCTGTGCTTGACCCGGCGCCTGCTGTTGAATCTCGGCATCGCCCGAGCTCAGCGGGATATTGCAGCACGCGCCGCCCGCAGCCTGGCGAAATCATCGCCGGCGTGATGCGAAGAGCGGGTCAGCGGGCTCGCCGACACCATCAGGAAACCCTTGGTATAGGCAACCTTCTCGTAGCCGGCAAATTCGTCCGGCGGCACGTAGCGCATCACGGCGTGATGCTTGCGGGTCGGCTGCAGATATTGCCCGATGGTCAGAAAATCGACATCCGCCGAACGCAGATCGTCCATCACCTGCAGCACCTCGTGGCGCTCCTCGCCAAGACCGACCATGATGCCGGATTTGGTGAAGATGCCGGGGTCGATTTCCTTGACCCGCTGCAACAGCCGGATCGAATGGAAATAGCGCGCGCCCGGCCGCACGGTGAGGTAACGCGACGGCACCGTCTCCAGATTGTGGTTGAACACGTCGGGTTTTGCGGCGACCACGACTTCAAGCGCGCCCTCCTTGCGCAGGAAATCGGGGGTAAGAATCTCGATCGTGGTGGCCGGGCAGCGCGCGCGGATGGCGCGGATGGTCTTTGCAAAATGTTCGGCGCCGCCATCGGCAAGATCGTCGCGATCCACCGAGGTGATCACGATATGGGCGAGCCCGAGCTTGAACGTCGCCTCCGCGACGTGTTCCGGCTCCAGCGTGTCGAGCGCCCCGGGCATGCCGGTCTTGACGTTGCAGAAGGCGCAGGCGCGGGTGCAGGTGTCGCCCATGATCATGAAGGTGGCGTGCTTCTTGTCCCAGCATTCGCCGATGTTGGGGCAGCCCGCCTCCTCGCACACCGTGACGAGACCGTTTTCCCTGACGATGCTCCGGGTATCGGCATAGCCGCGCGTGTTCGGCGCGCGCACCCTGATCCAGTCCGGTTTCGGCGGCGACAGCGCGTCCGGCCGGTTCACCTTTTCTGGGTGACGCGGGCGCAGCGGCGTGGCTGAAACGGTATCGACGACGACGACCATGGCGAATCCGATTTGATACCCCTTTAGCTAATCCGGTGGACCGGGAACCGCAACCGCTCGCCTTGGTCTGCTTGCGGTCTTAGCATACCGGCCGCAATGGCCCAAAACCGAACCGCAAGCGAGCAAAAGCTCGGCAAACCGCTCAAGCGTGCCTTCTTTGCCCGCAGCGTGCACAGGGTCGCACCCGATCTGATCGGTGCGACGCTGCTGGTGGACGGCGCCGGCGGCATCATCGTCGAGGTCGAGGCCTACCATCACACAGAGCCGGCCGCGCATTCGTTCCGGGGGCCGACGCCACGCAACCAGGTGATGTTCGGCCCGCCCGGCTTTGTCTATGTCTATCGCTCCTACGGCATCCACTGGTGCGTCAATTTCGTCTGCGAGAAGGAAGGCTCCGCCAGCGCGGTGCTGATCCGTGCGCTTGAGCCGACCCACGGCATCGCGGTGATGCGGCGCCGGCGGCACTTGCATGACGAGCGATCGCTGTGCTCGGGGCCCGGCAAACTGACGGAGGCGCTTGGAATCACGATTGCGCATAACGGCCTGGCGCTCGATGCGCCGCCGATCGCGCTGCATGCGCGGACCGGCAAGGTCGAAGTCGCAACCGGCGTGCGGATCGGCCTCACCAAGGCAGTCGAACTGCCGTGGCGATATGGCTTGAAGGGCTCGAAATTCTTGAGCAAGCCGTTTTGACGATTGCACCTTGAGACCGTCATTGAGACCGACGGCTACAGATGTGGCACCGCATTCCCGCGGCGCGATGCGCCCGAGTTGTGCATGTCGTTTCCGCCCAATGGAGGGCGTGGGGAATGCCGGATGCCCAATGCACCCGCAGCCTCGCGTGGATAAAGATAAAACCACACGAGTGTAGTCACCACAGGTCCACCAGGATTACCCGGCATTCCCGCACGCAATGGTTTTAACGGTTGCTCCGTGCTCTTCCCGGCGATCGGGCTTTCTTGTCACCGTCGCCAACGATGTTGCCACCGTTGACTTGACGCCGGCGTCGAGGCGTCAGAACCACACGACTTCACCGTCCGCAGCCGTCTACGCCAAAGGCTTCGACGGGCTTGGTACCCGTCCGCCGAAGCTTTAGCGAAGGCGGGATCAGCGCTGTTCGTCACGAGCGCTGCCACGTCCACTGCATCCCGCCCCTACGTCAGTGACGATGGCCAACGCCCCTCTGTGTGGGACGGGATGGCGGGAGTCATGGAATTGATTTGCCCGACGAGCAAAGCGAAATATTTTTGCAAATGGGGCTAGACAGCCAATTCACCGGCAAGTCACTGATTTGCCCGTCGGGCAAATCAGTCGATCCGTTTCGACAAATTCCGTGCTTCATGAGCTAACTGCGTCGAGCAGTGTCTTGGCCTCCTTGAAGTCAGGCATATCGATTCCTTCGGTGAACCGGTCGCAAATCGGCGCGAGGAGTTCGCTGCCGTCATCGCGTTTGCCCTGGCGCCGCCACAGGCGGACCAGCCCGATCGCAGCGCGCAGCTCGTACAACCTGGCGCCCTGCGCTTGTGCAATCTCAAGCGACCGTCTCCAGTCTGCCTCGACTGCGTCATCCGCCTGACCGTACGCCTGTAGCAGCCTTGCGCGAGTTTGGAACAGCCGAGCGGGATAGAACGCATCGCCGATCTCCGACGCGACCTGAATCGCCTTATTTATCTGCTCCAGACCTTCGGCATGTTGACCGACAATGAGATGCGCCTCGGCAACCAGGCAGCACGCACGAGACAGAAACACCCGCGCACCAAGACGTTCCAGTTGCGTCACTCCTTCCAATGCCAGCGTCACACCCTCGACGTTCTTCTCCGCCGACACCAACGCCCAGCCGCGATACACATGTCCCATAGCTTGCTGCAACGGAAGCCCGTGTTGCGCAGCGAGTTTGAGAAGTTCCGTCGTGTTGACAATCACGCCCGCAACATCGTGACAGGCTATTTGTGCTTCGACCACGAACCAGAGCCCATGAACCAGGCTGGGATCGTGGTTGAGCCTTCGCGCGATGGCAAGAGCCCGGTCTCCCGCATCTCGTGCCCGGGCAGGGTGACCGAGAATCGCATGGAGCACCGAGGCAATCGACAATCCGCAGACTGCCGGATCGTGCCCGAGATAGTGGAAGCGGTGATGGGCGTGACGCTCTTCGTCATAAAGCGCCAATCCCGCATCGATATGTTCGACAGCATCGATCAATCCGCCTCGCCCCCAACGCACCGGCCACGCGCAATGGTGGGCCTGGAGCAGTACCTCGGAGCTATTCAGCTCACGCGCAATTCGGAAAAGATCATCCGAAATCTTTTCCGCGGCATCGAGGCGGCCACTGGCGTAATGGAAGACCCAAAGGTTCGCGATGGATGGCGCAAGCTCTTGCGAACTCTCGAGCCGGCGTCCAACGTCAGCGGCGCGCTCGACGACTTCGCCCACTTCAGCTGCCGCCCAGCCATGCACGCTCATCAAGGCCGGGCCGAGCTGTGACAAGATAGCGAGTTCGGTGCGCCAGCGCTCGCTCGTTTGCGGTTGCGCTTCCAGGAGAGACAAGGCCCGACGAAAGTGGGCCACGGCTTCGCGATTGTTGGCGTGTCGGACAGCCTGCTCTCCGGCCTTCTGCCAGTAAACGACCGCCTCGGCGGGCCGCTCGGCGTTTTGCAGGTGCAGGGCAACTATTTCGGGCGCGACGCTCTCAGCGTGGCTCACGGTCAGTAGGGTATTTGCAATGCGCGCGTGCAGATCCCGGCGCGGGCCTCTGAGCAGCGTAGAGTAGGCGGCGTCCTGCACGAGGGCGTGCTTGAACAGGAACGTGGTTTGGGGAAGCGTGCCGCGCTGGAAAATGAGTCCCGCATCAACCAGCCGGGCAAGGGCTTCCTGCAGCTGAGATGGCGGACGCTGCGATGTCGCAACCAGGATTTCGTAGGAAAACTCCCGCCCGATGGCAGCGCCGACCTGAGCGATCTCCTTTGCAGTCGACCCGATGCGGTCAAGGCGCGCGATCAGCGAGGCCTGCAACGTGGCAGGCACCGCGCGATCCAGCTTCGCCGCGACCGGCGTGGCCGTCTCCCCGCGCAAGGTATCCGCGCCTGTCGCCTCGAGCACCGCCCGCGTGACTTCCTCCAGGAAGAGAGGCACACCGTCCGAACGAGCGACGATCTCCTCTACTACATCGTCGGGAAGCGGCACGCCGTCGCGCTCGATTTGCCGCACCAGCGTCGCCGAGTCGCCCCGGGCAAGCCGCGCGAGAGTAAGGGTCGTCACATGCGATTGGCCCGCCCATGGCGGTTGAAACTCCGGGCGAAAGGTGGCGATCGCCAGAATCGGAAATTTCTCGATTCGCTGAATCACCAGGTCGAGCAATTCCTGCGAGGTGGGATCGATCCAGTGAATATCCTCGCAAATCAGCAAGACCGGCTGACGTTCTGCCATGCCCACGAGATGACGAATGATGGCATCGAGCGTCTTTTCCTTCTTGCGCTGCGGGGAATAGTTGACCGGCATATAACGGCTGGGAAGTGGAAGCGACAATAATTCGCCAAACAGCACCACATCCTCGGCAAGCCCGGAGTTCCCGTTAACGAGCGCTTCAAGCTTGCCGAACTTCACCTCGGAGCTATCGTTGCGCTCAAAGCCCGCCTCGCGTTCCAGGCGTGCGATCACCGGGAATAGCGCGCTGTCCTGACGATGGGGCGAGCAGAAATATTGGAGAATGGCGCGGGGTTCGGACCGCAGCATTTCGATGAGCGCCGTCACAAGCCGCGATTTGCCAATGCCCGGCTCTGCCGAAAGCAATACCACGCGGCCGTCGCCGGCCCTTGCTGATTGCCAGCGCCGCTTGAGGACCTCGATTTCTTCTTCGCGACCGACGAGGGACGTCGCGCCGGCGTGCAGGGCTTCGAACCGGCTCTCGACCATACTGGACTGCAGCACCGCCCAAGCCTTCACCGGCCCGGGGAGACCCTTGAGTTCTCTTGCGCCAAGGTCCTCGAGATCGAAGAGCCTTCCGAGCAGCCTTCGCGTGCTGTCTGCGATCACCACCGTGTTCGGCTCGGCCACGCCTTGCAGGCGAGCCGCAAGGTTTGGCGTCTCGCCGACGATGCCGCGCTCCTGCGCCTCACCCGATCCGATCAGGTCGCCGACCACAACCAACCCGGTGGCAATGCCCACCCGCGTTTGCAGCGGAGCGCGCTGTATTGAGCCCGCCTACCGCCGCGATCAGCTCCAGTCCCGCACGAACTGCACGCTCCGCGTCGTCCTCATGAGCCTCCGGATAACCAAAATACACGAGCACGCCGTCACCCATATATTTGGCGACAAACCCGTCGAAGCGACGCACGGTCTGAGCCACGCATTTCTGGTAGGCTGAAATGATCTCGCGGAGGTCCTCCGGGTCCATGCGGGTGGACAATGCCGTCGAACCGACCATGTCCGAGAACATGACCGTGACTTGCCGGCGCTCGGCCGTGTCCTGCGGCTTCGGCTCCGATCGGACGGCGAGTTCAGCCGGCGGCGTTGCGGCACCCTCAAGCTCGGCAATGGCCGCAAGCATTCTTCGTCGATGCCCGAGCAGAACACCTATGTCCTTGAGATCCTGGTCGGTGAGATGCCGGAGCACAGAAACATCTATGCCGTTCTCGGCAAAGCATTGGGCATAGTTCGAAAGCCCAATTTTTTCGAGCCACTGCGCGATCTGCTGCATCTCGGCCCTCGCAGCTAATTACGCCGCGCGTCCCCGACCTTCGGATCGGGGCGACAGATTTCATACATTACACTGTCGGCACTAACAGGCCAAGGAGTTGCCTTCGACGTCTCAATTGCAGGATGACGAGCCTGCATACGCCTGCAGGCCCGAGGTAGCCGCTCGAGCGCTTGGGGGCATTGATCACACGGTCTTTCGTGCCCGAACCACGTGCGCACCTGGACCGATCACGATGCCCTGCTTGAGGGCGCCGTAAAAGCGATCGGCGATTTCGGCGAGGCCGAGATCCTCGATTATCGCAAAACCTTTTTGGCGCAGCAATTCGGAAAGCTCAATCGGATCGAACAGGCTGAGCCAAGGCTCGCCCAGCGAAGCCGCCCTTGCCGCGACCGCCATCACATTTTCGCGGCGCGCGGCGGGGTAGTTTGCAAGCGGTTCGGCATAGTCGAACACGACTTCCGAATCCGGCACGCCAGCGATGAAGTCCAGCGTCGTCGAGACCGCCTCGCTTGTCAGATAGGGCACCACGCCGAGCCACTGGAAGAACGCAGGGCGATCGGCCTGAAAGCCTGCGGCCGCCAGGCCTTCAGCCAGGCTTTGCCGCTCAAAGTCGACGGGCGCGAAGGTGAGCGAGGCGGGTATCGCAAGACCTGCCTGCTTCAGGCGCTCGCGCTTCCAGCCTTGGGTGGCGGGGTAGTCGACCTCGAACACGCGTACGCCGAGGCCTGTATGGGGGTTGCGCAGCGAAAACGTATCGAGGCCCGCACCGAGCACGACGATCTGGCGCACGCCGCGCGCCACGCTGGCCGAAAGCATATCCTCGGAAAAGCGGCTGCGCGCCGCAATGAACAGACGCCACGGCCGCAGTGACGGATTGGCCGCCGTTTCGTCAAGCCGGCCGCGGGTTTCGTCATCGAGAATCGTTGCGGCGAATGGATCGCGGAAGATGACACCGCCTTCCAGCGTCTGATGGACGGCCCGATAGGCGGCAGCGCCGCGCGCGGTGTGGCTGGGCTCCCCTGCTTGCACCTGGCCTCCTCACACCGGGTTATGGCAGACTGGCCGTTCAATCCACCTTCGCCGGCTCCGGCCGGCTGCAGCGAGGCTGCATTCGCCACCCGCGCGGCGTTCGCCATCCCGGCCAGTGCTGCGATCTTCTTCTGCGGATCGGAGCCGGGCTGCACCACGCCGCAGGACATGATCAGCGTTGCGGCGTCTTCGGCGCTCATCTCGACTTCGATGATCCTGCTTTTGGGCACATAGAAGAAGAAGCCGGTGGTCGGGTTCGGCGCGCATGGCAGGAACACCGAAATGTGCTCCTCCTGGCCGGGAAGCGTGTTGGCGATCTCCATGCTCGGCGCCTGCGAGATCAGCACGATCGACCACATGCCGGGCGAAGGGAATTCGACCAGGCCGACGCGGCGGAAGCTCGATCCCTGGCCCGAGAACAGCGTCTCGAACACCTGCTTCAGGCCGCGATAGATCGCGCGCACCACCGGCATGCGCCCGAGCAGTCTTTCGCCGAGATCGACCAGCGTCCGCCCGATCAGGTTGGCGGTGAGGAAGCCCAAAAGCGTCAGCGCGACGACCGCGACGATCAGCCCGGAGCCCGGCAGCCCGAACGGCAGATAGGTTTCGGGCCGGTAGGCGATGGGGACGAACGGCCGCACCAGTCCATCGACCCAGGTCACGAACCACCAGGTCAGATAGAAGGTGATGGCGACCGGCCCGGCCACGATCAGGCCGGTCAGAAAGTAATTCCGGAAACGCGCCATCAAGCCGCTATGGGGCTCCGGCGGGATTTCGGCCGGGGGCTCGGTCGGAGGCAGATCGTTGCGGTTCATGGGGGTTCCAGGTCAGCCGAAGCGGCCATCTTATGCTGTCAGCTAGGGTGTTCTAGCAGATTTTGGAAGACCTGAAGTGACGAAGCAACGCAGCTAGAGCCTGTTTCAACTGAGTTGAATCAGGCTCTAGCGTTATCTTTTTGTTTGAGCATGATCTTTTCGGAAAACCGGTCTCCACTTTTCCGGATCATGCTCTAGCCTGCCTATTCGACGGTCACCGATTTCGCGAGATTGCGCGGCTGGTCGACGTCGGTGCCCATCACCACGGCGGTATGATAGGCCAATAGCTGCACCGGAACGGCATAGACCATCGGCGTGAAGGTCGCGGCCATATCGGGCAGCACGATCGTCACCAGCGACTCGATGGTCGCCTCCGCCGCACCCCTGGCGTCGGTCATCAGAATGATATTGCCGCCGCGCGCCGCGACTTCCTGCATGTTGGAGACGGTCTTCTCGAACACCCGGTCATGCGGCGCGATCACCACCACCGGCATGTTCTCGTCGATCAGCGCGATCGGTCCGTGCTTGAGTTCGCCGGCGGCATAGCCTTCGGCGTGGATATAGGAGATTTCCTTCAGCTTCAGCGCGCCTTCCAGCGCCAGGGGATAGCTGGTGCCGCGGCCGAGATAGAGCACGTCCCTGCATTTGGCGATGTCGCGCGCCAGTTTCTCGATCTGCGGCTCGGTGGCAAGGGCTGCCGCCATCAGGCGTGGAATTTCGACCAGCCCATGCACGAGCTTGGCCTCATCGGCATCGGACAATTCGCCGCGCGCCTTGCCGGCGGCGACCGCAATCGCGGCCAGCACCATCAACTGGCAGGTGAAAGCCTTGGTCGAGGCGACGCCGATTTCCGGGCCGGCCAGCGTCGGCAACACGGTTTCACTTTCACGCGCGATGGTCGAGGTCGCAACGTTGACGACCGAGAGCGTGTGCACTCCCTGTTCCCTGGCGTAGCGCAGCGCCGCCAGCGTATCGGCGGTCTCGCCGGATTGCGAGATGAAAATCGCCAGATCGCCTTTGCGCAACGGCGCTTCGCGGTAACGAAACTCGGAGGCGACATCGAGTTCGACCGGCACGCGGCTTAAGCGTTCGAACCAGTATTTGGCGATGTAGCCGGCGTAGCTCGCGGTGCCGCAGGCCACGATCGATATGCGCTGGATGTCCTTGAAGTCGAACGGCAGTTTTACGGGGATCGCCACGCGCTCGGTCGCCATGTCGACGTAGCGCGCCAGCGTATGGCCGACCACCTCGGGCTGCTCGTGAATTTCCTTGGCCATGAAGTGGCGATAATTCGCCTTGTCGACCAGGAACGACGACGCACCGGATTTCAGCACCTCGCGGTTCACCACCGCGCCGTGCTCGTCGTAGATCACGCCGACTTCGCGGGTGAGAACCACCCAGTCGCCATCCTCGAGATAGCTGATGGTGTCGGTGAAAGGTGCGAGCGCGATCGCATCCGAGCCCAGATACATCTCGCCATCGCCATGGCCGATCGCCAGCGGCGAACCCTTGCGGGCGCCGATCATCAGATCGCCATGGCCCTTGAACACGAATGCCAGCGCGAAGGTGCCGCGCAACTGCGGCAGCGTTGCCTTCACCGCCTCCTGGGGCGAAGCGCCCTTGAGCAAATAGGAATTGACCAGATGCGCCACGGTTTCGGTGTCGGTCTCGCTGACGAATTTGGCGCCCTGCTTTTCCAGCATCGCCCGCAATTCGCGGAAATTCTCGATGATGCCGTTGTGAACCACGGCGACGTTGTCGGTGGCATGCGGATGGGCGTTGCTCTCGGTCGGCTTGCCGTGCGTGGCCCAGCGCGTATGTCCGATGCCGGTATGGCCCGCGAGCGGTTTGGCCTTCAGCCGTGTTTCAAGATTTTTGAGTTTGCCCTCGGCGCGGCGGCGCTCGAGATGGTTGCCTTCCAGGGTGGCGATGCCCGCAGAATCGTAGCCGCGATATTCGAGGCGCTTGAGCGAATCCACGATCTGGTCGGCGACCGGTCCGCGCCCCAAAATGCCGACAATGCCGCACATGCGGATCAAACTCTCCAAATCGACCGAAAAAGCGCTGGCTTCTCTTAACGAGAATTGTAGCTCGCCTGATACTCAATAATTATTGCGGATTGAAACAGCGTTAAGCGGAAGGCTTAACAAGCCCCGCCTTTAGCTGCCTTTCGGCGGCCTGTTCCTGGTCTTCATTTCGCGAAAACGCGCCGCCCCGCCCTCGCGGTTGGTCTGCTGGCTGCGCTCCACGGCGAGCGCGTCGTCGGGCACATCGCGGGTGATCACCGAGCCCGAACCGATATAGGCGCGGTTGCCGATCTTCACCGGCGCCACCAGCGACGAATTGGTGCCGACGAAGGCGCCGGCGCCGATCTCGGTCTTGTGCTTGCCAAAGCCGTCATAGTTGCAGGTGATGGTGCCCGCGCCGATGTTGGCGCCGGCGCCGACATGGGTGTCGCCGATATAGCTGAGATGATTGACCTTGACGCCCGCTTCCAGCACGGCGGCCTTGGTCTCGACGAAATTGCCGATCCTGGCGCCGTCGCCGAGCGAGGTCCCCGGCCGCATCCGTGCAAAGGGGCCGACGGACGTATTCCTGCCGATCGATGACTGCACGATATGGGAAAACGAATGGATCACTGCGCCGTCGGCGATGGTGACGCCGGGACCGATCACCACAAAGGGTTCGATCGTCACATCCTTGCCGAATGCCGTGTCGGCGGCGAGATAGACGGTATCGGGTGCGATCATGGTCACGCCGGCCTCCAGCGCCGCCTTGCGCAAGCGCGCCTGCATGACCTGTTCGGCCTCCGCGAGCTGGGCCTTGGTGTTGATGCCGCGCACTTCATCCTCGCTGGTTTCGATCACGACGGTCTCCAGTCCCAACTGCTTCGCGACGGCAACCGCGTCGACCAGATAATACTCGGACTTGTTGTTGGCATTGCGGATTTTTTCGATGATTTCCAGCGCCCTGCGGCCATCCAGTGCCATCACCCCGGCATTGCAGAGTTTGATTGCCCGTTCCGCGGGCGTGGTGTCGGCCTGCTCGCGGATCGCCACCAGCCGACCGCCCTCGACCAGCAGCCGGCCGTAGCCGGTCGGATCGGCGGCGCGAAAGCCGAGCACGGCCAGCGCCGCGCCGTTTTTCAGCGGTGCGCGCAGGCGCTCGATGGTCGCAGCCGAAATCAAGGGTGTATCGCCGAACACAACCAGCAGGTCGTCGGCACCGCGGGCGATGGCGTCGCGGGCCGCGAGCACCGCATGCGCGGTGCCGAGACGCTGGCGCTGGAAGAAAATGGCCGCATCCGGACGCAGGCGCTTTACCTCTTCGGCGACCGCGCCATGGTCTGGCCCGATCACCACGGCAAGCGCGGCGCCAGGCTCCTTTGGGGCAGCCCCAAGCACATGCGCCAGCAGCGATCGGCCGGCCACCGGATGCAGGACCTTGGGCACCGCGGAGCGCATGCGCGTACCCTCACCGGCCGCGAGCACGATCGTGAGGCTGGATCGAGCGGTCATCCTTGTCCTTGTCCGAGCGGCCGATGTCGGGCCGCCGCCGTCATAAAGCGTTTTCGCGCCGCGGGGAAATGTGATTCGTGGTGGTAAGCCGCCCGGACTTAGGATTAAGGCGAAATTCCTGCTAATGTTGGGCGCTGATTCGCTGGGGCTCAGGAGGGCCGAGACCGTCGTGGCTAGAAAACCCGATCATCTGGCCGCCGGTTTCGAGGTCGAGAATACCGGCGGCATGTTGAGCGGACTCCTGGCCGAAGAAGATGTTCTCGACCGGCGCGCACTGTGGCGGCTTGGGTCGTGGGGCGCTGGTGCGGTTGGCGCAGTCATCGTCGCGGTGGCGGCCAACCAGTCCGCGCTCACGTTGCAGCGCGACCAGATCGCGGCGACCGATCTGGCGCGGCAGTCCGAGCAGCTTCAGTCCGTGGCCAGGGAAAGCCAGAATGAGGCGCGGCGGCTGAGCTCTGCGATCGACACGCTCAACGGCGACCGCGACCGGCTGTATTCCCGTGTCACGGTTCTGGAACAGGGCCTCGATTCCGTGACCGGTGCGATTGCGCGGCAAAGCGCGCTCGCCGCGTCGCCGCCCGCGGCTCCTACCTCACCGGCGGTGACCGAGCTGCCGTCGATGGCGCAAAATCCATTCCCCGCGCCAGCCGTCGCTGCCGTGGCGTCGACGCAGGCCAAGACACCCGACAAGACACCCGAAAAAACTGCAGACAAAACGTCGGATAAGACAGCCGACAAGATAGCGGACAAGACATCCGAAAAAACTGTGGACAAACCGCCGGACAAGACCGCCGACAAAACATTGGACAAAATCGCCGAAAAGTCTTCGTCGGATGCCAACCCTGCCGTAGCCGCAGTGGCGGTCGCATCCACTCCACCGAAAACCTCTGCCGCGCCGACAGCTACGCCGGCAACCCCACTGGTGGCGGCGAAATCGATCATGGCCCCACCCGATGCCGCAGCCGGAAAACTGATCGAACCCACGAAGTCCGCCAGTCTTCCTGCCGCAGCGCCTGCGCCGGATGTGGTCGCCTCGGTTTCGCCGGCGGCTGAACAAGCGGATGCCTCCGAGAACGCGCCCAAGCTCCCGATCCAGCGCACCGAGTTTGCCGTCGATGTCGGGGGTGCGAATTCGCTCGGTGGCTTGCGCGCGCTGTGGCGCGGCCTGCTCAAGTCGCATGTGGCGCTCGCGAGCTTGCGGCCGGTGATTGCGATCAGGGAAAGCAGCACCGGGCTCGGCATGCAGCTGCGGCTGCTTGCCGGACCGCTCGACGACGCAGCCGCTGCGGCGAAAATCTGCGCCGGCTTGATGGAAAATGAGCGGCCGTGCGCGACGACATTGTTCGACGGTCAACGCCTCGCCATGAAGGCGGACGAACAGCCCGCAACAACGAAGGGGGCCGATGGACCGCCCGATGCCGCCAAACCGGCTATAACGAAGCCCGCGGCGCACAAGCGGGGCCTCGCAAAGCGGGCGGCGAATGACGAGCCGTTCAGGAGATCCGAGCCCTCGCTGTCCTCATTGTTCGGCAAGCGGCAGAATTGATCCAATAAATTCTTGATTACAGCGACTTAGCACCGGCTTCTCATGCGTCTTGGTAGCGCCGATTGCCTCGTAGCCCACGTCGCTGGCTTGTCTGGCCTCGCTTTCCCCATCATATTCGTCTCACCCGGTCAGACGCATTTTCGCGCGGCTAGTTCCGGTGCCATCCATGCGGAAAATCCTCTCGTGAAAAAAACACCGTTCCGGCTGACGCCCTACCAGGTGCAATTTCTGTTGGTCGTCGGCTTCCTGACCGTCGGCTACGCGCTCTATCTGCGCTATCTTGCGATTGAGTTCTCGACCGTCGCGCTGGCCTGTGATGCCGGCTTGCAGACCACGCTGTGCAAGACCCGGCTGCTGGCGACCTACCTGTTTCGCAATTCGGTGTTCGGCGCGGTCGCGCTCATCATCGCCACCCTGCACGTCATCCGGCCGTCGATCGTCTTGCTGACGGGCGGACTGATCGCTGCCGGGTTCGGCATCGTGCTTTACAATCTCGGCCTGTCCGGGCTGGCGATCGGCCTGCTTATTTTGGGATTTGCACGCCCCGCGCCTGCCACAGCGTAACGGCGAGCAGGAGATACATCGCGCAGGTCCACAGCGATTGCCAGTTGTTGGGGCCTTCATTGAAAACCGCGTAAAGCGCCGCTCCCGCCAGCAGGCCGGCATATGCCGCTTCGGCAATCGGGCGCACGCCCTGCTGCGGGCGGTTGAGCAGCATCAGGGCGGCGAACGGCACCACCGCCATGGTCAGCGCGGCGAAGGGAAAATCCTTGTAGCGCGGGTCGAACACGAAGCCGAGCGCGGTCTCCGCACCGATCAATGTGGTTACGATCAGCGCCGCGCCCAGCAACATCGTCAGGACCGTTCCTGCGCGCATCTCGCGAGGGCCCAACAGTTCCAGGAATGTCGGCAGCGCACGCCCCGACATCAACGCGATGGCGCAAAGCAAGGGCGAGGCGATGGCGGCGGTGAGCAACGCGCCCCATTGAAGCCAGCCGCCGAGGCCGTAGCTTTCATACAACATCTTGTCGGCCGCCACCCCGAGCAGGATTCCGGCCGTGGTCGCCGACAGTCCGACCGCGATCCAGGCGGTGAGGCGCGGCGTCCAGGGCCGGCGCCGCAGCGTGAGCCAGGCAACGAGGAACACAAAGAGGCTCAAGGCCATGCCGCAGCCCATCTGCAGCTTCCAGAACGGGTAGTTGCTGATGGGCACGCCGGGCGGGTATTTCACGATGCGCTGAACGGAATCGAACAGGCCCCAATAGCCGCCGACCGTGCCCTCGAGCTGGCGCTTCCACGGCTGGTCGTAAGCTTCGATCAGGTTGACGCGAAAGTCTTCCCGCTTCGCCAGATCGAGGATTTCGGAAACAACCCGGGCCTGATTGGTCCGCGACGGCAGCGCTCCGTCGCGCATCCGTCCCGTGCTCGGCCAGCCGGTTTCCCCGATCAGGATTTCCTTGCCCGGAAACGCCACCGCTATCCGCTTGCGGATAGCATCGACATGGGCGGCGGCATATTTGGCGCGGATCGGAAAGTCTTCCCAGTAAGGCAGGATGTGGATCGTGACAAAATCCACGGCGTCGTAGACCTCCCGGTTGCGCAGCCAGTATTCCCAGACATCGGCATAGGTCACGGGAACGGCAACTTGGGATTTGACCGAGCGGATGGTGGCGGCAAGATCAGTCGTGGTCATCTCGCCGCGCAGCAGCACCTCGTTGCCGACGACGACGGAGGTGATGACGCCGGGATATTCCTTGGTTAGCCCCACCACGGTTGAAATCTGCGCGAGGTTCTTCAGCCTGTTGCTGCCGAGCCAGATACCCTGGATGACTTTCAACCCGACCTTGGCGGCAAGCGCGGGAACCTGATCGAGCCCGTTCTCGATCGAATAGGTGCGCACGCAGTCGCTGATCTTGACGAGCTGCGCGAGATCCCGCGCGATTTGCTCGGACTCGATATGCGTGGTCAGTAACAGCGGCGTCTGGGTGTCACGGAACGGCGCATAGGACACGCACAACAGCTTGGCGTTGGGATCGATCGGCGCGCGCGCCAGACTGATGGGCGTGGCCAGCCACCACCACACGGCAGCAATCGCGCTTAAGGATATCAGAAGAAGCGCCAGTGGCGTACGAAGAGAAATCGGTTCCATCCTCCGGGCGGGGATCGTCGATTAGCCGGTCACCGGCCGTCTGCCAAGAGCAGGATGCGCGCAATCGAAGGTCGTCCCGTGCGGCGGCTTTACCACGACGCGATAAAGTTGTGACTTTGCTGGACAAAATCCGAAATGTCCGTCATGGGAATCGGGGCCGTCTCCGCCGCATTGGAGACCTATTTGGACGGCATCAAACCAGCCGCGTCCGGACAGGCCGCGGGCAGGAAACAAATCGGGGAATCTATGCGTCGAGGTGTGCGTGAGCTTCAAAATGCGGTTTTGCGTCACCTCGCCGTTCCCGGGCTTGCACTGCTGATCGGTATCGGAAGCGCCCTCGCCCAGAGCGGCGACAACCGGGCCCAGGATCAGTCCGGCAAACCGGCGGCCAATGCAGCCCCGGCGGCCGACATCGCCAAGGACAACCAGCGCAAAACCGACGAATTCGTCGAAGCAGCCCAGGCCATCAACGGCCCGGCCGGCAACCCGGAATGCGTCTGGCTCGGCAGGCGCATGGTGCGGCTGATGTGGCTCGACGACCTCGACACCGCCTTTCGGCACCTCGATCTTTACGACCGTTTTGGCTGCCCCGGGGGCCACATCCAGGCGACATTTCGCTGCCTGACCCGGTTTGGCGCCCAGATCGACTCCAAGGTGCCGGAGACCCTGAACAGCCGGGTCCATGCCTGCTGGGTCAATCCCAATGCCCAGCCTCAGCCGGCGGCCGCGGCTGCCACCCCGCCTGCGCCCGTGACGGCCGGCAACGCCGCGCCGGCAGCGGCTGCGCCGGCCGCGCCCCCCGCCCCGGCGGCGGCCCCGCCGGCCAAATAATCCGGACCGCTTCCGGAACGATCGGAAATTTTGGCGGTTTGCATCATCCGCGCCCTCAAAACGCCATGGCGTCATAACTAGTTGTTAAAACACGTGGCAGAGATAAGCTTGATTTGCCGCTGACTTGGTCGGATCTCGGGGTCGGGTCCGCTTCCCTGCCATATTCGCCCCAGATGGTTCCGTCGCGATGCGCGCCGTCGTCGCTGTTCTGCTGTTTGTGACCGCCATTCACGCGGCGATGTGGGGGGCACTCCGGGATAAGCAGCAGGCCCCCGACTTCACGGGCGTTCTGCCCAGCGTGTCCTATGCGCCGTTCGAGGGAACGGCCCATCCCGATGTCGACAACATCCCGAGCGAAGAAAAAATCCGCGCCGACATGAAGAAGCTGGCACCGCTGACGCGGGCGATCCGGCTTTACTCCTCCACCGGCGGCGTCGAACTGGTGCCGCCGATCGCCGCGGAATTCGGAATAAAGGTCACCGTCGGCGCCTGGATCGACAAGAACGCCGAGCGCAACGAGCGCGAGATCGACGCCGCGATCAATCTGGCCAGGCGCAACAGCAATGTCATCGGCGTCGTCGTCGGCAATGAGACCGTCTATCGCGGCGAGCAAAAGGTCGAGGACCTCATCGCGCTGGTGAAGCGCGTGAAGAAGTCCGTCAACGTGCCGGTGACGACCGGTGAAATCTGGAACATCTGGCGCGACAATCCGGAACTTGCGAACTCCGTCGACTTCATCGCCGCGCATGTGCTGCCCTATTGGGAAAACTTCACCGACAAGCAGGCGGTCGATCAGGCGGTCTATATCTACGGCATGCTTAGGGACAAATTTCCCGGCAAGCGGATCGTGATCGCCGAATTCGGCTGGCCGAGCCAAGGCTATAATCTGAGGAACGCCGAGCCGGGCCCGTTCGAGCAGGCCGTGGTGTTGCGCAATTTCGTCACCCGCGCCGAAGCCATCGGCATGGAATACAACATCGTCGAGGCGATCGATCAGCCCTGGAAATTCTTCGAAGGCGGCGTCGGCCCCTATTGGGGCATCCTGAATGCCGCGCGCGAACCGAAGTTTGCCTGGACCGGGCCGGTGGTAAATCCGGACTACTGGAAGCTTGCAGGCATTGCGCTGCTGGTCGGCATCCTGATGTCGCTGCCGATCCTTCGGCTCTCGGAAGCTACCGTGCTGCAAGCGCTGATGCTCTCGACGGCGGCGAACGGCGTCGGGGCCTGGGCCGCCACCGTGTTCGCGTACTGGGCCGGCCACTACTTCATTTTCGGTTCGGCCTTCGCCTTGACACTCGGGTTGATCCTCCTTGTTCCGCTGGTGCTGATCGCGATGGCGCGGATCGAGGAAATCGCCGCGATTGCATTCGGCCGCAAGCCGCGCCGGCTGCTCGTCAAGGGACAGTCTCCGAAACAGACCGGCGCCGGCGACGGCGCGTTCCCCAAGGTGTCGATCCACATTCCGGCCTATTTCGAGCCGCCGGACATGCTCAAGCAGACGATCGATGCGGTGTCGCGGCTGGACTATCCGAATTTCGAATGCGTGGTCGTCATCAACAACACCCCCGACCCCGCGTTCTGGCAACCGATCCAGGATCACTGCCGCGCGCTCGGCGAACGTTTCAAGTTCATCAACGCCGAGAAGGTCGAAGGCTTCAAGGCCGGCGCCTTGCGCATCGCCATGGACCGCACCGCTGCCGATGCCGAGATCATCGGCATCATCGACGCCGACTATGTCGTGGAGCCGGACTGGCTGAAGGACCTGGTACCGGCTTTCGCCGATCCCCGCGTCGGCCTGGTGCAGGCGCCGCAGGACCATCGCGACGGCGACCGCTCGCTGATGCATTACATCATGAACGGCGAATATGCCGGGTTCTTCGATATCGGCATGGTCCAGCGCAACGAGGCCAACGCCATCATCGTTCACGGCACCATGTGCCTGATGCGCCGCGCGGCGATGGACATGGGCGGCGGCTGGTCCGGCGATACCATCTGCGAGGATACCGATCTGGGCCTCGCCATCATCGAGCACGGCTGGCTGACGCATTACACCAATCACCGCTACGGCCATGGCCTGTTGCCGGACACCTATGAGGCCTTCAAGAAACAGCGTCATCGCTGGGCCTATGGCGGCTTCCAGATCGTCAAGAAACACTGGAGGCGGTTCCTGCCCGGCGCGAGCCGGCTGACGCCCGATCAGCGGCGCGAATTTGCCTTGGGCTGGCTGAACTGGCTGGGCGCCGAAAGCCTCGGCGTGCTGGTCGCCATCCTGAACCTGATCTGGGTGCCGATCGTGGCCTTCGCCGACATCGCCATCCCCGACAAGATCCTGACGCTGCCGATCATCGCGGCCTTCGTGGTGTCGCTAGTGCATTTCGCGGTGCTGTACCGCCTGCGCGTGCCGGTGAAATGGGGGCAGATGCTGGGCGCCATGGTGGCTGCGATGTCGGTGCAATGGACGGTGTCGCGTGCGGTGGCCAACGGCCTGATCACGGAGCACCTTGCATTCTCGCGGACCTCCAAGGGCGGCTTTTCGCTGATGTCGGTCGAATTCCAGGCGTTCTGGGAGGCCGTGATCGGTGTGCTGCTTTTGGTCGGCGCGGCCGTGCTGGTCGTCACCAACAATTACAAACAGGTGCGCGAAATCTATGTGTTCGCCGTCGTGCTGGTGCTGGAAAGCCTGCCGTTCCTGTCGGCGGTCGCGATCGCCATTCTGGAGAATTCGCGGATCAACGCCTTCTCGTTCTGGCGCAACAGCGCCATCCGGACCGCGGAGCTGATCGGCCTGCGGCCGGTCGCGATGCCGACCGTGGTCGGCACCTCGCAACCCGTGGCGTCGGAAGTGCACCCCGAAGCCCGTTGAGGGGAAAACCGCTTGTTCCCGGCTCGGCGAGTGTGAAGAATCCGCGCTAACGAACGACAGCGCCTCATAAATCCGGATTTTCCCGGCCCTCGTTTGAAGGTGGCCACGCTATTGACCCGCACCAAGCCGCCCCCTACACAGCCGGGCACGTGAGCGCGTAGCTCAGGCGGTAGAGCACGTGACTTTTAATCATGGGGTCGAGGGTTCGAGTCCCTCCGCGCTCACCAAATTCACTACCGCCCGGACCCGGGAATATGATTGAAAAGTCCACCGTTGATGCCTTGGTCGCCAATCCGTCCGAGGGTTTGAGCGTCGAGCTAGAAAATACCGCCCGCATGTTGACTTAAATCAATACGTTGTTGGGACCATCTGAGTTTGGAATCAAAGCCCCCGCAGCCTATTTGGGAGCGCTAATCATGACCCAAATTCATTCGTTGTCCGAAGAATGGTTGTCCGTTTCAATCACACCAACTGACGGAGACCTCGAAGTCTGCGTCATGGACTATGACGGGATCGTCCTTGCGCTATCGTACCCATGTCAGAAAAGCGGGGCCGGATGGGTCGATGCCTCAAATAAGAAGCACATCGACATTCAGCCGACCCATTGGCGCGAATGGACTGAGCGTCATTAACACGAAGTGGCGCGCCTTTGTGTGTGGAGGCAGGCGGCGTCTCGGACAACAGCTCTCCACGTTGGAAGGAAACATCATGACTACCTATGTCACGCTGTACAACTTCACCGACCAAGGCCTCAAAAACATCAAAGATACGGTCAAGCGAACCGAAGCCGCCAAGAAGGCCGCGGCGGCGATTGGGATACAGGTCAAGGAAGTCGTCTGGACGCAAGGACAATACGACTTGATCGTCATCACAGAGGCTTCGGATGAGGTGAAGGCAAACGCGTTTGCGCTGAACACTCTAAAATTGGGCAACGTTCGCGGACAGACATTGCGCGCGTTCACGGCAGCGGAGATGGAGAAAATCTTGGAGCACGTCGCTTAGCTTCGACTTGCCATGGGCGATGGTTTCGTCGTCGGGCATCTCACATAATCGCGATCAAACGCCCGAATGCGGCTGCACTCACTTCGATACTCGATCAATCGCGCTCACGGGCGCGAGCGTGGCCCGCCGTCAGATGCGTTGGGATTTCGTCCAACGGGATGCCCTCGTGATGTTTCAGGACCAGGTTGATCGCCATCACGCGATCGCTTGCATGATCTGGCAGCGGGCTTTTGAAAACCCGTTCGGCTTCCTTGCCTGCGGCGAGCGCCGCCAACGCGCGGCGGCATAGGTCGCCCTGCCGCCTCTGACACCTTGCGTTTGAAGTCCTTCATTTCATCTTTGAGCGCGCCGGCATCGGTCGCGCGCCACCGGCACCGGCCGCAAATCCTTCCACGATTGAAGTTGGCAAATGCGCTCACCCTCACCTGTCTCGCGGACGTTGTAACCCGGCGCGGTGCCTGATTCACGGTCGGAAAACGTACCGGCTTGAGGTGGATCAAATCGCGCCGGTACTTTTATTTTCTAGTGTTGGCCTGGCCCCACCGGCGGGCGTCATTTCAGAAGGTGCGGAGAACGTTCATGTTGAAAAATCTGCTCGTCCACATTCCCTCCGAACGTCCGGTGCGGCCGGTCGTCGACGGCGCAGTCTCGTTGGCAATGTCACGCACCGCGCACCTGGATGCGGTTTCGGTCGGCTACGAAACCGCAAATGTGGGTCTTGCCGTGGACGGAGGCGCGGCGGTTGCGGCGGTGTTCGAGCTCGAACGCGAGCGTTCCCTGGCGCGGGCCAATGCCGCCCTTGCGGTCTTTGAAGCCGAAGCCCGCAACGCCGGCATAAGCTACGGCCTCAAGGCGCTCACCGACCTTCCGGTCGAAGCCAGCGCGACGGTCGGGGCCTCGGCACGACTGTACGATTTGACGATCGTGCTGCAGCCCGATTCCGATCGCGACACTTTCGACAACAGCATGCCGCTGGAAATTCTGTTTCAATCCGGCGGTCCGGTTCTTTTCATCCCGATCATACACAAGGGCGCTTTTGAACCGAGACGCGTCGGGATTGCGTGGGATGGAAGCCGCCTCGCCGCGCGCGCCGTTCGTGACGCCGCATCGTTCCTGACGCGCGCGCAAGCCATCACCATCATCAGCATCAACGAAGCGCAGGAAGCTGCGAACGCCTCCGCCGCAACCCTGGCCGGGCATCTGGCGCGACATGGCCTTAAGGCGCAGATCGAGCGCACGAGTGCTGACCGCGCGAATATCCAGCCGACCCTGCTATCGATCGCGGCCGACACCGCTCTCGATCTGATCGTCATGGGAGGCTACGGCCATTCCCGCCTGCAAGAACGCTTTCTGGGCGGAGTTACGCGCGCGATGATGCAAGCCATGACTGTGCCAACGCTGATGTCGCATTGAGGCGCGCTATGCTGGGAAAACGATTGCCGCCCTGTGACAAATTCTGTTCGAACAGGTGTTGCATGAAATCATCACCCGGGTGGACGACCAGAACTTGAGAAGCCGCTGTGGCGGCCGCTCGGTGCCAGCAATGTCTGCTGTTGAGGGGGTCCGCCTGCTGAAATGGCAATAATAAAAAGACAGCCATGCTGTCGCATTGGCTCTGAACCAATGTGGCAGCCACCCGGCCAAGAAGGGCTCGTGTAAGCGATTTTCCAGTATTGTCGTTGGCGCCGGGCGCTTTGACCAACAACCACCGGCTGTCACAACACGCCGATTGAATCTGCGGCCCAAGGCTGCCATGATCGTGGGCACTAATGCAGTCCATCCGAGTCTGCAGGTCTTAGGGAGGCGATCATGAAGCACGGCGCGATCATTGGCATCGCATTATCGGCATTTGCGCTCTTCGGCAGTTTCGGCATCGCTCACGCACAGAGCGATTGCAAGACGTTGGTGAAGCCGTCTCCTTTCGGTCCGGACGATCAGACTGGAGCGACCAATCGCATTACTCCCGCGGTAACCAAGGCTGCCGCTGCGGAAATCCAGACCGGCGCCGTCATTCCGATGGCCTTCGATTTGGTGGACGGTGTGCCGCTATTCGGTACCCGGTTCACCAAGACGATCTTGACGACCGCCTCACTCGTTCCCGGTGGCGAATACGGCAAGAACAGATTGACCTATATGGAAGACACCTATCTCAGCCAGAGCCACGTTGGCACGCATATCGACGGCATGGGCCACATCGGCATCATGGATTGCTACTACAATCAGACGCCAATGGGTAAGTTTGTAACTCAGAACTACTTAAAAAAGCTGGGGCTTGAAAACCTCAAGAGTTTCGCCACGCGCGGCGTAATCTTAGACATGGTCAAGGTGTTCCAGGACGCCGGCAAGCTGAAAACCAATGCGGCTTGCCGAACGCCGTGTCTCGACGGCGGCACAGTAATCACCGAAGCCGACATCCAGGCTGGCCTGAAGATGTACAACGTCACCCTGCGCGAAGGGGATGCGGTATTCGTGCATACCGGCTGGGGCGACCTGTTCAAGCAGTTCCCCGCTCAGAACGCCACCTATAACAAGGCGGCGCCAGGCATCGGCAAGGCCGCGGCGACATGGCTCGCCGGTCAGAAGGTGGTGGCGGTCGGGACGGACACCTGGGTGGTTGAAGTGATCCCCAGCGAGGACACCATGGAAGCCTTCCCGGTCCACGTGATACTGCTTACCGATAACGGCATCCACATCATCGAGAACGTTCGTACAGATTTGATCGCCGCTGAGGCTGCGACCAGCAATCGTGCGACCTTCTTCCTCTCTATGACTGTTCCGAAGGCGGTCGGCACGACGGGCACCTTTGTCAATATCGAAGCAATCCGGTAGCGTGCCTGAAGCAGGCTTGACGGAACGGGATTCTATGACGGCGTTTCGGATGAAGCGCCGTCATTTCTTGTTGGCCACCCTGGCGACGATTTCGTCCAAGTGCGTTGCCGGCGCGGAGCCTCGGCGCTTCCGAGTGGCCTTTGCCAATCTGAACGAGGAGCCGGGCACGCGGATCGATGGCCTGGGCTTCACCGGCGCGGAAATCCGCCGCAGCTTTGAGCTCGCCTCACGCAGCTTGCCCGTAGACATGATCTATTACGACAATGGCGGCGACGCCGAGAAGGCACTCGGCAATGCAAAGGACGCGGTCGCCAGCAAGGTCGACTTGTTGATCGAATATAATTCCGATGCGAGAGCAAATGCCGAAATCGGACGCCAACTGAAAACGGCGGGCATTCCCTTGCTCGCGGTGAATTATTCCATTCCAGGCGCACCGCTTTATACAGCCGATAATATTGGGGCAGGCCGGATCGCCGGCCAAGCCCTGGGAAAATTCGCCAAAGAGAACTGGTCCGATCAGACACTGGTCGCAGCGATCCTCGGTGACATCTCCGATCCAAGCGCTTCCGTCACCGCGCGCATTCAGGGCGTCACGGAAGGGTTGATGCAGGAACTGCCCGACCTTTCGCCGGTACAATTGGATAGTGCCGGTCATTCAGTTCGCGCCGGTGGCGTACTCTCCAAATTTCTCACCGCCCAAACCAGGCGCAAAATACTTGTGGCTACGCTCGACGACGCCTCCGCCCTCGCCGCCAAATCGGCGGTTGAAGCGGTCGGGCGTATCAGCGATTGCGTCATCGTTAGCCAAGGCGCCGACCGCAGCATCCATGGCGGCGCGAGCGAGAAGAAGGAGATCGATCCCGCCAATCGCGGCAGCGTCGTTCTGGGGTCGGTCGCCTATTATTTCGACCGCTACGGCTACGAGATCCTGCCGATCGCCTTGCGGATGCTGCGGGGCGAGCAGGTGCCGTCGCAAACCTCAACCAAACACATCCTGATTTCCGCGAAGAATGTGTTTCTCGAATATCCGCCGTATGACATGAACTAACCTCAGCTCCCCGGCGGCCCGTAATAATAGATGCCATTCTGGCCTTCTTCTGGATTGGTCATGGTGGCGAATGTCAGGCCACCATTCGAGCCGGCCGAGGTGACGGAGTTGAGGGCGAGAGCGGGAAGGACACCGCCGTTGGCCAGACGGTCTCCAACCATGGCGACCCGACGAATGGCTCCGGGGTTTCCGATATAAATCCCGAGGGGACCGGGCCCGTCATCGATCGCGGCCACGAAGGCGATTGTGGCGGTGCGGCCGAAATTAGGCCAAGGCCCGAAAGCGGAAAAGCGGCCGCCGCCCGGCGCGCTCTCGCCCACGATCGCCAACTGCGTCAAACCGCTCGCATTGGCAACCAGCAATGCTTCGGATGCGGCGTTCGAACCCAGATGCGCGACGAAGGCCACATTGTCCTCATCATCGATCGCAGCCCGCTCCGAAAAGCGCACCAGCATTTCGCCTCCGGGTCCGATCTCCCCCGCGCCGACAAGAAGGTGCAATTCGCTGGCGCCGACGGCAAAAATTCCGCCCAGTATTGCACCCTGCTCAACGACCGCAGGAAAGGCGACAACGCCTTTATTGTTGATTGCGGGCAGACCGAAGCGGTCAAAAGTACCGCCGCGCGGGGCTGGGTCGCCACTCGCCACGAGTTTGCGCAACACGCCACCACTATACAGATACAATACTTGCAGCGTTTCCCGGCCTCGCCTGACAGTTCCCACAAAAGCGATTTCATCGCGATTGTTCAGTACCGGCGCATCGAATTCGACAAAGGTGCCGTTTCGCACACCGGGCGCGTCCGTCCCGCTCAGTGCAATGACTTTGAGGCGGCCTTCGGCAGCCAGAAAAATCCCCTCGGTGGCGCGCGCTCCGGCAACGCTCGCGCCAAATGCAATCTTGCCCGCATCGTTCAGCGCAGGAAGCGGATGTCGCGCGAATTCGGACAGGACGCCGCCTCCCGGTACCGTATCGCCGACCGCCGCCGCTTTCGTAATCCCCGAGACGGTCGCGAGGAAAATACCTTCCGCCGCCTTCGCCCGCGCAACGCTTGCGTAAAACGCAACCTGGCCACGACTGTTGACCGGCGCAACGATCGGCTGCGAGCCCACGTCAAACCGGTCGAAGCTACCGCCGCCGGGGGCGGCCTGTCCGGACGCAACAACGAGTCGCAACGTATTGACCACTTGAGGAGCCGACGGCGCCGCAGCCTTTCGCGTGGGTTCTGACAGACTAGCCCATAACACCGCGAGCCAAAGACATAAGACAGCCGCACCGGCTATCGCAAGGCGGGAACGTGCGCTCGCCAGCAGTGGCCCGCCGAAAGGCGACCGTTGGGGGACATTCATTTCCGTCAATTCTTCATCATACCGGCCTTGAGCGTCGTCACGTCATGACGAAGCATCTTGAGATAGGTGTCTGCTTCTCCGCCCGGCTTCGAAAGAGCGTCACCATAGAGGGTGCCGCCGATGGAGGCGCCGGTTTCCTTGGCTACCTGCTGCATGGCGCGGGGATCGGTAATGCTGTCGAGGAACAGCGCATGTATACCCTCCTGTCGGATCTGTTGGGTGAGACGCGCCAGCTCGGCCGCGGACGGTTCGCTGTTGTTTGTCCATCCATTAATTGACAGCAGCGTAATGCCGTAGGCCTTCGCCAGATATTGCAACGAATCGTGCGAGGCCAGCACACGCCGCTTTGCTGCCGGCAAAGCGGCGATCTCGGCCTTGGCCCAGGCGTCGAGAGCCTGCAATTCCTTGACGTAGGCGTCCGCGCGCGCGCGATATTCCGCGGCATTGGCTGGATCGCTTTTTGCCAGGGCAGCGGTGATGTTCCGGACGTAGATGACGCCGTTCTTCGGGTCGAGCCAGGCATGCTGGTCGATCTCTTCTTCCGCGGATTTGTTCCGCGGCGCGCGCTCCTCGGTGGAAGTGTGGGTTTTAGCGCCTCTGCTCACGACGATTTTGGCGCCGCCGAACTTTACCTGTTTCAGCAGAGGTTCGAGCCAGGGTTCGAACTCGTCGTTGAGATCGTTCATGAAGACGATCTTGGCTTCGGCGACATTCTTGCCGTCGGCCAGCGACGGCTTGAAGAGCTCGGTGTCGCCGGCCGGTCCGACCAGGGTGACAAGATCGACCTTGTCGCCGGCGACGTTCGCGACCATGTCCCCGATGACGCTGAACGTTGCTACGACCTTGATCCTCTCGGCAGCGCCGGCCGCGCTGCCGCCGAGCAATATCGCAACACCCGCAAGAATAACGCGGAACCGAGCGCGGATTGAAGCATCGCTTTTCATCGCTGTCCCCTAAGGCTGTTGGGTTTAAGCCGCATCCGACCCGCCGCCAGCAACGACATGCCGTAGATCACCCCCGCGCCAATCACGATTGCCGGCCCGGAGGGCAGATTCGCGTAGTAGGAAATGAGGAGCCCTGCAAGGGCGGCGGCCATTCCGAAGACGGTCGCAAGGGCGATCATCGACCACACTTTCTGCGTCCAGCAGCGCGCCGCAGCAGCGGGTAGCAGCATCGGTCCTATCGCAAGCAACGTGCCAAAGGCCTGGAAACTTGCGACGAGATTGAGAACCACGAGCATGATGAAAATCGCGCGGAACGCGCCGCCGCCACCCCCGACAGCGCGCAGGAACGCCGGGTCGAAGGATTCGACCGCCAAAGGGCGATAGAGCGCGGCCACGACGAGCATGGTCACGCTGCTGATGCCGGCGATAAGCAGCAGCGCCTTCACATCAACCGCAAGCACGGTGCCGAAAAGAACGTGCATCAAGTCCGCCTGGCTGCCGCGTGCAGCGACGATCAGGACGCCGAATGAGAGAGAGATCAGATAGAAGGCGATCAAGCTTGAGTCTCTGGCGCTGCGGCCTTGACCCTGCCGTGAGCGCGGCCAGAGCCGCGACGGCCAACCCGGTTAGCAGACCCCCCATTGTCAGGGCAGCCAAGGAATAGCCTGCGTAAAGAAAGCCGAGCGCAGCGCCCGGCATGACTGCATGCGACAACACATTTCCGTCCAGACTCTCGCGGCGCATGAGCAGGAGTGTGCCGACCGGCCCGTTCGCCAAAGCGAGAGCGAAGCACGCGACCAGCGCGATTCGCATGAATCCGAATGACCAGAATGGATCGATCAGAAAGCCAATCAATTGTGCACTCACGCGACCCGTCCATTGCGACCGCCCTCTGGCGGGTCCAGCGCTTTTTGGGCGCGCGCAAGATTGTCGGCCGAAAGCGAAAGCGAGGTGTCCCCCCAGGCGATGGGAGCGCGCGCCAACAGAAGCGTCGAGGGGAAGTATCGGCGTACTTGGTCGTAATCATGCAGCACCGCGACGACAGTTCGCCCTTCTGCCTGCCAGCGCCGCAAGAAATGCAGTAGATCCTCGGTCGTGCTCTCATCCAGGGAAGCGAAAGGCTCATCGAGCAAAATGACGTCGGCGTCCTGCAGGAGCAGCCGTGCAAACAGAGCCCGCTGGAATTGACCGACGGAAAGTTCAGCGATTTGCTGATCCGCGACGGTCGAGAGGCCGACGGCCGCGAGTGCCTCGTAGACACTCGCGGCGAGGTTTCGCGGAGGCTCGCGGACCGACCCGAAATTTCGCCAATCGCCGAGTGCCACGAGTTCGGCGACCGTGATCGGAAACCCGCGGTCGAGTTCGTCCTGCTGCGGCAGATACGCCAGTCGATGGCGCGCAAGCGCGGCGCAAATCACCTCGCCGGCGGCAGGCCGAATAATCCCGGCAAGCGCTTTCAGGAGCGAGCTCTTCCCGGCACCGTTTGGGCCGATGACGGCCGTGAGGCTCGCGGGCGCAAACTCACCGGTCAAGCCCTCAAACGCGTATCTTTCGCCATAGCAAACGGAAAGATTGCGAACCGCGATCCCTTCCTCTCCACGACGGCTGTGTCGGTCGGATGCGCTGGGATCGTAGCCGCTGTCGAAATAACGGACGAAGGCAGCTTGCGCGTTACCTCCCAGCGCCGAGAGCGAAACGGCGAGTGATTGCCGGACAGGTGCGGTGGCGGCGCGCACCAGGCTGACCACGTCGGAGGCAGACCGACGTCGCCGCGCGGGATCCGAAGAGTTGGCCATTACACGTCCGGGTGAAGGAATGCCACAGGCAGTCTAGGGAGCACAAATGGGAGGGTCAATCCCGCGCCATTTGTCGCCTTGACAATCTCCTGAGGAGCGCAACAAATTGAGAATGTCCCGTCCGGGTTCACCCGAACATCATTCCTGCTTCGAACGTTGCGACTGCTCCCAAGCTTGATCGATTCCAAGCGCACTATTCTTGACGTGTTTCGACCAGCGTGGTTTTTCGCCTGATCCCCCGTTTAGGAATGAGGGCTGGCTTGCGTAAAACTATTGATAAAATACAGCTTGCCAGCGTTGCTGCGACAACGTGCTTTTTTTTCGTGACCAGTTGTCTGGCTGCGGAAATTTCAGTTGTTAGCTCGATGCCGCTCAAAGCGCCTCCGATCACGAACTACGATTGGTCAGGGTTTTATGTCGGTGGCCATGTCGGGTACAGCCGAGGATACGGACGCAACACCCTGTTCGATCCAGACCCAACAGCTGCCAGTTCCTCGTTTGGCAGCCTCTTTGGCGGATTGCAGTTCGGCTACAATCATATGCTGCCGTCGCGGCTGCTCGTCGGGATTGAAGGAGATATCTCGTTCCCGAACTATCTCGATGACGGCATCGTCGCGTCGCGATCAACTGCGGCCAGCGCTGTCACCGAAAAGCTCGACTTCGTCTCGACGGTGCGCGGCCGGGTTGGCTATTCCTTCGACCGTTGGCTTTTCTACGCAACCGGCGGATTTGCCTGGTCGCAAGCGCGGTTCCTGGAGAACTGCTAATTCGACCGGCGACGAGGACAAGGTTTTGCGGATGCGCACGGGCTGGGCTCTGGGTGCGGGCGCTGAACTCGCCATCGCACCGGGCTGGACTGCAAGATTGGAATATCTCTACGACCACTTGGGAAAAGCCAGCGGCATTTTTCCATCGGGCACTGGCTTCGAATTGTCCACGGTTAACCTCAACAGTGTTCGGCTTGGACTTAACCGGAAGCTCGACTGGACAGCTGCAGATACAGCCTCGGGCAACAAAGGCGACTCCTGGGCAATCGACCCCGGTAACTGGAATGTCCACGGGCAATTGAACTATATCGAGCAGGGTTATCCGGCTTTTCGCTCGCCCTATCAAGGCGCGAACAGCCTGACGGGTGCCAGTCAGATACAGAATACCTTAAGCGCAACCGCGTTCCTCGGCTATCGCCCGTGGGATGGCACCGAAATCTATGTCAATCCGGAACTCATGCAGGGCTTTGGTCTCAATGACACGCTGGGGGTCGCAGGCTTTCCCAACGGCGAAGCGCAAAAATCCAACTTCCCGGTGCCGCGTATAGACATCGCGCGTGTGTTCGTGCGGCAAACCTTCGGCTTCGGCGGCGAGCAGGAGACGATCGAGGACGGCCCGAACCAACTCGCCGGAAAGCAGGATGTCTCTCGGATAACCGTCACTGCTGGCAGGTTCGCGGTGATCGATATCTTCGACGGCAACATCTATTCGCATGATCCGCGTGTCGATTTCCTCAACTGGAATATGTATTGCTGCGGTTCCTACGACCTAACCATGGACAAGATAGGCTACACTTGGGGTGCAGTTGCCGAACTGAACCAGAAATCCTGGGCGTTTCGTGCCGGCTATTTCCTTGTGCCGGTCGTCTCCAACAGCAACAGTTACAACACTCATATTCTGGAGCGCGGCGAATACATCGGGGAATTGGAACTGCGGTATTCGCTGTTCTCGCAACCGGGAAAATTGCGTTTGATGGGATGGGCGAATATCGCCAATATGGGGAGCTATGCAGAGGCACTTGCCATGCCGGTCACCACCCCGAACTACCCCGACATTACACAGACACGGCAAGTGCGCGCGAATTACGGCTTCGTCGCCAATATCGAGCAGGCGCTCACGAATGAGCTGGGCATATTCTCGCGAGCGAGCTGGAGTCCCGGTCTCGCAGAGATCATCGGCTGGACCGATTGCGACAAGAGCCTTTCGTTTGGAGCAGTGTTAAAGGGCAATGCCTGGGGGCGACCGGATGACAAAATTGGCGTGGCAGGAGTGGTCGAAGGACTCTCGCCAATAGCCCGCGCTTATTTCGCTGCCGGGGGCCTGGGGATTCTGATCGGCGATGGCCAGCTCAATTATCGGCCCGGAGCGGATCCTCGAAGTCTATTACGCCTACAGCCTCAACAAATGGGCAACGCTCACCTTCGACTTTCAGTTCGTCGATAATCCCGGATACAATGCAGACCGAGGACCGGTTTCAATCCTCTC